>CAVYTS010000036.1:0-99870 GCA_963771305.1 uncultured Acidobacteriaceae bacterium
AACTGCAGCAGGTCGACCCGGACCATGTCGAAGGCTGGGATGTGGCGGCCGGCCGCATCGCTTTCAGCCACAGCGGTTACGGTTCCGGCGCTCCCAAGTCCGCCATCGCCAGCGGCCTGAACGCGGCTGAGTTCACCGTCCTGCGAGCAGGCGCCAACCAAGTGGTCCTGACCAAAGCCGTCTCCACGCAGAAAACCGCGCTGGGCCAATACCAGGTCATGGATTTCTCGGAGATCCATCAGCCGGGCGACTACGTGATTCGTGCAGGCGACTTGGTCACGCAGCCGTTTCATATCGGCGACGATGCCTGGCCAAGCAGCAGGACCGAAGGCCCTCAACTTCCTCTACGCGGAGCGCTGCGGCATGGAGATTCCCGGCATCCACGGGCGATGCCATCAGGATTGCTACGGCGTTCATGGCGACAAGCGAATCATTGTCAATGGCGGCTATCATGACGCGGGTGATCTGACCGCGACGGGCAACACGGTCGACATCGTTTACGCGCTGCTGTCGCTGGCCGACCGCCTTCAGCAGCAAGGTCTCGACCCCGAGCTCTCAAAGCGTGTGATCGAGGAGTCCAAGTGGGGATTTGGCCTGGGTCCTGAAGACTCGCTTCGGCGACGGCTTTCGCACCACCGGCCAATTGATCAGTTACTGGACGAACGGAATCATGGGAGATGCGGACGATCGTTTCGGCAACGCGACTAACGACCCGGCGTGGAATTTGCGCGTGAGCGCTGCGGAAGCCCTGGCCGTCCGCGTTCTCAAAATCAGCGATCCCGAGTTGGCAGCCCGTAGCCTGTTAATTGCGGAAGACGACTGGCGCTTCGCGATCGAAGGTCTTAAGACGGCCCAGCCGCTGAAGGCCGCCTACGGAGCGCCCGACGAGTTTGGAGCGCGCCAGCCTGGGCGCTATCGCTTCCACCGATCTATACCGTGCCACGGCCAAGCAGATCTACCGCGACAAGGCTTTCGAGTTTGGAAGCATCGTGCTTGCCTCGCAGGAGCGCACGCTTCAACCATGGAACCCGGCCATTACCGGCTTCTTTTACACCGGTCCGGACAAACAACATATTTTCCATCGATTCCACAAGGGTGAGGAGCAGGCCCAGCTGGTGGCGCTGGTGCATCTTTGCGAGACCTTCCCAAGCAATTCCCGGTGGATGGAGTGGTACTCGGCGCTGGTGCTCTATTCCGACTATTACGTGAAGAAGGTGGCGGCGATGGATCAGCCTTTTGGAATGCTGCCAGCCGGCATCTATCAAGAAGGCGAGGAAGACTCTGTCAAAGGCGAAGAGGGATGGACGCCCTTGCGTGCGGCCTATCGCGATCTGTTTCTGGCCCAGATCAAAGATGGGCGTTCCGCTCGGTGAGAAGGCTTACCTGCGGCGGTTTCCGGTGTGGTTCGATTTTCGAGGCAACTTCAGCGTGCTGCTTTCGCAAGCGAAGGCGCTTTCGGCGGCCTGGCGCAGTTTCGCAATGATCTGGGCGTCCGCTGATTTGGCGCAGCAGCAGGCCGAATGGGTTGCTGGACGGAATCCCTTCGCGGCCAGCACGATGTATGGCGAAGGTTATGACTGGGAGCCGCTGTATAGTGTCCGCTCGGGCCAGATTGTGGGAGCGCTGCCGGTAGGAATTGAGACGCGCGAGTTCAACGACACGCCCTATTGGCCCCACCAGATTTGCTGGACTTATAAAGAAGTGGGTCATCTCGTGGGTCGGTGGCTGTGGCTGATGCAGGATATAGCCGGGCCCGCCGTGGTTGATGGCCAGGCCGATCCGGCCAAACCCGGTGTTGTTCAATTCCGGCAGAACGCGACCGGCGAAGTGATTCGTGTTTCCGTTGATCCCGCGACGAGCAGTTTCCACGCAGTGCTTCGCAAGGTGAATACACCGTCAGCCAGGCCGATCAGTCGCAACCGCTGACGGCCTTACCCGCCGGCACATACCAACTGAACCTGCAGGCTGGACATCAGATGGCATTCTCGGCGACGGCGCAAGCGCCGGCAATGGGCAGATTGAGATTCATCTATCGGCAAACGGAAGCGGCCGCCACTCGTTTGAGCTGCGGGCCGAAAATCTCGAGATCGCCGGCCCGATCGACCAAACGCTCGACCTGGCCGCCGATCACCCGGCCTCATTGGTGTGGAAGGGCCGTGTGTCATCAGCCGCTACGCCTTGGGTTGCAGTAGTCGTGCCCGACGGAACTCTCACTCAAAAATTGGATCTGAGCGGCCCCGGCTTAACGTCAAAATCCGCGTTCATCGGCGTGCATCCGCGGCCATAAGCTGGATTGTCGATAAACTGAACCCAGATGTGTAAGTATTTTCTACTTCTCATTGTCTGTACGGCCGCTCTTGCCCAGCCCGTTCACCCGACCCTAGCCCTGGGCTCGCCGGCTCCGGATTTCGCCCTCCCTGGCGCCGATGGCGCGACTCACAAGTTGGCCGATTATTCCGCCAGGAAGGTACTCGTGGTCATCTTTACATGCAATCACTGCCCCATCGCTCAGATGTACGAAGAGCGAATCAATCAGCTCTACGCCGGCTACCAAGCGAAGAGCGTAGCCGTGGTCGCCATTCAGGGCAATGACCCCAAGGCGATTCGCGTGGACGAGCTGGACTCCTCCGATATCAGCGACACCCTCGCGGAAATGAAGATCCGTGTCCAGTTTCACCATCTCAAATATCCGTATCTATACGACGGCGAGACGCAGGCCGTGGCTGAGGCCTACGGACCAAAGGCAACACCGCATGTGTTTGTTTTCGATCAGCAGCGAATCTGCGCTATGAGGGTCGCTTCGACAGCAGCTATCGCAAAGAGTTGGTGAAGACCATCGAGGTGCGCGAGGCGATTGAAGCGTTACTCGCGGACAAGCCGGTAACGGTCGCACATACCGGCGTGTTCGGTTGCTCCACAAAGTGGGAAGAAAAACACGCCAGCCAGTTGCTGGAGGCAAGCAAGATCGCCGCGGAACCGGTCTCGGTGGAGTCCGCAACAGACGAGGTCTTAAAAACCTTACGAACGAATTCCACCGGCAAACTACTGCTGGTCAATTTCTGGGCAACCTGGTGCGGGCCGTGTGTGCACGAGTTTCCGGAAGTCAGACCACATATCGCATGTACCGCGGGCGCGATTTTGATTTTGTCTCCGTATCGGCGAACACGCCCGATGAGCAAAAAGGCATGCTGGCATTCCTTCAAAAGCAACACGCCTCGAATGGCAATTTGCTTTTCGCGTCCGATGATACGCCGGCCATGCAAAAAGCGTTCGACCCGAAATGGGAGTCGGGGGTGCCTTACACGGTCTTGATTGCGCCGGGCGGTAAGATCCTCGCCACTTACCAAGGAGATTTAAACATCCTCGACTACGGCGCCAGATCCTGGCATACCTCCCATCCGACTATGCAGGGTTCAATCGTTATTGGGTTGAACTGTCAAAAGGCGACAAGCCATAACCAGCGCACCGTTCCCCTTGCAACTAACGGTCACGACCGCAACGTTTTGTTCGATCCCAACATTTCGGGCATCCGGCTTTCCCGCTGGTTACTGAGCAAGCGGATGCTAAACAAAGCCGCGACGGGTCACAGAGCGCTTGCCGGGAATCCGAGAACCCTTTGGTTCCGGCTGCGACAAGTCAGGGAGCGGAGGTGGTCAGTTGGCCTTCTGCCCTCCGAGCGCCAGCTAACCTTTGCGCGCCGCTAAGGTTTTTTCATGCCCGTATGCAGCGCTGCGATTCCGCCACTCAGCAGTTCAAAGCGCGCCTCGCTAAAGCCGGCGCTGCTCATCATGTCTCGGAGTTGTTCCGCGCGTGGAAATCTCTGAATCGACGCCGGGAGATACTCGTATGCCTCCCGCGAACCGAGAACACGCCGCCGATGGCCGGCAATAACAGCTTCGAATAAAGCCCGTAGGAGGCCTTTACAAACAGGCCTCGGGGATGAGAAAACTCCAGAATCGCCAACATGCCCCCAGGTTTCAGCACCCGGCGAAGTTCGTTGAGGCCCGCCTCGTAGTTGGCAAGATTACGGAAGCCGAACGCTATGGTCAGCAGATCCAGCGATTCATCCCTCAACGGTAACGTCAGTGCGTCACCCTCAAACACAAGGGAAGGCAAGTTCCGGCGTCCGATTTTTTCCCGCGCGGTGACCAGCATCGGATGACAAAAGTCCGCGCCCAGCACGGCGTTCTCGGTCGCTTGCTGTAACTCCAGAAGCACGTCGCCGGTGCCGCAGCACAAGTCCAGAAGCTTCGCCCCTGGCTTGTCCAGAATGGGCCGCACAGCTCGCAAGAGCCGCTTTCGCCACAGCCGGTCGACGTTAAACGAGAGCACATGGTTGAGGAAGTCGTACTTGGGAGCGACATCCTCAAACATCGTCCGCACCCACTCCGAGGCCTGCTGCTCCGTGGTCGTGCCGGGTGGCTTGGTGCCCCACGATGTGTCGCGGGCGACACGCGCCGCGCCTTCTCCGAGCCGCCGGGCGGCGGATCGATCATCGGACCTCTTGCAAGGAGGCGACAATCGCGCGGCGGATCAAATCCGGTTCGATTCCGGATACCACTGAAACCTCGCCAATATGCGTCGGCAGAACAAAGTGAAGCTTGCCCTGAAGCGTCTTCTTGTCCCCCGCCAGCCGGCCAAGCAAATGCTCCGGATCGAGGTCAATCGCAGACGGTAGTGGACCGTAGGCCTGAATCGTCTCGAGGATGGCAGCGGCTTCTTTGGTGGGGAGCATTCCTCGCAGCACCGCCAGATGGGTTGCGGCAAGCATGCCTCGCGCTACTGCTTCGCCATGTAGAAACCGCACGTAACCGGTCTCGGATTCAATGGCGTGGCCGATGGTATGACCATAGTTCAGAATGCGCCGTAATCCGCTCTCACGCTCATCGGCGGACACAACCTCAGCTTTCACTCGAACGGCGCCGGCGATCAACGAGTCCACCAAAGCGGCGTTCATGGACAAGACCTCGCGCGGCCTGGTCGCCAATAAATCGAACATGCCGCGGTCGCGAATCACGCCGCATTTGACGATCTCAAACAGCCCGGCGCGGAACTCCCGCTCCGGCAGCGTAGCCGTCAATTCAGGATCAATCAAGACCGCGAGCGGTTGATGAAAGCTGCCAAGGAGATTCTTGCCGTTGGCGAGATTGACGCCGGTCTTTCCGCCAACCGCCGCGTCCACCTGGGCCAGCAGCGTCGTGGGAACCTGCAAGACAGGGATCCCGCGCATGAAGATGGCGGCAAGAAAACCGCCCAGGTCGGTGACGATGCCGCCGCCAAATCCGATCACAATACTGGTGCGGTCGGCCCCTCGCTCCAACATCTGATCCGCGAGACGTTCTACCTGTTCCAGACGTTTGTTCGCTTCGCCGCCGGGAAGAAACAGGATCTCCGGCTCGGCAAAACTGCCCGTCCGCTTCTGGAGCGACTTCGCAAGCTTCGCTCCGTGCAGCGCCCAGACATCCTCCGTCGTAACAACAAAAGCCCGGCCGGCTCCTGCCGGGATATGTTCAGCGACGCTCTCGATGACTCCGCGTTCTACCACGCAGAGGTAGGTATGTCCGGGCGTACGGACCTCAAAGGTCGGCATTTGATCCCGTTGTACCATGTGGGTATTACCGCCCCGGTTCAAGGTATCCTCACCAACTTATCCAGGTTGAGAAGTGCAGCACACGGCGCGTGGCTCGCGGCCCGGAGCAGGAAGCTGTTATTCATGGGCGTCGGGATCGACGCTTTGTTGCAGGGCGATCACCGTATTTACCGTTTTCCCCGAAATGATGGTCAGGCGGCAATGCGCGTTCGCGCTGCTTCTGCTGGCTGCGAGCCCGCTTCATTCAACCGGACCTTGGGCTGCACTCTGGACCGCCCCCTGCATTCTCTTTGCCTCCATCCTGATTGCCTGGGGAGCGGAGTCCGCCCAGTTCTTTATTGCACAGGGCTTTGCGCTAGCCATTCTGGCCTGGCTCCAGACATTGCCGGAGTTCGCTGTGGAAGCCGTGCTCGCCTGGCACCAGCAGCGCGACCTGTTGCTCGCCAATCTGACTGGTGCGCTCCGGCTTCTCACCGGAATCGGTTGGCCGATGATTTATCTAACTGCGGCCGTATTCCATCGCCGTCACAAAGGCCGCCCCTTAGGCGAATCCGGCTCGAGAGTCATCACAGCATTGAAGTTCTGGGCTTGGCGCTGCCTCTGATCTATGCCTTCGTGATCTGGTGCAAGGGAACCTTAAACCTGTTCGACACAGTTGTGCTGATTGCCATTTACGTTGCTTATCTCGTCCTCCTCACCAAGCTGCCGCCGGAGGGCCAGGAGGGAATTGACGACCTGGAGGCGGTGCCTCGCGCCATCGCCAGCGCTCCGCGGGTGTGGCGCATTCTCGTGATCGTTGCCTGCTTCGTCCTTGGCGGTACGCTGATTTATTTCACGGCAGCGCCATTCCTCGGAAGTCTGATTGCCGTGGCGGGCGCTCTCGGTATCCCCAGTTTCATCGTGATTCAGTGGTTTGCGCCGCTCGTCTCCGAGTTTCCGGAATTCGCCTCCACGTTCTACTTCGCTCGCCAAGTCGATCAGGCGCCCGTCGCGATCATGAATATTGCCTCCAGCAACATCAACCAGTGGACTTTGCTCGTCGCCATGCTGCCGCTGGTGTTGTCTTTCGGCGCGGGCGCAGTATCCCAAATCACCTTCAATCCGCAGCAACAGGCAGAGCTGTTGTTGACGATCGGGCAGAGCGCCTTGGCGTTCGCCTTCCTGCTGGATATGAAACTGGCATGGTGGGAGGCGGCGTTGTTGTTCGTTAGTTTTGTCGCCCAGTTTGCATTCGCACCCTTCACCTCTCAGCCCAACACGCTTGGTTTCATTGCAACCAGCATTCGACACTGGCTCACGATCGGATATTTCCTGTACAGCGGCGTGGTCGTGGTTCGAATGCTGGTTCTGCGGCGTCGGCCGCCCGCTCTGCAAGGCCTGATCGACACCTGGCGGCTGCGCGCACAACAGCATCCGGCATAGCCGGTCTGGCAAGCCTGGTTTTGCTCCCGCTGCTGTCCACGCAGTCTGTTTGACACTCGTCAACTTCGAAGCGAGATCCAGCCACTGTGTTGAAATAAAGCAAGTAATCCAATGAGTAAACGAATCCGTTCGACGACGATTCTCTGCGTACGGCGCAACGGGAAAGTTGTTCTGGCCGGCGATGGCCAGGTCACCATGGGTGGCGAGGTGTTGAAGAGTGGCGCCAAGAAGCTTCGCCCGCTCTACAACGGCAAGATCATTTCCGGCTTTGCCGGGTCCACCGCCGACGCTTTTGCGCTCTTTGCCAGGTTTGAAGCCAAGCTGGAACAGTATGCGGGCAATCTGCCCCGCAGCGTCGTGGAGCTCGCTAAAGATTGGCGAACAGACCGCATGCTCCGCCATCTGGAAGCGCTCTTGCTGGTGGCCGATCTGCAAAACATTTACATCGTCAGCGGCACTGGCGATGTCATCGAGCCTGATACGCCGCTGGCGGCGATCGGCTCCGGAGGATCTTTCGCCAAGTCCGCGGCTATTGCATTAATTGAAAACACCAACCTGAGCGCCCGCGAAATCGTCGAAAAATCCATGAAGATTGCTGCGGATGTCTGCATTTACACCAATGAGAACATCACGTTTGAGGAATTGGGCTAATGGTTATTCACCTACCCCAATCGTCCTCCGACGAAGCTCCGCTGCTGGATGAGCTGACTCCCCGCGAGATTGTCGCCGAACTCGACCGGCACGTCGTGGGGCAGGCCGACGCCAAGCGGTCGGTCGCCATTGCGCTTCGGAATCGCGTGCGGCGCCAAAAGCTCGAGCCTGATATGGCCGAAGAGGTGATGCCCAAGAACATCTTGATGATTGGGCCCACCGGTGTCGGAAAGACTGAGATTGCCCGCCGCCTCGCCAAGCTCTCGAATTCCCCGTTTCTGAAAGTGGAAGCCAGCAAGTTCACTGAGGTCGGCTATGTGGGTCGCGACGTGGAGTCGTTGATCCGCGACTTGGTCGATATCGCCATCGACATGGTGCGCGAGGAGCGTCTTGACCAGGTGGCGGATCGCGCCGAAACAAACGCCGAAGAGCGGCTGCTGGATTTGCTGATTCCGCCGGCGCCCGAGGGCAGCGACAGTCAGGAGCGCACCCGCGAGAAGCTCCGTGAAAAACTGCGCGCCGGAAAGCTGGACGACCGCACCGTCGAGGTCGACGTTAAGGAACGCGGCCCTACGTTTGAGGTCTCCACCAACGGCAACATCGAGGAGATGGACATCAACCTGAAGGATGTCATCCCGGGCCTGTTCGGCGGTCGCACCCGAAAACGCAACATGCGCGTTTCAGAAGCCCTGGAGTATCTGATTCAGGAAGAAGAGCACAAGCTGATCGACATGGATCAGGTCACGCGCATCGCGCTGGAGCGTGTGGAGCGCAACGGCATTGTCTTCCTCGACGAGATCGACAAAATTGCCGGCCGCGAGGGTGGTCATGGGCCGGATGTCAGCCGCGAAGGTGTGCAGCGCGACATCCTGCCGATTGTCGAAGGAACCACCGTCAACACGCGCTACGGCTTCGTACGTACCGACCACATTCTTTTCATCGCCGCCGGAGCCTTTCACGTATCGAAGCCCAGCGATCTGATCCCTGAATTGCAGGGCCGCTTCCCCATTCGCGTCGAATTGAAGTCGCTCACGGAAGAAGACTTCATTCGAATTCTCAAGGAGCCGAAGTCGGCGCTGGTAAAGCAATATGCGGCGCTGCTCGAAACGGAGGGCATCCGGCTCACGTTTACGGACGACGCCCTGATTGAAGTGGCCCGGATTGCCGCCCAGGTCAATACGTCAATGGAAAACATCGGCGCACGCCGTTTGCATACCATCATGGAGAAACTGCTGGAAGACATCTCCTTCGATGGCCCCGACCTCAAAAAGAAGAACATTCGAATTGACGCGATCTACGTGCGCAAGCAGCTCTCCGAGATTGTTAAGGACCAGGATCTGAGCAGGTATATTCTGTAATGCGTTGCCGGTGGACAACCGCAACGCTTTTCTGGCCGTTGTTCTCCGTCGCCATTGCACTGTCCGCTATCTCTTGCGGATACATCGGCGATACCATGCCGCCTGCCCGCCGCATCCCAAGGGACATTGCGGATCTGACGGCAGTCCAGCGAGGCGACAAGATATTCTTGCAATTCACTCTCCCGAAATCAACCACGGAAGGGGACCTGATTGCCAAGTTTGAGGCGGTCCAGGTTGAGATCGGCCCCGATGTAACGCCGTTTTCGACAGACGCTTGGTTTGCGAATATGAAGCCGATCGAGATCGATGTGTCGGGAGACGATCAAACCAGCGCCATTTCCCATCAGATCGAGGCCGGTCCGTACGTTGGCCAGCAGATCGCGATTGCCATCCGCACTTCGGCGCGACGGGACCGCTGGTCGCCTTTTTCGAATTTTGTCCATCTCCAGATCGTGCTGCCTCTGGACCCTCCGAAGATCGAGGTTACCGCCACGGGCCGGGGCTACCTCGTTTCGTGGACTCCGCAACGGGATCATTTGAAGTGGCGCATCTACCGCCGCGCGACTGCATCCCAAACGGCGCCGGTCCTGCTCGGAACGGCCGACGCTCCGCCATATCTTGACCAGACCGCTCAGTTTGAGACCGACTACGAATACTCCGTGGTGGCGATCGAGGAAACTCCTGTCTCGATCGCTGAGAGCGAGCCGTCTCCCGCGTTTCACGTCAACGAGAAAGATACGTTTCCACCCGCCGTGCCCGCCAGCATTACGGTCTTGGCCGGCTCCAGTTCGCTGGAAGTCACTTGGGAGCGCAGTCCCGACGCCGATTTGAAGGGCTACTATGTTTATCGCTCTGTCGATAACGGGCCGTTTCAGCGCATCGGTGATCTCCAGACAACCCCCGCCTATAGCGACCATGACATCAAGCCGGGTGTGCACTACCGGTACGCCGTGAGCGCAGTCGACCTGAAGAACAATGAGAGCGAACGATCGTCCGTTGCGGAGATTACTGCCCCATAGGGGCGACCGCGCTCGTCATCAACCGGATACGGAATCAAGTTGCCTTCGCCGAGCGAGGGTGTCACCCATATGCGCTCATGGGTTGTTACCCCACGCTTTGCTACCATCGTCGTAACAAACCTTTGAAGAATCCTTCGCATCCCGTGGCTCGCCGCGGCAGAAATCTCCCTGGAAAGCGCGCCCTTGTTCCCTGCCGGCCACTGCCGGATAGGCATCGTCTGGAAGCAATGGTCTGTCACTATGGCTCTCGGGCTTTTTGACGCGTTCCTCGACCGGAACATCCAGATCGGCATTGCAACAGCAATTGTTGTTGGTGTTGCTGCTGTGTTCGTCGCGCTTCGAATCAGGCGGCGGAAGTCTCCCGAGGAGCTGGAAAGATTGCGCCGGCAATTCGTCAGTCGGACCGGGCGAGTAGCTGACGGCATCGTGCAGGAACTTCACGAGAACACGGTTTTTTACACTTACAAAGTTCGCGGGATCGAGTACGACGCAGCACAGGAAATCGGTCAACTCCGGCATCTTCTTCCCGCCGAGGAGCACAGGCTGATTGGTGCAGTGAATCTGAAATACATTCCGGAGAACCCCGCCAACTCGATCGTCATCGCCGAGCAATGGTGTGGCCTGCGGGTTTCGCCGCCTCTGCCGGTTGAGTAGTCCACCGTCGCCAGTATTACTAAGTCTTTGTTTTTTTGCGCGGAGCAACGAATATTTGAGATACGAGGCGCAGCCGGTCGTAGGGCGACCGGCGCGGACGTAGGCGTCCAGCCCCACGCTGTGTGACAATCGCAGACGGCCCTGTCTGCCACGAACCGGGAGGTCTCTATGAAGAAACTTGACACGAAACTCGCCATACCGTTTGCCGCGTTGCTTCTCGCCGCGGGCTTCGTTGCCCAACATAGCGGGCGGTTGCTGCCCGTCGTACATGCGTCCAATGCCGGCGCCGGAAACGTTTCGCTTCCTTCGACGGTGATTCACGTCATCACGATCCAGTGGAAGGATGGCGTCACTGCCGATCAAAAGGCATCTGTTTTCAAAGCCACCGAAGAGATGGCTCGAAATTACAACGGAATTAAGAGCCTTTGGATGAAGCCCCTGAAAGTGCAAGGCACCGGCTACACGGATGCCATCGTGATGGAGTTCGAAAGTAAGGCTGCATTTGATGCTTACGCCGACAGCCCTGCTCACAAGCAGTGGGAGAAGGTGTATCTGCCTCTACGCGGGGAGAGCCGTACCCACGACGTAACAAACTGAGTCCGGCCCGGCATCGCTAAACTCCAACACAGAACCGCGCGCGTCAGCAAGCGGATACCTTGAAGACCCGGGCCAACTGAAAAGGCAGGCCGAAGCCTGCCTTGTAAAGCGCGAATTGTGATTGTCGCGGGTTGAGAGGCTAATCCTCTTTTTCAACCACGACTGCGATTTCAGTGGACACTTCGCGATGCAGCCGAAGCGTTACCTTATGGTCGCCGAGCGTCTTGATGGGTTCTTCAAGGATCACCTTGCGGCGATCAATCGTGAATTTCTGCTTGTCCAGTGCTTCCACGATATCCTTCGCGGTCACTGAGCCGAACAGCTGGTCGTTTTCACCAACGCGATGCTTGAATGTGAGCGTGGTCCCGGCAAGCAGCTTGGCCAAGTCCTCGGCATCGGCTTTCACCTTCGCCTCGCGCCGTAAATAGGCTTCGCGCTCCTGCTCGACAATCTTCTTGTTCGATTCGGTTGCGGGAACCGCGAGCTTCCGGGGAAGCAGGAAGTTGCGGGCGTACCCGTCTGCCACCTTAACGATTGAGCCACGGTGGCCCAGTTTCTCTACGTCTTCTCTAAGGATCACTTGCATATCGTTCTGCCTCCTTACATCCTGGACGCGAACGGAATCAGGGCGATGTTCCGCGCCTGCTTGATCGCTTCGCTTAAACGTTTCTGGTGGGGCGTGCATACGCCGGAGATGCGGCGAGGAGTAATCTTGCCGCGCTCCGAGACGAAGCTCGAAAGCATTCGCACGTCTTTGTAATTGATGTCGTCGATTTTCTCGACGCAGAACCGGCAAACCTTCTTGCGCCGGAAATACTGTTTCTTGCCGGTTGCAATCGCTTTGTCACCACCGGTCGGACGCTGTGAGGCCGCGATCGGGCGGCCGCCTCTTTGCTCTGCCATATATTTCTATGCTCCTTCCTTCGGTTCACTATGCGCGGCTTCGGTCGGAGCGCCCGGGATAGGCACACCCGGTTCGGCATGCGGCGCAGGAGGCGCCGGAACGCGCTGGTCCCGGCCCGGCTGCTTGCGCGGGCACGATTGACGGGTATAGGCTTCCGTGCGGCCCGCTTCTCGCGCGCCTTCTTCCGTTTTTCGATTCGCTTCAGCTTCTCGTCAATGCGAACAGTGATGAACTTAATCACCACATCGGCAACCCGCAGCCGGCGCTCAATCTCTTTCACCGTATCCGCTTTGGCCGTGAATTGCAGCAGAATGTACTGCCCTTCGTTGTACTTCAGCACGCGGTAAGCAAGCCGCCGCATGCCCCATTTTTCAGCCTTGTCGACGGTACCACCGCTTTGCGTGATGATCCCTTTCAACTGTTCGATCACCGGCTCCACTTCTTCTTCTGTGGCATCCGGTCGAACGATGAATAACTCTTCGTAGATTCTCATTCTTCCTCTTCTTGTAAGCCCCGGGCGCGACGATTAAATCTCGTCATGGCCTTAATGGCGCCTTCGGCAATGATGAACTCGACAGCATCGGCGGCATAGCCGACCATCTCGTCCACCTCGTCCCTCATAGCCCGCTCCCAGGGAGCAAGCACGTAAACCGCCGCATCGTCAATCTCGTGATTCGGGTGTATGCCCACCCTCACCCGAGTAAACCAGTCGGTATGTATCGCGGCGATCAATGACCGGACACCGTTGTGCCCAGCCGCTGAACCCTTTTTCCTGATCCGGAGACCGGTCCACGGCAGATCGATCTCGTCGTGAACCACCACCAGATCCTTGTTCCCCAGGTTGTGCGATTTCAGGATCGCCCGAACGCTGCCCCCGGAGTTATTCATGAACGTCTGCGGCTTCACCAGCAAAACAGAGCGTTCCCGAATCTGCCCGCTGCCGGTCGTCGCGACTCCTTCATTCTGAGCCGTCCGGATCCCGTGGCGTCTCGCTAGCTCCTCCACGACCGCAAACCCGATGTTATGCGGCGTGTGCTCGTAGCGAATGCCAGGATTCCCCAGCCCAACCACGCAGTACACCCGGCTGGCCGGATCTGCCGGTATCTCGTCTTCGGTGGATTCGGAGGGAACAGGCAGATCGGACATCGAAGCCGGCGAGCGAAGCCCTTACTTCTTCTTGGGGGTCGGGGGTGCCGCTGGTGTTGCCGCTTCGCCCTCTTCCTTCTTGCCCTTCTTGATGACTTCAGGCTCAGCCGAAGTAACTTCGGCCACCACAGCCGCCTCTTCGACGACTTCAGCGCGCAACGCGACAACGTGCGAGATAACCGCATCGGCCGGGCTGAGAAGCTTCATCGATCCCGAAAGCGGAATCTCTGAGGCTCGGATCGAGTGATTGAGTTCCACCTCTGAAACGTTGACATCGAACTGCTCCGGAATCTCGTCCGGCAGGCACTCGATCTCGATTTCGCGCGTCACGATCTCATGGATGCCGCCTTGCAGCTTCACACCCTTCGGGTCGCCGAATGTCACCACCGGCACCTTGACCGTAATACGCTTGGTCAGATCAATGCGCTTCAGGTCGACGTGCAGTAACGAATCCTTGATGGGATCGAACTGCCAGTCAATGATCATGACCGGCGTGTTTTCTCCGCCCGCTACGCTGAGATTGAAAATCGTGTTGTGGCCGGCCTTGCTATTTAAGATCCGGGCCACTTCTTTGGGGCTGACGGCAACTGCCACCGCACCCGTTTCGCCGCCGTACACTACCGCGGGCATGGAGCCCTTCACACGGAGGCGGCGCGCCTCATTCTTGCCGCGCGAATCACGGGACTCGGCGGTGATCGTAATATCCTTCCTCATTTATCACCTCATCGCCGGGACGCCAGCCTGCAACTACTTTCCGAGCCGCGGACCCCGACTTAAATTACGGCAGAGGGCAAGAAGCCGCCTAACCGCTTACTGCTTACCAAATCTCAGCGAGACGCCGAGATGCGGCGAATCATCCCGCCGCCGAAAACTCGTGCACCCATCAAACGAACAGCGTGCTCACCGAACCACCCTCATGGATCGACTGGATCGCCCGGCCCAGCAACGGCGCCACCGATAACCGGCGGATCTTGCCGCATGCCGCCGCTTCCGCCTTCAGCGGAATCGAATTGGTTACCACCAACTCTTCCAGCTTGGAGGACTTGATGCGGTCCACCGCCGGACCCGACAACACCGCATGTGTCGCACAGGCCGTCACCTTAGTCGCTCCCTGGCTCAACAGCGCATCCACGCCGTTGACCAGTGTGCCGGCAGTGTCCACCAAATCGTCCACCACCAGGCAATGCTTTCCTTCGACGTCGCCGATGATATTCATCACCTCGGCTACGTTCACTTCCGTACGCCGCTTGTCGATTATGGCCAGCGGCGCATTCAAACGCTTCGCGAACGCCCGGGCTCGTTCAACGCCAC
Organism: uncultured Acidobacteriaceae bacterium; assembly: GCA_963771305.1. Classification (GTDB taxonomy): domain Bacteria; phylum Acidobacteriota; class Terriglobia; order Bryobacterales; family Bryobacteraceae; genus CAJCIT01. Next base: position 14,653 of record CAVYTS010000036.1, read on the forward strand.
CCGCGTCCGGCGACACCACAATGAGATCTTCATGTTGGTGATGTGCTTCGAAATACTCGATCATTACCGGCGCCGCGAACAGGTGGTCCACCGGAATATCGAAGAATCCCTGAATCTGAGCGGCGTGCAGATCGAGCGCCAGAACCCGGTTTGCGCCGGCCGTTTCGAGCAGGCTGGCCACCAGTTTGGCCGAGATCGGCATCCTCGGCTTGTCTTTTCTATCCTGCCGAGCGTACCCATAATAGGGTAACACTGCCGTGATACGTTCTGCACTGGCGCGCTTGAACGCGTCCATCATCAGCAGCAGTTCCATGATGTTGTGGTCCACCGGCGTGCAGGTCGGCTGGACCACGAAAACGTCGGCCCCACGGACATTTTCCTGGATCTGCAGGTGGGTTTCCCCGTCCGCGAAAGTACGCACCATGGCCGCCCCCATCGGGCAGCCGAGACTCTCGCAAATCTCGTTCGCCAATGCGGGGTTCGCGGTGCCGGAAAAGACCTTGTAGTCCGTGTAAAGGGCTCGAAGCGGTTTAGGAGCGGCCATGGATTGAGAGTTTCTCCGTTGAGTCAGGCCAGGCAACTTTGATCGAAATACGGACCAAGCGCCCTGCGCCAGAGGGTTTTGTAGCGGCGTCGCGGCAGAAATGCGACGACGGAAGCCTCAGATCCCCCGAAACTGGAGCTGGCCGCCATCGCCTCCACGGGCTTGTCAAAAATACCGAACACTGCAGACCCACTTCCCGTCATTTGCGCCGGTTGGGCGCCCAGCCGCCGCAGTTTTCGCACCAGTTGCCGCAGCTCCGGGTGCTTCTGGAACACCACTTCTTCGAAATCGTTCTTGAGCGGGAGTAGCGCGAGTCCGGACGCACTCAGCCGCCATACGACGGCTTGAAACTCTCTCAGCATATGGAACTCGTCCAGTGATGTCAACGCGTTCGTAACATTCGGGAGCGCGGGCGCTTCGGGCTCGCTTCGGACGCCCCGATTCAACGCGCGATATGCCTCCGCCGTAGAGACATGGAGCCCGCTCGCAACCACCAGCGCCGTTACCGCCGGCAAGTCCGGGAGGGGATATAACTCGGTGCCTCGTCCCAGCCCCACAGCGGTTCCACCGCAAAGAAAATAAGGGACATCGCTGCCCAGTTGAGCGCCCAGCCGCCCCAGTTCGGCCAGTGGAATCGGCTTTCCTAACAGCGCTGGCAGCGCTATGAGCACCGCCGCCGCGTCGCTCGACCCTCCGCCCAGCCCGGCCCCCATCGGAATTCGCTTTTCGAGCACAAACCGAACCCGCGCAGTGAGCCGCAGATGGTCCAGCACCGCCTTCGCCGCCCGCACCACCAGATTGTCCGGAATCTCCACCGAGCTATCCAGCAGAATCTCGGTTTTCCGTGTGCGCTCAAGCTCGATCGCCAAGTCGTCTTTCAGGCTGATGGTTTGAAAAACGGTCCTCAGCTCGTGATAACCGTCGGCCCTCTTGTTCCCCACCCGCAAGTCGAGGTTCAGCTTCGCGAACGAGGGAACACGTACCCGAATTGGCGAGCCGGCCGTTGATCTGGCTGAGGAAGTTTTGGGCACGGCGATAGCTACAACCTAATACTGAATTAACGAGTGCAAGTCGTAGCCTTTAAGGCGATCGCGCCCGTGCAGGAAAGAGAGCTCGATCACGAAGCCCAGTCCGATCACGTTCGCGCCCAGTCCCTCTACCAGCTTCGCGACTGCGGAGGCCGTGCCGCCGGTGGCCAGCACGTCGTCGATGATCAGAACATTCTCGCCGGGCTGGATGGCATCCGCATGGATCTCCAGTACGTCCGTACCGTATTCCAGCGCGTACTCGATGCTTCTCACCGCTGCCGGCAACTTCTTAGGTTTGCGCACCGGCACGAAGCCCGCGCCATGCGCCAGCGCCATTGCCGGAGCGAAGAAGTAGCCTCGCGCTTCAATGCCAACCACGAGGTCGATCGCCCGGCCTTTATAGTGGCTTTCCAACGCGTCGATCGTCTCGCGAAAACCGGCTTTGTCTCGCAGCAGCGTCGTGATGTCGTAGAAATTGATCCCAGGCTTGGGAAAGTCCGGTACTTCGCGGATTAGCTGTTTCAGATGGTTCATGAGTCTCTTGCCCGTTCGCGGCCGCCCGAAAGGTCAGCAGCGATCGCGCCTGGGCTGAGCTGTCGGGTGAAATCCGCATCGGGCAACGTACCCAGCGGGACGCCTCGATTGTAGCAAGCGAACAGCCCTCGCCCGCGGCGGGATTCAGGCCGGTTCAGGTGGGGTTGATAATGAATGCATTATGCGACGAACCGCCTTATTCCTCCTCCTGACCCTTTTCGCCGCCGTGTTCGCTGCTGCTCAGAGCGAAACCAAAACCAACTACGCCGGCCAGTGGCGGATGATCAAGGACAAAAGCGACTTCGGCAAGTTCACCGCGCCCGATACGATGGTCCGAACCATCGATCAGCGGGACGTAACAATCAACGTCCACACGTCCCAGACCGGTCCGGCCGGCAAGAGCAGCGCCGACGTCACTTACTACACCGACGGCCGCGAATCCATCAACGAAAGCCACGGCCGGGAATCTAAGAGCCACTGCTTCTGGGATGGAGATGTGCTGGTGATTCGGACTTTCGCGAAAGCTTCCAACAATGCCGCGATCGAGACGGAAGAACGCTGGGAGCTCTCCGCTGACGGCAAGATCTTAATCATGACCAGCCACATGGAAACCGGCATTACGCAGCACAACTTCAAGCTGGTTTGTGAACGAGTTGAGAAGTGAAACCTCGCTGAGCGAAGCCTATTCCTCGAAGCGCTCGGTCGCCGCGCGCTTCAGGCGGTCACGTATCCCCGCCCACTCATCGCTCACTGGCGGCTCACGTAGCGCGATCCAATCCCATCCCTCGGCATCGGCTTCATGCAGGGCTGCATATAAACGCACGGCATACGCGGCTGGTTCGGATGGCATCTCAATAACGCGTCCCCGCCCCTTCGGCTCCGGCTGGCCTTCCTTGAGCAGCACCAGGGGCGTCCTCGGCGCATAGTGCCGGCTGTGCATGCCCGGGGCCGCGAAACCCGGCAACGTCCCTTCCGTGACCGCCTGCTGCACTCGCGCGGAATCCTGAACTCTCCATGCAACGCCCGTGGCGGCCTCCAAGTCGGCTTCCGAAATCATGCCCAGCCTCAGAATCGTTGGGTGCTCTTCCGCCAGCGACACGACCGTTGACTCAATTCCGACATGCGTTGCGCCCCCATCCAGAATCAGATCCACGGCACTGCCCAGACCGGTACGCACATGCTCGGCTGTGGTCGGCGAGATCTGTGTGAAACGGTTCGCGCTCGGCGCCGCAATAGGCACGCGCGCACGGCGGATCAGTCCCAGTGCCACCGGATGCTTGGGGATACGCACGCCCACGGTGTCCAGGCCGGCTGTTACAATGTCGGGGATTTGCTCTGCCTTAGGTAGCACCAAGGTGAGTGGGCCTGGCCAGAATCGCTCTGCGAGCTTCTGCGCCAAGCTCGGCCATTCTGCCGTCACTTGCCGCGCCATGATGACGTGCGCAACATGGACAATCAGTGGGCTGGTGGCTGGTCGACCCTTGGCCTCGTAAATCCGCTGGACAGCCGCCTCATCCAGCGCATTCGCGCCGAGTCCATAAACCGTTTCAGTCGGGAAAGCAACCAGCCTGCCCGCACGAATCAGCTTGGCCGCCAGCGTTAGTTCTGTCTCGCTCGGATCCATGGAATACCCACCGCGCCGTCGTTACCGAACGATGCTAATCGATGATCTCGTCTTTGCCTGCTTCGCCAGCCAGCTTGCCAGTCTTTCGCCAGACGAGATAGGCGTGCGTCAGGCTGTCGATGTCGCCGTCCAATACCCGGTCGACGTCGCCTATGGAGAGTTTCGTCCGAAGGTCTTTCACAAGCCGGTATGGTGCTAGCACATAGTTGCGAATCTGGCTGCCAAAGTTGATCTCCAGCTTCGTGTCTTCCAGCTTCCGGTCCGCTACGCGCTTCTTCTCCAGCTCGTATTCGTAGAGCTTGGCCTTCATCTGCTTCATCGCACTCGCGCGGTTCTTATGCTGGCTGCGTTCGTTCTGGCACTGGACCACCAGGCCGGTTGGCAGATGGGTGAAGCGGACAGCGGATTCTGTGCGGTTTACGTGCTGGCCTCCCGCGCCGCTGGCCCGGAAGACGTCGATCTTCAGATCCTCGGGCTTGACCTCAATGTTGATGTCGTCGTCGATCTGCGGGTAGATGAACACGGAGGCGAAGGAAGTATGCCGGCGAGCGTTCGCGTCGAACGGCGAAATCCTCACCAGCCGGTGAACACCGGCCTCCGACTGCAATTGGCCGTAGATATTGTCTGCGCCGTTGATCTCGAAGGTGCCCGACTTGATGCCTGCGCCTTCGCCCTCCAGCAGGTCGGTCACTTCAACTTTGTAGCCGTGCCGCTCTGCCCAGCGCAGATACATGCGCATCAGCATCTCGGCCCAGTCCTGGCTCTCTGTGCCGCCGGCGCCGGGGTGAATCGTGACGATCGCGTCCCGGGCGTCATTGGGTCCGGACAGAAGCATTCCGGTTTCAAGCTGCTCCAGTTTCGTAGTGAGCGCTGCCATCTCGCGCTCAAGTTCGGCAGTAACTGCTTCTCCCTCTTTGCCCAGGTCGAACAGCGTGTCGATGTCGGAGGTGGTGGATCGCAGCGACGCTTCTTGTGCAATCGATTCCTCGACGCGCTTGCGTTCCTGCATCACCTTCTGGCTGGTTTCGGGGGAGTTCCAAAAGTCCGGCGAAGAGATAACCGCTTCGAGTTCTTTTAGCTTTTGTTGCTTGGCTGGCGCGTCAAAGATAGCTCCGCACAGCGTCAGCCTGCTGCCGGAGCGTAACGTACTCTCTTTCCAGCTCTTCTAGAGTCATTGAACTCAGTGTAGCGGAGCATTAAATCGAGATATGCTTCCTCTGTGGCCGGTCGTCATCGATTATCCGGAAAACGAAACATACCAGCACTGGGCCGCGCGCATCACTCCAGCACAGAACCGCGCGCGTCAGCAAGCGGATTCTTTCGGAGCCGTCATCGTAGCTTTCTGAGGCGCGACCGTGAGGGAGCGCTCGCCTCGCTCGATGGATACAATCCGCGTTTATCGGCGTTGATCAGCGGCCATAGTTTGATTTCCTCACGGCTCTCAGCAAGCGGGCCCGCCCCACCTTCAACCGGAGTTACCCTTGTCTAATCTCACGCGAAGGACTCTGCTGAAGAGCGCCGCTTCCATGGCCCTCGCTGCCTCGACAGCATCCAAGCTTCGCTCAACTACCCTCCCCACCGCGCCTCTAACCGTCTTCCCCTATGGCGCCGTTACCCTTCTGCCCGGTCCGCTCAGGAAACAGTTCGACGAAACCCATGCGTTCTTCCTGAACCTCAGTGAGGACCGCCTGCTCAAGATCTACCGCCAGCGCGTCGGGCTTCCTGCGCCCGGCGAGGACATGGGCGGCTGGTACGACGACTTCTGCCCGGGCGCTCACTTCGGGCAGTACGTTTCCGGTCTGGCTCGATTCGCCGCGGCCACCAATTCCGAACCAACTCGCGCCAAGGTGAAGCGGCTCGTGCGCGGCTATGCGGAGACGGTGGATCCCTCCGGAAAGTTCTTCGTCGACCTGCGATATCCGGGCTACACCTACGACAAGCTGGTTTGCGCGCTGCTCGATGCTCACTCCTGGGCCGGCGATGAATCCGCCTTCTCCGTCCTATACGCCACCACCCGCGCCGCGAAGCCGCATATGCCTGATCATGCGCTGACTGCCGAGGAACAGCAGCAGCGCCCCCACAAAGACGAGACCTACACCTGGGATGAAAGCTACACCATGGCCGAGAATCTTTTCCTTGCGTATGAGCGCACCGGGGATCCGATGTTCTTCGACATGGGCAGACGCTATCTTCTCGACCGCACTTTCTTCGACCCATTGGCGGAAGGGCAGGACGTGCTCCCGGGCCTTCACGCCTACAGCCACGTAAATGCCCTCAGTTCCGGCATGCAGGGCTATCTCAAAGTCGGTGATCCGAAGTACCTAAACGCGGTCAACAATGCCGTCAACCTGATCTGGAAGGACCAGAGTTTCGCTACCGGCGGCTGGGGACCAAACGAGGCATTTGTCGAGCCCGGTAAAGGACAGCTCGGCGCCAGCTTGTCCAGCACGCATCGCAGCTTCGAAACGCCTTGCGGATCCTACGCACACTTCAAAGTGATGCGCTATTTGCTGCTGCTCACTCAGGACGCACGCTACGGCGACAGCATGGAGCGCGTTCTTTACAACACCATCCTGGGCGCGCTGCCGGTACGCGAGGACGGCTCGAGCTTCTACTACTCCGACTATCACCACTCCGGCGCGAAGACCTACCGGCGAGACATTCCGGACGCAGTTTATCGATGGGACCACGATGCCAGGTGGCCGTGCTGCTCCGGAACATTGCCGCAGGTCGTTGCCGATTACACGATTAACGCTTACTTCCGCAGTGCCGACGGCATCTATGTGAATCTCTATGTGCCGTCGCATCTCACTTGGATGTCGAACTCAGTCCGCTGCACTCTTACTCAAGAGACTTTGTATCCAACCGACAGCCTCGTGACGATGCGCATGGAACTTTCGCAACCCCAGGAGTTCTCGCTATATCTGCGGATCCCGGCTTGGGCAGGAAGCCAGACGTCTATATCCGTGAACGGAACCCGCCTGAAGTCAACGCCCTCAGCAGCCACATTCTTCCCGATCCGTCGAAGCTGGAAGAGCGGCGACGTGGTCGAACTGCACATCGATCAACCGGTTCGGACCGAGGCCGTGGATACTCAGACCGCGGATCAAGTCGCGCTTCTTCGAGGCCCTCAGGTGCTCTTTGCTATCTCCGCTCAGCAGCCTCACCTGAGGCGGGAACAACTGGCCAGCCTCCAGCCCGTGAAAGCCTCTGACGGCGACTGGATTCTGGAACTCGATCAATCGACTCTTGTACTTAGACCATTCGCCAACATCCGGGAAGAGGTCTACCAGACCTATGCGAAAGTGGTGAGCGTCTAAGGGCGCCGCCGCCCAAACTGGGTCATTTTCGGCTATCATAAAGAAGAACTTTTGACGTCAGATTCACATCAGGATGGGTGTGTGCTCTCGCCACCCACAGGCGCCTTGTGCTCGCAGTCAGTGGCACCCGGCAATGACTTTCCCCTGCGCTTCGTGCGTTTGCCTCAATAGTCCCCGCTGCAATCGTACTAATAACTAACACTCATGACGGAAACCAAAGAAGACCCCTCGTTGGGCATCAATAGCTGGCTCCAAGACGAGCTTTCGCACCAATTCAAATTCGATCGCGCCAGTGTCGATCAAGACTGGGCCGACTTCCTACAGCAGACCCCGCCTCAGAACGGCGGTTCGGTTCCAAGCGATTCGGTTCTGGCCAACGGTGATGCGGCCCCGCCGCCACCCGAGCCGGCGGCTCCCGCTGCCGTGCCCCCTCCTCAACCGGTAGCTTCCATCGCAACGGCTGCTGCTGTTGTCGAGGCTCCGCCACCGCCAGTTGTCGCGCCCCTAGTTCAAGCGCCCCCCGTTCAGGCGCCTTCGACAGCCGTCGCACGCCAGGAAGCCAAGATGGTTGGACCGGGCGACCAACTGGTTCCTCTGCGCGGTGCCGCGGCGCGCATCGCCGAGAACATGGTGGCCAGCCTCGGTATTCCGGTGGCCACTTCGCAGCGCCAGATACCGGTGCGGGTGATCGAGGAGAATCGCACTCTCGTCAACAAGCAGCGCTCTTTGCACGGCAAGGGGAAAATCAGCTTCACGCACATCATCGCGTGGGCCATTGTTCAGGCTGCGCGGGCGAATCCCTCCCTGAACCACTCTTTCGCTGAGAATGGCGGCGAGTTGTTTCGCGTCGTCCGCAACTACATCAACATTGGCCTCGCGGTCGACGTTGCCGGGAAGGATGGCTCGCGCTCGCTCAAGGTGCCGAATATCAAGAACGTGGACGGCATGAACTTCTCCCAGTTCTGCGCCGCTTACGACGATATTGTTCTGCGCGCCCGCAATAACAAACTCCAGGTGTCCGATTTCGAAGGCACCACCATTTCCTTGACCAACCCGGGCACGGTCGGCACGCTGGGCTCCGTTCCGCGCCTCATGCCGGGACAAGGAGCAATCATCGCGACCGGCGCCATCGACTATCCGGCCGAGTTTGCGGCCACCAGCGAAGAGGTCCGCGCCATGCTCGGCCTCAGCAAGGTGCTCATGGTCAGCTGCACCTACGACCATCGCATCATCCAGGGCGCGGAGTCTGGCGCATTCCTGGCCACCTTGCAGAAGCTGCTTCAGGGGTCCGAGGGCTTCTATGACAGCATGTTCCGCGACCTGAAGATCCCCTATCTGCCCGTGAAGTGGGAGACGGATCAACAGATCACTCCGCAGCGTTACGGCTCGGTGAATACCGATGTGGCGAAGGAAGCCGCGGTCATTCAACTGATCAATGCGTATCGCGTCCGCGGCCACCTGATCGCCAATACCAACCCGCTCGGCAGCGATCCGAGCTATCACGAAGAGCTTGATCCCTCGTCCTACGGCCTCTCCATCTGGGATCTCGATCGTCCGTTCCTCTCTGGCGCTGTCAAGGCGCCCAGTGGCGCCATCGCCTCCTACATGCAGCCCTTCGAGAGCTTGCGTGAGATTCTCGACCGGCTGCGCACCACGTATTGCGCTTCCATTGGCGTCGAGTACATGCACATCCAGGATCCAGAGCAGAAACAGTGGCTGCAAGATCGCATGGAGAGCACCATGAACCAGTGGCCGCTCGACGCATTCACCCGGACCCGCATTCTCGACCGCCTCATCCAAGCCGAGGAATTCGAACATTTTCTCCAAACGCGCTTTGTCGGCCAGAAGCGCTTCGGACTGGAAGGCGGCGAATCCACCATCGGCGTGCTGGATGAGATCCTCGATCAAGCCGCCAATAACGACGTTCATGAATCGGTCATTGGAATGGCTCATCGCGGCCGCTTGAACGTTCTCGCCAACGTCGTCGGCAAGTCGATGGTGCAAGTGTTCTCTGAATTCGAAGGCGAGCCCGACCCGGAGAGTGTCTGGGGTTCGGGCGACGTCAAGTATCACCTGGGCTCTAGCGGCATTCACACCTCCAGCCTGGGCAAAGAGATCCTGGTCTCGGTAGCGTTCAATCCGAGCCACCTCGAAGCGGTCGATCCCGTCGTGGAAGGCCTGGTCCGTCCGAAGCAGGATCGGCTCGGAGACAAAGAGAGAGCGCGCGTTCTGCCCATTCTGATCCACGGTGACGCTGCATTTGCCGGCCAGGGTGTTGTCGCGGAAGTTCTGCAGCTCTCGCAATTGGAGGGCTACACCACGGGCGGCACGATTCACATCATCATTAACAACCAGATCGGCTTCACCACCAACCCGATGGAAGGCCGCACCAGCGTCTACTGCACCGACATCGCTCGTGCCGTCCAGGCGCCCATCTTCCACGTCAATGGGGACGATCCCGATGCCTGCGTTCGTGTGGCCCAGTTGGCCTATCAGTATCGCCAAGAGTTTAAGCGCGACATCGTGATCGACCTGATCGGCTACCGTCGTCAAGGGCACAATGAGGCGGACGACCCCAGCTACACCCATCCGGTGATGTATCGCCGGATCAAGAATACGCCGACGGTTGCCATCCAGCAATCGGAGCGCCTGATTCGCGAGAAGGTGGTCACCCAACAGCAGGTGGAGACCATGCGCGCCCAGGTCCGGACCGATCTCAATGGCGTCTACGATCAAGCGAAGAAGACTCGCGAACAGTACGTGATCGAAGAGTTCTTCGTCATGCCCGAGGAACAGGTGAACACGCCCATTCCCTCGACGGCGGTCGACTACCCAACCCTGGCCCGCGTGGTCGAGCGATGCACGACACTGCCTGACGAGTTCCATTTGCACCCCAAATTGAAAGGTCTGGTCGATCGACGCCGTGATTCTCTGAACGGCGCTCCCGTTGATTGGGGTTTCGCCGAGATGCTTGCGTTCGGCACGCTGGTCGCCGAAGGCACACCCGTCCGTCTCAGTGGCGAGGATGTCACCCGCGGCACTTTCACCCAGCGCCACCTCGAGTTCTCCGACATCGAGATCGGGCGAAGGCTACATTCCGCTCAAGCACATTGATCCCAAGCAGGCCAAGTTCGAGGTCATCGACAGCCTGCTGAGCGAATACGCGGTGATGGGATTTGAGTTTGGCTACAGCGTCTCCGACCCATTGACACTCGTCATGTGGGAAGCCCAGTTCGGCGACTTCGTCAATGGCGGCCAGATCATCATCGATCAGTTCATCGTCTCCGCCGAATCGAAGTGGAACCAGCCCAGCGGCTTGGTCCTGCTTCTGCCCCACGGCTTTGAAGGCCAGGGCCCGGAACACTCCAGCGCCCGCATCGAGCGCTTCTTGCAGTTGTGCGCCGAGAATAACATCCAGGTCTGCAATTGCACGACGCCGGCCCAGTATTTCCACCTTCTGCGCCGCCAGATGCATGGCGGGCGCGATCGCCGCGGCATTCGAAAGCCGCTCATCGTCTTCACCCCCAAGTTCCTGCTGCGCTACCCCAAGGCATCTTCCACACTGGCAGAGCTAACCAGCGGAGCATTCCAGGAAGTGATCGGGGACAGCAACCATGTCGGACAGAACATCAGCCGCATTCTGATGTGTTCCGGCAAGGTGTACTACGACTTGGTCAACAAGCGCGAGGAACTCGGCCGCAAGGACGTTGCCATCATTCGACTCGAGCAACTGTACCCCTTCCCGTTACAGCGCCTCACGGACATCTTGCAGCGTTACAATGACACGGCGGAACTGTTCTGGGTTCAAGAGGAACCGGAGAACATGGGCGCCTGGTACTTCTTCGAAGAGCAGATGCAGTCCATCATCAATCCCAGCGGTAACGGTGGACCAATCAAACGGCCCATACGCTACATCGGCCGTCCTACCGCGGCCAGCCCAGCCGCCGGCGCTCACAAGGTACACACGGAACAGCAAGCCGGGTTGGTGGACGCCGCCTTCTCCTCCGCGCCGGCCGTTGTCCGCAAGGCGCGCCGCCTGGTCCGAAAGAAGCGCTAAGAAGTTCACTGGCCCAGACCGACCCAGCACAGATCTCAGCAGGCCACCGGCTGAAGCCGGGTTGAAACAATCTGTACCCAGCATAAGCGCCAGAGACGGGCGTGGACGGACGGGCGTTTTATCCGAGAATCCTCAGCTCAATCCGGTACTAACGTCATGTGGCACGCCAAGCTCGCCTCATCGAAACGACACGGCATTTCACATCACCTGTGCGCGCCGATCTTGCCAGGCGGCCGAGCAAAGCTCATGGTCGTCTGCTGCATTTCATTGCGGCTGCGAGCGGCGTATCCGGTACTGTCTAATGCCCTCAGACTAAACGCCCGTCCGTCCCTATTTCCCATGGAAACCTGCCGCTTGAAAATTCCAGGACGCTTCATACCGATTTATAATTACTCGCATGCGTCTCGTGAGACTTGCGTGCGTGCTCGCGATTCCGGTTTCCGCCTGGTGTCAGTTCGGGTCGTCGGAACCGGACTTGGAACGGATATCCGGGGCGCGCAACCTCTATGCCAACGGGCGCTCATTCGAAGAGCAGGGGAATTACGGATACGCGTTGGAGGCATGCCGCTCCGCCGAGGTCGTTCTTTCAAGGCAGCAAAAAAGGATCGGCGACCTTCCCGATGTGTTGAATGTCACGAGCCTGGAAAGGCGATACGCGAGTGCCGCGGTTCTCGCCAGCAGTATCGCGCTCGACGAAGCCAGGGTTCTGGGCTTTCTGGGACGGGCAAAGGACAAGGAATTCACTCTGGCGCTTGCCGGCGCGGGCTCAAATGCTATCGCAGTGCTCAGGTCAGAATAATCCGGGATACCCAACACCCAGCGAATAGGTCGTCTCTAAGCACCGCCCGCTGTGTCCGGCGCAAAGGGCGCAACGAGACCCAATTGCACCGTCCGTGGCCCCCACACGTCGGGTGTCCAACTGCAGTCGCTTCAGCATGCGGCTCGACCCTTCCTCCGGTTGAGTTCGTCCGCGCAAGGGGTTAGGCTGGCATCTGACTTCTTTCGAAACTACTCTCAGGTGGTGGGGCGGGTCCCTAGACCCGCGCCGCTCTCCGCCTCAGAGCAGGATGCCCACGTCCGGCTCCAGTGATGACGAGGAAGGGTAGTGGCCATTTTCATCAGCGGGGGTGAACGGCGGCCGCTCATGAGAGTTTCGTTTTCGCAAAACAGATGGCCTCCAGTTGGATCGGGCTTGGCTTCGTTCTTTCGCGACACCTAGCCGCCCGCGATCCGTGACAGCCCGCCGCGACGATGGCGTCGGCCGGCCCACGTGTCAGTCCGCGCGATCAGGGCGGCGAGCGTTTGGGTGTGATGTAGATGTACGAAGGCGAATCGACGAGGCGTCGCGCTCCGGGGTGGGGTCATTGCAGGGTACCGACCCGATGGGGATTTTGGGTTTGGCTCAATCGCTTTCGAGGCGATTTGCATTTGTCCAGTTAGAATGAGAGGAGGTGGACTAGCTTCGCCTTCCGGTACTCATTTGTGGCACTTATAGAAAGCCAGCGCGAACGCGACGACGAAGTATCGTCTGAACGGATACTACGCGACGACACCAAAGCGACAGCGGGCAAAATCGCTATTTTCCAGTACCTGGTCGTGGTTGTTTTCGTGTTCCTGGTGGCCGGTTTCTGGCAGCTGCAGGTGCAGGATCCCGACCGTTACAGCGAGGCGGCGGAGCGCAACCGCGTCAAGTCGACACCCATCCTCGCCCCGCGTGGCAAGATTCTAGACCGCGATGGCCGTGTGGTAGTCGACAACAAAGCCTCCTATTCACTGATACTGAACCGGGACCAGATCAAGTGGGAACACCTCCCCGCGATCGCCGACGGATTGCACCTCGACTACAACGAACTGATCGCCAAGCTTCGCCGCAAGAACACGCAGCCGCAGATCATTATTAAAGACGAACTGACGCGCGACGATATCGCCTTTATCGAATCGCATCGCGATGCCGCCACGTTCCCCGAAATGGACATGATCAAATCCTGGCGGCGCCTCTATCCGCAGGATGGCTACGCCGCGCACATTGTCGGCTATGTCGGCGAGATCAGCGAAGCCGAGCTCGATTCACCCGCCTACGCCGACTACAATCTCGGCGACATCATCGGCAAGGAGGGCGTTGAGCGCCAGTACAACGACACGTTGAAGGGCGTCGACGGACGGCGCAAAGTGCTGGTAGACAACCTGGGCCGGGAGCGCGCCGTGATTGATCCCGAGGATCAGCAGGAAGCCAAGCCGGGCCATGATCTCCAACTGGGGCTCGATCTTGATCTGCAGTCGGTGGCTGAACTGGCCATGGAAGGGAAGCGCGGCGCGGTGGTCGCCATGGATCCACGCAACGGCGAAGTGCTGGCCATGGTGAGCCGGCCCACGTTCGATCCCAACAAGTTCACCGGTCGCATCAGCCGGCGGGATTGGGCGCAATTGACGACCGATCCTTTTAAGCCGCTGATCAATCGCGCTATCCAGGCGGAGCTTGCGCCGGGCTCTACATTCAAGCCTATCGAGGCGCTGGCGGGGTTGGAAACCGGTGTTATTGACGACACTACGCAGTTTCATTGCCCGGGCGGCGCCAGTTTCTACGGACACTATTTCGCCTGCCACAAAAAGGAAGGTCACGGAACGATTTCACTGCATATGGCCATTGCGCTGTCCTGCGATGTGTTCTTTTACAACGTAGGGAATCGCCTTGGCATCGACCGCATCGCCCAATATGCTGACCTGGCTGGCTACGGGCATAAGACCGGCATCGACTTGCCCAATGAACGCGAAAGCACCATGCCTTCGTCGAAGTGGAAGATGCGCAACTACCGCGAGAAATGGTACGCCGGCGAAACTATCTCGGTGGCCATTGGCCAGGGCGCGGTCACGGTGTCGCCACTCGAACTGGCCGCCGCCATTGGTGGACTCGCGATGCGCGGCAAATGGTATCAGCCGCACGTCGTGAAAGGCGCTAAGCCTGTGTTGCTGCGAGAAGGGCACTTCAATCCCGAGAACGTCGACAAAGTCATTTCCGGGATGTGCGCGGTCGTGAACGAAGGCGGAACGGGCCGCAATGCCGCGCTTCCCAACGTGAAAGTCTGCGGCAAGACCGGAACGGCGCAGCTGGCGGCGACTGAGCTGACCAAGAAATCGAAGGACCTCAAGAACAATGCCTGGTTTGTGGCCTTTGCGCCCGGCGACAATCCGGAAATCGTGGTGGCCGGCTTGTACGAGAACGGCGAGGAAAGCTACAACACGGTGCCGATCGTCCGGGACGTGATGAAGGCCTACTTCGACAAGAAGGCCCGCGAAGGCAAGACGGCAACCGCAGTCACCCGGCTCGAAAGCCCGCGACAGTTTAGCGAGCCGCGCGCGTCAGCAAGCGGTTTCCCGCCTCCGTCCGCAACGTCTGGGTCCCCGCTTGGCGGCTCGGCCACGGTTCCTCCGCTCGCTCTGGCGCAGCCGGGCGCGGGAGGTAACCGGTAGTGGCGGCTTATCGCTCCTTCCGCGACCTGGATTGGACCCTGATCTTCATCGCTCTGGCACTGTGCGCTCTGGGCGTCCTGCAGATCTATAGCGCGACCAATGGCTCCAAATGGCAGGGCGCCTGGTGGCGCCAGATCATCTACGTAGTCACCGGTTTCATCATGATGTGGGTGGTCGCGCAGATCGATTACCACTCACTGATGGGTAAGATCTTTCCCATTTATGCGGCGTCGGTGGGGCTGCTGATATTGACTTTCCTGTTGGGCGACAAGGTGTTTGGCTCGACCCGCTGGATTCGCGTCTCCGGTTTCACGCTGCAGACATCCGAGTTTGTGAAGATCGTCTTGGTGCTGTTGGTGGCCCGTTATCTGGCCGATCTCAGGACGCCGACCGTGGAATGGCCGGACCTGCTCAAATTGAGCGGGTTGATCGCGGTGCCTTTTCTGCTGGTGGTCAAACAGCCCGATTTGGGTACGTCCCTGACGTATCTTCCGATCCTGGTTTGCGGCGTGTTAATGGCCGGTTTGCGATGGAAGTATCTGTTGCTGATTGCATTTGTGGTAATGGCCTGCCTCCCGATCGGTTATCATTTCCTTAAGCCGTACCAGAAAGATCGGCTGGTCAGCTTCGTTGACCCGGAACGGGACCCGAAGGGCTCTGGCTTCCAGGTGATCCAGTCGAAAATCGCAGTCGGAAACGGCGGCGTATGGGGGCGAGGCGTTACGAAAGGTTCTCAGACTCACCTGGGATTTCTGCCCGTGCCTCACACGGATTTTATCTTCTCCTCGTTCGCAGAAGAGCACGGGTTCCTGGGCGTGGTCGTGGCATTAGTGTTGTATTTTCTTCTGATTATGCAGGTGGTCCAGAATGCCCAGTCAGCTCCTGACCGCGCGGGCGTTTACATCTGCATGACGATCGGCGCGTTGTTGCTGTTCCACGTGCTGGTCAATGTGGGGATGGTGGTTGGTCACATGCCGACCACCGGGATCCCGCTCCCGCTGATGAGTTCGGGAGGTTCTAATACTTGGTCGGTTTTCCTGATGCTGGGTTTGATTAACAGCGTCAGGCTGAGAAGGTTTGTGAATTCGTAGTAAACAACCCCTGGCTATGCTGCCGGCGGGTTGGTTCGACAACTAAGAAAAAGGGTCGAGCCGAGCAGAACAAGAGAATTTTGGATTTGACGTTACGATTTCAACGGTTACTGGGCAATTCGGTAAACCACTCCGGCGGACGGGTGTTCTTGAGCATGACTCCACCTCGCAGCTGGACAACAGCTTTCTGTCAGCGCGCGTCAACGACGCGCGGCTGATACGTCAACGCATCTTTCAAAGCTCTCGAGGCTCTCGTCATCGGCCCACAAGGCGGTGAGTTATGAGTAAAGAGCTGGTGATTGCATCCAATCGCCACGAGACGAAAGTAGCCGTTCTCGAAGACGATCAACTCGTCGAGGTCTATTTTCAACGCGCGAACGAGTATTCGCTCGCGGGAAGCATCCACAAAGGTAGAGTGACGCGCGTCCTTCCGGGCATGCAGTCGGCATTTGTCGACTTGGGCCTGGAGCGGGACACGTTTCTCTACGTATCCGATTTCTTCGAAGAGAACGAAGACTTCGATCCTGTTTCGGCTGAACCGGCGCAGCGTGCAACGCCCATCGTTGAACGCGCGCCCGATCGGAACAGCGGCGGTGATCGTGGAAATGACCGAGGCGACCGGCGAGGAGACCGTGGACGCGATCGCGGCCCACGCTATCAGGACCGTTCACCCGAAGCGCGTTCGCCCGAAAGCCGTCAGCCCGAAGGCCGTCAAGGTGACGCAAGGCCTGTTTCCGTGCCTTCGGAGGCAGCGGGAGAGCCCTCATTGGTCGCTGAGCCAGTGACGGCGCCAACCGAATCGATTGAGACCATCAACCCGACGCTGGCCCGCATTCCGCCGATGGAAACCCGCAGCGAAGGAGACCGTCAGGACCGGGATCGGAATGACGACCGCCGCCGGCGTTCGCGCCGTCGCCGGACCCGCGGACGCGGATTCCCGGAGAACAAATATGCCGCCACAGGCGCCGCCAGCTCGGAACCCGAACCCACCGCCCGATACGCCGCTCCTGCTCCCGAAGCGCCAATCCGGGAAGACGTCGCCGTTGCCAGATCCGCCAGCGACCTGCTCATCCTGCCTGGTGAATCGCTCGCCAAGTACCGTCAAGGCGGCGGCCCGCGTGTTGTTGAACAGGTCGAAAAGGCAGCGGACCACGAACCTGTCGAACCGGCCGAACTGTCCCTGAGGCCGCTAGACGAAGACGAGAAGCTTGAAATCGTATCGAAGATCGAAGACCGGTTGGATGAGATTGAGTCGTCCGAAGAGGAGCACGAAGTTCTGCTACACGGTCATGGCGCCGTGGTTCACCCGGAGCCAGCCTCGGCCGCCGGAATCGCTCCCCTGATTCTTCGTCCGGAGGTGAAGGCGGCTCCTCTGGTCCTCCCGCTCGACGAAGCCGCGGAATCGGCCGAAGAGATCGTCGCACACGCATCGCACGCAGATCCACATCCGCTTTCGCTGATTCGTTCCGACGAGGCCTCGGCGGCCTATGAAGCTCGGATCGAAGCCGAACTACACGAAGCCATCCGCGGCGACCAGGTGGAACCGGTTGAGCCCGACCTTGCTGAAGAAGCTGAAGCAGAACTCTCGGATGAGGAGCGCGCTGAAGCGTTGGCTGGCGACTTGATTTCAGAAGATGCTTCGGTGGAAGAACCGGATGATGAGCCGGAGGAAGGCGAGCCCGCGGCTGGCGTTGAAGCGGGCGGTGTTCGTCACCGACGCCCCGGCTGCAGGAGAAGCAGCGGAATCCAGGCAAGCCACCCAAACCGCATCGGTTCGGGAACAGGGCGGCCGGTCCATGCATCGTATGTCCCGGCGGATGCGCAGGCGCCGTGGCGGAAATCGCTTTGCTCCCCAGGCTGCGCCCTGCCGCCGGCACCGAGGCCGTGCAAGCCGTCGCCGCAGCTCCGGCGGTGGAAGTGCGCCCGGAACCTGAGGTCCGTCCGGAAGCTCGTGCTGAGCGCGTTGAACGGACAGAGCGTGTGGAACGGCCTGAGCGCGCCGAACAACGAGAAGAGCGGTCGGGGCCTGCGCCGGAACGTGTTTACCCCTCCATCACCGACCTGCTGAAGGCCGGCCAGGAGATCATCGTCCAGATTGCGAAGGAGCCGCTAGGCCAAAAAGGCGCTCGCATTACTTCGCACATCGCGCTGCCAGGCCGCTACGTGGTCTTCATGCCGAGCGTCGATCATCTGGGCGTCTCGCGAAAGATCGCCAGTGATGAAGAGCGCCTCCGGCTGAAGCGCATCCTGCAAGCCCATCGGGTCGGGTCGAGCGGCGGCTTCATCGTCCGCACGGCCGGCGAAGGCCATACGGAAGAAGAGATCGCGGCCGACATGAACTTCCTCCACAATCTCTGGGTTGATATCAAGGAGAAAGCGGAGAAACGCCCCGCCCCCGCGCTGCTGCACCACGACCTCGATCTGGTTCAGCGCATTCTGCGCGACCAGGTAACGGAAGAATACAAGTCCATCTGGGCCGACAACGAAGAGATGTACGAGAGCGTCCTGCGCTTTGTGCAGCGCTTCCAGCCCGCTCTGGTGAGCCGGGTGAAAATGTACACCCGCTCGGCGCCCATCTTCGACGCCTTCGGCATTACGCAGGAGCTTGAAAAAGCCTTACGTCCCAAGGTCTGGCTGAAGTCGGGCGGTTACATCGTCATCAACCAGACGGAAGCGCTGGTGGCGATCGATGTCAATACCGGAAAGTACGTCGGCAAGTCGAACCGCCTGGAAGACACCATCGTGAAGACCAACACGGAGGCGGTGAAGGAGATTGTCCGCCAGATCCGGCTGCGCGATCTCGGTGGCATCATCGTAGTCGACTTCATCGACATGGATGAGCGCAAGAATCGGCAGAAGGTGATGCAGACCCTCGAAGAGGCTATGCGCGCCGACAAAGCGCCCTACAAGATTCTTCAGTTCAACGACTTCGGTTTGGTCGCCATTACCCGGAAGCGGGTGAAGCAGAGCCTGGAGCGGACGCTTTGTGCTCCGTGCCCGTATTGTGAAGGCGCGGGTTACGTTAAGAGCGTTCAGACCATCATCGGCGAGATCCTCATCGAGGCGCAAAAAATCGCCAGGGCGGTGGACGCCAAGGACGTTGTCTTACGCGTCCATCCCGACGTGGCTAAGGTGCTGAAGTCGAATAACAACCAGTACCTGGAAGAACTCGAACAGATCCTTGGCCGCCCGGTGCTGGTGGTTGGCGATGCGGCGCTGCATCACGAGAAGTTTGATCTAGGCTAAAGGGTTGATGACAAAAGCCGAAATTCCGCGTGCTCAACTCGAGGGCGGAGAGCTACGCGCGGTTTCTCTGAAAACCCGCAGGCTGAAGGCCTGTGCCACGATTTTGCGAGAGCCCGCGAATGACGGTTTCGGTTGAGTGCACGTCCTTCCGCTGGATGGCCTCGGCGAGTGCCTGTAGCGAGTGGTTCCCGCTTTTGGGAGAGGGCGCGGAACGGAACATGGGGTAGATTTCACCGAACTTAGCGACCAGGTCGGGATCGCGCCATCCTAGGTTGGTCTCCTCCCGGAGGATGAGCATCGCATGCTCGGGCAAGTAGGCCTCCTTGTACGGCCGCTTGCTGGTGAGTGCATCGAAGATATCGGCGATCTGTATGATCCGCGCCAGCAGCGGGATCTCCTCGCCGCGCAATCCATCGGGATAACCCGACCCGTTCCAACGCTCGTGGTGGGATCGGATGATGGGCAGTGTGTCGCGCAGCGAGCGCATCTTCTGGCAGATCCGTTCGCCGCGCACGGTGTGTTCGCGCAACAACACCCACTCCTCCGAGGTTAGTGGCCCCGGCTTGAAGAGGATGTGATCGGGAATGCCGACTTTACCGATATCGTGCAGGAAGCCGCCGCGCTGTAATGAGACGAGATCGGCCGCAGACAGGCCCAACGCAATCCCGAGGCTGGAAGCCAGCAGCGCGATGCGCTGGCAGTGTTCGCCCATGGCAGGGTCCCGTTCTTCCACCGACTGAGCCAGCGAGAAGAGCACTGCTTCCGCGTCGTCCAGGGAGTCCAGGGTCGCTTTCAGGCGCAAGCTGGCCTGCACCCGAGCTTGCACCGCCTTGTGGCGGAGCGGCTTCAAGAGGAAATCGTGAGCGCCCGAGGCAATGGCGATCACTTCCTTTTCTGCCTGGTCGTCCGGAGCCAGCAGAAAAATGGGAATAAACTGCGTGCTGGAGTTGCTCTTCAGGATCCGGCAGAACATCGGGCCGCCGATCTCAGGCGCCATCAGATCGACCAGCACCAGGTCGATCCGCTCGTTGGCGATCAGAGTCAGAGCCTGAGATGTAGAACTGGCTTCCAGCAGGTCGTTCCCGAGTTCTCGTAGGACACCCTGAAGAATGCGGCGGTTGGACTGAGAATGGTCAACGATTAGGATCCGGCTCTGGGGTGGCACTAAGAGTGGCCCATTGGCAGTCGCGTCCGCTGCCAAGGCGATCGCATTTCCCGGCCCACGGCTCTCGGCTTACTGTGACCGGTAGAATTGGCCCACAGTTAGGTATCGGTTCACACCGGTCAGGACTTTAACCTAGCGGCCAACCAGCGCAATCAAGGTCTGGTCGTCGATCAAGTCCTGGCCACCGCCGAGCCGGGCTAACTCGGCTTGTATCTCTTCGACGGCCGCCAGAGCGGCCCCGCTCTTGGAAGCCAGCAGCAACTCGACGAAGCCGTCTTCGCCCAATTCGTCTGGCCCAGTTTGGGTGACCACGGTGCAGTCCGTGGCGCCGTCGGTGAAAGCGAATAGATGATCGCCAGGCCCGAGCGTCGCGGACCCTGTGGCGCACTCCCAGCGCGGAAACAAACCCACTACCGTGCTGGTTGCGGTGAGGCGTTCCGCCTCGCCCGATGCCTTGATGAGGAGCGGAGACGGATGGCCGCCATTGACGAAGCGCATGGTGCGGGATGGCTCGTCGTAGTCAAAATAGAACAGCGTGACGTACTGCTCGGGCGGCGTGGCGTCATAGAAGAGGCGATTGACTGCGGTCAGCAGTTCGGCGGGCTCGCGAGTGCCACTCTCGATCTGGCTACGGAACGAGGCCTGCAAGTTCGCCATCAGCATGGCAGCACCAACGCCCTTGCCCGACACATCGGCCAGAACGCCAGAAAGGCGGCCTTCGCCGAGATCGAAGAAGTCATAGTAGTCGCCGCCGACAGCTCGCGCCGGCACACAACGTCCGGCGTAGTCGAGCGTGGCCATCGGTTTCAGCTTCTGCGGGAACAGCTTCTGCTGTACATGGCGAGCGATATCCAGCTCGCTCTTATTGCTGTCGACCACACGACGGGCAGCAGCTGCGCGGTCCAGTTCCTTGCTGATGGTCTGCAGCAGCCGGGAATTGTCCCACGGTTTCTGCACGAAATCGGAGGCGCCCAGCCGCATGGCCTCTACCGCCAGCTCGACATTGCCCCAAGCCGTCATGACAACAATTGGCAGCTTGTCAAACCGCTTGCGCAGCTCGGTGAGCAGCGCCAAGCCCTCCTGGCCGGAAGTGGTATCGCGCGTGTAGTTGAGATCCATCAAGACCAGGTCGAAAGGCTGGCCAGTCGCCGCCAGGGCGAGGGGCGGGGAATCGACCGACTCCGCCACGAATCCGTTCATCTTCAACAGCAGTTCCAGCGCGGTCAATATGTCGAGCTGATCGTCAACCAGCAGAATTCGCTGCCGTTTACGAGCCTCGGACACGGTGGAGGACCTGGTAGAAGGGTTTGGGATCAAGGCGCTGCCACCAACATCGAGACGTTGTACTACTGTATCGCTGATCTCCTGCATCGCAAGGTGTTCTCGTTTACAGGTTGCACTCCGACGGCCAACGCCGTTGGCGTGAGTTTTCTGGCAGTTGACCGGGCAGGCTGTGGCATCCCGCGCCCAAAGTCAACGTCCGGGGGAAACCACTGTCCGAAACCGGACAGGTCATATGCCGGTACAGTGAAACGCCAATGCTAAACTGAAGGCTGTCGGCAAGATTAGGCTTCTTCATTGTGTTCGGAAGCATCCTTGCCGCGAGCCTCCACGCTGGATTCTTCCAGTGTTCTCAACCCAAGGAGAGATGGCCGAGTGGTTGAAGGCGCACGCTTGGAAAGCGTGTTTAGGGGAAACTCTAACGTGGGTTCGAATCCCACTCTCTCCGCCAGAAAAACAGCAACCGAGCTGCGCATGTGCGCTTCATGAAGCACCGCACTTTAGTTGATATCCTGATTGACAAAAGGAGATTCTGCCGTGCATCCACTCCTAAACAGGATTGCGATCGACCCGAACGTCTGTTTCGGAAAGCCATGTGTGCGTGGCACTAGAATTTGGGTTTCTTTGCTCCTGGACGTTCTCGCCAGCGGCGCTTCCATCGAGGAACTCCTTGAACAGTACCCCCAACTCCAACGCGATGACGTCTTGGCAGCCATTGCATACGGCGCCGAGATGAGCCGTGAGCGCTTCGTGGACTTGCCCGGTAGCAGCGCGGCATGAAGTTCAAATTGGACGAGAACTTCGGTTCGAGATCCGTTCATCTTTTCGATAACGCCGGTCATGATGTAGAGACCGTCCAGCAGGAAGGTCTTGGCGGCGCTACCGACGAGACGATTTTCAACGTTTGTGTTCGCGAAGGACGTTGCCTGGTCAGCCTGGACCTCGACTTTGCGGATGTTTTGCGTTTTCCGCCCCACCATACGGGGGGAATCGCTGTGCTGAGATTGCCGAAGCAGCCTTCGCTGAGCTTGCTAGAGAAATTGGCCGGCGATCTGATACAAATGCTCCGGGTCGAGTCGATCGCCGGCCGGCTTTGGATTGTCGAGCCCGGGCGCATCAGGGTTCACGAGGATACGGCCGTGGAACCGGGCTCCAACGACTAAGGTGAAAACCTCATATACCCGACACGGCGCCTGCAGTGTAGAGATTCTTGGTAGACTTAGACGAACCTCCCGGTTCGCGTCGGTGCAAAAGACCCGCTGGCTATCCGTGCCGCGTTGCGTAATGTGGTGTGGAACTCCAGTCGCAATTGCCCGCGCAAGACGTGCCATCACAGCGATAGTATGAACTGACTTGGATTTCTCTCTTAGGAACATTGCGGACTGTCCCCGAAGCCCCCCCCGAATCCAAACCCGGACCCGAAAGTCATGCCGTTACCGATTCCGAGCCCGGAACCCGCTCCTGTGCCGATGCCAACACCTGTGCCAGAGCCGTTGCCCATACTACCTCCGTTGCCAATGCCGGAGCCGATCCCGTTCCCCATTCCTCTGGCGATACAAAACCAGTGGGACAATCAGTGGAGGCCATTGTGACCGGTCGAATCTCAAAGGGAGAGACGTCCGACGTGATTCCACCTCTTTCGTTGGTCAGGGTCACAAAAGTGACGCCCAGCGAACCCGGCTGGACGGGCCACCTGGGAAGGATCTTTAGAATCGGTTACTACCGAAAGAATGATGGACTTAACTGCGTGTGGCTGGTAGATGAGACGGGTAAATATTGCGAGACCGTCGATCAAGCAATGATCAAAACTCATTTCGAGGTTCTAAAGCGCAGCGATGAGGTCGACCTCTATGGACAAGACCGACCTATAATCGGTCCCTTAGCGCGGATTGATGGTCATGAAGAACCTCGGCCCTGAAGACAATACGCACAATCATCTCCGCGAACCATTCGTCTAGAAAAATGGGCCAAACGTCCTAGGGAAGTATTCTAGGGCAGGAAGGATCGCATCATCCCGCTGGGCGACCGCGCCGCGGCCTGGGTGCACAAATACCTCGACGAGTCGCGCCCGCACCTGGCCACCGAGCCCGACGACCAGATCGTGTTCCTGTCCAATGCCGGTGAACGTCTGGGCGGTAAGATGCATGTGAACTCGGGGTATTCCTTCGGGGATGCGTACCAAATGACGCGCCACGTCATCAGCATCATGCATACGTTCCGGAATACTGCGGGGATCACGCACCCAACCACCCAATGATCGGCAGACGATGAAGCTCCTAACTAAAGTAGCGGCGATAGGTCTCTCTCTGGCGTCTTGTCTCACGGCGAATGCCAGTTATCTAGTAGTGTGTTCGGCCTTCGATGACCAAGGTCGTTCGGGTCCGCTATGGTACGAGGTTGTAGACTGATGGGCTGAGCCGCGTTCAGCCAGCAGCCTGCAGCAAGCGGACGCCTTGGTGTGGGCGTAGTTGACGGTGAGTCTGTTGCTCCAGGTGCTCGAGGAATTCATCGCTACCAACCGGGCGGCCCGTGAACGTTCCGCGTTGCAGCATGCGGATCTCAAGCAATTCTTCCGGCGTGGCAAGCAACGTTTGCCAGCCCTCGCGTCCGCCTTGCTCCTCCCAGAAACTCATGTCGAGAAGGCCACCGGGATCGGCGCCGTCCAGGTGCGCTGAGGCGCTCGACCATCGGTAGGCAGGCGGCAGGTCCACCAATCCCGCCCGCACCGGATTCCGTTCCACGTAGCGCAAGGCCACGCGAGTGTGCCGAGCATCAAGCGCGCAAGAGTAGAAGCGATTCTGCCACAGATGGCCCGTCCGCCCGCGGCGGCTGTTGAGATAAGATGCGTAGCGGCCGTGAGTGCGGCGTAGGGCCACTGCCATCGAAGTGGCCTCCTCGGGCGCTACCACGAGGTGGATGTGATTGGTCATTAAACAGAAGGCGAGGATGCGCAGTCCGGCCTGCTGCGCCGAGATTCGGAGCAGACTTAGATAAACCTCCCGATCCGCGTCGGTATAAAAGACTCGTTGGCTAGCCGTGCCGCGCTGCGTGATGTGGTGCGGAACTCCAATCGCAATTACCCGCGCAAGACGCGCCATCACAGCGATAGTATGAACTGAGTTGGATTTCTCTCTTAGGAACATTGCGGACTGTCCCCGAAGCTCCCCGAAGCTCCCAATCTCTATGCTTATGTTGGCAATAATCCACTGTCAAAAACCGATCCGACGGGGCACTACATCTGTAATGGGGATCAGTGTAAGCAGGTAGCTGCCGCTTTGGCTACCGCCACGACGGCGGCGTCCAGCGACAAGCTCAACAAGGACCAGAAGGGTGAGCTGCAGAAGGTTTTCAGCTTCTATGGCAAAGCTGGGGTTCACAATGGCGTCACGGTGAATGCCGGTGCGGGCACTTCGGGAACGAACAATGGGGGAACTGGCACAGTCAATGGCAAGACCACGATATCGTTGGATTTATCGCATTGGGACTCCAAGGATGCCAACCTAAATGGAGGCACTGCGGAAGCGGAAAAGGCTGGCACCGTTATCCATGAGGGTGAACATGGTGTGCAACAGAAGGCAGTAGGGATGCCCAAAAGCAATCAGCAGGAGTTCAGTGGGGAGCAACAGGCTTTCCAAGTGCAGTCGTATGTCAATCAAGGGTTGGGGGTGACTTCCGCATACGGGGTTTGGACCCCGACAGGTGGTTTGTCGGGTAAGGGACTGGCGCGGTGCTGAGTTGCCTCGCCCGTTTCCAACCCCTCCCCATAAGAACTGCTCGTGAGGTTTTCCCTCAAGCAGCTCACCCAGTGAATTTCGTCAAAAGGGTTATGAGTCCTGGTGTCTAACAGCCACTTTCACGTCCCCACTCCCGAGGCCGGGGAGGGGCTGAATCTTCCAGTCCCAATAGAGCCCCAACACATCGTAGAGGTATTCGTTACTCCATCGCCGCCAGCCCACGCTCGACTTTCGCCGCCGTTTCCGCCTGGTCAACAGGGTGCGGATCTTCAGCTCCACGTAGTCGCGAACCTCGCTAAAGGCCCGACTCGAGTTTCCAACCCTGAAGTAGTTGACCCATCCGGCCAGCGTGGCATTGATTTGCTTCACCAGTTCCGCCACGGGAGTTGCGCCCATGCGCGATGATGTCGCGGATCTTCGCCTTGACCGCCTGGCGAGCCTTCTTCTTCGGAGTCATCAGGATGAAATATCCTGCCCCGCTTCGCTTGCGTACACGCCGCAGATCAAACCCCAGAAACCCGAATGCGTCACCGTTCAGCGTATTCACCAGTTTGGTTTTCTCCGTGTTCAGTTCGACACCGATCAGTGCGAACTGTTCCTGGAGGCGTTGCTGGGCCCGTTCTGCCCAGCCCCGTTTGGTGTGATGCCCGCTGACGGTGATAACAACATCGTCGGCGAACCGGTGATAGTTGACTGCCTCGTAATCTCCGTCTGCCGTTTTACGACGAATCGCGTCGAAGATCCAGTCGACCTCGTTCAGATAGATATTGGCTGCCAGCGGACTGAACGGTCCGCCTTGCGGGACAACGACCTTTCCGCCAGCTTGAATGATCTGCTTCACGAGGTGCATGACCCGTGGGTCCTGGATCCTCTGGGCGATCTTATCCAGTAGTACCGAATGCCGGATCGTGTCGAAGTAGCGCGACAGATCAACATCGATGACCGTGGACTTACAGCCCGCTTCAGACCACGCCGGACTTCGCCAAGGCGCATGTGGTGTTCGCTTAGGTATAAATCCATAAGAGTTCGCGCAAGAGTCGCCTGTCGAAACTGCTCGAGGATGAGTTTAATGCGCCCTGCATCACGCGATCGGCATTCATGGAATTGAAGTAGTCGAACTTTGCCTCTTGCCCTTCAGAATCTCCTGTACCAGAGCGTCCGCATGGTTTGTACCTGCCTGTGACAAGATCTTCTCGCACCGCCGCCAGAAACGCAGCGCGTCCCGCTGACTCGATGTCCCGGAAACTCTGGCCGTCGATGCCGGGGGCACCGCCGTTTCCTTTGGCGATTGGATAAGCCTCCTCCAGGGTCTCCATTTTCGTGATATGCACGAACAGACCGCAGAAGCGATGCGTCTTTTCAGACTTCGCCTTTCGATAAATCGCCGCCTCAGTTCCTGCAGACTGCCGGGTGCCTTTGTCATCTGCCGAGTCGCCCCGGGGAATTTCACCCCGAGGCGCTCACAGATTCCGGACGTGAACCTCTCGATTCATCCGGCTCGTGCCACCGAGTGAAAGCTGCCGCCTTCTGCCGAAACCAGCGAGTTCCTCCGGTTGCCGGTTGACCCTGACGATGTCGACACGAGTGACCTGCTCCCTTCGCTCCTCGGGCATTACCCCGGATCACCGCTACTACGAAGCAGTCCGCCTCTGATTAACGCTTCGGTACTTTCAGCCTCGGAGTTCGTCCGCTTGAGCTTTTTCCCTTAGCATAGTCAACCAGGTTCTCAAGTTCGGTACGAAAAGCCCGAGCTAGAGTCACGCCTTCTATACACGGGACATACCGGCAGTGGGCAGGTAACGGCAGTGCTCGCGGAAAGGGTGCGTCACTAGAGGTTCGATGTTGTAAGGAGTTTTAGATGCGTATCGAAGGTTCGTTTACACTCGTCTCTCTAACCTATACATGACGTGATCAAATGCCACGCCTTTTAACCATAACGTTCACCACCGCAGCCCTTAGACCGTAGCAGCTTATGGCAGTTTGAAGCCTCCCCCTACAGAGCGGCTGCGAGGGGCACACCCTCATCTCTTCGTACAGCATGACGCTTTCGCGTCTTCTTGACACAACACCCCTGCCTCGCCTTGACGGACGGAACATTCACTGGTCCGGACCCTTCCCTCCGGGCGCGTTTTGCTGCACGCCCATCAACGGTACTTCGATCCGATCCGTCACCCTGTTGCCGGTATACCAGCAGATCACTCGCGGTTATAGCCGGAATCATCCCGACGAGTTTTTTCGCTGGGCCCGAGGGCTTCTCCAGTTTCCACATCATCCTTCACGCCATGTCGCCGCTGATACCCGCCGGTGAGAGCCGCCGTGTCGGACTCGTTTCGGACAACTCTTGCTGCTTTCGCACGTTATCGACCGTCTCAGCCACCGGAGATTCGTGTAACGAGGCTACGTCTGCGTTCACTGCACGTTGCAACCTGGTGCGTTGCGCACACTCCTTTCGAGTATGTTTGTCGGAGGGCTCCACCGTCTTGCTTTCGCGCCACGGTGCCTCCCCAGCTACGAGGTCTGAGTCTTTTGACCTCGGTCGGTCTCTCACCGACTGGACAATGTGTCCTTGTCTGGACACGCCAATCAACCAGCGACTGATGCAATATCAACGACAGCAACACAAATCTGGTGGGGGTGGGGTTGGGCGCCGACAGAAGCTGCGGCACCTGGAGGGCCTCCCCAATGAGGAATGCCACAGTCCATAGACGGATAATCCTGTACCTTCTAGCGTCTCTCCTGATCTTCCTCGCTGTTCCTAGTGTTTCCATACAGGCGGCGGCGAAAAATGTTAGCTTCTGTGATTTAGCTAAGAATCCTAAGCGATTTAACAACCAGGAGATTACTGTGACGGCACAGTATGAGAGCGATGGAGTCGAGGGAAGGGGCTCCTGTCCCAAGAGTGTAATTAGCGTTCGACGGGCAACGGCAGCCGGGCGCAGCAGTGATAGATGGCTGCGATGAAATTCTTGGCGCTGCGGAATCCGAACGAGCGATGGCTGATCGATTTGATTTTGTTGTTCATTCCCTCTACGGCACCGTTGGAGAGGCGTTGCTTGGTCCATGACAGGATTCCATCCAGATGGGAACGGAGCGTGCGCGCAAATTTCTTGAACGGCTCCAGGCGTGAGCCCATCGCCGAGCGCATCCATTTCTCCAGGTGGGCTTTGGCTCGGGCCGGCTGGCGGTAGTCCCAAAAGAGTTGAAAGGATTCCTTGAGGTAATAGGCGCGCACGATCGGCGTGTTCCACCGCACCATCGTCGATAGCCGTTCCTTCTGGTCGCCCGTGAGATTCCATGGATTCTTCAGCAGCAACCAGCGGCTGCGCTTGAACACCACTTTCTCCTTCAAACTCAGTCGGCGCATTTCACTGCGCCGAACTTCCTCGACCGCTTCGTGGAGGTGCTTGACGATGTGGAATCGGTCGAACAAGATCTGCGCATTAGGAGCGTGCTCGCCGACCAGAGTGGCGTAGGGCGCCCACATGTCCATGCACACGACGCGCAGCGTGTGGCAACGCCGCGTGCCCATTTCTCTGGTGAAGAACGGTTTCACCGCTTCTTCGGTTCGGTCGTCTCCGACCCACAGCAATCCCCGGCGCTCCAAATCGTAAACCACCGTGAGATACACCTGCCCTTTACGACGGCTCACCTCATCCATGCCAATCACATGGACCGGTGGGCGCGCGCGATGGCGTAAACCATACTCCACCGCCCGCTTCACGATCGTCGCCACGCTCTTCCAGTTCAGGCCGTACTGGCGTGCCGTTCCCTGCCAACTCAACTCCCGTGCCAACCGGGCCACCGCATTGAACAGCGCCGTGGTCACGCGCGCCCACGGCTCCGCCCATGGAAAGTCCTCTACCCGCACTCCGCATCGGGGGCATACTACGCGGCGCGGATGGTAGCGCAGTTTCAACGGCCACATGCCGCATCGACAGATCGCGCCATTCCCGCTGTTTTCGCATATTGTGCAACTTCCGGCAGCGCTGTCGGCAAACCCCACAGCGCAAAAGCCGCTGACCCAGTC
The DNA here is from genome assembly GCA_963771305.1 of uncultured Acidobacteriaceae bacterium. Taxonomy (GTDB): domain Bacteria; phylum Acidobacteriota; class Terriglobia; order Bryobacterales; family Bryobacteraceae; genus CAJCIT01. Next base: position 43,772 of record CAVYTS010000036.1, read on the forward strand.
GGTCGATGTGTACGAGCATGAACCGGTCGGTTTCTTCCACCTTTGTTACCGTGTGGGCTTTCAGGCGCAACTGTTTTCTGATAAAGGTCTCGATGAGCACTTCGATCCCCTTCCTTTCGGTGGGCCGATAACAACAGCCCTCAAAGGATTAGATGAATCGGGGATTCAGGCCGCCTACTCCGACGGCAATCTGTTGCATCTGAAACCGTTCAACCTCAATTTCACTTTTGGGATACGAACCCGTGAAGGCCTGTCTGACTCTACTTGCAGGGAATCGGGGGTCGCGCTGGAAATCGTCCGGGACGCCAAGGGAATGGATCAACTCCGGGCTGCTCTTCATGGTGGCTACCCGGGGACGCTAGATAAGACCGTGATCGGCACCTTCAATGGTATTTTCCACTGGCTACCCGAAAACCATCCCCCGAGAGTGCTGAGCGTGCGGAGTATGCAGGGCTTTTCAGTTCACCAAAAGCCGTTGCCGTTCAAGGTTCTGCAATAAAGCTCTTGAACGCCTGTACCGGTTCCGGGGCCTCCCCTTTGGGGCGGCCTCGCTGCTATCGTCGGCGCATCGGTGGGTGCTATCCGGGTCTCTGTTCCGGGCCTCTTGCTGAACGCTTCCCAGAACGAGGAAAGGCGCATACCAAGGGCTCCCATCGTCCCCTTCGCCCACCGGACACGGGCGCAAACGTACAATGGTCTATCCGATGGAAGCGCCACTAGAAGGCCGGCCGGCAGCCTCTCTTTTAGTAGCCGCCCACCTGTGCCCGCCAGTAAGCGAAAACTCGCATCGGGGATATCAGCTTTCGACCGCCATCCTGCATCCAGGCATCGGCTTCGTTAACTCCAATAGGCCAACCGGGTTGGACGTTTGTTTGTACGACGACGGCAGAGGATCTCGTAGTACCGGCAAGAAAGGGATCAGGAATCAGGGCTCGATTACTTTGGGGCGAGGTACTACGGGAGTGCGCTGGGGCGGTTTACGAGCCCGGACCCTGCAGGCATCATGAATCAAAAGTTAGTTGACCCGCAGCAGTGGAATTCCTACGCATATGTCAGAAACAACCCCTTGAGAATGGTAGACACAAATGGCATGTGGCCAATAGACATGCACAACGCCATTATTAATGGGGCCTTCGGCGGCCTCTCCGCTTCGCAAAGGGGCGTTTTGCAAGCTGCAAGCAAGAGAGTGGACGGTTACCTCAACGGCGGCCAGACTGCTGAGAAGGCACCTCAACACGGGATGCGGGCTTGGTGGCAGACATCAGCTGATGCCAGGGCACAAGCGGACAAGTTTATTTCCGACAACGAGTCAAAGGCAGCAACCTTAAAAAGCAATGAAAGGAACACCCGTGCGTGCACCGGTAGCTTTGCTGATCGTCGTCTGCTTTGTACTTGTGGCTTCCGCTCTCCTCCAGACGAGGAAGGAATTCGTCGCGTCATGCTCTGTCAGTGTCACGGGAAGGACGGCCGCCCAGCTGCAAACGTACGTGTGTCCGAGATTTGGAATGCCTACTCTTATGACCTGTCGGGGAGCCAGGACATTCAAACCGATCTTCAAGGCCGCGCGTTTTTTCCCGCGCAGACGTCGACGCACTCTGTACTTTTTTGGTCCCTGAGCCCAATCGTCACGCACATAAAATACGGTGCACACGCAAGCTCCGAAACCACGGCTACAGTGGGGATTTCGGAGCCGGGCCTGAAGAGACGCGAAGGCGACGTTGACAGATTCACCTGCAGCGGCCATGAGTGCCTCGGCCATCCGCTTGTATATGAAATGAAAATCGCAGGGATTTAGACCGAGGGGTGCCCGCTGAGACAAAAGTAGCTGAAGGCAGCTAACGATCTCGGGTTCATATCGCGGAACCTCGCCAACGTTCTTTCGCGAACCGGCAAGATCGAGGAGGCAGACCGTGAAGCCAACGCGGCTCTGGTCTTGGCTCCCTACAATCCCGTCGCTGCAAACACCGTTGGCCTCGTCTTGCTCCGGGAAGGAGCCTACGAGAAAGCGATGACCCAGTTTGATCACGCCATCCAGGTTGGAACGCATCCGGCTGCAATCGCCTCGACGTTGAACGACACCGGCGCATCCCTGGCTTCTCACGGCCAGTCTCAGGAAGGCGAGTTGCTGAATCGCCAACGCGGTGGCACTCAACCCCGCCCTTGCCCAAGCCCGGCGCAATCTCGTCTTGGTCCTGCTGGATCAGGGTAGACGCGCAGACGCTAAAGTCAGCCTGGATCACGCAATCCGTCCAACTGGACAGCGCACGGAGTATCGGGCTCTCGCCGCACAGATTTCGGGCCTGCAGCCGCAGACAGGCCAAGGGCCTTAGGAATCGGTCTGTCAGCCAATTTGGTGTCTGTTTCGAATGAGCACGGGGAAGACTACCGAGACAGGATAGACGTAATAGACTGCGGATAAGAATATGAAAATATTCGAGAAATGGATGCGAGTCTCTGTTTTCAGGAACCTAGCATGGGGTCTGGGTTCGAATCCCACTCTCTCCGCCAGATAACCTGCAGCGCCTCAGTCTGATCATGTACTGCTGCTGCTTTGATACACGTTGTTTCGATGCATCGGCATCCACTATTGCGGCAGCGATAGACTCTCTAACCGTCCCTGATCCGAGCCCCTCCGGGCGCCCAGCCTATGAGCCGCACCGCGATCGCCTTGCTGGAAGCCTGACCCGCCCCAGTTTTGATCTCCCACCAGCATGTTAGCTTTGCCAACTGCGCGGAGAGGGGCCACGGCGCAGTCCTCATGAGCCGACGGGTTACTCTGTGATTGATGACGGCTGCGGGCTTTTGCCAGTAGCAGAGCCAAGGTGGCGCACGAGCACCGCTTCGTCCATTCGGTTTTCCCGCATAAACGTGATGCCAGATTTCGCGATCAGCCAAGAAGTTTCGTTTGGGTTAGTGCCAGAAGGTGTCTGCTTCATTCTTATCGCTGCCGGCTTACTGCTGCGCCGCAGATGGATTGCGAGTTCCGGCTTGCTTCTCCTGTACGCCTTTAGCACGCCTCTGGTCTGCAATGCCTTGGTTGGCTTGCTCGAGAGGCGAACGCCTATGGTTTCGATTCGCGACTGCCCCACTGCCGACGCAATTGTCGCATTGGGCGGCGATGATTACCGGTTAGAGCGGGCGGTGGATCTCTTGCAGGCGGACCGGGCCTCACTTCTCATAGTCACAATGGTGGGCCGGCCTTTATTGGCAGCGGGGGGAACGGGGCCGACTCTTCGAGAAATGGCCATGGACCGGGGAGTGCCCGCCACTAAGATTGTCGTAACGGGCGTGGCTCGGAATACCGCTGGCGAAGCGGCCGAAGTGTCGCGCCTTGCCTGTTCGATGGGATTTCGGAAATCCTGCTAGCTGACTTCGGCGCTGCACATGCCGCGGGCAAGCAGACTGTTTGCGCGGGAGGGCTTCGAGGTGACGGGGTTTGCCTCAAACTATGTGGAGTGTTCGAACTGCAGATCACTGATTCCCAGCGCACGTGCGCTGGCCCTGTCGGAGATGGCGCTTCACGAGATGCTCGGATTGCTCTACGATTCGGTACGGCATCGCGGCTGATTGGATCATCCCAGACGAACCCACTCAGAAGCCTCAAGGCGCCGCGGGCCGCGTTAGAATTTGCCACGAGGATTACGAAGCGAACTCCTGAGACGGGTGACAACCTGAAGACACAAGGCCTCCTTCTTCTTGGACTTGCGGGCCTCTTACTTTGAACGGATGTGTCGAATTGGGGAAGAGAGTCGAGATGGGCGGCGCTCTTCCGGAGAATGTGAACTGGTCGGGATGGAGCTCGGGCGCGCCAGCTGTAGGTGGAGGGTTACCAGCCCCGCCCTTTCGGTTGCGGGATGGGTTCACAGTTCCACCATGGCTACGGGTCGGGATGGAGCTCGGGCGCGCCAGCTGTAGGTGAGGGTTACCAGCCCCGCCCTTTCGGTTGCGGGATGGGTTCACAGTTCCACCATGGCTACTTTTCCCGAGGCCCCCCTATAATCCCGGACGGCCGGGTTTCCCTGGTCCGTTTGAAACCTTGGCTTTCTTCCGTGGGCCTTCCCAGTTGAGAGAGGTTAAAGCGCTGGCTCGCATACACCCCTGCCCTTCCTGGTTTACCCTCAGCCTCGTCTCTAGCTAGTGTATTGTCCAACAAATAACTAGACAAATTTGGAGATCCGGATTATCCTGGGGCATGGGTAAGTCATGTCAGCCTTCTGCCGTGGACAGGAGAAGCTTGAGCAGTGGATCGCGGCGCATGGAACACCGCAGCAAGTGGCTTTGCGCTGTCGGATCGTGGTGGCAGCGGCGACGGGAAGTCCGATGTCGATATCGCGAAGCAGCTTTCGGTGAACCGCAATACGGTGATTCTGTGGCGGAAGCGCTTTGGCGAGGAGGGATTGGACGGTCTGTGGGATATTGCTCCGGGCCGGGGACGGAAGCCTCTCTACGAAATAGACAAGATCGCGGCCATCGTGGATGCGACCCTGCAAACCAAACCGGCGGGGATGACGCATTGGAGTTGCCGGACCATGGCAGAGAGCCAGGGCGTCAGTAAGTCCACCGTCAACAATATCTGGCGCGCCCACAAGTTGCAGCCGCATCGCACCAAGACGTTCAAGCTGTCGCGCGATCCGAAGTTTCTGGAGAAAATGACCGATGTGGTCGGTCTGTACCTGAATCCTCCGCAACAGGCAATCGTGCTTTGCGTGGACGAAAAGAGCCAGATTCAGGCGCTGGATCGGACGCAGCCCGGATTGCCCATCAAAAAAGGCCGTTGCGGCACAATGACCCACGATTACAAGCGCAATGGCACAACGACTCTGTTCGCCGCTATGGACACGTTACAAGGCAAGGTCGTCGGCGAATGCCATCAGAGGCACCGGCATCAGGAGTTTCTGAAATTCCTGCGCCGCCTGGACAAGGAGTTCCCCGGCAAGGTCCCGTTACATCTGATCATGGACAACTACGGCACACACAAACACGAGAAAGTAAGGGAGTGGCTGAAACGTCATCCCCGGTTCGTGCCTCACTTCGTACCGACCAGTTCCAGTTGGTTGAATCTGGTGGAGAGATGGTTCGGTCACCTCGACAACAAGGCCATTCGCCGCGGCGTCTTCCTCAGCGTCGCCGACCTCCAGTCGTCCATCGAAGCCTTTCTCCAGGCCTGGAACCAAGAACCCAAACCCTTCGTGTGGACCGCAACCGTCGAGTCCATCCAGGAGAAGCTCACCCGTTGCCGCCGAACTCTGGAACAGATCCTGCCCGGCTGCACGAGTCCCAAGTCCAGAAAACGGAAAAAAGTGACTGTCTAGTTATTTCGAAGACACTACACTAGTATTACTGTGTTATAAATAATTGAGCCTATTGAGGATGATGGCAATGGCCGGGTATGGTGAAGGGGATGGGTGTTATTCGAGCGAAGATCCAGACGGTCGAGGATATTTATCGACTGCTCCGGATGGCTGTGGTTCAGTAAGGATCCTATTCGTGCCGCCTATGACGGCTGGGATCGATGGTTCTGCCCGCATAGGTTGGGCCGGAATAACGAGGGGCAAGTTCGTGTGCTGTGCTATCAGTACGCTGGGGAGAGTTGCAGTGGGTTGCAAGCGGACGGCTCACCGGCAAACTGGCGCTGTATTGCGGTAGAGAAGCTGTCAGAGTGGAATTGCTCGAGGATGCATGGCACACTGCGCCCCAATCATTCCCGTCCACAGACCTGCATTGTGGATGTAGACGTGGATGCGGAAGATTAGCTGCTCCCGCTGGCTCCGCAGAAGGGACAATGAGGCAATTGCTGGAGCAACTGGCGGGCGATGACAATCCGGAGCGTGGCGATCGAGCAGGGATTATGTCGTTCGGGACGGACGCGGCGACCCTCGCGGGCGGAAGTCCGGCGGCAGCTCCGGGGCTGATAGTCCAACATGGCCGGCGCGGGCTGAGGGGGAAAAACGGTTCCGCTCGCCGATCAGGAACCCATAGGCGGCGATGCACAAAGTGGCGTGATGGTGAAAACCGCGCCAACTCCGACCTTCATAATGGCCTAGTCCCAACTCCTGCTTGAGTTCCTCATAGTCTCGTTCAATAATCCAGCGGTGTTTGGCTATCTTTACCAGAGATTTCAGTGAGGTCTTCGCCGGCAAAGTGGACAGCCAGTATTTGGTAGGCTCCGATTCTTTCTTCGGCCATTCGATCAAGAGCCATTCTTCCGGATATGGCTCAGTGCGCTTGTAATCGCGATGCGCAGGACGCACGCGGACTGCGGCAAATCGGGAGCGTAAAGTTTCTTGACAGCCTTGACGCCAAGCGATGTCCTTCCATGCCGAAGACGGCAACTCGAGAGCCAACTGCTTTACCGAAATGGGCTGATGATCCGCATTGCGCTGTAGTCGCTTAGGTGGCGCTCCACGGCCTGGCTTTCGCGCTGGGGCCGGCAAGGGTTGTTGTCCAGGCTCCCAGACGGTGGCGTTAGATTCGATGCCTACTATATAGTGCAGTCCGAGTTGGGTGAGATCAGTGCGGAATTGCGTGCCCTTCCCATAGCCCGCATCTGCCAGTACCACTCCTAGGGGAATCTTCTGTTCCACCGCCTGCCGAATCTGCTGCAAAGCAATCTCTGGCTTGGTTTGAAACTCAATCTCTTCGGGAACTCCAGCCTGCTGGCAGCGCTCCGCATCCTGGCACCACACCTCCGGCAGATAGAGCCGCCAAGCAATTGGCAAACTCGAGCTCCAGGTGCTCACCGACAAACTCACCGCCGCCTGGCAGTTATCTTGTTTGCCGAGTTGACCGCAATACTGCCGAGCGACTCCTACAGAATGCTTTCCCTGCTTGGGAAAACCCGTATCATCCACGATCCACGCCACCACTGGACCGTGCTTCTCCATGGTTGGAAGCACATATCGCCGCACCTCGGCCAGCATCTCCTCGTCGTTCCAGGGCGCGTCCGCCACCAAGTGATGGAGCGACTGATGCATGCGGCGAACATTGTCCGGAGCCAAGCGCGCGGCCATCGGCTCAACACTCTTGCGCTCTCCGGGCAATAACAATCCCGTGCAGTAGTTCTTCAGCGGCGTGTGCCGGTCGGCATGCCCCGCGGCGTTCGCCAGGCCCTCGATATATGCCGCGAAGCGCCTCTGCTGTGGGCCTGGCGAGGAGAGGCGTGATCCCACAAAACAATTCTACATCAAATTGTTTGTTTTTAACACAGTAGTACTAGCTAGTTTCTGTCGCGAAATCCATAAGGCATTGATTCCTAAATAGATTAACTGACCACTGGCAGGCTCGAGAGCTTCATGATACGGTGTGACCGTCCGTCCCGTTTCGTCCTTACCGCGCGCGGTTGTGGCGGCTTGCAATAAAACAAATCAGAAAGAAAATGTCAATTTGCTCTTGACAAATTCCGCCAATTGTTGTTTCATCTATATAGATGATAAAAGAAGCCGCCCTCCGCAAGCGCGCCAAACTCGCCGCCGCCCTCCCTTTCACCCCGAGATCGTCCGTGGCTCTCTGCTCCGCCGCGTCATTCGTCATCGCTCCGGCTGTGCCGTGTGTGCCGACGGAAATGGCCATCCCGTTTGGGTCTTGACGGTTAGTTATCCCGGCGGCGGCACCAAGCAGGTCAGCCTTCGTCCCGAACAGAAACCGGTTGTCGAGCAGTGGTTGCGTAACTACCACGAGCTCAAAGACTCCTTGGAGCGCATCTGTGAGATCAACCTTGAACTGCTGCGTACGGAGAAGAACAAGTGAGCCGCCTTTCGTTCCCCCAGTTCAGCTTCGCCGATCTCCAATTGCAGAGCATGGGTATCCACCTCGACCCCGTTTTTCAACGCATTGCTGACTTTTTGGAGAAGCATTCCGATCTCGTCGAACTGGTGCGTAAGGATCTGGAACGTGGACTGAAAAAGCCCAATGCCGGGCGCCACGGCATCACTCCTGCCCAGGCCCTGCTCTCGTTAATTCTCATGCGCGTCAAGAATTGGGACTACCGCGAGCAGACAATAGCCGACAAAAATACGGTAACCATCCAACCTGGCACGCTCCCTACTAGCCCCACCAGGGCGTGGTGCCTCTCGGGGACTCGTCCGGCACCGCGAATTTCAGCCATTTCGCGACGGAAACTAGCTAGCTAAGCTAGGCCAGCCTGAGCGTTGCGCCGGTTTTATCAAGCCGGCCACCCACCCTGACGTAGAAACCGCCAAGTGTCCAGAGTCGCTTCGCCCCATCTTGGTGTTACCTCCATTGGAGAGACGTGTCCGCCTCTTCCGAGGGCATTACCCCTCCGTCATCGCTACTACCAACTCGTGCGCCAAACCCATCTGGCTTTCCTCTCCTTCGACTTTTGGTCTCGTTTGAGGAAGCTTTGCAGGTTGCTACCAGCCCCTGCTGCCAGCGGGTCCTTCCCGACGTTATCTCTGAAAATCTTTCCTGTGATGCCTGGGCCCCTATCACGACGGTTGGCAGATTGCTCATACCTGGTTCTTCCTCTACCACAGCGGCCTTCCCACGGGAAAATGGGTCGGCATACCGTACACGCTTAGCGACTTCACAGCGGGGGTCGAGATTGCAGCCATTTCTTTATGTTCAAGCCTCACATTTGCTCGCCACCCTGATCGCTCCTACCACGACGGTTTCCCGCAGGGCAGTTGGTGACTTTTACATCCGGCAGACGTGCTTCGTTACTGCGCTGCACCGAATATGCTAGCTGTCTGACTACAGGTAATTGACAGCCAGGGACTTTCACCCTGCAGTCTCAGCCTTGTCGGCTGCTCCGCCCCGCGCCCCCCAGAAACAGACCGGCACCGAGCCGTAGCCGAAGTCGTACCATACCCCAGAGTTTGGGAAGTCATAGATCCTAACATCGATGAACAGACTACCGACGAAGCTGAAGACGATTAAGAAGCCGTGCAGAAGTCCAAGCCAGAGCTCCGCCGCTCGGCTGTCGGTTGGTGGGCACAACTGTTGAGCAAGGCGACGGCTGAACACATGAGCAAGAAACACAGAACACGCAAAGCTCTGGCCCGTAGTCGTGAACACATAGAGGAGCACTCCGATCCGAAGTCTAGCCCACTGGCGTGGTTTGCGCTGCCGTGGAGTGTGCTGATGGACGCCTCTTAGCGCGGTCCGGATCGGGCCGGTGACGCACGCTACGAAGCGAAACCCAAACAGCGCCAAAGTGCGGCGAAGCCTTCCGAGGCGGATCGTCCTATGCGGCTGTCCAGCTTAAAGTTATGCGAAGTCCAGCGAGTCATTGCAAAGTACGCAAATGGGGCTCAAACCCCCTTTCACGGCGACAACAGGGTTCGAATCCCCTTGGGACGCCAAAACGAGTCCCACGTACCACGGAGGTTTCGATCTTCGCCAGCTCACATTCAAAGCAAGAGTGCGCCTACCGCTTGGAACCACCCGTGCCTCTCTTGTCGCTACGGTGGCGCTGCCCCCTCTGGATTCTGGAACTTAGGAACAATACCGTTCGAGTGCCCAGCAGTTACGAAAGAGAAAAATTTCGAATCCCACTCTCTCCGCCAGACCAGCAGTACGGCCGAGCCGGCGCTTAGCGAACGCCGGGAACGCTGAATGTCCTGGCGACCGGTCCGTACGTCGCGTGTCGGACGCCGGTGTTCTACGCCCAGCTGTAACCGCTCTTTGCGATCGGTACTGATCGTATGCGCTTGCCGGTCGCCGCGAAGATCGCATTGGTCACCGCCGGAATCACTGGCGGCAAAGCCGGTTCGCCCAGTCCGGTCGGCGGGTTGTCGCTCTTCACAAAGTGCACATCAATCTGCGGCGTCTGCCGCATGCGCAGCAGCGTGTGCTGGTGATAGTTGCTCTGGACCACCCGGCCCTGGGCCATGGTGATTTCCTGGTTCATCAACTCGCTGAGACCGTCGATGACGCCGCCTTGCACCTGGGCCTCCGCGCCGCTGGGATTAATGATCTGGCTGCCCACATCGCCGCAGACCCAGATCTTGTTTACCTTGATCTTGTTGTCCGCCGTCACGCTGACCTCCGCGACGTGCGCGAAGTAGCCCTGGAAGCTGTAGTGAAAAGCGACGCCCAGCGCTGTGCCTTTCGGCAAAGTCCGCTTGCCCCAGCCGGATCGATTCGCCACTTCCTGCAGCACGCCGCGCATGCGGGCGACGTCGTAGGTCGGAGCATTCTGATCTGTCTTTAGCTGCCTCGGCTCACCGAGCAATTCCAGCCGGAAAGCGACAGGGTCTTTTCCTGCCGCGTGAGCAAGTTCATCGATGAACGACTGCATCACGAAGCAGAGTGCGTTGTGGCCCGGAGCACGCAGGGGTCCGGTTCGCAGAGCCAACTGCATGACGGAAGAACCAAGCGCGTAGTTCGGCACAAAGCCGGCCGGAAACTCGCCCGGCGAGATCGCGGCGGTCGACGCGTACTTGTCGGCATCGCCGTAGGTGACGAAATGGTTCTGCCAGGCAATCAGCTTGCCTGAGGCGTCCACCCCGCCTTTCAAGTAGTGGAATCCGCCGGGCCGGTAGTAGTCGTGCTGCATGTCGTCTTCACGGGTCCACACCAGCTTCACCGGCGCCCCAATTTTCTTCGCGATGGAGGCAGCTTCCACCATGTAGTCGTTGGTCAGGCCTCTGCCGAACGATCCGCCCGCCCGCAGCAGATGAACCGTGATGTCGTTTTCATTCAGCCCCAGCGTCTTCGCCACCATCGCACGGCCGCGCGCCGGCGTCTGGCTGGTGGTCCAGATCTCCAGTTTGCCGTCTTTGTAAGTGGCGCTGCAGTTCCTCGGCTCAAGTGGCGCGTGCGAAATAAAAGGATAGGTGTAGGAAGCTTCCAGCACTTTCGCCGCACCCCTTAGCGCTGCGGTCGCATCGCCTTCGTTTTTCAGCGACCTTGCCGGTGCCTGCTTCGATAGCTCTTCGGCCCGTTTGGCGAAACCGTCCGTGCTTTGTTGCGCGGCGGGACCTTCATCCCACTTCACCACCAGCTTCTTGCGCGCCGATTCGGCCGCCCACCAGGTGTCTGCCACAATGGCCACGCCGGAATCGAGACCCGGATCGCCCTCCAAGACCGGAGTTACTTTCGCCGTGCCCTGCAGAGTAAATGCATCCTTCACGCCCGGCATGTTTCTTTACTTCATCCAGGTTCGCGCTGACCACCTGTCCGCCGAAGACCGGGCACTTCTGATAGACCGCGAACAGCATTCCAGGCGTCGTGAAATCAATGCCGAAAATGGGCTTGCCCACGACGATGTCGGGAGCATCCACGCCGGGGGTCGCTTTGCCGATAATCTTGAAGTCTTTTTCCCGGAGGACCAAAGTCTTCAGATCGGGCGGGGTCAGCTTCGCTGCCGCAGCCGCCAGTTCACCGTAGCCTAGTGATTTGTCCGTCGAGCGATGGTAGACACGGCCATTCGAGGCGTAGCACTCCGACTCGGGAACGCCCCACTTTTGCGCCGCAGCTGTAATCAGCATCTGCCGGCCGGCGGCGCCCATCTGCCGCATTGGAATCCAATTGTTCGACGCGGCGCGGCTGCCTCCCGTGCTCTGGTTGCCGTACTTCGCATCCAGGTCGGCCTGTTCCACCTTCACGGTTTTCCAGTCGACTTCCAACTCTTCCGCGATCAGCATCGACAGCATGGTCTTGATGTTCTGCCCGATCTCGGGATTGCGCGAGACCAGCGTCACCGTTCCATCCGGAGTAATTTTGATAAATGCGTCGGGCGAGAGCGGCGGCTTGTTGCTGCTGCGGCTGCTGCGCCAGCACCTTGGGACCTAGCGTCGTGCCGATCAGCATGCCGCCACCCGCCAGCGCCGTCACCTGGAGCACCGTCGATTGAATGAAATCGCGTCGGCTTAAGCGAGTCATGAGCGGCCTCCCTTCTCTGCATCAACGCTGATCAGCTCCGCGGTTTGCGTCGAACCGCCTTTGTGCATGGATGCCGCCGAGTGGATGGCTTGCCGACGCGTACATAGGTTCCGCAGCGGCACAAGTTGCCGTTCATGGCAGTGTCAATGTCTTGATCTGTCGGCGACGGATGCTTTGCCAGCAACGCGGCAGCCGTCATGATCTGGCCGGCTTGGCAGTAACCGCACTGCGGAACGTCGATTTCCTTCCAGGCAATCTGCAGCGGATGTGTGCCGTCGGGCGAGAGGCCTTCAATGGTCGTAATCTTTGCATTCGCGGCGCCGGAGACCGGCGTCATGCAGGAGCGCACGGGCTGCCCACCCAGATGCACGGTACAGGCCCCGCACTGGCCAATTCCGCAGCCGTATTTTGTGCCCGGGAGGTTCAGCACATCCCGAAGCACCCACAGCAGTGGGGTATCGGCCGGTACGTCGACGGTCTGTGACCGCCCGTTCACAGTCAATTGGATTGCCATAGCCTTATTCCCACCATAAGCCTGTTCGAACGAGCTGTGGAGAGAGGGCACGGTGTCCTCTCCGGCGCGCTGGGTTGCTGATCGACGGGAGCCCGGATTAATAAGAGTCGCTTGGAATGGTCGTAAAGTTACTCCGGCGCCAGTTCTTTCGGTAGCTGGTTACCTGGCCGGTCGGTGTCCCAGACAATGGATGCGATCCACCAGCGGTGTCCGTCGAAATAGAGTTGCAGCGCGTTGACGCCCATCACGACGGGCTCGCCCTTCAGATTCGTGCTTGATCTGATAGGACGAAAACACTTGCGCTACGATTGCCGAACTGGCGCACGGAGCGTTTGATTTCGCTCTCATAGAATCCCTGCTTCTGCACTGCTATTGCGACCCGGTCCACATACTCTTGGAAGCTGATCATGCGGACATTCGGCTGGCCCGCTTTGTTTGGATTCGTGGCAATCATCCGGATGTCGGGTATGAAGAGGCTCTTCGCCCGGCTCCAGTTCCGCTCCTGGCCGGCCGGGCCGGAGATCACGCCATAGAGAGCCTTTACCAAGGAATCGATCGTGGAGACATCGGCAGGGTCGGCGGGCGTGTCCTTCACCTGGATGTGAGGGGCTTCGCTGGTTTGCCCGAATGCAGGGAAGCCAAGAGGTCCACACCAGAGCAAGCAGCGCGAATTAGGCGCATGATTCGGATTGTAGTAGAAGAGGCCCGGAAACACGGGGCCGGTTAACAACTGGCCGCAGGATTCCATCCTGCCCCACAACTACTTCACGCCGAACAGGTTGAACAGTATGTAGAACGAGCCGGCGAACAGCGCTGACCCTAGCAGCACGCATACCGGCAACGTCAGCACCCAGGCCAGCAGGATGCTGCGGACGGTGTCGCCTTGCAAGTCCGGACTTGTTAGCCCACATCGTGCCCGCAACGCCCGACGACAGAATGTGTGTTGTGCTCACAGGCAGCCCCAGCTTGTCCGCCGTAAGAATCGTCCCCATGGCCACGATTTCGGCAGAGGCGCCCTGCGCGTAGGTAAGGTGCGTCTTACCGATCTTTTCACCCACCGTGACGACAATGCGCTTCCAGCCGATCATCGTTCCCAGGCCAAGCGCCAGCGCGACCGCGAATTTCACCCACGTCGGAATGTACTTGGTCTCGTTGCTCATCTTCTTGGCGAGGCTGCTCATGGCCGAAACCTCAGCCGGGTCCGTGACTTCTTTTTTCTTGATTAGCTTCAGCATCGACTCGCTAAACAGGTAGATGTCCCGGCGGATGTTCTTTCGCTGCTCGCTGGTCAAGTCGTGGAAGCTGCTCTTCCCAGTCAGCTCATTGCCAATCTGCCGGTTCATGCCGGCCAAGGAATCCCAGAGCCGGATGGTCGGCTTGCCGGTCGGCTTCATGTAATCCGACATTTCGTCAATCGCATCCTGGCCTGAGACTTGCATCAAGGGCGCTTGCTTATCCAGGTACGGCTGGATGATCTTTGTTTCGTTGACGATCGCCTGGAGGTCGTCCGGGCCCGGCGGCCGGATTCAGCGCGAAGGCGCCCGGCAGGATTCCCACCAGGATCAGCACAATCAACCCCATGCCCTTCTGGCCGTCATTCGAACCATGCGCGAAGCTGACTCCGGTGCAGGTAAAAATGAGAATCCCACGAATCCACCATGGCGGAGCCTATACCGGGTTCGGGGGGTTCGTACAGCTCCTTGTTCTTGATGATGAGCTTGCATAGCCACAGCAGCAGCAGCGGCCGCAAAGAAGCCGAAGATCGGGCTGAAGAGCAGCGACTTGAACACGTCGGCCGCCTTCGCCCAATTCACTCCTTCGCCGAACACGTGGCCAGGCGTGATTAGTGAATTCGCCAAGCCAACTCCCATGATGGAACCAACCAGGGTGTGCGAGCTGGATGCCGGGATGCCCAGCTACCAGGTGCCCAGGTTCCAGATAATGGCTGCCAGCAGCAGCGAGAACACCATGGCAAATCCGGCGCCCGAACCCACGTTCAGCACTAGTTCCACCGGCAGCAAAGCCACAATGCTGTATGCCACAGCGCCGCTGGATGTGAGAACACCGATCAGGTTCCAGATGCCGGACCAGACCACCGCGTAAGTAGCTTTCAGCGAGTGTGTATAAATGACCGTTGCGACGGCATTCGCAGTATCGTGAAAGCCGTTAACGAACTCAAAACTGAGCGCCAGGAACAGCGCCAAGAACAGAAAGACTGCTGAACCGAAGCTTACTGTGTTCACCGAACAGTTCCACAGTTTACCCCGCCAAAGATCCCTCAGACTGTAAGGTCCGTCTGAAAAGGGCGAACGACTAGTTAGGTTATGGGACTAAGGTTACAAGGGGATGAAAATGAGTAACTTTCAGTACGTTTGGGTTATCCTGAAGCCGGTTTCGAGAGGAGAGCCGAATGACGGCTACGAGCCTTATTAACGCAATTGTATTCTTAGCCATCGGCATTCTGGCGTTTGGCCTCGCATTGTTCTACATTGGACGCGCCATGCCAGGTAATCTGTGGCGACAGGCGATTGACGAAAAGAACATTGGTGCGGCCATTATCCTGGCCGGCATTGCGTTGGGGCTGGGGTGGATCATCGCTGCCGCAGTCCACTAGCGGCTATTGAAACGGGCTTCCCCCAGGCTGAAGACGCTGCCAAGGCCCTTACAGGCTCATCAAGTCGCGGAAGCGCTGAGCTTGTCGGCGCGAAACCTCTACCTGTTGTCCGCTGCGCAGCATCAGTCGCAAGCTGCCTGAGAACCACGGCTCCACGTCCTTGACCCAATTCAGGTTCACAAGGTGCTGCCGGCTGGCCCGGAAAAATATTTGGGGATCGAGCCTGCTCTCCAGATAATTCAGTGTCTTCGGGAACCAGCGGCTGGTGAGTGCCGAAGTAGAGCCGAGTGTAGTTTCCTTCGACTTCCAGCAGCCTGACTTCCGCCAGCGGCACAAACCAGCAATGTTCGCCGTCCTTCACGAAGACGCGATCCGTGCCCTTCAGCAGGTTTCGCCCTGATGCGGCCTCAACGTCGCCTTCTCGCGATTCTCGCTGGTTGGCTCCGGGCTGGTCCAAGCCAAGTTGGGCGGCGGCCTGCTCCGCTTTCTGTAGGGCCTTCGCCAGACGTTCGGCCTGCACGGGCTTCACTAGATAGTCCAGCGCGTTCTTCTCAAAGGCCTGTACCGCAAATTCGCTGTATGCCGTCGTGAAAATCACCAACGGAACCGAATCCAATGCCTCGAGCAACTCGAATCCATTTCGGCCGGGCATCTGGATATCCAGCAGCAGCAGATCGGGTTGCAAGTCCGGAATGAAGAGCTCAGCTTCGTCGGCATTCGCCGCTTCGCCCACCACCTCCACCTCGGGGTGGTTGTCGAGCAAGCGCCGCAGTTCCGCCCTGGCGAGCCTTGAATCCTCCACAATCAATGTTCGAAGCCGCATCATGATGCCCTTCAGGTCAGCGGAATGCTCGCCGTCGCGGACACGCGATCCTGGCCTTTGTTGGCAAGTGTCAGCCGAGCCAGTTCTCCGCTCAGCAACCGTAGTCGCTCGCGGGCGTTCTCCAGCCCAAATCCGTTGCCCGCCGCCATTGGCAGTTGCCCGGAGTTCTCGACATCCACCACCAAGGCGCCTGCCTCGATCCGCGCAAGCACTAGAATCTCACCACCTTGAGGGCGGTTGGAGATACCGTGTTTGATAGCGTTCTCGACCAGTTGCTGCACGACCATCGGCGGCAGCTGAGCCCTTTGAGCGTCCCGCGTTGCCTCAATTCGCCATTGCAGCCGGTCTTCGAACTGGAGCGACTCCAGTTCCAGATAAGCTTTTACTACCGCGAGTTCCTCCTCAAGTGGAACACGCTCATGCCGGCTCACCTCCAGGGCATAGCGCAACAATTCGGAGAGCCGCAGCATCATCTCGCGGGCCCGGTTCGGGTCTTCCGCTACCAGTGATCTCAGATTATTCAGGCAATTGAACAGGAAATGCGGATTCACCTGGCTCTTCAGCGCCCTGAGCTCAGCCGCCTGGACGGCCGCCTGCAATTGGAGGCGCTGCAGTTCGCTTTGCTGATACGCCCGCCGCAGATGCAAACTCATGAAGACGGCCGACCAGCACCAGAACATGAGCGCGCTGCCCACCGTGAAGCCGGCCACTGTTTGAAACGTGGAGGCCTGGGACTTGGTCCAAAGTGTCGTGCCCCAAATCAGAAGGAAAATTGGGGTGACGATCGCTTGCCAGAGGATGGAACAGAGCAGTGAGCCGCCAAACGTCATGAGGCCCCAGCGAATAGCCGAATGGGTCTGCTGGCGAACGAGAATGCGGCCGAATGCCTGCGACACGACAAAGTTCGCAGCTCCCTGGATCAGCAGCTGCGAGACCATTTTGGCATCGAGCTTGCCTTCCAGCCCGGTGAAGAACAGGCCAATCATCAGCCAGATTGTCCAGAACACAAACTGGAAGGACCATGGGAAACTGCTTCCAGGTTGGTTCACCACCGGATTGATCCACTTGGCCATAGCGGCGTTTGCCTGATTGGAGCCGCCCCAACGCAGCTCAGGCGAAACAATCTCCTGCTTTGAAGATACGCTGCGCGGCGGGCCACTAGTAAGGCGGGGTTGTACCAGCGGCGGAATCCAGGGATGAACGGCCTGGCCCGCCCCCAAACCTATTTGCCTTGCGCGGCCGGCGCCTTGGGCTTCGGTGGGCCGGCCTGGCCCAGGATCTCCAGCAACCGCGCCCGCAATGTGGATTCTTCCAGGGCCGTGAAGTCGCCAGACGGCGGAGTTTGATAACGGATCATTCCATCCCGATCGATTAGTACCTGTTGCGGAACTTGCGGCCGATCGTTCATGGTCATGCCCATGAAGTTCATTAGGACCATAATGTTTTCCCTCGGTGAGCCGGCATCGATCCAGCCCACCGGAAATCCGACTTGTAGGTTTGAAATGAACTGCTTGATTACCGCTTCGTCAGTGGTATTCACTGCCACGTCCAGCGCCTGAAACCCCTTCGGTCCCAGCTCGCGCTGCAGCGTGGTCATCACCTTGGAAGCCTCCTGGCAGTGCGGGCAGGTGGTCTGAATGAATTCGAGCGCAACCACCTTGCCCTTGTACTGGCTGAGCTGCTTCTGCGCCCCGCCGGGAAGCTTGAAATTGAGTACCGGTGCCGTACGCAGCGGCGGCAAGCCCGGTAGTGCCTGTGAGAAAGCGGGCACGGAGGATATGAGACAAAACGAAACGAGCGCGGCGGCGGCGCGCAGTCGAAGGGTTAACAAAGTGAGCGATTCTCCTTATTTACGTGTACCTCACTCGGACGGCCGCAACTTGCTTCCGTTGGGTTTTGCGGCCAACGTTCGGTTATCGGGCTGTTTTTCGCACGCGTCGGCGCGTTATGCTCAATCCTTAGCTTGTCTCACCTTTCAGGCTGACTATGAAGGCTCGCGTTGCCGTCGTTGGACCAACATTGCTTCTCGCTGCCGTTGCATTCGCCCAGGTTATGCAACAGGCTGGCTCGCCGGAAGGCCCGAAGCTTCTGAAAACCCTGGCGGCGAAATGCGACAACCCGAAGCGGTATTCCTGGGAAGGCGACCTACTGGTAGAGGGTAAGAAAGCGAACGCGCCCTGGCAGCTCCTGTCTCAGGCCAAGGTGAAGCTGGCCATTGCTGACAATGGACGATCCTATTTGCGTATCGAGCCTTCGCAGCAAGACGAGTATTGGCTGATCTCCAACGGTCAAAAATCTTGGGCGTACCTGCCGCAGCGGAAGCAGTATACGGAGGAAGAGTCGGCGACCCTCTCATCGGACGCCGCGAATGCCGCCGATGACCAGGAAGAGCAAAACGACAAACCGGAAGAATCGCACGGCTTCGCCGAAACCTACGCCCGTCTGATTGTTCCCACCATCGCGGCGTCTTACAAGAATGCGCGTGGCCTCGGCCTACGCCCGAATGCAGAACTGAAAATCGGCAAGCAGAAAGTCAGTTGGCCAACGGTAGTCATTTCCACCAAACCGGATGAGCAGAAGACGAGCGATCTCATCGAGTTCGTCCTGGATCCGGACCATGCCGGAGTGGGGCGCATGGTCTGGGTCAATGCTCATGAGAAAGCGCCGGAACCTTCCTATATCCGAACCACGGTGCTTTTCTCTTCCTTCTCGGTCGCCGAAGAGGTCCCTGATGCGCTCTTTACATTCGAACCGCCGAAGAAAGCGAAGCTTGTTGAGACGCTGCCGGTGCCCGGCTTCGAAGGATCGGCCGTTCTGAACCGGCCGGCGCCCGATTTTGAATTGAAGACCGGCGGCGGCGAAAAGGTCCGGCTCAGCGATTATCGCGGCAAAGTGGTGCTACTGAATTTCTGGGCCACGTGGTGCGGCCCTTGCCGCCAGGAGTTGCCCACCGTCGCCAAGCTGTATGGTGAGTTTAAGGATTCAGGCCTGGTCGTCTTCGGCGTGAATGATGAAGACAAAGGCACCGCGCGCAAATACCTGGAGAAGGAAGGGCTGGCACTGCCGTTCCTGGACGACAGCTCGCAGAAAGCGCATCGGCTCTATCACGTGAACGCGATTCCTACCGTCTTTCTGATCGATCCCCAAGGCAAGGTCGTGAAGTACTTCCGCGGCGGCCATGATGAGGCATCCTTTCGTGCAGCGCTGGCAACGGTCGGAATCGGAAAGTGAGTTTAGCCTTGGTATCGTAAGCAGTATTCTGAAGCATTGGGACTCACTCGCAAGGATTTGGAATGAGACGTTATGCCGTCGTAATCGAAAAGACTGGGACGGGATTCGGTGCCGATGTGCCCGATCTTCCGGGCTGCGTATCAACCGGACGGTCCAATGACAGAGACCGAGCAGAATATACGCGCGGCCATTGAGTTCCACTTGGATGGAATGCGTGAAGACGGCGACCCTATTCCTGATCCGACAACCGTTACGGTCTCCGTTGAGATTCCGACGGCGTAGAACCCGGCACGATGCGAACGCGGGCCGCACGTTAGTAGGCATCCACCGGGACTGCGGGTGAATTATGAAGATAAAGACTCTGATATCGCTCGGCGTTCTGCTTTCGTTTTGGACCGCTTCTGCAGGGACCCTCGGATTCGTCCAACAGCACTTCAGCGACATCCACTTCGAGAAAGGCAAATGGGACCGGACCGTGCAATTGCCCTGTTTTACCTATACGGCCACCGAGAACGCCGCCACCGTTGAAGTCCTGCGAATAGGCACCAACAATCTGGTTCCGTTTCGCGCCACCAAGGGGCTCAAAGTGACGGTTTGCTACAACACCGCCGCGTTTGACGAGGGGTTCGAAACAGGCCTGCCTCTTCCGAAAGTCGCGGCTGAGAAGCCAGCGCCTTAAGCGAATCAATCCCCCCACGAAAACCGCGCCCACCTGCCAAGAAAACCTTGCCTTTTCGGGCCGCGAGATCATCTGAGAAAGACCGAACCGTGAAACCCGTGGAAAAGACGACCCCTCCCGAACGATTGAAGACACTGCTGCCCGAGGTGTGGGCGCTGATGAAACCGCGCCGGACGCTCCTGCTGGCTGGCGCCGGGCTCATGATCATCAATCGCGTCTGCGGCTTGGCTCTGCCCGTAAGCACCAAGTATCTGATCGACAACGTGATGCGCCGAGGCCAGACGGAACTTCTGGTTCCGATTGTTCTCGCGGTCCTGCTCGCCACTGTCATTCAAGGCGTCACCTCGTTTTCGCTGACCCAGCTGCTCTCCAAGTCGGGCCAGCGGCTGATCTTTGAAATGCGTGTCAGAATCCAGGAGCATATCGGCAGGCTGCCAGTCAGCTTTTACGATTCGAACAAGACAGGGACACTGGTCTCGCGGATCATGAGCGATGTCGAGGGCGTGCGCAATCTCATTGGAACCGGTTTGGTGGAACTGGCTGGCGGACTGCTCACGGCGGTCATCTCGACAGTCATACTCTTCCGCACCAGCGCCACCATGACCTCATTTGTATTGCTGATTCTGATCGCTTTTGGGCTGGTGCTGCAGCGAGCCTTCAAAACCGTCCGCCCCATCTTCCGCGAGCGGGGCAAGATCAACGCGGAAGTCACCGGCCGCCTTACCGAAACACTCGGCGGCGTGCGCGTTATCAAGGGCTATCACGCCGAAAAGCGCGAAGCCGGTGTGTTTCAGGCCGGCGCCCAGCGCCTTTTGGACAATGTCTTGAAATCACTGAGCACCATTTCGTTCATGACCCTGGCCTCAACCGTTCTCATGGGACTGGTTGGAGCGCTCATCATGTTCCTGGGCGCGCGTCAAATTGCCGCGCACCGAATGGAAGTCGGCGACTTCGTCATGTACACTTCGCTGCTGGCGTTCATGATTGCGCCGGTGATCCAGATCGTCAACATCGGCACCCAAATCTCGGAGGCATTGGCCGGGCTTGAGCGCACCCGCCAAGTGATGCGCGAACGCACCGAGGACGACGACCCACAACGCACCACCGTGTTGCCTCCCATCATTGGCCAAGTCGAGTTTGACCATGTCTCGTTCGAGTACGAAGAGGGGAAGCCGGTTCTGCATGATGTCTCATTCGA
This sequence comes from uncultured Acidobacteriaceae bacterium, assembly GCA_963771305.1. Lineage (GTDB taxonomy): Bacteria > Acidobacteriota > Terriglobia > Bryobacterales > Bryobacteraceae > CAJCIT01. The sequence continues at coordinate 64,675 of CAVYTS010000036.1, forward strand.
CGCGCAGCCGGGAACCGTTACCGCGCTAGTCGGATCCTCGGGGTCCGGTAAGTCCACGATGATCGGCCTCATTACGGCCTTCCATTTGCCGCGCCAAGGAAGGGTTCTGGTGGATGGGTTCGATCTGTCCACCGTGGCGCTCGCCAGCTACCGCTTGCAGCTTGGATTGGTGCTGCAGGATTCCTTTCTGTTTGATGGAACCATCCGCGACAACGTAGCCTTCTCGCGTCCGGAAGCAACCGAAGAACAGATTATGGAGGCCTGCCGAATCGCTCGCGTCGACGAATTCGCGGCAAAGTTCCCGGCGGGATACGACACGATTGTGGGTGAGCGGGGCGTGAAGCTGAGCGGCGGCCAGAAGCAGCGTGTCTCCATCGCCCGCGCAATCCTGGCGGACCCGCGCATTCTCATTCTGGATGAAGCAACCTCCAGCCTCGATTCCGAATCAGAAGCCTTAATCCAGGCCGGACTTTCACACTTGATGCAAGGCCGCACAACATTCGTGATTGCCCACCGTCTCTCGACCATCCGGCGAGCCGATCAAATCCTGGTGGTCGAGGGCGGGCGCATTATAGAGCGCGGCAATCACGCCGAACTTTACGCCGCTCAAGGCCGCTACTTCGATCTATACAACCGCCAGCACGGCCTGGAGGCAAACCTCTTTCTAGCGCCCGGCGAAGGCGACGAGATTGAAGCCGCGCTGATCTGAGTTACTAGCAGCTTGAGCCCCGCTTCAGTAAGCTTGCCGGAAGACTAAGGAGCCGCCGTTTGCAACTGGGCTGCAAGAAGCGCTTCTTGACGGTGTTGGCTCGGTCGGCCTACGCCACTGTCCCCGCCTCTGTCGAGCTTCTTGGCCCGCGCTGGAGGCGCGGCATCAGGATCAGCACCCCTCCGTAGAAGATGAGCGAAACCACTAGCGCCAGGCTGTGCTCGTTGGCGAAGTCGCGCACGGCGAGCTTATAAGCGCCGAGAATCATGAAGGCATAAGCCAGCCAGATGAGTTCTCGCTTTTGCCAGTGACCGGCCGCCCAGGCGAGCGCGGCCGCAGTCAGCGTCAGGATGACGGTCCCGAGTGTGTAGGCGGGGGCGGCGCCGCCGCGGCCATCGGCGATAACTAGCCAAATTGAGACCAACAGTTGAACCGCGATTCCCGCGGCAATCCATGCGATGTTGGCGGAAATGGCAAGCGATGACGCCTGCTTGCGCCAGCGAGCCGATTCACCGGTCGTGCTCATGGCTATGGCCACACACGATACCGTGGCGGCCAGCAACACAGCCAGCGGAGCGAACCAATGGAAGCTATCGTTACCCATGCCAAACAGGCGGCCGAAGGTCTGGCCGGCGGCATTGGATGCGACCGCGCCGAGTAGCAGATAAACGGCCCCATGCAGACCAAGAGTAGGCCGTCGTATGGCCATGGCGGCCCAACATGAGGCAACGGCGCAAGCGCACCAGAGCATCCAGAAGGCGGAGCCGGCAAAGGGAAAATACGTCCCAATGAGCACCAGGAAGAGCCCGAACGCCGACCAGGCCCGGAAGTTCCACATGTGTACGCTCTCAAACAGGCGGAACGAGACCGCGTAACAAGCCAAGCCGATGACCAACGCCGTGAGCCCAAGAGCCAGCATCACCGCGGAGTTGCTGCGAAAGACCCAAACAATGCCTCCCACTCCGATGACGAGCGCAGCCGCGGTCTGCGCCATTTCCGCGAAGGTGAGCGTACGACGGCGGACAACGGTCTGGACTGCGGCCGATCCCAGGTAGATGGTCATTAGCGCCGTCTGCAAGAACAGCAGGGAACCGAGCGAAACGGGAACATACTCCGCAGGCAATCCCTGCGGCCGCGACAGCAACCAGGACGAGATGAAAATGGCAATATCGGCGGTGATGGCTGCTATGGCCCGAGCGCCGGTTTGATGATCGAACCACGCGGCTGCTTCCATCGCCAAGGCGATGGTTAGCAGCGCCAATGCGAAGGGCAAGAGATCGTCTTTCGCAAACATCAACACGATGGCCAGCAGCGCCGAGGACACGCCGACTATGCCCGAGATAACGGTCTGACGCTTCGCCCAGGAGACGACCAGGCTGATGAAAACATAGCCCGCCAGCACCGTGGCAGTTGTCCACGATGATGTGACTTTAAACCGCTGGGAGGCCTCCCAAAGAAGTGGGATCATGATGAGGGCCGAGGTCGCGCATGCGACGGCCGTCGCAAATTTCGCTTCGGGCGGTAGCCGCACTGCCAGGAAAAGCCAGACCAGCGCGTAGAGGACGCCGAGCGCTGCACCGAGCGCAGCGGGAATTACGCCATACTCCGCCAGTGCTCGCAGAATGAAGGCGCCGGCAACCGCCAGGAAGACCCTGCCGAGCACCGCGACTGCGTTCGATGGGAGTTCGTTGGTTAACCCTGAGGCCGGTGTTTCGACGGGCTCTGGCGCGATGGCAACGGGCGACAGACCCGTAGGTTGGGGGACTAGTGTAGCCGTCGCCATATCCAGCCGCTCCTCCAGCTTTACCACCCTGCTTCGCAGATCTGTGACAAGACGGAGAAGTTCGGCGACCTCGCTGGAACTGGTGTCCGGAGCCGACGGCGTGGTTGGCGCGGGCATGACGCCTCCTTACGGTGATTATGCTTTTTGCTCTTGCCAGGGCGGAAGAATCTTCACCATGATCCAAAGAAAAACGAACGGCAGAATCATCAGGATGATCGCGGGCAGCAGGCCCTCGCGTTCCGCGAACTCCATTTTGTAGGTGGTGTACCCCAGGTAGCTCTTCGAGAAGAGTTGTCCGCCGATCACCACATTCCACCGCATGGAGAAAATACCGAGAAGCGTCAAGAATGCGCCCACGCTATATAACATTTTGCGGATATGTTCAGCGGGCTTGCCAACCTGGGTGAAGAGCAGAATCCCGAGGGGCAACAGCGTGCCGAGGAAGATCTGCCCCACGATTTGCGAGCCAAAAAGGCGCGTGTGCACCATGAAATCCAGGGTTCGGAAGGATTGGCTCGATTCGTACGTTCGATGCACCAGGTCGAGCATCTCTAGCGAGAAATCGATCACGAAAGTGTAGAACAAGTACTTTGCGATGGTATCCAGACACGGCATATTGATGGGACGTTTTCGGAGATAGGAAGACGCCTGATAGACAAGCAGCACGGCCGCAATGCCGGACACCATGGCCGAGAAGATGAACACCACCGGCATGAGCGGCGAAGACCACCACGGATTCGCTTTGACCGAACCGAAGATAAAGCCGACGTACCCGTGCAAAAGGAACGCCGAAGGGATGCCGATCAACGTGACAAACCAGCCGACACGTTCGTCCACGTGTAGAGCTTTTTCATCAATCCTGTCGGAACCCAACGTCAACGCCGTGTAGAGCCACTTCTTCCAACCGGTGCTGGAACGTGCCGCCAACACGATGTCCTTGCGGTAGTCTAGCCAAATCTCGAGTAACAGGACGACCATCAGATACCAGAGGTAGACGAAGCCGAACATCGCCATCGCCGATGTCTTGTGAGGCGTCAGGTACATTTCGAGCGATCGCTCGGGGTGGCCGAGGTGCAACTGCAGGGGCAACGGCGCCACCATCATAAAGGCCAAAGCGGTGAGTAGCGAGAGCCGGTAAACGGGCTGCACGGCGGCAATGTGAAAGATCCTTGCCAGCGATGCGAGGATGAACGCGCCCGCCACCAGGCCGGTGATGAAGGGATACAGAACAATGAGAATGCTCCACTGCAGTTGCATCTCGTTCGGATACATGAAGCCTTCAACGCCAGTATTCATGGCTACCCCGCTACCTCACTGACCCATCCAGGTCTTTGTAGAACACCTTCGCGCCGGTCGCCATTTCCGGTTTCAACACCTGGATCTTGTTTACGCGCAGAAATTCATGGACCGGGTCTTTCGGGTCTTTGAGATCCGCCAACCGCCGCGATCCGGTGGGACACACCTCACAGCAAGCCGTCGTGAGTCCCTTCGTGATGCGGTGGTAGCACAGCGTGCATTTATCCGCGACGTGCTTGGTGGGATGCATGTACCGGCATCCGTACGGGCAAGCCTGGATGCAGTAGCCGCAGCCAATGCAATATTTCTGATCGACCAGCACAACACCGTCGGGCGATTCGAAGGTTGCTCCCACGGGGCAGGACTGAACGCAAGGCGAATGTGCGCAGTGATTGCAAAGTTTGGACACGAAAAAGGCTTTGTCGGCTGGCTTATCGATGGGCGGAAAGCCGTTCATGCCGCCATTGGGCGAGTCGACACGGGGATGCTCCATGTCGTCGCCGCTCACTTCATAACGTTCTACCCAGGTTCGGAAGAAACCCTTCGGAACGTCATTCTCCTGGGCGCACGCCTTGACACAGTTGCCGCAGCCAATGCACTTGTTGATATCGATCGTCATGGCCCAGTAGTGTTCGGCCATGCGATATTTTGAGTCGGGCGCGAGATCGCCGGTAGCACTCTCCATCGCCTCCTGGGCGGCTCCCGACAGGATAATGAACTTTCCCGCGGCGGCAAGCAAATCGCGCCGGCTCATGCTCATGACTTATCCTCCGGGCTCAAGTTGGGCTGATGCGGCTTGTGACATGTGCTGCACGCGGCGTCTCCGGCGTGATCGCTCGAAACGACCTGTGGGAACTTGCCGGGTTTGGCGGTGCTGGCTTCGTGGCAGCTGGGACAAAGCAGCTTGGTGTCGGGCAGCAAAGGTTTTTGTTTATCTGAGTCGGCCACATGGACCGACGCTGGCCCATGGCAGGTCTCGCACGCAACGTTCGCATGCTTCCCCTGGCTCTTTAGCTTGACGATATCGTCGTGGCAGTCGGCACACGCGCCTCGGCCTGCGTACACCGGCGTCCTGGACGCGATTTCAGCCAAAGCGGCAGGGCGAAAGTGTCCGTACTTTCCGAACTCGGATGGAACCATCACCTTCCGGAGCGCGAAGAAGAGCAAAACAGCGACAAAGGCTACCACGACCAGCCGCACTAAGTGTTCCGCGCCGTCGAACCTTCCTCTCATGTGTTGATGACCTTGCAAATACAAGACCATACGGTCGGGAGACGCGGTAGTTAGTGCAATGAAAGATTGACTGCGTCAAGCAAGTGGCGTCGCCGCAGTGGCTTTTGGCGTGCCGGTCCGCGTTAGGAGACGCGCGATTGCCAGATCCTGCGCGATAGCGCGCAGGCCTGCTCAGCTAACAACTCGGACTACTTAGTTAGTGGGCAGTTTCGGAAGTTCGGTCACGTACTGTTGTCAACCGCTCCCCTCAACGTCACAGCTTCTTTGCGAGCCGCGCGCGTCAGCAAGCGGTGCGGCGAAATGTGATCGAACCTCTGAACTTGACTGCTTAGCAGCTAGCGACCCTTGGCGGGAACGGGTAGGTCAACCTTCTGCCCGGCATCGCCGAAGTATTGGAGCTGGTATGTATTGGCCGGCGGCTTCTTCAAGGATGCTACGGGGAAATACAAATAGCCTGCTACGGGCGCGGTAGTTCGGCCCTCGCCAAGACCTCGGTCCATGAGCTGGTACTCGAGGTTCTGTCGGTCCTGCGGGGAACTGCCGGGCCGGGGATCTGGAGGAACGCTCGAGTCCGGGCCCACAGCCGCGCCAGCTTCGGTATAGACGCTGTGGACGCGGCGACCGTACGCATCCGTGCCCGTTTGATATCCGACGGCCGCTTCGGTTTGGACCGTCGAGCGTGAAGGTGGCGGCGGCGCGTTCTTCCCTTGGATTACTGACGCGACCGTGACGCCATCGGCCGGGTGGATAAACTCTCCCTTGGTTCCGTTTTTGACCAGGAAGTCGTCCGGATGAACGTCCAGGGATGTGTTGGCGGCGGGGAAGCAGGCCACTTCGATCACGATATAGCTCTTGCTGATATCCACCGCAAAAATATGCTTCACCTGATCGGAAGACAAAATCGACGCGGCGAATGTAGTGCCGTTGAGCTGCGCGGAGACGGCGTAATCGGAGGGTGAGCGTGGATGAACTTGCGATTGGGCAGGCGGCACAAAGCACAGCGCTGCGAGGACCAACGCCGGAACCAGCCGTGAATCAGTAAACGAAGCCTTCGCCAAGAGCGACACAGCATGCCTCCATGAACAGGGTATCCCGAAAGGACTGCGCGGCGTTGGCTGGATCGGCGTTCGCATAAGATCGTGAGGTAGATTCTTCGACCAGCGATGATCACGAAAAGGCGAATACATGGCGTGTTCCTTGGGGTGTGCCTGCTGTCGGCTTGGACGCTTCAGGCTGAAACCGGTTACAACGCATGGCTGCGTTATGTGCCGCTGGAGGGCTCAGCCCTCCACCAATACGATGTTAATGTTCCGGCCGTGATCGTGACGGCCGGCGATTCTAAGGTGGTCGCCCAAGCCCGAGACGAACTGGTGCGTGGGGTGCGAGGCATGCTCGGTCGAACACTTCGGACCGAGTCCCAGATGCCGAAGGAGCCAGCGATCCTACTGGGGACGCTGGATGAACTCAAACGACTGATGCCGCAATTGCCAAACGCCGGGCAATTAGACCACGGATGCCTTTTCCTTGCGAAGCGTACAGATCGGCGGCGTAACGTACTTGGTGGTGACGGGCACGAATGAACGCGGCGTGTTGTATGGTGCGTTCACGCTGCTGCGGAAGATCAGCCTCGGCGAGTCGCTGACAATGCTGGACGAGAAGCAATCGCCCTACGCGCGGCTCCGCTGGGTGAACCAGTGGGACAACCTCGATGGCACGATTGAGCGCGGGTATGGTGGGCGTTCAATCTTCTGGGACGGCGGGCACGTTCGTGACGATTTGAAGCGCGTCGCCGACTACGGGCGGCTGCTGGCCTCCATTGGCATCAACGGATGCACCATCAACAACGTGAATGCCGATAAGCGAGTGCTGACGCCGGAGTTCCTTCCACAGGTTGCGCGGATTGCCGACGCGCTGCGCCCGTGGGGCATCCAGATTTCTATCGCGGTGGACTTCGGAAGCCCGCAGAGTGTCGGCGGTCTGGACACCTTCGATCCACTCGATCCACGCGTCGTTGAATGGTGGCGATCGAAAGCAGCTGAAGTTTACCGAGCGATTCCCGATCTGGGAGGCTTCGTCCTGAAGGCGGATTCGGAAGGCCGCGTCGGTCCCGCGGCGTATCACAGAACACACGCTGACGCGGCGAATACGCTGGCCCGGGCTCTGAAGCCCTACGGCGGCCTTCTTCTATATCGGGGTTTCGTTTACGACCACCACATGGACTGGCGTAACCCGAAGAACGATCGGGCCCGCGCTGCGTACGACAATTTCAAGCCCCTGGACGGGCAGTTTGACGACAACGTGTTGGTGCAGATCAAGAATGGCCCGATCGACTTTCAGGTGCGTGAACCCGTGTCGCCGCTGTTCGGGGCGCTCGAAAAGACGAATCAAGCGCTGGAATTACAGATTACTCAGGAATACGTTGGACAAGCGCGGCATCTGGTGTTTCTGGTGCCGCAATGGAAAGAGGCGCTGGATTTCGATCTGTGGGCAAAAGGCGCTGGTACACCGGTGAAAGCGCTGGCGGCGGGGAAGACCTTCAACCGCCCCGTGGGAGGCTTCGTCGGCGTCGCGAATGTCGGACTCGATCTCAACTGGTACGGCAATCAGATGTCGCCGGCGAACTTGTACGGGTTCGGGCGCCTGGCGTGGAACCCCGATCTGACGTCCCAGCGGATTGCCGAAGAATGGGCCTGCCAGACGTTCGGCAACGACCCTAAAGTGATGGCGACGATTGTGGACATGCTGCTGAAATCGTGGCCGGCTTACGAGAACTACACGGGCCCGCTCGGCCTCCAAACGCTCACCGACATTGTTGGCAACCATTACGGCGTCGCCGTGGAGGCATCCGAGCGAAACGGCTGGGGACAATGGCACCGTGCCGACCAGCAGGGCGTTGGGATGGACCGCACCGTCGCAACAGGAACGGGGTTCATCGGTCAGTACCGCCAACCCGTGGCGCAGAAGTTCGAATCAGTCGAGGAGTGCCCGGATGAGCTACTGCTGTTCATGCATCATGTGCCTTACACGCAGGTGCTCCATTCGGGCAGGACGGTGATCCAGTCGCTTTACGACTCGCACTACGATGGAGCACAGACGGCAGCTGGATTCGTGGAGCAATGGGAGTCGCTCCGAGGACGTGTGGATAAGCAGCGGTTTCAAGAAGTATTGAAACAGCTCAACTACCAGGCCGGCCAAGCTGATGTGTGGCGGGATGCGGTCTCAAACTGGTTCTTGCGCGAATCGGGAATTGAGGATGCGAAAGGCCGGGTGGGCCATCATCCCGGGCGATTTGAAGCGGAAGCGATGCAACTGGATGGCTACTCGGTGGTAGCCGTAACGCCTTGGGAGGCGGCGTCCGGAGGCAAGGCCATTGCCTGTGCCACCGGGACATGCGGCGCTCGCTTGCGCTTTGACGGCCCGGCGGGCTGGTACACGCTTCATGTCCAATACTTCGACCAAAGCAATGGCGTGGCGCATTTTCGCCTTCTGGTTCGTGATCAGGTCGTGGACGAATGGGCGGCGGACGAGCATCTCCCGACAGTCAACCTGGATGGCACTTCATCCATGCGACGCACGCTGAACGGCATTGCCCTACGCCCTGGAGACGAAATCCGGATCGAGGGCACGCCGGACGGGGCCGATTCAGCCGCAGTCGACTACCTCGAAATCCTGCCTAGCGCCCAGTGAGATAGCGAGGCTTTCTCGTCGCTCCAGCCCTCATACATTTGCTGCTAAATTAATAAAATCAATAAAAGCTGTTGACATACTTAATAAACTTGATTATTAATAGTTGGAGATGGCAGAGGAACGAAAGAGCGCGGCCGACTGGCAGGAATTGATGCAGATCACCCAGGGCCACCCCTTGGCGGTGGAACGAGTACGTTTGCAGGGGAAGGACATAACCATCGAGGGCAGTTTTGAGCTTCCGCAATTGGTGCGGTTGGCCTTCGAGGACCAGGTTTTCGTGACGGCCTTCGTCCGCTGTCATGGTTCCATCAAGGAAATGGAACAAATTTTCGGGGTCAGTTACCCGACTATCAAGTCGCGGCTGAGCCGGATCGCGCAGAGTCTGGAGTTTGTCGACACCAATCCAACGCCTTCGCGGTCCGAAGTGTTGGACAGACTGAAGCGCGGCGAGATCAATGCGCAGGAGGCGATCACGGCGCTGGAAGGGCTGAAGTGATGCTACCGCTATGGGCTTGGGTCAGTATCCGTCGCCATCAGGGTCCGTGTTTCAGGCTCTGGCTGCCGCTTTTTCTGTTGTGGCTTCTGCTATTGCCGTTTGTACTGGTGCTGGCGCCATTTATTGCGATTGCGTGCCTACTGGTCGATGTGAATCCCATCGAGGCATTCCTGGTGATTTGGGGCGTGCTGGAGGCGCTGAGGGGCACCAACGTCGAGGTTGACAGCTACTCGGATGCGGTCGCAGTTCGCATTGTGTAGGAGGGAATATGAGCGAGAATCGGCGGCAAGTTCTAGAGATGTTGGCTGGCGGAAAAATCACGGCCGATGAGGCCGAACGTTTGATTTCGGCGCTGGAAAAAGAGCCGAGCAATGGGGCTTCGGCCCATGGCGCGGCAGGGCCATCCAAGCGAAACGCAAAGTACCTGCGCGTTGTCGTGGAAGCCGAGGACGGGAGTGACCCGGGGCCCGTGAAGGTGAATGTCCGGGTTCCACTGCAGTTGCTCCGCTCCGGCGTGAAACTGGCGAACCTGATCCCCGCCCCGGCACGGCAGCACGTTAACGACGCCCTACGCGAGCAGGGCATTCCGTTTGATTTGAGCCAAATCAAGCCCGAGAATCTGGAAGAACTGGTTGATCAACTGAACGACGTAACCGTGGATGTCGACGTCGATCAGACCAGCAACAAAGTGAAGGTTAAGTTCTTTTGCGAGTGAAGATCTGCAGCCCGCACCGGCGGCCCACAGCATTAGAATCCTTCAGTGCTGAATCAGACCACCGATAAGAATCCAAATCTTACATGCCTCGAAACAGGGTCCGTCCCCGAAAGAGTCTGTGTGAATACTTTCAGCACAGAACGGCGCGCGAAGTTTTCAAATTTAACGCGGGTCGACCAGGCAGCAACTCTCGCCCGGCAGCGTGGTTTTCAGCTCGTAGTCGATCATCCATTTCAAGGTCGGCCAGTCTGTGTCCATGGGAACCATGCGGCCATTAAGGAACAAAGTTGGCGTGCCCGGAATCTCGAGGGCAAGACCGTCCGCAATGCTCTTCTTGACGTCGGCCTCGGTTGAGCGCTGCGCGACGCAAGTCTCGAAAGCGGCGCCAAGCTTCTTATCCTTCGACCATTGGCCTAGGTTCTCTGAAAAGTTGCTCTCGGTGATTTCTTTTTGATGAGCGAACACCCAATCGGCGTAGTCCCAAAACAGAGCCGGGCTGGACTGGAACACGCATCTTCCGGCGATCGAGGCGTTCATCGCCCAATGATGTTGGACGAGGGGATAGTCGCGGAATTGAACTTGAACTTGTTTCGGAAACTCCACCGGCAAGAGCTCGCGGATAATTTTGGCCTCGGCGGCGCAATCCGGGCACTGGAGATCGGCGAACTCGATCAAGGTGACGGGCGCGCCCACCGGACCGAATGACGGCCAAGTGCCCTTGCTGAGGCGCTCGCGGATGGCTTCGTAGGGTGGCTCGCTCAACTGGAAGATGTCGGTTTTGAAGAAGCGTTGACCATCTTTGCTTATAAAGTAACGGCGTTCGGCGACAACCCGTCCGAGACGCGTACGCTCTACGGTGACTTCCTGGAAACCCGGCAGGTCGGTCACGTTTTTCGGATCGCTCAACGTGAGTTGCGCGTCAGCGGGCCAACGTTCCAGGTATATGACGTACTTAGTCAGGGCGGCTTTGTCTAATTTGACCGGAGTCTGCGCCATCAGGGCGACAGAGCCCGCTGCTGCAATAAGTGCGAAAGCGCGCAGCCAGTTTGCGCTTCTAGGCACAAAAGATCGGTGTGTCGGCATAAGTTCAGCAAAGCGCGCCGCTTAAGCACTGAGCCGGCGCGTTCTAATGACCTCCGTGAAGGGTCCGAAACATTGACAGAGCAATGCTACTGCCATTCCATAGGGAGAGCTGAGGGGAGAATGGGCGGCGTCTAATTGCGATAAACCAGCGCTTGGGTGGGGGTGACTTGAATGCGATTAATCGTTGGAGGCAGCTCGAAGTTACGGTCTACGATGGCATCGGGATAGTAGGGCAGGAGGATGTCGACGATGGCGTAATCGAGCGCCGAACCGGTGAGCGAGACGGACCCGATCTGGATTTCCGTTGGATGCACGCGCATGGTTCCGTTTCCAGAAGAAATCTCGACCGAGGCAACAACGATATGAGGACCCCGAAGCAGCCAGGACAATGGGGAGGATGCGACGCGGTCCAGCTTGCTGAAATCGACTTGCATCGTCGCCGTCGCGCCACTGTTCGACAACCGAAGTTGAGGCTGAGTGACTGCGCCCGGAACCTCCGATTGCAACAGATTCATGCCGAGCTCAACGAGTTCCGCGGAAGAGAGATAAACAACGCGTGGGCCCAGATGCGGATAGTACTGGATCAGGTTTATCTTCTTTTGAGCAGAAGCGAGGGCGCCCGGGTTAGGTGCGGCAAACGCGATTGACGCCAGAAGAACAACAATGGTGTGACGACACAGTCTGTTGGGCATCGGGGAATCCTGAAGGATAGTGGGGATCACAACACCTCCAGTGTTGTACTAGAGAGGTGGACCAAGCCTACAGACACATGGTTTCAAGAGAAAGAGAGTGATGAAAAAGATCTTACCGTTGGTTGTTTTGAGCATTGGCGCTGTGCCGATTTGGGCACAGACGCAGACGAAGGCGGCGGCACGATTACAGGCGGCGACCGATGTGTTGAACGAGGTCATGCAGATATCCGACAAGGGAATACCGCAGAAGCTGCTCTCGAACGCGGAATGCATCGTGGTTATTCCGGATTCGATCAAAGGAGGCTTCATCTTCGGCGCGAAGTACGGGCGCGGTTTCTTTTCCTGTCGCCATGCGGATAACTTGGGCTGGTCGGCGCCTGGTGCGATCAAGACCGAGGGCGGGAGTTTTGGTTTTCAGATTGGCGGAGCGGCGACCGACATCGTGATGCTGGTGATGAACCGGCGAGGCGCCAATCGCTTGCTCAGCAGCCAGTTCACGCTGGGCGGCGAGGCGTCGGTAGCGGCGGGCCCGGTGGGACGTGATACCCAGGCTGCCACGGACGCCACGATGCAAGCCGAGATTCTGACTTACTCGCGGCAGCGGGGCGCTTTCGGCGGCCTATCGCTCCAGGGCGGGACGCTGCGGGAGGATGACCAGGCGAACCAGGAACTATATGGCCGCAAGATTCGGAATAAAGACGTCGTGCTGAGCGCGACACCCGTTCCGGCGGATGCCCAGAGCTTCATCGCTGCCCTGAACAAATACTCATCGCGAAAATAGCCGTTAGTGACCAGCCGGAGGTTTCCGATCGGGCTCCGCGAGACAATAGAAAACTGGATCGGAAACGGCGTTGAAAAAGATCAATTTGGGAATCATTTACGGTGGGCGGTCGGGCGAGCATGAGATCTCGGTCCGATCGGCGGAGTCCGTCAGGAAAGCCTTACGGCCGGAGCGGTACGACGTCCAGGAGTTCTTCATTACGAAGGAAGGCCGATGGCAGCCGCACCCGATCTTGCCGGAGCCCGGCGCGAACGCGAACCTGGACGTTGTGTTCCCGCTGTTGCATGGAACGTTCGGCGAGGACGGCACAGTCCAAGGGTTGCTTGAATTAGCCGATTTGCCGTATGTCGGCGCCGGCGTGCTGGCCTCGTCCGTTTCGATGGACAAAGCCGTGATGAAGTGTCTCTGCCAGGCCGTGGGCATTCCGATTGTGGACTACGTGGTGCTCGAGAAGGGCCACTGGAGTCTGGACCATGTCACGCTGCCCTTCGGATTCCCGGTGTTTGTCAAGCCGGCCAATCTCGGCTCATCGGTGGGGATCACGAAGGCGAAGACGAACGCCGAATTGCGAGGAGCACTGGAAACTGCATCCCGCTACGATCACAAGATTGTGGTGGAGCGCGGCGTGGCCGGCCGGGAGTTTGAATGCTCGGTTCTGGGCGGTGAGCCGCCCAGGGCAGCCACACCTTGCGAGATTCTGCCGTCGCGTGAGTTTTACGACTACGAGGACAAGTATCTGCTGAACAAGGCGCGCATCGAACTGCCGGCGAAGCTCACAGACCAGCAAACGAAGGAGATACAGCGTTTGGCGGTCCGATGTTTCGAAGCGGTGGGCTGCGAAGGTATGGGACGCGTGGACTTTCTGATGGAAACCTCAACAGGCGTGATATACGCCAATGAGATCAATACAATTCCCGGTTTCACGTCAATCAGCATGTACCCCAAAATGTGGGAGTACAGCGGAATAAGTTATTCCGAGTTACTGGATCAGTTGATTGACCTGGCCTTGAAGCGCGGCGAGGAGCGAAGAGGGCTCAGTTACACCCGATAGAGCGCCGATGCAGATTTATTCAAGACCGTTATTGCGGCTGTCGCGCCGACTCGGAACTGCCGCCTTAATTCTGGCTGCGCCGTGCGTGGCTCAAACCAGCAGCCCCAATCCCAATGCCCCGCTGAATAGCGCCAATCAAACACTTGGAGCATGTCCAAGCGGACGACGCGGCGCGCGATCTCAGTGTCAACCTGCAAAAGTTTGTCGACGTGCTCACTACGGTGAGATCGCAGGGCGCTGAGGATGCGACGGCCGACAGGCTGGTATACGAGGGTGCGATCCCTTCCATGCTACGCGAGTTGGATCCGCACACGCAGTTCTTTGACCCGGGCCAATTCGATCAGCTCAAGCACATGGAACAGTCGGAGCAGAAGGGTTTTGGAAGCGTTGTCTCCGTACTTCCGGGGCAGGTCATCTTTCTCCAAACTCTTCCTGGCACGCCATCGAACAAGGCTGGAATCATGCCTGGCGACCATCTGGTGGGAATCAACAACGTTTCGATCGCTTCGCTGGATGAGGAACAGATTGTGGGCCTGTTGAACGAAGCGAAGCAGCAGGCAGTTACGCTTTTCGTGCGGCGCGAAGGCGCGGCGCGGGTCCTGGCGTTCAATCTAAAGCCGGAACTGGTGGATTCCCCCAGCATCGATCGTGTCTATCTCCTGAAGCCGGATGTCGGATATATTCGCGTTGCCAGTTGGGATCTTCAAACCGGCAAGCAACTGCGAGCTGCAATTGACAAACTGGGTGGTAACAGCCTGAAGGGGCTGGTCCTGGACTTGCGGGATAATCCAGGCGGCGTGGTGAAAGCGGCTTTGGAGGCAGCTTCACTGTTCCTGACACCCGGACAGAGGATTCTTACGGCACGCGGCCGGACCGGGGAAGGGGAAACGGCGGATGTACCGTCGACGGCAACGCCTTATTCGTTTCGAATCGCGGTCCTGATTAACGGAAAGACCGCTAGCGCGTCCGAGATTCTCTCAGGGGCATTGCAGGATCACGACCGAGCCACAATTGTCGGTGAGCCCAGTTATGGAAAGGGCTTGGTACAGAGCGTCCTACCGCTTGCGAATGGAGCAGGCCTGGCGTTGACGACCGCGTTCTACTATACGCCGAGCGGCCGTTCTATTCAGCGGCCATTGAGAAATTCGGCGCTTACGGCCACGTTCGCGGCCGACGGCGAGACGGCGAAGCCAACCTACAAGACGGACCGCGGCAGAACCGTAACGGGCGGAGGCGGCATCCAGCCGGATCTGCATGTTCTTCCGCATGCGCCATCCCGATTAGAGGCCGTGCTGGACGCGAGCGGCTCACTGATCGCATTCGCATCGCAGTACTTGCAGACGCACAATCCCCTGCCGGACTCCTTTGATGTCACGCCGGAATTGCTGGATGAGTTTCGCGTCTTTCTTTCGCAGCGAAACATCGAGCCGAACGTGGGGGAGTGGTCGAGCGAGCGTGCCTGGATCAGCAACCGACTAATGGCGGACATTGTGACGCAAGCCAAAGGCGTGGAAAAAGGGGACGAGATTGAGGCACAGCAAGACCCGCAGATTCGTGAGGCAATCAATGCGATTCAATCGGGGCCCCCAGCATCCCATCAGTGACGCTGAGGAATGCCGCGCCGTTCGTTGATGACCTGGAGGACGGCCGGAAGCAGTGAAATTGCGATGATCAGCAGCACAACCTTCTCGAAGTTATGCCGGATGATTGGAATCCCGCCCAGCAGGTAGCCGAGCATGATCATGCTGGTGACCCATCCGATTGCGCCAAATACGTTGAACGCGAGAAAGCGCGGATAACTCATCTTGCCCACGCCGGCGATGAAGGCCGCGAAGGTTCGAATAATCGGGACGAACTTGGCGTACAGGATGGTCTTGCCGCCATGTCGCTCGTAAAACGCGTGGGTGCGTTCGAGGTACTCGCGTCGGAAGATGCGGGACTTTGGGTTGCTGAACAGCTTATACCCAAGCGTGCTTCCGAGATAGAACCCGGAGCCATCACCGAGGATGGAGGCCGCGGACAGCAAAACGATCATCAAGAGGACGTTGAGCTTCCCGGCTCCGGCGACTACACCCACCGTAAAAAGAAGTGAGTCGCCCGGAAGAAAGAACCCGACCAGCAGACCACTTTCGCTGAACACAATGAGGAACAGCGCCAAATAGCCATACCAACCGGTTATGACGGTGGATAGCAGGTAGATGAGCTTGTCCGGGTCGGTCAGGCTGCGAAGAAAGCCGACTAGCTGAGCAATCAATCGATTCGGTTCCTGGCCGGCCTAAGCCTTCAGCGATTGCACGATTCGATCGATCGCCTGCTCATTCATCTTGACCTTACCGCGGCGCTTGAGGTCCGCCAAAACGCTGTCGCGAAACACCGTGTCCTGTGCTTGCGTTTTCTCGCGCTGCAGAATCTCTATGATGTGCGTCCGGTCAGCAGCGTACTTGGCCATATCGGCCGGGATAACGTCAGTCACCTTGCAAACGAACGCGTTTCCGGTGATGAAAACCGGGCCAAACGTATCACCCTGCTTCTTGCTAAAGCCTTCTGCTAAGTTCTTGGCGGGTCCTATTCCCTCGGCGGCCCCAAGCTGCGTAAAGGGGGCGGCCGTTTCGACCTTGGCATTGTAAAGCTTCGCTACCGCCTCCAAGGACTCACCCTTTTGGAGCCTCTGAGCTGCATCCTTGGCAGCTTGGCGGAAAAGATTGGCGGATTCGGCAGCAACGTAGCGATCGAGGACATCTTGAGATGCCTCCGCGAAATCGGCTGGATGCGGCGCAAATACATCAGTGATGACAACGATGGCCGCTTGGCCGCTGTTCTCAAGATTAACGACCGAACTCACACCGCCCTTCGGCGTCGAGATGAACGCGTCGTTAACCTCAGGCCTCGACCCGACATCCGGCAAGGGGGTTCCCGGGACAACGTGGTCGACGCTGAAGAACTTGAGGTTGTTCCGCTTGGCAATTGCCTCAGCCTGCGCCGGGCTCTTAACCAATTCGGCTCTGGCGTTGGACATGGCTGTTGCTAGAAGCTTGTCGCCGGTCTCCTTCTGAGCTTCGGCGAGCAACTCAGGCTTGACCTCTTCAAACGTTCGTACATGGGCGTTCTGACGATCCATCAGCTGAATAATGTGAAAGCCATATTGAGTGGTGACAATGCCGCTAATCTCTTTGGGCTTGAGCGCAAAAGCTACTTGCTCGAACTCCGGCACAGTTTGGCCGCGGGTGAGCCAGCCAACGTCTCCTCCCTTCACAGCAGAGGTTTTGTCGTCGGACTCCTTGCGGGCCAAATCGGCGAAATCCGCGCCCTTCTTGAGCTGAGCCAGCAGGGCCTCCGCTTTGGCGCGGAGCTGATCCGTCTGCTCCTTCGGCTTACCTTGTGTCATAACCAGGATGTGGCGGACGTAGGCCCGCTCCGGAACACGGTATGAATCGATGTTCATCTGGTAGAGCTTCTTGAGGTCGTCATCGGAGAGTTTGGCCCCCTGGATGAACTCAGAAACCGAGCCGACCAGGATGTCGCCGCTACGCTTCTCGCGGGTGACGAACAAACCACGATTGGCGTCAAAGTAAGCCTTTACCAGCGCCGGATCACGGTTCACTTTACGCTACGAAGCTGGCTTGAGGCAGCTTCAGATACTCGAGACCGATCTTCTCGTTTTGGCGCTCATACTCGGCCTTCGCCTCAGCTTCACTAACGATCACGGACTGCATCGCAAGGGCTTGTAGGCGGAGACTCAGGTACATGGCCCGCAAATTCGATTCGAACTGCGGGACGGTCTGTCCTTGCTGCGCAACCATTGCCTGGTAAGTGGCGGAGTCCAGCGTTTTTCCCTGACCGAACTGCTCCTGAATCAGATCGGCGATTTCCTGGTCGGAAACGGTGATGCCGATTTCACTGGCCTTGTACGCGAGGGCCTTTTCCCAAACCAACTGGTTGACAATCGCCGGCACGTACTGGGCGAGCAAGCTCGGTGGAACAGCTCGACCCTGCTTAAGGCTGTTGAGGCTGCGGTCGATGTCTTGGATCGTAACTTTCTGATCGCCGATCTCCGCAATGACATTGGCGCTGGAGGTCCCCATCGAGGTGCTGGGACCGCCGGGGATGAGATACGCAAGCATCGAGAGGGCGACGACAAGGAGAAGTGCGCCGAGGAGAATACGCACACTTTTCTCACGGCTTCGGAACAGATCAAACATAGGCTTTCGAGGGGACTCCTGAGGTTAGTTCAGTGGGCAAACGGACGGACCTAGCCCAAATAACCAGTATACCCGGGTCCGGCTGTTTACAACTGCCGAGGCGTCAGCACTCGGCGGTTGTCAGAGTTCTAGAGGGGAAGGAGGGGGGAGAGGAGCTTATGCCCCGGCATCAGAAAAGCGAGTGGTGGGACAATATCAAGCCGGCGATGCGCTCACTTGCATTCCCGTCTCCGTAAGGATTGTGAGTGCGCGCCATCCGGTCGTAGGCCGCCTGATCTTCCAGTAAGCGAACCGCGGCGGAGAATATCCGATCCTCCTCCGTCCCAACGATTATGGCAGTTCCAGCCTCAACAGCCTCAGGGCGCTCGGTCTTATCCCGCATCACCAGAACCGGCTTGCCGAGAGAGGGCCCTTCCTCCTGCACACCGCCGGAGTCGGTAATCAGGAAGTGCGCCCGGCGCATCAAGTCGACGAACTGAATGTACTCTAGAGGCTCAGTGAGCAGGATGTTGGGAACATCTTTGAGATAGCGATTTACAGGGCCTTGAACGTTCGGATTCGGGTGCACAGGAAAGACGATTTGCACGTCACTTCGGCGTGACAGGCGCAGCAGCGCGCGACAGATGCGCTCAAATCCCTCGCCGAAGCTTTCCCGCCGGTGCGCCGTGACGGCGATGATGCGCCGGGCCGCATCAAATGTGGGCCACGAGCCACCGGCCAACTCACCGCGCTCCAGCCTCCCCCGCACGTATAGTACGGCATCTATGCCGGGGTTGCCGGTAACGGAGATTCGATCACGGGGAACGGACTCGTTAAGAAGATTCGTTGCGCTGCTTTCAGTCGGAGCAAAGTGCAACGTTGCGAGCCGCGTCGTCACGACCCGGTTCATTTCCTCGGGGAAGGGAGCCATCAAATCTCCGGTCCGCAGCCCCGCTTCGACATGACCAACTGGAATCCGAGAGTAAAAGCCCGCCATGGCGCCGCAAAGCGTACTGGTCGTGTCCCCCTGCACCAGGATCACGTCGGGTCGTTCCGCCAACAGGACTGGCTCCAGTCCTGCCAGGATCCTGGAGGTGGATTGGTAAAGTGTCTGGCCCGGCGCCATCACGTCTAGATCCCAGTCAGGCTTTACGTCAAATGCCGCCTAACACCTGATCGAGCATCTGCCGATGCTGGCCCGTGACGCAAACGCGCACGTCGAACTGGTCAGGGCGGGAACGAAGGTGCCGGATCACCGGGCATAGTTTGATCGCCTCAGGACGGGTCCCGAAAATGAACAGGACCTTTTTCGCGTCCGGAGTCACATCAATCGACTTGCGCTGCCGCTGGAGACTCGGGTATCGCCTGCCCAGTCGTCAGAAGCGTTCCAGAGGAGAAGGAAGGGGTGAAGAGGAAGCCCGCGGGGGACGGTGCGTCGCCTTTGTTGATCAGATAGCGGATCGCCATAACGAAGATCAGGAGCATGGTGACGAAGAGTGCGATTTCGATCACGCGACGGCGGGCTTGGCTTTGGATTGAGCCCGACCAGCCGCGCTGGCGCTTGCGGCGGATGCTTTCATCTGCATTAGCCGGCGGTTTCTCCCAGAAGGCATGGCGGCACGATCGGCAACGGTATCGCTCATAGCCACGGGCTTCGTAGAGGAAGGAAAAGCGTGGGTGTCGTTTCGAGACGCGGATATCCAGGCCGCCACAGGAAGGGCATTTCATGCGTTTGACAACTTCCGTATAGGTTATCACCGTGCAACAACCTGACGGTGCCGGCCACACGGCGCACAGCCAGAAAGCGGTCACCGAGGAACTAGATTTTATTTGGTTCTTTATCAATCAGTTGCGCGGGAGTGAGGTGGGAGGATCCGGCGGGCGCGGCGGAGGATGGAAGTAGGAGTGTAGTTGAAAAATGGCTTTTAATTTCGAGAATCAAGAAGAACGGCGGGCTAAAGGGGCGGAAAGCTTGGCCGAGATAGCGAGGAGGCCCTTATTTATGGGAAGACCGGACAGTCCCTATGAACGGGCGCTGGGCCGGAGCTGGATGGCGAAAGCGGTGTTTACGCTGAACGGGACGCCGATGCAGAACATTCGGGAGTACCTGGATTCGCTGGACCCGGTGTTGCGGCATCACATTACAGGCAAGTGAAAGGTGCGCAGCTGATAGTTCACAGCTGAGGAATTGGCGGCGGCTCTTCTGACGTCCGTTCAGTGTGCGCTGAGATTTCGCTTCACTGTGCACGGTTCACTGTGCAGTGAGGCTCAACGTGACCCCGCTCAGGGATAGTTCGCCTTCGGGTCGAACTGTCCCGGGGCGCCGGGCGTAGTCCAGTATCAGAAGATTCAGCGGCTGCGCCGGGGCGGTGAAGTCCCACGTGCCTGTGTCGGTCAGGCCGAGCAGGTCGGGGCTGACCAGGTCGGAGGTCTCGGCGGGACCTTTTTCGGACACGGGCAACAATCGCCATTGGAAGCCGGAGTCTTTCGCGATGCGGTCGCTCTCGGCACGTCCACTTTAGACGATAGCGCCGGTTGGGCTCCAAGACCACGAACTGCTGCAAAAGACGGCAGGCCTCCGGCTGTCTTCCCGCCGAAGCTGATCCGCAGCCGGGAAGAAACAGGGATCTGGTCAACGGTCACGTCCGCGTACCGGTTGCAGCGCCCAATCGAAACCGTGGCCGAAGATGGGCTGGCGAAAGTCGCCGTTGGTGAGCGGGGAGGCCGAGGTGGGCGCAGGTGTTTGACAGCCAATTGGCCTCCACCAACTCCTTCCAGACGCGTTGGGCGGACTGATAGCGGTTGGTGGCCAGCAGGCGGTCCAAAGCAGGAGCCAAAGAGGCTTCGATAGCCTGGGTTGCTCACAAAGGGCACGGCGTACGGGTTCTCTTTGTCGTAGCGATCGATGTCTGCCCGTTTCAACAGCCGCGACAGGGCGTCTCCAGCCTCATCGAAGCGATTGGTTTGAATTAAGAAGCTGACGTAGGGCGCCAGGACCAGACCTGACCCGTTCGGGAAGAAGACTCCGCGTTAAACCGTGGATCGTCTGAAAGGCTCCAGATCTCGACGAAGAGGAGCGTAGGATCGGAGTAGGCCATCCGAAGTGCATGATGGGCCCACTCAAAGAACTCGTTCCGGCGCTGATAGCGGAAGTAGAAGTTGGCCAGGTTCGAGGCCGGGTAGAACATATGATTGACCTCGGCCGCCCGAAGGTAATACTGCTCGGCCAAAGCCAGATCCCCCTGCTGAAACTCGGCGTCGAGACCAAGCTGGACCCAGCTGCGAGCATCGCATTCGTTGAGGGCGAGTGCCCGCCTCAGCAGCGCGGAGGAATGCTCGGGCTGAAGTGCGGCCAGTCCAACCAGATAGCGGGGATTGTAGGGGATAAGGCTGATGGCAGCGGAGACGCTGGCCGGAGTGGATTGGCGGAAGAGCGCCTCGGCGCGAGCGAGGGTAACGGAGTACCAGCAGGCGGCAAGGAAGATAGCAGCAAAAAGCGAACGGGCGGCGAGGGAAAACAGAGCGGAGAGCGAGCTCATGCGATCAGAGTCACTCGCAGCTCTCTAGGCGCGCGCTGCGGCAACACGATCATGAGCGCTGTCGGCCGGTGAGACGCCTTCTCCACATGCGTGCTTGTGCAGGCTTTCCGCGAAAGGGACCAGGATCGTGGGCACTTGTGATTCGCCGAAGCAGCGCGCCAGCCGTAGATGGCCGCCGCCGGCGACGGGAATATCGAGATACCACACGGCATTGCCGTTGGTGTCCACCAAGGTCTCCTCGAAGCGCCGGCCGTCCCGCCGCAACTCCACGTGCGTGAAACCGAATTTACGGCAGCTCTCGCAAATGACTGCCCAGCGCTCCTCCGGAGTTACTGCCGCTTGCAAGGACTGCTTGAAGGAGTGGAACGCCAAATGGTCGTTAAGGTGCCTTCGGAAGGCGCCACCCAGGAACATCCGCCCCGCAACTCCGAACTCCACGTAGCCCAGATGCTGGACACCGATCCAGGCGGCTGCGCAGAACACGAGGATGATGACGCCCCTATATCCATTCTTGGTAACGCTGGCAAGGAGGGACAGGCTTGCCGCGATACCGCACGCAGTGTAGAGAATCAGCGCGGTCTTTAAGGGCGTCCAGCCGCGTGCCAGCAGGCGGTGGTGGATGTGACCCGCATCCCCTGACATAATTGGCTGATGGCGCAAAAAGCGGCGCGCAATCGAAAGGCCAGTGTCCAGCAACGGCACTGCGAGCGCCATTAAAGGGGCGGTCATGCCGAGAATTGTGGCCCCTTTTTGGCTCCAAAGCACGCCGTAACAGCCCAACAGAAAGCCGATTGTCAGGCTGCCGGAATCGCCGAGAAAGATCGAGGCGGGGTTAAAGTTGTAACGCAAAAAGCCTAGCAGCGCGCCGGCAAGTGGAACTGTGGCCAGCGCGAGCGCCACGTTGTTTGAGAGCAGGGCGCCTAAGATAATCGTGACGGTTGCGAACAAGCCCGCGCCTGTGGCGAGCCCATCGATACCGTCTATGAGATTAAATGCGTTTGCGCACCCAACGAGCCAGATGAGGGTCACGGGGAGGCTCAGCCATGACGGAATCAACATCCCGCTGACGTTCTTAACGTCGACGCCGGCCCAAATTGCTATGCCTGCTGCAAGCAGTTGGCAGGCGAGCTTTTGCCATGGTTTCAATCCACGAATGTCATCCAAAAGTCCGACAAAGAAAACAAGGGCCACCGCCGGGAACAAGCGCAAGCCAACGGGAAGCCCGGTCTGGACGATATGGTTGGATGACATCGGCAGGAGCAGCAGGACACCGAGGGCTCCGAGATAAGCGAGGAAGAGAGGCACGCCGCCGATTCTCGGCACCGGCGTCGCGTGGGTCTTTCGCAGACCATCCGGGTGATCCACCACTCCCAGACGTTTGAACAGGTTCCGGCACAAGGGGGTCAGGACCAGCGCAAGAAGGAAGGATACGAAAGCGAGTATGGCGAGAGAGTACATTTCCGATTCACCTGTGGTAAAGCTTGGTACCTACGCAGTCGGATTCTTGTTGTTTGCCTGTTTGTCTCCGGCCAAGAACTTCGCAAATGCGCGCGACGCCGACTGGCCGATCGTAGTGCTCTTCAAAGGCGATCCGTGCACGCGTCCCTGAAGCCTGCAACTCCTCCCTTTGGCTCGCCAACCGGTCCAGCAACGAGACCAGCCCACCCACGTCTCCGGGATCGACCTGCCACCCGCAGCGGAACCGTTCGATGATCCGAGCCGGCGTCGCATTCTTCGGGCCAATGTAGAGCAAGGGCCTGCCTGCGGCCATGATCCCGTACGTCTTGCTCGGGACCACGGACCCGGCTGTTTCCGGAAGTTGTGTCACCAACCCAAGGTGCCCTTCCGCCAAGCTCGCCCCCAGTTCGTTCCTCGGACAATATCCCTGCACGGCCGTGTGATTCGTAGCATCGAGCGATAGCGCCTCGAGCTTTGCCAGGCGCGGGCCGCCCCCGGCGAACGAGAACCGGAACCGGTTGTCCCCGCGCAGCACCTGGATGGCTCGCGAGATTGTTTCAACGTCGTGCGCCAGGCCAAAGTTGCCCGAGTAGTGGATCCGCAACGGACCAGGGGGCATCGGTGCCGGCCGAATCTCGCTCGCCATCCGCCCAGTTCTCGCATACGTGAATTCGTTCCGCCGGAATCCCGCGCGCGATCAGGCGCTCCTTCATGTCCTCGCCCAGAGCGATGATTCCGTCCGCACGCCGCCGCGACCAATCGGCCAGCAGACCCACGACTCGATCCACAAGTCCGCCCTTGCGGAACACCCCCAGGTCGGTTGCGATGTCCGGATACACGTCCATCTCCCAGCTATAGTGCCGGCTGCCTCGAATGATCTTCAGCGCCGTCCCCAGCAACGACACCAGCGGCGGAGTGGTCAGCGTTACCACCGCATCCGCCCGCGGCGCCCGCAGGGCATTCCACGTCGCGCCCCCCATAAACGAAGCATACGAAACTACCCGACGAATCTTGCCCCGGGAAAACCGCGCCTGTCCGCAGGGCATCATGGTCACTGGCGGCGCTGGAGTATCGTCCACCGCCCCGTAATCAGGCCTGCCACACAAGACAGTTAGCTGGCCGCCGCTCCCCTGAGCCACAGCCCTCGCCACGTCGCTCAACAGCTGCCCCGTCGCCGCCGTGTCCGGCCAGAAGAACTGGTTAACGAATATGAGATGCACGGTGGGTCTAATCAGCGGTCTTTCGTTCTTGAGGTCTAAGCCCGCGCCTCTGCAAACGCCGCCCTGTTCTCGCTCAAATGCACGTTCTCGTCCTTGTAAAGAATGAAGGAGCCGATTGACAGCACGTCCATCCTGGTTCGCAGGAAGCAGTCGATGGCTTGGGCGGGCGTTTGGACGATGGGTTCGTTCTCGTTGAACGAGGTGTTGAGAAGCACGGGCACGCCGGTCAGCTCCTCGAATCGTCGGATCAGCTTCCAGTAAAGCGGGTTGACGTCCCGCTCCACCGTTTGCAGCCTGCCGGTTCCGTCCCCGTGCGTCACGGCCGGGATGCGGTCGCGCTGTTCCGGCTTGATCTTGTACGCCATCACCATGAAAGGCGACGGATAATCGGTTTCGAAGTATTCGCCGACTCTTTCCGCAAGGATGGACGGGCAGAACGGCCGGAACGGTTCGCGGTACTTGATCCGGCTGTTCAGGATGTCCTTCATGTCTTTCCGGCGGGGGTCGGCCAGGATGCTGCGGTTGCCCAGAGCGCGCGGGCCGAACTCCATGCGGCCCTGAAACCAGCCGACGATTTTGCCGTCGGCGATCTGGTCCACGGTGCGGCCGATCAGGTCGGCTTCGGCGAGCTTGTGGAATTGGCACCCGGCCGCTTGGATGGCGCTCTCGATCTCCGTGTCTGAGTATTCCGGGCCGTAATAGACGTGCCGCATGACGAAAGACCGGGGCTGGTCTAGAATCTGGTGCTGCACATATAGCGCGGCGCCAATCGACGTGCCGGCGTCGTGCGCCGCGGGCTGGACGTAGACGTCCCGGAAGTCGGTGCGCTCGAAGATCATGCCGTTGGCGACGCAGTTCAACGCGACCCCGCCGGCCAGGCACACGACCGACTGCCCGGTCTGCTTCTGGACGAAATTCAGCAGCGCGAAGTAATTCTCCTCCAGCACGGCCTGCACGGAAGCCGCCAGGTCCATATCCCGCTGCGTGATCTCGCTGCGCGCGACGCGGGGCGGGCCGAACACTTCCGCCAGTTTGCTCGAATACACCGCTCCGAGCGTCGGCTCGCAATCGTCCCACGTCATCTCGACGCCTGTGGAGTGGTGAATGAAATAGTCGAGATTCAGGCGCACCTGGTCGCCCTCTGTCCGGACCACGTCCCGCACTTGATCTACAAAGCGCCGCTCTCCGTAGGCGGACAGGCCCATCATCTTGTATTCGTCGCCGTACTTCGGAAAGCCGAGGAACTGCGTAAACGCGGTGTAAAACAGGCCGAGCGAGTGGGGAAACGTGACAGCGCCCTTTACGTCGATTCTATTTCCGCGGCCCACGCCCCACATGACACTGCTGAAATCGCCGAAGCCGTCAATGGAGATGACTGCCGCTTCCTCGAACGGAGAGCAGAAGAAAGCGGACGCCAGGTGCGCCCGGTGGTGCTCCACAAAGTGGGGCGTTGTGCTGGCCGTGCCAATGCCCTCTGCGCGGAGGGTGGCATGTGCGCGGCTTACGTTCGCGGCATTCGAAGCACGCGAGGCGAGTTTACCCCACTTGGCCGGGCGCATCGCAGTCCGGATGAGCTTGGCTGCCAGGTGGACTTTGGGATCGCGGGAGATGGCGATGTGGTCGGGTTGCTCGCCTTCCAGACACGCCCGTGCCGAGAGCACCGGCAGTCCCGCCCAGTGCTTCACGCGATTAAGACGCTCTTCTTCCATGGCGCCAGCGAGCCGGCCATCCTGAAGCACGGCAGCGGACGCGTCACCGTGGAATGCGTTAACGCCCAGAATAATCAAGTCGAAACTCCTTAATGCGCCGGTTCGCGCATAGCCATCATCAAGCGAAATGCAGTCTCGAGGCCTTCACTGGTCGGCTCGACGATCATTACATTCTCTGCCTTGGAAAGGATCTCCGCGGCGCCCGTATTCCGGGAAAGAATGAGGGGTTTCCCATGCCGGTGCGCCTCCAGTGCGAAGTGACAAAGGTTTTCATAGCTGCTTGGAACAACGCAAAAATCAGCAGCTTCAATCGCGATCTCCTGCAGCGTCCCGAACCGGGGTCCCGGGATATGCACGCGATCCTGCACCTCGAGTTCCCCGGCCAGCGAGACAAGTTCCTGATGGTAACCCTTATCTTCGAACGGACCAACAAGGGCCAAGTGCAGCCGTCGTGTCAGCCACGGCCGCCAGGGCTCGAATGGCCGCCCCCAGATTCTTGATAATGGAAATCCTGCCAACGAAAAGCGCAAGAACATCGTTGCCTTGTAGACCCAGGCTCTGGCGAAACTGCCGGCTCGCCTCGGCATGCAGGTTAAGATCTCTTCGTGGCCCTGAAACCGGCAGAGGATACATACTGATCGACCGAACCTCCACGCCGTAAGTCGCCGCCACCTCGGCCGCCTCCATGTCAGAGGCCACCAGAACCGCGTCCGCCCTGCGCATCAGGGGCCCAGTGAGGAGCTGGTCGAAGATTCGTTTCGCCCACCTGCTTCGCCCCTTGTTACAACCCGACATGCCATGCGGAACCAACCAGAACTGGCGCTTTAACAGAATCGCCAGCAGCGCGCACCAGGTTCCAGTCCATCCCCGCAGCCCATGTACGATGACAAGCTGCGCGCTTTTCAAGGCCCCGAAAACTTGACTCCACCCTGCGACGTCAATCGCCGTATTACGGAAGGCGGCTAAGTGACCGAGATAATGAATCGGCCGTCCCTCGTCGGGTACTCGCTCGTATTTTGCCGTTTTCAGCCATCCGCCCTGAAAATGTGAACTGACGACCTCTACTCGAATCCCCATCATGAGCAACTCAGCCGCCACGAGATCAGCGGTCTTGGACGGCCCGCTAAAAACAGGATCCCTGTGATAACCCTGAAGCACCTGAAGCGCGCAACTCACCTCACCTTTGCGAATAGGTAGCGGCCTTGGGTCGATCCCGACGCTATCGCCCGCCGATTTTCAGCCGTTCTCAAAGCTTTCGTCTTCTCAAATCGAACTCTGCGGGTGAGGCGCGACTAGCGGGAGCACCAGAAAAGTTTATGCAGAAACTCAGTTGCTGGCCGCGCCTAGTTGATATTTGGGCCGCTCGTGATACACGGAGTTTGGCACCACGTCTGAGTCTTTCATGGAAAAGGTCTGGAACACGCTGAATTGTTCCGGGTGGCTGTGAGCGGTATGCAGACCGCGGATGGACCCCGACAAGGCCGTGTGCAAGACCGTGATGTTCATAAACCCCGGATCGCTGCTCCCAGCGGGGTCTTCATCGACCGTCAAAAAGCTTCCACCATTCAGATTTGCCACAAGTCCCCCGATGAAAGTGATGTCCAGCACCTGAGTGTTGGAGCCACGCAGTCCTGCGTTGTGGATGACGTTTCGATGCGCCTGGCTTCCGTCAAAGATTGTCCCAATAAAGGTAGTCGTCATAAGTTTGCCTCCGTCCCGCACCTGAATCATGTCCGAAGCTGGGAATTCCCACCAGCATGCGGTGAACGTAGACTGCTCGAAGAGTCCGGCAATCAATAGACCCACACCGGCATTCGATTCAATCACGAGCCGGTCGACGTGCGCGCCGCGGATAAGAGCGTTATTCGGAACCGACCAGCCGACGGACGCGCCAGACTGGATATAGACATTCTCCAAACCAAGCAGGTTGTTCTTCTTGGCTGTCTCCAAACCTGCACCACTCGCACCAAAGATCGTCACGTCTCGAATCGAGAGCAGACACCGAACCGCCGTCCAAGCTGATACCCTTCCCGGGATTCACGATCCCGAGCTTTTCCAGAACACATCCGTCCACCTGTTGCGTGCTGTTGGCAAAGTGAATCGCAACGCCGGAGGAGTGCGGCGGGTATTTGATCACGACGCCTCGAATCACCACGCTATGGATCTTGTTGTTCGGTACGTTGATGACGAAAGTGTCCGACGCCGGATTCTCTTGTCTGAGTTCCACCATGCCAGAGGGAGCGTTGGCTCCGGAGAAGAACCCGGCGCCCGCTTATCTCGATACGCAAAAAGGCTGACCCGTTTCCGATGCGGATCGGGCCCGTGAGGCGATAGGCGAATTTCGGCGGCGCGAGCGCCACCACGCCGCCATTCGGACTTGCCATGACGCTGTCAACGGCCGCTTGAATGGCCTTGGTGTCGTCGGCGACGCCGTCTCCAACCGCGCCGAAAGTCTGGGGATTGGCGACTGTTGCGCCCTCCGCGATTGACACACAGAGGAGGGCGCTGGCCGCTAATCCCATAACGCATCGGGATAAGCGTCCGATTCCATGTCTACGGTAAATCGGTTCTTGCATCTTTATCATGATGTTTGCCGGCATTCTCACCGATCTCGACCCTGCGTACTAACTCTCGCCGCTGACGATCAATAGACCTGACTCTCGGACCGCTTGCGACGGCTCGATTCGGTTGCGCCAGCCTGATTCCGATCCCATTCTGACCCGGTCGGCTTCCGCGAAATTTCGTAAACCAGAAGCGCGTACACAAAACCGAACATTAAGGTTAGCTCTTCCGATTGTATGGCGAACATGGCGAGCCATGTACAGTAAATGGCCGCCAGGCCGTAAAGATATGCTGTCCTCACCCGCGCTGGTGCTAGAATTATCCTCCATAGCGGATGAATAAGCACATAGATCAAGAGTGGAAATAAGAAGCAGTCCTCCAGATAGCAAGATATAAAAATACAGATTTATGAAACTTATAATAACATCGGCGTTAAGGGTCCGGCTGAATGTCATGTCAGCATGTCCCAAGCCAGGCCCGATTGCAGGTATCGAGACTTCTCGTATATATTTATAAACGTAGGCTCGATTAGAACCGGCCATACCCCGCTCCTCCATGGGGGCCAACCTCTTCGACAACGTCTCAAAGAGGTCTACGTCACCACCTTTGTAGCTCCTGGCGAAGAAATAAAAACCAATAAGCCCGCTCCCGAGCGCGATAAGAGCTCCCGCGATTGGCAGTAAATGACGGACCCGGTTGGGCCGTACAATTAAGAATGCGGCTGCCATCCCCAGCGGAATGCTGACTATCCCGGTCAGGGCGCCCGTAAGCATCAGCGCCGTACTCATCGCTACGCTGAAAACATTTACCGGATTGCGCCGCCGGAAGGCACTCAGCAGGAGAGGGAGAACCAGCCATTGTGCCAGGAAACCGGGCTCGCGAAAAGTTCCCATCGCGCGATGGAAGGCATAGGTAAACTTCGTGATCTGCTCGAGCGTTGTTTGTGCCGATCCTCGTCCTTGGCGGCTCCGGCAGACCGTACAACTGCGCGATGTATATATAGATTGCTGCTAAGGCGATGAACAGCCCGGTCCACACAATGATGTTTACGATGGTTTCGGCATGTCCCCCGCGAAAGTACGTCATACACAACGATGTAGGCAGCAATAAAGTTAACGAGCGTGAGTATTCTTAGGCCGATGTAGACAAAGTAGCCGGTGGTTCCGGCCGCTGGCATAAGCTCTCGATAGTCTCCCATCGCAACATTAAAAAGGGTGAGCGCGACCAGCGCTAACACAAAAACCTGAAGGGCAACAACGCCTGGCGGGTAATTGAGCCGCCTTCGGATGACCACTAGCACAAAGAGCGCCAGAGTTAAGATCTGCGCGATCCAACTGGTGGGGACGGGCCCAATCGAGTACGCATCAAGCGCGTTGATGACGAATATCGCGCCAAGGCAAATGACAACTGGTTTATCCGGCCCAAGCGTCTTTGCAGGTTGGTGGGCCGGACCGACCCTGATGCTAGCTTCGGGCATCTGTGTATTCGCTCTCATGTCTGTTCGAGAACTCCGGGAAAAGAACGGTCAAATACTCGCTGCACATTCGGCCGATACAGAACCGGGCGGCCCATGGCGGGCCCTAACCGCGAAGCCCGCTCGGCAAGACGGTCATCGGTGGCCGCTTGTACCATTGCCTCCGCCAAGGCGCCCGCATCGAGCGGGGAAACTACAATTGCGGCTGGGCCGGCGATTTCAGGCAGCGATCCACTGCTACTCACTATCGCGGGGACACCCCTGGCCGCAGCTTCGACGGCCGGCCTTCCGAACCCTTCATACCAGGAGGGGAAAACAAATGCCGTGCAGCCGGATATGACTGCCACCAGGTCGGCTCAATGGCAGGAAAGGCAGCCGGATAATACACTCGGATATGCCGAGGTCCCTCATAAGGGACGTGATGTCCTGCTTGCCGCTGCCCACGAGGACGAGCAGCGGCAGTTCGGCCATCGAAGCGCGGGCGGCAGCATAGGCACGCAAAAGAGTATCCACGTTTTTCCTAGGATTTACATCGCCGCACCAAGCGAAGTACCGCGCCGGAAGTGAATACTTGGTTTTGACACGCCTGACTTCCTCGGGGGCCACTGGTGCAAACCAGATGGGATCAAGCCCTTGATAAATGTAATGGATGTCGTTCGGACTGCGCCGCAAATAAGATGCCAAGTCATCGCTTGTGAACTGTGAGACGGCGATCGGAGTGACGCGGTGGCTCGAGCAGCCCCTCAGTGCCCGCCAAAGCAGTACTGAGCCGTGCCACGGCACGCTGGACCGGGATGGCTCCCGGAGCGAGGATAGGTCGTGAACGATGCAGAACTGCCGGGCCTTGGTCCTGGGAGCAACCCGTGGGTAGAGGTACAAGATGGCCGCGTCGTCGGTTTCCTCGACTCGCGGGCCTGTTGGTATACCGAAGAGCTCGGAAACATTCCTCTCCCGCCGCGACTGGGCCAGGACTTTCACGTGAAAGTTGTCGAAGCGCCGCATGGAGTCCAGCCATGATGTAGTGCGGATGATTTCTGGAGAAATGCGCTGTGAGTCTGCAGGTTCGGATAGTTTTGGACGATGCCCTCAATCAAGCTCCTCCCCAGTATCCCGATGCCGCTGCCAACGAAACACAGCCGCATCGGCATCGACATGAAGATGTGCCACCGGAGTGCTCTTCACGCTCCGGCTAGAGACCGGCGTCGGGTGTGCCACGATTGCTTCGCCGGCGCAATCAATGCTGTTTGACCGTGGGTTCATCTCGCGGTCAGCCGGCTCTCGCTCTCGCACGGGTACGCAGTCACGCCGTAAGTATTTTGGCCGCGGCAACGGCGCTAGGTACGTTCGCCACGCGGCCGCAGCGATTTCGGGGCAATTCGTTCTCGCAAATCCCCATACACTCTCTCGCCTGCGCCATTGCCTATAAACGCAACAGGCAAAATGAAGGATCGTAGCCGGAAATGAAATATTCTTCCGTATGAAGTACATCTCCGATCGCAGGTGATGAAGACGCCGCTCGGTCGAGGGCAGAATTCTCAGGCCCCCAATCTCGTATGAGAGCGTCTCGATCCAGGCCTCAGGCTCGAAGCGGAAACGACCGAATTCCCTGGCATATCGAACGCAAAAATCGGATTCCTCTCGAAATGCGCCATGGGTGAAGTTCTCGTCCATTCCGCCGATTTCGATGGCCAATTCACGTTTCACAGATAGATTGCACGAAATGCCGCTCGTCAGCCATGCTGGCCGGTCGGAGTGCATTCGAAACAACAGCCACCCAGATTCGGGAAGCCGGCTCAGAAAGGGCCGCTCGGTTGTTACCTTGCCATCAATTCTTGCCTGCCCAGCCACTCCATTGACTTGGGGGTCGCGGTAGCAGTTTAAGTGCGCTTCAACCAGGCTTTTTGATAAACGGACATCGTCATCGAGAAAGAGGATGATGTCGCTGCGCGACTCCAGCAGTCCCCGATTCCGAGCCTTCGATGCATTTGGTTCCTCCTGCCGGAAGTATCTTCCTCCTATCGCTTCGACAGCATTCATCAATTGCCCGTACTCCCGCTCACTGTAACCCGAGGTTTGGTCGATGATCAGAACTTCATCCGGCCGTCTACTCTGTCGGGCTACTTGACCGAGCGTATCGACCAGGCATTCAAGACGACCCACCGTCGGGATTACCACCGCTAACGTCGGCATTTCACCTATCGCTCTGCGTAATGTAATCGGAATTTCTGCGGACCCGCCAGTGGAGATTTAGGTCACCGCCGCCCGCTGGTGATTTCAAGAAGAGGTCGATGCGCAGACCGGCAGCGCTGAGGGCTATTGGAGGCTTGAGCTATGGTGTCCACGTGCCTTTCTGCACCCATCCACTGTTTTGTCCGCTCAGTCCGGCGGCGTACAGATACACGTTCTTTGCGCCCAGAAACGTGCCGCTGAAGCTCAACGCTACGTTCAAAGTCAGGTTGTTTCCCGCCGTACTGACCGAGCTGGATCCGGCATTCAGCGTGCACTGGCTGTTGGAAACCGTCCCAGCGACCCCGGGCGTCAGCGCCGCCAGCCACGCTGTTCCTGCATCGTTGCGCAGATAGAGCTGGTTGCCCTGCGGATAGTAGTATACCTCGCAGGCGCCGGCACCACTTACAGCCGCGTTAACCAGCAGCATCGCCTGATTCAGGTCTGTCGCCCCGTTGGGATCCGAATAGACAGCCGTGAACGTGACCGGCGTCCCGGTACCCGAGTTCGGCAACAGGGACACGATGGCCGGAGGCCCGGCGCTCGGGTTCGGCGTCCACGTGCCTTCCTGCACCCACCCACTGTTTTGTCCGCTTAGTCCTGCGGCGTACAGATACACGTTCTTTGGGTTTACAAACGTGCCGCTGAAGCTCAGCGCTACATTCAACGTCAGGTTATTTCCCGCCGTACTGACCGAGCTGGATCCAGCATTCAGCGTACACTGGCTGTTGGAGACCGTCCCGGCCGCCCCGGGCGTCAGCGCCGCCAGCCACGCTGTTCCCGCATCGTTGCGCAGATAAAGCTGGTTGCCCTGCGGGTAGTAATAAACCTCGCAGGCGCCGGCAGCGCTTACTGCGCCATTAACCAGCAACATCGCCTGGTTCAGGTCCGCCGCGCCGTTGGGATCCGAATAGACAGCCGTGAAGGTAACCGGAGTCCCGCCGCCCGAGTTCGGCGACAGGGATACGATGGCCGGCGGCCCGGCGCTCGGGTTCGGCGTCCACGTGCCTTTCTGCACCCATCCACTGTTCTGGCCACTAAGCCCAGCGGCGTACAGGTAGACGTTCTTTGGGTTCACAAAAGTGCTGTTGAAGCTCAACGCTAGGTTCAATGTCAGGTTGTTTCCCGCCGTACTGACCGAGCTGGATCCGGCGTTCAGCGTGCACTGGCTGTTGGAAACTGTCCCGGCACGCCGGGCGTCAGCGCCGGCGCCAGCCACCTGGTTCCTGCATCGTTGCGCAGATAAAGCAGGTCACTCTGCGGAGAGTAGATATATCGCAAGCGCCGACACCGCCTACGGCGCTGTTAACCAGAAGCACGTCTGATTCAGGTCCGCCGCCCCGTTAGGATCCGAATAGACCGCCGTGAACGTGACCGGCGTCCCGGCGCCCGAGTTCGGCGACAGCGACACGATAGCTACAGGGCCTCCGTTGGAATTCGGCGTCCAAGTGCCTTTCTGCACCCACCCACTGTTCTGCCCGCTGAGCCCAGCGGCGTACAGATACACGTTCTTTGACGCCACAAACGCGCTGTTGAAACTCAGCGCCACTTTCAACGTCAGGTTGTTTCCCGAAGTACTTACTGAGCTGGATCCGGCATTCAGCGTACACTGGCTGTTGGAAACTGTCCCGGCCACCCCGGGTGTCAGCGCCGGCGTCAGCCACGCGGTTCCTGCATCGTTGTGCAGATAAAGCTGGTTGCCCTGCGGATAGTAATAAACCTCGCAGGCGCCGGCGCCGTTTACGCCTGTATTAACCAGCAGCATTGCCTGGTTTAGGTCTCCCGCGCCGTTGGGATCCGAATAGACCGCCGTGAACGTCACGGGTCCGGTACCCGAGTTCGGCGACAGCGACACGATGGCCGGAGGCCCGGCGCTCGGGGTCGGCGTCCAGGTGCCTTTCTGCACCCACCCAGTGTTCAGTCCGAGCCCGGCAGCATATAAGTACATGTTCTTTGGACCGACAAACGTACTGGTGAAGCTCAGGGCCACTTTCAGCGTCAGGTTGTTTCCCGAAGCACTGACTGAACTGGATCCGGCGTTCAATGTACACTGGCTGTTGGAAACCGTCCCCGCCACCCCAGGCGTCAGCACCGGCGTCAGCCAAGCCGTTCCGGCGTCGTTCCGCAGATAAAGCTGGTTCCCCTGTGGATAGTAATACACGTCGCAGGCGCCGGCTGAGTTTACGCCCGCGCTAACCAGCAGCGACACTTGGCTCAGGCTTCCCGAGCCGTTGACATCCGAAACGACTGCCGTGAAAGTGGCCGCCCCGACGCCCGAGTTCGGCGAGAGTGACACGATCGCCGGAGGCGCGGCGGTGAACAATCCGAAAGCCCCTACGCCTGAAGTCGTCCCCACGTAGACTTTCCCGTTCGCGATGGTCGGCGTGATGAACTTGTTGCCAGTCCCAAATTGGTCCCGTCCGCCAGGAGCTTGGTTGCTATTGTAAAGTTCCTGTAGCGTAGTCGCATCAAAGGCATGCAGTACTGCCATGGCCGTACTCTCTTTCTCTGCTGCCCAGACGATGCCGTTGGTATTCTGATTCGCCGAGATGCTGGGCGTGGCGCCCGGGAAGGCAAAGGAGTTAGCGGTTTGCGCAACAGGAGCGAGCGAGAGCGTCGCCTGTGAGAACTGGAACGCCAGAATCGGCTTCCCGACTGGTCCGTAATAAAGCAAATTGTTGTAGTAGGCGGGGCCGGAGAAGATTCCGTTTAGCAATGCTCCGCCAAGTTCCTGATAGACTGAATTCGCGTTCGAAGTGAATCCGCCCAGCTTGTCGCGGCTCACAAGGTAGAGATTCCCGTCTTTGCCGGCGCCCGCGGCGAGGTGCTGGACAGTGTTTGAGACGTCGGTCATATCAGGCAGAATCAGCACGCCTCCGGAAGACAGATCCATGTCAGTTCCGTTCTCTGCCGCTTGGTTGTCCATCTCGAAATAATCCGACACCGCCAGCCCGCCTGCAGTGGATAACTTCAGGAAGGCGTTGCCATAATCCCCTTTACTCGGAAAGCCGTTGGTCAGTGTGCTGTCAAAGAGGCCGTTACCGACAGTCAGGTAAATGTTCCCTGAAGCATCCGCGGCCGGAGCAGCGCCGGACATCCAGATTCCCCCTTCGAAACCGTTGGGATCGACGTTCAGAACCGTCGTCCGAGCGAGAGTGGACGCGTCGTATCCGATGACCCAGCCTGTGTATGGACGATCGTCGCAGATCGACCCCCAAGACGTGTATACGATGCCATTCAGCAGCAACAATCCGGGCCGAGAATGGTATTGCGAGGGATCGAATATCCCGCTGAGGAGGTGAAG
>CAVYTS010000037.1:0-199874 GCA_963771305.1 uncultured Acidobacteriaceae bacterium
GAACGCATCGCCATTGCCCATCGGCTGCTTCGCGACGATCTACGCCGCTTTTGCATACCGTGGCCGCCGGCTGGCGAGTCCGAGTCTGCGCCGCCTGCTTCTGCGCCCGGCCAAAGTACGGGTCCGCGCACGCCCGCCGGCCTTGCCCGCTCCAGCCAGAACGCGCGCACGCGTGGCCTCTCCAGCCTCACCTCCGTCTTCGTCCCACTGCCCGGCGAAGATCCGAAAGAATGGATCGAGCTGCTGCGCGATCTCACCAATGAGTTCCAGCCCGCGTCTCGCACCGAGCGCATCCTCGTCACCGACATGGCCCAGAGTCACTCCCTCACCCAGCGCGCCATCAATCTGCAGACCAGTTCCATCGAAGATCCCAAAGCCTTCGCGCTCTACCTGCGCTATCAGACCACGCATCATCGCGCCTACTTTCGCGCCTTGAAGCAGCTGATGACACTGCAAAAGTCCCGCGCTCAATCCGGCGCGCCACATATCGTCGATCAACCCGCGCCCGATTTCGACGGCACCATTGACATCGATACCATCCCGCGTCCCTCTTACCCGGTCGCTCCGCAGCCCGATACATTAACCGAATCAATGACCCTTCCCAAAGCCGCGTAGGAGCTTCTAGGGCTCAAGATCTTTGACAACCGAATACCTAAGTAAGCCCACGCGCGAGCGGCCATACTCCTCATGCGCCTCCGCGGCCCCTCTTCCAAGAAATTCAACCGGGAGGTGGGGCGGGGTGGAATCCTGCGGCGGCTTGTTAAGCCGCCCAGCTCACTTCGTTTCGTAATCAGGTTGCGTGGCGCAGGGCTGTCAGCCTGCTGAGCCGAGATTCGTCTCGGCTTTGGCACTTCGTTTCGCACGATAGATGTGCGGGTGCCCTCGCTGGCTCAACTTCCTCCGAAAACTCGCCCCGATGTGGCGCTGGTCGCCCACGACCGGCTCCCCTTCGTTTCACAATCTTTGCGGAGCAGGCTGGGTTCCAGCAGCCACTTAACTCGCAATCGCCGCGGTCTTCGGCGTGTCCTCTTGCGGCTGCAAGGCGGACTCATTAAAGCTGTATCCAAACCCGCGAACCGAGCGAATCAACAGCGGGTTTGCCGGATCCGTTTCAATCTTCTGCCGCAGGCGCAGGATGTAAACATCCACGGTCCGGTCCGTCACCGCGCGGTCATGGCCCCAGACTGCGTCCAGCAACTGCTCCCGGCTGAACACGACGCCCGGCCTCGACATCAGAAACTCCAGAAGTCTGAATTCGGTGGCCGTCAAAGAAAGGGGCTGGTTATCGAGGCGCACGCGGCAGCTGCTGCGATCCAACTCGAGTGCACCCGCCTTGAGAAGCTTCGACGCGCTGGTCTGACCGCGAAACTGGATTTTGATGCGGGCGATCAGCTCGCGGACGAAAAAGGGCTTGACGATATAGTCGTTCGCCCCCAGTTCCAGGCCGACAATGCGGTCCGTCTCGGACGCCCGCGCGGTCAGGAAGATGACGGGAATATGAGCCAGTTCCGGATGGGAGCGTATCCCCTTGCAAATATCCAGCCCATCCGAGTCGGGGAGCATGATATCGAGCAAAATCAGGTCCGGCCGCTCCCGCCGGCACAGATCAATGGCTCCCTTGCCGGTCTGGGACCCAACCGTGGTAAAGCCTTCCTTTTCCAGGTTGTATTTCAGCAGTGCGTACAGATCGGCGTCGTCTTCAATCAGAACAATCTTTTTCATAATGGGCTAAGACCGTTGTAACAGATATCCAATGACACCTTACCGCCGTTGCGTAACGATCTGATTACAAAACGGTTAACAGGGGCTAAATCCGTCAGTTTTCGGCGCTAAGGTGCCGCCGTAGGGCGGAAACCTGGGTGGATTGCCTCAAGGCCCGTACTAACGGACGGATCCGATGTGCTCGAGCGGCCAGAACACAAACACGGCCTTGCCGTAGATATAGCTGCGCGGCACGAGTCCCCAGTTGCGGCTGTCGTTGGAGGAGATGCGATGGTCACCCATGACGAAGAACTCGTCGGTCCCGATACGCACGGGAGGCCGGGAATCGAAGTCCCGGTACTCCGCCGGCACATAGCTTTCATTGAGCCGCTTGCCATTGACGTAGACCACCCCATCCGAAAGCAGCACCGTATCGCCCGGAACGCCGATGACGCGTTTAATGTAGGATTTCGTGGGATCCTTCGGGTACCAGAACACCACCGTGTCCCCGCGCTGGATATCGCCAATCCCGAATTTATAGGTGAACTGATTTATAAACAACCGCTCCTGGTCGAAGAGGCTCGGCATCATGCTGGTGCCTTCCACTTTCACAGGCCGGTACAGGAATAAAATCACCAGGACGGCGATCAGGGCGGACAGCATCAGGTCGCGGAACCACGCTACGGTGGTCAGAAGCGCCGATCTGGTTCGCGACGGATTCTGGGCGACTTCTGGGTCGCTGGTGGTGGGTAGCGGTTCGTTCATCCTGGTGGTCGCAGCCGCGAGACTTGACCGCCGGGGGCCGGATGTCCTTGAACGGCAACGTTCACTCCAGCTTACCGGAGTTTGAGCCTCAGTGATTCGTTCGAATCCGGACTGTCGACACAGTCCGCTGACTCTTGATTAGACGAATGAAGACAAGCTTTGGTTGCCGGGCGACCGGAATCAACGGTCGATCGATCCGCTAGAGGGAGCGGCTGAGCACTCCCCAACCGCTATTAGGAAGTCTTCGATCCTCTACCTATTCGATCCTCTACCTATTGGAGCGCAACTCGTGTTCGGCGCGGATCCAGTCGTCGTAGGAACTTCCGCCCTGCCGTCCACGGGCCAGCCAATAGGAGTAGGCCAACTTGGCGACATCGTGATGGGCGATGCGATGAGGTGCGGTAGAGCTTGCAACGGCTTTCACGTCTTCCGCCACGGCGGGCGTCGCAGGCGCTACTTCGCGCGTTACCTCCGCCGCCACTGTTGCAGGCTTGGCGGCACGATGAAGAGCGGTCGAGCGAGTCGGGCGCTCCGAGGACGTTGCCCGCGATTGAGCGTTAAAAGACTTCGGCTTGGCGATGGTCGCATCCTTCACGGGGGGAGGAGAGGTTGCTAGCGGCTTGGAAGCGCGCTTCGAAGTGTTAGGAGTTTCCAGAGCGTCGATCCCCTCAGATGAGGCGTGGGATTCAATGGCACTCTTCGTGGTCTTTTTAGTGGGTTTACCGGACTGCATAATCTGTATTTTACCGTGGCCAAAAACAATCTGCCCAAACTTTGTTTTATTCGCCCCATCAAAAAGAAACGTGACACAAAATGCCGCCCTGTGGAAAAGAGTTGTGCAACTTGCGCCGAATTGTTTCAGTCTGGTGTAGGTCCGCATATTTGAAAGAAAAAGTAATGGTGAGATAGGCTCAATGGTCAGTAATATCCCGAGAGCCTGACGCCCCATCACGGCCAAACGAAACCCGGCGCGATCCCGGCTTTACATTTGTGATGATGGAGGCGAGGTGAATGTGACTCGTGGGTCTGTAGGGTGGCCGTTAATTCTTTTTTCCCTTATCGCACTGCGCCCATACTTCGCGCTGGCCCAGGGTTTTCGCGGCTCCTTGGTGGGAACAGTCGCGGATGCCAGCGGAGGCCGTGTTCAGGCTGCGGACCTTCTTCTCCGGAGCGATGCTTCCGGCACCGAACGTCATGCCGTCTCAAATGACCGTGGTGAATTCCGCTTCGACGATTTGTCGCCGGCTCCCTACGTCCTCGTCGTCAAGGCGCCGGGATTTGCCGCCGCCGAATCCACTGTGACCGTGGTGGTTGCATCGGTAAGGAACATCGAAGTGACCATGCATCCCGCTTCCGTGCAGCAATCGGTGGATGTACATGCTGTGGCCTCGTCCATCACAACCCAGCCCATGGACATTTCGACCGCGGTCCACGGCGGCGAGGTGACGGCGAAGGATCTCCAGACATTCCCATTGGCGGCTCGCAGTTTCGCCAACATTGCCTACCTTGTGCCGGGCACCGAGCCCGTTGAGCCATCCGATCCGACAAAGGCGCGCATTACCGCTGTTTCTTTCGGCGGAAGCTCGGGCCTCAACGACGTGCTCTCCGTCGATGGCGGCGACAATTCCGACGATTACATTGGCGGGTTTCTCCAGAATTTCTCGCCAGACGTTATCCAAGGATTTGCTGTTCGCACCGCGCAGGAAGACGCCGACACGGGCCGGACCGTGGGCGGATCGGTGGTGATCACCACCAAACGCGGAACGAATGAGTGGCACGGCGATGAAGCATTCTACGAACGTGCCGCCGCGTTGAACGCGCGTTTCCCGATTGAGAATCCAGTTCCCCTTCCCAAGCAGCCTTTCTCGCGCCAGAACTACATCGGCTCGGTCGGCGGACCTCTCAAGAAGGACAAGCTGTTTTTCTTTTCATCGATCGAGTATGTGCACGAGGACGCCAGCATCGCTTATAGTCCCGCCAGCCTAACGCAGTTCAACGCGCTGGCGTCGCTGGCATCGCAAGGCCTGATTCCCGGCGTCTCCTCCATTCCCGTTCCGTACAACGTGCCCGTCCCGTTTCGCGACTTCCTCGCCACCACCCGCTTCGACTGGTCGCAGTCCTCGCGTACTCAGTGGTTCCTCCGCGCGGCCGTCGACAACTACACCACCAATAACTTCCTAGTTCAGCAGGCGACGCTTCCCTCCAGCGGCGCCGACTGGCACTCCAACTACATGAACTTGGTGCTGGGCCAGCAGTTTATCTTCAGCCCCACCTGGGTGGGATCCTTCACGTTCGATGCCAGCTACCTGCACTTGACGGAGGCGCGCAACTCCAATCTCGGATTTGCTTTGGCATTCCCCTTTAGCTCGACAGCCCAAACCATCTCCGGCTTCGAAACCTTCGGCGACAATCAGTTCGTCACGCCGATCGCCGCGTTTCCCATCCTGCGCAACCAGGAGAAGTATCAATTCCGGTACGCCGTGAGTCATTCTTCAGGCAAGCATGCGCCCAGCTTCGGTGTCGACTTCATTCACGAGCCCGTGCTCAGCGGCGCGCTTTCCGGCAACGCGGAGAACCTCACCACGTTCGCCATCAATCCCGTGGACTACGTGAATAATCCGGCGCAGTTCAGCGTCGACCTCAATTGCACGCCGTCCGGCTCGCTGCAGGTCACGCCCGGTACGACTTGCACAGGCACGCCCGCGGGCAACGGCAGTTTCTCACAGAATGTGCAGCGACTGGGTTTTTATGTGATGGACTCATGGCGTGTAACGCCGCGCCTCACCGTCAACTACGGACTGCGCTACGACACAACCT
This sequence comes from uncultured Acidobacteriaceae bacterium, assembly GCA_963771305.1. GTDB lineage: Bacteria > Acidobacteriota > Terriglobia > Bryobacterales > Bryobacteraceae > CAJCIT01. The sequence goes on from CAVYTS010000037.1 coordinate 5,284, forward strand.
TTGGACTCTTTACCGCGTCGGGCCGCAGCCAGTGGGACAACTCGGCTCTGCTTACCATCCAGGCGCTGCAGATTCCTCTTTTTGCGCAACCTGCTGTCCCGCACGATTACCGCGCCGGCTTCGCTCCCCGACTGGGAATCGCCTACTTGTTGACGCCATCCGGGACTACGGTTCTCCGCGCCGGCTTTGGTCTTTATTACAACGATCTCGCCCAAAACGGATGGGTGACTGCACTTCAAGCAGTCAACGAGCCAACGGCGCCTTGCGTCCGCCCAGGTGACCCGGGATGTCTTCCCGGTGCTGCGAACGGGGGTGCAGGCGCTCTCATTGATCCTGGCTATAAGACGCCGTATGCGATTCACGCCACTGCCGGCGTACAGCATGCGTTCACTCAAAATTGGATTCTCACCGCCGATTGGACCCATGAACAGGGCGTCCATGCGTACGGCCGATACGATTACCAGGCCGGGTACACGCTGTTCTCGCCGCTCTACGCGCAAGACATCGCGACGCAGCAGCAGTATGTTCCAAACATCACCGTGTTTCGATCGGATAATCGCTCGCGCTACGATGGACTCTCTGTCCGTTTGCAAGGAAATGTTTCCCCTTGGATGAATTTGAGCATGAGCTACACGCTCTCGAGCGCCGAGACGTGGGGATGCGTGCTGGGTGAACTGTTCGACTATGTGAATGGCGTCTGCAATCCGCTCCACGCGTTTGCCAAAGGGGATTATGGCCCTTCGGGCGAGGACGTGACATCGCGTTTCGTGCTGGCTGGGGCCTTCCGCATCAAAGGGGGCTTCGAGTTAACGACACTGATGCAGGCGGAAAGCGCCCGGCCCTTTACGTTAACGACCCCCGTGGATGTGAATGGGCTGGGCGATACGGCGAATGATCGGGCCGTCGTGAATGGCGTTCAAACCACGCTGGATCAATTCCGGGGCACGCCCTACATACAGGTCGACCTGCGTGTAAGCCGTCCCTTCAAACTAAGCGAACGTGTGATGATCAACCCGTTCATCGAGTTCTTCAATTTGCTCAATCGCAATAACCCTGGCGCCAACTACGTAACCAACGTGGCGGCCTTCCCGATGCCGGTGAATAATCCTTACAACGTCACCGCGTTTTGCCTCAATGCGGCCTGCACGCAAACGCAGCCCATCACGAGCCTGAACCAGTTGCGGGTACCGGCGGGCGCGCTCGGCGATTTCTTCGGGCCTGGCACCACCGTGGGGATTCCGTTCGCGGCGCAGATCGGCGTTCGCCTCACGTTCTGAGGCCAGCTACTGGAACTCGATGCCTCTCACCACACCCCGGATATTGTCGCGCGCGGAGGACGATGCGTAGTTCACCACAACCGGCAGGGGAGACTGAACGCCGCATTGGAATTCCGAGGGCCCGTTCAGAATCTGAACGTGAAGCGGGTCGGGTATGGAGAGACGAAGCGTGCCTTCCGGCGCATCAATCACGATGCCCGTAATCTGCCCTTGGCATTCAATAGTCTTGAGTTGGCCTCGCGCTTGACGCATCTCATCACCAGGCTCGATAAACGGATTATGGTTGACCGTCCCTCGCGGTACACGGGTTGTGACGACCTGCATACGGCCGTTCGAATCACGAGTGAATTGGACAGCCAGTTCGGTATTAGCCGTGTAAATCAGGCGTTCTGCGCGTGCGCGCTCAGCAGCTGTCGTGGCGAAGTCCTTTGCGTGATTCGCCGCCTGCCTTGCCTCATCGTTTTTTCCAACCGCCTCCAGTGCATAGGAGAGCGTGGCCCAGTACTGAAAGGCTCGCTTCGGGGCAATCAACCTCAATGCCCTTAGTTGCGCGATTGTCTGGTCAAAATGCCCGCTATTCAGTTCCACTAGGGACAACTGATAACGGGCATCGTCGAAATCAGGCTTCAGCGCGACTGCTCTCTCGAGCGCACCGCGAGCTTCTGCCTCCGGCACCCCGGCTTCGCTAAGTCGAATGGCGTATTCGTAACAGTGCGTAGCATCGGTCACTCCGCTTGTCATCGCCTTTTTCCAGTCTTGTTGCGCGCTCTGGACATCTCCACGCCTTATGGCAATCAGCGCCAGCGCCGCAGAGAAGTCTCCCGACTGCGGTGCTTCGCGCGCAAGTTGACCATACAGTGCTTCCGCCCGATCCAGTTGGCCTCCGGCGAGGAGAAGATCTGCCAGCATGGCTTGCGAGGTCAAGACCGGCGCTTCCGAGACTTGGGTTGAGATGGCCTCTGAGGCTGCCATCGGCGTGGTCTTCGTGATCGTACTGCCGTTTACAAGCCAGCGCGTCACGTCCTTCTCGACATCCTCGACGCGTTTGGAATAGATCCTTCCGAAGGCGTCAGCGGCTGGCGATCCCGCGTTAAGCAACGCAACCAATTGCTGAAACCGCGGCGCATACTGAGGTGAAAGCACCAACATACCGGTGACTGCCCAGCTCTCGGCATAGAACCGCGAGGCGCTGTCGCGGTTGTCACGTTCAGCCGAGTCAGCCGGGAGCGACCATAGTTCAGGAAGCGGCATCCACGCATGCCGTTTCAAGAACTGAATATGCGCTGGAAGCGCGCCGCCGAAAGTGCTCGACTGATCGTCGATGCGCACAGTCGAAAAGACCTCCGCCATCCCCTCGTTCAGCCACGGCGGCAGACGGACTCCGAGCGCGTGAAGAACCACGTGCGTGTACTCGTGTGCGGCAATCCGGAACTCGCTGGCGCCTAACGCCGGCATCACGATGTAGTCGCGGCTCGGGGTGCCTACGTAATAGGCATCCGACGTGGGCCGAAGTTGGATGAGCTTGTATTCTTCGGTGGAACGGAATCCAATGACGCGCACGGGTGACATTCGCTCACTATTCAGTCCGGTCTGCTGCAGGAAGAACTGGCGCAACCGCTCAAACCAGCGGAGCGTCTCGGCAACCGTGGCATCGTCAGCCTGTGAATACGCTTCAAAATGAGGGCTTCGAGCCACCCGCCAAGCAGGCTCGGCACCTGCATGGGCGAGCGGGCAAAGCGTGGCCGATAGCAAAACGAGACGAACCAGGGCGGGCCAACGAGCTCTCACGAAAAAATCTTTCAGCCTGTCTTTACATTGTTCCAGAGGAAAGGCGAGGCTGCAGACCAAGCCTGCTTCGCAGCCGGGCGTCTAGGCTCTCCGCCCACGGCTTCAGATAGAGCAGCCACAACATCGCCAGGGGAAAGATCGAGAAGGCAATGGCACTCCACCCGACAATGTTCCGGTTACAAAGAGACCGCCCCACGATCAACAGTGAACACGTCGAAATAAGCGCGGCGCAAAGCACGCCAGTAGCGCTCCCGGTCAGGCCCTCGGGCCTGCGGTCCCCGATCTGTAACACCAGCCCAGTCGCCGCCAATAAGTCCGCCACGCCGAAGCACAGCCACTTCTGCATCGACACGTGGGACACCTCACGAGCAAGTTGATTGAGGTGCGACCCTGAGTCGCTCAATATGGCGTGAATGAAGCTGTTCTCCCGGTGATCCAGCCACCCTGCCCAGATCATTGCGAGGTTCGCGGCCAGCAACAGCAGCCGAGCGGGCTTTACCTCGCTGGTCAGCGCGAAGTAAAAGCACCCCAGCACAAACTGCGCAGGATACAACCACAAGAAGACGTCATCTACGTTGGTCTGCTTCGCATAGACGTCGCGAACAGTTTGGGAAAACGGCTTCCCCAGGTAGAGCGTCCCCCGCAACTCATCTCCACCCGTTGGCAACTCTAGCGCCAATACGTCGAGCCTTACGCTGTTGCCCGCAAACTCCGCCAGGCAAGCCGGACAACCCACACGGCTGATATAAGCTGCGCAAACGAATAACGCTACAATCGCGAGAAACAGCGCAACCTTAACGAACTTTGTAGCAAACTTAAGCGCGCTCACCGAGCCATCCTAGCTGCATCCGCCTTGCTCGACTGTAGGAACTGCTTCAGAAGCTCCACCTTGCCTCCCCGCTCGATCTCTTGCCACGCTTCATCCACGCAGCGCTGTTCTCTGAGCGTCATCTTCCAAGATTCCGGAACGATGGCATCGCAATCGTCTCCCATCACCGGGTAGGCAAACTCAAACGGTGTCAAAGTGATCTTCGGATTCGAGCTCGACAGGTGCTCGATATAGAGGTCGCGCTCGACGTGGTCGGCTTTCAATTGCTCGTCGTCGCGCACCTTCAATACCGCCGAGAGCGGGGCAATGATTTGGAATGACCATCCGCGCTTCTTCAACCTCAGGTATTCGTACTCATCTACCAGCGGAGGCTCCGTTCGACCCGGGGAAGGCCGGATTTCCACCAGCGCGACCGCTTGTTCCTGCTGTGTGCCCAGCAGCGCGTCGTCCAGCCAATCCATCGCGGCCAGCAACCCGAAGTTGTCGTAGATTCCACCGTCCACCAGATGATGCGGCTCCTTGCCCCAGCGTTCGGGCCGTGCGGCCGGCGAGACATAAGGGAAGGTTGAGGATAGGCGAGCAGCGGTCGAAACGCGCAGCTTCACGTTGCCATCGAAGAGCTTCGCGATGCTCTGTACTTTGCGCGTGCGCGCCCGCAGATTCCGCGACGTTGGAAACCCGGTGCTGCTCAACGCCACGGGCCAGCCGGATTCCGCCGACGTGGCATTGAAGATGAATGCCGGGAATGGATGTTCGGGATCTAACGCAAGCGCCGCCCAATCCGACAAGTAAGTTTCCTGCAGGTGCGTGCGCTCTTCGATGGAGCGCTCGAGTGCCCAGCCTCGATCCATAATCTGGTCGCGAAAAAATGGCTGCAGAACATGCCATACGTCCGGGTTGACGAGCGCCCATGCCACATCGTCAATGCTCGATTGGCGCGCCAGCAGCGACGCCAGCGCAAGCGGTGTGTGCGGCCGGCCAGGCGCCGTTCGATCGCAAGGTGCGTCGTAGGAAAACCTGTCGGAGGGCTGCTTGCGCAAATCGTCGTCCAGCTTACCGGAAAGTGCAGCGCCCACATACAGAGCGCCCACACTGCCACCCGAAACGCCGCTGATCAGCGCCAAATTGTCGGCGAAACCATCTCGTTCGCCGGAACTGTTTGGGATGTGCGCTGCCAACTCACTCATCACCTTGGTGGTCCAAGCCGCTGCCTGGCTGCCTCCGCCGGCTGCGGCCACGATGATAGGATGCCGGTAGTTCGGCCACGTGGCATTCGGACTGGGCGGCTTCTGTGAATAGGCATCCCCCGCCGATACCCGGAAGATAAAGTCCGACTGCGGCAACTGCCCCGTAACGAAGATCCATGCGCCTAACAGCAACAGCGTCGGGACGCGGTAACGGTCGAGGAAAAACGTGATGCCGGAGAGCACCCAGGACACCACCATCAGCAACACCATGATGTAAGCCAACGCCGGCGTCGACCATCCGCGGTCCAGTGCGCCGATCCGGGATGCATGCCCCGCACCCAAGCCAATCCACGCTGTGAAGGAGAGCACCGCAAGGACGAATGCGAGTACGTGGCCGCTATGAAAGCTGACCCGCCCGTCACCCTGCCGGTAAAGATAGCCCGGTCCGAGGAATGTTAGTCTGCCCGCGACCCGCTCCTCCAGGCGCCTGCGACGTCCCTCAAGGGGAGGCCTGCTGTGATAGGCCCATTCGAGCAGGCTGCTCAAGACGGGCACCCGGTCGAACGGGAACACCAGATAGGCCGGCGCTTGCCGCGTTCCGGTGTGCTGGTGGGATGTAAACAAAAACTGCAGGAAAAGAGCCAGCAGGATAAGTGCGTTCGCTGCCAGGAAACCAAGCAGCACACCGAGCGCCTTGTCGAGCTCACAGAGTTCACTCCGTTGGCAGACGGCCCCGATGAGGATGCCGATCGGCGCGAGCACCACCACCAGCCAGACTATTGACGGAGACGCGGTTGGGCTGGTCTCCGCAATCCCCTTCCCGCTGAGTCGCTCAACGCCGTATTTTCGAATCAGGTCGATGGGAACCAGGCAACTGAAAGCGGCGAGGAATGTTGTGAACACGGTGAGCGCGATCTCGGTCGACGACTGCAAGTGAAGCAGGCCTTCAAACATTGGGCTATTGCGGAAGAAGAAACCAACGGCCAGCATGATAGCCAGTACGGTCACCGCTACGCGGGCCGCGAAAAAGTCTCCTATCAGGCGCTTCCAATCGGCGTTTTTCCACGAGGCAACGAAAGCCGGCATCCCATCCTTAAGCGGCACGAGTGTTGCGATCTTACAACAAACACGGTCGCGACCAAACAGGCTCTGCCGATCCAGCGACCCTCGCGGTGCTCAAAGTTCGATGACATATAATTTGCGGCCTGAGCATGAAATTAAAACTCTTCATCGTCCTTAGTCTCCCAGCGCTGCTTGTTACGCTAACGGCTGCAAACTGGCTCTCCTACGGTGGCGACCCGCAGCGCACTGGCTGGAGCCCGAAGGAAACCGACATCACACCCGGAGAATGCGAAATCGCTCGGCCTGTTGTGGAAGCAGCACCTCGACAATCAACCCCGCGAGTTGAACGGCCTGACTGCTCCGGTCGCGGTCGAGTGGGTGGTGACAGATCAGGGCATGAAGGAAATCGTGGTTGTCGGTGGCGCTTCCGACAACTTGTATGCCATGGAAGCCGCCTCCGGCAAGCTCATGTGGAAGAAGACCTTCACGAACGAGAATAAGCCCAAGCAGGCGCCTTTCTGGTTGTGCCCGAATGCACTGAACGCAACGCCTCTGATCCGCAAAGAAGGACTAAAGGCCAGCGTCCTGTCCATCGCCACTGACGGCAAACTGCATGTGCTGAACATCATGGACGGTGAAGACCGAATGCCGCCGATTCCGTTCGTGCCGCCGTATGCAAAGGCCTGGAGCCTCAATCTGTTAGGCGATACCGTCTATTCGGCGACGTCGCAAGGCTGCGGTGGCGCGAAGTCGGGTGTATGGTCGCTCGATCTCGGTCATCCCGAGCATCACGTCGCTTTCACCATGTCTCAGGGAGGCGTGTGGGGCCGCGCAGGCGTGGCCATCAACGAAGAAGGTACGAATGTCTATGCCTTGACCGGCGACGGCCAGAACTACGATCCCGCAACCAACCATTTCCCCGACACAGTCTTGCAACTCTCCGCCAAGGATCTGTCGGTGGTTGATTACTTCACACCTGCGAACCACAATTACTTGACGCGCAAAGATCTCGACATGGGCAGCTTTTCCCCCACTGTCTTTCCACTCAACGGCAAGGAAGTGGTGGCGGCGGGCGGCAAAGAAGGTGTCGTCTACCTCTTGGATGCGGACCATGTCGGCGGCGCAGATCATAAGAGTTTCTTGGGCCGCACGCCCGTTATGGTGAACGAAGAGGCCGATTTCGCAGGCCGAGGCTTCTGGGGCGCCTTCGCCACTGCCGAAGATGAAACCAAGCAACGTTGGCTCTATGTCCCAGCTCTGGGCGTTCCGTCATCGAAAGCCAAATTCACCCTCAACAATGGCGATGCCGGTAATGGCAGCATCATGGCATTCAAGGTCAACGAGAATGCCGGCGTCTATGAAGTATCGCCAGCCTGGATTTCGCGCGACATGAATTTGCCGGAGCCGCCCATCATCGCGGGAGGGCTGGTGTTCGCCCTGGCGAACGGCGAGTTTGCGCGCCAGTCGAAAGATGACGGGAAGCTCTTCAGTTCTGCCGAGCGCATCGCCAAGCACGCTGGTAATACCGTTTTGTATGCCTTTGACATGAAGACCGGCAAGCAACTGTTCTCGAGCGGCGACACTATGCCCTCGTTCACGCACTTCAGCGGAATCGCCATCTCCGGCGGCCGCGTCTACGTGACGACGTTTGACTCCACCGTGTACGCCTTCGGTTTGAAGGAATAGCTGCATCTGAGTGTCTTGGTCTGCCGAGCGGAGGCCTGTGCCAGAGGGCTTACCTACTACGTTTATCACTAGTCGACTTACTAAATTAACGCTAAACTCACGAGAGATATAGGCTTTTCTTAATAAATTTAGTGGCTGTTGTCGCGCAGCTTACGTTGCTTTCTCACACCCGCCAGTAAAATGACAATAGGCAGGTTGGGATAACGAGGGCCTCTAAGTCAAACATCCTTTGTCGCGCCAAGGACCTTTGGCGCATAGCCGCATTTCTTTTCCTGATCGGCTCTTCCATTCAACTGCCGGCACAGCAGGGGGTTTCCGCTCCTGGCCACCTGTACTCTCCACCGAAACGAACGATCGTCGTTCGCGCCGCTCACTCAGCCTTGCTGGGCGCCCGGTCTGTTCCTTTTCTGGAATTGCCCGCCTTAACACCAGACACGATTTTGCGCTTGTCCCAGCCGCCGCATGAAAGCCGGGTGGGTGTCAACCGGCCGTTGCCCGGGTTTGACGTTTCGTCCGGGGAGTGGTGGACCAACACGGACGGGAGCAAGGTATGGTCTCTGCAAATCAGGTCGTTAGGAGCCACCGGTCTCCGCCTCCACGTCAAGAACTTCGACGTTGGTGCAGGCAGGTTGTATGTATTCGATCCCAACCAGGTACAGTCGGCGACATCGTACACCACGAAGGGACCTCATGGCACTGGCGAGTTCTGGACCAACACGATCTTCTCGGACACAGTGCAAGTGGACTTCATGCCAGAACCCGGCACGTCTCCCCAGCCTTCGTTCCTGGTGCCGGAGGTGTACCATTGGTGGGCCTCCCATCCGCTCCCGACGGCCTCCGCCGCATCCGTTCCGGTGCAGAAGTCAGCCGCGTCCGGCCCCGTATTGGGGCCGCCTGGCGGCGACGTTAGCTGCTTTAAGGACGCGAGTTGTTACATCTCATCAGCTAACCCGTATGTACAAACAATATCGCTGGCGGATGTTTATCTGGTCTTTGCTGATCAAACTTGCAGCGGCACCCTCGTCATTGACCGGAATGCCACTAACACACCCTACGTTCTGACCGCCGGACATTGTGTCAATGGGCAGGACCTCACTCAATTGGAGTCCTTTTTCCAGTTCAAGACTCCGTCCTGTACCGGCAAGAACGGCGCGTTCGGTGATCTGAGTTCGATCCCATTCCCGGAAGGTTCGGCTTATCCCTCGGTGGCCGGCGCCAGCTTGCTGTTCATGTCCCTGAAAGAGGATCCGCCGGGGTCAGGCATGATGGACTTGAGTGTTCCGGATTTTGGTTTTCTCCAACTCTCGTCCAATCCACCGGGTGTCGTCTACTATGCGGGGTGGAACACAAGCCAAACACGAGAGACCGTTTACTCCATCACTCACCCCAGGAACCTGCCGCAGGCATTCTCACAGGGGACTCTCACAGGAACCGTGGAATCCAGCTTCCTGGACTTCTTTCCGAGCCTGGGATTATTGGATCATGGCAGTTCGGGGGGCGGGCAGTTCAATAGCTCTTCCCAGTTGATTGGCCTTGAGTCGTCCGTGCAGAACAGAGCGAACGCTTCCGTCTACGGCTGCACTCTACCTGTTTATGGCGATTACGTCACCACCTTCGCCGCCATTTACCCGCTGATCAAACCGTGGCTCGAAGATACGGAACCCACTGTTACGTTCACGGCGAGTCCGAGTTCGGTAGCACCTGGTGTAAGTGTGGTGACCCTGACCTGGAATGCACCTGGGTCTTCCGCGGTAGTCATCCGGGTCGGCTCACCCACCGGACCGCTGTTTGCCGGCGGAGGCCCATCGGGCTCGGCCGCCACCGGCGATTGGGCCTCTGCCGGCATGGCGTTCTATCTCATCGACGAGAACACAGGTTCGACGCTGCAGGCGCTCACGCTTCAGGCAGCCCGCGTCGGCAGCACTCCTTCGCTCTCTGCCAGCCCCAACCCCATGCCGGCTGGCACAGAAACAGTCACCTTGTCCTGGAACGCTCCCTCGAATACGTCGACGGCCATCCGGGTCGGCTCGCCGACTGGAACCCTCTTCGCCGGAGGGGGCGGTTTGGGAACCGCAAACACAGGCCCCTGGGCCTTGCCCGGCATGACGTTTGACCTGGTCAACCCAACCACCGGCGCAACCCTGGCTAGCGTGACTTTGAAATCCACCGCCACGGCCAGTCCCACCATCACCGCCAGCCCTGATCCTCTCCCTGCCGGCACGAATGTCGTTACGCTAACATGGAACGCGCCCGAACATTCCTCGATACTCATCCGAGTCGGGTCACCAAGTGGAACCCTTTTCGCGAGCGGCGGCGCATCGGGAGCAGCAAATTCGGGTCCCTGGGCATCGCCGGGAATGACCTTTTACCTAATCGACCAGAACTCGGGCGCCACCTTGGCGCAAGTCAGTTTGTAGGCAGCTGGAACCGAACCGTCGCTCATAGGTATCTGTGCATCAAGCACGCTCCTACATACCCCTTCTCCGGATGGAGAAACGCCTCCGGCAGGATGCAAAGCACACGGAAGCCGCAGCTTTCCCACAGCCGCACCGCCGTCTCGTTGGTGCTGACCACCAAATTGAACTGTATGCTTCGAAATCCTATGCTCCGCGCCTCGCTCAGCGAGTGCTCGCACATGGCGCGGCCAATTCCCCATCCCCGATGGACACTGCCGACCATATATCCAGCATTCGCCACGTGTGATCCGCGACCGGGCTGGTTCCTACGCAAGACATAGCTTCCAGCGACAACGCCATCAACTTCGGCCACGTACGTCGCAACGGGCGTCTCCATCCAGATGGTTCGTCCCTCGTCTTTCGTAGTCACCGGGTCATACGCGAACGTATCGCCGCGCTCGATCACTTCGCATAGTATCGGCCAGATGCCCTCGAAATCCGCCTCAACCGCCCTCCGAATCGTGATCTGACCTTTCTCATTTGAGCGGAGTTCATTCGCCATCTATTGCGTGACCTCGAACATAGCGCTCTGCGATGCCAGAGAGCTTCCACCAACCCACAGTCTGTAGTGCGTCGGTTCGATCACCTGCTCGCTCTCGGCGTTGTAGAAAGATAGTTCCTCGAAGCCAAGGTTGAAGGTGATCTGTTTCGATTCACCTGGCTGCAGGGTTACACGTTGAAAACCCTTCAATAGCCGCACGGGCTGCGACACGCTGGCTCCGTTGTTGTTCACGTAAAGCTGTGCAACTTCGGCCCCAGCCCGGGATCCGGTGTTCCTGAGCGTTGCCGTCACCTTGACCAGCGGAGACGTATGGTCGGCTCCGTTTGCCTTCGCGAGAGGAATTGTCGCAGCACTGACCGTTACGTCGGAATAGGCAAAGTTCGTGTACGACATCCCATAGCCGAACGGGAAAAGCGCGTCGTTGCGCACGTCGAGATAGCGCGAGAAGAACTTGGTGCCCTTTGCACCATCGGATGGGACTAGGTCACGGCCGTCCGCAGGGCGCCCAGTTGGAAGCTGGGCGTAATAGAGAGGCTCCTGCCCTACGGCGCGTGGGAAACTGATCGGGACGCGCCCACTCGGGTTCACGTCGCCGAAGAGGACGCCCGTGAGGGCCGGCCCAACCTCATCACCCAGAAACCACGCCTCAACAATGGCTGGAACGTGCGCAGCCTCCCAGTCGAGTACCAGCGGGCGCCCCGAGAAGACCACAAGCACGCTCGGCTTGCCGAGTTTGGCGATGGCTTCCAGCAGATTCTGTTGATTTCCTGGCAAGTCGAGCTCCGTCCGCGAAGCGGCTTCTCCGCTCATACCCTGCCCTTCTCCAAGTGCGAGGACGACGACGTCGGCTTTGCGGGCGGCTTCCAGGGCGGCGTTGAAGCCGGCTTGGGATGAGCTGTCAATCTCCGTTCCCCGCTGGTAGTCCAACGAGCAGCCGGCCTGTTTGCAGTGCTCTTCCATGGCCTTGCGCAGGGTGATGATGTCCTCATTCCGGGCGCCCATCGCCCAGGTGCCGGCCATCTCGCCGGCAGAGTCCGCCAACGCGCCGATCAATGCGATCTTTTTTCCGGCGGGTTGCAGCGGCAGGACAGCAACACCCCCATTCGCAATGTCGTTCTTGAGCAGGATGATGGACTCCTCCGCGGCCTTCCGCGCCACTGGACGGTGTGCAGCCACGGCCGCCGTTACCTCAGCGCCAGTGCGCGCGTAAGGATGATCGAAGATGCCGAGAGCGAACTTGACACGCAGCACCCGGCGCACCGCTTCATCCAGCGTTGCCTCTGAAATCTTGCCCGACTTGAGCAACCCGGGAAGCTCACGATCATAAATGTGCCCCATCATGTCGACTTCCACGCCGGCGTCCAAGGCCTTCTGCGCCGCAGCGGCGGCGTTCATCGCGACACCGTGATGGATCAGCTCTTCGATGGCGTTGTAATCACTGACCACGAATCCATCGAAGTGCCACTCGTCGCGCAGAATCTTTGTCATGAGATAGCGATTGCCGGTGGCGGGAACCCCGTTGAGCGAATTGAAAGAACTCATCAGAGTGGCCGCGCCCGCTTCCACGGCCGCCTTGTAGGGTTGCAGGTAGACCTGCCGGAGCGTCACGTCGGACATATCCGTGGTGTTGTAGTCGCGGCCCGCTTCGGCTGCTCCGTACGCCGCGAAGTGTTTTACGGAGACGGCGACGTGTTCCGGATCTGACAAGTCGCTCCCCTGATAGCCACGGACATAGGCGCGCGCAATCGCGGAACCAAGGTATGGATCTTCGCCGGCGCTCTCGGCCACTCGGCCCCAACGTGCATCCCGCGCGATATCCACCATCGGAGAATAGACCCACCGCACTCCCGCCGTTGTCGCTTCAGCGGCGGCGGTTTGCGCGACCTGCGCGATCAGGTCCGGGTCAAAGGAGGAAGCCATTGCCAGTGGGATCGGGAAAATGGTGCGGTAGCCGTGGATAACGTCCGTACCGAAAAGCAGAGGAATGTGCAGACGCCCTTTTTCGACGGCCGCATGTTGCAGCGCGTCGGCGCGCGGCCCCCATGTGTTGAGTATCGAGCCGATCAAGCCTTTCTCCGCGAGCCGCATCGCGTCGGGCTGCAGTACGTCCGGGTTGACGTCGGCCGTCAAGGCCTTGTCTTTTCCAGGAAGCGAAGGAGGAGCCGCGGGCTGGCCGCTATATTGCACCAACTGCCCAACCTTCTCGTCGAGCGTCATCTGTTGCAGCAGGGCGTTGACCCGCTCCTCAACCTTGGGGTCGACGAGTTGGCCATTGGGATGCGCCGGCTGCGCCTGCGCGAAACCGGTTGCCAGGGAAACAAGTATCGCGGCTAAACTACCGCCGATGTATGGGCGGTGGGGCAGGCGTCGACGAAATTCAAACATTCCGACAAGCATGTGACTGGTCTCCGTATTATTTTCTCGCGAGGCGAACCTCAGATTGGCGGGTCGGTCCCGCGACAAAGAATCCCGTCCTGGCTCTATAGCAGCATATTGGTGCCTGAGAGAAGCCTCGCAAAGTCCGCCCCCAAATAAGGCCCAGGCTAAACCGCAGAAGGGTTGCGGCCGATGGGTTGGTGAGGGTCCATGAATTCACCCATCAAGAACCTTCTGCGGAGGTTCGATGAAGCCGACAGCCGGCTGCGGCGGATTGTTTTGATGTATCGCGGCGCGATTGCGGCTGTGGAGGACAACCTGGTTGTGAGCCGCCCCTCGGAAAGGAAACTGTTCCGCATTCGCCTGGAACGGCTGCTCACGAGAATCGAACAGTGGTCTGACAAGGACCGGGAGATCGGCGATTCCCTGGTCAGCTTCATCGCGATCCTCACGGACTACCGGCTGGGCGAAGAGCATGAATTCGCCGAACAGCAGCAGCAACTGCGCAAGACCGTCGTGAGTCTATCGTCGCTGGTCGAGACAATCCGGCAACAGCACGGAGAACGCGGCCGCGAACCGGAGGCTGTGACCATGGCCCTGGAAAGCGCGCTCTTTGAGCCCGACGTGCATCGCATTCACGAGACAATGCAACAACAGATCCGCAGCCTGAAGTCCAACATTGTCGGCCTCTCGGAACTGAGTTTCGACGCGTCAAAACGCGTTGCCGATCACATCGCAGGCCTCGAACGCATCGCCAAGGCGCAGGAGACCGACAGTTCGGAGAACTCCGGCAAAGACCTACCGGATACCGGCGAAACGGAGGAAGCCGCGCTTCGGGATTATATGGATCGTTACGAAGTGTTCTGCGTGCTTTCGGCCAACCTTGAGGGATTGGAGAACATTGAAAGCCAGTTGGGAACAGCGGCGCTGAAACACATCCACTCAGAGTTTGCGAAGCGCGTCGAACGTGCCATTTCCGGCATGAAAGCGATGCAGCTATGGAGAAAGGGTAAAGTCATCGTCATTCTGAATCTTGCGGCAGAGCAAGCCGGCCAGCGTCAGTCCAGGCTGCGCATCAATCTGGCCGAGCCGTTTCACATCACCTGCCCGGTTGGTACCGCGGAGTTCCGCCTGCCCTTCCAGGTGGGTCTCGCCGAGTATACACACGGAGAATGACCCGACGAACTAATGCGTCGTCTGGAGAACAGCACCCAGGAGCTGCAACTGGTTGCTGTATAGCCGCCTCGATGCTGCGGCCTACTGTTTGGCGCGAAACGGGGCGTAAGAGTTCAGAAACTCCCAACGCGCCCGATGCAGTTCGGGCGCCACACGGCTCTCCGCTGCAACGTGCATCACCGGATACTCCTTCGGTGCGTAGGCAGGCCATGCCGGAAGGCCGGAACCGTTCGGATTACCCGTCTTGATGAAGTTTGCGAAGTACGAAGAGATGGTATCAGCCGCTTTGTTGTCTTCATCTCTCAAAGGGACATTCAGCGAGGCCAGCGCCTGGAACACATATTCCAGTTCGCTCGCGTGTACGGCGCCCATGGCGCTTTGCGGTATCTTCGAGTCGGCTGCCACGGGACGGATCTGATCAAACGAGTAGCAGTAGACCGGCGATTTGCCGGTCTTGGCCTGCGCCTGCAGCCAGGCCCAGGTACAGTATACGATGAACTCGTCGTCGGCATAATCCTCAGCGGATCGCTGCGCTTCTGCATCTGTGGTCGCCGGGTAAAGCTTCAGAAACTCGGCGGCCTTGTCGCCAAACAGTTGCTTGGCCTGCTCGGTGAACTCGGCAACTGTCACTTTGTGACTCTGCCGAAACCAGATCTTGGCCTCGTCCGCATTCCATCCTGCGAGTAGAGGAATGTGGCTCTGTTCCGCTTCTTGATAGATGAGCGAAACCTCCCGGGGCAAGAAATATCCATCGATGTTCGGTTGGAAGGACCCTTCCTCGCCCTTGGGTGACGCCTTCAGAATTTCATCGGCTGATTTCTCCCTCAGAGCGGCGACTGAATCGACGCCGAGCTTCTTCGCGAATTCCACACCCGCTTGCTCGCTCTCGGCCAGTGGGCTGGCCGCCAGGGTTCCCTTGCCCGACGTGAAGAAGGCGCCGCTTTCGCCTATGGCGCCGTGAATCAAACGCTTCGAAAGAGGAGAAGCCATGAGAGCGCTCACCGAAAATGATCCAGCCGACTCGCCGCCAATCGTCACCTTGTTCGGATCGCCGCCAAAGGCTTTGATGTTCTTACGAACCCATTCGAGCGCGGCTACCTGGTCCATCAGACCGTAGTTGCCCGAGGCCTTGTGCACTGATTCCCGCGTCAACTCCGGATGGGAGAAGAAGCCGAAGGTCGCAAGGCGATAATTCATGCTGACGACAATCACGCCCTTCTTGGCGAGATTCTCACCGTCATACCGCGCCTCTGAGGCGGCTCCGGCCACAAAACCGCCGCCGTACACGTACAGCAGAACCGGAAGCCTATCTTTCTCCGACTTGGCCGGTGTCCAGACGTTCAGATACAGACAGTTTTCGCTCTGGCCTTTGTCGCGGAACACCGTGTCTCCGTAGACATTGTTCTGCATGCAGTGCTGCCCGAATTCGGTGGCCGGGCGCACGCCGCCCCATTTTTGAACCGGTTGCGGCGGCTTCCAGCGGAGATCGCCGACGGGAGGCGCGGCAAACGGTATGCCTTTGAAGACCCGGACTACGGAATCGCTGCCTGGTACTCCCTGAATGATGCCGCCTTCCACTGGAATCTGCTCGGGCAGGGCTGCGCTCGCCCTCACCACCGCCATCAGCAGCAGACCGCCGCCCAAAAGAACACTGAGATTCATCACGAGGGCGAGATTATCAGACGTAGCTGCGAGGACGGGGCTCTGGCACAGGACCAACAGCTAGAATTGACCAACACGCTAGAATTGACTTCGTTTATGCTGGACCCAGCAATCCAAGACTCATCCGCCCCCGATCCGTCTCTCCCGTCCAAATGGGTCACCACGATAGCGATTGCCTTTACTGCACTCTTTGTGAGCATCCCGATCTTTGTACTGCAAGACCCGACGCTGTCACTCTGGCCGCCACGGATCCTGGTGGTTTGGTTCGCCGTCGTGGACCTCCTCGTCGGATTGCTTCTGACCGGCTACCGGACCTTTGGATACGCGATCCGCGCGATGTATGTCCTATTGGGAAAAGACACTCAGAAGACCTGGGGCGGTTCACTTTTCGGCATCTCCGGAAAAGAGGGAAGGATCGCGGTCAATCTGGGGATTGGGTACTTGTTAGTGGTCTACTTGTTCGCAGTGCTGTACCGAACCGCTTCGATCCTGGACAGCCGTGCCTATTTTGTAAACGGCACGTTGGGTTCTTTGAGCTTCTTTGACGCCTTCTATTTCAGCATCACGACTGCCTCGACGGTCGGATTCGGTGACATTACGCCAGCCAGTGTTTGGGCGAAGTCTCTGGTGATGGTCGAAATTATTTTGTCGCTTGCCTATGCCGCTTTTCTGCTGTCCGTGGGCGCCGCGCGATTGATGGGTCGCAAGGCTGAAGGCTAACAGCCGCATTGGGCTTGTGTGGAATAGACTACCCGAAGAGGCCACCGTCGTGTCGAATCTGAAAACTGTTGGCGCCCTACTCCCGCTACTTCTCGCGAGCTACCTACCAAGCTCATCGATTGCGAACGCACATTTGACGCAGGACAGGGCAGCGTCCCTTGGCATCTTTGGGGGCAATGGAGACGTGGGCACGGTTCTTCACGCTGGATCGGCCGAATACGACCCGCATGCCAACTCCTACACGGTGACGGGCAGCGGCGAGAACATGTGGTTCGGGAATGACGCCTTCCAGTTCGTTTGGAAGAAGGTCTCGGGCGACGTCACCTTGACTGCCGACGTTTCACTTATTGGCACCGGCGGAGACAACCATCGCAAGGCCGTCCTCATGATCCGCCAAAGCCTCGACGCGGATGCGCCGTATGCCGACGCAGCGCTACATGGTGACGGATTGACTTCGCTCCAGTTTCGCGATCAGAAGGGAGTGAATACCCACGAGGTTCAGGCCAACGTCTCGGGACCCGCGCTGCTACGCCTGATGAAGCGGGGTGACCGCTTCTATCTGTGGACGGCGGCGGCGGGAGAAGCGCTCCAATTTGCGGGCGGCTCGGCGCGGGTTGCATTAGCTGGCGACTACTACGTTGGGATAGGCGTGTGCGCGCATAACAAGGACGCGGTGCAGAAGGCATCGTTCTCAGACGTAGAGATCGTAACCGGCCGCCAGCCTGCGGCGTTGCCGGCGCGGTTCAGCACTCTCGAGACTGTAGCTGTCGCGTCGACGGACGCCCGGGCGATCTATGTGTCGCCAGTATCGCCCAATGTGATTGGGTCGCCGAATTGGAGCCCGGACGGTAAGGCACTCCTCTTCGACCGCAGCGGTGGAATTGAGCGAGTAGCCGTTGCCGGCGGAAAGGCAGAAGCGATTGAAACCGGATTGCGGGGCTGCAACAGCAGCCATGGCATTTCACCGGACGGCAAGCTACTGGCCGTGAGCGCTGGCGTGACCGATGGTCCGTCGAACACATTTATTGTGCCCGTGGGCGGAGGTCAGGCGAGGGAGTTGGTGTCCCAACTGGACTCCTACTTCCATAGCTGGTCGCCAGACGGGAGCACGATTTCCTTCAGTGGGCGGGTAAGCGGCAAATGGAACGTCTATACGGTCCCGGCGGCTGGGGGGCGGTCGAACCAGCTGACCGACACCGGTGCGTTCAACGATGGCCCCGAGTTCTCGGCGGACGGGAAGTTCATCTATTTCACTTCGGACCGCGGCGGCGGCTCGATGCAGATCTGGCGCATGAAGGTCGATGGGAGCGAACCGCAACAGGTGACAAACGGCGAGGACTGGAATAACGCATTCCCACATGTGTCGCCGGATGGGACGCAGATTGTCTTTCTGAGCTTTCCCCCAGGAGACAGGGGCTACGGGTATTCCGAAGATGTGCAGCTGCGAGGGATATCGCTGGTGGATCGGAAAGTGAAGGTGCTGGCGAAGTTCGTTGGAGGTCGCGGATCTATGGACTCACCTTCGTGGTCGCCGGACAGCAAGCGGGTGGCGTTTGTTAGCTATCAGGTGATTCAGTGAAGGAAGGGCCGGACGTGGGCGTCCTGCGCCGGCGGGGGCGCCCGCCCCACAAAAAAAGAGGGGCTATTCGACGGTGATCTTGGTGCCGCGGGCGTGGGTGCGCGAGAGCACCTCGATGCGGTGGTCGATGAGCCCGCGGACGCCTTTCAGCATCTCGATCCGCGCTTGGCGAAAGTGCTTCTCGGCTTCTTCCGGCGGGGTAAAGAGCTCGGCCAGTTTCCGGAAGGCTTCTCCGGCCTGGTGGCAGAAACATTCGGGACCGGTCCGGGCGGATTGCTGGCTGCCCGGGGTTTCGGGTTGCGGGGCTTCACTCATGATGCGTTCCTCATCTCAACGATTAGCATACGGTCTTCCAAACGTGCACGGGTAGGGGTTAGAGCGGCCATCGAGGTGGGCAAACCCACATGCCGGCGCAGCGTGCCGACTTCCACCACCAGTTCGTCGTCCTTCTTGAAAAGGCCCACCTCACCCTTTTCCGTGAATGGCAAGAGCAGCCGTATCTCGTGGTACCCGTCGCAGCGCACGAAAGAGTAAGGCGCTTCGGTCCGCGTGACCGCAACCGGATCATTGCCTGATTGATAGAGATGATCGGCTAGCAGCCGAAGCCGTTCGTAACCCAGCACCTCATGCGGAAACAGAGGAATTCGCCAGACTGGAACCGGCGTGAAATAGAGATCGATTTCCGCCAGTGTATGCTGCTGGCTGATTCGCCAGGAATCGAAGAACACATCGCGGATCTGGTCGGGCAACACGCGATTGACGATGATCTCGTCCACCGTTAGTCCGTGCAGCGAAAAGTAGACGAAGGCCCGCTGGGTTTCACGCAACACCATCTTTTCGGCATTCGTTACCAGGCGGACGCTGGTTGTGAGTGGGTCTTTGAGGAGGGTGTCGATTCCCCCGATCTTCTCAAAGAGGCTCTCCAGGTTCTGAAAGTACTTTTCGGGTGGCAGCTCCACGGGCGCAATACGATTCAGCAGCGGCCGTGCGGCCTTCAGCATGGTGCGCTGGAAGCCGAAAATGTTCTTCATGTACCAGTCGAGCGTGGTGGGGAGGCTGACAAATCGGAGCGACTCCGCCGTCGGAGCGCAATCGAGCAGGATCACGTCATAGGCCTTGTCGCGGCGGTACTGATTGACGTAGAGCATGGCGCTGAGCTCTTCCATGCCTGGGAAAATAGCCATCTCCTCGGCTTCCACATCACCTAAGCCGGTGGTGCGCAGGACGGTGGTGAGGTAGGCCGTGACGTCACTCCAGTGCCGTTTCATCTCCTGGTTGATGTTGACCTCCTGTATCTCAAGGTGGTCGGCGATGCGGGTGGGGTCGGAAGTGCGTGCGTGAAACAGCTCAGAACCGAGTTCGAAGGCGTCCGCCAAGCTGTGCGCGGGATCGACACTCATGATGAGCGTGCGGTAGCCAAGGGAGGCGATATGGACGCCGGTCGCGGCGGCAACACTGGTCTTGCCGACGCCACCTTTACCACTGAAGAGGAGAATGCGCATGGTGTTCCTGAAGCCGCCTTAAAGGACAGCCGGCAGCCTCAGTGTAGGATGCTCGCCGCCCGGCAAAAGAGCTAACGTCTGGCCCAACCGATCCAGCGCGGAGATTGGCGACAGTAACGCGCGTACTCGTCGCCGCGGGTCGCGCGCAGGTGCGGCTCCTCTAGGAAAACGACCACAAGATGAATGAAAACCCATGCGGTCAGCCCGTAGATGGCGACCGCTCGAGAGCGATAAAGAATGGCCTGGCCAAAGATGGCTGTCAGAACCCCTACATACATCGGATTGCGTGAAATGCGGTAGATGCCTTGGCGCACCACCACAGTGGGTTCTTCGCCGATCAAGAACCGCAGATGCCGCGTGAAGAAGATAGCGGGAGTGCCGCCAGCAGCCAGGAACTGAATCAGGCAGACGAGGTAGGTGGCGGTTCCGACGATGACGAGAATCCATCCGGCCTGCCAAGCGCCCGCTTGGAGCCGACGGCCTTCAAGGAAGATCGAAGGAACGTAAAGGCCGACTACTGCAGGAACGAGCACTGTAAAAGCCACTCCGCGCAGCCAAAGCAGCATGGCCCAAACCATATCACCTTTTGAATGCTTGCCGGCTGGCTAGGCAGCTCTTACCTGACTCGTTACAGCTTCCGGGATCTTCGCAACCTGCACCTTCTTAGCGACGCCCAGAACTCGCAGGAGCCAGATCTGGATCCAACTGATATCTAGTTCATACCAAGCCAAACCGTGGCGAGCCGAGGTCGGATGCGCGTGGTGGTTGTTATGCCACCCTTCTCCAAATGTCAACAGCGCTACCCACCAGCTATTCCGGGAACTGTCGCGCGTTACGAATCGGCGCTTGCCCCACATGTGCGTGGCGGAATTCACCAGCCAAGTGGCATGCAGCCCGAGCGTAACCCGAAGAAATACCATCCACAACACAAAGGGAAAGCCCAACGTCGCCCAGATGATGATTCCAGAAATGGCGAGCGGCACCCAGTGGTATTGGCTGAGCAGAACGTAGAACCGGTTCTTCGCCATGTCGGGCACGTACTTTGCCAGGACCTCCGTCTGATTGTGCAGGGGATCCCCAGTGATCATCCAAAGTAAATGAGCCCACCAGGCGCCATCGAGAGGGGAGTGTGGATCTCCTTCGTGATCGGAATGCTGGTGATGGACGCGGTGCACCGCGACCCAGGCAATGGGGCCGCCTTCGAGTGCCATGGTTCCGAAGATGGCAAACACGTATTCCAGCCATTTCGGGACTTGGTAACCGCGGTGGGTCAGCAGGCGGTGGTAACCCATCCCGATGCCGAAGGAGAGGGTCATCCAGTAGAGGATTGCGGTGAAAATGAGCGCCTTCCAGCTAAAGAAGAACAGGGCGGCTATTGCACCGATGTGGAAAACAATCAGAGTGACCGCTGAGATCCAGTTGATCCTGTAATGGCCATTTTCGTCCTTGCTCGCGGCGGGTCCACCGGCGGCATAGGTGCGCTTTGCGGAGCCGGCTCCACGTTGAATGCCGGTGCGCGGCGGCTTGATACGATCCATACCTCGACGCTAGCAGTATTACGAGGGTTCCTACGTAATAGTTCGGTAATAGCGAACGAGATCTGCTAAAGCGGTTTTTGGTATTTCGTGGGGTTTTAAGGGGAAAACGTCCCTACGTCCATGTCTTACAGCAACCGGCATCCCCCTGGTGCCCACGGCACGCATGACGCGTGCTCTGCGGCACCGTCTGGGATGCGCTGGGCCGCGCCTAAGACGTTGCCATCACGGCCTTGGCGCACTCGACCGGTCCGCCTCCCCCTTCGGTGCCCCGTTTGTCCGCAGTCACTCGAAGCACGCCCGCGTGCAATTCGGCCTTCAACGTGGCCTGATCGAAGTCATCGGGCAGAAATGCCCGAACCATGATGGATCGGCCGGTGGTCTCCCTACCCTGCCCCTCAACGGTTCTCTCGGTTCGGCTTGTGCCCTCAATCATCAGATCGTTGCCCAGCAGGGAGACCTTTAGGTCTTTAGGCTCAAAGTCAGCCGCATCCACTTCGGCAATGAAGTGGTTCCCCTCTTCACGGACTTCGCTGCGCTGGCATGCGAGCAATTCGTGTTCCGCTTGCACCCAGTCATCCAAATGGCTCAAGCATTCTTGCCCATGCATAGTCGAGAGTTCGAACGCCCGGAGCCTGATCTGGTCGATGACGTTTGTGATACGTTCCAACAGCTCGTCCGCGCCGGTCTCAAATGGTTGGTAAGTCTTAATTGCAACGTTGGACATTGCCGATGCCTCCCTGGAAATGCCGTCGAAGGTGAGCCTGCACTAGAGTTGCCAATCAGAAGTAAGCCAGTAATCAGTCCGCAAGGGAATCTGTCTAGATCGGGTTTGCGCGAGCAAACGCAAGAAAATGGGTCAAGCGGCTCATCTTGGCGGTGTAATCCAAGAGAACTGTCACGAAAGTTTTACACACGGTAATTTGGATTTAAGGTGAGAATCAAGGGAAGCCCGCTCGTAAGACCACAAGACCAGGAGTGCTTGGATGTCGACAATTGCAGCCGTTCAGAATCCGATCGAAGACGACCGAACCACATTGGATGTCGAGGGGCTGAAACGCGCCTACCTCGACAACCTCTTTTACCTGCAGGGCAGGTTTCCAGAAGTAGCGACCGCCCACGACCGCTACATGGCACTGGCCTACACGGTGCGCGACCGGCTGCTTCGGCGCTGGATCAGCTCAGTTGAAACATATCGGACGAAACAGGTGCGGATGGTCGGCTACCTATCCGCCGAGTTTCTGCTTGGCCCGCACCTCATGAACAACTTGCTGAGCCTATGCATGGTCGAGCCGATGAGCCAGGCGCTGGAGCAGTTGGGGCTAAAACTGAGCGACATCGTCGACACGGAGCCGGAGCCAGGCTTGGGCAACGGTGGTCTGGGCCGGCTGGCGGCGTGTTACATGGATTCGCTCGCCACCTTGCATCTACCCGCCATTGGCTACGGTCTGCGCTACGAATACGGTATTTTCCAGCAAAAGATTGTAGATGGATGGCAGGTTGAAACCACCGACAAATGGCTTCAGTACGGGAATCCTTGGGAGATTGCGCGACCCGAGAGCGGCACCGATGTCGGTTTCGGAGGTCACACCGAGACCTTTTCTGACAGCTCGGGCGAGCAACGGGTGCGCTGGGTTCCAGATCGCATCGTGCGCGGCATCCCGTACGACACGCTGATACCGGGCCATTGCACAAACACGGTGAACTCGCTTCGTTTGTGGAAGGCCGAAGCACCCGAAAGATTTGACTTCGCTGCCTTCAATGTGGGTGACTACTACGGTTCAGTCCGAGAAAAGGTCCAGTTGGAGAACATCTCCAAGATTCTTTATCCGAACGACGACAACATTAAGGGCAAGGAATTGCGGCTCGAACAGCAGTTCTTCTTCGTCTCCTGCTCGCTGCAGGACATGATCAAGCATCACAAGCATAGAGGCGGCTTGATTGAAGAATTCGACCAGAAGAACGCCCTACAACTCAATGACACTCACCCTTCCGTGGGCGTAGCGGAGTTGATGCGCCTGCTGGTGGATGTCCACCACTTGGCGTGGGACACGGCCTGGCGCATCACGCAAAATACGTTCGGGTACACGAACCACACGCTGCTACCCGAGGCGCTGGAGCGTTGGCCTATTCAAATGTTCGGCAGCCTGTTGCCGCGCCATCTGGAGATCATTTATGAGATCAATCGCCGATTCCTGGACACGGTCCGCGCGAAATACCCGGGTGACGAGGGCAAGGTATCCAGGCTTTCGTTGATCGACGAATCGGGCGAGCGATACGTCCGCATGGCTAGCTTGGCCAGCATCGGGAGCCACGCCATTAATGGAGTCGCCGCTTTGCATACGGAACTTCTAAAGAAGGACGTGTTGCGCGACTTTTACGAAATGTACCCGGAGCGCTTCAGCAACAAGACCAACGGGATCACTCCCCGCCGATGGCTCCTCGAAGCCGATTCCAGACTTGCCGCGCTCATCACGTCGCGCATCGGGAGCAGCTGGGTCACCAACCTTGACGAACTCAAGCAGTTGGAGCCGCTCGCCGACGATGCCAACGCCCGCGATGAGTGGCGTGAGTCGCAGAAGCAGGTTAAAGCGGCTCTGACGGCATACATCCACTCCGTCACAAGTATTGCGGTCGACCCAGCTTCTCTCTTCGACGTGATGGTGAAACGGCTTCATGAGTACAAACGCCAGCACCTGAAAGTGCTGCACATCATCACGCAGTACCAACGGCTAAAGAAGAACCCTGGCCTCGACATCGTACCCCGCACTTTCATCTTTGGCGGCAAGGCCGCGCCGGGGTACTTCATGGCGAAGCTCATCATCAAGCTCATTAATTCGGTCGGCGACGTCGTAAATGCCGATCCCGATCTGCGCGGGCGGCTGCGCGTCGTTTTCCTGCCCAATTACAACGTCACTGTAGGGCAGAAGCTCTATCCATCGGCAGACCTCTCGGAACAGATCTCGCTGGCCGGCAAGGAAGCATCCGGTACCGGGAACATGAAGTTTGCCCTTACCAACGCCCTGACGATCGGCACGCTCGACGGCGCGAACATCGAAATCCGCGATCGTGTGGGGCATGAAAACTTCTTTTTGTTTGGGTTGACCGTGGACCAGGTGAACGACTTGAAGGCACGAGGCTACCGTCCGCGCGATTTCTACGAGCGAGACGCCGAACTAAAAGAGGCTGTGGACGCCATCGATAACGGGCACTTCTCGGGCGGTGACCGCAAGCTGTTCCGGCCGCTGGTCGACAACCTGATAAACAGCGACCCCTACCTGCTCTTTGCCGACTACCGCGCCTACGTCGACACCCAGGATCGAGTGGACCAGGCGTTCCGCGATCAGGAGCACTGGACCCGGATGTCCATTCTAAACACAGCTCGGATGGGATACTTCTCCTCCGATCGCGCTATCCGTGAGTACGCAGCAGAAATCTGGAACCTTAAGCCAGTGACTGTCGAACTGGCCGGAAAGTAAACGGGAATCTCGGCAGCTGTCCGTAGGGCGGAACGTCATCTTGGCGTCAATAAAACGCCAAACTGTTGGGCTGTAACAAATATCGTGCTACGGTCATCAGACTGTTACCGGGCATTTATTAGATTTTTGTATTGAGCGAGTAAGGTTGGGTGGAAATCATGAACGCACGTCATGAATCGACCACCCTTGACTCGTCATCGACGTTGCCGCGAGCCGACGGCGCGGGCGTTTTCAATACGTTGAATCCGTCGCTGCCGGTTCGGCTTCTCCAACGGTACGTCGGCATCCCGGAGTTGGAGGCGCTCTATCCGCGAGTAGAGGCCGAGCAACGCCCGGGGGAGAGCTATTACCGGGCCCTCCTTCGAGTGCTGGGCGTTCAGTGGAGCATTTCCGATCTTGATCTCGACCGCATTCCGAGGGCTGGCGCCTGTCTGTTGGTAGCCAACCACCCGTTCGGCATGATCGAGGGCACCGTCCTCGGTGCTCTGCTAGAGGCGGTACGGCCAGATGTGCGCATCATGGCCAACTCCCTGATGGGCCATTTTCCGAAGGTGGCTGAGAAGTGCATCCTGGTGGATCCCTTTGGCGGCGAAGGGGCCAAGCAATCGAACCGCAGAGGCATTCGCGAAGCATTTGAGTGGCTGCGGCGGGACGGCCTGCTGGTGGTGTTCCCGGCTGGCGAAGTGGCTAGCTTCGATGTAGGAAAGCGCATTGTGACCGATCCCCCCTGGAACACAGGCATCGTGAGGATGGCCGCTCGCGTGAGAGCACCTGTGGTTCCGGCATTCTTTGATGGAAGCAACGGCTTAGGCTTCCAGGTTGCGGGCATGGTCCATCCCCGCTTGCGTACAATGCTCCTGTCCCGCGAGTTCCTGAACAAGTCGGGCAAGACGCTGGTGCTGCGAGTTGGCAACCTCGTAAGCGCCAAGAAACTGGAGAGTTTTGCCAGCGACGAGGAGAGAACCGGCTTCCTTCGCAGCAAGACCTTTGTGCTTGCCAATCGCGAAGAACCAAAGCAGCCGCTCCCCTCCCTCTACCGACCGCGAAAAGAGAAGTTTGGAAAGGCCTTGGCAAAAGACGAGTTGGCTCCCATCGTAGCCGTCACCGACCCGATCCTGATGGAGCGTGAGATCTATGGTCTGGACCCGGCGGCCCTGCTGAATCAGCAAGGCGACAACCAGGTTTACATTGTCGCTCCGAATCGGATCCCCAACGTGGTTCGGGAAATCGGACGTCTGCGCGAAATCACATTCCGGCAAACCGGGGAAGGCACGGGAAGGTCGATTGATCTAGATGAATTCGATACCTATTACTTGCATCTGTTCATCTGGAACAAAGCGGCGCGTGAGATAGTCGGCGCGTACCGCCTGGGCCAATCCGACCGGATCCTGCAGAGCCTCGGCATCAAGGGCTTCTACACGGCGACGCTGTTCTCTTATCATCGGGCTTTCATCGAGCAGGTGAACCCGGCGCTGGAAATGGGACGGTCGTTTGTGCGGGCCGAGTACCAACGCAGTTACGCACCATTGCTTTTGCTGTGGCGGGGCATCGGGGTGTACGTGAGGCAGAATCCTCAATACAAGGTGCTGTTCGGGCCAGTGAGCATCAGCAACGACTACCATCCCAACTCCCGCGAACTGATGGTCAACTTCCTGAAGCAGTATTGCCGGGCTGAAGATCTGGAACACCTGGTCCGGGCCCGAAGCCCGTTCCGAACTCGGCCGCTCCACAGGCGTGAGAACGTCCTCGACGCAGGCATGGCGTGGGATATCGAGGAGCTCTCGACGTTTATCGCCGACATCGAGACCGACCAAAAGGGCGTACCGGTAGTGCTCACACAGTACTTGAAGCTTGGCGGAAGGTTGCTGGGCTTCAATATCGATTCGCAATTCTCGAATGCGCTGGACGGGTTGATCGTGGTGGATTTGGTTAAGACCGATCCCCGCCTCCTGGAACGGTATATGGGCAAAGCGGGTGCCGCGCCGTTTCTCGCCTACCACCATAGTCAGGTTGCGGAAGCGCGTTAACAAGTTCCGGCAAGTGCCTTTCGCGGGCCCGAACCGGTCAATTCCACCGATTTCCTGCCCCGATCGTCTGTGCCAATTGCCGTTCCGGGGCAATTCCTCATACAATTCAAAGTGTTATGAAGCGTTTCGTTCCGTTGGTGGCTATTACCGGGTTTCTGTTCCTCTCGGCGTGCTCGCAGAGTCCTGAGCGGATGATCGAATCCGGCAACAAGTACCACAACAATAAAAAGTACAAAGAAGCCTCGATCCTGTATCGCAAGGCGATCGCCAAGGATAAGACGAATGCGGAGGCCTACTACCGCGAAGGATTGAACCAGCTCGACCAGGGCAATCCTGGCGAGGCCGCCCAGTTCCTCCGCCGGGCTGTGGATTTAAAGCCAGACAACGTGGACGCCGGCGGCAAACTGGCTGAGATCTACTTGGCTGCCTACGCGAGCAATCCCAAGAAATTCAAGGCGTTGCTGCCCGAGATTAAGGATTTAACCGACAAGATCCTTAAATACCAGCCCAGCTCGTTCGAGGGGACGCGCTTGCAGGCTTTTGTGTATCTGACCGAGCAGAATGTGCCAAAGGCCGTTGAGTATTTTGAGAAAGCGCTGAAAATTAAGCCCTATTCGCGCGAGGTGGTTGGCTGGCTGGCACAGGCTTACGCGTCCACAGGCCGTCCCGAGGACGCCGAGAAGCTCTGCCGCGACATGATTGCGCACGACAAAACGTGGGGGCCTAGTTATGATTTCCTCTTCCTTTTGTACTCCAACCAGAAGAAACCTGCCGAGGCTGAAGAAGTACTGAAACTCAGGCTGCAGAATGATCCGACCAGCCCGCTTGCGGTGAAAAACCTGGCGAGTTATTACCTTGCAACCAATCGCGAACCGCAGGGCGAGGCTGTCATCAAGACGGTACTCAACGATCGGAAGAGCTTTCCGAATGGACGCGAGATGATCGGCGACTTTTTCGCCCAGCCATCCAGTAAGAAATACGAGCTGGCGCTGGCTCAATACCAGGCCGGCGCGAAGGAACAGCCTGACAACGAGCTGCTTTATCAAAAGAAGGCTGTGTCCGCTTTGATCATGCTGAAGCGCCAGGACGAGGCATTGCAACTAGCCAAGACGCTTGTCGCAAAGTACCCGAAAGACCTGGCTGCTAACGAGCTTTACGCGGGAACCCTGCTCGATTCTGGAATGAAGGCGAACCTTCAGCAGTCACTGGAGGAGTTAAAGAGACTCGTGGCGGCGAACCCGAAAGAGGCGCTGCTGCACTTCTATCTGTCGCGTGCCTATTTTGAAACACGCGATATGGACAAAGCTCTCAGCGAGGCGTTGGAGGCCAGCCGTTTGGCCGAAACTCATGTCCCTCCGATTAACCTACCGGGAGCGCGTATCGTGTCCGCCCGAATTTATGAAGATCGTGGCCAGCATGGAAAGGCGCTGGAACAGACCGACGGCGTTTTAGCGAGCGACCCTGGCAATGCCGACGCCCGGCTGATCAAGGACCGCGCGCTGATTGGTTTGAACGAGTCGGACAAAGCGCTCCCCGACCTAGAAGACCTGGTGGAAAAGTATCCTGCTTTTAGCGACGCTCGTTACTACATTGCCAACGTCTACATGATGCGTAAGGATCTGGCGAAGGCCAACGCTGAGTACGAAAAACTATGGAACGCCACACCCAGGGATCCGCGCGGCTACCTCGGCATGCAAACCGTGCTGATCGAGCAAGGGAAGAGCGACGAGGCGATCAAGAATCTGCAGGCCTTGGTCAAGGAAAACCCCAAGAGGCTTGACTTCCTGTACGCGTTGGCGAATTTCCAAGCCCAGCTTGGGAAATACTCCGACGCGGCCGAGAACTACAAGACCATCCTCAAGACCACAACTAACTCAGAAGATCTCTGGCTGCGGCTGGGCTTGGTGCAGCGGCGGCTTGGTCAGAATCAGGCATCACTGGCCTCCTTCGAGCAAGCGCAGAACGCGAATCCAAAAGGCGTGGAGGGTCCGCTCCAGCGGGCACTTTTGCTGGACAATACGGGTCAGAAGAAAGAAGCTCGGGACGCCTACTTAAAGGTGTTGGGAGCCGATCCGGAAAACGTCACGGCCTTGAACAATCTTGCCTATATCGACGCGGAATCGAGCCAGGATCTTGACCAAGCACTGACGATGGCCGAAAAAGCGAAGAAACAGAAGCCTGACAGCCCCGATATCTCCGACACACTGGGCTTCATCTACTACCAGAAAAACCTCAACACCCAAGCGATTCAGTCCCTCAAAACAGCGATAACGGGAGACCCCAAGAACGCTACATTTCGGTTGCATCTGGCCATGGCGCTGCTTAAAGCGGGGGACAAACTAGGCGCCAAGAACGAGGCCGACCGCGCGCTGGCGCTCGCTACGCCGCAGGAACAGACTAAGATCCGTACATTCATGAGCCAGATCGGTTAGGTCGCTTGTCCTTCAAAATGTTGGCCGGTGGAATCCGCGCCTATCCGTCGGCCCCTTACATCATTCCATTTGCGTCGTTTCTGCTGTTTCTGGCACTATCCCACAGACTGCCCTTGAACGCGGTGTGGGAGAGTCCGGTGCGGGTCGTCCTCATGGGGATAATCTGTCTCTACTGTTGGCCCCGGGACTGCAAGTGGCAAATGGTGGCGCCAGTCACGGGGATTGTTCTGGGGATCGCGGTGTTCTTCCTCTGGATTGCGCCCGACTCACTCATCCCGGGCTATCGCAACTCGGTTCTGTTCCAAAACCCGCTTTTCGGAGAGGTGCATTCCTCGATGCCTGCCGCCGATCTGCGGAACTGGTGGGTACTGACCTGGCGATCCATCCGCGCCATTATCATTGTGCCGGTCGTCGAAGAGCTGTTTTGGCGCGCTTGGCTGATGCGCTGGCTGATCCGGCCTGACTTCAAAAGCGTTCCAATGGGCACTTATTCGCCCGCCTCATTCTTCACCGTGGCCGTTCTATTCGCACTGGAGCATGGGTCGTACTGGGATGTTGGATTACTCACCGGTTTTGTCTACAACTGGTGGATGATTCGGACCAAGTCGGTAGCCGACTGTATTCTGGTCCATGCCGTCACCAATGCTTGCTTATGCGTCTACGTAGTCTGGGCCGGCCAATGGCGGTACTGGCAATAATGTGAAAACTCCAGCCAAAGAACCGCACGCGTCAGCAGGCGGACATTCCGATCTCCTGAATATATAAACCCTGCGATACCCTGAGAAAAGTTCAGGCATCTGAGACATCAAGAAGGACATAACAATGACCACGCAGTCTGGAATCGACTCCGTTCTCAAAGAGGCACGGGTCTTTAATCCGCCGGCGGAATTTCAAGCCCGGGCGAACGTGGCGAGTATCGCCGACTACGAAAGACTCTACCGCGAAGCTGACGAAGATCCGGAGACTTTTTGGGGAGAGATCGCCGAAGATTTGCACTGGTTTAAGAATTGGGACAAGGTTCTCGAGTGGAAGGCCCCCTTCGCCAAGTGGTTCGTGGGCGCCCAGACGAACATCTCTTACAACTGTCTCGATCGTCACGTGGCAGGCTGGCGCCGCAACAAAGCAGCACTGATTTGGGAGGGCGAGCCGGGAGATGTTCAAACGCTCACTTTCCAACAGTTGCTCAGTGAAGTCTCCAAGTTCTCTAATGTCCTCAAGTCGCTCGGCGTTCAAAAGGGCGACCGCGTGGCCATTTACATGGGAATGACGCCGGCGCTTCCCATAGCCCTGCTCGCCTGCGCGCGCATCGGCGCACCCCATACCGTGATCTTTGGTGGCTTTTCGGCCACCGCGCTAGTGGATCGAATTCACGATTGCCAGGCTTCGTTCGTGATCACCCAAGACGGTACGTACCGCCGCGGCGCCGAGATCAAGTTGAAACCGACAGTGGATGAAGCGCTCAGTTCCTGCCCCACAGTGAAGAGATGCGTGGTCTTCCAGCGGACCAAGTCGAACGTGACCATGGTGGAAGGGCGCGACGTCTGGTGGCACGACGCAATGAAAGTCGCCTCAAGCGAGTGCCCAGCCGAGCCGCTGGACGCCGAGCATCCGCTGTTCCTGCTCTATACATCCGGCACAACCGGCAAACCGAAGGGAATCCTGCACACCACCGGCGGCTACATGGTAGGAACCTACGCCTCGGCGAAGTGGGTTTTCGACCTGCGCGAGGAAGACATCTACTGGTGCACCGCTGACATCGGCTGGGTTACCGGCCACAGTTATATCGTGTATGGGCCACTGCTAAATGGCACCACGACGCTCATCTATGAGGGTGGCCCCATGTGGCCCAAGCCCGATCGCTTCTGGGAAATGATCGATCGCCATCAAGTCTCAATCCTCTATACGGCGCCGACGGCGATCCGCGCACTAATGCGTTTGGGCAACGAGTGGCCACAGAAACACGCCATGAAGTCGTTGCGGCTGCTGGGCTCGGTCGGCGAACCAATCAACCCGGAGGCCTGGATGTGGTACCGGGAGCAAATTGGGCGGAATCGCTGTCCCATCGTAGACACTTGGTGGCAAACCGAGACGGGCATGATCATGATCTCGCCTTTACCTGGGGCGACGCCGACGAAGCCGGGATCGGCAACGCGGCCACTGCCTGGCGTCGCCGCTGACGTGGTAACCCGTGAAGGCGATTCCGTGCCTCTGGGTGGCGGTGGATACCTGGTGATCAAGAAGCCCTGGCCGGCAATGCTTCGTAACATCTACGGTGACCCGGATCGCTTCAAGCAGCAATACTGGTCGCAACTGCCGGGAATTTACTTCACGGGCGACGGCGCGCGCAAGGACCAAGACGGTTACATCTGGATTATGGGCCGCATTGACGATGTCATAAACGTCTCTGGACACCGCCTCAGCACTATGGAAGTGGAATCGGCGCTCGTGGCGCATCCAAAGGTAGCCGAAGCGGCGGTGGTGGGTCGCCCCGATGAGGTAAAGGGTCAGGCGATCGCAGCTTTCGTGACTTTGAAGGCGGGGCTTCAGCCTTCAGAAGAACTGAAGAACGAACTGCGCGCCTGGGTAGCGCATGAGATAGGGTCTCTCGCCAAACCGGACGACATCCGTTTCACCGATGCGCTGCCCAAAACGCGCAGCGGAAAGATCATGCGGCGCCTTCTGCGCGACGTTGCGAGCGGCACGGAACTAAAGGGTGACACGACCACGCTCGAAGACATTTCCGTACTGGCGAAGTTGCGCTCCGACGAAGAGTAGGGCGGGGAGCGGCATTGAGGCACGTAAATCCGCAAACGCGTCGCGGCCGAATTACCGGCGTGATACTCCTTTATTGGGATGAGACGCACAATAACAATTGCGGCGATTGCCTCGTGGGCGACATGCTTGTGCGTTGCGCAGCCGGGGGGCTCCCTGCCGGCTGTACTTACTAGCGAAGGTAAGCAGTTGTCGGCAGCCAATACCGTCGCAACACTCGTAGCCCATCTCCAATCGCAAACCGTTCTCAACTTCGCATCGGCGCTCCCGATGGTGTACTCTTTGCCGCCGGAGGTTCCACCGGTTCCGCGACGACAGGTTCGGTAAGCGATGGCTGACCTTCTACCTGCAAGACGTAACTGGCGGCAAGCCGCTGACTGCCGCAAACACGTTGGGCACGTTGGTCGTGCACCTGGAGTAGCTGCATTCGTCATCCTCTTCTCGCAGGGAGGACTGGACCGCGACACCGGCAAGGATATCCTGATGAACGAGTGAATAACGATGCAGCAACCATCCCTTAACCGCCATGAGATTGCCGAAGCCGTCACCGCCACGCTGGCGAACGCCCGATTTATCGACGTCCACACTCACCTATTCACTCCATCCCTGGGGTCGCTCGGACTCTGGGGCATTGACGAACTGATTACCTACCACTATCTCGAAGCAGAATTGTTCCGTTCTTCACCGGTGAAGCCGACTCAGTACTTTGCGCTTTCGAAAGTCGAGCAGGCGGATCTGATATGGAAGACGTTGTTTGTTGAGCATCCACCAGTTTCGGAGGCCTCGCGCGGCGTCGTTGCCGTGCTGAAGGCCTTCGATTTGCCAACGGCTTCATCCGACCTGCGCGAGGCCCGCGCCTGGTTTTCCAAACAAGAGATCGGCTCGCATATCGATCATGTTTTTCAACTCGCCGGCATCAGCGAGGCGGCCATGACGAACGACCCGCTTGATCCGGCTGAGGGCCCGCTGTGGAAGCAAGGGTCGCACCAGCATCCGCTCTTGCACCCAGTGCTCCGTCTGGATCGAATTCTGAACAAATGGGCTGACAATTGGCAGACGGTGGCGGCCGACGGGTTCGACGTCGAAGCCAGGGGAACAGGCGAGACAATCACCGAGGTTCGCCGGTTTCTGGTGGGCTGCTGCGAGCGCATGAAGCCGGTGTACATGGCCGTCTCTCTGCCCGATACATTCCGGTGTCCGGCTGATGATTTGCGGACTTCGCTCCTTAGTGGCGCGGTGTTGCCCGTTTGCCGAGAGTTCGACATTCCCTTGTCGTTGATGATTGGCGTTCGCCTTCAGGTGAATCCGGCACTTCGTCTCGCCGGCGATGCCTCCGGCATGGCTGACCTGAGGTCGCTTGAGTACTTGTGCCGCTCCTGCCCGAGCAACCGGTTCTTGGTCAGCGTCTTGAGCCGCGAGAACCAGCACGAACTCTGCGTCTATGCGCGTAAGTTCGCGAACCTGCTGCCGTTTGGATGCTGGTGGTTCTTGAACAATCCGTCGATCGTAGAAGAGATCACGCGCGAACGACTGGAAATGCTTGGCACGACCTTCATCCCACAGCATTCGGACGCGCGAATACTCGAACAGGTGATCTACAAGTGGCGCAACACCCGGCGCACGCTGGCGCCGATTCTGACCAACACATATCGACTCTTAGCCGAAGATGGGCGTCCCGTCTCGAAGCAGGACATCGAGCAAGACGTTGACCGCTTGTTCCGGCGGAACTTTCAAGAGTTCATTAAGCCCGATTAGAAACAGGGCGACAGCATTAAAGGTTGGTAGACACGCTACCCAGACCTGGGTTAATTGGGTAGAATGTCTTCTGACACTATGCCCAAAAAGACACCCGACAGAATTGAGCTGTTACAAGGGACGTTGGACATGCTGATCCTCCGCACGCTCTTGTTCGGGGCCGCCCACGGACACCAGATCGCCAAACACATTCAGCGCACCACGGACGAGCTGCTGCAGGTGGAGCACGGTTCGCTTTATCCAGCTCTTCACCGTTTGGAGCGGAAGGGTTGGGTGGTTGCGACATGGGAACTCGCTGGGAAGGATCTGAAACGAGAGTTTAAGTATTACCGGCTCACTCTTGCGGGGAAAAAGCAGCTGACGGCTGAGGAATCGAAGTGGAAGCGGATGGCTGAGGCCATTGCCCGTGTGATGTGGCCGGCCGAGGAGGGCTGACATGGCTTGGTGGTGGCGTGGAACTCGGGATGAAGACCTGGAACGTGAGTTGCGATCCCACCTGGAACTCGAGGCCGCCGAACAGCAGGATAACGGCCTGTCGGCGGAGGCGGCCCGCTATTCCGCCCGGCGCGCACTCGGAAACACGACGCTCGTAAAAGAAGATACCCGGGCAGCGTGGGGAGGAGTGTGGCTCGAGACAGCCGGGCAGGATATTCGGTTGGCGGCGCGTGCTTTACTCAGACGCCGTGGCGTAAGCGCCATGGCGATCTTAACGTTGGCGCTAGGAACCGGCGCGAACACATCGATCTTCAGTATTGTGAACACAGTGCTACTGAGGCCGCTGCCGTTCAGGGATGCCGGCCGCCTGGTTACGGTATGGAGTTACAACCGGCCGAAAGGCTTCAACACCGATCAGGTTTCGCCGCTTGACTTTGCCGATTGGAAAGCGCAGAACCACGCATTCGAAGACATGGCCGCATCCACGGACGCCATGTACACACTGACCGGCCGAGGTGAGCCGACACCGATTATCGGATATCAGTTCTCGGCGAATTTTTTCCAGGTGCTCGACGTCAAGCCGCTTCTCGGCCGCAATTTCCGGCAGGAAGAAGAGGAACCCGGCAAAAACCGCGCGGCTGTGCTCAGTTATCGCCTATGGCAGAGACGCTTCGGCGGCGACCCATTGCTGCTAGGTAAAACCCTCACGCTCGATGCGACTCCCTATAGGGTCATTGGAATCATGCCGCCGGGCGTGGAATATCCCGGAACGACCGAGCTGTGGACTCCACTGACGGTCCCGCGTGAGGCGACCAACGATCGTGCTTATCGCTTCCTGCGCATTATCGCCCGATTGAAGCCGGGGGTGACGACGCGGCAGGCGCAAACGGAAATGAGCGCCATCGCCCATCGTTTGTCACGCGAGCATCCGGAAACCAACAAAGACGAAGACGCAACCAACATCATTGGCCTGCGCGAAATGATCAGCGGTGACATTCGTGCCCCGCTCTTGATTCTGCTGTGTGCGGTAGGATTCGTGCTCCTGATCGCGTGCGCCAACGTATCCAACCTGCTTCTGGTCCAAGCTGCGAGCCGTCAGAAGGAGCTGGCTGTGCGCTGCGCGCTTGGTGCGAGCCGCTCCAGATTGATACGTCAGCTTCTGACGGAGAGCATCGTGCTGGGGCTGGCGAGCGGGGTTTTCGGCCTGCTGCTGGCGTGGGTTTCCACGGAAATCTTGGTGACGCTCATTCCCGCTACCATTTCGAAACTTAAGATCCCACGGCTGGAGCACATTCCTATTGATGCACGCGTGCTTGCTTTCGCACTGGCTGTCTCCTTCGTGAGCGCCCTGGTCTTCGGAGCCATTCCGGCAGTGAGCGCCGCGCGCCGCGAGGCGAATGAGTCATTGAAAGAGTCGGAGCGATCTTTCGCCGGCAGCTTGCCGGGACGACGTTTTCGCAGTTCGCTGGTAGCGGTCGAAGTCGCCTTGTCGCTGGTACTTCTTGCCGCTGCCGGGCTGACGATGAAGAGCTTCGCCTACCTGCTTGGCGGGGATCTGGGATTCAACCCGAAGAATGTCTTGACGCTTCGCCTTCTGTTGCCACCACAGAAATATCCGACAGAAGAGAAACAGAGGGCGTTCAGCGACCAGATCTTGAACCGGTTGCAGGCGCTGCCTGGAGTCAAAGCAGTTGGAAGCGTGACCTTTCTGCCTCTCAGTGGATGGTGGGGCAGTCGCGGCGTTTCAATGGCTGAGTCGAAGACTCGAAGCCAGCAGCGCGTGGCGATTTGGAGTTCCGTTACACCTGGCTATTTTAAAGCCTTGCGCGTTTCTCTCATCAAAGGCCGTTTTTTTTCGGATGGTGACGCCAGTAGGACAGCCCCCGTCGCAATTGTCAGCCAGTCGCTCGCCCGCCAACTCGCACCCGAAGGTGACTTGTTGGACAAGCGCATAAACGTGGACGGCACGAAGTCGCCGGTTACCGTCGTCGGTGTCGTTGCCGATATACACCAGCTGGGGATGACATCTGAAATGACTTCCGAAGTCTACCTGCCCTACTCACAAGTGCCGGCCCCTATCATCTGTCTCGCCATTCACACGGCAAACGATCCGTCGAGCCTTGCCGGCGCAGCGCAACGTGAGATTTGGTCAGAAGACAAAGATCAGGCCGTGTCCTTCGTCATGAGCATGCAGCAATTGGTGTGTGAATCATTGGTCACTCAACGCGTCCTGACCTTGGTTCTCGGCGTATTCGCGGGAATGGCGTTCCTGATGTCGGCGGTCGGAATCTACGCCGTCATTTCGTTTTCCGTGGCGCAGCGGACTCATGAGATCGGGGTACGGAGGGCGTTGGGTGCCCATCCTCGAGATGTCTTGAAGCTAGTGGTTCGACAGGGACTCCTGCCGGTCACCATAGGTCTCGCGTTTGGCTTGGCCATATCGTTTGGGCTGCTTCGCCTCCTTTCCACCTGGCTTTATGGTGTTCGACCCGCGGACCCGCTGACCCTGACAACCGTTTCGATCGCATTGCTCGGAGCGGCGCTGCTCGCAAGTTATGTGCCCGCAAACCGGGCAACAAGAGTCGACCCATTGACGGCCTTACGTTATGAATAGAGCCCGCGGGCAAGCATCTTTAGCCGCTCCTATTGACAGTCTATAGGTCTCCGCTGTACTCTTCATATAGATTCTCTATAGAACCATGTCCATGCGTCGCCTCATCCACCTCTGGCGCAATCTCATCCGCAAGGAACACATCGATGAAGAGATGGACGCGGAACTGCGCGCTTACCTCGAGTTGGCCAAAGAAGAGAAAATCAGGGCCGGACTCGACCCGCAAAGAGCCCAGCGCGAAGCGCTCATGGAATTGGGAGGCGTTGAGCAAGTGAAAGAAGGCATCCGTGATGTGCGCGCCGGTCGGCTTCTGGAGAACCTGTCGTCGGATGTGCGCCATGCCTGGCGGATGATCTTCAAGATGCCCTTAACCGCGGTCGTGGTGATCCTGTCACTCGGGGTGGGGATCGGCGTGAACACCACCATCTTCACCTGGATCCAAGCCGTGGTTTTTGAGCCGCTGCCAGGCGTGCCCGAGGGAAGCACCTTTCAGCACGTGGAGGTACGTTCTGACAGTGGCTCCTACCCGGGTCTGTCGTGGCTCGAATATCGTGATGTGCGAGAGCGACTGCATTCGTTCCGCGACTTGCTTGCGTTTCGCATGGTTCCGTTGTACGTCGGCGAAACGGGCCGAACCGAGCGCGTATATGGGCTGCTCGTCTCCGGCAATTACTTTCACGCACTGGGCCTCACTCCGGCGCTTGGGCGATTTATCCAGCCGGAGGAGGTCTCTCGCCCCGGCGGCGAGCCAGTTGCGGTCATCTCTTACGAGTTTTGGCAGACTCACTTCCAGTCAGCGGCCAACGTGCTCGGCGAGACGATTCGCGTGAACAGCTACCCACTTACGATCGTCGGCGTCACCCCGAAGCGATTTCAGGGAACGGTGCTCGGACTGGACTTCAGTTTGTGGACGCCGGCAACGCTGGCGCCGGCCTTGTTGGGCGGATCGCAGGAACTGGCTGATCGAAACCTGCGAGGCTATGCGGTGATGGGCAGGCTTCAACCACACATCACCCGGGCTGAAGCGCAGGCTGAACTGGATGGAGCCATGCGGCAACTGGCCCAAGCGTATCCGGAAACGAATGCGAACATGCGGGGCGAGGTGATTCCATTCTGGCTCGCGCCGCGCGGGCCGCAGCGCGTGTTGGCAAGCGGCCTGGCAATCTTGCAGGGCATCATGTTGCTGCTGCTACTGGCGGTCTGTGCGAATACGGCGAACCTCATGCTGGCGCGCAGCAGTACGCGGGTACGCGAAATTGGCGTCCGCCTCTCAATTGGGGCCGGACCGTGGCGCGTCGCAAGCTTGCTGCTCACCGAGAATCTGGTGTTGGCGTTCTTCGGTGCATGCCTGGGTGCGGCAATCGCGGTTTGGGGCACGGGGGCGCTGCGCGCCGTGCCCATGATCGGCGCGTTTCCCATCAAGTTTCAGACCGGGGTGGATGTATTGGGCCTCGCCTTCGCGATGCTGTTAGGACTCCTGTGCGGCCTGCTCTTCGGGA
Organism: uncultured Acidobacteriaceae bacterium; assembly: GCA_963771305.1. Lineage (GTDB taxonomy): Bacteria > Acidobacteriota > Terriglobia > Bryobacterales > Bryobacteraceae > CAJCIT01. Next base: position 43,631 of record CAVYTS010000037.1, read on the forward strand.
TCCTTCCGGCGGTGCAACTCGCTCGAATCGACCCGCAACGGGCCCTCCGAGCGGGCTCAGGAGCGGCAGCCGCGCCCAGCCGGCTTCGTAACGCGCTCATGGGGGCCCAAGTCGCACTCGCGCTGATGGTGCTTGTCGTAGCGGCGCTGTTTTTCCGCAGCTTTCGGGAGACCCGAGCTATGGATACCGGCTTCCGGCGCGATGGCGTCTTACTGGCGGCTTACGACCTCAGTGGACGCAGCCTCGACCGGTCCTCCGAACGAGCTTTCGCCAGCCGGCTACTAGAGCGAATTCGCACCCTGCCGTCCGTGGAATCAGCGGCCATTGCCAGGTCCGTTCCGCTCGACATTCACGGCATGCCACTCAGAGCTTTCACGATTGAGGGACGAGCCCGGACCAACGCGGCCCAGGACCAAGTTATAAGCAACACCGTTACTAAGCGCTATTTCGAAACGATGGGCATCCCATTCCGCGCCGGAGGAGATTTCGCCGACCTGAACGATGCGGTTACCCCACCTCAAGCGATCGTCAATGAAGAATTCGTCCGGCGCTATTTAGGGAACGCGGAGCCGATTGGACGGCGCATCGAGGTTTGGGACCGGAGCTATCAGATTGCCGGCGTTGTGCGAACGTCCGTTTATGAGTCGTTCGGAGAACGCCCCGCGCCCATCCTCTATCTTTCTTATCGCGACGTTCCAGCGCCGATGGGTGAGATTCATATTCGTACTCGCACTGGCGCCGAGTCGCTGCTTACATCCGACCTGCGACGGATTGTGCGCGAGCTCGACCCCACAATCAACGTATATGACATCCGCACCATGAACGAGCATGTTGAGAAGAATGCAATGCTGCGCCGCATTCCGGCACAGATGTTTGTTGTGCTGGGTCCTTTGCTGCTGGTGCTCGCGGCCATCGGGATCTACGCGGTGGTTGCGTACTCCGTGGCGCAACAAACCGCCGAAATCGGTGTGCGACTGGCGCTTGGCGCAACAGCCGGCCAGGTTATGGGTCAAATCGTGGGAGAGACTTTACGCGTCGTTTACGTGGGCGTGACGATAGGCTTGCTGATTACTTTCGTCATAGATATTCACCTGGCCCACGGAGTAATCTACCTCCCGGCCTTCGTTGGCGTGCCCGCCCTCCTGATGTTGGTCGCGACACTCGCCTGCTGGATACCTGCCCGCCGCGCCAGCCGGGTCGATCCGATGGTCGCGCTCAGGCATGAGTAAGATGCCCAGCAAGACCGCTTGCCGACGCGGGTGGGAAGCTACGGTCATGGCTCCGGAGGGCCTGTGTTTTTTCCCAAGCAGTTGACGCTTTCGAAAACCTCTATTGGTGGCGTTCGGAGTCTTCGCTCTGAACGATCGCGACACCGTTGGCTGCGCCATTGATGGTTGCGGCGGTCTGGAGCAAGGTCAGGTTGCTGTCCGCGTCGACACCAAAAATTGACAAGTGCGAGACGGAACCACTACCGTCAATTACAGCGATGAAGTTTTTTCCCGAATCGATGTCGGTGGGATCGCCGTTAAGTGATGCCGCAACCGCCGCGTGTTGCACAATTTTCTGCCCGTAGACGGCATAGCGCGACACGCTTTGGCATGGCGAATTGCTCGAGAATAGAAAAGGCCCTGCCAGAGTCAGCCAGCAAGGAGCGCTCTGGGTGCCCGAACCGGTAACCGTCAGGACGCTATCGTCACGAACGAGGCTGATTTCGTTGGCGTGAGCGATGGTGACGTAGGCATCGTTGTCGCGCGTAACCAGCCCGAACGGCGCGTTGACGTTGGCCGGAATATTCTTAACCAGAGTAGGCGGCCCACTCACCGCCCCATCAGTAAGTAGGTTAACGGTCTCAATCGTGTTGCTTTTTTCAGTGATGATGAGCTGATTGCCGACGACACGGATCTGCGCCGCGCTACCATCCGCTTTGAGTAGCGGAGCAAATCCATCGGCGTTGGAATTCACATGAGTCTGATCCATGGCGTGGGATTCGACGCCGGTTGTTCCGAGGATGTACAAATGGCGGCTGCCGAAAGCGATGCTGACGGGACTCGAACTGGTTGACACTAGCTGCTTGAGTTCGAAACCCTTGTGTCTGCGTTCAAAGATAGACACAGAGTTGGAGCCGAAATTCACGACCGCAACTACGCTTCCGTGAGCTTCGATACCCCCGGCATTTCCGGAGACGTCGCCTTGGCCTTGCGTAGAAGCGGTTTGAATCATATTGCCGCTGGCGTCGTAAACCAGGAGCTGATTCTGAGTTGAGTTTGAGGATGTAACCACCCAGGTTTTCTCGTCGGTATCGGCCTCAATGGCAGCGGCTGATCCGACCAGTAGAGACGAAACCCTTAAGAAAGTAAGTAAGAGTCTTCATGGGCATGTTCCCCTTAGTCTGTGATCGGTGCACGCTCCAATAGAAGGTTCTGCAGTAAGTCGGAAGGGAATGGAGCGTTCATCGTGGGAGGTTTCTTCGCGGGGAACGCCGAGAAAGTTACGGCTTGGGTTTAAGGTTTTGCAGAAGGGGCGTGTGTGTTTAAACAGGAAGAACGGCTTGACTTGTGCGGCTGATCAGACTAACGAAAGGCGGGGCAAACAACCCGGCCGCAGATTGACAGCTTCCGACAGGATTAGGCGGCTTTGACGAGCTTACTGAATGACTGCGGATCGAGGCTCGCACCGCCGACCAGGGCGCCGTCGAGTTCCTTCTCCTTCATCAAACTTTCAATGTTGTCCGGCTTGACGCTACCGCCGTATAGAATGCGCAGCACTTGCGCCGCGTCTGCTCCAAAGCGCTTTTCGGCCTCAGCCCGAATAAGGGCATGGGCTTGAGCAGCGATCTCCGGCGTCGCGGTCTGGCCGGTTCCGATGGCCCACACCGGTTCGTAGGCAATCACAACCTTCGAGAATTGCTCCTCCGTCAGCCCGGCTACACCCGCCGCAAACTGCTCGATCAGTACTCGCTCCGTCTTGCCGCCCTTGCGGTCTTCCAGCTTCTCGCCGACGCAGATGATGGGAGCAAGGCCCGCTTCGAGCGCGGCCTGCGTCTTGCGAAGGACATCGGCGTCGGACTCATGGAAGTACTGACGACGTTCGGAGTGCCCGACTAGTACCCAACGGCAACCCATGCTCAGCAGCATGTCGCCACAAATCTCGCCGGTCACTGCGCCCTCTTTTCCCCAATACAGATTCTGGGCACCGATCTGCGTCACCGTTCCTTCCGCGGCGCGGACCGCCGCTGCGACTGTCAAGAATGTCGGGCAGATAACGACATCACAGGTACTGATACCTAGAACCAAGGGGTTGAAGTGCTTAAAAAACTCGACCGTCTGCTGCTCGGTCTTGTACATCTTCCAGTTGCCTGCGATGATTCGTCTTCTCATGAGGGCTTGCCTTGCGATCCTTTCCAAATGGCATTCAAAAAGCTGGTCCCGTGCGGGATGTGGGTGTCGAAGTTTTCGGCCACGGTTTGGCCGATGTCGGAGAGAGTCGCGCGCGTACCGAGGTTCACACCCGGCTTAACCTGCGGCCCGAATACAAGCAATGGCGTGTACTCACGCGAATGATCGGTGGACGGCGTGGTGGGGTCGCATCCATGGTCGGCCGTGAGAATCACTAAATCCCGTTCCCTCAGATTCAGCGATGGCAGCCACACATCGACCGATTCGAGAGCTGAGGCATAACCTTCGACGTCGTTGCGATGGCCGTACAACTGGTCAAAGTCGACCAGGTTGGCAAATACGAGACCCGTTGTCTGCTCACGCAGTGCCGCGCTAATCTTATGCATGCCGTCGCCGTTGTTCTTAGTCTTTACGTAACGGTCGATGCCTCGATGCAGAAAAATGTCAGCGATCTTGCCGATGCTATAGATGGGGACGTGTTTCTCGTGGAGCTGGTCCAACAACATGCCGAGCGGCGGAGGCACAGCGAAGTCCATGCGGTTTGGCGTTCGGACAAAAGCCCCGGGATTACCCTCGAACGGACGCGCAATTACCCGGCCCACTTCGTGCGGTCCACGCAGCAGGTCCCGGGCAATCTGACAAATATGATAAAGCTCTTCGAGCCGGATCACGTCCTCATGCGCGGCTATCTGAAACACGCTGTCGGCCGAAGTGTAAACGATCGGGTAACCGGTGCGAACATGCTCTTCGCCAAGTTCTTTGATGATCTCGGTTCCTGAGGCGGCCTTGTTGCCTAGTGTCTTTCGTCCAATGCGCGCTTCAAACTCGCGCATGATCTCGGGTGGAAAGCCGTTCGGGTAGAGTGGAAACGGCTTCGCAAGATGGATGCCGACCATCTCCCAATGGCCGGTGGTCGTATCCTTTCCCGGTGAAGCCAAGGCACACTTGCCGAATGCGCCTGCTGGCTGCTCGACTGCGCCGAGACCCGTGAGCGGTTTAATGTTGGCCAATCCCAGGCGGCGAAGATTGGGCAGCGTAAGTTGCCGTTGTTTTGCGATGTTGCCGAGAGTATCGCTGCCGACATCCGCATAAGCGTCGGCGTCGGGCATTTCACCGATTCCCACACTGTCCAGCACAATCCAAACCACGCGGTCAAATGGGGAACTCATCGTGACTCAGTCCGGATCATTAGTTTGCCTGCGTAGACATAGGCGGCGCACTGGCTCCATTTGCAGCGAGAGCGTCGTTAATACGCTCAGTCACAAGATCGACGAAGTTCTTGGGAGAGAAGCCGATCAGCTTACTGTAGACATCGCCATTGCGGCCAAGTAACACCGTCGTCGGGAGGCTCTGGATATTGAGCGCGGCTACCAGACCGTCCTCAAAGTAGATACCGGAATCCCACTTCATGTCTTGCAGGAAGCGCGGAACCAGCGCGCGATCCTGGTCGGCATTGACCTCCAGAAACACCACGCGGTCGTCGGTCTTGAAATGAGTTCTCAGTTCCTCAAACAGCGGATGTTGAATCCGGCACGGCTCGCACCAGGTGGCCCAGAAATCCATGACGATCACTTTGCCTTTCAGCGACAATAGCGGGAGTTTTGCCCCTTCCGGACCGGACAGTTGAAAGTTGATCGGCTGGGTGGTGGGCGTGTTGCCATAGCGCTGGCGCTTTTGTTCAGCCAGCACGGTCATCTGATCGTAGCTAGTGAGGACGATGTCCCCGAGGCCGGCTTGGGAGTGATGCGTCTTCGAGTAGAGTTCGGTAAGCTTCAGCCTGTCGCGCGCATGTTCCTCGCTGGAATCGGTCATCGCGAACGCGTTGGCATAGCAGACAACCGCGTCGTCGTACTTCCCTTCCTTCTCGAGCCACCGGCCGGTTGTCCGCGCGGAATCGGCGGAAGGGAACTCGTCGAAACCCTTCTTCGCGGTCGCAACGGCTTCGGTTGCCTGGCCTAGCGTCCCCAACGCATTAGCTTGAATCACCAGGGAATCGCCCAGCGTCTTCGCCAGTTCGAATCGGCGTTGGCCTTTCTCCCGCGAGTTCGTCTCCCGCTCCAGCACTTTACTGTTTTCCCGAAGATCCTGTTCCAGCCGCTTGCCAAATTCGAGAGCCTTGGCTGCGGCTTTCGGATCCTCGAATGAATTCAGAGCGCGGGCGGTGACCCCCAAAACGCTGATATCATTCGGATCTTGTGCCAGCAACCGCTCTCCATAAATTGCGGTGCGCCGACTGTCCTTCAGGTCGCGCGACGCCTGGAACAAACCGCGCGTGATTTCATTCTTGCGTTTCGCGTCGGGATACTTGAGAAGGAACTTCTCCATGTCGCGCACAAAATCGATGGGACTGCGGTTCGACTCCTGAACCAACAGCGCGAGTTCCTGATCTTCGGACTGCGGGGCCTGGTCAGGAGACGCCGGCTTGGCGTTCGCCGACTGGGATGCAACGCGGGAGTCGGGTGGCGGAGATTGTTGCGCTCTCGCTGGCGAAAACAGCAATACGCCACAAGCCAAGTAGAGGATACACCGAGAATCCGATTCATCATTGATTCTTGGCCTCTGGACTCTTAGCGTCTGTGCTGTTTGGACCAGCCCCTTTGGCATCGGGTTTTGTTTCAGGCGGATTCGCGGCCTCGAACTCATCCTTCAAGCGAGCCGCGCGATCGCGAGCTAGGTGCATGATTGATTCCTGCTTGGTAATGCGTGTTAGAAGTGGCAGGAACTGCTGCGGCGTCACCAGTTCTTTCTCTATCCAGAGAGACTCGACCAACGCCAATGCTTGATTCACGCCGAGGTGATCGAAGTGGACCGTGCGGTCGAGATAACCCCAGGCTTGTTCAGTCGAACTGATCTTCTCAAAAAGCGCCAGCAACTGTTGCGCGGGAATCTCAACACTGTAATTGAAGACTGCCTCCCACGCCGTCCCGGTCTGGGGTTCGTAGCGAAACGTCTTCTTGCCGGTGTTGGCGACTTTTAGACCCGATTCCAATTGAGACTTGAAGAAACCCAGTTGGCCGGCCAGAGAGAACAACTTGGCCGTATCAGCAGGCCCCAGTGTCGATGTCAACGGACGGTCATCATCCGGCGCCTCTTTGTATTCGAAGTTGCCGGCCTTGTCGACTGCGATCGAGACAAAAGCGGGGACGCTGCCCGGGAAGCTCTTAGTAAAAGTGACTCGCGGGGTACCAACGGCGGCCCATGCGCACGACGCCCCGATCGTGGCGGAAAGCACGAAGCGGAAGGCACGGTCGGTGATTCTGGTCATGAGCGAGCCTCAACGGCCGCGGTAAAGGGTGCCCTGGTGGCGTGGCAAATCGCGACAGCCAGTGCATCCGAAACATCGTGTGAAGCCATTTCGGTGTCGATCTGTAGAATGGAGCGAACCATCATTTGCACTTGCTGCTTCTCAGCCCTGCCATAGCCAACCACACTCATTTTGACCTCGAGTGGCGAGTACTCGCCCAGCGGCAGCCCCGCCTCAGCGGCAACCAACAGAACCACCCCGCGAACATGTGCCAGTTTCAAGGACGACTTCGCGTTGACGGCGTGAAACACTTCTTCAACGGCCACGATCTCCGGCTGGTAGTCTCCGCAAATCTGGCGCAGTTCGGCGGCTATCGTCGCAAGCCGACTGCCCAGATCAACCGACGTCCGCGTGCGGATCACGCCCGCTGCGATGAATTGATGGCGGCGGCCATCGCTCGAGATCACACCATAGCCGGTACATTCCGTCCCGCAATCCACGCCAAGAATTCGCATTACGGTAGCCGCCGCGCCGAGCCGGCTAGCCCAACCTAGGTAAGCGCCTCGACTTCGGCGTCGTCGAATTCATAGTTGCCGTAAACGTTTTGAACGTCGTCCTGGTTGTCGAGAACATCGTAAAGCTTCATCATGGCTTGTGCATTCTTGCCTTCCAGCTTCACCGTGTTCTTAGGAACCATAGCTATCTCGGCTGATTCAGTCGGGATGTTAGCGTCTGCCAGCGCTTTTAATACGGCGTCGTGAGCTTCCGGCGGAGAGAGTACTTCCCAGGTACCGCCTTGGTCCCGAATATCGTCGGCGCCGACTTCAAGCAAGATACCCATCAACTGATCTTCGGTGGCCTTATCGCCTTCGATGAAGATCTGGCTTTTGCGCTCGAACATCCACGCCACGCTGCCGTGTTCGCCGAGGTTGCCACCGTTCTTGGAGAAGGCATGACGGATCTCGCTAACCGTTCGGTTCCGGTTATCAGTCGCGACGGATACCAGGACGGCAGCGCCGCCGGGGCCGTACCCTTCAAATAGAATTTCGTCGATCTGGCCGCCTTCCAACTCGCCGGTGCCGCGCATGATGGCGCGTTTGATGTTGTCGGCGGGCATGCTGGCGGCCTTGGCTGCCAGGACTGCGGTCCGCAAGCGGGGGTTACCGTCGGGATCACCACCCCCCCCGCGGGCAGCGATCATGATTTCCTTGATGAGACGGGTGAAGATCTTACCGCGCTTGGAATCGAGGGCGGCCTTCTTGTGCTTAATCGTGGCCCATTTACTGTGTCCGGACATGAGAAAACCTCGGTTAACTTGCTCTTAACTTTCGAGGATATCAAAGATGGGGAACGGAGCAATGCAACGGCGAAGGAGCGTTTCGAACCCCTTATCGTTCGCCGCGATAGCTCGAAGGTCGGTGGCGAGGCTGATGACCTGTCCTCCGGCGCAAGTTGAATCTCACTTGAAGCGGTATCCGGGTTTCAATTGGCAGCGGTAAAGCCTGCCTTGTTGCGGGTCCACCTTCAGGTCGCAAACTGCCCATGACAGATTCAGTTGGGGTCCGAGCGGGAACACAATGCCAGCGCCGTCGAACTCTGCCTCAATGCTGGCACCTTGTGCAGTTGTCGGAAGGGTGAAATTCATTGTCTGGCCAAACGCCACCGGGTAGGATTGGCGTACTGTGTCATTGACTCTTGTTCGCATGACATCCGCCTCAGCCAGAAATGTTACGGTGTCGGACCAGTTCTCAGCCGTCAGCTTGACCACCCGGCCGTTTAGAGACGTCTGGTTTGGCTCAACCTTCGTAAACGGGCATGGACCCGCGATGCAGGAAACGCGAACCTCGCGCAGTTCGTTTCCGTCGCCGCCGTCGAGGGCGACTCCTCCAATGGATGCCTTCCATTTTCCGTCCGGTGAGCAGGGCGGCCGGTGATCGCAGGGAACATTGCCGACGTTGCCGACCTCGAATGTTTTGGAGATACTACCAACGTTTAAGGAGGCAGAAATTTTGACCGTGTACCGGACTCGGATATCGGAAATCAGCGTCTCGCGCGGATTCAAGTCCCCGGGAACATCGCTTGCAGCGGGTGTCATCCGGATCACTAAGACCTTGTCATTGGAGGGCGCGGACATCTCAACCGGAAGGAAGTTGGGGTGCACGACTTTTAGGCTGACCGACTGGCCGGCCACCAGTGGAGGACGAAACGTGAGCCGGAAGTAGCCCTGCGAATCGGATGTTGCCTCTCCTCTTGCGAAACTACTGACTGCCGTGATCTCGGCCCCCGCGATAGGAGCTTGTTTTCGAGGATCGGCATTCATGGCGATCACGGCACCCGTAATGGGTGTGGTTCGAAGGTGCCACGGGAAGAACGTGATGACAACCGCAATTGCCAGACCGATCAGGATGGCAATCGCGGTCCGAACCTCCGTCTTCTGGCGTGCTCGCATCATCACACTCTGCTCAATTCTACGATGCATGTTGGCACAGAAGAACCAGACACTCCGCCCACAGCCGTGACGCGGAATCGTCTACAGTAGTGCACGTGGGGCCAAAGCGGATCATCCAGCCGACTCGCCGCGAGGTGATGCGGGCGATGCTTGGGGCAACTAGCGCCTCGGTGCTTGCAGCCGAGCAAGCGAGCTCTACGAAGGGCAGGCAAAACGTGGTGCGGCCCACTCTTCCGGAGGAAGACGATCAATTTCTGGAGACGGTGGAGAAGGCCAATTTTTTGTATTTCCTGGAGCAGTCCGATCCCGATACCGGGCTGGTGAAAGACCGTTGCAATGTACGGGCCGGCGATAACAGCATCGTCGGCAGCACCGCCGCAACCGGGTTTGGCCTCACCGCTTTGTGCATCGGCCATCAGCGAGGTTACATCGAGATGGAGACCGCGCACGATCGCATTTTGCAAACGCTCCAGTTTCTCTGGGAGAAGATGCCCAATCATCGGGGGTTCTTCTTTCACTTCGCCAACATCAAAACGGGCGAACGGGTATGGGATTCTGAGGTGTCCTCCATCGACACCTCGATGTTGCTGTGCGGCATCCTCACCTGCGCACAACACTTTCCGAACTCTGAGATTCACCACATCGCCTACCAGCTATTTGACCGGGTGGAATGGACCTGGCTTTCTGAAGACACCTCGTTGTTGCCCCATGGCTGGTCGCCCGAAGGCGGCTTTCTGTCCTATCGCTGGGACTATTACAGCGAGCTAATGATGATGTACCTGCTGGGGATCGGGTCGTCATCACATCCTCTCTCTCCCGAGGTCTGGAACGCCTGGAAGCGCCTGACCTTCGAATATGACGGCCTGCGGTACATCGGTTCCTACTCGCCACTCTTCGTTCATCAATACTCGCAGGCCTGGTTCGACTTTCGCGGCAGGAAAGACAAGTATGCCGACTATTTCAAGAACTCGATCATTGCTACGGAGGCCCACCGGCGTTTTTGTATGGAACTGCATGGCGAGTTTCCCGACTACGCTGATGACCTGTGGGGCATCACGGCTTCGGATTCAAAGAACGGGTATGTGGTTTGGGGCGGTCCTCCCGCGATGGGCCCGATCGACGGCACCGTTGTGCCCAGCGCGCCAGCTGGCTCACTGGTCTTCCTGCCATGGACAACCTTGAGAGTACTCAAGAACATGAAGAATCGCTTTGGCGCGCGCCTGTGGAGCCGGTATGGCTTCGTGAATGCCTTCAACCCTCTTACCAATTGGTACGACGCCGATGTGATCGGCATTGACACGGGCATCACCATGCTCATGGCGGAGAACCTGCGAACCGGCTTCGTTTGGGACACATTCATGAAGAGTCCCGAAGCCAAGCGCGGGCTGGAGCGGGCCGGTTTTGAGGCTTATCCCGTAACCTACGAGGCCTTGCAGTTGATTTGATCGCCGGCCTGTCTAGGCGGGCTGCGGCAGGAGATCGCGCTCCGGCATCGTGATGGGAACGTCCGGCACTCGTTCATGCAAGAGTAGTTCTGTCGCAAGCACGTGTGGCTCCGCGTGGAAATACCTTTGAAACGGGTTACCGAACAGGAGATTGGCGATGGCAAGTAGACTCATTCCCTGGTGATGAGCCATCCAGATGCGAATCACTTCGCCACCTGCACGCGAGTAATCGATGGACTCATAGAATCCGTAGCGGCCGGTCCATCCATACTCCGCCATTTGCCGCAGGTTCTTGACAGCTGCGGCGGGATCAACCATGGTAGCGAGGAACGAAGAATAAGGAGAAATGACAAGCGCTGCCTTGTCCATCCTCTTCATCGCTGCGTCCGGAATACCGAAGGGGGAGTAGCAATGATCCGCGCCGGGCTCGCCGAGACAGGCCGATTCGGAGATACCCCAGGGGACACCCTTGCGGCGAGCGTATTCACGCTGCGAGCGGACCACCGCCTTTATACTCTGGTCGGCAATCGTATCGGGGTAATGCTTCATCCAGAGGGCGGGCATCAGGTATTCGAACATGGTCCCGGTCCAGGACAGCAGGATGCGCTCGCCGCGGAATAGCGTATAAGCGCGGCCGAGCCGGAACCAGGACTCCTGCGGGATGTCGCCCTTTGCGATGGCGACAAAGCACGCCATGCGCGCCTCGGAGGCGAGCAAATCGTAACAAGCCTGTTCCAGGCGTCCGGCCCGCACGTCGTAACCTACCGAGAGTGCTCGCTTGCGGGACTGGTAGAGAAAGCTGAAGTCCATCTCATTGACCAGCCGGTCGCATATGTCGGCGATGTCTCTGAGCTGGAAGGCCAGTTCCTTGGTGACGCCGCGCTTGACGCCGGGTTCGGCGGCGAAGGCCAAAGCGGCTTGCTTGAGCGTCCAAAGGCAGCAGGCCAGGTTGCCACTATCTACGCTCGAGATGAAATAAGGAGCAATCTCTTTCATGGACGAGAGGTCGTACCAATTGAAGAGATGGCCGCGATGCTTGGGCAACTGCAGTACCATGTCCAGGGTCTGCCGGGTTTCGTAGACAAACTCACTCAATGGCGCGAGACCCAGATGCACGGCAGCGATCCGGGCATTTAGTAGCATGCCAACATTGGTTGGGGAGAGACGAAGCTCCGGCGAGCCGCCTTCGCGCACATGATCGGGGATCAACCAGTTGGTTGCGGCCGTACTCCAGTCGTGAAAGAAGCGCCAAATGCGTTCGGCTGACTCTTGAAGCAGGCGTGCGTCTTGCTGGGCGAGCTTACTGTGCCCGGCGCGCGGCGGCTTGTTGAGCCAGGCGGCCAGAGGGCGTGAGACGACCCAGAGAATGAGCACCGGCACAGCCGCGGGAAACGCGGACGGACGAACGAGCCTAAGGGCGACGCCTATGGCGATCGCAATCCAGGGAGACCATTCCAGGTAAACATCGACCCGTGCTTTCGGCCGGCCTTCCGTTTCGGCCTCGGCGGCCGTTTCCCACTCCAGCAGATTTCGCCGTGTGATGAGCAGTCGCCGAATGGATCGTGTGACGGCATCGATGGACAGCAGGGCTTGGTGTAATAGGAAGGTCAAGCTGAATAGAGCCATGCCAATTCCATCCATGAATGCACTGGCCGTACTGCGCGCCCAGGCGGGCAGATAGCGGGCATGAAGCGGAATGCGCAGCAAAGCAAATAGCAGGCTGGAAAACGCCGGGATGAAGAGCATGCCAACTGCGGCGATAGTCCAATAGTCAGCGAATCCGGGCAAGAAAAACCAGCTCCCGAGCAGAAGCAGAAGCATGCCTGGCTCGAGCAGGCTTCGCCGCAGATTATCGAGGATTTTCCATTGCGAGATGAGCGAAATGGGATTCCAGATCATACGCCCCTGGCGGTCGGGCACGCGCGAACGGGTCCATCGCATAATCTGCCAGTCGCCGCGCACCCAGCGATGCTTGCGGCGGCTGAAGGCGCTGAAGTGCGAGGGATAGTCGTCAATCAACTCAATGTCGCTGACCAGCGCCGCTCGGGCATATGCGCCTTCAATCAAATCGTGACTCAACAGGGCGTTGTCCGGGAATCGGTTTTCGACGGCCTCACGCAAGGGGTCGACTTCATAGATGCCTTTGCCCGTGTAGATACCCTCGCCGAACAGGTCCTGATAGACGTCCGATATCGCACGAGTGTAAATGTCGAACCCGGTCTGACCGGAACACAGAGCGGCGAGCCGGCTGCGGGCCGCCGATTGAATGCTGATGCCGATGCGCGGCTGGAGAATGCCGTAGCCCTCGACGACCAAGCGGCTGGTTGGTTCCACAACGGCCTGATTGAGGGGATGCGCAGCTGTACCGACGAGCCGCGCAGCCGAATCGCGCGGGAGTTGCGTGTCGGAATCGAGAGTGATCACGTAACGCACCCGAGGCAGCACGGTGGTATCGCCGATCTGCACCGGGAAGGCATCGTACTCTCCGCGGAGGAACTGGTTCAGATCGAGCAGCTTTCCGCGTTTGCGCTCCCAACCCATCCAGCGGCCCTCGGAATCGTTATAGACGCGATGACGGTGAAGTAAGAAGAAGGGAGAACGGCCATCCAGACGATTGCGTTTATTTAGCCCTTCAATCAGTTGCCGGCATAGGTCGAGCACGGGGTCGCCTTGCTCAACGGGACGGTCGGAATCAGGCCAGTCGGTTACCAGCGCAAAGTAAAGGTTCGGGTCGCGATTCGCGAGAAACCGGATCTCGAGATCCAGTACTAAATCGCGTACCTGGGCGTCGTTAAGGAGCAATGTTGGAATGGCCACCAGCGTAAGGCAATCGTCCGGTATGCCCTCTGAGAAATCCAGCTTCGGCAGGACGCGCGGGGGAACCAGGAAGGCGGTGAGATTATTTACGAAGTCAGCCGCCGCTTGAGTGGCAGGCAACAGCAGGAGGAGCAGGCCGGTGAGTGCGGCAGCCAGAGGGCTAATTTTGTTCAGGATTTCGAAAACGATGAACAGCGTCACCAATTCAATAGCTGCCAAATAGTACGCGGTGGGGTAACGCAGCACCAGCCTGGAGAGCCAAGCCTTGATGGGAGGGCGATACCCGGCGGCCGCTTCGAGAGCCGGCAGGCCTTTATCCACCAGGTAGAACCCGATATGGGTGCGGCGCATCGCAACCCGCGAACCATCGGAGGCGGCGGCAGCTTGTTTGGCGAACCCAATGGCAGTGGCGGCAATCTCGTGTTCGGCCATACCGCTATATTTGGCTAGGTTGCCAATGACGGTGCGATAGTGCTCGCGGCCCTCAAAATCCATGCGCGCGAATGCCCCAGCTGGATCGCTGATCAAAGTTCGGTTGGTGAAGCTGGCCGCTTCAAAAACTTCTTTCCAACCCGTCTCCGTAATCACACGAAGGCTTGTGATGACAATCGGCCACTGCGAAGCCTCCGAATTCGTGATACGGTCAATCAATTCCAGTTGGAGAGCGGGCCGCAAGCTCCAAATCTCGGCCATGTTGAGAATCGAGACCTGCTGAAAACCTTCGAGAAACGCGAGAAAACTATCGTCCCGATAGCCATCGCCAGTTTGCTGGAGATACCCGCGTGCGATCAAGCTGGTACGGAGAGCTTGCTTTCCCGAGTCGTCATTGATCACCGGAAGGGACGGATCGAGGGTGAATTCACGGGTTTGCTGTTCTGACGCGTAAACGAGACGGACGTTGTCCAGAAGCCACTTTATGTGCTGTCGTTGCGGGCCTGCCGGATTGGCCGCGGACGCTCTCGCAACGGCCGCACGCAGTGCCTTACGTCGCGACTTGTTGGAGGATGGCCGAATCCGACGCAAGCCTATGGTTGCGGGGCCGATAGACTGCGCCAACCGAGAGCCTGCATCGCGAAAGCGGGAAAGTTCATCGCCGGATCCGGCTTCCATTGAGGGCGTGAAGGGAATGGAATCGTTTGTCATCGGTAACTCGCGGCTTGCAGTTCGAACATGGCGGCGTATCGTGCGCCCAAGGCGATCAGTTGCTGGTGGCTGCCCTGCTCCACGATTCGGCCGTTTTCGAGCACAATGATCTGGTCGGCCATGCGCACGGTGGAGAAGCGGTGCGAGATCAACAGCGCCATCTTGCCCTGGGTCAATTCGGCGAAACGCTGAAAGACTTCAAACTCAGAGCGCGCATCAAGGGAGGCAGTGGGCTCATCCAGAATGAGCAGCTGAGCGTCACGAAGGTAGGCGCGGGCCAGAGCAAACTTCTGCCACTCTCCGCCCGAGAGGTCAACCCCGCCGCTGAAACGGCGTCCTAGAAGTTGTTCGTATCCACCTGGCAGTTTGGTGATAACTTCCTCGGCCAAACTCTTGTGGGCAGCCTCGCGGACGGCGTCGTCCTGAGCCGCGTCGATGCGGGCGACGGCAATGTTTTGACGAGCGCTCATTTCATAGCGCATGAAATCCTGGAAGATCACGCCGATCTCGCTGTGCAGATCCTCAATGCTGTATTCACGAAGGTCGATGCCGTCAAGGAGGATACGGCCTTCAGTGGGGTCGTAGAGACGCGTGAGCAGTTTGACGATCGTGGTTTTCCCCTGACCGTTCTCGCCTATCAGGGCGATGCGCTCATTCCTATCAATCCGAAGGTTGAGCCGGTCGAGCACATGGCGTTCAGAACCGGGATAGGCGAACGAGACGTTCTCAAACACAAAACCCTCGCGGATGGGGCGCGGCGCGGGCAGTGCATCTTTCCTGGAGCAGAGCTTGGGAGTGACCTGGAAGAAATTGACAAGATCGGTGAGAAAGAGCGACTGGTCGGCGATGCTTGAGAAAGTCGAGAAAATGTTTTGGATGTTGAGACTGGCACCGGCAATAGCGCCTGTTAAAAGCTGCAAGGTACCCCAAGTGAGCGCGCCGTTTACAGTCTTGTAGACAACGTATGCGTAGGCGCCGTAATAGGCGGCGGTACTCAGCAGTGAGAGCGGCGCTCCAAAAAGAACGCGGCGAAGAGCGATGCCCACGTTTTCGCGATAGATCTGATTCGACAGGCGCGTGAATTCGCCCACCAGGAAGCCGCTCAATGCGAACAGCTTCAATTCCTTGGCCGACTCTTTGCTGGATCCAAGTATGCGAAGGTAATCCAGCTGCCGCCTTACGGGCGTTTGGCGTACGTCCTTAGCGTACCCGAGGAATGCGAAATGTGTTTCACCAAGGAAGGCAGGGACCACTGCCAAAATCAGTAAAAGCAACAACCACGGCGAAAACCAGAAAATGGCTCCGGCGAGGCTGAGGGCTGCTAAGGCCTGTTGAAGGACTTGGCCCAAGGCTTGGATCATCGCTATGCGGTCCGTGGACTGTACGCGGGCGCGTTCCAGTTTGTCGTTGAAGACCGGATCTTCATAAGAAGAGAGGTCCAGTCGCGAAGCATGCTCCATGACCAGAATGCTGACGTGGCGGGCAAAGCGGTCGGCGAGTAGGGAATCGAAGTAGCCAATGGCCCGGCCGAGGATTGAGCCGCACGAAGCGAGTACGAACTCCGCTGCGACGTACCACCAAAAAGCGGGCGGCAATGGACGGCCTGCCAGGTGACCTTGGATGGCATCCAGGATCATCTTCGAAACCCCAAGAACTGCCAGCGGAAGCAAAGCGACCGTGAGCCGACAAGCCAAGCCACCTGAAACCACGCCGGGTCCGGCCTCCCAGACAATCCGGATCAGCTGCGGAACGTTTTTGAGAGCTTGCAGGCGGGCCCGCCAGCTCTCCCAAAATGTTTGGGGACTCTCAGCCATACAGATTGTGTCTTCGGTGACAGCGCAGATCCTGCAGACTGACATGCGCCGGGACAGCTAGGAGCACCTCAGATGCCATTCCTCGCAAGTATTTGAGGAGACGCGGGGCTTTGGATCCTAGAAGGCATTTCTTACTCGTTTGGAGATGGTTCGTTTGACGTCCCGGCGTCACGGAAACTGCAATTTCGGACGAGCCGGACTCGTCAAACCGATGAAGCCAAACGACAGAATTGTAAGTCATCTAGCAGTCTCCAGGAGCACCGACGAATGGTGTGACATTTGCTGGTGGTTCTGCGGAGAATATGACGCCGCGCGCCACTTACCGACTGCAATTCCACAAAGATTTTGGCTTCGATCAGGCGGCAGAAGTTGCGCCCTACCTTTCGCGGCTCGGAGTCAGCCATATCTACGCATCCCCCTGGCTAAAGGCGCGACCGGGCAGTTTGCACGGATATGACATCGTGGACCACCACGCCTTGAATCCAGAACTTGGTGACTGGGAGGCATTCGATCGAATGGTCGCGGCGATAAAGGCCAACGGACTTCGCCAGATCCTGGACTTCGTGCCAAATCACATGGGTGTGGGTGGGGCGGACAATCCGCTCTGGATTGACGTGCTGGAATGGGGGCCCAGGTCGGCGCACGCCGGATGGTTCGACATCGATTGGGGTTCGGATCGATCGTATCTGCACGACAAACTACTAGTGCCGTTTCTAGGCGACCAGTATGGCGTTGAACTGGAGGCGGGCAAGCTTGTCGTGAAGTTCGATGAGCAGGAGGGCTCATTCGCAGTCTGGGCCTACGACACGCACAAACTGCCAATCTGCCCGTTGCATTATTCTCGGATCCTCGGCACTGCGCATCCTGAACTGGAGCGTCTCGGTGACGATTTCTCGAGTCTGCCGGAGTGGCGCCCACAAGTGACGCGCCGCGCGGGAGAGCTCAAGGCTGAGCTGGCGCGATGTTGGCTCGAGCACGGAGATGTGCGTGTGGCCATCCAGGAGGCCCTTCGGGGGCTGAACGGCACGCCGGGACTTAACGAGAGCTGGAGCGATTTGCACGCTCTGATTCAGGATCAGTATTGGCGTGCGGCATACTTTCGCGTTGCAGCCGATGACATCAACTACCGCCGGTTCTTCAACGTGAATGAGCTCGCCGGCATCCGGATGGAATTACCGGAAGTCTTCGATCATGCGCACAAGCTCGTTTTCCAGCTCATCGACGACGGGACGTTGGATGGTCTTCGAATCGACCACGTGGACGGGCTTCTGAATCCGAAGGAGTACCTCGAGCGATTGCAGACCAGTACAGGAACCCCGCAGGAGCCATTTTATGTGGTTGTCGAGAAGATCCTCGCCAGCCACGAAGGCTTGCGAGAGGACTGGCCCGTTCAGGGCACGACCGGTTACGAGTTCGCGAACCTGGTGCTTGGGTTGTTGATCGACACTTCGGGGGAAGAGGCGTTTACGCGAATTTACGCAAACTTCACCGGTGAGACCAAAGCCTTCGGAGAGATTGTCCGCGAATCGAAATTGCTGATCATGAGGAATCAGATGTCGAGCGAACTGAACACTCTCGCTTATGAGGCCGCTCGCGTTGCACGGCATCAGCCGCGGACCGCCGATTTCACTCACAACATTCTGCGCCGGGCGATCCGCGAAGTGGTGGCCTGCTTTCCGGTGTACCGGACGTACCTGGACACAGCTGGCAAAGCTACAGAGAGTGACCTGCGCGACCTCGATTGGGCCATTAAGCAGGCTCGTGCCAGCGAAACAGATGTGGACCCGAGCGTGTTCACTTTCTTGCGCACGATACTGAGCGGTGAACTCGTGGCTAAGCGTGGTAGCGGCTTCAGCCGCCACGCTGTACTGCGTTGCGCAATGAAGCTGCAGCAGTACAGTGGTCCGGTGATGGCGAAGGGCCTGGAGGATACCGCCTTCTATCGATACAACCGGTTCGTCGCCTTGAACGAAGTGGGAGGGCACCCCGACCACTTTGGCGTCGCTCTTTCCGCGTTTCACAAAGCGAACGCGGGCCGCCTGAAGCGTTGGCCGGACACAATGCTTGCCACGTCCACGCACGATACCAAGCGCGGAGAGGACACACGCGCGCGCCTTGCCGTGCTTTCGGAGATGCCGGACGAGTGGGCCCGCCAGGTGCAGTCCTGGAGCAAGATTCTGCGAGCCCGACGCGCGGACATTGAGGCGACAGCTCCCCCGCATCGCAACGACGAGTACCTGTTCTACCAACTCCTGGTGGGCACTTGGCCCGCAGAACTAATGGGAAGCGACGTACTCGACGCATCTGCACTTACGGCCTTCACCGAACGGTTGAAGGGCGCGATGCTCAAATCGATGCGTGAAGCGAAGGTAAACACCACGTGGTCGTCGCCTAATAAGGATTATGAAGACGCGGTCCTACTGTTCGTTGGCGATGCGCTGAGCCCCGATCGGTCAAGTGCCTTCCTGGCGGCTTTCCTTCCGTTTCAGGAGCGCGTCGCTAGGCTGGGAATGCACAACAGTTTGCTCCAGACCACCCTAAAGCTGACGGTTCCCGGCGTCCCCGACATTTACCAGGGCGCGGAACTGTGGGACTTGAGCCTGGTCGATCCGGACAACCGGCGGCCAGTCGATTTCGGCCGGCGCGGCCGGATGTTAGCGGAACTCAAGGCTAGCGCTTGTCGTAAGGAGCTATCATTACGAGTTCTCAAGGAACGGTGGCAGGATGGTGCAATCAAGCTGTTCATCACCTCGACAATCCTGTGTTTTCGCAACGATAACAATGAGCTTTTTGCGAAGGGCGAGTACGAACCGCTGCCTGCGTCAGGAGACAAAGCAGCCAACATCTGCGCGTTTTCGAGGCGCTTCGGGCTTGACCGTGTATTGGTAGCGGCAGCCCGTTTTCCTGCGCAGATGGAGCACGACTTCACATGGCGCGGAACGAAGATCTCGATGCCCGCTGGGAGTGAAGCAGGCACCTGGCTTAATATCCTGACTGGAGCTGAAGTGAACGCGCGTGAAGGTGAACTCAG
Organism: uncultured Acidobacteriaceae bacterium; assembly: GCA_963771305.1. Classification (GTDB taxonomy): domain Bacteria; phylum Acidobacteriota; class Terriglobia; order Bryobacterales; family Bryobacteraceae; genus CAJCIT01. Next base: position 62,969 of record CAVYTS010000037.1, read on the forward strand.
TGCGGAGACGGTGTTCAGTGAGTTGCCTGTCGCGGTTTTCACCACGGTCAGGCGCAACAATTAGATAGAAAATCGTTGCCTGCGCTCGCCCAAAACTATACGACAGCCCCCATTAACAAGTTTCGGTCCGCCCGCGTGTTGGTGATTATCGACGTCCGGTCGCGTTATAGTTCGGCCGGCGGCGCGGCAAATGTTGCCATGAACATCGCAGGTCTTGGAGCCAGTGTGGATTTGGTGGGCCGGATCGCTGGCAGGTTGCTGCCCTAGAGGCCGTTGGGACGCGTCACACTCTGTGCGGCCACGGGACTTGTCCCACTGGTCTCAAAGGTCTTCATGCCATTACGTAGAACTTCGAGCTCGAGGGATTGGCCGGGGGCCACATGCTCAAGCACGGCTTCGTAAAGACGGCGTGCCCGCATCTCCGCGCCGGGCTCCCGGCGAACCAATTTCGCCACCGCCTTTTGCCACTCAGCGGATGGTGCGGTGCGGTAACGCACCAGCCAGTTGGCATCGCTGTCTGGCGAGAGCCATGCGACGGCTGTCAGGCCGGTTTCACCAGTCGCTACCAGACGCGGCTTCTCTGTGAAATATTCATGGGAGGCTGTGGCGGTGACGCGCACGAGCGAGAAAATCAGGGCCAAGCCGAACACTACGGGCATGGCCAGAGTGGACAAACGAGGGAGGGAAATCATTGATGCAACGGTTACAACTGAACTTTAGCACTAGTAAGTATACGGGGGAGGCGATCTTTCGTTAGCATAGATCGACGGGTACCCCGGCCTGAGAACCGAGACACCGTTAAGCGGCTGATGGCACAGGGTTTAATGGACCGGTCGAATGGCAAAGGTCTAATGGAAGGAAATCGTAAATTCATGTCCGTGCCGGCTCAGTTGCGGGCTCCGGGCGCCGACGTCCGCCATAAAGGCCAGCTTGTCCTCGGGAGCAATCAGCACATCGCCGGAACCGGCGTATTGGATCTGAACTCGATCAAGTGACAGCGCCAGAGCACTTCGGGAATCCGAGGACGGGCGGACCGCCGTGATCTCCGCATAAGGAACGGTTCTCTTGGAAAGGCCCGCCCGAATAACTAGCGCCTCTGCAGCCGTCTCATACGACTGCGGATAGCAAAATCCAAACACCAGCACAAGGACGCAGACGCCCACCGCGTACATCCACGGAACGGGTACGCTCGTGGCTAGCTAGAACGAAAGGGACGACCATTCCGATCAGGATCGAGGCGCCGATCGACCAGTCGATCCTAGCGGGAGTTTACTGCGGGCGAGGGAGACGAGCCGATAAGGCGTTGTGTTGTGAGGAAGTTACGCGCGGCGGTTTGTATTACCCACGTTGGGTAATATGCAACTGGTCCAATCCCAGGGTTTTGGCCAGGGCTTGCTGAGTGAGGGTCTGTTTAGAGAGCACGGTGGCGATGCGGTTGGGGCCTTTCTCGCCTTGGGGTGGGTATAACAGAACGAACTGTTGAATCTGGCGCAACTGTTCCAGAAGCTGTTCGGTGGAGATTCCATTCCACGCGCTCTGCGCCTGTTTGTGGAGATGTTGCAAAAGTGAGATGCCGAGCATGCAATAGAAAGCGTGGATGCGAATCTTGCGGTCGGTCCAGTGATACATCGGTCCCCAGTTCAGCCAGTCTCCATCTTTGAGGCCGCGAAAGACCTGCTCGATTTCTTGCTGGCCGGAATAGCCGACGGCGACTTGCTCGGCGCTCCAATCGGTTCGATTGGTGAGCAGTACAGTGCGACCCAGGCGGTGATCGACGAGCCGCTGCCAGGCAGCGGTATCGAAATCAAATTGCAGCCGCCACTGGCCGTCATGGGAATCGATCTGATAACGGATCAACTGCTCCAAGAACTGTCCGGATAACCAGCGCTGGATCTTGCTGCGAATCTGGTTTTCATTGCAGCGAGCTTGTGGTTTGTTCAGTTCCATGGAGAAGCGCCGGAGGGCTTGCAGCACTTTGCTGAGGCTGGTGGTCAAGCTGTGCAACTGCTCGCCGGCAAAGGAGGCCGAATACTTCAACACGCAGAGGTATTCTCGGCCGTGCACCAACCGTTTCTCTGCGGCCGCCCGCACGCCTGGCTGCGCACTACTGCAAAGCGGCAACTGTTCCACGGCGCGTTCACGGAAAACAGAGGGAGCTTGATTCCAGGGCAGGGCTGAGATCCAGCCCACACCTGCCGCTTGCAATTCCACCGTGTTGGCCAGAGCCGCGGAACCTTTGTCAAACACCAGCGTGACCGTGTCACGCGCGATCTGGCAGCGATCCAGCATGTCCAGCATGCGTGACAGCGAGGTGGAGAATTCCTCGCTGTCTCCCACATTGCCGCGATAGAGGTGATGGCACAAGCTCAAACCATTTTCCCCGTCCAGAACGTAACTGAGGCCCACCTGACGCAGATTGTGCCGGCCCTGTTTGTTGTGCCCGCGCTGGGCCACTTCGTTGCGCGTGTTGTTGCTGGCGATGTAGGTGTAGAAGTTGGTGGTGTCGTAGGCCAGCAGGCGTCGGCTCACCATCTGCTTCCCTTTCCACAAATCCAGCAAACGTAGTTGGGCGCGGTCCAGCGGATCGTCGTCGCCGGTCGCCAGCGGATCCAGGTGCTCGGGCAGAATCTTTTCAAAAGCGTCCCAGAAGGCTTGCGAGGTGAATCGTTCCGGCGGAATTCCCCAGATCGAATGCAGAATGGTTTTGCCATACCAATCGGCGACTTGGGTCTTCGGCCCCGGCTGACAGATGCGGTGGATGGCCGCCAGCAGTAGGTAGCGGGCCGGCGAAGGACCGGATCGCGATGCCGGCCAAAGGGTTTCCAATAATCCAAACAGGCCGGTTTGCTCTGCCGCGAGCCACAAGGCGCCGGGCAACCCGAAGTCGCGCGAAGCGGCGGACAGCGGAACTGGACAGATGCAGTCCTTGACCAGGGCGGCGACCTTGTCGGCCGTACCGAGATACGCCTGGTGGACGATACGAGGCTTACCATCGACGCGGGCGCTTTCGACGACGTAATAGTAGAGCTGCTTGCCCTTCTTCTTGGCGACGAGCGAAGCCATATAGGGTAATACAAGTATATACGACTGCGGCGTCTAGTCAATAGATAGGGAAACATTTCGACATCAAAATGTTATATATAGGGTAATACAAAAAGTGATCGGGACGGGACGTGCTATTCGCTTCTGATGGAAGGAGTTTCTCGCAATGCTTGGCGAGCTATTGGCTACTTTTCAGTAAACTCCCGCTAGCGGTGTATTTCATGGGTACCCTTCCGAAACCCGGCTTACGACAGCGAGTGAGCTGGTTGGGATTCGGGGTAGTCCTCGGGGCCGCTGTGCGGCTCAGAGGGAGGCTCGGAATCCACCGTACTGGATTCGCGTTCGGCCAGCACCTCATGAGCTTCGGCTTCCTGAGCTTCGATTGCATCATCGTAAGGCTGGAAAAACGGCGTCACCACCCCTGGAACGTCGACCACCATGGCATGGGGCTCTTTGCCTTCGTGAAACTCGCACTTACAGCAATCGCTGCAACACAGGCACCGTTCGCAGATGTGGTTTGCGCACGCGTCCTTCGTGCAGTAGACGCAAATGTTAACAGACGATTCCGAGCAGATGGAACAGTAAAACACAACACCTCTTCGACCCAACGACAGAAGTCCGGCTTCGACCAGCCGGGCACCCGCTTCACTTACTCTTCGGCTTCTTAATGGGTGGCGGGGCTTCTTTGCTGATCATACCGCGACATCGCTGCGCCTCCTGATCGGCAATTTTGAACAAATGCTCCTTGTTCGCGGACAGGTCCACCATATAGGTGCGGAACCGCTCCCGATCGTTGAAGTTCCGGGCAATCAATTGATCCAATTGTTCAGCCACCTTTCGCTCGCCGTATTTGCGCACGCCTTCCAGCAGCGAACGCTCGGTGGATTCGAGCGCTTCCATCCGAAAGTAGGCGTCCAGGCAAGTGGCAATGCTTTCTGTGTCCAGGCTCAACTTTTGGACCGCTATCTCGGCGTATTTCAGTTGATCCTGTGCCGTCTGCCATTGGCTGATGTAGGCGCCGGACGCCCCCTTCTGGTCGTACCACGTCTGGGGATCAATGCTCTCCAGTAATGGCTTCAATTGTTGATTCCGGCTGTTCAGTTCGAACAGCAGCTTGCGCGCGTCCCATGGTGTCTCGATGCCCGCATCACTGCCGGGCTGGCTGGCCTGCGGTGGAGACTGCGTCTGGGCATCGACGCCCGTAATCACAACGGCTATCACCACGACACAGGAACCACGCCATCTCATATGCCAATTGTCGCGCGCTTGCGCCAATGGTTCAGCCACTCGGCAGGGATCGCCGGCGCCGCCAGCACTCCGGCGCCCTCACTCGGTTGGGGGAGTGGAATCAGTGGGGCACCGGAGTCGCCGCTTTACGCGCTTCCCGGTCTTCGGCCTTCGCCTCCGCCTTTTGCTGCGGATCGAGCGGACGTGGCTGGTCGTCGCCGTAACTGAGGATCATGACTTTTACCCGCTGGCGGCCGAACGCCTTGGCTTCAGCATGGCTGGGCATATACAGGTCAATGTGGTGGCCGTCCACCTTGCCACCGGTGTCTTCCACCGTATATTCACCGGAGTATTGGCCGGCGCCATACACACGAATGCGGCTGTTGAGCGGCAATATCCTCCGGTCGGCAGCGACGGTTCCCGGATGTGACCATTTCCCGGAAGCGCCGGTGCCCTCCACTGAGTATGCCGTAGCGATGAAGTAGCGTATGGTTGGCCGCCGAGTGGCTTGCGAAGAAGACTCCGATGCCCAAGCGGGAATCAGGAGTGAAGCAGCAATCAGGGCTGCGAGTGGTATTCGCGTCATGAAGTGCATCCCTGCAGGTTGGATGCGATCTCAGCCAGAGTGTGACAAGGCTGCTGCCTCGCAAGAGCGACCAATGCCGGCCTCTCCGCCGGTAATTATCCCCACCCGATCCGTCGGAAAAACGGGCTGTGGTGGCCTACCGGCCGCTTTTGAAATGTGGCGTCCCGGCAGTTAGATTTTGGGCCACCGTCGACTCCCCGCCATCGCCCAAGAAATCATGATCGGGAACTCGTTTCGAGGCGTAGACAGCGAGCGCATCGACGATGGACCGGAAGACATAGCGGTAGAGCGAGCCGCGATCAATCTTGCGCGAAATCGGTTCATTCTTGTGAACCGAGATTGCGTCGCCCGCCTTCACGACCGTTGCATCGCTGCTCGGGTGGATGGCGTGCTGCACGATCACTTGTCCCTGTTGCACATCGACGCGGGTGGTCCCGTCGTCTTCGACGGCGATGGTGATGGAAGCATTAGCTCGCGCGGTGATCACCGAAGCCTCCGTGAAGACACGCTGAACGGCGCTTCGCTGGGCGCCGAAACGAATGTCTACCTTTACGCGGCCTTCTTCGATGTCGATCAGGTCGCCGGCGCTAGCAACGTTCTTTCGAAAGTAAACGCGGGACCTGGAAAAGATCTCGAACGTCGTGCCGCCGAGCACTTCGAATCGCGCCAGCCCATCTGGACCCGTCGTGATCATCTGTTGCACGGCGACGTGTTCACCGGAACTCAATGCCCACGGTAAGTCCTGCCCGCTGACGCGCGATACCTGCCCGTCAACATATGTAGCGCGCGCGTCGCTGTCTTGTGTGGTCGAATTATCCAACTGGCATTCGGCGGCGAAGGGAAGCAACAGCACCAAATGAACAAATAGGATTGTGCGATTCAACTGCGCTCCTTTACGTTACACCGGGATGCTGGCCCAAGGCTCGATCGCGTGCGGGCCCGAGAGCCCACGCACAGCCTCAGGCTAGCAGAATATCGGGCGGCGAGAACAGGGCTGATAGCGAGTAAGATGGCGCCCGCCGTCCGGCAAGTCGCGTCTTTCGCGGTGTGGCAGAGTGACCGCTACAATGGGACCGCAGGCGAGGGTTTTTCATAAAGAGCGGCGTTGGGCCGCCCGGAGGCGAGATGAGAGACGGGCAGACGATCGAAGAAGAGTTGGTAGAAATCGGAGCGATCGCCGATGATTCGATCAAACTGGAGCGAATCATCGCGTGGTGCGCCACCTACCCGGACGAAGTGCCATTTGCCATCCGCTTCCTGCTGGGGAAAGAGAAGAAACTGACGCAACCCCAAAAGACGCCGCCGCAAGACTGAGCATCTCCTGGGGGAACGCGGCCTGGGCCGGAGCTTATTTCGCCAGACTGTCTTCGGCCTGTTCCGAAAGTTCCGCGATCTGTATTTCCGCCAAACCGGCTTGGCGCAGTTGTTGATTCACCTTCACCAGTGGTCCGGACTTCAGCTTTTGCCAATCCGCCAGCCTTGCCTTCAGTATCCGCGCGGATTGGTTATACAACTCATTGGCTTGCGATGGGGGTGTACGGTCCGCACCCTCGACCACGCTTAGCGTTACCGTAAGTCCCAGGGATGCGGAGCGAAGACCGTGGTCTGGTTGTTGAGGCGGGCCGGTAATGATTGCGTTTGCCTCTTTGTCGAGCGCTGCCGCTGAAGAACGAAGGTCCTGCGGGGTGCCCGCAGCCGACTGAATCGCGCTGAGCTTCGCCCGCAGTGCGTTCATCTCTCCGCTGGCTTTCATGCCCTGGATCATGCCTTCGAAAGCCCGCTGAGCCAGATCGAACTGGTCGGCGAGTTGTTCCCGAGTGGCACGAGAGCGAGGATCCATGGCAACATCAAACGGCTGGACAAACTCCCGGCCGCCAGCGATGAGCTTCGCGTGATAAGCCCCTGGCATGACAAGCGGGCCTTGCCAGTGGTCTCCATCCTCACTGAAATCGTCGTCATCGGCCTTCATGCCACTACGCCCATAGCGGAGATCCCAAACAAAGCGATGCATACCCACTGCGGTACTTATCACCTGCGGACTCGGGAACCAGCGCGGCGCGATAGGCGCGTTTGGTGGCGCTGGACTTGCCCGGTCTTTGCTGGAAAACCGGCGCACGAGGCGGTCGCGGCTATCGAGAATCTCGAGGACAACCTCGGCGGCGGGTTCAGGTAAGTAGTAATCGAGATACGCGCCGCGGGGTGGGTTCTGGGCTTGCGGTTCTTCCGGCGGCAGGGGCGTTCCCAAGAAGTCGTCGCTGGTGATGCGAAGCGCGCGCGAAGGTTTGAAGAACCTTGAGTTCATTTCCTTTCCGCCCCCGATCTGGCGGAGCGGTGAAATATCGTCAAGAATCCAGAAAGCCCGCCCATGGGTCGCGACAATCAGATCGTTTTCATGAATCACAAGATCGCGAACCGATGTAACCGGCAGATTGAGTTGCAGGCTTCGCCAGAGATCCCCATCGTCGAAGGACACATAGACCCCGAATTCGGTTGCGGCAAATAGCAATCCGTGCTTCTTCGGGTCTTCCTGAATGGAGTTCAAGAAGTGGCAGGTGGCGATCGCGGTGACTATTGGAGTCCAGGTCTTTCCGAAGTCCTTGGTGCGGAAGAGATAGGGCCGCATGTCATCGAGACGATGCCGGTCGACGGCGGCGTAGGCTTCACCCGGTTTGAAGTGGGAGACTTCAATGCGGGTAATCTTGCTCCACGGGCTCAAGCCGGGAGGCGTCACATCGGACCACGTTTTTCCGCCATCGCGCGTGAGATGAATCAATCCGCTGTCGCTGCCTGCCCAGATTTCCGCGGCATTCAGCGGCGATGGCGCAATGGTAAAGACCACACCGTAGCCGCGCTCACGCGCATTCTCCACGGTTACGGGGCCTTCGAACTTTTCCTGTGCCGATTTGAGCTTGCTGCCAGTCAGATCGGGGCTAATGGTTTGCCAGTGAAGCCCGCCGTCGACGGTCTTCATCACGTACTGAGTGCCGAGAAACAGCGTGTTGGGCTGCGCCTTGGAGAAAACCAGCACGGGCGTCCATGGATCCCGATACTTGCGTTGAGCGATCTCCTGGCCAAATCCCGGCATCGGCCAGGGCGCGATCTCCTGGCTCTGGCTCGTGCGGCGGTCGAAGCGACTTACCGTGCCGTACAATCCTGAACTGTAGATGATGCTGGGATCGGCCGGATCGGGCGCGATGTAGCCACTCTCGCTTCCTCCGATACTGAACCAGTCGCGCCCATCGATGTGGCCGTGGTCGGTGCGGCTGGGCAAACCGGCAGTGCCGCTGTCCTGCTGAGTACCGTAGACGTTGTAAGGGAACTGATTATCCGTAATGACGTGATAGAACTGGCCCGTCGGCTGGTTGTACCAAGTGCTCCAGGTAACACCTCGGTTTAGCGATACCGATGTGCCCTGGTCGGTGGCGAGGACCATGCGGGCGGAATCCGCCGGATCGACCCATAACTGGTGATAGTCGTCACCACCCGGCGCGCCGCGCACGATGCTGAGGCTCTTGCCGCCCTGGCTTACTTCGAACAGCGCGGTGTTCGGTATGTAAACCGTGTCGGGCTCGTTGGGATCGGCCGTCACCGAAGAGAAGTACCACGCTCGGCTGGTGATGCGCGGATCGCTGTTGGCCCGAGTCCAGGTCTCGCCGCCGTCGTCACTGCGATAGAGTCCGGCTTCTTTTGCATCAATCAGTGCGTAGATCCGTTTTCCGTGGGTACCGGGTGCGATGGCAACTCCGGCACGCCCCCACTCACCTGCTAGGCAAGCCACGCCCGGTAAGTTGGCTCCAGGTTTGGCCGCCATCTGTGGAACGATAGAGACCGCTGCCGGGACCGCCAATGGGTGCGTAGGTGCTCCAAGGCGGGCGATGCGCTTCCCACATGGCAGCGACCAGAATGTCGGGTGCATCCGTGGCAATCGCGAGATCGGCAGCGCCAATGCTTGGACCTTTATTCAAGACGTGGGTCCAGTTCGAACCGCCGTCCGTGGATTTGTACACACCTCGTTCATCGTTTGGACCATACGCATGGCCAAGCGCGGCTACGTAGACGACCTCAGGATGCTCTGGGTGAACGACAATGCGGCTGATCTGCCGCGTCTCCCTGAGCCCGATGTTCTGCCACGTTTCGCCCCCGTCCACCGTTTTGTAGACACCGTTTCCGGTGGCAAGGTCAGAGCGAATGTCCGATTCACCCGTTCCTACGTACAAAACGTTGGGACTGGAGGGCGCGACGGCCAAGGCTCCAATTGAGGCATCGCGCTGACCATCGAAAATGGGTGTCCACGTTGTGCCGGCGTCGGTGGTCTTCCAGACACCGCCATTTACCGAGCCGGAATAAAATAATCGTCCATTACCGCGAACACCGCTGACCGCGACGCCGCGGCCGCCGCGAAATGGCCCGATCAGACGCCAGCGCAACCCGTTGTACAGATCGGGCGAAACGACTTGGGCGCTCAGGAGGGTAGCGAAGTAGGAGATGAAGAACCAGCGCGGTGGTCGCATAAACTCTCAACAATAGCGCCTCGGGAAGGAGCGCCTTGGGCTTCACCTGGGGCGGATGTCTACAGTCGGTTACCGAAGACAGCTTTCTCGAAGTCGCAATTCAGTACAGTGAAAGGTTCGCGGATGACAGAGGCGCTGTTGAGAAGCCAGACGATTTGCTCTCCGGCGCCGCAGGAGTGCGGGTTATGGTTCTTAAACAGAGATTTCTACTGGCTTTGGCCCTGGCGGTTGTCGTGTCCATCTCGATGAAGAGCCAAACTACGGCTCCGCCAACGCCCCCCGCGTCGCACAGCTTCTCTGTCCAGGACGGTCACTTCGCGCTTGACGGCAACCCGTTTCGCATCATCTCGGGAGAGATGCACTATCCGCGCGTTCCGCGGGCCTACTGGCGCGATCGTTTCAGGATGGCCAAAGCAATGGGACTGAACACGATCACAACCTACGTGTTTTGGAATGAGCATGAGGCAAAGCCCGGCATTTACGACTTCGCCGGCAACAACGACGTGGCCGAGTATATTCGCGAAGCACAACAGGAAGGCCTGTACGTTATCCTGCGGCCGGGGCCCTATGTTTGCGCCGAATGGGAGTTCGGTGGATTCCCGGCGTGGCTGCTCAAGGATCACGACTTGGTCGTGCGAAGCAGCGACCCGAAGTTTATGGCGTACGTCACCCGATGGTTCGTACGGCTCGGTCAGGAGTTGACGCCACTGCAGGTCGGCAATGGCGGCCCGATTATCGCCGTTCAGGTGGAAAACGAATACGGAAGTTTCGAAAGCGACCATGCCTACATGGAGCAGATTCGACAGACCCTGCTGAAGAGTGGCTTTACGAAGGCGCTACTCTATACCGCTGATGGTCCTTCGAAGAATCTGGATCTGCTGAAGGCGGGAACGCTGCCCGATTTGCCGGCTGCAGTCAACTTCGGAGCGGGCGATGCAAGAAAAGCTTTTGAAGCGCTCGACCGCTTCAGGCCCAAGGGCCCCTTCATGGCGGGCGAATACTGGGCGGGGTGGTTCGACCATTGGGGTGACAAACACGCCAAGACGGATGCGAAGAAGGAAGCCGACGACATCGACTGGATGCTGCGCAAGGGTTATTCGGTCAGCATTTATATGTTCCATGGCGGCACCAGCTTCGGGTGGATGAACGGAGCCAACAGCGACGGCAAGAACTATCGGCCCGATGTCACCAGCTATGACTACGATGCGCCGCTCGACGAGAGCGGCCGCCCTACGGCGAAGTACAACCTGTTTCGTTACGCGATTGGGAAAGCGACCGGCGAGCCACAGCCGGCAATTCGCGAGCCCAAACCGCCGATTCAAATCGCAGCATTTCCGATGCAGGAGTCAGTTTCGCTCTGGTCGACTTTGCCCGCGCCGGTTCATGCCGAGAATCCACTCTCGATGGAGGACTTGGACCAGGCGTACGGATATCTGCTGTACCGCACCCAACTAAACGGCCAGGTATCGGCGGAGCTGGCGATCGAAGATCTGCATGACTATGCGCAGATCTACCTGGATGGCAAACTGGCCGGAACATTGGACCGCCGCGAAACCCAGAACCATTTGCGGATTGAGGTGACAGCACCTCATGCCAGGCTCGACATTCTGGTCGAAAACACGGGACGGGTGAACTTCACCAAAGTGATCCGTGGCGAACGGCAAGGGATCACCAAGCAGGTGACATTGGCCGGGAAGGTTTTGCATGGCTGGGATATGTACCCGCTGCCGATGGAGAACGCTGGCAGCCTGAACTATGCGTCGAAGGACAGCTGTTCGGGCGCCTGCTTTTACCGCGCAACGTTCAACGTCGATTCCCCGGCTGACACATTCCTGGACACTCGTTTCTTTACCAAGGGCGAAGTTTGGTTGAACGGCCACGCGCTAGGGCGAGTATGGGACATCGGACCCCAGGTTACCCTATACGTCCCGGGGCCGTGGCTGAAGCAGGGCAAGAACGAAATCGTGGTCTTTGATCTGAAGGGCGGCCCGGGCCGGACACTGACCGGCCGCACGGAGCCGATTCTCAACGGCAGCAATCGGGCGTTAAAATAGCGACTCTATTGTTTTTTTGCCCGATCACCGACAGGCGATACTGAGCGTATGTCCGAAGCACCGGCAAAGTACGCCGTTCGCGTCAGCAATCTGCGGAAGGAGTACAAAGACGTCGTTGCGGTTGACGGCATTGATCTCCAGGTTAGGCAGGGCGAGTGCTTTGGCCTACTGGGGCCAAACGGAGCGGGCAAGACCACCACGGTCGAGATCTGCGAAGGCCTGACCCAACCCGATTCCGGCCACGTGGAGATTCTGGGGCTCGACTGGAAGACCAACCCTCAACCGTTGCGACAGCGCCTGGGCATCCAGCTGCAAGAAACACAACTGGCTGAAAAGCTAACGGTGCTGGAAACGATTCGCCTGTTTCGCAGCTTCTACGATCAAGGACCGGAGACCCGGGAAGTCATCGCGCTGGTGCAACTCGAGGAGAAGCAGAACTCACGCGTGGGAGGACTCTCGGGTGGACAGAAGCAGCGGCTGGCGCTTGCCTGCGCGCTAGTTGGCGACCCCGACCTGCTCTTTCTCGACGAACCGACGACCGGGCTCGATCCGCAGGCTCGCCGACAACTATGGGAGTTGATTGAGCGGTTCCGGTTGGCCGGTCGGACCATTGTGCTGACGACCCACTACATGGACGAAGCGGAGCGGCTTTGCGACAACGTGGCCATCATGGACCATGGCAAGATCATCGCACTGGGCACACCGCGCGAGTTGATCGCCTCGATCGGCGTGGAACACCTGGTTGAGTTCTCCACCAGCAGCGACGCAAAGAAGCCCGAACTCTCCCCGCTGGAGCATATTCAGGGTGTCCGGCGACGTACAGAGTGAGAACGGAAGTGTGCAATTGCAGGTTACGGAACTCCATCTGGCGGTGCCGGGACTGCTGGACGAACTCCGGCGGCAGGACCTGTCGCTCTCGGAACTTCGCACCCGTTCGGCCACCCTAGAGGATGTCTTCGTTGCACTCACCGGGAGGCATTTACGCGATGAATGAGGTCACGGCAATTCCTGGAACGACGCAGGCTGAGGCGGTCAGCAAACCACCCAAGGCGCGTGCATTTGCAGACCACCCTTTGGTGCAACTGACGCTTGTGCGCTTCTTGGAATTCCTGCGCGAACCCGAAGCGCTGTTTTGGGTGTTTATCTTCCCCATCATTCTGGCAGCCGGGCTGGGGCTGGCGTTTCGCAATCAGCCTCCCAGCGTACTGAAGATTGCCGTGGTGTCGCCGGAACTCGCCAAGTCGATTCAGTCGGAGAAGTTGCTCGACGTTCAAGTGATGACGGCCGCGGAGGGCGAGGAGGCGCTGCGCACCGGTAAAGTGGCACTGCTCGCCGCGCCAGGGCCTGGCGGCACAGTGGAGTATCGCTACGACGACACAAACCCCGAGGGACGCAGCGCCCGCACACTTGCCAATCAAGCCGTACAGCGATCGGCTGGCCGGGTGGATCCGGTGAGCGCATCTGATCGCCTCATGCGCGAGCCGGGCTCCCGATACATCGATTTTCTGGTGCCCGGATTGTTGGGAATGAACCTGATGGGTAGCGCCATCTGGGGCATGGGATTCGCCATCGTCGACGCCCGCCGCAAGAAGCTCATGAAGCGCCTGATCGCGACTCCGATGCCGCGTCCGTATTACCTTCTTGTCGTTTGGCCTTTCGAGGATGGTTCTGCTGGTGCTCGAAGTGGGCCTTCTGGTGGGATTCGGGCTGTTGGTGTTTAAGGTTCCGCTTCGCGGTTCGTTGCTTCAGCTAATCGCCCTATGCGTGCTGGGCTCGCTGTCATTCAGCGCCTTGGGTTTGCTGATCGCTTCGCGCGCCAAAACCATTGAAGCGGCTTCCGGCCTGATGAACCTGGTCATGATGCCGATGTGGATTCTGTCGGGCGTCTTCTTTTCGGCGCAACGGTTTCCAGACCTCATGCAACCGCTGATCAAAGCCCTTCCGTTGACAGCCTTGATTAACGCATTGCGCGCGAACATGCTGCAAGGTGCCGGCCTCGCACAGTTAGTTCCCGAGACGACCATCCTGGCTGCGTGGCTGGCGGTTTGCTTCGTACTGGCGTTGCGGCTGTTCCGCTGGAAGTAAGGACCCCGTTTGGGCTTTACGGGCGGGCGAAGGTGTCCGCATCTTCCGTCGCGCTGGGGTGAAGACACGGCCAATCTTTTTCAATGAGGATCGACAGGCCCTCGAACTGGGCGTCTATTCCTACTTCCTCGGTCGTGGCCCAGGCGCGGCATTGCTCCTGCGGAACGGAGACGGAGAGACGGCCATCGGTGAACGAAGCCGAAACTGTTTCAACAGTGCTCGCGGATTCAAGAGAAAAGATGAAAGGCGCTTGCGGGAATTCAACTCTCTCTTGGACTTGCCCGGAATGCTGGAGCCGGTCGACCTCACTCCGAGTGAGACGTAGCCGAATCGAGTTGTGCCGCAGTCGAAGTTTCATACTGGATCCGCCAATTTCCAGCATATACATTGAAGCGGTGGTCGCGAACGAAGCCCAGCAGCGTGAGGTCGTACTCCCGAGCGAGATCCACGGCCAGGCTGGAAGGTGCCCCGACCGCCGCCACAACGGGTATACCCGCCGTCAACGCTTTCTGCATCAGCTCGAAGCTGGCACGGCCACTCAAGAAGAGCAGCCTGTCATGCAGCGGGATCGTTCCCCTGAGGAGTTGATGGCCGATGAGCTTGTCGACAGCGTTATGTCGCCCAACGTCTTCGCGTAAAACAACCAACTGGCCTGCTGCATCAAAAAGGCAGGCCGCATGCAACCCGCCCGTTTGTTCGAAAACAGACTGCGAGCGGCGGGCAATCTGAGGCAGATTATGGATGAGGCCGGCCGCTAACACAGGCGTGTCGCGCGGCGGAAGATGACATGCCTGGGAGGAGAGCGCCTCGAGGGAACTCTTACCGCACACACCACAACTCGAAGTCGTATAGAAATGTCGCTGAAGCCGTCCAACGTCCAGTTGCACTTCGGGACGCAGGTCCACGCGAACAACGTTGCTTCCCGGACGCGCCGCTTGCTGAATCGCCGCGAAGTCATTATGGGAATGAATGATGCCTTCAGAGAACAAGAACCCAGCGGCCAAGTCGAAATCATGGCCAGGCGTCCGCATGGTGATCGACAGACTGGTGGTTATCCATCGTCCCGAAGCTTGATGGCCGATGCGAATCTCGAGCGGTTCTTCCACGGCAATCGCATCGGGGAGGGCCGCTGAAGGCTGACCGTCCCTGACCGGAATGATGTCCAATCTGACGAATGAACCACGATCCCGATCTGCCGGCGGTTGTGCGTCGCTCATGAGTTATAGGTCACCTAGCCATGATAAGTATGCGGCGCCGGGGTGGCCTCGCGGTGTCGAATTGGATTTGCGCTTTCTTTCCGAGTTTCTGCAGCAGGCAAATTGCCTTGAGGGTCGGCGTGGCTGGCAAATTGCCGGTGAACTATCGTGGCTTCCAGAGGGCGGTACCGGTTTCGGGCAATTCCGTCGCTGAGGACTCAATTTGACACACCCATTAATGTGTGATGACATGAAATGGTGGGGGATCAATTGGCCACAGGCCAGCCTGTATTGGTGGCTGCCTGAAATAATAAGGCTGATGATTCACCACACGGCAGGTTTTGGCAGGATTTGCCAGCGTTCAAAGGTTGCCTAAATCAGGAGGATACTAGATGTCTAAGCGATTGCAAATGTGCTTTCTCGTTTTGTTCGTTGCAGCCTTGAATGCACTGGGAGCTGAGACTACATCCACAGCGCGCGATCAGAGCGGCGCCGCCGCGGGAGGCCCGGAGGCCGGCAAAGTCACCAGGGAAGTTCCCAAAGGTAGCGTTGAGCGCCAGGGCAAAGATCTGCCTTTGGTCACAAATGACCCCGTCGACTGGAACGACGTAGTCCGCACCCAGGAAAAGGGACGCCTCCAGATCACATTGACAGACGGTTCGGTGCTCAGCGTCGGCAGTCGGTCGGAAATGACGATCGTCAAACATGATGCGGACTCACAACAGACCGACATCGATTTGACGACTGGAACGCTGCGGGTTGACGTCAAGAAGATTACCAAAGACGGCGGCCACTTCAACGTCCATACGAAAACGGCGGTCATCGGCGTTACCGGCTAGTTCGGGCGGGCGAACAAATCCTGTTGACATTCTCAGCTAACGTGTGGTTGCATGAGGAGTTCGGTATTGTACCTATTATTTTATTTAGGAAGTGCCGAAACTAGGAGGAGACTAGAGTGCCAAAGCGTTTGCAAGTATGCTTTCTGGCTGTGTTCGTCGCTGCACTGAACGCACATAGCGCTGTAAACCCCGATTCCCCGATTCTCGGGGCGCTCGGCGACACGAAGGGCTCGGTAACGGTGGGGGGCGTTCCCGCCTCGAACGGAGCAGCCATAGCGCCGGGTAGCAAAGTGGCCACCGGTTCCGACTCAGCAGCAAGGCTAGTGGTGCGCGGGTCCGAGTTCACTCTTCACGCGAACACCCAGGTTTCTCTGCCAGCGGGGTCTCAAGGCGTCGACCTACATCAGGGAACGTTGCTGGTTAAAGAACGGCCATCCGGCGATGTTCGGGTCGCATTTCCCGGTGCCTTTGTGGTTATCAAAGGAGAGAGCGGGTCCGGTGCGTTAGCCGAAGTGGCGACGATTGGGACGACGTCGAGGATCACAGTGGAGCAGGGACTGGCGGAAATACACGCCGCCGGTGCGCCGATGTTATTGCACGCCGGTCAGTGGGCTCGCCTGGAAGCAGTGGGAAGTACGCCGCGAGCGAGTGACCAGAGTGGTGCTTCGACGGGCGGCGGACCGGAAGCGGGCAAGGTCACCAGGGAAGTTCCCCATGGCACCGTCGACCGCCAGGGTAAAACGCTGCCGCTGGTCGTGAATGACCCGATTGACTGGAACGACGACATCAAAACACAAGACAAAGGCAGGCTCCAGATCACGCTAACCGATGGCTCCGTGCTGAGCGTCGGCAGCCGTTCGGAAATGAAGGTTGTCAAGCATGATGCGCAGACACAGCAGACAGACATCGAACTCACCTCCGGCACCGTGAAGGCCGACGTGCAGAAGATTACCCAGACCGGCGGGCATTTCGTGGTCCACACGCAAACTGCGGTAATCGGCGTTGTGGGAACCACGTTCCTCGTTAAGTCGGACTCGAAGGGAACCACCGTTTGCAACACGACGCCGAACAGCAATGGCCGCGCCGAGGTGACGGTAACAGACACGAACGGAACACAAAAGACGGATTTGAAGAGCGGATTCTGCGCGATCTTTCCTTTGGGCGGTGGCGCTGCAGTTGCCCTCTCGGCAGCCGCTTCGACGTCAGCAATCTCGGGTTTGAGCGCGGCTACGGCCATCGCTGCGACAGCGGTTGCGGGAGCTGCCATTGGGATTTCAACGGGAGTCATCGTTGCGATCGTGGCTGCTGGCGCTGTGGGCCTTTCGCTTGGTTTAGTGGCAGCAACCGGTGGCTTCAGTTCGGGCCCGTCTTCTCCGTAGTTCAGCGCGGAACGCCCGGAGGGGCATTACTTTCGGGATAGCCGCTCATGCGTCTTTTTGAGTTTAAGTCTGGGGCCCTCAGTACTTGGCTTGCACGTGTTGCACGGCGGTACGGGGGCCCTTTCCTTATTGGTACGGTCGTTTGCATCGCCAGCCTGTTGCTCTACGTTCTCACGTACATGCTCCCGAGCACAGGAACGGCCTTTAAGCTCTTCAAGGACATCGAAGCCCGCACGCTAGACGTGCGGTTCCGCGTTCGCGGGCCCCAAAAACCTGATCCTGCCATTGTGATCGTCGCGATCGACGAAAAAAGCGAAGACGTGTTGGGTCGCTGGCCCTTCCCACGCACCGTTTTTGCGGACACCCTGGACTTCATGCACGATGCGAAGGCCCGCGTCGTGGCGTTCGACATCAACTTTCCGGAACCTGACGAGAACTCCGCGCTGGAAACCCTGCGCCAGCTGAAAAAGGTCTACCACGCCACGGGAAGCACGGCAGATCCCAAGTTCCTGGCCGAACTCGACCGCCGGGAACTTTCGGCAGACACCGACAAGCGGCTTACTGAGGCCATCTCGCACTACGGAAACACGATCCTCGGTTACATGTTCTTGTTCAATAAAAAGGACGCGGAGAGCCAGAAAAAGGAAATCGTCAGCGGTTTCATGAACTTCCTCTCCTTTCAGGCTTACCCTCAGCTCATCAAACCGAAGAAGGGTGGGGAGTTTGAGGGGTTGGAAGCAGTCGGTGTTTCCCCTGACCTACCACAGTTTGGCGATCCCGCAAAGAACTTCGGGTTCGTCAACGTGGTGCCCGATAGCGACGGGACCGTGCGGAACGAGCCGGTCGTGATCGAGTTCGACAAAGCGTACTATCCCTCGCTCGATATCGCAACAGCGCTCGCCTATACGAATGCATCGTTGGACAAAGTAGCGGTGGTTTTCAACCAATACGGGCTGTCTCGAATAAACCTCGGCACCGTGACTGTTCCCACCGACCCATACGGAATGGTTCAGATCGATTTTCACGGACCGCCGGGAACCTACCCCACCTACTCCATCGCTGACGTGGTAAAGCATAAACTTCCACCCGAGCTGTTTCGCGACAAGATTATTCTGCTTGGCACGACTGCGATCGGCATTGCGGACACGCGGCCTACGCCGTTTGAGAGCGTGGCCTTCCCAGGAGTGGAGGTGCACGCCAATTTCATCGACAACCTGCTGAATGGAAAGTTTATACAGCGCGGGGCGCGCGAGAACCTGCTGGATATGTTGTTCATCTTTTTGTTCAGCATGCCCGTGGCAGTGGTCATCGCCACCATGCGCCCGGCCCGATCGGCCTTATTGGTATTGTTAGCCGCCGCTGCCTTCGTGTTCTTCGCCTACCATGAATTCGCCGTCCAGCGTATTTGGCTGGCGATGTTCCTGCCCATGGCGACGCTCTTCGGAACCTACTCCACCGTCGTCAGCTACAACTACTTCTTCGAAGAGCGCGAAAAGAAGGCAGTGCGTGGCGCGTTCCAGCAGTATATGGCGCCGGAAGTGATCGCCCAGGTATTGGACCGGCCGGAATTGCTGCGGCTGGGCGGTGAGGAAAAGCGGCTGACGGCGATGTTCGCCGACATCCGGGGATTCACTTCACTTTCCGAGGGGCTTACGCCGACGGCCCTTGTGGATCTGCTGAACGAGTATCTGTCCGAGATGACCGAGATCATTTTCAGCCACCAAGGCACCCTCGACAAGTATATCGGCGATGCCATCATGGCCTTTTGGGGCGCGCCGCTCGAGACGCCGGACCACGCTGAGCGGGCCTGTCGCGCCGCGCTCGGCATGTCGGTCGCCATGGAACGACTGCAGGACCGTTGGGAAAAACAAGGCCGGCCGCGCATCGACATCGGAATTGGCATCAATACCGGGCCCATGCTGGTGGGCAACATGGGATCGGAGCGGCGCTTCAATTACACCATCATGGGGGACGACGTCAATTTAGCATCGCGGCTGGAAGGCGTGACCAAGCAGTTCGGCACCAGGCTGATCATCAGCCATACGACTTGGGAGGCCGTGCGCGACAAGATAGTGACGCGAGAACTCGACCTGATCAAAGTCAAAGGCAAAAAAAAACCGGTAGCAATTTACCAAGTGCTGGCGCCGATCGAAGAGAGATCTCAATACGCGGACTTGGTCGACCGTTTTGAAGAGGCGTTGGCCGCTTATCGAGCCGGGGACTGGGCCGCGGCGGCGAAGCTCTTCCAGGCCTTGCACGCGGATTATCCCAAAGATGGCCCGACTAGTACCTTTAACGCCCGTTGTGCTGCTTTCGCTACGGAACCGCCCCAAGGAGCCTGGGATGGCGTTTACGAGATGACAACCAAGTAGCGACTGCGCTATTTGTCCAGCACTCTCACCAGCACCAACGTCATGTCATCGAACTGGTCCATACCGGCGGCATATTCGTCGACGGCAGTGACGACGTGGTTGATGATCTCTTCCACGGGGCAATCCCTGTACTTTCGCAGAACCTCTTCGATGCGGCTGTCCTCCCACATCTCACCGGCGGTATTGAAGACCTCCGAAATCCCGTCCGAGAAGCAAAGGATCAAATCTCCCGGCCCGATAGCGATGGTCCCATCCGAGTAGCGAGTCGATGGAAGAATGCTGATGGGAAGCGAACCGGAGGTCGTTCGATCTATATGGCTCTCCGGACCAGCCCGAAGCACTATAGGAGGAATGTGCCCCGCGTTGACGTAGGTGAGAGTGGTTCGTTCGGCATTCAGCACCGCTGAAAACAGTGTGGTGTAGAACTGGGGGCTCGAACAGCGGTGAATCGCTGCGTTCAGTTCGTTCATGACGTCCGAAACCGGCAGCGGATCATGCATCAACAGGCTGCGGAGCAGCGTCTGAATGCTGGCCATAAGCACCGCTGCGGGAATGCCTTTGCCTGAGACGTCGCCGAGAATGAAGCTAAACAAATCTCCCGGCAATTCAAGGAAGTCGTAGTAATCGCCGCCCACCGACCGCGCGGGGCGGCAGACTCCCGCGTATTCAAGACCGCGCACCGGCTGCAGATCCTGAGGCAGCAGCCCCCTTTGGACCTCGCGAGCGAGATCGAGTTCATGCCGCATCAAGCGGACCGACTCGGCTTCTCGGCGCATGCGTTCCGCATTGATCGCCGAAGCGGAATAGAGCGCCGTGAAACGCAATAGCTCAGCATCCTCCTCGGAGAATCCATCCGGCTTATTGAGCAGTTGAAGGGCGCCGATCACCATGCCGTCAGTACACAACGGGACAGCAAGAACCGAATGCGTCTTGTAGCCGCTGGAATTATCCACGCGGCGCAGGAAGCGTTCGTCGTTCTCCGTGTCATTGACCACTATGGTCTGGTTGCCAGCGACGCAGGAGCCGACAATACCGGTACCGAGCGGAATCCTGATTTCACCCACGCCATGCGCAACCCTGGTTACCAGTTCACCGGACTTTTCGTCCACCAGCCAGATGCTGGCACGGTCCGCGCGAACCAGATCACGGGCCAGATCGGCATTGAGGACAATCAACTTTCCAAGGTCATCCTCTTTGCTGATGCGAGCCGCATGCTCGAAGATCACTTTCGTGATCTGCTCTGCCCGATTCTCCCCAGCTGTCGTGCTTTGCATTATTCGTCTTCCATTCCGGGCCGTTTGCGCGGCATGCCCCCTTAGCTGATGATAGAAGCGGTTCTGGGACCGAAGCCACAAATCGAGCAGGTCGAGTTCAAGCCCGAATCCACTAGTTTAATAGAGACAGGAAGCCCTAGGCTTCAATAACTCGATCGCGACCAACGCCATTTTGCTACTGATTGTACCAGGACTTGAGTCTACTACCGGGCGCCTTTGCCATTGGCTACCCGTTCTGCCCAGCGACGTTTTTCACAGAATTCGTGATCGGCGCCGCCAAGCCTCCAGGCACAACCGGCCTCGGCTGGCTGGAGCTATTTGAATATACTCTTCAGCCGATCAAAAAAGCCCTTCTTTTTCTTCTGGGCATCTTTGCTCTGATCAGGCTGCGGGTTTCCATCGGGCGGAGCGGCGTTCGCCGCGACCACGGGTCGAACTTGGGTTCCTGGGGCAGGTTGCGGCGGGCTGCCCGGCGGTCTCGAGCCCAGCACCGCGCTTCCACCCGCAGGCACCGTCTCCGTTTCCCAGCCCGCAATTTGTGTACCACCGCCGCCGTGAAGGCGACAGAACTGCGCCGGTTGCGTGCCGACCAGGTAGTACTCGGTGCGGGGATTCGGGCATGCGCCGGTGGCGAGTTGCCCGCTTAGCGGGTCGATCTGGGTGCTGACCACGCCGTCTGGAACGCCAAAGTCTTCCACATTTCGGTAGGCGCGGTGCTTATGAGCGCGTTTCATAAACTCCGTCCAAATGGGCAACGCGGCCTTTGCGCCTTCAATCTTCAGATCCTTGTAGTCGTCGAGTCCCACCCACACAACGCACAGCAGCTTGGACGTGAAGCCGGCAAACCAGGCATCATGGGAGGTACCGGTCTTACCGGCAGCCGGGAGGACGAATCCGCGGCCGCGGACGCCGGCGCCCGTACCGCTGCGCAGGACTTCCTGCAACAGGTTTACCATCAAGTAATTCACACGGGGGTCCAGCACTTTCTTCTGTTCGACAGTGCCTTCCCATATCTCGGCGCCCGACTTATCGCGCACTCGATCGATGAGCCGTGGCTTCAACCAAACGCCGTTGTTGGCAAACAGCGTATAAGCGCCCAGTATTTCCATCGGCGTTACGTCGTAGGCGCCGAGAGCCATCGCCGGCGTCGGGCGTATGTCGGAGTTCAGTCCGGCGTTGTGTGCAAGGGAAGCCACGTTCTGGTAGCCGGTCATCTCGGCCACCTCAACGGTTGGCACGTTCAGCGACTTCGCCATCGCCTGGCGGAGAGTGATGGATCCCAGCCATTCGCCCTTGTGATAATCGACCGGCTCATACGGCTTGCCGTCGAACATGAAGGTTTTGGGCTCGTCCTCGAGAATCGTGGACGCGGTGAGAACCGTCCCGCCATCGTGATTCAGTCCCGTATTGAGCGCAGCCGCGTAAACAAATGGCTTAAACACGCTGCCCGAAGGGCGTTTGGCGATGGCATGGTTCAACTGGCTCATGCCGTAGTTCTTGCCGCCGATCAGCGCCTTGATCTCGCCAGTGTGTGGATCGACACAGATCAACGCCACCTGGGGATCGGCGTTGGCGAGATCGCCTTTTCGCTTCGCGATGAAGGCCTCGAGTTCTTTCATCCCCATGGCCACCGCTTCCGCGGCGTCATGCTGCAGATCCATATCGATGGTGGTGTAGACCCGGTAACCCGTGTCCTGAAAGTCGCGCTCGTTGAAATCTTCCGACAGGCGCTCGTTCACCATGTCGACGAAGTAAGGAGCGTCAGCGGACTCGATGCCCTGCCGTGCCACAACCATCGGTGCAGCCGATGCCTGATCATATTGGGCCGGCGTAATGTAACCGTTGTCCTTCATCAGACCCAGCACCACGTTGCGACGCGCCTTGGCCCGCTCAGGCCAACGTACCGGATTACGTGCACTCGGCTGTTGAATGAGGCCTGCCAGCGTTGCCGCTTCCGGCAGCGTCAATTGACGAATGTCCTTGCCGAAGTAGGCCTGCGATGCTTCGCCGAAGCCTCGAATCGCGAACGAACCGCGGCGCCCCAGGTCGACTTGATTGGCATAGTATTCAAAAATCTGTTGCTTGGTCAGTTTGCGCTCGAGGTGAAGTGTGATCAGCAACTCGGCCAGTTTGCGGCCGAGCGTCTTGCGCGGATCGAGCCACAAATTGCGAGCAAGCTGCTGAGTGACCGTGGAAGCACCCTGGGCGTTGCGCATTTCCCGAACATCCACGAACATGGCTTTTACAATCCGGATGGGGTCGAATCCCGAGTGCTGGAAGAATCGCTTATCTTCAATCGAGATCACAGCATCGACAAGAATCGGCGGGATATCCGCAAACTTGACCAGCCGTCGCTTTTCACGATTCTTGTCGAACAAGCTGCTGAGCAGCTGCGGCTCGAGTTCGTATTGGGTCCGCGGCGAGTTGTCTCGAAGCGAGATTATGCCGGCCACTTTGCCGTTGACGAAACGGATGACGCCCGGTTCAGCTTCGAAGTAGGAATCGGCCCCCGGAAAGATTTCAATCGCATCGGGCCGCAGGTGAAACCAACCCAGTTTGTTCTGCCGCGTATCTTCGCCGTATCCGCTTTGGCGGAGTTCGGCAGCGATTTCGATCGGTGAACCTTCATCCCCCAAGCCCAGGGACTGAGGCGCCGAATATAGCATCGACGAATTAGGAAATGGCCCGGCTAGCAGTTTCTCGTCTGTCAGCTTCGCGTACTTGTTGTAAAAATACGCGAACAGCAGCACTCCCCCTAAGAACAGAGCGCCGAGGGCGATACCGGCAATGGTGCCGAGGCGCTTTAGCGGTAAGCCGGCCAGAACCGAGTTGGGAGGAACTTGAAGACGGACTGACAAAACGCGCCTAGGCTAATTCTCTCATTTAAAACTATTTGACGCTCCCCTCACCGTGATGTTTCACATCCACACCCGTGGCGGCTTCGGGGGGGACCCTATTCCCGGGTCGAACTCAGCGATTCGAGCTCTTTCCACATGTCTTCGTGAGGCTCCCAATCCGGGGGCTCTTTGCCGTCAAGATGCAACTCGTCTACCTTCAGCGTCCCATGCCCGTAAGGACAGATCCATTGCGTTTTGGGGCGGCCGAAGATCAATATGTTCGACCATGAACCGATGGCTATCGGCATACGAAGACGGCGGAGACATGTGCGGCAGCGCCTGCGCTGGTCCCAGATCGCCAAATAGAAAATTCCCGTCGCCACCAGCCAAACCAACAGTATCGAGAAAGTAAAGGCCATGTCGGTCAAAAACATGGGCGGAGGAGGGCCGTAGCGAGTGTGCGGCGGCACAGGAAAGGCGAATTGGACCGCGTGATGCAGCCAGTATGTAACTCCCGACGCCACTAGCACTTTCGCCGCAAAGTAGGACCAGTACTTCATAAACGCTGCTCTCTCCCCGCGTCTCGAACGGCCAATACCTTTTCCCTATTAGACTCCCTGCCGGTCGAATGGTTCCAGTTCTCTGATAGTCCCGAACAAACCAGCGGGCTAACGGTCAGCCTCCTCCCGTCAACTGCGAATGAGGTTCTTGGCGATGAAAAGGACGTTGGCCGGGCGTTCCGCCAGCCGGCGCATGAAGTATGGATACCAGGCGTCACCATAAGGCACGTACAGCCGGAGGCGGTAGCCCTCCGCCGTCAGACGGCGCTGCAGGTCTCGCCGGATGCCGTAGAGCATCTGGAATTCAAAACGATCAGCAGCAATCTTTTGTTCCCGGATATGTCGGAGGGCTTCGGTCACAATGCTCTCATCGTGGCTGGCGATAGCCGGGTTCGTTCCTTCGTCCAGCAGCAACTTCATCAACTTGACGTAGTTCGCGTCCACTTCAGCTTTAAGCGGGAATGCAACCTTGGCAGGCTCGTTATAAGCCCCTTTGCATAGACGGATTGGAATCCCCTGGCCGTTCAGCATCCGGATGTCATCTTCGCTTCGATGAAGATAAGACTGAATGACGGCCCGCACAAACCCACCGAAGCGATGGTGCAGACTCGTTACGATCTCGAGCGTCCGGTCCGTGTACTCACTCGATTCCATGTCGATCTCCACCCGGCTGCCCATCGAACGCGCCTGTTCCACGAGCGCGACCACGTTATTCAAACAAGCCTCCCCAGAGTAATCGAGGCCAAACTGCGTCAGCTTGATGGAAACCGTCGCCTGCAAACGGTTGATGCGGATGGCCTCGAGCGCCTTTAGATAGGACTCGCGCGATTTCGCGGCCTCATCCAGTGACGTAACGTTCTCACCCAGGAAGTCGAGCGTGGCGGTGATGTGCTCCTTCTCGAGCTTGTTGAGTACCCAAATGCCCTCTTCAAGTGACTGGCCTGCCACGAAGCGCGAGGTGAAGCGCTGGGATACTGAGGAGTTCTCCATCCAGTGACGGAGCCAGCTCTGTTGCGAGAGGTAGAGAAATGTGCTTCTGAGCATATGGTTAGGCTGGCAGGAATCGACACGCCCTCTGGTTTTCGAGCTTCCCCGAAGCATATACGTTCGCCTCGAAGGGCTGTTTCCTGCAGCCGCACGAACAATTGCAAGTCACTCTGATACCAAATCCAATATATCGAGAGATGGTTCCTTGATGATGGTTTTTCGGGTTTCGCCGTCCGCTTCTCCTTGCGCTTAGGCGAAGGTCCGGAAGGAGGCGAATGCCAGCAACATCCCGAGCGCAGCACCAACCACGACGTCACTCAAGAAGTGCATGCCCAGCAGAATGCGCGAAGCAGCAATGCTTACGGCGCAGAACAATAGCGCCGGCATTAGCATCGGGTAGAACTCGCCCAGGGTCACGGCCACCGCAAATGCAGTGATGGTGTGCCCTGATGGGAACGAAAACTGATCCGGAGGGAGTAATGTCGCCCAGCAATGCGGCTCGATCTGACAAGGGCGCTTGCGGCCTGAGACATGCTTGACAGCCTTAAAGGTGGCAAGACCAACTAAGGCCGCAGAACCGGCGGCCGCGATCGCTTCAAATCGGACGTTTCCGCCGACCAAAAGAATGACTAAACCAACCAGGTACCAGAGCCACCCATCTCCTGCGCGCGTCGCCGCGACCGCCCATAGACGCACCCATTTAGGCGCGGGCCATTTGTTGACCTTGCGCATCAGCTTGTGGTCGCCGGTAGCGATAAGGTGCAGCATTGTCTGCGGGACTGTCATGGACAGCCCCCTTTCAACCAGTCTATAGGAACTACACGGGCCGGGCGCGACGGCGTCAAACAAAAGAAAACCTTGGCGGATTTGGCCACGGCGCGCCAGCCTGTTGGGCGTTCGATAATTGGAAGCTGCGCAATCACAGTTCGATCCCTATCCCACTTGTAGACCGAAGGCAATTACAGCCCGGTGACAGACGCACGAAACATTTGTGAATAGTTGTGTTTTCACGCCCGTCGAAATGGATGTGGCAGACGCACTGAAGAACCCGTCTTAAGCACCCTGCAAAGTGGCTGAGCCGTGACTAAAGTCGGCCGTCCCCTGCTGACTCACTGATTCCGTTGGCTTAGTTCGCGACAGGTAAGATAGTGATTTGACGCCTCGTAATCTCGACTTTACGTACTTCGACGCAGGGGGCGGCCATCGGAGCGCCGCCACGGCGCTCAAGGCTGTCATCGAATCGCAAAACCGGGGCTGGAACGTTCGCTTGGTCAACGTGCAGGAAGTTCTCGATCCACTCGACATATTCCGAAAAATCACAGGTAAGCGCATGCAGGATATTTACAACCTCATGCTGTCGAAGGGCATGACGTTGGGCTCGGAATATCTTCTGCCGGTGATGCACGCCATTATTCGCCACTACCACCACGGCGCGGTCAAATTGCTGAAGCATTTCTGGGCGGAGCGCAAGGTGGATTTGGTTGTTTCGTTGGTTCCAAACATGAACCGCTCGCTATTCGAGAGCCTGCACGCCGTGTGGCCGGATGTGCCAATGATTACTGTCCTCACGGACTTCGCCGACTATCCGCCCCATTTCTGGATCGAGCAACAGCCACAATACTTCGTCTGCGGAACACCGAAAGCCGTCGAACAAGCGCTCTCTCTTGGGCACCCAATGGAACGTGTCTTTGCCACCAGCGGCATGATTCTAAGGCCCGAATTCTATGAGGATGTTTTGCTCGACCGCGCCGCCGGCCGCCAGAAGTTAGGGCTCGATCCTGACTTGCCGACCGCGCTGGTGCTTTTCGGCGGCGAGGGGTCGGGCGCCATGTGGCCCATCGCGAATCGCCTCGGCAATTCGAAGTCCGATTTGCAGCTCATTCTCATATGCGGCCGAAACACACCATTGAAACAACGTCTCGTGCGCCTGCAAACACGGAACAGGAAGTTTGTCGAAGGCTTCACCAGCCAGATTCCACATTACATGCGGCTGGCCGATTTCTTTGTGGGCAAGCCCGGCCCCGGTAGCATCAGCGAGGCTGTGCGTATGGGGTTGCCGGTGATTGTTTCTAAGAACTCATGGACTCTTCCGCAAGAGCGCTACAACGCCGAGTGGGTGGAGGAGCACGGAGTCGGCGTGGTGCTCAAGGACCTTCGCGAGATTGAGCCCGCGGTTCAACGCATCCTCTCTTCCGGAAGGCTTGCTGCAATGCAAAGGGCGACCCGCTGCGTTGAGAATCGTGCCGTCTTTGAAATACCTGACATCCTCCAGCGCGTTATGGCGCAGCATCTGGCTGAAGAAGTTGCCGAAAAAAACCCTCAACCCTCTGTTGCCTCGCTATCGGGGTCGTTGCAAGCAAACACACGCGCTTCGGAGCCGCGACCGTGACAGTCTGGTTGAATACTCCAGCACTGAACCGCGCGCGTCGCTCTCCGCACAGGGGCAAGCAAGCGGACCTCAAATCCAATCCGCGTTTAGCGGTGTTCATCCGCGGCCATGATCTGAATTTCCCGCCTTAACCAATTCAAATGCCCTCGTTTTTCAACCGCACCGCTTCGCTCATCGTAGCGGGCACTTGCCTGCTCAGCGCAGCCGCATTTCTTCCGGCTCAGAAGGCAGCCCAGCTCCCGCCGCTGCCGACTGCGACCCAAAGCGCATTGAACAGCATCTCGGCGGATTCCTTGCGGGGGAACCTTTCATTTCTCGCTTCGGACGCGATGAAAGGCCGCTTCACTCCGTCCCCGGAACTGGATGTGGCGGCCGAGTTCATCGCCTCTCAATTTCGTAAGGCCGGCCTCGAACCCGGAGGTGATCAGGGCTATTTTCAAACCGCGCGCATGGTAAATCGCCAGTTCGGACAACCGAGCGCCGTTACCACCCACGGCGGGACGAAACAGTGGGCCTTTTCCTCGACAGACGTCATGATCTCGTCCGCCCACGCCGCCGCTTCCGTGAAGGACGTCCCCGTCGCGTTCGTTAGCTCCCAGGATCCTGCTTTGCTGACTGCAGCAAATGTGGAAGGCCATGTCGTCGTCACACCGCGATCCTCGCCGCGAGGCCTGGAGGACTACGGGGGCGAAGACCCAACTCAGCGGCGTCGTGAGTTCGCCCGGCTATTGGAGGCGAAAGGTGCCATTGCCCTGGTGACAATCAGCCCTCGGGCTCACACTGCCAATTCGCTGTTGTTCGAAGCCGATGCCAATGAGCCCGCCGTGCCAGTGCTGGATATTTCCGGAGAAGCGGCAATGGCTTGGCTGGCGCAACTGGAGAAATCGTCGCACAACCAACCAGGCTCTGCAGAGAGCATCTCGTTCGAGCTACCGGCGCCACACGACGAGACTGTGGTCCTGAAGAACGTTGTCGGCATTCTTGGCGGGTCCGATCCTGCGCTAAAGGACACGGCCGTGGTCGTAAGCGCACACTACGACCACATCGGCACCAGCGACACGGCTGGGCGGATGGCAATGACTCCCGCGACTGCTCAGGATCGCATCTACAATGGCGCAAACGACGACGCGAGCGGAACGGTATCCGTGATTGAAGTCGCCAACGCCTTGGCTATCCTGCGGCCGGCGCCGAAGCGAAGCATCGTGTTCGTGACCTTCTTCGGCGAGGAAATCGGTGAATTCGGGTCCCGATGGTATGCGTCCCATCCACCCTTTCCGGCGGCCGACACCGTGGCGGGCATCAACCTGGAACAGGTGGGCAGGACGGATTCCCTGAAAGGTCCCCAAGTTGGCACAGCAACAGTCACGGGCTACGATTTCTCAACTGTCACGAGGTACCTGAAGCGCGCCGGAAAGTTCACGGGCGTGAAGGTTTACAAGGATGAGCAGGGAAGTGATCCGTTTTTCGACCGTAGCGACAATGCCCAGTTGGCATTGAAGGGAATACCGGCACACACCGTTTCGACCGCCTTCGAGTACCCGGACTATCACGGCGTCGGCGATGAGTGGCCGAAAATCGACTACAAAAACATGGCGAGGGTGGATCGAATGGTCGCGCTCGCCGTTCTAAACCTGGCAAATAGTGATGAGCCGCCGCATTGGAACACCACCAATCTGAAAACGGAAAAGTACATTCGGGCACAGCATGAGGAACAGAAGACGAATTCAATCGCTAGGCAGTAGGTAATAGCGGCTACCCCCAGACGTGTTGCGCGGCGCTATGCTGGGTGAAGAGCCCTGACCGCCTAAAGCAGAGGACTGCATCATGATCTGGGAGGTGCACCTTGATTCAAACGCTGACTAAGAACTGGCTATGGCTGGCGTCGGTCAGTGTTCTTTACGCGATAATTTCGGCCATTTACCTAATCATGCGGGGAACTGATAGTCCCATAACTTTCCATTTGTGGAGCAGCACAATTGTGTTCTTGGGTAAGCTCGCGCTAGCGGCCGGAGCGTGCACGATCGCGTCAGGTCTTCTGAGGTCCGCCAAAGGCAGATGCTGGCCCTCTGGTCGTAAATGGCCTTGCACTTGGCGCGCTCGGACTGATTCAATACGGCTTTACTGGCTTTCGAATTAGCTTTCTGAGCGTGGCGCTTTTGATCATCCTGATGGCGATGAGCACCGGCATTCTCGAATTGCTACTCGCGCGAACCCAGCGCCATAAGGGCCATCTTGCTGACGGATTGCTCCTTACCTTGGCCGGAGCGGCCTCACTGGGTTTTGCCGTGGTGTTTCTTGCTTTGGGGCTTCGCTGGATCCAGCTAGAACAAGGGTCACACTCAGACCTTTTTTGGCTTGGCTCTTATTTTGGTTTCAGTGCGATCTGCTTGCTGGCCCTGGCCCTGCGCCTGCATAACCTGGGTCCGTCCCAACCCAGCCAGTTGGAACCTTTACCACCATTCGAAAATCCGAAGCTCGCGCATTAAGTCGTTAGCGGGCCCGGCAAAGAGGTAACGCCCACAATCACTCCGGCCGCTCGGGCCAAGCATGCTTGGGATACCTCCGGCTCAATTCCCGCCGCAGTTGCGGATATAGGTTATTCCAGAAGTTGGCCAAATCGGTTGTCATCTGCACCGGTCTCTGATTGGGCGCGAGCAGATGAACCACCAGCGCCACGGAGCCTCTCGCCACCGCGGGCGTGTTTTTCATGCCGAAGAAATCTTGAAGCCGTGAAGCAACCCAAGGCGGCTGGCCTTCGACGTAATGAATCCGCGCCCGCCGGCCGCTCGGCAGCTGAACGAATTCTGGAGCGATATCGTTAACTTCCCGCATCGGCAGCATGCTTTCGAGACAGGCAACCAACCCGCCGTCCGATGCTGCCGAACGCAACTCCGAAAAGCTCTTCAGCCCATAGCACAGTGCGCGCAGCGCTTGTTCAACAAGACCGGGTGGCACATGGATCAATTTCGAGTGCTGCGCCGCAAACTGAACCCGATGCAGGAAACGGTTCAGGTCCTCGGCATCCACAAACCGCTCAATACCGTCCTCCATCGCCTTTTGGCTCAGCAGGGCTGCGGCGGCTTCGGCGTCGACAGCCGGTCGCCTCGTCTCGTGAATCAGGAGCTTGTCGTACACCAGCGCACTAGCCTGCTCAACTCGCTCGGCCTCGCGGTTCCACTCCATCAACTCGCGCGTCGCCACCCGGTCTGGAAACAAATCCAGCAGCCAATCGGCTTCGATAGGTGAAGCCAGCCGGACCAACGCCGTCCTCATTTCAGAGCGATCTTCAATGTCGAGCGCCAGCAGAAACTCGCTCTCGACCACGCTTGCCCGGTCTAGTTTGGCGGACGTGCCTGTCGAAATCAGCAACGTCTCTCCACGACGCCGAGCCACACGGTCGGAGTAAGCCACAAGCAAGGCTTTTTCCAAGGCGTGTTCGACACTGGCTGCGCGACGCGCAGGTTTCGGAACCGATCGGAGTAGCTGCTGCGACAGCCGCCGGGCCGGGAACGACAGGTTCGTCTCCAGCAGCGCCTCGATGTCGGAAGTATGCCGCCGTTTCGCGCCTTCGTCCAACCGGTAGCGGCCTTCCGAAAGCAGAGCCGCGACGGTGGCGGCCCCTTCGGGCACGCCCCGCTCGGCAGCCTCCAGAAAGAAGCGGCTCAATCTCGGATGCAATGGCAGTTGCGACATGTTCCTGCCCGTCGCGGTCAATTCCCCGACCTCAGTCAGCGCACCCAGCCTCTTGAGCGCATCGACCGCCTCCTCGCGGGTGGCCTGTGATGGCTCGTCCAGCCAGTCAAGGTCCGCCCAACGAAAACCCTATCGCGGAAAGTTGGAGCGTCACTTGCGCCAGATCCGATCGCAATAGCTCCGGCGCCAAATGCTCCGGCCGCCTCCGGAAATCCTCCTCTGTGAACAAACGAATCGCCATCCCCGGCGCAGTCCGGCCCGCTCGCCCCGCACGCTGAGTCACGGAGGCTCGGCTCACCTTCTCCACGCGCAACCGCGTGAACCCGCTCCACGATGAGTAAGTAGCCACTCGGGCTAGCCCGCTGTCCACTACCGCGCACACGCCCTCCACCGTCACGGAGCTCTCGGCAACATTGGTCGACAGAATAATCTTGCGTTGTTTCGACGGTGCAACGGCGCGGTCCTGTTCCTCCGGCGGCAAGTCTCCGTGCAGCGGAGTAATCAATGCGCCCGCTGCCCGTGCCATTGAGTCGCATGCTTGAGCGGCTGCTCGAATCTCGGCCGCGCCAGGAAGGAACACCAGGATGTGGCCTTCCGTTTCATTGAGCCCCACGGAGATCGCTTCAGCCGTCCGTGCTTCCAGCGGCGCAGCGCTGTGCGGGCGATAGCGAACAGTCACGGGGAACATCCGGCCCGGCGCTCGCAACACGGGCGCCCCACCCAGCTTGGCAGAAAGGTCATCGCCGCCGAGCGTCGCGGACATGATCAGCAGCTTCAACTCGGGCCGACGGTTCTGTAGTTTTCGAAGCAGCGCCAGTGCCAGGTCCGTGTCAAGATGCCGTTCGTGGAATTCATCCAGGACCACCACTTGCGCTTGCCGAAGCGCCGGGTCGCTCAAGAGCTTGCGGGTCAGCACGCCTTCGGTAACAAACCATAACCGGCTTTGGCGGCTTCCCACCTCCTCAAAGCGAACCTGGTAGCCGACCGATTGTCCCAGCGGTTCATTCAGTTCCTCCGCAACTCGGCATGCCGCAAGCCGAGCCGCGAGCCGTCGAGGTTCCAGAACATAGATTCCGCTGTAGCCATACCGGAGCAATGCGGCCGGCACCCGCGTCGTCTTCCCTGCCCCAGGCTCCGCCTCGAGCAGCGTGATCGGGTTGTGCTCAACCGCTTCCACGATTGCGCCCAACATCGGGTCGATCGGCAGCGGCGTCAAACCTTCGATAGGAAAGTATTCCGGCAACCTACTCTGCGTCAACAACCGCCTCAATCGTCCCCGGCGCGTTCCCCTCCAGCCGGTTATTCACGAACAGGAACGAGGGCTCCGACCGCTGTTTCGACCGCACCAGCAGGTTCCTCAGCGCTTCCCTCACTTCGTGGTTCGGCTCCTGTATGGCACGGTACGGGGCGAATCTCTGTACGGCTTCTTCATACTTGCGCCCGGCTTTGAGGAGCGCCCGCGCCACCGTGAAGTCGGCCGTAAACGCACCTGGCACCAGGAGCTGATCCGACATCACCGGCATCCGCGTCCATGAACTGAAAACATGAGCAATGTTGTGTTCGTGGAGAAGTTCAAAGTACTGGCCGGAGAGAAACTCGGGGTTGCGAATCTCCACCGCATAGCGAAACGTCTCCGGAAGCGTACGCAACATCGGTTCGATCGCCGCCAGAAACTCATTTGGCGCTTCGAACACCGATCTCGGGAAAGCGCCAAACTCAAAAATCAGAACAGCGATCCGGTCGCGGTACGGCTCCAGCAAGTCCAGGAACTCGGCCTTCAGCAGGGCTGCATCCAGAAAGTTGGGGTTCATCACGCCTGCCCTGCCCCCGTAACGGGGATGGCCCGGAAAGGCTCTCACCGTGATCTCCTCCGGTACTTTGAACGCGAAGCGTAAAGTCCCCGGAGCCGTCGTAAACAGCTTCCGCCAAAACTCGGCACTCGGGAACTGGTAGAAGGAGAAATCGCCGCAGACAACCGGAAACGTCTCCGCATATTCCGCCAGGCATTCCCTCTCAAACCGTTTTTGCGAAAAACGTCCCCGAACAGAGTAGCGCTCCGGCGTGTAGATCTGACCTAACCATCCTTCGTACTTCCAGGAACTAGTCCCGAAGTATATCCCCTGATCCGCGAGCGGCTTCAGTTTCTGGCGCAAGCGGCGCGCCGCAGTCAACTCGGGCTCATCGAAGAGTGGTAGCGTCCCCATGCGGATACCAACAGGCCATCGCCGCGTGGCGCAAAGCCTCCAGACACGCTCATTATAATGAGGGTTCAGTGCCTCTTGAATCATGGAACCTGCTGACGGTCCCGATCCGCGCGCCCCGATCGCGTCCCCGCATGACTCATCGGCCCAGGAGAGCGCCTCTGATCCGGAACTGCCCATGCTTTACTGCCCTGTTTGCAGCCAGCGCCTGGCCTCGCGCAAATGCAAGTTGTTTTGCGAGCGTTGCGGCTATTACATGAGCTGCGCCGACTACTACTAGAGCGGAACGCTCCACACATCGGAAGGAGAGTGAATGAAACGTCTGAGCCTCGCGCTCGCTGCCGCATCTCTGCTTGTATCTGCATCCAACGCGGATTGGGACGCTGCCGGCAAGCGGTGGTGGTCGCACATCGAATACCTGGCCAGCGATGAGTTGGAAGGCCGTAATGTCGGCTCGCCCGGCTTCGAGAAGGCCGCGCGCTACGTTGCTGGCGAATTCGAACGCGCCGGTCTGGCCCCGGCCGGCTCCGATGGCTATTTCCAGCCGGTGAAGTTCACCCAGGTTTCACTCGATGAAGGCAAATCAAGCCTGAACATCGTGCGGGGCGAATCGTCGGAGCCAGTGACTCTCGGCTCCGAAGCCAACCTCGGTTTCTCTGCCGGATCTGCCGCTAGCCTGGAGGCGCCCCTGGTCTTCGCGGGCTATGGCCTGAGCATCCCAGAAGCAGGTTACGACGATTTCAAAGGCCTGCCCGTCAAAGGCGCCGTGGTGGTTTATCTCACCGGTGGTCCGTCCGACATCTCGGGCAATCTCCGCTCGCATTACAGTTCTGCGGAAGAGCGTTGGAAGCCACTGCATCGTGCCGGCGCCGTCGGCTGGATCAGCATTCCCAATCCTGCTTCCATGGACATTCCCTGGTCGCGCCAAGCCGCGAACCGGACCATGCCCCACATGTCGCTGGCCGACCCATCCCTTGCAACCGCGCCGGGCTTGCAATTCTCCGCCACCTGGAACCCGGATAAGACCAGCGCTCTGTTCGACGGCACCGGTCATTCGTTCGCCGAGATCCTCAAAGCGGCCGCAGCCCATCAACCGCTGCCCCACTTTGCGCTCCACCGCAAGGTCGCTGCGAAAGTCTCAACCACTCAAAGCACTGTCGATTCGAAGAACATCGTCGGCGTCCGTATCGGCACTGATCCGGCCCTTAAGAACGAGTACGTGGTGATCTCCGCTCATCTCGATCACCTTGGCGTCGGCGAGCCTGTCAATGGCGACCGGATTTTCAATGGAGCCATGGATGATGCGTCGGGCGTTGCCTCCGTGATCGAAATCGCTCGCGGTTTCGAACAGAACAAGATTCAAACCAAGCGCTCCCTCTTGTTCCTGGCCGTAACCGGTGAAGAGAAGGGCTTGCAAGGATCACGTTACTTCGCCAGCCGGCCCACGGTTCAAGGACGCATCGTCGCCGACATCAACATGGACATGTTCCTGCCGCTCTTCCCGTTGAAATACCTGGAAGTGCAAGGCCTCGCCGAATCGACTTTGGGTGATGACGTGCGCGCTGTCGCCGAAGCGACCGGCGTCCAGGTGCAGGCCGACAAGGAGCCCGATCGCAATCGCTTCATCCGCAGTGATCAGTACAGTTTCATCAAACAGGGTGTACCCTCCGTCGCCTTCAAATTCGGCTTCATACCCGGACAGCCCGAAGAGAAGATCTACCGCGACTGGTACACCACGCGCTATCACGCGGTAGGTGACGACCTCAGCCAGCCCGTGGACAAAGCCGCTGCGGCCCAGTTCAACGCCATCCTGACCGCGCTAGCCCTCCGCGTTGCCAACGCCGCCGAAGCGCCCTCTTGGAAGTCCGCCAGCTTCTTCCGCCGCTTCAGCCCACCAGGCCACACAGAATAGCCGCCCACGTTTCGTGTTTTGAATTGGTCGTGTAGACTCGGATGGTGCCGGAATCGCAACCCTTAACGGCGATCATTGAGGGTGAGGACGACGACTTTGTAGCGCTGTGCCCGGAGTTCGACATCGCTGGTGAGGGTATGTCGATTGAAGAAGCGCGAACGAACCTCATCGAGGCTCTCACTCTATTCTTCGAGACTGCACCTCCGTCGGAAATCGCACGGCGCTCTCACGAAGGAGTCTGATCCTGTCCTGCACTGTACGGGACGGGCAAAGATCTGCTGTCCGGCAAATATGGGCAAAGGCGACCAGTTCGAACTGGGGCGCTGGGGCGTGGCCATTGTCGAGGAGGACCGGTAATCCGGAAGCTCGCGAATTTAGTGGCCGGCCATGTGTGGTTGGGCTTCGTACCATAGCGGACTGTCCCCGAAGCGAGAAGCGAGAGAAGCGGGGAAGCGGGAGGCTTGGAAAGCTGTGCGGCGCATTCGATATTCCGTGGTGACGAGTCTAGACGGTTATATTGCCGGGCCCAAGGGCGACGCCGATTGGATAACGAGAGACCCGGATTTCGATTTCACTGCGATATTCAGGCAGTTCGACACCATCTTGGTCGGGCGTCTCACGTTTGACACCATGGTGGCCGCCGGGCGCGTGTCGATGCCCGGGATGAAGACGATCGTTTTTTCTCGGACACTGAGGCAAGAGGACCACCCGAAAATCGCCATTGTTGGGAGCGGCCAAGGGGAGGCCATCGGTTCTCTCAAGGCTTCCGCAGCCTCGCCGAGGACGGGCTCGTTGACACGGTTGAAGTCGGTGTTTTCCCGATCCTTCTTGGTGGGGGAGTTCCGTTGTCACCGGAGCTGAAGAAGCGGGTCAAACTAACGCTCACCGCTCACAAGGTTTACCAATCCGGCATGGTCTCGTTAGAGTTAGGAGGGTGCGCGACGTAGAAGTCGATGTTAAGCGCGGCGGGCCTCCCAATAATCTTCGAAGCGGCCACTGAGACAGCAGCAACGCAAAGCGATGATGGCGTTGGCGCCACGCACGCTCCAGAACATTCCAGACTGTTTGAGGCGGCTGCCGATCACAGTCTTGCAGCCAGCCTCCATTACCCCCGTACCGACAAACAGGTGTTGACGGCGGAACTCGGGATAGCGCATGCGGTCGGCATTCTTCTCAAAGTAGTCGGCCTCGGAGTGGAGGGTTTCAACCAGTTCACCAGGGGGCGCATCGAGGGAGCGAAGGGAGGCGACGAGTGTTTCGATCTTACCTGCATCGAGTCGCGCCTGCTGGCGCATCATCCAGCGTTTCTGCCGGATCTCGTCATGGGGGTAGAGTTTGCGAGCCAGATCCCACAAGTGCTGGCGCGCATGATAGAGATCGATGATTTGAATGGCACCGGGAAAGTGTTGGTCGGCGATGTTCCAGATCCATTCGGCTCCATCGCCCATCACGACTTTCTTTTCCGCCCGACTCCAGCCCTGCTTCCAGGCTTCCAGATAGATGCGTTTTCCAAACTCTTCCGCGGTCTCAATGGCGCCTGTGTAGGTGGTCGAATCCGGGTCGCGGATGGGATAGCCTTCCTTATCCCAGTTCCGCTGGGTGAACGAACATCCCAACTTGACCTCGCGCGTGCGGGCCGGTTGGCCATCGACTTTGCCCGTCCGGCCCTCCGTTTCGGTGTTAACCACAGGTACACCGGTCCCATCCATCTGCACATACAGCATGGGGATCGGCTCGCCGACGACCATCGGTAGATCTAACTGCATGGCCTGCTGGATCTCCTCCTGCTCGCGCTTGACGATATCCTCTCCAATCGCTTCCGCATTCCGCTCCACCGCCTTGGTGGTCACCTCCAGACCCGCCAATAGTTGCATCTGCTGGCGTCCGTGATCGAAGGAGCCCTCCTGGCCTACCATGGCCTGCATGCGGCGCACACCGGGAGAGACTTCCCTATGTTCGATGTCCAGTTCGCAATCGACAGGGAATCGGCCGGCATGGCAGTGTGCGCACAGATAGTAGGGGCGTGACACTTTCACCAGCCCCACTGCCGTGAGCACCGGTTTGGAGCGCAACTCCTGGTAATGAGCCTGGTGGCCGCAAGCACAGGGAATTTTCCGCCGGTCGGCCTCTGGTACGGAATTGCAGGAGTTCGGTCAGCGCAGCGGCACCTGCCCGATGCATGGCGGAACGCACCGCCATCTCGATGGCTTCCAGATCCAGACCGCCGGTCTTGCGACCAGCGTTGAAGATGACACACAGCAGTTGGTCTACTTCGCGCGTGACTTCCTGACGGATCGCTTCGGCCGTTTTTTTTCCTGTGGCGGCACAGCATCCTCCGCCGGACGGACACGGCAGATCCTTTCGTTCACCTCCAACAGTTCTTGACTGAGTTGCCGAAAGCGATGATAAGCCTCCACCTCACGCTGGGCTTTGCGCAGTTGTGCCGGGGTGGAGAAGGTCTCGCTCACTGTCTTTCCATCGACCTTGCGAGTCAAGCGAATATTGGGGCCATGGGCCGGCTGGTTTGGCAGATGACAACGACAGTTTGGTTTTCCGCAGCGCCCGCTGATCGCGGTGATCGAACCGCTGCGAAAATCCCCCAGTTCCACGATCTGCGCCAGAACCTCTGAGCGCTGCTGTTCGAGACCGGCCAGGGAGTCAGACAAAGGACACCTCCTGTACCTAACGTATCACTCCGTTCGGATACTAGTCGCAAAAAAAGGAAACTGCTGAATTGTTCCCTGCTGGTCGCGCACCCCGGTTAGGTGGGTGCACATCAGATTTATGAAGTGAAGTCACGCGGCAGGCTCGATCGGAATTGAACGACGTTCCCAGAAGTCCTCGAAGCGTCCACTGAGTTTGGAACAGCGCAGAGCGATGATGTTGTTGGCTCCGGAGACACTCCAGTGCATGCCGGACCGCTTGAGTCGTGTTCCGATCAGAACTTTGCAGCCAGCCTCCAGAACGCCGGTGGAGGTGCATAAACCCTGTGCATGAAACTTCGGGTATCGCATGCGGGCGCGATTGCGGATGATGTAGAGCATGCATTTGGCCGCTTCGGCGAAAGAAATAGCATAGGGACGGAGTGCGTGGACAACGGCCTGCAACTTTCCCTCATCCAGTTCTGTGCAGCGCGCCGTTGCCCATGCTGTGGCTTCGTCGCCGGTGACCCCGAAGATCGACTGGGCAGTGCGGTGCAGGGTCTGTTTGACGTGGAACCGGTCAAGGATCTGAATGGCGTGTGGAAACAGTTCATTCGTGGTATTCCAGATCCAGGCCGAGCCATCGCCCAACACCGCGTATCTGGGTGCTTCCGTGAATCCTCGCCGCGTGGCTTCCCGCAAGACACGCTCGGCGAGGTCGGATCGTTTGAGGCTGGTGTCCGGAGCGGCGGCGCTTTCGATAGCGGCTGAATAAGTGATCGATCCCGGGTCCCGCATCGGCTTGTCCTCCTCATCCCGCGATTCTGCGCTCCACACCGTGACGACTTTGGCCTCGCGGGTTCGTGCGGAGCCATCCGGCTGTTTGCCGGCGCGTCCGGCGACTTCCGAGGGGCGCATCGGCACGCCGGTGCCATCCATCCCCAGGTACATGGTGGGAGCTGGCTGGGCCATTCTTTCCACGCAGACGCGTTCGTCGGCAGCAATTTCTGCGCCCAGCGATTCGGCGGCTCGCTGCACCTGGCTGACACTGACCTCCACTCCTGCCAACTCGTGCAGTAAGGCGCTGCTCTCCTCGAAGCTCACCAGCGCCGCCGTACTGCCTGTCATGCGCAGAACCCCGGGTGTGAGCGAAAACAACTCCAGCCGCAGCACGCGGTCGCGCGGGCAGAAGCCGGCCTGGCACCGGGTGCAGTGATAGTAGGCCCGCTCCAGCCGCAGAGGCCCCAGCACGCTCTCGAACGTCTTCTCGTGACGGCCCCGATACCGGGCCGGTTCTCCGCAGGAGCATGGCAGTTCCGGTCCGGCGTGATCGGAAGTATCAGCGTTCAGCCGTTGTTCCAGCGCTCGCGCGGCCAGCCGGAGAGCCTGGCGCCGCGCCGCCATCTCCACGGCTTCGAAATCGAGATCGGCAACCGCGTGCGGACCTAAGAGGGTTTCGATTTCCTGGACGATTTCGTTTTGGAGATTCTCCTGGAGCCCCTTTTTTTGGCCTCTCCGGAGGAGGCTGAGACATGCGCCAGCTGACTGTCTGCCCA
This sequence comes from uncultured Acidobacteriaceae bacterium, assembly GCA_963771305.1. Taxonomy (GTDB): domain Bacteria; phylum Acidobacteriota; class Terriglobia; order Bryobacterales; family Bryobacteraceae; genus CAJCIT01. Next base: position 102,311 of record CAVYTS010000037.1, read on the forward strand.
TTCTTCGCAGGCATCCCAATAATCGTCCACACGGGTACGAAATTCACGACCGACATCCAGCTGCTGCCGGACTATACCGGCCTGATCGGCGGTGAGGAAGCGCGAGCGTGTCTTGCCTCCCACCGCACGGGTGAGGCTGTAATACGGACCGTGACGAGCTTTGGGGTCTTGAGCACAGGCGCAACCCGGCTTGCCGCATTTGATCGTGCGTTCAGAGAGCGAGCCGCGGCGCATCGGATTGGCATCGGCTAACTCGGTCGCTAGTTGACGAACCCGGGGCGGCGCCTCAGGAGGAGAAGAAGTGGGCATGTCTTTATATTACGGCTAATATGGCCGTAAGATAAACCAAAAAAATCAGGGCATCCAACAAAGTTTCATTCTGGTGGTGTGCGCCCCGGTTAGGTAACCCGCTTCCCATCTAGCCGCTTTTCCCGTACACTAGTTGTATGGCGATACCGTCATCCTCTCGCCCTTCCCTCTTTGGCTCAGACTAGGCCCGCCCGGGACCTTTGTCTAGGCACTTTCTCTACGTCCTAATTAGAAAACTGAGGTGAAGTATGCTGACGGAAGTTTCCTGTCACGCGCTGTTACCGCATTTGGTGACGGCTCTGCCGGGGCCGCGCGCCCAGGCCATTATCGATCGCGATCAGAAGGTTATTTCTCCGTCCTACACAAGGGACTACCCGCTTGTCGTCAAGCGCGGCGAGGGCGCCATCATTGAAGACGTTGACGGAAACCGTTTCCTCGACTTCAACGCAGGCATTGCGGTGGTCGCCGCGGGACACTGTCATCCACGCGTGGTCGCAGCCATCCAGCGCCAGGCCGCTGAGTTCCTGCATATGTCAGGAACAGACTTCTACTACGAGAACATGGTGACCCTGGCGGAGAAGCTGGCACGGCTCACACCGGGTGGCGTCGGCCGGCGGGTCTATTTCGGGAACTCAGGGACCGAGGCGGTTGAGGCAGCGATAAAGCTCGCGCGCTATCACTCGGGCCGCGATAAGTTCATCGCCTTCCTGGGTGGGTTTCATGGCCGCACCATGGGGTCCCTGTCGCTCACGGGCAGCAAGATCGCCCAACGCCGCCACTTCGGGCCGATGCTGCCGGTGCAGCATGTGCCGTATGCCTACTGCTACCGCTGCTCCTATGGCAAGCATCCCGATACGTGCAACGTGGAATGCGTCAAGGTCATTGAAGATCAACTGTTCAAGACCATCCTGCCGGCCGAGGAAGTGGCTGCCATCGTGGTGGAGCCCATCCAGGGTGAAGGCGGCTATCTCGTTCCGCCTGCGAAGTTTCATGAAGAGCTGCGGCGTCTCGCCGACAAGTACGGCATCCTACTGATCCACGACGAAGTGCAGTCGGGAATGGGCCGCACTGGGCGCATGTTCGCATCGGAACACTTCGATGTAACTCCCGACATCGTCACGCTCGCCAAGGGCATTGCGAGCGGCATGCCGCTGGGCGCGACTGTCGCCAGGGCCGAGATCATGAACTGGCCCCCCGGCGCTCACGCTTCCACATTCGGCGGCAATCCGGTTGCCTGCGCCGCGGCCCTCACCACTCTCGAGCTGCTCGAAGAAAGCCTGGTCGAAAACGCCGCAGTGATGGGGGCTCACCTGCTCGACCGGATGCGCACCTGGCCGCGCCGGTTCCGTCACGTCGGCGACGTGCGTGGCAAGGGGCTCATGATCGGGTTTGAACTGGTCACCAACCAGGAGACACGTGAACGGGCGCCGGAGCTGCGAAAATCGCTCGAAATGATGGCCTTCGAACGCGGGCTCCTGCTGCTGGGCTGTGGCCAGAACAGCATCCGCCTCTGCCCGCCACTGGTTATTACACGCGACCAAGCGGACTTCGCGGTCGATACACTGGAGGAATGTCTGAGGGCCCTCGAACCGTAACAACGTTGGAGCAGGCACATTACGCGGCCCGAACGCTCAGCCAGCTTCCTGTTCTCGACGTCGGCTGCGGAATTAACAAATACCCTGGATCTATCGGGCTCGACCGCAACGCCAAGACCAAAGCCGACGTCATCGCCGACCTGGACCATTTCCCGTTCCCTTTCCGCGACAATTCGTTCCGGGAAGTGCGCGCTGTCCACGTGATCGAGCATGTTGCCGATGTCATTCGGACCATGGAAGAATTCCACCGCCTGCTGGCCCCGGGCGGGCGGGTCTTCATCGCGACGCCCCATTACACCGACTTCAGTTCCTTCTGCGATCCCACCCACCGCTGGCACCTCAATAGCTTCTCTTTGCGCTACTTCGGCGACAATAACGCCGGATTTAGCTACTACTCAAATATCCGGTTTCGTGAGATTTCCGTATCGCTGAAGTTACTAGCGTTGTGGAGCTATTTGGGCTTTGAGTTTCTGGTTAACCACTTTCCCCGTTTCCGGCGCTTCTGGGAGTATTACCTTTGCTACATAGTGCGGGGAAAGGTGATCGAGTGGACGCTCGAAGCGATCAAGCCCGGTGCGGTCTCCCCGCCAAGGGGTGGCGTTGGCGCCACTGGTTCTGGCGCCTGAGCGACGCCATCCGCCAGGCAAAACAAAGAAAGCTGCTGGACCCTGACTTGGCGCTGGGACGCCGCGGCGAAGACCTTGCTCACCGCTATCTTCGGCAAGCCGGCTTGACGATCCTGGCCCGGAACTACCGCACTCCCAACCTCAGTGGTGAGATCGACATCGTCGCCCGTGACCGAGACATCATTGTGTTCGTGGAGGTGAAGGCCCCGACCAGCGCCGACTACGGAGCGCCCGACCGCGCGATCGATCCGGAGGAGGAACGGCGCATTATGGCCGCGGCTCGCCACTATGCGAGCCACACCAGCACAGATTGGGAGCACGTGCGTTTCGATATCGTGAGCATTGTGTTTGGCAAGCAGCCCACGCTGAGCCACTATCCCGACGCGTTTTTCGCGGGGCGAACCGTGTAGCGTGGCGAGAAGCTGCTAAGAATTCCGGTTTTGGCCGTGGATGAACGCCGATGAACGCGGATTGATTCGAAGTTTGAGCCGCGGCCCCGGATCGGCAGTCGTGAATAGCTTGGGTCCGCTTGCTTACGTGCGCGGTTCTGTGTTGGAGTTTTCGAAGACAATGGTCCTCCATGTCATGATGGTTCACTACCAGCATGAACTCAACACGACGGCACTGGTTTTCCACTTGCCTGGCGATGGCAGCCTGGGCCGATGTTTTATCTGCCCAGCAGCACGCGCACACCGCGCCGGGATCGGCCCCCCCCATTTTGAAACCTTGGATCTGGTAACCGCAGGCGAGATCGAGGCCATAGCGAACCAGATCATCCCGTCCGCGGATGGGCCCGGCGCTCGTGAAGCCGGCGTCATCTTTTTCATTGATCGCGCCTTGTCGACCTTCGCCGCTGATGATCGCGAGGCGTACCGCATCGGGATGGCGCAGTTTCAGCAGAAACGCCGGGAGCTGTTTCCGAACTCGACCACGATTGCGTCGCTGACCAACCAGCAGCAGATCGCACTCATTCGTGCCATCGAGGCATCCGAGTTCTTCGAACTGCTGCGAACGCACACCGTGCTTGGCTTTCTGGGCAATCCAAGTTATGGCGGCAATCGCGGGGGAATTGGCTGGAAGCAGATCGGCTTTGAAGATCGAATGATGTACCAACCGCCGTTCGGCTACTATGACGCACAAGTCAACGGAGAGAAGAAGTGACGACGTGACTTTCCCGACCCCCGACCCCGTCGACTTCCTGGTGCTGGGCGCCGGCGCCGCTGGCGGTGTCATCGCCAAGGAGCTATCCACGGCTGGATTCACCGTAGTCGTTCTGGAGCAAGGTCCGTACCTCAGAGAGAAAGACTATACGCATGATGAGATCAAATACACCTTCCAGCCCGGCTTAACGAACGACCCGAAGACGCAGCCCATCACATACCGCAAGTCGGAAGCGGAGACCGCCAAGCCGATCAAGGCGATTGAATACGGACGGCAAGTGGGTGGCGGCAGTGTCCATTTCACGGCTAACTATTGGCGCTTTCATGAGAGCGACTTTCACGAGCGCAGCTTGTTCGGCGAGGTGAGCGGAGCCGAACTTGCCGATTGGCCCATCAAGTATGCCGATCTTGAACCCTATTACACCAAGGCGGAATACGACCTCGGCATTTCCGGCCTGGCTGGTGCGAATCCCTTCGAAGGGCCGAGATCGAAGCCGTACCCGCTGCCGCCCATGCCTGTCAAATCATCGGGCGCGCTGTTCGATCGAGCCACGAAGAAGCTCGGGCTGCACCCGTTCCCTGCCCCGGTGGCGATCCTGTCGCAGCCGTATCGAGGCCGGGCTGCCTGCGTGAATTGTGGCTTCTGCGAATCGTTCGGTTGTGAGATGCGCGCCAAGTCCAGCACCTTGGTCAGCGTCATTCCCGTCGCCGAGAAGACCGGACGCTGCGAGATCCGGCCGAATTCCTACGTGCGCAAGATTGAAACGGACGACAACGGCCGGGCAACCGGCGCCATCTACTTCGATGCCAACCGGCGCGAGGTATTCCAGCGCGCCAAAGCTGTCTTCGTTTGCGCCAACGGAGCGGAGACTCCGAAGTTGTTGTTGCTCTCGAAGTCGAAACGGTTTCCACACGGGCTGGCAAACTCGAGCGGCATCGTCGGCAAATATCTGATGTGGGACAACGGCGGCGAGGCACAAGGGCTTTTTGAACATCCTCTGAATGAATACAAGGGCATTCAGGTAACGCGGCTGATCCACGATTACTACGCAGCAGATCCCAAGCGCGGTTTCTACGGCGGCGGCGGCATCGACGCCCGGTTCGACTTCTATCCGGCCGGATTCGCGCTGCATGGATTACCGCCGGATGCCCCGAAGTGGGGCAGCGAATACAAGAAGCTCTTTGAAACCTACTTCACGCGTACCATGTCCGCTCCTGGCCCACACGTCTTCTTTGGCGCAAGCCAAGAACAGCATCACGCTGGATCCCGACACCAAGGACGCCTGGGGGCTGCCAGCAATCCGCGTGACATTTGAGAACCATCCCGATGACGAAGCCACCCTCAAGTGGGTCATGTCTAAACAGATTGAGGTTCTACAGGCGGCCGGCGCGCAGAAGGTCTGGCACGGGTCTCTGGCGCTGGAGGACAATATGCCATCGCGTCACCTCATGGGCACGTGTCGAATGGGCAACGATCCGAAGAGTTCGGTTGTGAACGCCTTCAGCCGCACGCACGATGTCCCCAACCTGTTTCTGGTAGACGGAAGCAACTTCGTTACGGCGGCGAGACAGCAGCCGACCGCAACCATCCAGGCCTTGGCTTACCGTGCGGCAGAATATGCGGTCCAAGCGACGAAACGTGGCGAGTTAAGCTAAAGCCGGCGCCTTGAGAAATTGCGGGTGGGATGTGCCGAATAATCCGATGCCGCTGGTAGCCAACGCAAGGACTGCAGTCACGTGATTAATTTGCACTAATGGATGTCGATGTGGAGATCGGCGTCCGAATGATGGTGACGCCACTCCCAATACTCTTGCTGCTCCCGGGGGTTTAGGGCTGTGAACTGGCGATATTCGTGATGCTGGTCGGTCCAATACATGCGATAGGCCCGCTCCTCACGTTCGTTCCACTCGTGCTTGTCATGGTGGGCTTTGTCTTGGTAGATCACGACCCCGTGGTCATGGTCACGATCTTGGTCTTGGGCCCGTAATACTGCGGGACTCATTGCCACTGAAGTTACAAGAGCGGCGCTGAGAAGAGCCGCATTTACGAAACGGGACATAGTCACTCTCCTGCGTCGACTTAGGCAGTTACTTTGCCACTGACTTTGCTTGTCGAATTTGCAAGCGCAAGTCACTGAAGCGCAAGGAGAAGACCACACACCGCGAGTGGTTCCACTACACAGAATTTATTTTGGGCCCGGTAAATAGTGCCGCTGACAGCCCTGCAAAGCTTTCTAAACCGGCTTTAATGTGGGCCTGCAAAGCCCGCGCGTACCCTCGCTTGAAACATCGGCGTCTAACAAGCAGACATAAAGGCCCACCGTGCAGTTTGGGTCGTCAGGAGACTTCATTGTGATGCCATCGTTAAATAGGATTTCCAAATGGAAGGTAGGAGCTTTGCTGAGCGTGATCGTGGCTCTTCCCGCGCTCGCGCAAGATCCGAATCAATACCCGCAAACGCAGCCGCCGCCTGAGCAGCAACAGTACCCGCCTCAGGGTCAGTACCCGCCTCAGGGTCAATACCCGCCTCAGGGTCAACACCCGCCTCAGGGTCAATACCCGCCTCAGGGTCAGTATCCACCCGCACAAGGGCAATACCCGCCGCAGTCAGGCCAGTACCCACAAGGGCAATACCCGCCTGGGCAGTATCCAGCTCCGCCCGTCTTCGCGCAGCAACAGCTGGATCAGCTGGTTGGACCAGTGGCGCTATATCCGGATGGATTGCTGGCGCAAGTGCTTACGGCTGCGACCTATTCGAACGAAATTCCCGATGCCGCGACTTGGGCGAATCAGCATCAATATCTAAAGGGAGACGCTTTGGCGCAAGCTATCCGGCAGGACAACCTCAGCTTCGATCCCAGCGTGATGGCTTTGTTACCATTTCCTAGCGTGCTCGACTATATGGCTCGATATATGGGCTGGACGCAGGATCTGGGCAATGCCGTACTCGCACAACGAGACCAAGTCATGGATTCCGTTCAACGGTTGCGTCAGGAGTCGTATGACTACGGGTACCTGAGGAGCAATCAGACCCAGCGAGTGATCATGGAGCCCGGCGCGATTCAAATTGTTCCCGTGTCACCTGATTATTATTACGTCCCCTACTACAACCCAATGGTCGTTTTTGCACGACCGCGGCCCGGCTTCTACGTCGGCGGAGCAATTGGCTTTGGACCTGGAATCACTATCGGAGCCGCCTTCGCGCCTTGGGGTTGGGGCGGAGTCGGTTTTGGCTGGACGAATCACACCATTCTCATCGACCGTCGTCCGTGGGTCCGAACCTGGACGAACAGAGGCGTCTACGTACACCCCTATGCCGTGCCCTATCATCCAGTCCCCGGACCGCGTTCAGAGCATCACGAATATCGCCATTATGAAGAGCACGAGCACCACGAGGCGCATTAGAAATCTGGCCGTGGCTTAGTGGGCAAAGGAGCGCAGCTCGCGTGCTTCAACCAATCGCCATAAACAACAGCGCGATCACAAACGCCGGTCCGGCGATAGCAAGAATCCAGGTCAACTGGATAGCTGCCGGGCCGGGACCGCGAAGTCACCAAAGCCACGTACAGCAGGCCGGCGAAGGCATAAAACAAGGCTCCTACCCACTCCCAGCGCCAGGCGAGCAGGAGGATGGCGAGCACCACGAATACCGGAACCAAATGCATGGTTAGCGCCAAAGCAGTGTCCCGGAATCCACGGTGTTCGCTGAAAACATCGAGGGCGAAAAGGCTGAGGAAGGCGGCGAAGGCGATTGAGAGAGCGCGCGGCGACCAGAACAACAGCCGTCCCGAGAGGGTAGACATTGGTGCTCCTGCCCGATACTACACCGGACGCCGCCCAGGAGAAACAGTCGTCTCGATTGGTCCCGCCGCTACTGGAACAACTGCGGCGCGAACTCGTTCAGGTGATCGCGCCAGTTGAGCCAGGTATGACCGCCGGCGCTTTCCAGAAACACCGGCTGGAAGCCGTGCTCTTTCAACATGGCGACGGTCGCTTTTGAGACCGGGATCAACCGGTCATCGCTGCCGGTTGAGAACCAGAGTAGCCTCAAGCCGGGCTTCAGAGCTGCATTGTCGAGCATGGCAGCGTGCTGCTGCACCCACTCAGCCGGAACGGTGGCGGGAGGAGGTGCGGCGCCCGCCGCGGTTCCTGGGCGCGGCCCTCGCGAGAACACGCCGGAGCTGAACACGCCCACGTACGCGACGCGATCCAGGTGGGACATCGCGAAGTTCAGCGTCTGGCCTCCGCCCATGGACAAGCCTGCGATCGCCGTGTGTGGCCGGTCCGTCAGGACACGATAGTTCTTCTCGACGTATGGCATCACGTCGGTGACGAAATCGTCGCCAAACTCGTCGCGCGCGGGCTGTCCGTTTGACGGAGGTCTGAAGATCTCCCGCGATGTGTGGCCGGCCGGCATCACGACAACCATCGGCGCAGCTTTCTTGGCGGCAATCAGGTTATCCATGATGAAGTTGGCACGCCCCACCGAGGTCCAGGAATCGTCGCTATCGCTGGCGCCGTGCAATAGGTAAAAGACAGGGTACTTCGAGCTGCTTGTCTCGTAGCCGGGCGGCGTATAGACGTGCATCCGGCGGATGCGTCCGAGTGCGGTTGAGTAGTAGTACGCCGCCGATACGGAGCCGTGTGGGACATTGCGTACGTCGACAAAATCGGCACCGGGCACCACCACCAAACTCCACGCCATGGCGTTCGACTCGCTCACGGCGGGATTGCGTGGATCCATGGTTGGGACGCCATCGACTAGGAAGGTGTATCGATACGCGCCAGTCGGGACGGGAGCGACCGTCGCTTCCCACACACCCGGATCGTTCTTGGCGAATGCAGGAGGCTTCTGATCCGGCGTAGGAATGTCGCTGGCCCGTAGGGAAACCGCTTTGGCGTCTGGGGCCAGAATACGGAATACGATTTGGCGGTCCGGCGTCACTTCAGGCGACGTGAATACCGGTCCTTGCGGGGAAGCCTGGGCGTGCACTGCGACCGTTGAGAGCGACCATGCCAGCGCCAGCCCAAAGGCGAACTGCTGCTTAAGCCTCATCAGGAATGCCTCCATGTCAACGCTTCGAGTGTACGCCCTGCGGGTCAATTGATCGCGGCTATCACAAGCACCCCAGAAGGGTCGGGGTTGAGGGAGAGCAGCCGAACAAGACCGAATGGAATAAGTCTCTTTGATTCCTAATTTTAGGGGCAATCAAGCGGTGAACAGTGAAATTCTTTTGCTTGGGGTGGAACAAAACCGGTGAACTTGCGTCCATACTACTGTGTCCCATATAAGGGATCGAATAATATGACTCTGAGTCGCCACGATCCGGAATGGAAAAAGGGAAGCGCAGAACTTCTCGTGTTGTCGCTGCTCGAGGATCAGGCTCGTCACGGGTATGACATTTCCAAGCTGATCCAGGTTCGATCCGGCGGTGGCTTGCAGTTTCACGTCACTTCGCTCTATCCGTTGCTTCACCGGCTGGAGGAACAAGGGTCGATCGAAGGGCGATGGGTAGAAAAAGCGGAGCAGCGCCGGCGCCGGTATTACAGTCTGACAGCGCAAGGCAGGGAGTTGCTGCGCTCGAAGCAGGAGAGCTGGAAGGACTTCGTCGCCATCATCAGCCGAGTCACGGGGATCGAACATGCCTGATTGGAAACGTCTGGTTCGAGGACGGCTGGAGCCCTTGCGGCTAACGGCCGCAGCGGAGGCGGATCTTACTGAGGAACTCGCTCAGCATCTTGAAGACTACTACCGCGAGCTACTGAATGGCGGCGCCACGGAAGGCCAGGCATACCAGCAGGCTGTCGCCGAATTGGATGACACGTACCCGCTGCAAGCGGGATTGAAGAGGAGTCAGCGAATGCCAAGATATGAGGCCGTGCTGGTAGCCGATGCCAAGCCGGGCAATCTGATGGAAGACCTCTTGAGAGATCTCCGTTATGCCGGACGCACCATGTGGAAGAGTCCTCTGTTCGTATTGTTCGTGGTGCTGACGCTGGGCTTGGGGATTGGCGCGAACACCACGGTCTTCACGCTGATCAACACACTGATCTTGAATCCACTGCCCGTGCGGAACACGGGTGAGCTCGCCGGCATCGCGATGGCGGAATCGGGGCGCATGTCGAAGTCGGGCGCACCATCGCCTCTTTCGTACGCAGATCTGAAGGACTTTCAGGCCAGGAACGAGGTCTTCAGTTCGCTGGCGGGGTACACATCTCCGCGGATTGTGACCTTCCATACGGGTGACGATTCGCAGCGGATGTTCGACGAGTTAGTGACTGGCAATTACTTCGAGACGTTGGGCCTCAAGCCTGCTGTGGGACGTTTCTTCCTGCCTGATGAGGACAGCACTGCGGGCGCGCACCCCGTTGCGGTACTGAACTACGGGACTTGGCAGTCGCGCTTTGGTGGTGCGGCTGACATTGTGGGCGAGACAGTGCGGCTCAACAACGTGGCCTTCACGGTTGTAGGCGTTGCTCCGCCGAAGTTCATCGGAGTTAACGCAATATTCGGCCCCGATTTGTGGATACCTGCCTCCATGGCCGAACAACTGATGCCCAATGAGATGCATAGTGCGCTGAGCGATCGCAGCAAAGCATTCTTCCAGGGCGTGGGGCGATTTAAGCCGGGCGTTGCCGCGACCCAGGCGGAGGCAAATATGGTGGCCATCGCGGCCGACTTGGCGCGCGAGTATCCGGAGGTCAATGAAGGTCATACGGTAACGGTGCGTCCTATTCGCGACGTGGTCTTTGCGAGCGCTAGCAGCGGATCGACGCCGATCCTGTACGCCAGCGCCGGGCTCTTGATTGTCGTTGGCATTGTGCTGCTGATAGCGTGTTCGAACGTGGCGAACCTGTTAATGGCTCGTTCGGCGGCGCGACAACAGGAGATGGCGGTGCGGTTGGCGATGGGAGCAAGCCGGCGAAGGCTAGTGCGTCAACTGCTCACCGAGAGCGTACTGCTTGGTTTTCTTAGCGGCGTTCTGGGGCTAGTCATTAGTTATGCGGGATTGCATTTCCTATTCGCAATGCTGCCGGGGTCCGCGAATTTCGTTACGCCGAAGCTGGATGCAACCGTATTCGCCTTTACATTGCTCATCTCCCTGGCGACGGGATTCCTGTTTGGGACTGTGCCAGCTTTTAAGGCGTCAGGCGGCGGAGTAGCGGAAGCGTTGAAGGAAGAAGCGCGCACCACCGGGAAGAACCGCAGGAGCGTTACGCTAGCTAACGCGCTGTTGGTGGGTCAGGTAGCATTCTCGTTTCTGCTACTGGTGACGGCGGCATTGTTTTTGCGAAGCATCGGTCGTGCGTACCAAATTGATCCAGGGTTTCAGACCGCGCATCTTGCGCTCTTCATCACGAACCCGGGGCAAGCTGGATACTCGAAGGCGCAGACGAAGGCTTTCTACACTGACGTCCGCGATCGAGTGACACGAGGACTAGGCGTGGAGTCTTTATCGTGGGCCTCGAACCAGCCACTCTGGGCCCGCTCTGTCAGCGGATTAAATGTGGAAGGGCGGCAGCAACGTTCGCAGGCCGACAGAATCACAACCATAGTCAACACCGTGGACCGCGACTATTTCGAGACGGCGGGCGTGGCGATCGATAGCGGGCGCGAATTCACGGACATTGATCAGGAAACATCGACGCCTGTCGCCATCGTCAATGAGAAGATGGCGCATGACTATTGGCCGGGCGGAAACGCGTTGGGTAAGCGCATTCAACTGGCCAACGAAAAACAGCTGCGCGAGATTGTCGGCATTGCCAGGACGGGTAACTACACGAACTGGGCTGAGCCCCCACAGCCATGCGTGTATGTGCCGCTGGAACAAAACTATTCAGATGGGATGACCTTGTACGTGCGCAGCAAGGGAGATCCGCAACTGCTCCTGCTCCCCATCCAGCGTGAGCTTCACGCTGCCGGGCCCCACATATTGGCAAGCACTGTAAGAACCGGACGCGAAATCATCGATGGCGGTTTGTTTCAGGCAAAGATGGGCGTGGGCCTTTTAAGCCTGTTCGGGTTGCTAGCTCTGGTTCTGGCAAGCATTGGCCTCTACGGGATCCTCGCTTATTCCGTGAATCAGCGAAAGCGGGAAATCGGATTGCGCATGGCGTTGGGTGCGGCTCAGAGAAGCGTGCTTACGCTGATTTTGAAACAGGGCATGTCGTTAGTCTTGATCGGTGTTGCGATCGGCTTCGGAGCGTCGTTACTCGTTGGGCGCCTGCTGGCGAGGCTGCTATACGGAGTAAGTGCAGCTGATCCAGTTAGCGTAGCGGCAGCGGCGGGTCTGCTGTTAGTAATCTCGCTGCTGGCATGCTACCTGCCGGCCCGGTGGGCAAGCCGGGTTGATCCGCTGGTAGCGCTGCGAGAGGGGTGACGGCGACCGAGCACCGGCTCTATTTCGCATCTGCGCGGAACGTTATGCGATGGCCTTCTCAGCGAAGGCGCGTTTGAGGAACTGTCCGGTGTAAGATTCCGCAACGTTGGCGACGGCTTCGGGAGTGCCCTGCGCAACAATTCTGCCGCCGCCATCGCCGCCTTCCGGGCCCAGATCGATGACCCAATCCGCGGCTTGAATCAGTTCCAGATTGTGCTCAATCAACAGAATGCTTCCACCGTTGTGGATCAGCCGTTCGAAAGCTTCGAGCAGCTTGGCGATGTCGTCATAATGCAGCCCGGTGGTGGGTTCGTCGAAGAGGAACAGCGTGCCTTGGCAAGAGGCCTGCGCCAGATGCGCTGCCAGCTTCACCCGCTGAGCCTCACCGCCCGAGAGAGTCGTTGCGGACTGGCCCAGCCGCAGATAGCCCAAGCCAACGTCATTCAACACCTTCAGGCGCGCTGACAGCTTTGGGGTGTCAGCGAAGAAAGAGATGGCCTCGCGCACAGTGAGTTGCAGTACCTCGTGGATGTTGCGGCCTTTGTAGCGAATGTCGAGCGTGGATGGTTTGAAGCGCGTCCCCTTACAGTCTTCGCAGACCAGTTCGACATCGGCCAGGAATTGCATCTCGACGGTGACGGTTCCATCGCCCTGGCAGGTGTCGCACCGGCCGCCGGGAATGTTGAACGAGAAGTGTCCCGGCGTATAGCCGCGCCGGTGTGCCTGGTGCGTAGCGGCGAACAAGTCACGGATGAGATCGAATGCCTTGATGTAGGTGACCGGGTTGGAGCGCGGCGTGCGGCCAATGGGTGACTGGTCCACCATCACCACGTTGGTCAGCAGGTCCGCTTTCTCGACCCGTCGCAGGTTCTGTTTACGAGCCTCCGGCGAGTCGGAATCGAAATCCACAGCCCCACGGCGATCGCGGTTCACTTGCTGATCGAGCGCGCGATAGATGCAGTCGTGAACCAGCGAAGACTTGCCCGAACCGGAGACGCCCGTGATGGCGACCAGGATGCCCAGCGGGATGTCGACGTCGACGTTCTTCAGATTGTTGGCCCGGGCACCAATGAAACGGATGACGCGCTTCGGATTGATTTTGCGGCGATCGAGAGCGCGCGAAACGGCCAACTCACCGCGCAGGTAGCGCCCGGTCAAGGATTGGGGGTGCTCCTTACTGGGAGGCGTGCGTGGCGGATCCATCAGTTGCGCGTAGGAACCTTCGAAGATAATGCGGCCGCCCAGTTCGCCGGCGCCTGGACCGAGGTCGACGATGTGATCGGCGAAGTTCATCACCTCCGGGTCGTGCTCCACCACCACGATGGTGTTGCCAAGGTCGCGAAGCTCATGGAGGATGCGAATCAGCCGCGCTGTATCGCGGCTATGAAGGCCGATGGAAGGCTCGTCCAGCACATAGGTTGCGCCCACGAGGCGCGAACCGAGACAAGTGGCAAGCGTGATGCGCTGGGATTCGCCACCCGAGAGAGTGGCAGACAGCCGGTCGAGCGTCAGGTACTCGAGACCCACGTCGTTGAGAAAGTTCAATCGTTGACGAATTTCAATCAGCAACTTGTCGGCGATTTCCGATTCTTCGGGGCTCAGTTGCAGGGCATCGAAGAAAGCGCGCGCCTGGGTGATATTCATGCGCGTCACTTGCGCGATGTTCGAGCCGCCCAGGGTGACGTAGAGAGCCTCAGGCCGCAGACGCCCGCCGCGGCAGGCAGGACACTGCGTGTAAGCCCGATAGCGGCTCATGAAGACGCGCACGTGAACCCGGTACTTCTTCTTTTCGACCTCGGCGAAGAAGCGGCGGATGTGCTTTATGACAAACTCGCGCTCGTCTTCCTCCAGGCTTGCCCAAGCGACGTTCAGACGCACCTTGTTCAGCGCTTTGGGCAGGAACTCTTCATCGTAATACCACTTATAAACAGGCTTCGTCCAGGGGTCGACGGCGCCATTTTCGAGCGATGTCATCGGATCGGGAATGATCAGGCCCAGGTCGTAGTCGATGGTGTTGCCAAAGCCCTGGCAGACGGGACAGGCGCCAATGGGGCTGTTGAAGCTGAACAGCGTTGGCTCCGGAGCATTAACCGTAAGTCCGCAGACTTTGCACTGGTAACGTTCGCTGAAGTGGAGACGAACCGGTTCGGCAACGCCAGCCTGCTCGAAGAAGACCTCGCCCGCTTCGCGATAGCAGATTTCCACCGTGTCAACGAGGCGTTGGTGCAGATCTTGCTGAATCACGAAGCGATCGACCAAGGCAAAGAGCGGCACAGAGAAATCAATATCGAGGAGAGACTCGGGCGTGGAGAATTCAAACATCCTCCCGTTTTGGAAGAGACGGTTGAAGCCTTTCTTGCGCAGTTCGAAGAGGTGATCGCGAAGCGCGGACGCGTCTTTGCCGACGGCGGACTTAGGTGCGATGGATTTCGCAACGGGTTTCGAGCCCATGGTCTTACCGCGCGGCACGGGCGGCGCCGCAGGGGCTGCAACAGCGGGCGTCTTTACAGGAAAGAGCGCGTACCAGCGCGACCCTTCGGGCTGGGTGAGCATGGTCTCAGCCACCTGGTCGACTGTGTCGCATTGAATCCGCGTCCCGTCGTTGGGGCAGAAGGTGCGCCCTGCGCGCGCATATAGCAGCCGAAGGAAATCATAGATCTCGGTTGCGGTGGCGACGGTGGACCGGGGATTGCGGGTCTGGTTCTTCTGCTTGATCGCGATGGGCGGCGCAATGCCGACTATTTCGTCCACGTCCGGCTTCTCCATGCGCTCCAGGAATTGCCGGGCGTAAGCGGAGAGAGATTCAACATAGCGGCGCTGGCCCTCTGCGTAGACGGTGTCGAAGACCAACGACGACTTGCCCGAGCCCGATACACCTGTGACGACCGTGAGCTTGTCGTGCGGGATGTCGAGGCTCACATTGCGCAGGTTGTGCACCCGCGCGCCGCGAATCGAGATCGCGGACGTGAGGGGAATTGAATGGGGCAACGCTGGCCTGGAATCGTCGGGCATTGGCTAAAGACAATGGAGGGGAACGGCAGAGTCGCCGTCGCAGCGCCTTAACTCGTTAAGGCCTGCTACTTTCTAGTTTATAAGATGCGGAGTATGGAAAGCTGATGCAGCCGTCGGGCCAACGAGCGCCGGGGGAAACGCGGCCGAGGTTCCGGAGTAACGCCGGGATCCGACAGTTTCGCGCTAGCCTTCTCAGATGGTTCGACCAAGCCCGGCGGGACTTGCCGTGGCGCCGTTCAAACGATCCGTACCGCGTATGGGTCTCCGAAATCATGCTGCAGCAAACCCGGGTTGCGGCGGCCATCCCTTACTACGAGCGTTTTCTGAAGCGCTTTCCCAGCGTTGAGGCGCTGGCTGAGGCGCCTGAAGCGGACCTGTTGGCACACTGGGCGGGGCTCGGCTACTACCATCGCGCCCGGAACATGCAACACGCCGCACGGGCTATACGGGATGCCGGCGGATTCCCAGATACCTTTGAGGAAATCCTGGAACTGGCCGGCGTAGGCGGCTACACGGCCGCGGCGATTGCCAGCATCAGCTTCGGCTTGCCACATGCGGTGCTGGATGGCAATGTGTTTCGCGTGCTCAGCCGGGTGGCGAATGACTCGACGGACATCGCGTCAAGCGCCGGCAAGAAAGTCTTCTCCGCGCTGGCTGACACGATGCTGGATACGGAACGGCCGGGCGATTCTAACCAGGCCATGATGGAGCTCGGCGCAACGCTCTGCCTGCCCAGGAATCCGCAGTGCCTCGTCTGCCCGGTTTCTGCGCTATGCCGGGCGCGGGCGGCGGGAACGCAGGACAGCTTGCCGGTCAAGAAGAAGGCGAGAGAGTCTGTTTATGAAGAGCGAACGCTGTATTGGATTACGCGGGGCCACAATGTATTGCTGTGGCAGCGGCCTGCGTCGGCGAAACTGATGCCGGAATTTTGGGAACTGCCTGAAGCGGAGCAGTTACCGCAAGCAGGCTCCGGCGTGGAAAAGGGTAGCTTCCGGCACGGGATTACGTTTCATAACTACTTGTTTCGAGTCATCGCGATCCCGACGCCGCTGCGATTGGGCATTTGCCAATGGGTCGACAGGCGACAATCGGAAAAGCTGCCGCTCAGTACAGTAGCGCGCAAGGCAATGAAGGTGCTGGACCGGAGCAAGGCGAACACAGCGGCTGCCGGGAGGTAAGCGGCGGCCCCTGGACGGATGGCGGCAGACGTCCCAATTTCGCTGTCGCGACTCGTAATTGCCTGGGGAGTACCCTATTGGCGTCATGTTTTGAGCGCGCATGCAGATCTCCTTCGCTGAGTTGGCCGGCATCTCGATCACTTTGATTGCTCTTTTGTCGACCGCTGTTCAGTCAGGTCAGGTGACCGGCTGACGACCGGACTAAGGAACTTTATGACGGATTCCACTGGAATCGCAATTTGCGTGATGAGGCGGCAACTGCGACCAAAGACCTGTCGATGTTGGTCGGTATCGGGCATGAGCATCCAATCGGGGAAACGCGGGCTCAAAGCGCCGCAAGCCCGGATCTCACCGTTGTAGACAGGAAGACTTGCGCGTCCGACCTTGTCGTTCTCGGAAGAGTGAACGCGGCAACAAGTTATTTTTCCGAAGACGGAACAAGCATTTTTTCGGTGTACAGCGTAGCCCCGGAAAAGATCTTTCGACAGTCAGGGCGTAGTCATCTTACAGAGAGATCGACGTTGTTTACATCCCGCCTTGGAGGGACCGTGAGGGTGAATGGTCACTCCATATCGTTGATTGAAAATGGCGTGGATCCCATCCAGAATGGCCAGGCCTATGTATTTTTCTTGAAAGTCGTCACCCGGGGCGACATCTATCAGGCTTTCTCTCAAAGTATCTTGGACGCCGTTGGGATAGAACTCGGACGCGCCGACTGTAGGTGGAGGGTGCCAGTGGGTTCTTCCCGACGTTATTCTGAAAATCGTTCCTGACTGAGATGCTTGATCCCGTACCCCGGCGGTCCCACAGACTGCGTGTACCTGTTTCTTCGTCTATGTCAGCGGCCTTCCCCACTAAGCGCTTGGGTCGGCTTCCCGCTTCATTCCGCGAATACAACTTCTCGCGGTGTGATTTTCGAGGCTGCAGATATTCCTTTATGTTCAGGCCTCCCAGTTTGCTCGCTCTCCAGATCGTTCCTACCGCTGTGCATACAGCCACAGGGCAGCCAGAGCTTTTACGTCCGGGCCGAACGTGCATCGTTGCCTCCGCACGCACCGGATATGCTAACCGTCTGAATACAGGCAATTGACGGTACAGGGACTTTCACCCCGCTAGATTTCCAGCCTTGTCGGCTGCTCACGCTCAGGCGTCTCGGTCTCCACAATCGACAATCGTAGAAAACTCGACGCGACTCTCGAACAGGTCACAGCCGAAGTCGCCTCGGTCAGCCCATCTTGCCCATCGCTGCCGCCGAGTGGTGGTCTACAGTATTAGCCTCGGCAAACCAGAAAGCGAAGATGGGTCGGGTAGCCGGAAGCGCGGACGCCGGGCTGGCATCCAGACTCCATTTCCTATAGTTTGGCGCAACCCCCGGACGACCTCGAGCGTTGATACTGTAAGGAGAGCGAACTTGCATGCCGAAACGCTGTGCCGGAGCCATGATTGTGTTTTCTGCCGGTTTGTCCTGCCTGACGCTTGTGCGGGCGCAGGATGCGCAACAACCCAGTGCGCCGCCGGCTCCAGCCGCTGGAACCTCAGCTCCGTTACCCCCGAGGGCGGATGAGAGCCCAGCCGAAGCACAAACGCCATCTCAAACTGGCCTCAAGCAGCGCGAGCCACTGAACCAGCCGGCGACCCCGCCGAATGAATTCAAAGTGGACTCCGGCACGAGAATTCTGCTGAACATGATCAATAGCGTGAGCACAAAGACTGCTATGGTGGGCGATCGCATTTACTTGGAGACGGCGTTTCCTGTTATGGCGAGCGGCCACATCGTGGTGCCACAAGGAAGCTGGGTTACCGGTACGGTAATCGAAGTGAAGCGGCCGGGACGCGTGAAGGGGCGCGGCGAACTGAGCGTGCGTTTCGATTCTCTGACGCTTCCGAATGGCGTCAGCCGGAATTTCCACGCCCCTCTAGGTGGCCTGGACGGGCGGGCCGAAGAATCCTTCGACCGGGAACATGACACCATCAAGAGCGCCGGAAACAAACAGGGTGACGCGAACACCGTGATCGACGCGACCCTCGCCGGAGCCGGCATCGGAGCGGCCGCTGGGGCTGCGGCTGGGCATGTGGGTACGGGCGCGGGAGTCGGATTGGCTGCCGGCGCGGCCGCGGGGTTGATCGGCGTGCTTGTGTCACGCGGACCCGATGCCATGTTGACGCGCGGGACGAACGTCGAGATGGTTTTGGATCGCCCGCTGGAATACCAGATGGCTGATTTGGACTTTAGCCACGCGCCGCCGAGCCGAGCGCTCACCGACGGAACGGGTCCCCAGCAAACAAACAAGGGCGGATTCCGCAGGCCGTATCCATAGGAGTCAGGCCCTGACTGCGGTTAGTGGACCGGTGTGAAACGGCATCGGAAGGAAAGAGGGTATGACCATAGACGAACGGCTCGACCGTCTCACGGAGCGCCACGAGGCGCTGACCCAGGGTGTCGAGCTGCTGAATCTCCGCACGGCTGATTTACTGAAGGCCGCAGAGATAGACGGCGAGAACATCCGGGCGCTCGCGCGTATAGCGGAGATGCACGAGCGGCGGCTGACAGACCTGGAGGGCGATGACGCCTGACGATCGCATCGAAGTATTTGGCAGTCTCGTCGGACCACGGCACGACCTGCCTGACGTGGTGGCCTCGAAGTCGCACGAGGCTGATGATTCCGAAGCGTTTGACGAGCACGAGCCGGTAACCATCCCCATCACAGACGTGCTCGACTTGCATAGCTTCCAGGCTCGCGACGTGAAAGACGCCGTGGAAGCTTACCTCGAAGAGGCCCGCCGCCTGGGAGTGACTGGGCTGCGGATCATCCATGGCCGCGGCATCGGCGTGCAGCGGGAAATGGTAAGAACGATCCTGGCGCGGACACCATTTGTGGCTAGCTTTTCGGACGCACCCTCGGAAGCGGGTGGCTGGGGCGCGACGGTTGTTACCCTAAATCACTGAACTCGGCTAGCGGCCACTATATGCTAGGGCCATGAGAATGCCACTGCGCCCAGCTTGCGCACTCATACTGCTGGGCACTTCCATCCCCCAGGGCGCCATCTTCGCGCAACAAGCCGATCCGGCGATCGCCAAACTGACGGCGCGGCCGTCACCGAAGTGGTTGACCTCCGGCGTCATCTACGAACTCAACCCACGCACGTTTTCGCCGGAAGGGACTCTGAATGGCGTCACCACGCGTCTCAACGACCTCGAGAAACTGGGGGTGAACGTCCTGTGGATTATGCCGATCAATCCCAACGGGCAAGTCAAGAAGAAAGGCACGCTCGGAAGTCCGTACTCGGTGCGCGACTATTACGCCATCGACCCGCAGTACGGCTCGAAGGACGACCTGAAGCGTCTGGTGAGCGGAGCTCATCAGCGCGGCATGAAAGCAATTCTGGACGTAGTGATCAATCACACCTCCTGGGACAGCGTGCTGATGGCGCATCCCGACTTCTACAAGCACGACAAGAACGGGCAGATGACTTCGCCGTACGATTGGTCGGATGTAGCGGCGCTCGATTATTCGAACCCGAAACTGCGCGAGTACATGACCGGGATGCTGAAGCATTGGATTCAGGAGTTCAACCTGGACGGCTTTCGCTGCGACGTGGCGTTTGAGGTTCCCACAGACTTTTGGGAAGCGACGCGCGTCGAACTGGAGCGCGTTAAGCCGGACGTGATGATGCTGGCTGAGGCATCGAAGCCGGAACTTTTGCGGAGCGCGTTCGACATCGACTATGCGTGGCCGCTGATGGCTACCTTGAACAACGTCATTATGCATGGCGAGTCTGCGACGGCAGTGCGCGCCATTCTCGACCAGCAATGCGAGGTGTTTCCGAAAGGGGCGTTGCATATGCGGGTCTCCGACGACCACGATGAGGAGCGTGCGATCGCGCGCTATGGTTTGCCGGGCTCTTTGGCCGCTTCGGCGCTGATGTTCACACTGGATGGCGTGCCGGTTCTGTACAACGGCATGGAGGTTGGAGACACGACCGAATCCACGGCCCCGGCGCTGTTTGAGGCGCCTAAGGTGTTTTGGCAAATCGCAGACAAGCGGCCTCAGTTTCAGAAGTTCTATACGGTAATGATTCCGTTGCGAAAGCAGCACCCGGCGTTGCAGCAGGGCGAGCTGATCTGGATCCACAACTCTAACGAGGCGCATGTGGTGAGTTATCTGCGGCGCTCCGGCAGCGAGGAGTTCCTGGTTGCGGTGAACCTGTCGAACACACCGTTTCGGGGCACGGTGGAAGCCGCGCAAGGGACCTGGAAAGAGGTGGAATTTGGCTTGTTTGCCGGCGCGCAGACAGCTTTGCCGGCGACGTCGCTGGACGCTTTTCAGTTCCGAATCTTTCAGAGACAGGGGCCGTAGGTGGGTTGACAAATGTGGTACGGCTGAAAACGGAGTCCGCTTGCTGACGAGGCCGAGAACTCCGCGACAAAGATGGGTCGACTGTACTGCATCTTGGGGCTCGCTCTGTCCACGCGGCGATTGGGCTTGAGTTGACAATATTGGATATCGTGATCGCCTTGGGACAGAGGGCGCGCCTGTCCCGGTCGGCTTAGTCGTGTATCCGCTTGCTGACGCGCGCGGTTCTGTGCTGGGGCTAAGGTTGTGCCACGACTTATTGGTAGAAGCTGCGGTACCAGGCGTGCTTCTTCAGGATTGCCATTACGTCAGGTGACAGCGCTCCTTGGTCCGAAACGCCGCAGCTGCTTTCCACGGTCCTGATGCGCCGCATGCCGGGAATGACACTGGAGACGGCCGGGTGCGTGAGACAGAAGCGCAGCGCGATTTCGGGTAGCGGGCATGCCTCGTCGGAAAGATCTCTCTTCAACGCTTCGACGTGTTCCACCACTTGCCGTTTGCGGTCGCCACGGAAATAGAATTCGCGAAATTCGCCGGGTTCAAACTTTGTCTGTTCGGTGATGGCGCCCGTCAGTCCCCCTTCATCGAGAGGCACTCGCGCCAGGACGCCCAGGTTGAGTTGTTGACAGAGCGGGAACAGGTGAGCTTCCGGCGTCTGGTCAAAGACGTTGTAGATCACCTGGACTGCGTCAATCAGACCAGTGCGGAGGGTTTCCAGCGCGGAGTCCGGTTCATGCTCAGTTATCGAGATGCCTATGAAGCGGATCTTTCCGCTCGATTTCAGGTCTTCAACCGCCCGCCTCCATTCCTCAGTATGAGCCCAGGCGTCCGTCCAGACGTGAAACTGCTGGAGGTCCAACTGCTCTCGGCTCAAGTTGCGAAGACTCTGCTCGGTGGAGCTGACTATATAATCGGGCGGAAAGACATCAGCGATTGGTGTGGTTGGCGTGGCCGGCCAGATGCGATTCTTCGGTGGGATCTTGGTCGCGACATAAACGCGATGCGGTGCGGATCGAATGGCATGGCCCACAAGCTGCTCGCTGTGGCCGTCGCCGTAAGCAAGTGCCGTGTCAATCAGGTTCAATCCCAGATCGAACGAACGATGCAGAGCCGCGAGGGATGCCTGATCTTCACCGCCGAGCCACTGTTTGCCGCCGATGCCCCAAGCGCCGTAGCCGATTTCGCTGACTTCCAGGTTTGTTCTGCCGAGTTTTCGATATCTCATGCGCTCCATATTACGTTGCTCGTGGGTCTAACAGGGCGCAGTCTGAATCGAAGAGGCACGAGGATTCATGGCAACCGCTTCGCTTGGAGCCTCAGCGTTCCGGAAGTCGTGGGGTTCGCTCCCTCACGGTCTGTGTGAAAACTCCGAGGCAGGTTTGCGAGTATGAGTCGACGATACAGCGTCTGGGACAGGCTCGCTCTGTCCACACGGCGACGTGGCTTCGGTTAACGAAAGCGGGTGTCGCGGTCACCTTGGGAACAGAGGCGCCTGTCACTGTCGGCGTTGAAGGAACGTCCGGCTGGTTGGTTTGGCAGTAGAATCGTGGTCAGTGAGGGTATTGCTCTTATTCGTCCTTTCCGCGTGGCTGGCTTTCGGCGCGACGTTCAAGCTGTATTTGAAAGACGGCGATTACCACATGGTCCGTGAATACCAAGTTTTGGAGGACCGGGTCCGCTACTTCAGCACGGAGCGCGGCGATTGGGAAGAGATCCCCATAGAACTGGTGGATCTGGAGAAGACGAAACGGGAACTGGCAAAGATTGAGCAGGCGGCAAAGGAACAGTCGGGGTTTGAGAATGCCGAGGACAAAGCCATCCGGGCTCAACGGAAAGAGTTGTCACAGATCCCCGCCGATGCTGGAGTTTACTTCGTCGTAAGCGGAGAAATTAAGGCCGTACCGTTGGCCGATTGGCACGTGGAAACAAGCAACAAGCGGAAAGCACTGCAGATGGTCACGCCCATCCCGATCGTTGCGGGCAAAGCGACGGTGCTAGTCAAAGGTGAACATGCGGGCTTTACGGTGGACTCGGAACCGGAGTTCTACATTCGCCTGGACCAGCGAGAGGACTTCGGCATCATTAAACTCACCCCCAAAAAAGGCCAACGCATCGTCGAGAACATCAGCATCGTACCGGTGACGAAGGAAAACTTCGAAGAGCAAAAAGAAGTGGAGACGTACCAGCGTGAAATGCTGCCGGGATTGTTCAAGATCTGGCCAGCGAAGCCGCTCGAAGCTGGCGAATATGCACTGGTCCAATACACGAACGGCGAATTAAACCTGCGGGTTTGGGACTTTTCCTGCACATCGGCAGGCGGCACTCAGCCCGCACCCACGACCGACTCGAAAAAAGCCAAGGACTGAGCTGCACAACGTTCCCAGGTGTAGCGGGCCGCCCGTTTGCGGGCCTCCGTTCTTAACCGCGCGACAGTAGTCGGCGAGGTTAAGACATCCAATAGGGCGCCTTGAATGTCGGAAACGCTCAGTGGGTCAACGAAGATTGCTGCGGGGCCGGCCACTTCCGGAAGACTCGATGTATTGGATGTGACGACGGGGACGCACGCCGCGAGCGCCTGCGCCACGGGAAAACCAAAACCTTCGTACAGCGATGGATACGCCAAGCAGGTAGCACCGGCCGTCAAGCCGGGCATCCATTGCTCATCAACGTAACCGAGATAGCGGACTCCGGTTCTCGACTGGCGGAGTCGGGCCGCGGTTTCCTTGGCTTGCCAGCCGATTGGTCCGGCGACGACGAGGCTAAAGCTCGCGCGCACATCTTCGGGCAGGTCCTGCCAGGCATCGAGCAGGCGGTCGAGGTTCTTGCGCGGCTCAATCGTGCCCACGCAGAGCACGTAGGGATGGTCGAGTTGAAACTTGGCGGCGGCTTGGCGGGCTTGCTCGGGACCAGCCTTGAAGTATTCAGGAGCTACGCCGGAGTGAATGGTGACGATGCGGTCTGGCGGCAGACCGAGCAGTTCGATTGCATCACGCCTAGTGCTCTCTGAGACAGCAATGAGCTTATCGGCCGCCGGTAGGGTCTGGGTAAAGAACCGGCGATCGATCCTTTGATTCAGTGCCGTGTGCGCTCCGGGGAATTTAAAGGAGGTCAGATCGTGGATCGTCGCGGTCAGCCGGGCCCTTCGTGGCCGGTAATGTTCGGCATTGGAGGTATGGAACACATCCGCGTCTCGAATGCAGGCTTCGAGAATGGGCCGGCAGCGGTCAGCGACTCGTGAGGTAAGAAAACGCGGCAATGTCGGCAACGGGGGCAGAATGGAGCGATCATGCCGAAGAGGCGGCAAGTTCTCAAGAAATGGGAAGCCGGTGAAGCGGTTCGTTCCGGGCAGACTCTGCAGGGCTCGGAGCCAGTACCAGATGTATGTCTTCACGCCGGCGCTACGCATGAGGAGCGCCGTGGCGTCGATAACGACGTTCATTGGCGCCGGGGACCCGAACCGCAAGCGAACAACGGTCGTTCACTCATAGCGCAAAGCCTCGGCCGGCATGATTCGAGCAGCTGTGCCTGCGGGATGAAGCGTGGCCAAGAGGCTGACCAGAATTGCGCCAGCCGCCACCCAGATTCCATCAATCCAGCGGCTTTGAAATGGAACGTAGCTGATGGCATAGACCTCTTCGTCCAACCGAAGCCAGCGGAAGTGGTCGAGTAAGGCGCAAGCAGAATAGCCAACGGCAAGGCCGATGAGGCAGCCCAGTCCGCCGATGATCAAACCCTGCAAGACAAATATGCGCCGGATCTGCTGGTGGCGCGCACCCATGGACATCAGGATGGCCACATCACGAGTTTTTTCCATAACCAGCATCACCAGCACGACGAGGATGTTGAGTGCCGCAACGAGTTCAATCAGTCCCACCGTGATGAGGCTGACGGTTTTTTCGAGGCGGAGCGCGTTCAGTAAAGACCGGTTTTGCTCCATCCAGGTGGAGGCCAGCAGCTTCCGCCCGGTAATCGTCTCCGCCGCTTGCGCCACTGCGGGAGCGGTAAATAGGTCATCGAGCCTCAATTCAATGGTATTGACGGTGTCGTTCAGATCGAGCACGCGCTGCGCATCAGCAAGCGAGCAAACGGCCCAGGTAGAATCCAGGTCGTACAGGCCCGATTCAAAAATGCCGACGACCTTGAAGCGAAAAGCGCTAGGCATCGGGCCGAAGGGCGTCAGCTTGCCTTGATAGCTGATCACGGTTACCGGGCTGTTCAGCATCAAGCCCGTCTGTTGAGCGAGCTTCGATCCAACGATGATGCCCGGCGGGTGCGAGCCAGGATCGAGGCCGGCGACGGAGCCTTGCTTGAGATGCTTTAACAGTTCCGGTGAGTTCGACCCCGGACCGATTGGAATGCCCTTCAAGACCGCACCTGAGCCCAGCTGGGGCCCCTTGATCGCCACCTGGCCGTACAAGCCGGGCGTCACCGACACGACGTGAGGAATTCGGCTGAGTTGCGGCACCAGCTGCTTCCAGTTTTCGATGCCATAGAGTGGTTCGCGTTCCAGGACGTTGACGTGTGCGGTTGCGTGAGCAAACTGCTCTGGAGCGTGTTTCGAAACCCGTTGTTTATGGCAAGGGCGACGATTAGTGCCGCCACGCCGGCAGCGATGCCGAGCACCGAGATGACGGTAATCACTGATATGACGGTCTGCCGGCGCTTAGCACTGAGATACCGAAACGCGACCAGCCATTCGAAGCGATTCATTTAGTCAGTGAGGCCCCGCAGTTTGCCCGCGATGCCAATCTCTTCCTCCGGGCGCAAGCAGCGGAAACAGAATGACGTCGCGAATGGAGCGCGAATCGGTGAGAATCATGGTCAACCGGTCGATGCCGATGCCCTCGCCGCCAGTTGGCGGCATGCCGTAGCAAAGCGCGCGGACATAGTCTTCGTCCATGACGTGCGCTTCTTCATTACCGCCCTCTTTTTGGGCCAATTGCATCTCAAAGCGTTTGCGCTGTTCCTGTGGATCGTTCAACTCAGTGTAGGCGTTGCCGATTTCCATAGACGCGGCATAGATCTCGAATCGCTCAACAAACGCGGGGTCTTCGGGCTTCTGCTTAGAGAGGGGCGAGTTCTCCACGGGATAGTCATAGATGATAGTGGGCTCGAAGAGCTGTTCTTCGACATACTTTTCAAATAACTCAACCAGCGCTTCGCCCGGCGTGTCCCGGCGCGAGTGCTGCTTGAGCCAACCAGGATCGGAGACTTCTGCCAGCGTCGGTTTGGGACTGTGCGGCCAGAATTCAGCGACTGCTTCCCGCATGCTGTAGCGGCGAACATTGGAGAAGTCCAGCTGGCGGCCCTGGTAGGTTACGATCGCCGATCCAGTGGCTTCGATGGCGGCGGCGCGCAGCAGTTCGCAGGAAAGATCCATGAGGCCACGGTAGTCCGTGTAAGCTTGATAAAACTCGAGCATCGTGAATTCCGGATTGTGATGGGTGGAAATACCTTCGTTCCGAAAGTTACGATTGATCTCATAAACGCGTTCAAGTCCGCCGACAATGAGGCGTTTTAAGTACAGCTCGGGGGCGATTCGCAAATAGAGATCCAGGTCGAGCGTATTGTGGTGCGTGATGAATGGCCGGGCCACCGCTCCGCCATAGAGGGGCTGCATCATCGGCGTCTCCACCTCGACAAACCCACGTGCTTCGAGTTCGCGGCGTAGCGCGCTGATGATCCTGGCGCGCGTGACGAACACCTTCCGCACATCGGGATTTGAGATGAGATCCAAGTAGCGCTGCCGGTAGCGCGTCTCCACATCTTCGAGACCATGCCATTTTTCAGGCAGCGAGAGCAGAATTTTCGAAAGGAAAAAGAGCTTCTCGACGTGAACGCTGAGTTCGCCGGCACGAGTGCGAAACAAGTAGCCTTCCACGCCGATGATGTCGCCGAGATCAAGCAACTGGTAAAGCTCGAAATCGCGCTCGCTCACCGCGTCCTTCTTGATGTAAATCTGCAAGCGCTCGCCATTCTGCTGCAAATGGGCGAAACCGGCCTTGCCCATTCGCCGGAGGGTGATGATTGCGGCCCGCAACACGGACGTTTACCGGCGCGGCCAGATCCTCGGCCGATTTTTCGCCATACGCCTCGCGCACCTGAGGAATCGTGTGCGTGAACTCAAAAGCCTGACCATACGGCCGGTACCCGAGTTTTTCAATTTGCAAAGCACGCTCTGCGCGTTGACTTAGCAAGTCGTCTTCTAATGCCAATGAGAACTCCCTAAAACTGCAGCGTCAAAATCCACGTTGGATGTGGTCCGACACAATCCCGTACCGCGAGCAAGTAAACTGTGATTTGCCCGCGCTCACTATTGTCGTACCGGCTTACAACGAAAGGAACCGATTACCCGAAACGCTGGGCCGTCTCGCTTCCTTTCTCGATCATTCCAGCCATGGACCGCAGGCCGAGGTGCTGGTAGTCGATGACGGCTCTTTTGATGGTACAGCGGGACTGGTCGAGGAGTGGAGGGGAACAGACTCTCGCTTCCGTCTGTTGAGCAATCCGGGAAATCGGGGCAAGGGCTACGCCGTCCGGCACGGCATGTTGAAGGCGTCCGGCGACTGGCGCCTCATGACCGACGCCGACCTCTCAACGCCCATCGAAGAACTGGACCGACTCTGGAAAGCTGCCTGCGAACAGAATGTCGCGGTAGTCATCGGTTCCCGTGCGATTAATCGCAAGCTGGTCGCCAAGCACCAATCCTGGTTTCGCGAGACGGGCGGCAGGTTTTTCAACTGGGTCATGAGAGCAATCACAGGCCTGCCCTTCGCCGATACCCAGTGCGGTTTCAAGCTGTATCGGGCCGACGCGGCCGAGGCTGTTTTCTCGCGGCAAGTCCTCGATGGGTTCAGCTTTGATGTCGAGGATCTGTACCTGGCTCAACGGATGGGGTTCAAGATATTGGAGCTTCCGGTGGCGTGGGCGAATGTGGAAGGCACGAAAGTAACTGCGGCAGCTACGGTGAAAGCATTCACGGATTTGGTGCGGATCAGATGGTTCGACTGGAAGGGTATTTACGATTTCAGCGCGGGCTGCCATTCCGAAGACGGCGGAAAGACCATCGTCCCGTAAGCCGGCGTAGGCCGAACCAAGCAGGCCGTGGGATTCCGGGCAAGCGCTCCGTACGCGTTGCGCCTGGGTAGGCGTTGTGAAAGTTGGGGCCGTTGGGAATCAACTGTGTAGAGTCTAATGATCAACGCCGTACGATGACCTCCCGGAGATGATCGCGCGTGAGGAAGAACTTCACCGACTGAGCTTTCTCGAACATCCGTTCGAGCGCCCGATTGTTGAAGTACTGGACTTGGCGGAGGTCGCCCCGGGGACTCAGTAAGAGTGTTTTCTGATCCTGAATCCGGTAATGATGGACGGGGATCTGGGAGGCTTTTTGATCCGCCTGAAAGAAGGCGAGTATCAGGCCGCCCGGCCGCATTATCCTTAACAAACGGTCGACCGTCTGCTCCAGCAGGGGAGACGTGAGGAATTGCAAGGCATCCCAAACCAGCGCGGCGTCAAAGCTTTGGTCCGGAAAATTAAGTGATTGGTCGAGGAAGCGCTGGCAGTTAGCTGCGACCTGCTGCGATTCGAGTTCATCGCCTTTTCCGAAGCACTGCTCGATGGTGGCCAATGCGTCATCCGAGGACAGCCGGTGACCCAGATTGGTTATGAAGCTGATATTGGCTTGGCTGGCGCCTGCCAAGTCGAGGACCGACAGCGTCTCGGGGCTTTGGAGGACGCCTACAAATTGCTCGAACCCACTACTTAGCCTGGTGAACGAGACAGGGGCGCCCTTACGGGACGATGCACGTGGCGCATTCGAGCTCGTCGGGCCATTGCCCAGACTCGACGTTCGCTCGGCAGAGGCAGGATCGTTGGATGTCTTCCGGAATCGGTCCCACAAGGAGGGTCACCCCACTCATCTCAAGGAAAAAGGAGGCCTGTCAGCCCGGGCTGATTCAGAGGCCCCTCCCAAGATGTTACTTCGTTGTTGGTGGGACCGGCGCTGGGGGGGGTGCTGTTTGACCCAGAGCGGGAGCTGTAGCAGGTACCGCCGGCCGAGGCGGCGGCGCGTTCTTTGTGATGTCGATGCTGCCCTTAAAGTAGGCGCCGTCCTCGATCATGATGCGGGTGGTCTTGATATCTCCCACTAACTTCGCTTCTTTCTTAATGTCGATCTTGTCAGCGGCTTCGACGTTGCCTTGAATGGAGCCGTAAATCACTACTTCGCGAGCCTTGAGGCCCGCTTGGACTCGCGCGTTCGGCCCAATGGTCAACCGATGCTCGTGACACTCAATGGTCCCTTCTACCTCGCCGTCGACGGTCAGGTCTTCACGACTGAAGATCTGTCCCTTGACGGTGACGTTCTTGCCCAACGAGGCCGCGCCTCCTGGACGCGGAGCTGGCTCTGGATCGAAACTTCTGGTCGGACTTGACATAGTACTCGGTTCTCTCCTTATCGGGTCTACGGCCGGCGGCGCGGGTTGAATCGGCCTGGGCGGAATTTCCTCTTCTTTTCGTTTGCTCCACATGCGAACACTGGCCTCCTCCAAACGATGCAATTTATAGTACTACTTCAGCAGAAGAGACGAGACTGAGACGCGAATGACGACAATTTTCTTTTTCGCTGCAAAAGATTTGGGATAATTAATGCGGTGTCAAAAGTCCGGGAACTGGAAGTTCGTCTGGAAAGGGCAGAACAGCAACTTCGCCTTTTCCAGCGTGTTAGCCGATTAATGACTCGGGATATGAGTTTCGAGGACATTCTGGAGCACGTGGTCGAACTGGTATGCGAGTTCATGGCCTGTGATTCGTGTCTGATTTACCTGGTTGAAGATAACCAACTGGTACTCTGCGCTTCGAACGCTCCCACGCGCGAAAACCTGGGCAAGGTGCGACTCAGACTGAACGAAGGCCTCACTGGTTGGGTGGCCCGCGAACGGCGACTGCTCGCTATTTCCCGCGAGAGCTACAACGATCCACGTTTCAAGTTTTTCAAGGCCCTGCCTGAAGATACATACGAGGCATTCCTGTCTGCTCCGATTATGTCGCAAGGCAAAGTGGTGGGCGTCATTAATGTCCAGCATCGCCTGGCACACAGCCACACTGGCAGCGACATGGAAATGCTTAGCACGATCGGCGAGCAGTTGGGCTGCCTTCTGGCGTTGTCTCGCGTAACTCGGGAAAGATCAGCCAGCCTACCCGTTTGAGAGACCACTCGCCCCTTCTGGCGATGGCTCCTTCAACTTCTTTCGAGTGGTAGTGGTCTTTTTCCGGGCCGTTTTTCCGGCCGCGGAGCTTTGGGCTCTTGATGGCTGTATTAGCTCCGGCACTTGGTCGGCGACATCCGGAGTGGCACCATTCTCTATCGAGGCCAGGTTGAGATGGATCGCCGAAGGGACCACTTGAGGCACCGGAATCTGATCCGGTAAGTCTTGCTGCTCGGCTGGTTTCAGGTCATCCGACGCCGCTTGCCGAGCGTCTCGAACTGCGAGCGGTTCGCGCTTTGGCTCGGCTTCGGAAGGCGCAACGTCACGATCACCTTCGGTCTGATGCGGAGCTTCGTCGGCGCTGATCTCGGGTTGTTCGCCTGGTTTCACCGTGGCCTTCCTCGGGCGAAAGCTGACGAAGTTACAGCGGCAGGCTGGACAGCGGTACTTCTGTGCGCCGAAGGCAATCAGAAAGTTCTTCAGAAAACCGACTTTGTAATAGCGGCGCGACCACGTGGTTAGTTCCAGCCGCAAGCAGCGGGGGCATTTGGCATACCGCAGCTTTCCAAACAGCCAGATACTAACCGAAAAACGGTGAGTGCACCTTCGGCAGCGAAACGGATGGATACCCAGCACCCCGCGCAGCCGCTCGGCCCAGTTGGCGTACCTAGCCCGCCGTATCTGTTTACTGCCGCAGTTTGCGCACTCCAGGCTCGGTATGTTCACGAGCCAACCGCTTCTGCTTTCCTGTGCAAAGCCGCATACTCCATCTGATAAGCAAGAAACCCATTCTTCAACCGGGAAAACAATTCTGTGGACTGTCTCAACTCACGTCCCTCGATCTCTGTTACCGGAAGGAGGTCCCGGGTCGTCGATGTGATGAATACGTAATCGGCAGTCTCCAGATCGACCGGCAGGAAATCATGCTCCTGAATTTGCAGGCCGTCGACGTGAACGTCCTCCAGCAGAACGGCCCGCGTGACCCCGGCCAAGCAGCCCGACGTCTCAACCGGCGGAGTCCAGACCGTGTTTCCACGGATGATGAAAACGTTCGCGGACGTGCATTCGCTCACCTGTCCGAACTCGTTCAATAGGACGACCTCATCGAAGCCGCGTTCGTGCGCCTCTTCATTCCAAACCAGATTTTGCGACCAGGAGGTGATCTTCGCACCAGCAAATTCAGAGGCTGCGTGGCGCCCTTGGGGCATGTACATAAGCCTTACTCCGGTTCCCCAGGGATTGAGGTCGGCGGTAAACGCAATGATATCGGCAGCCCGTTCGATGCCAGCCCCTTCAAACAGACCACCTTTGTTTCGGACAATAGCCACCCGCAAGGTTGCATTCGCGGCGTGGTTGGCCTCCACGAGGCGAAGCAGCATCTCCTCCAGATCGAGGGCGCTGATGTCCAGCGGCACGCGCATGCGCCCGGCATCCCGCTTTATTCGCTCATAGTGGCGTTGATAGGCAAACAGCACGCCGTCATAAACGCGGACCGTGCTAAACACACCCCAACCGTTCATGAACCCCACCTGACCGGGCGAGACCAGCTTTTCGCTCGTTCCGTGGATTTCCCCGTTATGAAGGAGATGGGAGTGCATGAACGTATCTTATCGGACTGAATAGGCACGTGGGCCTGGTGAACACCCAATCCTGTAACTCATGCGCGGCTTAAGACTCCCAAATCGAGATTGCGGAACAAAAGCCGTAGCGCATTCCCACGGTGGCTCACCTGAAACTTGCGGTGCGCGGACACCTCCCCGAAAGCGCATCCGAACGCGGGATAGAAGAATAACGGGTCGTATCCGAAGCCCTCGCTTCCGCGCGGAGCCTCAAGAATCTGGCCTTCTACGGTCCCTCGCGCCACACTCAGCACCTCGCCTTGGAGCGCCAGAACGACCGCTGAGACGAAACACGCTCGGCGATCCGAAATGCCGTTGAGTTCCACAAGCAGCCGTGCGTTGTTTTCTGCGTCTGTCGCTGCTTCTCCGGCATAGCGGGCCGAGTGGACACCAGGATCTCCACCCAGCGCTTCTACCTCGAGTCCGGAGTCTTCCGCCAGCAGCGGTTCATGTGTATGCTGCGAGTAATACAGTGCCTTCAGCGTGGCGTTTTCTTCAAAGGTGGCACCGTCTTCCTGCGGTGTTGGAAGGTCTCGCAGGCCCGGCAACGGGCAAATGTCGAGTCCGGTGATGCCGGATTCCGAGCGGGCCAGCAGCATTTCCCGCAGCTTTCCGGCATTGCTTGTGGCGGCGTAGATCATCATGTCCCGGATCTATGCCTTCGGCCGATGCAGGGCCTGCTTTTGCTGCAGGGACAACTCGGCGATACCTTGCTTGGCCAGGGCCAACAGCGCCGCCATTTGGGCATCGTCAAAGCTCGATTTCTCGGCGGTTGCCTGGATCTCGACAAACCGGCCACTGCCCGTCATCACGACATTCATGTCTACTTCCGCGCGTGAGTCCTCTTCATAGCAAAGATCAAGCAATGGCACGCCGGCCAGCATCCCTACGCTGGTGGCAGCGACGGAATCCAGCAGGGGCGACTTCGAGACGCGCTTGTAACGCACTAGCGTATCCATAGCCATGGCCAGCGCAACCCAGGCTCCGGTGATGGCAGCGGTTCTGGTTCCTCCGTCGGCCTGAATGACATCGCAATCCACGATCACGCTGCGTTCACCGAGAACTTCCAGATCCATTGCGGCCCGCAACGACCGGCCAATCAGCCGCTGGATTTCCTGGGTGCGGCCGGACGGCTTGCCTTTGGTGACCTCGCGAGCCGTCCTGGTTCCTGTCGCCCTGGGCAGCATCGAGTATTCCGCCGTCACCCAGCCCTTGCCGGTGTTGCGAAGGAACGCAGGCACGGTATCTTCAACCGTGGCGGCGCACAGCACGCGCGTATTACCTACTTCAATCAGCACCGAGCCCTCCGCGGTAATGAGATAGTCCGTAGTAATCTTCAGCGGGCGGGGTTGATTTGCGGCGCGTCCGTCAATTCTCATGTGCATTCTTACCTGTTAGATTCCTGAGCGTAGCGCGAAGAAAAAGATGAGGCTCAGAGCAATAATTCCCAGCACGATGAGAACAACACACGGAATCGCCCCTTGCCGGCGCGTCTTCTCCGATAGTTGCTGCTTCGATGCTTTCTTGATTCTCGTTGTTCCCATGCATCTAACAGCTTACTGGGCGAGCGAAGCCGTGCGTGGCGCAGAGAGTGAGGATTCAAGGCGGATCAATAAATGTCGAGAAGAATCTCGACACAGCAGGCCTGGCGGCCCGCGCCACGTCGAAACATACGACGTCTATTTCTTAAACAGATTGTTGAAGGCTTCCCGCGCATCCGTGGCGGTTCGCGGTGTTGCTTGCGGCGATACCTCCGGACGCGATCCGTTCATTCCGTTCCCGCTGGGCAGCCCGTCACGGGCCACGGTCACTCTCGGCGAGAAGAGGCTGCATTGATTCGCCGCGTCCTTCACCGGGATCCGCTCTGGGATTGGCTTCAAACACTGGAAGCGGGTCGACGGCTCAAAGTGGGCGCATTGCTTACAGCAATGCAAGGGCGTACCACACTTCGGGCAATTGGCTCGAAAGTCCGTGTCGGCAGGTAACGCCATTGCGCAGCTGTAGCAACGCGAAGCAACCACGCTTTGAACGAGGCGAGGAAGCTTCGGGCCCGTGATATCGAGTGGTAGGCGCTGGCCTTGCTGCTTGGGGCGGTCGGACCGATATGAATCATTTCGGTCGGACTCCTGGTACCCCCGCTGTTTATATCTGCGATCTCCGTCCATCGTCGTTGATCGGCTCCTTGAGATTACAAAAAGAGTGACCCAGTCGCGAAACGGTTAATCGGGGTTTGAGACTGGTCACAGGCGTAAATCAGATGCAGTTCCAGACGAATCGGCTTGGCTCGAGGAAGGCGCCGGAACTCCTTGAAGGATGCGGAACCCAAATTCGGGAGGCCAACTGACGTGTGGCTCCGCTTGCACCTAGTAATTATGTACCATGGATCTGTTGACAGCGCTAGTACAATCCGAATATTTCCACCCACCCTCGGGTTTGTCCCAGTATCGCGGCGACAAATCCCCAGGTCCCGTTTAGCCTTATTCGGATACCCACTTCAAAGGCGCGTTACAAGGCCGCGTCAGGGGGTTTTCAAAATGGTTCGGGCTGATACGCATTGAAAAGCCCAGCCGGCCGGTCTCACGGATTTGATATTGGCTGGTGAAGACAAACGCCTCGCCCTTCTGTTCAACGGCCGCCAAAGGCACAGTCTTTGAATCCTCCAGTTGGCCGGTTACGCCGATTCGACCGATGATGGCCTCTACCCGTACCTCACTGGGCTGCAAGCCTCCCAAATCGGCCACAGCGCGCAATGGAAGCAAAGACCCGTTCAAGATAGTGTGGTCGGGCCCGGCGCTGACTTCGAGGAACTTTACATTGCTCCAAGCTTCCTGGATGCGGGCTTCCCACACCGTCTTCTGCCGGGCCACCGCAAAATCGTCGGCCGAGGCTTTGGTCCATTCTTTCTGGGCCGGCACGTACAAATCCGACATATACTCGGCGACCATGCGGCCGGCACTAAACTGCGGCGTGATGTGCGCGATGGATGTCTTCATGCGGCGCACCCACTCTACGGGCACACCTTGATCGCGGTGTTCGTAGTACATGGGAACAATCTCGTTCTCAAGCGTCGAGTAGATGGCGCTGGCATGGATCTCATCCTGGCCTTCCGTATACGTCTTCGCGATTTCCGATCGCCCAGCCACCGGAGTACTCGTACGCTTCGTCAAACCAGCCGTCCAGCACGCTGAGATTGAGGACGCCGTTCATGGACGCCTTCATGCCGCTGGTGCCGCACGCCTCTTCTCCTCTTTGCGGATTATTCAACCAAACGTCGACACTCTGGACCATCTCACGCGCGACTTGGATGCCATAGTCCTCCACAAAAATAAGCCGCCGCGAGATCTCCGGATCCCGCGACAGACTGACGATCTCGCGAATGAAAGTCTTGCCGGGATTATCCTTCGGGTGAGCTTTTCCGGCAATGACAATCTGAACCGGCATGTCGGGATTGTTTAGGATCTTCTTAAGCCGCGCCACGTCGCGAAGCACCAGGGTGGCCCGCTTATACGTGGCAAACCGCCGGGCAAAGCCGATGGTGAACGCCTCGGGGTCGAGCACCTCCGACATCCGTTGGATCTCCGAGGCCGGAGCCTTGCGCAGGATCGCCGCTGCCCTGGCCCGCTCGCGGATGAAGGCAACCATGCGCCGCTTGCGCTTGCGGTGCACTTCCCAGAGTTCCTGGGAGGGGATCTCATTCACCAGGCGCCAAACCTTGCTGTCTTCCAACTGCTCTCGCCAGTCAGGTTGGAGGTATTGATCGTAGAGCTTTGCCAGATCGCCATTCACCCAACTGGGCGTATGTACGCCGTTGGTGATGGAAGTGACCGGCACCTCCGCGGCAGGCAGCTTTGGCCACAGATCCTGGAACATCTCTTGCGAAACCTTCCGATGCAGCACGCTTACCGCGTTGCGGAAAGCCGACGTCTTCAGTGCCAGCACGGCCATCGAAAAGCGCTCGGCCGGATCATTCGCGTTTTTCAGTCCCAATCGCAACAGCTTCTCGAATGGGATTCCCGCCTGCTCCACATACTTGCCGAAGTAATCGAACATCACACCCGAGTCAAACAGATCGATTCCGGCTGGCACTGACGTATGCGTCGTGAAGACATTGCTAACGCGGGTCGCCTCAAGGGCCTGCTCAAAGGTCAGCCCATGGTTTTGCATCAACACCCGGGCTCGTTCAATACCCAGAAAGGCTGAATGCCCTTCGTTCATGTGATACACGGTCGGCTTGTAGCCCACTTTCTCGAGCGCCCGCAGGCCCCCAATTCCCAGGACGATCTCCTGGCGAATGCGCTTATGGTAGTCGCCGCCGTAGAGCTGATCGGTAATCTCGCGATACTCTGCCGATTGGTTCAATGGGATGTTTGTGTCAAGCAGATACAGTGTGACTCGCCCTATGTCGATGTGCCACACCTTAATCCATGTCTCGCCGGCCGGCAGCAGCACGCTGACCACAATCTCGTTGCCGGACTTATCGAGACAAGGACGCACCGGCAGAGTGTAGAAATCATTCAGCGGGGTGCGTTCCTGCTGCCAACCATCCGGATTAAGGGACTGCTGCAGATAGCCCTTTTGGTACAGGAGGCCCACGCCCACCAGCGGAATCGAGGAATCACTGGCCGCTTTCATGTGGTCACCGGAGAGGACGCCGAGGCCGCCCGAGTAGATCTGCATACAGTCGAGCAGGCCATACTCCATGGAGAAGTAAGCAATCGCCGGGTCGCCAGGCTTGTGCTCCTTCCTCGCCATGTACTCGTCAACACGTTTGCACGCTTTGTCGTACATCGCCAAATATCGTGGATCGGAGGCGGCAGCATCAAGCGCCGCTTGGGGCAGCATACCGAGCAGCTTAATGGGATTGTGATTACATTCTTTCCAAAGGACGGGATCCAGCCGGCGGAATAGGGCTCGGATGGAGTGGTCCCAACTCCAAACCAAGTTGTAACCCAGCTCGAGCAGTCGGCCCAGGGAAGCGGGAATGGCCGGACGAACCAGCAGTTCCTTTAGCGGTTGAACAGAATACGGCATATTTCTAACGGAAGTACACTACGATACCAGAGCAATTTCTGCGCGATTTGCGGTGTAACAATCAAGCCCACCGCCGCGTCAAAGAGCGGTAAACTGCATCCAACGCTCCCGGGACCCCCGTAGATTCCGTAATCGTTGCGAAACGCCGAACATAACTCCTATTGAAAAATCTGGTCCCGATGCCGACTTTCGCCTCTGCTGACACTCATCCGACTGATTCAAGCGCCGAGATTAAGGGAGCACGGGAAGATCTCTATCAAGCCCGTGAAAAGAGTGACCGCCTCTTCGATATCCTGCTCCCCCAGTTTCTCTATGCTCGGCCGATCGCCGAACGCCATCGCGTGGTCTTCTATATAGGCCACTTGGACGCCTTCGATTACATTCAGATTTGCCGGGAAAGCCTTGGTGTCCAATCGCCTGAACCGGCGCTGGACGCTCTTTTTCAGGCGGGTATCGACCCCGATTCCGGGCACCTGCCCACGGACGTACCCTCTGATTGGCCCACCCTGGACCGCATTAAGGCGTACGTTAATAAGACGCGCGGGGCAGTGGACCGGTTGCTTGAAGAGGCGCCCGCCGATTCGGTCCAGATGGCTCTCGAGCATCGCTTGATGCACCTGGAGACTCTGGCGTACATGTTCCACAACTTTCCCCACGAAAAGAAGACGCGGCCGCCGCTTTCTGAAACCTTCAGTGGCTCTCCCGCCAATCCGGTTCAAAACGAGTGGCGCACGGTCGAAGGGGGCGAGGCTGTTCTAGGGACGGCTCGCGATGGCTCTTTCGGCTGGGACAACGAGTACGACGAACACCGCGTGGCCGTTCCGACTTTTGGCATGCAGCGCTATAAGGTCACCAACGGAGAATATCTGCGGTTCGTGAAGGACGGAGCCCCGCTGCCCTCGTTTTGGGTGCGCTCTGGGAACGAGCTGTATTACCGGGGGATGTTCGAATCGGTCCCCTTGCCGCTGGACTGGCCGGTTTACGTGACGCAGCGCGAGGCCCAGGCCTATGCGGCTTGGCTTGGCAAGGAGTTACCTTCCGAGCAGCAGTTTCATCGCGCCGCTTTCGGTACACACTCTCAATGCAGCCACGAGTATCCTTGGGGCAATAGCCAGCCGGATCACAACCTCGGCAACTTCGATTTCAAGCGGTGGGATCCCGAACCGGTCACCGCTACGCCCGGCGAACGATAGCGCGTTCGGCATGCGACAAATGCTCGGTAACGGTTGGGAATGGACCAACACCGAATTCGCGCCGTTTGAGGGCTTCGCGGCCTCGCCGCACTATCCCGGTTATTCGGCTAATTTCTTCGACGGCCAGCACTTCGTTTTGAAGGGCGGCTCACCGCGGACAGCCGCTCGCTTATTGCGGCGCTCGTTCCGAAACTGGTTCCGCCCGGATTATCCCTACGTGTATGCGACGTTTCGCTGCGTAGAGAACTAAAGAGACTTCTATGCAAATAGCCGTTCAGCGCGAACTCGCCCCTTTCGCCCTCGATGTTCTCGAAGGGTTAACAAAAAGAGAGAAATCCCTCCCGCCACGCTATTTCTACGATGATCTCGGCAGTGCGTTGTTTCAGGCCATCACCCTCTTGCCTGAATACGGCTTAACGCGGGCGGATGAGCGATTGCTCGAAGAGTACGCGCCGGCGGTGGCTGCTCAACTGCAAGCTCCCTTTCTAATTGCCGAACTGGGGTCGGGCGACGGATCCAAGACCAGTCATCTTCTTCGCGCCGCGGGTGTGCATGGAGAGCTTGTCACGTATTGCCCCATCGATATCTCCTCGGCCGCACTCGAAGTTTGCCAACGAGCGCTCGAACCGTTCGCTAATGTGAGACCCATCTTGGCCGATTACTTCACGGGTCTTCGCCAGGTTCGGGACCGGCGCAGCGAGCAAGACCAGTTGTTAATGCTCTTCCTGGGTAGCACTATCGGCAATTTCGATCGCGAGACTATTCCCGAGTTTGTTCGAGAGGTGCGGAGCTTCCTGAAAGCGGGTGACTTGTTCCTATTGGGAGCCGACCTGGTAAAGCCAGAGCAGGCGTTGCTGGATGCCTACGACGATTCGCTCGGTGTGACCGCTGCCTTCAACTTGAACCTGTTGCGCCGCATCAATACCGAACTTGGCGGCAACTTCGATCTCCGCGCGTTTCGCCACCAAGCGCTTTGGAACCCACAACAGCGACGCATCGAGATTCACTTGGTTTCGAGCGTCGAGCAAGTGGTGTTCGTTGAAGCATTGCAACTTGCCGTCACATTCCGGGAAGGGGAAACGATTTGGACGGAATCGTGTCACAAGTTCACCGTGGAGGAGTTGCAGATGCTCGGCTGCGACGCCGGCTTCGAGGTCGTCGCCACTTGGCTTGACCCGGAGTGGCCATTTGCTGAATCCCTGTGGCGCGTGCTGTTGAGTTATTCAACCTGGCTTTCGGCGTGGGTGGCGTCCCGAGGTAGTACCGTGGTGCTTGATCGAGCCGGAGACCGCTTCTGTCCTTCCTTTCTTTTGAAAACGTCACCTATCTCGCCGGCGGCAGGCCGATTCTCGAGGATCTGAGTTTCACGCTCGAAGCCGGCGAAACGCTTGTGCTGCTTGGGCGAAGTGGCTCGGGCAAGACGACTGCGTTGCGTCTGGTGAACCGCATGCTGTCGCCTGGCGTCGGGCCGCATACTGTTGGACGGCCGCGACATTCAATCGCGCGGACCCCATTGCGCTCCGCCGTCGCATCGGGTACGTCATTCAGGAAGTTGGATTGCTGCCGCATTGGACGGTCAGTCAGAATGCCGGCCTAGTGCCGACGCTCGAATCCTGGCCCGCTGATCGCAAGGCGGCGCGCGTGGCGGAACTCCTGGAACAAGTGGGCTTGCCGCAGGCGATATTTGGTCAGCGCTACCCGCATGAGCTCTCGGGCGGGCAGCGGCAGCGTGTTGGTGTGGCGCGTGCCCTGGCCAATGAATCAAAGCTGCTGCTTTTCGATGAGCCCTTTGGTGCGCTGGATCCAATTACCCGGCACGAGATGCAGCGACAGTTTCTTGCGCTGAGAAGCCGGTACGATATCGCGTCGCTGTTTGTCACCCACGATGTAGCCGAGGCCCTGGTCCTCGGCACGCGCATTGGCTTGCTCGAAAATGGCCGCCTCGAGTTGCTGGCGACGCCTCAGGAATTTCTGCGAACCGAACTGCCGTCTGCCCGCCGCTTCCTCGACACGCTGCCGGCACTGCCGGCCCGAAACCAATGATCTGGCGAAGCCTCCTCCGCGAAGTTCTTTCCCTCACGCTCGAACACCTTTATCTGGTTGGCATCGCTGCCGCCTTCGCCATCGCGCTGGGAGTAGGTTTCGGCATCCTGGGCACCCGTCGACCTGCTCTTCGCCGCGCCTCGCTAGCGGTGGCCAATGTGCTCCAAACCATCCCCAGCCTGGCTCTCTTCGGCTTCCTCATCCCAATTCCCTTTATCGGCGGCATCGGGCAGCACACGGCAATTCTGGCTCTGGTTCTCTATGCGCTTCTGCCCGTGTTGCGTAACACCATCGTCGGAATTATGGGCGTCGATGCGCCGGTTCGCGAAGCGGCGATCGCGATGGGCATGACCGATACGCAACTGCTTCGCTATGTCGAGCTTCCGCTGGCTGCGCCGACCATCCTCGCCGGAATCCGAATCGCCGTGGTTGCCACCGTTGGCACCGCAACCATCGCCGCAGTCATCGGCGGAGGCGGTCTCGGAGTCCTCATCTTCCGGGGAGTGGCGTCGGTGGATGTCCTGTCCATTCTCGCGGGCGCCATCCCGGCTGCGTTGCTAGCCCTACTGGCTGACGCCGGCCTGGGTATCCTGGAGCGCGGAGCCAAGCGCCGCTAATATGCCCACAGCTATCCTTCGCTCCAGCGTCAGCTTCGCAATCATCCTGTTGTGCAATTCGTGCGCGCCGAGGTCCACCATCGTTGTGGCCTCTAAGAATTTCACCGAGCAGGTGGTGCTGGGAGAAATCGCCGCGCAACAGATTGAGCGCCGATTATCCGTGCACGTCGACCGCAAGCTGAATCTCGGCGGCACATTGCTGGCGCATCAGGCGCTACTCAGTGGCCAGATTGATCTTTATCCTGAGTACACTGGAACGGCCCTAACGGCGGTTCTCAAGCAGCGCCCCACCGGCGATGCCAATGCCGCTTTTGACACCGTGTCCCGCATGTACCTCGATCAGTTTCGTCTGAAATGGTTGAAGCCGCTCGGGTTCAATGACACTTTTGCAATGGTGGTCAGGTCGGCCGACGCCAAGTCCCTGCCCGCACAAAACCTGTCAGCGGCGGCGGGCCGCGAATGGCGACTCGGTGTGGGCTATGAGTTTCTGACCCGGGCTGACGGTCTCATCCGGCTCAACGATACCTACCGGCTCAAGTGGCGGGACGACGCCAAGACCATGGACCTGGGCCTGCTTTACCGAGCGCTCGAACAATCCCAGATCGACATGGCCGCCGCCAACTCTACGGATGGCTTGCTCAGTTCCAGCCGCTTCGCTGTGTTGGCCGACGATCGCCACGCCTTCCCGCCCTACCAGGCCTGCTTCGTTGTTCGCCTCGCCGCACTGAACAGAGATCCTCGGCTCGAACCGGCCTTGGCCGAACTCTGCGGCAAACTGGATGAGAAGACGATGCGCGAACTGAACCGCCGGGTCGACCAGGACCATGAGCCGGTGGTGCAAGTGGCGCATGATTTCCTCGCCACGCGATGAGGTTGGGCAACTGGAACCCTGGGCACCGGGCGCTTCACCGACATCAACGGCCGGTTTTCGCGGCCTCGCTATACTTTTATAGGAGTCCGTTCACTCGCCAAGGCACACCGTGCAGGTCTATCCCCGTTGATCAATAAGCTAGTCCTTTCCAATTTGAGGCACCGCTGGGTGCGCACGCTGCTCAGTGCGCTTGTCATCGGAGTTCAAGTGACATCCATTCTCACGTTGGTTGGCCTGAGCCGCGGCATGCTTCAGGACACAGCCAATCAGAAGCGCAACCTCGGCGCTGACATCGTCCTGAGGCCGGGCTCGTCCACCGCGTTCGCACTTTCGTCGGCGCCGGTAAAGGCCAAGTTCATCCCCTTCGTCGCCAAGCAGCCGCACGTCAAGCTGGCCGTCGGGATTTTTGCAATGCCTGCGGTGCTTCTGACACCAGTCAACGGCATTGACCTGGAGCAGTTCACGAAGTTAGGCGGCGGATTCCACTTCATCAGTGGCGGACCGTTTCAGCGTCCGGACGACATCATCATCGATGAGTATTATGCCCGGCAGAATAACCTCTCCGTGGGGCAGACGATTCAAATCATTCATCATCCCTGGCGCATCTCCGGCATCGTGGAGAGCGGGCGGTTGGGGCGCCTGGTGGTTCCGCTTAAAACACTTCAGGAGCTATCTGGAAATCCCGACAAGGTGAACCAGATTCTCGTCAAGATCGATGACCCCGACCGCACCAACGAAGTGGTCACCCAACTGAACAAGACTCTTGAAGGCAACTTGCAAGCCATCTCCATCGAAGAGCTCGCTTCGCAATACAGCATTAATAATCTGCCACCGCTTAAAGCCTTCATCGCGGTCATTACGGTGCTTTCAGTTTTCGTGGGATTCTTGGTGGTTTTTCTTTCGATGTACACCGCGGTCATTGAGCGTACGCGCGAGATCGGTGTATTGAAAGCGCTCGGCGCCCAGCCCTCGACTATCCTGAACATCTTGGTTCGTGAAACCGTAGCGCTGGCCGGCGCCGGATCCATCATTGGAATCGTGCTGGCGTTTGGCGCGAAGGCCCTGATCATGCGACTGGTTCCCGCCTCGCTGCAGGTTGTTACGGTGCCGGAGTGGTGGGTCTACGCCACGGGCATAGCGCTCTTGGGCGGCCTGCTCGGCGCGATCTATCCGGGCCTCAAGGCAGCGCGCCAGGACGCAATCGAGGCGCTGGCTTATGACTAGCTCTTCGCCCACGCCCATCATTCAGGTTCGGGGCCTGCGCAAGATTTATCACGTCGGAGAGGTCGACGTGCATGCGCTGCGGGGGGTCGACCTCCAGGTCGCACACGGCGAGTTTCTCGCCGTGGTCGGCCCGTCCGGCTCCGGCAAGTCCACGCTGTTCCACATTCTCGGCGGCCTCTCCGCGCCGACCGATGGCGAAGTAATCATCGATGGCCAGAACATTCGCGATCTCAGCGATTCCGGACGCACCGAATTGCGCCAGCGCAAAGTGGGCTTCGTCTTTCAGAAGTACAATCTGCTACCGACTCTTACAGCGCGAGACAACATCGAGATAGCACGCTACCTGGCTCACAACAGTGGGCCCACGGATCCGCACTTCGCCGAGGTACTCGACCTGCTGGGCATCACACAGCGGCTCAATCACAAGCCTCGGGCGCTTTCAGGTGGCGAACAACAACGCGTCGCTATCGCCCGCGCCATGGTCAATCAGCCGGCCATTCTGCTCGCCGACGAGCCCACCGGCAATCTTGACACGGAAAACTCGAACGCTGTCTTAAATGTGTTGCGAGAGGTGAACCATCGGGTGGGTCAAACCATTCTCATGATCACGCACAACCCCGAAGCCGCATGCTTTGCCGACCGGATTGTGTCGATGCGGGATGGACGGATACTGGGTTAGTGGCTTCTTCTGAGTTGGCTCTCTCGTTGGGCGCGCCGGCCTCGGCGCGGGACGGAACTTGCGGATGACCAATGGTGTC
This sequence comes from uncultured Acidobacteriaceae bacterium, assembly GCA_963771305.1. Classification (GTDB taxonomy): domain Bacteria; phylum Acidobacteriota; class Terriglobia; order Bryobacterales; family Bryobacteraceae; genus CAJCIT01. Next base: position 145,492 of record CAVYTS010000037.1, read on the forward strand.
CAACGGTGGGGTGCGATACTCACTGATCCCGTGTCTCTGTTGCTGCATGGTACTCGCTACGGGCAGTGCGCAAACGCTCGAGATGGACTTAAGCGCAAACGTGCGAGAAAGCCAAAAGACGGTAGAAGTTTCTTTACGCAGTCACTATGGGCGGGCACAACGGGCTGTATTGCTGGCCGGCATTTCAATTCTCCATACACGGCGAGTCTATTCCCAGCACTAAACTGATGGCCGATTGCGGCGAAGCAAGAGACAGTATAGGCGTTGTTGGCGGCCGCTTTGAATCCTGGTCGTTTTCGTACCCGGAGGGGCGGCTTACACTCTGACGTTCCCCTTTGATCGGCTGCGACTTATGAGCCACATGAAGACCTCGATCGCGGAACTTACCAACAAGCCGTGGACGATATCGATTACTTATTCAGGCGACGTCGACCAAAACTACGTGGCAGAATGGAAAAGTTTTCATAGCGGTGCGCCCACCGGCTCCACCTGGTCCCGCCAAGTGCCATTTTGGACGGGGACCGTGAATGCGACCGTCACTCATCAACCCACGCTCAACAAGTCACCGCGTTGATTGGAGTGATCGCGGCGGGTAACGAGTTGCACCCGTTTCAGAGTCCTAAACTCTGAAGAATTCTTAATTTCTCGGCGCAGGTCTTCGATCGTATAGTCGGCCCACACTTCAGCAAGGCCACCGGCTGAAGCCGGGTTGAAACAATCTGTGACCGGACAAGCAGAGAGGAGTTACTCTGCAGAAGAGCCGGCCACAGTCAGGACCCTATATGCATTGGAGCCGATGCCCCTATCTCAGCATGGTTCCGGGTGGGCAGTTAAACACTGGGGAGGTCTCACTCCAGCCACAACCTCATCGCTCAACCCCAGTGGGTCACAGGCCAGGGTGCCGTGTACCGAACCCGAGGAGGCACCGCAATCCTGCCTTCCTAAGATGGCCGCTCTTGTGTTCTTCAAGGCCACGGCTTCGAGCGCACGACCCATAGATCGCCGTCAGATGCATTCCGACCAGATCGTCGGGCATCTCGAAGGGTCAGATTCATGTTACCCTTTCCTCACGTTAACCCACGGAATGTTTTGATTGCGGCGAAATCGATTCCGCGGATCATACCGTGACTTGATTTTGCAAAGCCTGTCGAAATTCGCGCCAAATGCTTCTCTCACGCGCGCGCCGTCGTCTTCGCTCAGGGCGTTCACATAGACCGAGCCTGCCGACCAAGTCCGCATCGCATCATACAAGTTCCGTGTCCACGCGATGTTCTCCCTATCTTGCGCAGCATTTTCCCAGAGGCTGAGGATTACCAAGTCCAGGCCTTCTCTACGAGTTGGGAACGCTGTACTTTCGCTCGGTACACGAACCGCCGCACCATGCGCATGCTCCAGGATCAAGAACGTTCGAGGCGACGGGCATTTCTCGGCGAAATCCACAAATACGTCTACCGCCCCATCCGGCAAGCTCTCGAGAAAGGTAGATTTCCAGTAACTTCGGATTCCGTAAGGTGCTCCTGCATCGAGCATCTGTTGCATCGCCACATAAGGCATGCGTGCCGTTAAATCAGCAAGAACAGTTCCAAATTGCTTGAGAGCATCGATCCAAACCGCCGCCTTGACCAAATCGTCGCCACAGTAAGCCGGAGTGATGGCGACGCAGCGCGTTCCCTCGGGCGTGCAGATCGCGGCCGCATACACGATCAGTTCATCAGGCAGCCCCGATGAGACGAAGTCGCGATATCTGCGCAGCACTTCACGGCCGCGCGCGAGAGGATATAACACCATCCCCGTAACCACTGAAGTAATCGGGTAGAGACGGTAGACGATTGAAGTCGCGATACCAAAATTCCCGCCGCCGCCCTTGAGTGCCCAAAACAAGTCCGGCCTCTCGTCCGCACTCGCTCGAACAAGTTGCCCATCCGCGGTCGCAATATCGTATGCCAGCGTATTGTCGCATACCAGCCCGCAACGTTCTGATGCGGTATACGCGGTTTCACCCCGATCGGGCTGTTGCGGCTGCTAGCAAAGTCCGACATCATGGCCAGGATGAGCTAGGCCGGGAGTATCCGCGTCCCCTACCCGTTCGTGAACATCTTGCTGATGTCGTTGTAGAGCACAAACACCACAATCATCATCAAGAAGACAAAACCGAGCTTGAACACGGTCTCTTTCACCTGCGTACTCACGTCGCGCCGGATCACCATCTCGATGAACAACAGCAACAGCACGCCGCCGTCGAGAATTGGAATCGGCAACAGGTTGAAGATCGCCAGATTCAAGCTGACCATCGACATCAATGCCAAGTAGGTCATGGGCCCCTCGTGCGCGGCGTCGCGCGACATCTTGGCCATGCCGATTGGTCCCTGGATCGTCTTCGGCGAGACCCGGTGTTCCAGGATTCCACCCAACACCTGGAAGATCAGCGTTGCTTTGTCAGCGTTCCACTTCACCGATTCGACAATCGCCGGGCCAAGGGGCAACTTGACGATCGTATATCGGCCTCGCAGCATCACCCCAATCCGCCATTGCCCATCCGTTTCCTTATTCGACACCGGCGTGATGGTTGCTTTCTGCATGTGACCATCACGCAGGAAAACCAACGTAACAGGCTTGCCGGCCGACTTCGCAATGATCTGCTGCAGACGCTCGGCCGAATTGATCGGCTCGCCTTCCACGCTGACAATCAGGTCGCCCGCCTTCAATCCCGCCTTATCCGCCGGATGATTGGCCACCACTTCGCCTAACATCACGTCAGGTTCGCCGTACCAACCCGCCACGCCGATGCTTTCCTTCGGGTCCATATCCGGGGTCACGGTGAAATGCAGTGTTTCGCCCTTGCGCTCCGCCCACACTGCCAGCGGGTGTTCCGCACTCAGCACTTCCTTGGTCTGCACTTCTTGCCAGGTCGGATTCTTGCGATCTTCAATCTGCACGATCCGGTCGCCGGCTTGCATCCCGGCCTTCGCCGCAGCGGACCCAGGCTGAATGCGGCTGATCACCGGGTTCACAGAATCCACTTCCTTCGGAAAAGCGTGCATGAATAACCCGGCTACGATACCGATCGCCAGCAGGATATTCATCAGCGGTCCGGCAAAGACGACAATCGCGCGCTGCCAGCGGGCTTTGGCTTGGAAACTGCGAGGATCCGCAGCCTTCTCGTCGCCGGCCTGCTCGCCCGTCATGCGTACATATCCACCAAATGGAATTGCCGAAACACGGAAGTCCGTTTCGCCCCGCTTGAAACCAAACAACCGGGGTCCAAAGCCGAAGCTGAATGCCTCTACTTTGACTCCGCAGGCCAAGGCTGCCCAGTAGTGCCCCAGCTCGTGAATGAGAATCATGACGCCCAGCAGCACCATGACCCAAAACAGCATTTCTAATCCACCCACGATCGAATCACCCTTTCCTTGCCGTCGGGCCACCCCTTGGCAAATGAAGCCGCAGGCGAAAACCGCCGTTACCTTTTGGACGTTGCTCCCGACAAAACCGGTGTAAACATTATCCACCCGGCGGCGCCGACCGTGACAGCCGGGCCTCCCGTGATCTATAGCGCTAACCATCGCCGGGCGCGGTTCATCCACGATCCGGCCGGCCAACTCGCGCGATTCCAGATCGATCGCGATCACTTCTTCTATTGTCGCTGGTTCCCGCCATGGTTGGCGAGTGAGCGTCTCCTCCACCACCTCCGAAATGGCGGGAAAGGGAATCCGGCCCTGCAAGAACGCCTCCACCGCCACTTCGTCCGCCGCATTCAACGTACAGGTTGCTGAGCCGCCGCGCTCCTGCGCCAGATAGGCCAGCTTCAGCAGCCTGAACTTCTCGAAGTCCGGCGGGCTGAATGTCCAGCTTCTGGGTTGGTTCCAGTCCAGCCGGGGAACAGGCGCCCGGTCGCGATCCGGATAGGTCATCGCATATTGAATCGGCATCCGCATGTCGGTGGCTGAGATCTGGGCGATCAAGCTGCCGTCTGTATACTCCACCATGGCGTGGATCGAGGATTGCGGATGAACCACCACTTCAACCTGCGTGGCGGGAAGGTCAAACAGCCAACACGCCTCAATCACCTCAAAACCCTTATTCATCATCGTCGCGGAGTCAATCGTAATCCGCTTACCCATCTTCCAAGTCGGGTGATTCAGCGCTTGCGCGGGCGTAACGCTCCACAGGTCGGCTCTCGGTGTTTCGCGAAAGGGTCCGCCGGACGCGGTCAGGATCAGCCGCGTCACTTCGCTCCGCAACCCGGCCCGCAAACACTGGTGGGCGCCATTGTGTTCACTGTCTACAGGGATCATCTGCGTGCCCGTTCGCCGGACAGCCTCCATCACCAGCCTCCCACTCGCAACCAGAACCTCTTTGTTGGCGAGTCCAATTCGCTTTTTCTTGGTTAATCGCCTGAAAGGTTGCCTCCAACCCGGCCACTCCTACAATCGCAGACATGACGAAGTCGACTTCGGAGGCAGTGGCGGCAGACACCCTTGCCTGCCGGGCCGCAGGTCAGCTCCGGCCATTCCGATCGGGTCAAGAATTGAGTTCGCCGCAGCCGGTTCTTGAGGGCCTCCAGTGCCGTTTCATCCGCTACTGCGATCAATGCTGGGCGGAATTCCAGTATTTGGGAGAGCAAAACTTCCACGTTCCGACCTGCTACCAGCGCGAAGACATGAAACTTGCCCCCGTGCTGGCGCACCACATCGAGGGTGCTGATACCGATGGAACCTGTTGATCCTAAGATTGTTATGTTCATTCTTAACGAGCTTCTAACGGGCCTCCGCGACCAGTACCAATTGTAAACTTTCATTTTTTGTAGAAAAAACTCTTGCGTTCCGCGATTCCATATTCTAATATTGGAATCAAGCCAGGGAGGCAACTCCCACCAAAGCGAGACTAACCTCATAGAAAGACCCCTGAAGCAACACCTCCCTGGCGCCCGAAAGGGTTCTCGCGTCCTAGTAGTAGCATCCAAAGCCAAACAGTTCTAGTCTTTTTTTCCGTCCTCACACCTTCGATCTATTTCCTTGGTCGGCCCCCAGTAATCCACTAGCGTAACTCCCGCGCCACCGTTGCTGTTTCGGCGTACACTCGAAACGGAGCTATTCGATGTCCGAATCGACCCATAATCAAGCCTTAAGCCCAGAAACCGACGTTCTTACCCGGGGATTCGACCCTAAGCTGTCTGTCGGCTCGGCTCGCCCAGCCGTGTTCCGCAGCTCGACCTATGTCTTCTCGAGCCCTGAAGCGGCCGAGCATGCCTTTGACGTCATGGGCGGCCGGGCTCAGATGGGCGAAGGCGAGAGCGTGGATCTCGTCTATTCGCGTTTCAACCACCCGAACGCTGAAATTGTTGAAGATCATCTCGTCCCTCTGGAACCGGGCGCCAGCGCCGCCGCGGTTTTCAATTCCGGTATGGCCGCCATCATGACCGCCCTGCTGGCCGTCCTCAAGCCAGGAGACACCATCGTCTACACGACACCCATCTACGGCGCCACCCAGGTCCTGATCAACGATTTTCTAGCTAGCTACGGCATTCATCACATTGCCGTGGAAGCAGGCCAAGCCGAAAAGCTGGACGCCGCCATTCGCTCTGCGAAGAATCTGCGGGTAGTGCTCATCGAGTCGCCCGCCAACCCCACCATCGTGATGACCGACATTCGGCGGGCATGCGAAACCGTGGCCCAGTTGTCAAACAAGGCAGGAAGCAACGGCCACACCCCAGAACGCCCGCTCGTCATGATCGACAACACCTTCCTGGGACCAGCGTTCCAGCATCCGATGGCCCTCGGAGCCGATGTCAGCCTTTATTCGGCTACGAAGTACCTGGGCGGCTACAGCGACATCATCGGCGGCGTGGCGCTCACCTCCGACTTGGCGCTGATGAAGAAGATTCGCGGCAAGCGCAGTCTCTTCGGCAATATCCTTCAGCCTGACGAATGCTGGATTCTCGACACCCGCTTGTCTACCGTCGACCTCAGGATGAACAAGCAGAGCAAGAACGCGCAGCGGATTGCTGAGCATCTAGAGGGGCATCCCGCCATCGCGAAGATCTATTATCCGTCTTTGTTCAGCGACCCCGAGCAACAGCGCATCTTCAAAGCGCAGTGCGACTATCCCGGCGGCATTGTCTCCATCGATCTAAAGGGCGGAAAGCCCGCTGCTTTTGATTTCCTCCGGCATCTGCATCTCGCACGGAACGCCGTCTCGCTCGGTGGCGTGGAGACACTGGCTTGCCATCCGCGCAGCACCACTCACTCAGCGTGGAGCGCGCGCGAATTGGAGGCGGCAGGCGTCACCGAGGGGTTAGTTCGGATTTCAGTCGGCATTGAAGACTGGCAGGATCTGCTTCGCGATTTTCAACGCGCACTCGCACTCTCGTAGTGAATGACTCATCGAGGCTGTGCCGCAACAGGTTATGAAAAAAGTCGCGAGCCGATTGTGGGCGTCGGAACGGGACCGACGAGGCGTCGGTCGCGGGCGGGGGCGCCCACCCTACAAGGTGAAGCGGACAGCGATCGGTAGATCGGCGGCGTAGCCTAGGGACAATACTCTTCACTTAACAAACATTTCTATGATATTCTGTTCTAGAGCGCAGCCTCTCCTAGGGGTCACTCATGAACGAAACGAGGTTGGAATCAACCACTCTGCGGGCACTTGCGTACGATGGCCGCCGCGGGATTTTGCAACTGGAGTTCCGCACCCGGGCCATCTATCATTACTACGGCGTTCCTGCGGCGGTCTATGAAGCTCTGCTGGGCGCTCCTTCCAAAGGCAGCTACTTCAATCGGGTTATCCGGGGACGCTTTCCCTATTCTTTGTGCGCAAGTGCGCAAACCGGCTTGGCGGGGAAGGACTGATGTCACGCACAGTGGCTTCATTACCCGCTGGCAGCCGCATTACCGACTACATCAGTCTGGGCGTGGTAGCCAAAACCTTTCCGCTGGAAAAGATTCGTGTGGCGCTGGCGGCGACGGGGAAAGAGAGTGTGCGGCAGCGCGACCTGCCGGCGCATGTGGTCGTGTATTACGTGATCGCGCTGGCGCTGTACATGCAGTCGTCGTATCGGGAAGTGCTGCGTTGTCTGCTGGAAGGAATCCAGTGGCTGGTGGAACCCGCGGCGGGAATCAATGTGGCTGGTAATTCAGGGATCTCGCAGGCGCGAACCAGACTGGGATGGGAGCCGGTGCGGCAACTGCACGATGAAGTGGTCAGGCCGGTCGCGGTGGCGGCGACGAAGGGCGCATGGTATCGAGCGTGGCGTCTGATCAGCGTTGACGGCAGCACGCTGGATGTCGCCGACGAGAATGGCAACCACGAAGCGTTCGGGCGTCCGGGAGCCAGCCGCGGGGAGAGCGCCTATCCAAAGATCCGCTTCGTATCGCTGGTGGAGAACGGTACCCATGTCCTTTTCGGCAGCCGGATGGCGGACTATGCGACCAGCGAAATCGCGCTGGCAAAGACTGTATTGCCCAGTCTCGACAAGGGCATGTTGTGCCTGGCAGACCGCGGCTTTTTCGGGTTTGAGATGTGGAAGCAGGCGGCAGCTACGGGTGCGGACCTGTTGTGGCGGGTCAGAAAAAACATCCAACTGCCCTGCGAAAAACGCCTGCCGGACGGATCTTATCTGAGTCGCATCTATCCGTCGCAGCAGGACCAGCGGCGCGGGCGCAATGGAATCGTGGTGCGTGTGATCGAATACCGCCTGGAGGGAGTCGAAGGGGCGGAGCCGTTATACCGGCTGGCAACCACGATCCTCGACCACGAACTGGCTCCGGCCGCCGAACTGGCCGCGCTCTATCACGAGCGCTGGGAGATCGAAACCGCGTTCGACGAACTCAAGACTCATCTGCGGGGCGCGCATATCGTGCTCCGCAGTAAAACGCCGGATCTGGTACGGCAGGAGTTCTATGGTCTGCTGATGGCACATTTCGCCGTGCGCGGCCTCATGCACGAAGCGGCGCTGCGTGTCGATAAGGATCCCGACCGACTGTCCTTCCTCCACGCCGTGCGCGTTGTCCGCCGCAAGATGGCCGCCTTCGGCGCCATTCCCCCCTCGGGGTCGAAAAGAGTTCCATAACGCGGTGCTGGACGAGATCCTCGACGAGTCTGCCGCTTCCAGCCGCAATCGTCGCAATCCCCGAGGGGTCAAGCGCAAGATGAGTAACTTTCCCCTGCGCCGCGGCTACAAGCGTTCGCCACTCAGCGACATCTCCGCAAGCCATTAGGATCGTTAAGTGAAGAGTATTGAGCCTAGGGACGATTTAGTTTAGTTTTTCGACGGAACGCGGAAGCAGCCAAAGCAGCCTCACTGCCGGCATGACCTTAGGTCTTGCCATTCTTCTGGATGGTCTCAATGGCCTGCTTTGCGTATTCCCGGATCGGGTACTGCAGTGCGCCCGGCTTACCGCTCGTCTCCGGGTCAGTGTCGGCGATGTGCTGTAAGAACGGGATGGTGTCGCGATCGCCCAGTGCCATCAGGCCCTCAATCCCTGACCTCCGGATGAGTGGCTCTTTGTCGCCCGCCGCTTGGATGAGGGCCAGCTTCAATTGTTTCTTCGCGTCCACGCCCTGCAGCTTGTCGAAGTTGTGCGGTTGGGCCATCTGCATCAGCACCACCATCATGTCCAGCTTGTCGTCACGATTTGTCGCCGCCTTGAGCATCGCCAGTGCCGGCGTCAACGTGGCGTTACCAAGGCCGGCCGCGGCAGCCACTGCCATGTTACCCGTGTCAACCGCCCCCAGCAACGCTTGAGCGGATCGAGGATCTTGCAGAATCGAGACCGCCATCACCACGTCCGAATAAAAGTTCCGATGGTCCGGTGTCAACGGTGTGTTCGCGGCGACCAGGTTGTCCTCCATCTGTAACAGAGCGATCAGCGAAGTACTGATCAGATCGCGCAGTTCCGGATAGCGATCGACCAGCGTTCGTGTGCCGTCCCTGGGCGCGGTTATTGACGTTTTTCCGCCCATTCCCAAATCCACCAGCGCGTTGAAGCTCTTCTGCCTCTGCTGCCAGTCGGGAAAATGAAGGCCGGCGCAATCCACCTTGATTTGCTCCCGTGGGTCTACTTTATCCGGCACCGCACAATGTAGGGCGCCCGACGAGATGGAGAGCAACAGCGTCACCATGAACAGCGCCTGCGATCCGGACATCGAACGAACGTCATCGACCATGAGTCACTCTCACGAGCTTGCGCGGCGATGTCTCGCCAGCGATGATTTCAACGTGGTTTCGCGATACACCGAACGCCCTCGCAAGAACTTGCCGGAGTTCTTCGTTCGCTTTTCCCTTTTCGGGAACAGCCGCTAGCTTAACCTTGAGCGAGCCGTCTTCCAGGATGCCCACCAATTCGCTCTTTGAGGCGCGGGGTATCACCTTTACATGGATGGTCAGTCTGCCTTCAGCTGTCAACTTCTTCGAGAGATCGGAAAGCTCCGGCACCAGCCATTAAGCATAAGCCTTAAGCTTTCGCATGAGGGCCGCGATCGATGCCGGCTTACCAAACACACCGTCCACCATCTTGGCCTCGGGATGTTGACGGAATCTCCGTGGATCAGAACCGGTCAATATCAATAGGCGCATATTACCATCCATGGCTTTTAGATCGTGGATCAACGTCAGCCCGTCCGCGTAGGTAGGAAGATTCAAGTCCATCAGAACGCAATTAGGCCGATGCTCAGCTGCCAGTTCGCGCGCGAGTTTAGCATCCGAGGCCTTCACCACCTCAAACCCGCTCTTCTCTAGCAGCATTGTGCGAATGGAGAGCTGTTCGAGATCGTCGTCAACTACGAGAACCTTCATATCTCCTCGGGGAAACTCCTGCTCGCGCCGCTACTGCGCAAAAACGATTCGGGCGATAAACATCGCCGGCATCGCTTGATTCCAGCCCTCAGGCAGGCTGTCGAACGGCAGCCGGAACACGCGAGTCTGGCCGGGACCCAGCGGCGCTGTTCCGGCCCGGACAATGGGCACCTTCTCGCGATAAAGCTCGTGCCCATCTACCGCACGAAACAGACAGAACAGCTCTACCGCTGCAAGTGGGCGGGCGCCATTATTAGTGATCTTCCCTGTGATCTCCACCACCTGCTGCTGCATGAAGTTCTCGGTGGCCTTCATGTTGACATCGCTTAGTTGCAGGTTCGGGACGTAAGCCTTGGCTTCCGGCGAAACCTCCACATTCCCACCGGGCTCAGGAACCGGACGGCTCAAATAGATGCCTCCCGCGATCAGAGCAACAATCACCAGCGCCCCGACAATGAGCGGTGTGATCGATCGGCGGGGAGCAAGGGGCGTGGGTTTTGATCCCATGGCTTACTTTGAGGATAATCCACGCTCGGCGCGGTTGCGCCGCCGTTCCGGTGCGCGGCTCAGTGCCCTTCTTCTTCGAGCAGTCGCTCTGCTTCGAGCGCCGCCATGCAGCCTGCGCCAGCCGCCGTAATGGCCTGACGATACGTGCGATCCTGCACGTCGCCGGCATGGAACACGCCCTTAACGTTGGTTCGAGCGCCACCGTTAGAAATGATGTAGCCCTCGGGATCGAGGTCTAATTTGCCGGCGAATGGTTTTGTGTTGGGAATATGCCCGATCGCCACAAAGAGCCCGTCCACATCGCGCTCATACGTCTCGCCCGTTACCACATTCCGTATCTTCACTCCCGTCACGTGGCCCTTTTCGACATCGTAGACATCTTCCACCACCGAGTCGGTAATGAACGTAATCTTCGGGTTGTTGCGAGCCCGGTCCAACATAATCTTCGATGCGCGGAAGTGATCCCTGCGATGGATGATCGCAACTTCGCGTCCGAAGCGGGTTAGGAAGTTAGCCTCTTCCATCGCGGAGTCGCCCCCACCCACCACCATGATCAGTTTGCCGCGGTAGAAAAAGCCGTCGCAGGTAGCGCACGAGCTTACGCCGTGGCCGATCAGTTTCTGCTCGTTCGGCAGATTGATCCATCGCGCCGACGCCCCGGTGGCTACGATCAAGGTTCGCGTCTCGATCTGGCGTCCGTCCTCGATGTCCAACTTGAACGGACGGCCGGAGAGGTCCGCATGCAGGACACGCCCGGCCTGATACTCTGCCCCAAACCGGATCGCCTGATGCTTCATGTTCTCGATCAACTGCGGCCCCAGGATGCCTTCGACGAAGCCCGGAAAGTTCTCGACCTCGGTCGTGATAGAAAGCTGGCCACCCGGCTCGTGGCCCTCGATGACCAGTGGCTTCAGATTCGCGCGGCCCGCGTAAATGGCTGCGGTGTTGCCGGCACAGCCAGACCCTAAAATGACGACGTTATGCATTTCGTTCACTGAAGTTTCTTGTAGTTTGGTTGATTCAGAATATCAGCCGCATCGCCGGGGGGGCCACCGCGAACGCGGCCTAGAGTTCACACCGGCTAGCAGTTGCCCGCTACTGCCAGAAATGCGAAGTCACCCGGAAGGCCACCAGCGCTCCAACGTACGCCAGGGCCAACATATACGAGAACTGAAGGATGGGCCATTTCCATCCGCCTGTTTCGCGCTTAATCACCGCAATGGTCGAGAAGCATTGCATCGCAAATGCGAAGAACACCAGCAGCGCCACCGCTCCGGCTGGAGTCAAGTCATGCCGGACCGCTTTCTGCAGTCCTTCTGTCTGTTCCTTGCCCTCGATGCCGTAAATGGTGCCCAGCGTGCCCACAATCACTTCACGCGCGGCCAGCGATGTTATCAGTCCAATGCCAATCTTCCAATTAAATCCAAGCGGCTTGATGGCCGGTTCTACCGCTTTACCCACCATGCCAGCATAGCTGTGTTCCAGCGGCGGCGCCTTGCCATCCTTGAGCGGAAGCTTTGCCAACGCCCAGAGCACGATGGCCACCAGCAGAATCACCGTACCCGCCCGTCTCAGAAACACCTTGCCGCGGTCCACGAGTCGCAGACTGAGCGAACGCAGCGTGGGCAAGCGATAAGGCGGCATCTCCAGCACCAGAGCTGAACTGCGGCTCTTCAACACGGTCGATTTCAGGAGCCGCGCTGTCCCAACCGCCGCCACAAAACCGAGCACGTACAAACCCAGCATGGTAGCAACCGGCAGCGACAACACGCCGTGCAGGATGGGAAGGTTCGGTATAAACGCAGCGATGATCAGCGTATAGATCGGCAGCCGGGCCGAGCAGGTCATCAGTGGCGCAATCAGCATCGTGGCGATGCGGTCGCGCTTGTTCTCGATTACTCGAGTCGACATTACGGCCGGAACTGCGCAGGCATAGGCCGATAGCAGGGGGATAAACGATTTTCCCTGCAGCCCAAACTTGGCCATCGTCCGGTCCGCGATCAACGCTGCCCGGGCCAGGTAACCGGAATCTTCCAGTATCCCGATGAACAGGAACAGCAGCAGGATCTGCGGCAGAAACACCACCACCGACCCCACACCGCTCCAGATGCCGTCGATTAACAGCGAACGAAACAGGTTGTCCGGCAACTGCGACGAAATCCACTGGCCGGAGACAAGCTCCGCATTCTTCAGGCCATCCATCATGGGCTGAGCCCACGAAAAGATGCTCTGGAACACCGCCACCACCACCGCCAAGAAACACGATTGGTCCAGCCACAGGGTGTAGGAACACGGCATCCAGCCGTCGCGTCCACAGGGGAGGCGCCGGAGCCCGGTAGGAGGCCGAGGTTCCCAGCTTGGTTGCCCACTGCCGACACTTCGGTACGTCCTGCAGGACCGGAAGTTCGATTCGCGGAGGTTTCGGCGCGGTCAGGTTAATAGCCGTGCCAATAAGGAATTGTTGAATCCGGTCGATTCCGGTACCCTTGGTAGCGCTGATCAACGCCACCGGAGCACCCAAGTCGAGCGCCAGTGACGCTACGTCCACGCTGCCGCCGCGCAGTTCCAGATCGTCCGCCATGTTCAACAGAATCAGCGTGGGAAGACCCAGGCTGATGATCGGCGCTGCCAGCACGAGATGCCGGCCCAAGTTGGTGGCATCGAGAATCAGAATCACCGCGTCGGGCTTGGCGACATTCGAGAACTCGCCCTTCAGCACGTCGCGCGTCACTCGTTCGTCTTCGGAGCGCGCGTGCAGGCTGTAGACGCCGGGCAGGTCAACCAGTATCACCTCGTGGTGATCTCTTAGCTTGGCTCGGCCATTCCGGTGCTCCACAGTTACCCCGGGGAAGTTCGCCACTTTTTGGCGCAGGCCGGTCAATCGATTGAAAAGGGTAGACTTACCTGAATTCGGCGGCCCGACAATCGCAACCGTAATGGCCCTCTCCCCGCCCGATGCCGGGATAGGCTTGGGGATTGGAATACTCGGATTAGGCAGAAGACTGACCGAGGGTCCGTCTCCATGGCAACTACTCATTCCGTCTACACTTCCGAATCGGGCTCATACCGCAGGAACAGCTTGGCTGCCGTGTCGTGCCGGAGAGCCACTTCCGACCCGTCCACCCGAAACACCCGCGGACCACCCCCCGGAGCCCGACGGGCGGGAATTACCTCATGACCAGGGAGAAAACCCAACTCCATCAGCCGGCGAGCCAGATCTTCCGGAAGATCCAGACGATCCAATACCCCCGGTTCACCCATCTTCAAGTCAGCCAGAGTCCGCTGAGTAGCGCCGGAATCTGCCGCCGTCTGGCGCTTCCTCTTGAAAGTCATTTGCAGCTTTCCCCAGTATCGATTGGTCGCCCGGGGCTGTCAAGAATTCGACTAGGTAACGGCTTGGGGGTTTCCCGGATGGCGAAAATCGGGCACTGGCTGTCTCGCTGTCTTTTTTCAATAGCCTACGAACATTGGATGCAACTCGCTCGACAAACGTTCCTAGCCTGAAAATGGAGAGCCCTTTGTAAGACTCCGGACAGGAGCTGACGCCTTTCATTTGCTTGACAGGCCCTTGCAGCCACTGGCGTTTTCTAAGGAAGGCGATATACTCGCAGGACAAATCTGCGATGCGCTCCCTACTTGTTCGTCTCGGCTTGAAGATCGTTGCTTTTTGCGTAGCAACGGCGGCTTTCGGGCAAATCCCCGTGACTGACTCCCGCAACACAGCCACGCCGAACACCGACACCCATTTTGTTTTGCCCACTTATAAGAGCTTGGAAGCCTGGCAGGCGCGGCGAACTGTCTTACGCCAACAGATCCTTTCGGCTGCTGGTCTCTCGCCGATGCCGCCGAAGACGCCGTTGCATCCCGAGGTTTTCGGGCGGCTGGAACGCGACGGCTACAGCATAGAAAAGGTCTTGCTGGAGACGATGCCGCACTACTACCTTGGTGGGAATCTGTATCGTCCAACGAAACCCGGGAAGCATCCCGGCGTGCTGATTATGCACGGGCACTGGGACTATGGACGGCTGGAGAATCAGCCGCTTAATTCCACCCCCGCGGAGGGTGTCAACTTCGCCAAGCAGGGCTACGTGGCTTTCGCGATCGACATGGTTGGTTATAACGACACGTTGCAAACGACGCACGAGTTTGGTGGGCCGCGCGAAGACCTGTGGAGTTTCAGCCCATTGGGACTGCAGCTCTGGAATTCCACGCGAGCGCTCGATTTCCTGCTGTCACTCGACGACATCGATTCGACTCGCATTGGTGTAACGGGAGCGTCCGGCGGAGGGACTCAGACCTTTCTCCTGGCAGCGGTTGACGACCGCATCCAAGTTTCGGCTCCAGTCAATATGGTCTCGGCGTACATGCAGGGCGGCGCGCGGTGCGAGAATGCGCCGGGATTGCGGTTGGGCACATCGAATCTTGAGATCGCGGCACTCATGGCGCCGAAGCCGATGCTGCTGGTTTCCTCAACCGGTGATTGGACGAGTCACGTGCCTGAGGAAGAGTTTCCGGCGATTCGGCAGGTGTACGCGCTCTACGACAAGGCCGCCAATGTGGAGAACTTTCACCAGGACGCGCCGCACAATTACAACCGCAAAGCGCGCGAGGCCGTGTATCGTTTCTTTGCAAAACACCTGCTGCAGGATCCGAAATACAGCGAATACGTGGAACAGGGGGCGCAGGTCGAAAAGCTACAGGACATGCTTGCCCTGATGAACCGGCCGCCGACCGCGGGCACACTCAGCTACGACGGTTTGTTTGCGGAGTGGCAGGCGGTGGCGCGGGCTCAGGTTGAGCCGTCGGATATCTCGTCGCTGCGCACTCGCTTTCAGCAATCGATTGGCGTTACTTGGCCCTCCGAGATCTTGCATGAGGAGCAGGCCGGGGGCACTCTGGTGTTAGGCCGTGCCGGCGCCGGAGACCGCATTCCAGCGAGACTCTTGCCAGGTACCGGCACACCCGTGCTGGTTGTCGATCCAAATGGAATTAAGTCTGGGGTAACATCGAGCGTCGTTGCGAAGCTCCAGGCGGAAGGACACGCCGCGTTGCTGATCAGTGCCTTTCAAACCGGGGACGCCGTCGCACCCCGTGACCGGTCCGCCACGCATTTCCTGGGTTTTAATCAGTCGGACGACGCAAACCGGGTGCAGGATATTGTGACTGCGCTGGCGTTTCTCAACCAGCAGGCAGGGCAAGACGGCCAGCCCGCCAACCGTCCAATCGAACTGATTGGGATTGATCGCGCTACGCTATGGTGCTTGTTTGCGGCTGCCGTTTCACCTGTTCCGGTGAAGTTGCGTGGTATGCCTGAGGCATTCCACGGCTCGGATCGAGAGTTTCTAAATGAACTCTTCATACCAGGGATACAACGACAGGGTGGCTTAGAGACCGCAAAAAAACTGATCCAGGTAACTCCTCAGAGCAGCATCACGCAATAAAAAAGCCCTCCGAACCAAGCTGATTGGAGGGCCTCAAGGAGATGCGGAGCAGTTCTCTACGGGCTGGAGGGTTTGCTCGAACCGTTGTTCTGGCTGAGGCCGATACCTAAGCCGAGACCGAGGGCAGCTAAGCCACCCGCGATCCATAAGGCAGCGCCGTTGGACATGATTGGCGCGGCAGCGCCCGCAGTGGCACCGGAAGGCACGGTCTGGCCTTGACCGGAGGAAGCGCCGGAATCGTTATCGTCAACTGCAAAGACCGATCCGGCAGGCACCCGCGCCAAAAGCGTTCCCTGTGTGTTGTACACGTTCATGTTACCTAGGACGGAGGCTACTTCGATTTTGTCGCCGTTCAAGCGAACGGCCCCTTGGCCGCCAACCTGATCGTTCTCGACGCGCAGCGAAGAAGCTGCAACCTTGAAGCCGGGCTTCATGTTGTCAAATCGCGCCATCCCATGAACCATGACAACCCTACCGTCGTAGAAGTTGGCCGCCGAGTTGGTTCCCAGTACCACGTTGGAGCCACCCTTCAGGGTCACTTGACCAGTGCTGGAAGTGGTCGTAAGCAGAGCGCCGTCCGCGAGGTTGGCTGTCCCGCTCACCGAACTATTGTTGACGCTGAAGCTTCCGATTGCGGTTGCGACGCCTATGACCCTCGGACTCGCGAAGGTTGGAGTGGCAGCTAGCGCACCTACCAACAATAAAAACAGCGGATTTAGTCTCACTTCGAATCCTCCACCCGCCACCCTTCATGGAGAGGCTGGTTCTTCCATAGTACCCGCGAAAGCGCCCAAAGTGCACTGTTTTCAATACCAGTTGCTCATTTTCGTGTCAGCCGAATTGTCTTACTACTAGGTCAACATCTCTCCAGGCCGCTAAGGGGAAAGGCCGAACGCCTGCATCACAGTTGGAACACATAAATTTAGCTTGGAACAACATGGAACAGTGGCGACGTTTTGTCGGTTGTTTGTGATGACGGTTTCCTGTACTGTAGCAAAGAAAAGGCGAATTATGAATCTCACGCTCGACCTTGGTGACTTGGCGAATACGGCTCTGCAGCCGGCTGGAGCGATTGAAACGGCGGTAGCGAAGCTTCAGGAATGGATGAAGCAGGACGGCTCGCCCATCCGGGCAATTCGCCGCGAGCCGGCGCGCGAAGCCCGGTACCTGCCGATGCCCGAAGCACTCGATGCACGGCTCCAAGCCGCACTCGCTTCAAAGTTTGTCCAGCAACTCTATACGCACCAGGCTGAGGCTGTGGAACACGCCATGGCGGGCCGCAACGTGGTGGTGGTGACGCCGACCGCCAGCGGCAAGACCCTTTGCTATAACCTGCCGGTCCTGCAGACGCTGCTAACCGACCCGACCGCCCGGGCCTTCTACCTGTTCCCAACCAAAGCACTGGCTGAGGATCAGCGCCATGAGCTGGATTCGCTGGTGACCCAGCTACCGGGCGGCGTTACTTGCCACACCTATGACGGAGACACGCCGCAAGACGCCCGCCGGGCCATTCGGGAAAAAGCGAATATCGTCCTCACTAATCCAGACATGCTGCATACCGGCATCCTGCCTCACCACACAAAATGGGCGAAGTGTTTTGAAAACCTGCGCTACTTCGTGATCGATGAGCTTCATTTTTACCGGGGCGTGTACGGCAGCCATCTCGCGAACATCATCCACCGTCTGCGGCGGATCTGTAACTTCTATGGCTCCGATCCAACCTTCATTTGTTCGTCAGCCACCATCTCGAATCCCAAGCAGCTGGCCGAAGACATCACCGGACGAACATTTGAACTGGTCGACAACAATGGCGCACCGAGCGGCGAGAAATACTTCGTCTTCTACAACCCGCCGGTGGTGAATCGCCAACTCGGCATCCGGCGCAGCTATTTGCACGAGACGCGGCGACTGGCACTCGAATTCATCCGGCAACGCCAACAGACACTGGTTTTCACCAACAATCGCCTCGCTACCGAAGTTCTGGTGACGTATCTCAAAGACGCATGCTCGGAGTTGCCGTTTTCCCATGAGTCGATTCGGGGGTACCGCGGCGGGTATCTTCCGAAGGAACGCCGGGAGATCGAACGCAGCCTGCGAGAGGGGACGATCCGAGCCGTCGTGGCCACGAACGCGCTGGAATTAGGTATGGATATCGGATCGCTTGATGCAGTCGTCATGGCCGGGTATCCGGGATCTATCGCGTCAACCTGGCAACGGGCGGGCCGCGCCGGGCGTCGTCAGGCTTCTTCGCTGGCGGTTCTGGTAGCGTCGAGCGCACCATTGGACCAGTACATCATTGAGCATCCTGAATATTTCTTCGGCCGCGCTCCGGAAGAGGCACACATCAATGCGAGTAACCTCGAGATCCTCTTGAGCCATCTGAAGTGCGCGGCCTTTGAGTTACCGATTCAGGATGGTGAGATGTTCGGCCCTCACCCGACCAGGCAGCTCTGCGAGTTCCTGGCGAACGATCTGCGGTTGCTTCACCATTCTGGAGACACCTGGCACTGGGTGAATGACAGCTACCCGGCGGACGCCGTGAGTTTGCGCGCCGTCACCAGCGATAACTTCGTCGTGGTCGACATTACTGGTGATCACAAAATCATTGGCGAAGTGGAATTTCCTGCCGCGCTGACCACGCTCCACGAAAAAGCAATCTACTTGCACGACTCCCGGCAGTACCAAGTCGAGAAGTTCGATTACGACGGCCGCAAAGCGTTTGTGCGCCGCGTCGACAGCGACTACTTCACCGATGCGAACGTATACACGCAAGTGAAAGAGCTTGCGACTTTCGAATCGGATGCGGCTGCGGCCGGCAGCGAGGTTCGTGCCGCACATGGTGAGGTGCGCGTAAAACGCCAGGTGGTCGGGTTCAAGAAGATCAAGTTCTACACACTCGAAAACGTGGGTGCCGGACACTTGCAGTTACCGGAACAGGAAATGCACACCACGGCTTTCTGGCTGCATTTTCCGAGCGACTTTCTGGCGCGCTTTAGCGATTTGTCACCGGTGGATATACAAGGCGCACTGGTTGCTATTGGAAACCTGATCCAAACCACCGGCGCGTTGTTGCTGATGTGCGACGTCCGCGATCTGGGCGTCGCGATCACTGAGGATATCTCTCAAGGTGTCGTTTCGCCCAGCCCACGAACGTATGAACCGGATCTGTTTCTGTATGACAACTATCCTGGCGGCATCGGGCAGAGCCAGCCGCTGTATGCTCATCAGGCGCGCCTACTGAAGCAATCGCTGGATCTCGCGGTAGCATGTCCGTGCGACGCAGGATGCCCCAGCTGTGTGGGTCCAATCGGCGAAGTGGGGCAGACCGGGAAGACCGGAGCAGTGCGGATTCTGACGGTGCTTTGTAAAGGCAGCAGCGAATTGCCAGCGAGCAACGGGGAAACACCTACGAGTGAGGCCGTTTAACAACCGGCCTGCAGGATTCCATCCTGCCCCGCAGAGCAGCAAAGCCGCAACCGAATCAGGAAGAATGGCGTTTCACTTTTCCCGTACGATGTTGTTTATCTAGGAACGACATCAACCCGAGAAAGGAAACGCCACATGAACGAGTTTATCGCCCGCTACAACAGTCAACTCAGCGGAGTCCTCACCGGATTTGACCGGTTGGTATTCCGTGGAAACCTTGCTTTAAACCGAACTTCTTGCGCCGGTTTGGGCTCCCTATGCGTTTAAGTCTTTGAACCATCAGCAGTTTCGCCAAAGTAGAGCATCGTTACAACTCTAGTTTTGTACCCATGTATATTACTATATTTAATTTGTATTGTCAGGTTATTTGTGATATCATGTTCCCATGTACGTGGAGACTGTCCCCAACCGCAACTCTCCTCCCGCTATTCTCCTCCGTCAAGCCCAGCGGCTGGACGGCAAGGTTGTCAAAACCACTCTCGCCAATCTCTCCCACTGGCCTGCATCCCAGCTCGATTCTCTTCGACGTGTCCTGAAAGGCGAATCTCTGGTTCCTTTGTCGGAAGCATTCCAGATTCAGCGCTCCTTGCCTCATGGTCATGTTGCCGCTGTCCTCGGCTCCCTTCGCCGGCTCGGTCTTGAGCCCATCTTGTCTCGCTCCCGTTGCCCCGAACGTGATTTGGTGGTGGCCTTGATCGTGGCTCGGATCCTTGCCCCATCCTCCAAACTCGCCACCTGTCGCGGTCTCCGACAAGAAACGGCCACCTCTTCGCTTGGCTCCCTCCTCGGACTGGGTCACGACATTCAGGAGGCCCAACTCTACAATGCCCTGGATTGGCTGCTTACCCGCCAATCCAGCATCGAAAATGCTCTCGCCAAGCGCCACTTGTCAGACGGTTCTCTGGTCCTCTATGACCTCAGTTCCACCTATTTCGAAGGCCGTCACTGCCCGCTGGCCCGCTTTGGCCATTCGCGCGATGAGCGCCGTGGTAATCTGCAGATCACCTTCGGACTGCTGACTGCCTCGGAAGGTCGCCCCATCGCAGTGGAAGTCTTCGAGGGCAATACAGGCGATCCCAAGACCGTCGCCTCGCAAGTCGACAAACTGCGGCTCCGTTTTGGCCTGAAGAAAGTGATCCTGGTCGGCGACCGCGGGATGCTGACTTCGGCACGCATCCGCGAAGACCTTAACCCGCATGCAGGTCTGCAATGGATCTCGGCCCTCAAGTCGGTCCAGATTCAGAAACTGATAACGGGAGGCGCACTGCAGTTGTCGTTCTTCGATCAACAGGACATGGCGGAAATCCAGCATCCATCCTTCCCAGGTGAACGCTTAATTGCCTGCCTCAACCCGCTGCTCGCTGAAGAGCGAACTCGTAAGCGTAATGAACTACTGGAGGCCACTGAAAAGCAGCTCAACAAAATTGTGAAATCTACTCAGCGAAAGAAAAAACCATTGCGCGGCCGCAGAGAGATCGGCCTGGCCGTGGGCCGCATTCTAGGCCGCTACAAGATGGGCAAACACTTCAAGCTGTTCATTGAGGATGACGGTTTTCGTTTCGAGCGCAAGCCGGACAACATTGAACGGGAAGCGGCCCTGGATGGCATTTACGTCATCCGCACCAACGTTCCGGCCGAGGCACTCAGCAGCCAGAAGGTCGTCGGTCACTATAAGGGGCTTTCCGACGTCGAGCGCGCTTTCCGCAGTCTGAAGAGCGTGGATTTGAAGGTCCGCCCCATTTATCATTACCTGGCCGATCGAGTGCGGGCGCATGTTTTTTTGTGCATGCTGGCCTACTACGTTGAGTGGCACATGCGACGAGAGTTGTCTCCTTTGCTCTTCGACGACGACGAGGCGCAGGCGGCAGACGCCGCGCGCAGCAGCATCGTCAGTCCTGCCCAGCGATCGGACAAAGCCAAGCGCAAGGATGCCACCAAGATCACCGCTGATCACTTACCCGTGCACAGCTTTCAAACTCTGTTGAAAGATCTTGCCACCCTGACGCTCAACGAGGTTCGCGTCGGCGCTCAAAACCTCCGCCTGTTAGCCAATACAACACCCGTCCAACTGCGCGCTTTCCAATTACTCCAGGTCTCCGCGTCTTTGTAGCTGTACCCAGTAGGCGACACCGCAAGATTGCGTAGCTTCAATCATTGCTGTTGATTACCGCAAACTCCACAAAAGAAGTTCGGTTTAAACCACGAGACAGGCATGAAGGGCTATCTGTGGGCGAGTGGGGTTGCGTGGAAGGATTACGCGGCACACGTCGCACAAGTCAGTCAGCGTGTCAAAGAGGCTTCGCTGGCATCGGTGGAAGCGGCCGGCTGTCCGGTTCGTTACTTGAACAACGGCAAACTGAGCAAAGAGGAACTGGCCCGATCTATCGCGCGGGAAAACGGCATCACGAGCGGGCCGATTTGCGCTTTGACTGCCGTCGAGCCCGGCCTGACCTGGCGAGTAGCCGGCAACCGGGAGACACAAAAGCTTCACCTAGTCCGCGGCATTCGGCTGTGTCTGTTTGTTTACCACTACTGGATTGACGCCGTGTTCGGGTTCATGAGCGCACGCCTCCAGACCTGGTTCCCTTTCGCGCTGTATGTTTACATGAACGGGCGTGCCTGGCTTGCTCAACAGATGGAACAGGCGGGACTGCGCTATCGGCGTCACGATAATTGCTTCCCCTGGATTGAGGACTTTCCCCGCGCACAGGCGCGGATGGACGAACAACTGAAAACCGACTGGACCGGTTCCCTGGATGCCTGTGCGTCGCGCGCTCACCCCCTGCTGGCCCAGTTCTGCGCCCACTACCCGATGTGGTATTACTGGACCAGTTTTCAGAGTGAATGGGCCATGGATATTGTCTTTCGCGATCCGCAGCAACTCCGGCGGCTCTATCCGCAGCTGATCCATCTGGGAATGATCAGTTTCTCCAGCCCCGACGTGATGCGTTTCATGGATAAGAAGGTCAGTGAAACAGGCAAAACCTCCGGTCCAAACAGGCATGAAGTAGTCAGCGATCTGAAAGTGCGCAGCGAAGGCGTCCGGATCAAGCACCGGCTCGGGAAGAACTCCATCAAGCTCTACGACAAAGCCTATTCCGATGCCGGAGCCGTGCTGCGCCCGGAACTCACTCTGAATGCGCCCGAGCAGTTCCGCGTCTTCCGGCATAAAACCGGTGAGCCGGAAGGGCCGATGCAGTGGCGGCCCCTGCGTGCTGGAGTGGCCGACTTACATCGACGCGCCGAAGTCTCCCAGAAGGCGCTCGATCGCTACTGCACCGCTCTGGCCCGCGTGGACGATACCACCACACTTGGCGAGCTGACCGGGCCTCTGGGGAAACGTGTGCGCTGGCACGGCCGACCGGCCCGGGCACTCCATCCATTCGAGTGCGGCGATCTGGCTCTGCTCACGGCCGTCGGTCGCGGCGAATTCACCATCAACGGATTCCGCAATCCCGATCTGCAGACCCTACTCTTCGGAACCCCGGCATCCAAACCACAGGCTCGCCGCCATTCTGCCGCCGTCAGCCGCACACTTCGCTTGCTCCGCACTCACGGCATCATTCAAAAGCTGCCTCATACTCACCGCTATCACGTCACGCCTCACGGCCGACTTTTGATCAATGCCGTGCTCTCCGCTCAACGCGCTACCACTCAGCAACTTACGACTCTCGCCGCATGAAATCGTCGCAGCATGCAAAGAAACCAACGTCTAGTAGTACAAATCTCAAGTGCGAACCGGAGAGGTGCTTTCCTGCTCGTCTTCTGGGAACACGGAATATCCGGCCGGCGCGGGGAACAACGTCTTTAGCAAGGTCAGGCGCCTGCGCAAATAGCGGCTGGGCAGTTGGCGAGGCCCGGTTTCCACATCTATGTCGCAGCAAATGCCGTGCAAATAGAGCGTCAGCGTGTCGATGAACGATTGCCGGGCGTAATCGCGAAAGACCTGCGTTTCCTTGCGGACACTGCTCTGGCGGCGCAACAGGGTCTGTTTGGCCTGCCAGCTCTCATCGTCAACTTCGCCGTGCACGAGCGTTCCCAACTCTTCACGCAGCAATGAGACGTACATGTCCCGCGCCAGTGGCGGCCACTTGTCGGCGACCAGCGCAGAAAGGTAGCGATAGAAGCGATAATGGTATTCGGCGACATCCTGCTCCTTGAGAGCAAAGACCAGGACGGTCTCACTTTCGAAGGTGACTTGCGATGCCCAGGATTGCTGCCCGTCGGCTGGGCGCTCCTCCACGACAAAGTCCGCTAGCTTCTCGAGCCCGACCTGGGCGGCCTTCTTCTTGCGGGCACCGGCTTTCACGCCAGAACGCTCCAGATAAGGAACCAATAGAATCGAGATACGCGGGAGCATTCCTGCGATAGCCGGGGGCAAGGCAGCAACAGGTTCTTCCAGGTACTCCTTCAACACTTCTTCGCTCATCGGCACCGAGGCGCAGAAATAGCTGAAGGTGTTGCTCAGCGGAATCACTTCGCCGCGGAAACGCTCGGCGAACTGACCAACACTGACTCGGGAGAGATTGGACTGAGCCGGATTGACGGCAAGCGGCTCTCGTGGGCTGGACATCTACGTTTCGCCTCGATTCTAGCAGAGAGGTTGCGACAGTACGCGCGCCGCAGCCGGCTCCGGTTCGATCTTTTCCGCTTTGCAAGTGCTTGATGAGAGCGCAGTTTCTGGCGTGCGCAGCGGGCGTCGGACTAGCTTCGATCGGTTGCTACCATAAGAACCGTCGTGCGAATCCTCATCTCCGCGGGAGAAGCCTCCGGCGATATGTACGCCGCGCAGCTCGTCCGCGCGCTGCAGCCGCACTTCCCCAAGGCGCACTTCTACGGATGCGCGGGGCCGCGACTGAAGGAGGCTGGCGTGGAAGTGGTGGTCGATTCGGCCAGCTTGGCGGTGGTCGGTTTGGCGGAGGTAGTTTCGCATCTCCCACGAATCTACGGACAGTATCGACATCTTCTGCGGCACGTTCGCCGAGATCGTCCCGACTTTGCGATTCTCGTGGACAGCCCGGACTTTCACTTGAGGTTGGCGCGGCATCTGAAGTCGATGGGCGTTGCCGTTTTTTACCTGGTCGCGCCGCAGGTGTGGGCGTGGCGGCAGGGCCGAGTGAAGACGATTCGACAGCGTGTCGACAAATTGTTTTGCCTGTTTCCTTTCGAGGAACGTTGGTTCCGTGAGCGTGGAATCGACGCGGACTATATCGGGCATCCGCTGGCGGCGCGAGTGCGGCCTTCGTCGACTAAGCCGGATTTCTTCGCCCGACACGGTCTTGACCCCGGCGTTCGGACCATTGTGTTGCTGCCCAGGGAGCCGGGTCGGCGAGGCGATTCGCCACTTACCGGACCTGCTGGGCGCCATCGAGTTGCTTCGCCGGAAATTCGCCATACAAGTCGTGCTGGCTACGCCGAAGAGCTTTGCTTCGGCACCGTCGTTTGAAAACTTTCGGGAACGCTTTTCTTCGCTCTCCATCAAAGTAATTGAAGGCGAAACCTGGGATTCCCTTGCCTATGCCGACCTGGCCTTTGCCGCCAGCGGAACGGTGACCGTGGAGGCGGCCGTGCTTGGTACCCCGATGGTTACCTTCTATAAGGTGACACCTTTAAGCTGGTGGGCAGGCAGACGGCTCGTCAAAGTTCCTTATCTATCGATGGTGAACCTTATCGCGGATCGGAAGGTTGTACCCGAACTGATCCAAAATGAAATGACGGCCGGGAATTTGGCTACGGCGGCAACCGAGATCTTAGACCATCCGGCGCGCGTGCAGGGCATGCGCGAAGACCTCGCCGCAGTACGTCAAGCGCTGACCGCTCAAGGCGATCCGCTGGATAAAGCCGCCGCGTTACTACTGAAGAAGTGGGATCAATTGAAGAACCAGCAGACGAACAGGAGACAATCGGGGCATGGGGCGTAGTTTTCAGTGGATGGCGGTTTTCCTTGGCTTGGCCACATGCTTGTGGGGCCAGGAGAAGCGGCCGCGGATCCAGGTGCAGCACTATTCCATCGATGCGGACATCAATCCTCGTACTCAATCGTTGACAGCTACCGCGAAGGTAACGTTCCTACCCTTGGACGCGACCAGTGCGGTTGTCTTTGAGTTGAACACCGCTCTCAACGTCTCAAAGGTAGTCGACAGCCAAGGGCAGACCATCCCAACCAACCGGGATAAGGAAGAAGGCACAGTCCGGCTCATGATGCCGACGACACTGGCTAAGAATCAACCAGTGACCGTGGCGTTCACGTACGATGGCCGCTTCACTGGTAACGAAGACGGTCCGGTTCCCGGGATTAAGTTTGCCGCCCTGCATCCCGACAACGGATATCTGCTCTATCCGGCCCGGTGGTTCCCGGTCGGCACATATACCGTGGACCGGTACTCGGCCGACATGCGCATTGCGGCTCCATCCGAGTACAAGGTCATCGCGAGCGGCGACGAGAAGCTGGACAAGAGCGGCGACCGCACCATTCACTCCTTCAACTACAAGCAGAATAGTTTCCCAGGCAGCATCGCTCTGGTGAAAGACGAGCCGGTCAAGGTTTCATCGGAGGGCGTCAATGCCCGCGTATACTTCCGCGGTGAGCACGTCGCCGAAGCGCGAGCTTACGGCGAGGAGACCGGCAAGATGATGGCGTTCTTCACGTCGATCTACGGCCTGGCGCCTCAAGCCGATCTCACGCTGGTTGAGACCGAAGCCGGATCGGTGAGCGGTTATGTTGCGCCCGGTATCGTGTTCCTAGCCCCCTCGGCAATTGGGAAACAGGTGAACGTCCGCGCGCTGAGCAACGCGCTTTCGCGCCAGTGGTGGGGCATCCTGGTCTCGCCCACCAGTCGAAATCACATGTGGTTTGTGAACGGTGGTGCGCGCTACTCTGAACTGCTTTATCTGGAACATCTGGGTGGCCCGGGCGCTGCTGAGAACGATATACGGAACACCTATGTCGAAGCACTGACCATCACGGATCCGCCGGTACTGCAGGCCGCCCGGCTGGACGATTACTCGCCGGAGTACTGGGCATTGACGGCTGCCCGGGGAGCGTCCGTGCTCAACATGTTGCGCGGTGTGGTCGGCGACGCCATGTTCAAGAAATCACTGCAGACCTTCATGGACAAGTACAGCTGGAAATCGGCGAATACCGAAGACCTGCGAAAAGTGTTCGAAGCAGGTGGCTGGAAGCGACTTCCGCTACTTTTTTCTGCAATGGCTGGAATCCAACGGCTCGCCCGATTTCAAGCTGGAGTACACCGTGTTCCGGACGCAGAAGGGCTTCCGCATAGTAGGCAAAATCACCGAAGACCTGGACACGTTCCGTATGCCCGTTGAACTGCGGATCGAAACGGAAGGCAATCCGGAGGACAAGGTCGTGGAAGTGACCGGCTCGTCCTCTGAATTCAGCTTGGACACGTTTGGCAAGCCCCGCATGATTACCATCGACCCGCAACATCGTATTCTGCGACTCGACAAGGCAATGCGCGTGCAAGTGGCGATACGGAGGGGCGATCAGTTCGTGGAAATCGGGGACTTCGCGAATGCATTGAAGGAATACCAGAAGGCTCTCGACGTGAATGCGAACAGCTCACTGGCCCACTATCGGATCGGCGAACTCTTCTTCAAGCAGAATAACTTCCAATCGGCTGCGAACGAATTTCGTTCGGCCCTGAATGGCGACCTGGATCCGAAGTGGACCGAAGTGTGGTCGCATATCAACCTCGGCAAGATCTTTGACGTAAGCGGCTCACGCGACCGAGCGGTGAATGAGTATAAACAGGCCATCCGCACGCGGGACAACACAGCCGGGGCGCAGGAACAAGCGGCCCAGTATTCAACCAAGCCGTACGAGCGCGCACACTCGGAATCGTAAAAAGAAAAGCGTCGCGCGGAAGCGCTTGTCCCGATCGGCTTTGGCGTGTGTCCGCTTGCTTCACGCGCGGGCTGTTCGCTGCTGGAACTCGTTAGGCCAGCGAGCCCTTGAACGCTTCGCCGACATGCATCACGGCAGAGACGGCGCGCAAGTAGTTCATCCGCATGGGGCCCAGCACCGCGACGTTTGCGGAAAGGCCATTCGGAAGCTCAATCCTCATGCCAATCAATGAGAGTTCACTCATGCTTGGATGGACGTCGCCCAGGCCAACCTGAATGGCCCATTGTCCATTCGGCCGTTCGAGGAATCGTTCCAGGATCTGCAGAACCCGTTTCTTCTCTTCCAGGGCGCGGAACAGATCGCGCATCCGCTCCCGTGTAAGATGAAGATCCAGGCCAATCAGGTTACCGGCGCCCTCAAAGTGGACTTCTGGCGCCAAGCCCAAATCCAGCAGTCCGACTGCGTATAGTTGGTTAACGCGTTTCAGGATGGCATCGTAAGTCGCGCTTTCGAGTTCAAACCGGCGCTTTAATTCGCGGTGGATATTGGGCAATGCCCAGCCGCTGAAGTTGTAGTTAATGTAATTGCGGATCGACGTCAATTCATCTTGGGTGACCTTGGCATCGATTTGTACAACGCGATTCCGAACCATCCGATCCTTAGTAACAACTACCATCAGAATGCGGTTGTCCGCGAGCAACAGAAGTTCCACTTGGTCGAGCGATTGATTTTCGCTCGGGATCGCGGCCGCAATCCCAAAACTGCGCGTGAGCTCAGTCAGCAGCTGCGACGACCGCTCGATGCGGGCTTCCATCGTCGATGTCTTTTGCAGCTCTGCCAAAAGGCGCTCCAGTTCGCTTCGTACTATGCGACTGCCGGCGACGGTCTTCGCGTAGCTCTGAAAGCCTTTCTCCGACGGCACGCGGCCGGCTGAGGTATGGGGCTGTGACAGAAAGTCGTGGTCCGCGAGATCGGCCATCATGTTTCGGATGGAGGCGGCGCTGAGGGGATGCTTGCGAGCGATCGTGCGGGATGCTACCGGCTCGCCCGATTCAATGTAGTTCTCGACGAGCGCGTGCAACACCTCAAAATGCCTGGGGGTGAGCGTGCCGAAGTGCCTCATGTGAGTTTTGTGGGCGACCAAGCCTAACTTGATTATAAATAAGAGGTTCGGCGATTGAGTCGTGCTTTGTCAATCTATTGACAGCGAAAAGCGAAGAAAAAGAGAGTGACGGATCCGCTGGGCACCGGTTCGGGTCTCAGGCCGCGGTTGCCGGCAGTTCAACCGTCTTGGCATGCCTCCAGAGGCGTTCCAAGTCGTAGAACTTGCGTGCCGTCTCTGAAAACACATGAACGACGAAGTCCCCGTAGTCAAGCAGGACCCACTCGCCACTCTCGTAACCCTCCGTGCTCACCGGCAATTCGCCTGTCTTTTTCAACTCCTTGTGAATCTCATCGGCAATGGCTTGGGCCTGGCGCGGATTTGCCGCCGTGCAGATCAGGAAGAAATCCGTAAAGGATGTCACTTCCCGCAGGTCAAGCACACGGATGTCCAGCGCTTTTCTGGAATCCGCCGCGTGCACGGCAATCAGCCAGTTCTCGGGCTCGGGGTTACGGGCCGAATCGTGGTTGCGTGCCGGTTGGTCGGGAAGGGTTGAGATGATGTCGTTTGCGCCTGGAGTGTCCTCCGGCGCTTTTTCATTGCGAGGCTTGCTCTTCTTTGGTCGCGAAGAGGCAGTTTTGGTAGGGCGTTTCTTGAGAGTCGTTGCAGCAGCTCCTTGGGCCTAGCGTACTACAATAAAGAGAATGCGTAAATGCTCTGTTGCGGTTGAAAGGCGCAAGGCGCCCAGGGCGTTCCCATTGGTCGTGACCCTACTGTTGCAAGCCTTTGCAGGCTCCTGGCTGCTGGCGGCTGCCGAGCCTGCCGGCGACGCACCGCCCATCACCTACGTTACCTTGAGTGAAGCCGCTGTGGCACGAGCCCGCCACGACGTCGTCCGGATCAAATCATTGGTCGATGCAGGGGCCCTCCCCAGAAAACGCCTGGAACAGGCGGAGACAAGCTTGGCCGATGCGGAGGACGAGGCGATTTTGGTACGGACCTTGTACGGATCGTCGCGAATGGAGGATCTTTCGTTTGAGGATTCGAAGCTGATGGTAGAAGCCGCCGAACGCCGCGTCGTTCGTCAGCAAACGGTAGTAGACGACCGGAAAAAGCTGGTGGATGAAGGGATACTGGCACCCGCTGAAATCGAGAACGAGCGGCAAGAGTTGGGGATGCGCATAGGAACCCGCGACTTGGCTCAAAGCCGCGCGAGGTTACTGGTTCAGCTTGCCGACATGGCGAAGGCTGAGCAGGAGCTCGAACGTGCCCGACCGACCGACCTGACCAGCCCGAAGGACGTTATGGTTCGTTTCGACGGGAATGGGATGTTCAGTCCGGATGACTTGAAGACCGTTTCCGCCGAGTACGAGAAGCGCTTCCATGAGGCGCTGCCCGTTAGCGCACTCGGCCAGACCTTAATGCACCAGTCACTGGGCTTCGACCACCGCAATCGCGTGGACGTGGCGCTGAACCCCGATCAAAAAGAAGGCGTTTGGCTGCGAGGGTTCCTCGAGCGTCTGCATATCCCCTATCTCGCCTTTCGCGAAGCGATGCCGGGCGCGGCGACAGGTGCTCATATCCACATCGGTCCAGCGAGCACACGTCTGAAAACTGCGACGCTGTAGGCGACGCTCTTTTTTTGCCTGTAGGTTCAGTTCTGATACCTTTGCTCCCCAAGCCCCAAAAGGAAGCCCCAAAGGGGGACGGACCCAATTGCGCTTACCTGATTGCATCCGGTGCCTCCCAGCCGTTGGCTTTCTGGACGCAAGCCGCTTGGCGTAGTGCGCACTCAAATGAATTGGGCGGCGAGAACTCAAAAACCTTGTCGGCGTAGACGTCCGACTACAAAACTCAGCGGATAGTCAGGAAGATCGACGCGTTCGAATGTGTAGACCACGGCGGAAGTCGTGGCTTCGCTGTCGGTGTCTCAGCAGACGGCGGGAGACTGCCGGGCGACCGCAGGTCGACCGGGTGGAGACCATGCTAGTGTTTAGTTGCGTAAGTTGACAATGGCATTTCGGAGCTGGCTTCCCTTGACCTCGCGTTTCCGCCAGCGGAACGGTTTGGCGTGCTCGTTGTGCCTCCGGATGAAAGCTTCAATCGCCTCACGTAGCTGATCTTTGGTCTTGAAGCTTCCTCCGTTGAGTGTCTTGCGTTGCAGCAGGCTGAACACGATTTCAATCTGGTTCAGCCAACTTGCCGAAGTCGGCGTGAAGTGAAAGCGGACTCGTCCCTCGAACTTCGCAAGCCAGTCGTCGTTTCGTTTATGAGGGGAATAGTTGTCGAGGATGACGTGGATTTCTCGGGGGCGTGTCAAGTCTTTTGTGTAAACGGCTGCACTTTTCTAAGTGTTCATCCCTGGTAGACTGAACGGACCTGAGCGGAGGGTAGGGCTCTGCGGAGACGCAACCCAAGCGCCGACTCAGGGGCCGGGATTCCGAGATGGCGAGCGCAGCTCGCCGCTCGGTCCAGGAATCCTGGCGCGAAAGCGATAAACCTCGGGGGTTTGGGGGCCGAGCCCCCATCCCAGAAATGTTCTTCTTCCGATTCTTCATGCTGTGACGATTTACGCCAACTCCGTTTTCGGAACGCGGTCGCCGAGCAGAATCGCGAAGCGCTGCAAGGCGGCCTTCCAGTTCTGCACCGGCATGGTCCACTTCTTGGCGATGTGCTCCAGGGCCAGGTACAGTAGTTTGATAGCGGCCTCCTGGTTGGGGAACGATCCCCTGGTTTTGATCACCTTGCGCAGGCTCATATTCAGCGACTCGACCGCGTTGGTGGTATAGATCACCTTGCGAATGTCGGCCGGATAGGCGAAGAACGGCGTTAGATGCTCCCAGTTCCGGCGCCACATCTGGCTGATCGTGGGATATGCTCCGTCCCATTTCGCGGCAAACTCATCGAGCCGCTGTTCGGCCTCTTCGACTGTGCTGGCGCGGTAAATCGGCTGTAAATCCGCAGCCACCGCCTTGCGCTGTTTCCAGGAAACATAGTTCAACGAAGCCCGCACCTGGTGCACAATGCAGAGCTGCACCTGCGCCTCCGGAAACACCGTCGCAATCGATTCGGGGAACCCCTTCAGCCCATCCACGCAGGCGATGAACATGTCGGCCACGCCCCGGTTCTTCAGCTCGGTCAGCACCTGCAGCCAGAACTTCGCTCCCTCGGCCTGACCCGCCCACAGTCCCAGCACTTCCTTGTTACCTTGCAGGTTGACGCCGATCACCACGTAGATCGCCTTGTTGCGGACGTGCCCCGTCTCGCGAATCTTCACCACCAAGGCGTCTAAGTACACGATCGGATATACCGAATCCAGTGGACGGCTCTGCCACATCTTGACCTCCTCCATCACCGCCTCGGTGACATTGGAAATCAGCGTCGGGCTCACCTCCACTTGGTAGATCTCTTCCAGGTGTCCCTGAATCTCGCGCGTGCTCATCCCACGCGCGTACATCGAAACAATCTTGTCGTCGAAACCGGTGAAGCGTGTCTGGCCCTTGCCGATAATCTTCGGTTCATAGCTGCCGTTGCGATCGCGCGGCGTCTCCAGCGGCACCTCCCCGAAATCCCCCTTGAGCGTCTTGGTCGTTGCGCCATTGCGCGAGTTGCCGCTGTTATGGCCGGCCGGGTCGTGCTTCTCATAGCCCAGATGTTCGGTCATCTCGGCTTGCATGGCCCGCTCCAGCAGCGCTTTAGTCAGCTGCTTCAGCAGACCGTTTTCGCCTATGATGTCTTCTGGCTTCTTGCGGTCCTGCGGCTGATCGGCCAACACGCCGTCCAGAAACCCACGAAAGTCCTCCCGCTTCTTGTTCTCGGTGAATTTCGTGTGAACCTGGCCTGTGTCGACTTCAAGAGCCGCGAACAGATTGAGCGTCCCATGACGCTTATAAGTGCTCTTCAGCGCTCGCACTACTTTACCGCTGTCAGTCTCAACATAACCGGAGGCCCGTTCGATCGCCTGGATGCTCGGCTTCTCATCCACGCTCAGGACCACGGCGTTTAATGGCGGGTTCAAATATAATCCCACTACTTCGGCGGCTTTGGGAGCAAACTCCTTGTCGGTGCTCACGCACCAGCTGCGTCGCCGTTGCAGATAGATTCCTTCGCGACGCAGAACACGCCATACCGCATGCACGCTGGCGTCGAGCCTTTCCGCTACCGCCGGGCCGTCCCAGTGGGACATTCCGGGCGGCGGTGTCTCCTCCAGCAGGGCCAGCACCCGGTTGCGAAACGCCGTGTCATATCTGACTGGTTTGCCCGGCCGCGACCGGTCGCGTAGTCCTCTCAGCCCCCATAGCGAGAAGCGTTGGCGCCATTTGGAAACGCAAGGGATAGAGACCCTCAGTTCCCGAGCCACTTGCTGAATCTCCTTGCCCTCCAGGCAAGCCAGAATGATTCGAGCCCGCTCCACGGCACGTGCCTCCGTCGTACGGCTCTTCGCGAGGGCCACTAAACTCGCCTTGTCTTCGATCGAGCATTCCAGTTTAGGTGCATGTCTAGGCATCTCCCAAACATTTTAATACATAAATGTATTACTGCAATTAAGCAACTATTACTGCAATTAAGCACTAGTTTGCGATGAAAGCGCTGTTCGAGCCCGCGAATCCAATCACCGTTCCCGCAGGGCAGCGATGACGGGAGCGCCTTTCTCAAGGCCGCTTAGCGATCGTGGTCGGTATGCTCGAGAATCGCGCTCCACTCTCCGGGCGAGTAGCTCCGGCGGGTGGCGATCGCCGTTATCGTCACGAATGGATCGTCTTCCCCCGCAAGACGCGCCCGGGCGGAGGAGAATGTGAAGTCTTCGGCGCGGCGAACCAGCTTCGCCCGTCGCGGATTCAGCTCCACCTAGCGCAGAGCTGTCAAGTAGTGGCCCTCACTAAGCGGGGATGAGTGAAAGCGACCTTGCATCAGAGGTCCGCTACGGCCATGCCTGCGGTTGAACATCATCGCCCACCGGGTATGAACGCGGCGGAACAGGCGAGCCAGGCCATCGACCGAACTCGGCGTCAGCCAGTGGACATGGTTGTCCATTATGCAATAGCCCTGCACTGACACCTTCTCTTCGGCCGCGATCAGCGAAAAACGACGCAAGTACCGTTCTTTCTCGGACCCGTTGGCAAACAGGATGGTTTTATTGGCCCCCCCGGAAAACCACATGGTGAACCACATCCGGTAACACGATTCGCGGTTTGCGCGCCATGGTTTGTCGCGGGCCGAAGTCCCGCTCGCTTATTGGGGGAGTGCCCGCCGCGCACCAGTCCCCTCGCGAGAAGAGGGTCCGTCCCCGATGCGAGGGTTGTCAGACCCAAGACGAAGCGCGATATCGCCCAGACTGGCGGAATCGTTTGATTCCTGGAACCGGCGGCTAGGCTACTCGTTGTCACTAAATCCAGCTAAATCAGTGTGATCCGCCGCCCCCAGTCCATCGCAAGGCCTTTTGAGATCAACGTGCAATATTCATTCGGAATGCCCTACGCCACGTTCGCTCTGGGTAAAAGGACGTATTGTCAGCCCATCGCACAAGCGTTGTCTTTAGCCTTGCCTATAAACTGTTGGATGCGGTTTGGGGTAGCCACCTGCTTTTAGGCTTTTGGGGCTTGACGTGATATTGTTGCTTCCGGTTGCGACCGTCGCGCGCAGACATCCCTAATCAATAGTTTGGGTCCGGCTCCCTACGAGGAGTCCCTTAAATTTCACAGGAGGAATCGATCGAATGTTTTTGCCACACCAACCTGCGGTGAGCGGTCTTCGGAAGTGCGTGGAGCGAAGCTCAACGGCCGCTGGACTAGGTCTCAGATGCAGTTTCAGTACTTTTCTGGCCGTGCTGTTCACCGCCACTCTGTTCCTAATGAACCCGGCCGCGGGTTGGGCTCAGGAGTCCGCCAAGCACCCCGGTGGCGAAGCGAATCTGGTTCTACCGGATCTGGGCCAGGCGACATTCCTGGGCGGGATCGACGGTCGAACACTGCTGGAATACGGATTGATCATCGTCGCTCTGGGCCTGCTTTTTGGTCTCGTGATTTTCTACCAGCTGAAGAATATGCCGGTCCACAAGTCGATGCTCGAAATCTCCGAACTCATTTACGAGACCTGCAAGACCTACCTCATTACACAGGGTAAATTCCTGCTCATCCTCGAGGTCTTTATCGGCACGATCATAGTTTTCTACTTCGGGTTTCTGCAACACTTTGACGCGATCAAAGTATTCATCATCCTGATGTTCAGCGTGGTAGGAATTTGCGGAAGCAGTGGCGTCGCATGGTTTGGGATTCGCGTCAACACATTCGCCAACTCAAGGACCGCTTTTGCCAGTCTTCGCGGCAAGCCGTTTCCCTGTTACGAGATTCCGTTGAAGTCGGGCATGAGCATTGGCATGCTGCTGATCAGTGTGGAGTTGGTCATCATGCTTTTCATCCTCCTCTTCATCCCGCATGACTACTCCGGGGCGTGTTTTATCGGATTCGCGATCGGCGAGTCACTCGGCGCGGCGGCACTTCGCGTCGCCGGCGGGATCTTCACCAAGATCGCGGACATTGGAGCCGACCTGATGAAGATCGTCTTCAAGATCAAGGAAGACGACGCGCGCAACCCCGGTGTGATTGCTGACTGCACGGGCGACAACGCAGGCGATTCGGTTGGACCCAGCGCAGACGGTTTTGAAACATACGGCGTAACCGGCGTAGCCCTCATTTCGTTCATCGTCCTGGCCGTAAGTACCCCGCTGGTTCAAGCGCAGCTCCTGGTTTGGATCTTTGCCATGCGCGTGATGATGGTGGTCTCTTCCGGGCTCTCGTATTTCATCAATGGACTCATCGCAAAGAGCCGCTACGCACATGTGAACGAGATGAACTTCGAGACGCCATTGACGACGCTGGTATGGCTCACCTCGCTGCTCTCCATCGCGCTCACCTACGTGGTTTCTTACTTCCTAATCCCAGATCTAGGCGACGGCTCACTCTGGTGGAAGCTTTCCACTGTAATTACCTGTGGCACACTCGCCGGAGCGGTCATTCCCGAGCTCGTGAAAGTATTCACTTCCACCGAATCGCGGCACGTGCGCGAAGTGGTTGCATCGGCCAAGGAAGGTGGCGCCTCGCTGGATATCCTCTCGGGGCTCGTGGCCGGCAACTTTAGTGCCTATTGGCTGGGCATGGCAATCCTTATGCTTATGGGAATCGCTTATGGCGTCAGCACCATGGGCTTGGGGAGCCTGATGATCGCTCCGGCCGTGTTTGCTTTCGGCCTGGTGGCGTTCGGCTTCCTCGGTATGGGTCCAGTGACGATCGCAGTCGATTCGTATGGCCCGGTTACCGACAACGCCCAGTCGGTTTATGAGCTCTCAACAATCGAGCAGATTCCCGGCATCGAAAAGGAACTCAAAAAGACCTACGGCTTTGATGTCAACTTCGAAGTAGCCAAAGACAATCTCGAGAAGAACGACGGCGCCGGCAATACCTTCAAGGCCACGGCGAAGCCGGTGCTGATCGGGACGGCCGTGGTCGGGGCAACCACGATGATTTTCTCCATCGTGCTTGCGCTGACCGAGGGCCTAAAGCCAGAGTTGCTCTCGAACCTCTCTATCCTTCACCCGCCATTCCTGCTCGGTTTGATCGCTGGGGGCGCGGTGATCTATTGGTTCACCGGCGCTTCTATGCAGGCCGTCACAACCGGCGCCTATCGGGCTGTGGAGTTCATCAAGGGGAACATCAACCTGGAAAGTGCCACCAAGGCTTCCGTCACCGACAGCAAGAAAGTTGTCGAGATCTGCACGAAGTATGCGCAGAAGGGCATGTTCAACATCTTCCTGACTGTGTTTTTCTCGACGCTGGCATTCGCTTTCGTGGAGCCATATTTCTTTATTGGCTATCTCATCTCCATCGCGTTGTTCGGCTTATATCAGGCCATCTTTATGGCCAACGCCGGCGGCGCCTGGGACAACGCTAAGAAGATCGTGGAGACGGAACTGAAGCAGAAGGGCACCGCACTACACGATGCCACGGTCGTCGGCGACACGGTCGGCGATCCTTTCAAGGACACCTCCTCAGTCGCCCTCAATCCGATTATTAAGTTCACGACGCTGTTCGGATTGCTGGCGGTTGAACTGGCGGTTTCCCTATCCTCCGAGCAGGGACCGATGATGGGCCACATTCTTGCTGCCGTGTTTCTCGCTATTTCGATGATCTTCGTGTGGCGGTCGTTCTACGCCATGCGCATAGGTTCCAAAGTCTAGCTGCCACCCGAAACCGACACACTGAAGGAAGCGCCCGAGACTCATTGGACTACGGGCGCTTCCCCGCTTAGCTTGCGGCAGGCGGCGGCGTCCCAGGGCGCTCATGCGGTAATGGTCGTAGCATGGTTCTCTCCAGGAAGCGGCATCGGCGGGTATCGCTCGGGACATTCGGGTCTTGAGCGCGATTTGGGTCTGGACTATTGTCGCCGCGACCATCGCATGCGTTCTGGCCCGCCCCGGACAATGGCCTGAGGCAATTTGGGCTTGCGTGGGAGCGGCACTGCTGGTTGTTACGGGTCTGCTCTCGATCTCGGCCGCTGCGGCCGGCGTCGGCAAGGGCACGGATGTCTACCTGTTCCTGACAGGAATGATGTTGCTGGCGGAACTGGCCCGCAATGAAGGGGTCTTTGATTGGCTCGCGGGCTTGGCTGTCCGCACAGCCCGAGGATCGCGGACCCGTCTGTTCACACTCGTTTACTTGGTGGGAACGCTAGTCACGGTATTTCTCTCTAACGACGCGACCGCTGTTGTTCTGACGCCCGCAGTTTACGCCGCGGTAAAGAGAGCT
This sequence comes from uncultured Acidobacteriaceae bacterium, assembly GCA_963771305.1. Lineage (GTDB taxonomy): Bacteria > Acidobacteriota > Terriglobia > Bryobacterales > Bryobacteraceae > CAJCIT01. Next base: position 182,429 of record CAVYTS010000037.1, read on the forward strand.
CGTGTCTCGGCACTTCCGTATCTCTTTGTTTGCGCCTTTATCGCGAACGCCGCGAGCTTCGTGCTGCCTATCTCGAATCCCGCCAATCTGGTGGTTTACGGGAAGAATCTCCCCGCCCTATTACCGTGGCTACGGTTATTCCTGCTGCCGTCCATACTCTCGATTGGGGCAACCTATGCTGTGCTGCGCTACCTTTCGCGTCGCGATCTGGAAGGAGCTATGGATCCGACAGAAACGGGGAAGCTGACGACCGAGGCCCGCCGGGCGGTCTGGGGCATCGCAGCGACAGGCATTCTTCTAATTGTCGTTTCGAGCCTTGGACTGAATCTGGGAGTAGCGACCTTGGTCTCCGCCGTCGGCGCCCTCCTGCTATCGACCCGTGCCAGCCTTAGCAGAGTGCAAGAAATCGCAGGCGGCGTGTCATGGAGTGTGTTACCGCTGGTGGCTGGACTGTTCGTGCTGGTGGAAGGGCTGGACGGAGTCGGAGCACTTCAGGATGTGGGCGCCGTCCTAAAACGATTTGGGCACCTGCCGCCGGTTGCCGCATCTCTGTCCAGCTCGTTCGCCGTTGCAGCCTTGTCGAACGTAGTGAATAACCTGCCAGCCGGATTGCTTGCCGGAGGAGCGTTGCGCGCAGTTCAAGCGCCGGGCTATTTGCGCGCCGCCGTTCTGATAGGCGTGGATCTTGGTCCTAATCTATCCGTGACCGGATCTCTGGCCACGATCTTATGGCTGATCGCCCTCCGGCGCGAAGGCGAGCACGTCAGTGGCTGGAAGTTCCTGAAGACTGGCGCGCTCGTCATGCTACCGGCGCTCTTTCTGGCGGCGCTGGTTATTCCGTGGACCGCCCAATAACCGTTCGACCCCGTGCGCTACTTTTTAGCCAACTCAGCCTTAATCGACTGTGCGTTGATATACGCCTGCTGGGCGTCCGGAAATTTGAGCGTAGCGGCCTGTTCGCTGAACTTCTCGGCCTCGACTAGTTGTGGCCGACTCCCGATTTCATGACCAATGTGGTAATTCGCCAAGCCGAGGTTGAACAGTGCAGGCCCCAAGGTCGCATCATTTCCCTTGAGAGAGGGTAACGCCACCCTCAGGTCGTGGTCTGCCGCGACCCATTGATTCTTCTTGGCTTCTACCATGCCCGCAATATAGGACGCCCTGCCCAGGACATTGGAATCTGGCTTTTTCCCACATTCTGCAATGGCCTTCTTGGCGTACGTCAGGGCTTTATCCAATTGCCCGTGGGCAAATGCGTTACTGGCAGGCAGCAGGAGGAGTCCCGGATCGTCGAGGTATTTGCTCTTCGGTGCAACTTGCTCCAGCGTTTGAATCAGTTCCAGTCCCACAGCGGGAGGCGCCTTGAGAGCGGCCACGTAGAGTGCGTATTCCGCGTGGACTTGAGCGGACTGAGCATACTCAACTCGTTGCTTCCACTCTTCTTTCGCTTCAGGGGTCTCCGGAGCCGGAGAGTTGATGATCGGTTTGGCGAAGTTGCACGTTTCGACGGCGAGCGTCTTGATCTGGGCGGTATCGCCTGACTTCTCGGCTGCTTGAAGGCCTTGAAATGCGCTGTCGAGGTCGTCTGCCGTGAAGGCGAGTCCGGCTAATAGCAGAATTCCAAAGCCCAAATTGAGGATCTTCATGGGTGGGCAGTCTCCTTCAGGAAGCGGACAACTCTGTCCGCACCGTTCAAATCATACATCTGCAATCAGAAGTCCGGCAAAAAAATAGGCCCTTCATTGATTCTATTGGCATAAACAGTTCGGTCAAAAGCGGAAATTCACCCAAGTGGGGCCGCGACGTCGCCACTTCGCGCAGGCGACCGGTCGCCGAACCTCCCAAAGAATAAAGAATAGGGACGGATCCTGGATCAGGTGTTGGTATTTTCGAAGAGGCCTCACGGCCAATAAGTATGGTTTCTGGAAGACTAACTCTAATCGGGGCACTTTTTGCAGTTACGGTGTCAACGCCCGGTACCTGGGCACAACAGTTACCGGACGCCCCTGGTAAGGCGGCTGTACAAAAGGTCTGCAGTGGCTGCCACGGAATGAACATGGTCACCGGGCGGGGACGGACCCGCGACCAGTGGACCCAAGTGGTTACGTCCATGGTGGCTCGCGGTGCGAAGGGATCCGAAGCCGAACTTGCCCAGGTCGTGGATTATCTCGCTCAAAACTTTCCGCCAGGGGCAGCGTCTCCCGCTGTGCAGCTGGGAAGTCCAGGAAAAGCCCCACAGCCGAAGCCCGGCGGCATCGGAGCTGGCCCGGACGATGCCCAGGTTGTCGATGAAGAAGCGGCCGCTCGCGGCAAAACGATCTACATTGCGGAGTGCGTCACTTGCCACGGCCCGAAGGCTCGTGGCGCAAACGCTAACGTCCCCGAGAGCCAGAAAGGGCCGGATCTGGTGCGCTCACTGACCGTCCTGCACGATCGCTATGGAAGCACACTGGGACCGTTTCTGAAAGCGGGGCATCCGACCCAGAGCGGCGTTTCCAGCGCCAGCCTGACCGAAGCGCAGATAATCGACCTCTCCCACTTCCTGCATGAAAAGGTGGAGGACACGCTTCGCAGCGGACCCTATTCGAAAATCCAGAATGTTCTCACCGGGGACCCGAAGGCCGGGGAAGCCTTCTTCAAAGGCGCAGGAAAGTGCAATGCCTGCCATTCGTCCACCGGCGATCTGGCTGGCATTGCTAAGAAATACGATCCGCCCACCCTGCAATCGAAGTTTCTGTTCCCTCAGTCTTTCGGCTTCGGCCGCCGCGCCCCGAGGAACCCATCGCCACAGAAGCCTGTCACGGTGACAGTCACCCCTTCGACGGGGCCGGCGATCACCGGAACGCTGGTGCAATTGGATGACTTCAATGTCTCACTGCGAGATGCGGGAGGAGAGTATCACGCCTGGGCACGCACCCCCGATCTGAAAGTGGAGAAGCACGATCCCTACGCCATACATGTTGAGCTTCTCGACGTTTATACGGACAAGAATATGCACGACATCGTCGCGTACCTGGAGACGCTGCAATGACGAAGCTTCGACCTTTCATCACTCTGCTGCTGCTCGGCGTTTCGTTGTCCGCTCAGAGCTTAAATCCCGAGAAGCTGCACCAATTACCGACCGATACATGGCCGATCTACAGCGGCGATTATTCCGGACGCCGCTTCAGTCCGCTCTCGAAGATCAACGCTTCGAATGTAACGTCTCTGAGCCTGGCGTGGGTCTACCGGCTCAATGTCAGCAGCAGCGGGATATTCGGAACTGCCGTGAAGTCGACGCCGCTGGTTGTCGGCGGTGTCATGTACTTCAGCGTTCCCGACCACGTCTGGGCCATCGATGCACGGACGGGCCGCGAAATCTGGCACTACGCCTGGGAATCCAAGGGCGGCATTCACATCGGAAACCGCGGGGTCGGCATCTACGGAAATTGGCTGTACTTCGAAACGCCCGATTGCAATCTCGTATCGCTGAACCTGAAGGATGGCAAGGAACGGTGGCATAAGTCGATCTGCGATCTCGACCAGATGTACTTCGGGTCAACGGCTCCGATTATCGTCAAGAATCATGTGCTGGTCGGTGTCAGCGGCGACGACCTCGATATTCCCGGCTACCTGGAATCGCATGACCCCGAGACCGGAGACTCGCAATGGCGCTGGTACGCGCACCCTCAGCCTGGCGACCCGGAAGCTGCCAGTTGGCCGGATAAAGACGCCATGATGCACGGCGGCGGTATGACGTGGGGCACAGTAACCTACGATCCGGAACTCAACCTGATTTACTTTGGGACGGGCAACCCGCAGCCCGTGATCTCGGGGAAGGGCCGTCCCGGCGACAATCTCTTCACCGAATCGATCGTTGCGGTGAACCCGGATAGCGGCAAGCTGGCTTGGTATTTCCAGTCGTCGCCGCATGACACACATGACTGGGACGCCATACAGACTCCTGTGCTGTTTGACGGCGAGATCGACGGGCAACAAAGGAAGCTAGTCGCTCAAGCCAGCCGTAACGGATATTTTTTCGTGCTCGACCGGACGAACGGCAAGAACATCGTCACTACGAAGTTCGCAAAGGCTAACTGGGCCAAGGGTATCGACGCCAAAGGCCAGCCGATTCCGAATCCCGCCAAAATGCCGCAACTGGACGGCGCGCTGGTTTCGCCTAACCAGGGAGGCGCCGCGAACTGGCCTCCGCCAAGTTTCAGCCCCGACACCGGGCTGTTCTACATCAACGCCTCGAACGCCTACAGTGTCTATTACATCTTCGACGACGACGAGAAGCCCGAAGGCTGGGGCGGCAACGATCGCGGTGGCTGGTCCGAATCGGTCCTCGAAGCCATTGACTACAAAACAGGCAAGATCAAATGGGGTCACAAGTGGGAAGGGATGGGTGGCCCGCGCTCGGGGGTCCTGAGCACAGCGGGAAATCTGGTGTTTGCGGGCGATCCATCGAACAATCTGGTGGCACTGAATGCCACCACCGGGCAGCCCTTGTGGCATGCCAATCTTGGTGCCGCCATGAGTAACGGCCCGATGACATACCAGCTGGACGGAACGCAGTATCTGGTTGTCGGCGCGGGCGATACGCTGTTCGCCTTCGCGATGCTGGCGAAATAAAACAATAGGGACGGACCCCAATCCGGCGGGGACGGACCCTGATTCGGCGACATTCTCGCTGAGTCATCCCGAAGCATTTTCGTCGGCATCGGCGTCTTCAGACCAGGACGCACGGATGATTCTGCTTTTCACCGATCTCGACGGTACTCTTCTGGATAGCAATACCTATGCGTGGGAGCCAGCTCGCGCAGCCATTGAAAGGCTCCTGGCCGAAGGCATTCCGTGGGTATTCGTAACCAGCAAGACCCGAGCCGAAGTCGAGTTCTGGCGCCGGGCGACCGGCAATTCCCATCCCTACGTCATCGAAAATGGCGCCGCGCTGTTTATACCCCAGGGCTATTTTCCATTCCCGGTCCCTGACAGCCGGCCGTTCGACGGATGGGACGTCGTCGAGTGGGGAACTCCGTATTTGCAACTCGTGGATGCTTTGAAGCGCGCCTCCGACAAATCCCGCTGTCGGGTTCGTGGTTTCTTTCAGATGACGGCTGAACAGGTCGCCGCCGAAACGAAACTGCCGCTCGAACAGGCGCGACTGGCCCGGATGAGGGAGTTCGATGAGCCGTTCGTCGTGTTAGATCCGGACCGAGCCAGCAGATTGCTTCAGGCAATTCACGAAGAGGGACTGCATTGCGTTAACGGCAGCCGCTTCCTGCATATCACGGGAGCCAATGATAAAGGCCTTGCCACAACGGCCCTTCAACAATCCTACGAAGACGCCCATGGACCTCTTACGACTGTTGGCTTGGGCGACAGCTTCAATGATCTGCCTTTGCTTGAGAATGTCTCGATCCCGATCTTGATCCGATCTCCGCACGCTCAAGAACTGAGCAGGCTGGTTCCGCTGGCTCAGATCACCGTGGACTCCGGACCGGAGGGTTGGAACCGGGCCGTCCTGGACTTGATGATGAGGCGCGTCCCTCGGGCGGTCGAGTCTTCCTCGATGCGGCCTGCTCAGAGATGACTCCACAGTGACCGTTCATGCGCCTCGCTGCTCTGCTGCCGCTTCCGCTCGATGAAAGTGCGCGCGCTGGTGCTGGCTCCGATACCGATGGCGAGGCTCGTCGTCAGGACTGCGCCGCCGACGAGAATGATGAATGCCGCAAGAAAGACGGCTTTCGCGAAATCAAGTTGATCCGCCGCTACGACGACAGCGACAAACATAATAACGACCCGCAGCATAGCGGCCAGACGCCGAGGCCACGGAAGATCTTCGTTCACCGCCCAGACGAGCAGGCTGCGGCTGAGGTAAAGGCTCAGCCACGCACCCGCGAGCAGTATAAGACCGGCCGTCACCAGTTTCGGAAGTAGGAACACGACTCTATTGATCACTTGCGTGGTTAGATTCGTGTCGAAGATGCTGAGGCCGAGCATCACTCCACCCAGCAACAGGGCCCAATACGCCGTCTCGGCGCCGATTCGCGTGGCACGCAGCCGGCCTGACCGGTCGAGCATGAACGCGACCCCGCTCTGCCGCAGGAACTTATCAATCGCTGTGCCCTTGAAAATCTTATAGATGAGCCACCGAACGGCAAGGGCGACAGCCCACGAGAGCAGGATCACAAACAGCGCGGCTAGCAGAGGCGGAGCGAAGTTCGTGACGTAATAGTAAAGGCGATCCACCGTACCCTCAATAATCTGGCGCAGTGTATTAAGCATGTTTATACCCCCAGGCTTGCTTCCCTCGTCTCAACGGAGCGGGTGTCTTGCAATTTGCGGTTCGGCTGTTCTGGAGCGACGCTTCCGGCGTTCCAGCGCTCAATCAGATAAGGCTTCAGACTCTCGAATGTTAGACAGAGCCGTTCGATTTTCTCTTCCACTTCCAGTGCGTTGAGAGCCTCTGTTTCCAGAACAAACGAGGCGACCCGCCCCAGGTACAACGGAGTCAGCGAACTCAAGAGCTGACCGGCGGGGAGACGGCCCTTATTGAAGGCGACAGCAAAATCAAGCACAACCTTGGCCCATAGCTCATCATCCAGGTGGAATCTCTCCGGCAAGGTCTCGGCCGCGTTACCTAGTCTTTGAAGCGCGAACAGTGTGCCCGATTGAAACACGGACGCCCACACTTCACCCAGTTGTTCGCAACCAAAGCGAAACGCATGGATCATTCGATCAACATTCACCGCGATCGGATCCAATCCCACGTCGAACCGAAATCCAAACAGGTCCGCGTCTCGGGATCCGGTTTTGTTCGGCCACACGAGCGAATACTTTCGCATCAGGGTAAAAACGCTACCGACCACCTGATGGAGCATCGCGGTCAAGTCGGAACCGGGGTCCTTCGCATCGTGGAGCTTCGCACCCAAAAAGCTCTGAGCAACCTGAAATCCTTCCGCGATTGCCGTTGTCGTCATCCAGATGTCAATTCCGTAGCGGGCAACGTCCGTCTCCCACTCATCAGACTGGAGGTAGCGCCGCACAAGACGACCGGAGAGGCCGAACTCGCCACCTATGGGTTGGCGAATTCTCAACCCGTAAAGGGCTCGCGTGAGCGGATAGACGATGCTGTTGGTAATGGTCCCGTCGTATTTGTGACGGTAATAGTAGGGCGTCACAAGATCATGGTTCGCCGACAACAGGGGAGATACCAGGAGGTCGATCCACTCCGGCGTAATCGAACGCAAATCCGAATCGACCACAGCGCAGGCTTTAGCCCCTAGTCGGTCCGCCAACTGGAAGATCAGCCGGAAGGCGCTACCTTTACCGGGAATTCCATGATAAGGGAGTGACAGCCGGTGTGCAGCGGGCATGGGCGTCGAGAGCAGCATCAATCGGCTGTCCTCGATTTGGGCGGAGAGAACCGCCTCGCGGGTGTTGTCCGTCGAACCGCCGTCCGAGTTCACCACAACCGCCGTGTATCCGGGAAAATACTTCGCCAGGCCGGCATTAGCCGCGCGCACCACATGCCCGATAGTTCGCGCATTGTTGTAGCTGGGGATGCCGACGACGATGTCCGCCTGGCGAATCGATTCGACCGCCCGGAGCGCCTCGGCCGGCAGGAGGGAACTATTCATCGGCTCTCCTCAGTGATCTGTGTTGGCAGTGCCTTTAGACGGCGACTGCCCTGATGAGTTCTCGGGAATCCTTCTCTACCGCGTCTTCCAATAGCTCAAAGAACTCGGGAAATGCCGCGAGTACGCGATTCCAGTTGGGGATCAGGGTATTCCCGGTCGGGTTTTCAAGAAACTCGCTCGCCGCCTCGCGCAGGCTCTTCGCAAATGTCGCAACCGCCAATTCCTCGGAATGACGGTCGAACTTTAAGCCATTCAGCATGGCGTCGGCGTAGTAGCGAGTGATGGTGTCTTGCGCCATCCGAACATAGCGGACTTCCAGGCTCCGGAAATGGTCGGCGGTGAAGACCAAGCCTTCCGCCGCTAGCGTTGTATAGAGTGACTTTGCGATTTCGCGAGTCATCTTGGCCAAACCCTTGCTCGGCTCCGCTTGCGATAGGTCCTGATGCTTGTGCTCGTAGTTATCCATCAGGTCGACTTGACAGGTGCGCGAAACCGCCGTGCTTCGGAACATTTCCGCCAGAACGCCAACTTCCAAACCCCAGTCGGCTGGAATACGAATCACGCGAGCCAGGTTGATATCCATGGCGAATTCTCCTGCCAATGGGAACCGGAAGCTGTCGAGGTAACGGAGGAAGGGATTGCCGGGAGCCATCCCTTCAAGTGCCCTGCACCAGCGGGGTCATGAACAGGCGAGTGACGCGGCCATGCATACGGTCCGTCACGCGAGCGTAGTATCCTTTGCAGAACTCAAAGCTGAGATGCGGGTGAGCGACGGGGTAACACAAGCGGGCCAGCAACTGACGGTCGTAGTTTACGATGTCGCAGTCGTGAAGCGCGATCACATCGCAGCACCGGGACGCCAACAAGTATCCGTAGGACAACCAGCAGGAACGACCTTTGCCGTCCGGTCCCGCCGGTACACCTCGTTCTTCGAGCTTCTTCAACAGAGACTGAATGCGAGGGCCTTCAATCCAGATCAGGCGAACGGGCGTGTAGTAATCCCGGAAGAAAGTCTTGGCGCGCTCGAATTGTTCCTGGGAGGCCCGGCCTACCGCAACCACGATCCGCTCCAAGTACTGGATCTGTTTGAGCTGTTGGGTGATGCGCTGCATCGCCAGAGTTTCGAACTCCGAGTACAAGGCAGGGAGGACGAGCCCAATGGGTCGGTTTCGCGTAAACTTCACCAAGTCCGCTTCCAGGCGGTCCACGTGGTTGTTGTTCAGTCGATGAAGAGTGGTCAGCACCCCATCCTGGTAAAAGTCGGCCATGATTGTCTCCTCAATTACCGTCTCCCTGGGCTTGCTCTGGCAGACACTACCTCTTACTCAGGTTTGCTGCAAGAACGCTTCCAGTCTCTTCGCGCCTCTGGAATGAACAGCTTGGGCACTGCGTCAATGTGGCGTTGTGCCCACATCGGGCAAAATTGACCGTAGACCGTCACAACGCCCAGACTAATTTTCTTTAATGTTGAAGAAATTTGCAATAGCAAACACTGTCGCAAGACACAGCAAAACACGAAATCCTGGCCCGATTCTGATTCGTCTGTTTGATAGTGTTTGAGTGGAACGACGGAGACTTCCGTGAACAACTCATTTCAAATCCACATCCGAGTGCTTGGACTGGCATTGTCTGTCGCCGCCGGATTGCTCGCTCAGACCGCGCCCGTAAATCCAGATTTCCACCGTCGCGTCAGCTTCAATCAAGGATGGAAATTCTTCAAGGGCGATGCCACCGGATGCCGAAAAGCCCGGCTTCAACGACAGTGCCTGGCGGACTGTAGAACTCCCGCATGACTGGGCCATTGAAGGGCCATTTGCACTGGAGTATGGCCCTTCCCAAGGGAGCGCTGCCTTATTACGGTACCGGCTGGTATCGCAAGCGGTTTACGCTTCCTGTGGGCGCAAGTGACAAACGATACTCGATCGAGTTCGATGGCGCCATGTCGAATGCGAAGGTCTGGCTGAACGGAACGGAATTGGGCGGCCGTCCCTATGGGTACATCAGCTTCAGTTTCGACCTGACCCCGAACCTTAAGTTTCACGGCGCGGAGAATGTCATCGTGGTGCGCTTGACGCCGGAGAAGGATTCTTCCCGCTGGTACCCCGGCGCGGGCATCTACCGCAACGTGTGGCTGGATGTTACCTCGCCCGTGCACGTGGCGAGGTGGGGCACGTATCTCACCACGCCCGAGATTTCTGATGCATCAGCCGCTCTCGATATCAAAACCGATATCCGCAACGGCCGCGACACCGGCTGCAAGGTGACGCTGGAGACTCTCATCCTTGACACGGCAGGCAAAGAAGTTGCCAAGACAACCAATGATGTCAATCTCACGCCGAATGAATCCACTACGACCGAAGCCAAACTTCAAGTGAAGAACCCGGAGCGCTGGGATATTTCCCGTCCCTATCTGTATAGAGCGGTGAGCGTGGTGAAGGACGGGTCGACCATTCTTGACCGCTATGAGACTGCGTTCGGAATTCGCACGGCCGTCTTCGACAAAGACAAGGGCTTTTTGCTGAACGGCAAGCCTGTGAAACTGCAAGGCGTCTGCTTGCACCATGACTTGGGTGCGCTCGGTTCAGCGGTAAACCGACGCGCCACCGAGCGCCAGTTGCAGATCATGAAGAGCATGGGCGTGAATGCCATTCGGACCAGCCACAATCCGCCCTCGCCGGAACTGCTTGATCTGTGCGACCGCCTCGGGCTCCTGGTGATGGATGAAGCGTTCGACATGTGGCGCATTCCCAAAGTCAAGAACGGCTACGCCAAATACTTCGATGAGTGGAGTGATCGAGACCTGCGCGACATGCTCCATCGCGATCGCAATCACCCCAGCATCATCATGTGGAGCATCGGGAACGAGATTCCCGAGCAAGCGAAGCCCGACGGCGCCGGAATCGCCGAACACCTCACCTCCATCTGTCACCGCGAAGACCCAACGCGTCCCACCACCTCCGCGTTCGATCAATGGCCTGCCGCGATCAAGAACGGGATGGCGGCGCAAGTCGACTTGCCCGGATTTAATTACAAGCCAATGCACTATGGCGAGGTTCTCGCCGGCCATCCGAACTGGATCATTCTGGGCACCGAGACCGCCTCCACCGTCAGTTCGCGTGGCGTCTATCATCTGCCACTTGAGAAGTACGACAAGCATCCATCGCTGAACTTGACCAGCTACGACATTATCGTCCCGCCTTGGGCCACGCTACCCGACGTCGAGTGGGACGGCGAGGATAAGAACCCCAAGGTGTTGGGCGAGTTCGTCTGGACTGGCTTCGACTACCTGGGTGAACCAACACCTTATTTCATGGGGAAGGATTCGAAAGATTGGCCATCGCGCAGCTCCTACTTCGGCGCTGTCGACCTGGCCGGTTTCCCGAAGGATCGCTACTACCTGTATCAAAGCCGCTGGACCACCAAGCCGATGGTGCATGTCCTGCCACATTGGAACTGGCCCGGCTACGAGGGCAAAGACATTCCCGTCATGGCCTACACAAACTGTGACGAAGTCGAGCTGTTCGTCAATGGCAAGTCCCTGGGCCGCAAGCAAAGGTTTGGCGAACCCGTGACACTGCCGGTTGGACCCAATTCCAGCAAAGATCTGAAGTTCGCAACGAAGTACCGCCTCATGTGGAACGTGCCCTACGAACCCGGTTCGCTCAAGCTGGTTGGCTACAAGGACGGAAAGATCGCGGCAACCGACGAGGTGAAGACGGCTGGGGCTCCGGCGAAGATCGAATTGATCCCGGACCGGCAGGCGATCCAGGCCGATGGGCAGGATCTCTCGTTCGTCGCCGTGCGCATAGTCGATGCGAATGGCGTATTTTGTCCGATTGCCGACAACCTGGTTCAGTTCCAGGTGACGGGAGCAGGGCGCATCGCCGCCGTCGACAACGGCAACCCGGCGACCACCGAACTCTTTCAGGCTGACAATCGAAAAGCCTTCAACGGGCTGGCGTTGCTGATTGTGCGATCGAATCACGGGCAGTCGGGTACCATCGAAGTGACGGCGACATCGCAGGGCTTGGTGACCGCGAAGGTGGACCTGACTGCGGCGCAGAATAATATGTGACGACTTATGACCGCCGCTCAGCGCGCCACCCTGCGTTGGCTCTTGCTTTCCGTCTCGGTTTGCTCGGCTGTCGGCGCTTTTTACCTCTTCAACATCATTCGCGCAGGAGACGGAAGGTACCGGGATCTCATTTGGCGGGTGGCGGGGCTTGCTGTGCTATCTGTTTTGGCCGCGGCCATTGCGGGAAGTGTCACTTCACCCAAAGGTTTGCAGGGTTGGAAGCATAGGTTTGCAGCAGATGCGCCCGATAACGGATGCCGGCGCGCTCCCCGGTGGCTAAAACTGGAAGCATAGGTTTGCACGAAGTTCCGTTTGGAAGCATAGTCTTGCAAAAACATTTCTGAGGTAAAATGTTTTGAAACGCTGCTTCCATCGCAGAGGCATGGGATGCTCGACGAACAGCGGTACCAGAGTTGGTGTCGGAGTCTCGGTTTCAAGCAGGAGACCAAGGAACTTCTCGACCGGATTCGGTCCTCGCCGCCCGCACGCCGGGTCGGTGGAGGCAAAAGGAATGTGGCCGGGAGGTACCCGAGTCGCAAGATGGGGGTGACCATCCAGTTCGAGAGCCACTCCAACGAACTTGCCGCTGTTCTCGATTATGAGAACGATCCCGATTGTTTGGAGTTCTATGATCAGCCTGAGCCGTCCATCCCGCTGGAGTACGTGGCGAAGAACGGAAGACGGCTTCACGTTTTGCACACCGCGGACTTTTTCGTTTTGCGGTCTGCATCAGCAGGTTGGGTGGAATGCAAGACAGAGCACGATCTCGCGACCCTGGCCGAACAAAGCCCAGAGCGCTTTCGAAAGGCCGAGGATGGTACATGGCATTGCGCGCCGGGAGAAGATTACGCGAGCCGATTCGGGCTTCGTTATCACCTCCGGTCTTCCCGAGAAACGAATTTGGTTTACCGGCGCAACCTGGAGTTCCTGGAAGATTATCTGCGTGCTGCCTTTATCGTCTCGGATGCGGCGCGCACAACCATCCTTGCAGTGGTTAGAGCGAAGCCGGCCATCACGGTGGCAGAACTGATCCAGGTCACGGATCCGTTTGGACCGGACGACATCTATGGTTTGATCGCCGCCGCAGATCTGTACGTAGATTTGCATGCTGCCTCGTTGACAGACGCAGCACGAGTTCCGGTCTTCTGCAGCATGCAGGAGGCGCAGGCTCACTCCACGGTGATGAGATTGTCTCCACCCGTCACGACGGATAGGAAGCCTTTCGTTTCGGTAGCGGCCGGACAGGCGGTTTCATGGGACGGAAAGCGATGGGAGATCGTCAACATCGGAACCAGCAAGACAGGCCTTTTGGCGAGCGACGGATCTCTTGTCGAGATGCCGCATTCGACATTCGAGGAACTGGCCCGGGCTGGAGGGATCACCGGGATCGTGCAAGCGCCCAATGGTCTGGACACAAGAACACGGGATAGAATCGAGAGCGCCAGCCCTCGCCAGCTTCAAGAAGCCAACCGCCGGTACGGGATTATCCGGCCCCATCTGGAAGGAGAGCCCATCAGGGGCAACGCCGTCCCGCCGCGGACGATCTATGACTGGTTAAGAAAGTACCGGGTTGCCGAAGACTCCCATGGCAACGGTCTCCTGGGGCTGCTGCCGAGAACAGATGCGAGCGGGAACCACACCAGAAAGCTCCCGGAACCGACTCGCGTGCTCATGTGGGACTTCATTGAGAACCAGTACGAAACATTCAGGCAAAAGCCCCGCTCCCAGGTTTACGGCGCACTGGTTCGAGCCTGCGAAATGCAAGACACACCGGCGCCAAGCTACAAGACTTTTGCGCAAGAGATCGGTCGTCGGCCGCAGTATGAACAGATGTTGAAAAGGAAGGGACCCAGAGCCGCCTACCAGCGTGAACCCTGTTACCTGGAACTGGAATGCGGCACACCTCGCCACGGCGATCGCCCGTTTCACATTTGCCACATCGACCATACCGAACTCGATATCGAACTGCTCTGCTCGCGCACGGGCCAGAATCTGGGGCGTCCCTGGTACACGATCATGACCGATGCATTTTCCAGACGGCTGCTGGCTATATTTCTCTCTTTCGACCCGCCCAGCTATCGCTCGTGCATGATGGTCTTGCGGGAGTGCGTCCGCCGTCATGGCCGGTTTCCTCAGTGCCTCGTCGTCGATGGCGGCAAAGAGTTTGAAAGCATTTATTTCGACACCCTCCTGGCGCGATTCGAATGCACCAAGAAGACCCGTCCTCCAGCCAAAGCGCGATTTGGCTCTATCTGCGAAAGACTGTTCGGCACTTCCAACACCCAGTTTGTTCACAACTTGGCGGGGAACACGCAGATCACGAAAAATGTTCGACAGGTAACCAAGAGCGTGAACCCGAAACACCACGCAGAATGGACGCTTGGCGGGCTTCACGAGAGCTTGTCTGAGTGGGCCTACGAGGTATACGACACGATCCCACACCCTGCGCTTGGGCGGAGCCCCCGAGAAGCCTTTGCGGCCGGGCTTGCACAGAGCGGGAATCGGCCTCACCGCATAATCGCCTATGACGAAGAGTTCCGATTGTGGACGCTGCCGACAACGGCTCGCGGCACGGCGCGAGTCGTGCCTGGCAAGGGCGTTAAGATCAACCACGTTTTCTACTGGGCTTCTGCGTTGCGGGAGCCGGATGTGGAGCGGAGTCAAGTTCCTGTTCGTTACGATCCTTACGATGCCGGAACCGCCTACGCCTATGTGCGCAAGCGGTGGGTTCCGTGCATCTCCGAGTGCTACAGCACCCTACGTGGAAAATCCGAGCGCGAGTTGATGCTGGCGACTGCCGAGTTGCGAAAACGCGCGCAGAAGCATACTGGACAGTTCACGCTAACAGCCAAGAAGCTGGCCGATTTCCTGGCCAGTGCCGAGAGCGGTCACGTTTTAGGCGCCCAACGCACAAGAGATCGAGAAGCGAAAGGCATCCTCACGCAGACTGGCGGCGGCTTGGCTGACGGGTCTCGCAATACTACCGTTGTCGAGCCGGGCGCTCCCGAGGTCAACTCGCCGACGCCATCGGAGGAATTACCGAAAACCCTGCGCCTGGATGAACTGGCTGTCTACGAGGAGTATTGAGAATGGCGCCGGCGGGATTCCCTCGCGAGCTATTGGATCGACCCCCGAGCGACCGTCTGGCATATTTTCGCTCCTATACGATCGCCCACCCGCGGCTGCAGGCTGTAAGCGATGCTCTCCGGCGCGCTATCCAGGAGCCCGCTGGCCGTTCGTTGATCCTGGTCATCGGACCGACCGGTGTCGGCAAGACGACGTTGCGTCTGCGGATTGAACAAGAGCTGAAGGAGCGATTTCTGGCGGCCGGCGAGCCGGATTCCGGTCGGATTCCGGTGGTCGGACTCGAAGCGGTCGCGCCGGACTCGGGTAATTTCAGTTGGAAAGACTATTACCGCCGAGCGTTGCGTGCGCTCGAAGAGCCCCTCATCGACCACAAAATCGATTACGCTACACGGCACGTCTTCCGGAATCAAAGCGGTGAACTGGCGATCACGAACAGAGTAGGAAGTCCCGAGTTACGCCAGGCTATGGAGCAAGCTCTTAGGCAGCGCCGGCCGGCAGCCCTTCTCATTGACGAGGCCCAGCACCTCACCAAGATTGCCAGCGGCCGCCGACTCGGAGATCAACTGGATTGTCTCAAGTCCTTGGCCAGTCTGACCGGATGTGTCCACGTGCTCATCGGTACCTATGATTTGCTGCCGTGCCGGAATCTCAGCGCGCAACTGAGCCGCCGCAGCATCGATATCCATTTCCGGCGGTATCAGGCAAACGATCCGGAGGATGTTGTTGCCTTTCAGCGCGTCATCTTCAGCTTTCAACGACATCTCCCCGTGGCGGAAGAACCAGCGCTTTGGCGTGATTGGGAATATTGCTACGCGCATTCGATGGGGTGTGTCGGCATCCTGAAAGATTGGTTCACTCGCACGCTGGCAGAGGTCTTGGAACACGGTGGGCCAACGGTGACGCGAACAGATCTGGAACGGCACGCGTGGTCGTTCGATCAGTGCGAAAAGATGGTGGAGGAAGCCCTGGACGGCGAAGCGGTACTTGCTGAAAAGCCGGAAGCATTTGATCTCCTCAGAAGCCTCTTGGGATTGGATGCAAAAGCAGAAGCCCAGCGTCCGGTCAGTATCCAGAAGATGACGCAAGCGCCACCCGTGCCTGATCAACGCCGAAACTCGGGACCTCGCCGTGTTGGCTCACGCAAACCCGTGCGCGATAAGGTCGGCATACGTGGAACGGGCTGAAGGTGCGTTCACTGGTTTGTGGTTGCCGCCGCATAGTCTCGCATATGGATGTGATTCGCGAGTACGAACCGATGGAGTTGAACTCGCCGGTGCTTCCTCCCACCACCCGGCTGTACAGCCTGCCTCCAATTGGAGTTGGCACACCGATGGTCGAGAGTCTTACCGGCTATATCGCACGGCTTGCCGAGGCGCATTGCGTATCGCCTGGTCTTCTCTATTGGAAAGAGATCAAGGCATTGGCGGGCAAAGGCAACATCTTCAGCTTCCGGGTAACCGGCGATGGCGGCTATTCCACGCACACCATCAATGGCCACGGATCACCGGCTGTGGACTTTGTCAGGGTTGTGGAGGCACTCACTGGTCGTCGGGATCTCCGCTATTTGACGCTGCTCACCTGGGCGCAGGTCTTGCCGGGGCATGCGCTGTTGCGCCGCTGGCGTGCTTGGTGCGACCGCTGCTTTCGGGCGTGGCTAAAGGCCAAGCAACCAATCTACGAGCCTCTCCTTTGGACGATGCAAGCCGTGAACATGTGCACGTACCATCGCTGCAAACTGCGCGACACGTGTCCGTATTGTGCGCGTCGCGTCGGCCCGTTGGATTGGCGCTCGCGGCCCGGTTACTGCTCCCGGTGCGAGAGAGCGCTCGTCGGCGCTGAGCAGGCATCAAGTTCCCAAGAACTCGCCGGTGCTGAATTGATGTGGGCTACGTGGGTAGCAACTGCCGTTGGGGAGCTAATTTCCGCCGCTCCACGCATTGCATCTCCCCCAACAAAAGAACGTCTCGCACAAACCATTGGAGGGTGCGTTGAGAGCACGAGTGCCGGCAATGCTTCCGCCTTCGCCAGACTTATGCAGGTTGGTAGAGGAGATGTCAGCAGATGGCAACGAGGCAAAGCCTTACCGCGATTGGCCCTGCTTTTGGATATGGCCTTTCGCGTGGAAGCACCGCTGCTGGACTTTCTGCTCGGAACTGCAGGATGTGTCTCCTCGCGAGGATTTCTCAGGTCCTCACCGGTCGAGCCGGACCGCGGCCCTCGGCGAACGACGATCCAGTACGGGCGGCGGATGAACGAACCGCAAGTAATTGAAGCACTCCAATCAGCGCTTCACGAGAGCCCACCGCCCTCCGTCACGCAAGTCATGAAGCGGATTAGCCATTCAGAGGTAACAGTTCGTCGCCATTTTCCGGACCTCTGCCGTGACATCGCAAAGCTCTATGCGGAATACCGCGTCAAGCGTGCGAGCGAAAGGAAATCTCAGGCTGGCGAAGAGGTGAAGCGAATCGCCTACGAACTATATGCCAACGGGATTGGCCTCACCCGCCGGCACATACGCCCCCTGTTGACCAGTTCCGACTACCTGAATCTGGAAGAGGGACGGGCCGCCCTGCGTGCAGTTCGGCAGGAACTCGGCCTGTAGACCATCATCGGAATCTCTTTTTGCAAAGCTATGGTTCCAATTCTGCAAACCTATGAG
>CAVYTS010000038.1:0-27084 GCA_963771305.1 uncultured Acidobacteriaceae bacterium
CGCTGCACAGGCGAGACCTGATGACGAAGGGGCCGCTTACGCGACCCCTCGTTTTTCTGACCGGTCTTTGCGGTCCAGAACGTGGATTGATTCAATGACGATTTCGGTGACCGGCCATTGCACTTTGATCGGTCCGCTCTCGGTTTCGATGCTGCGCTCGTACTCTCGATGGGTGAGTTCGCCTTCGAGGAATACATGCGAGCCGGTGGGAATCTTGGCGGTGTAGTCGGCCGTTGAGCCGAATGCGATGCAGGAGTGCCATTGGGTCTTCTCCTGCCATTCATCATTTGCGTCTTTGTAGCGCTTGGTTGTCGCAATCGAGAGTCGGCTGATATTACGACCGTTCTGCGTTGCTGAGGTTTTTGCGTCGCGGCCCGTGAAGCCGCAGAGAGTGATTCGATTGAGATTCATAGTTTGAGTCTTCCTTTCTTGATTGCATTGAGAGTTGCGCAATGCAACTCCTGCCTGACCGGCGAGGTTCGGGGGTAGCAACTGTCCAGCTGAGGGGAATCGCCCATCGTGGAAGCGAAGCGACACGACGAAGCGCAGCGGAGGGCTGCACAAGCGACAGCGCGGAAGCCTGGGGATACGGCTTGACGGGCGCGAGGGCCGGAGCCCTTAGATTCGGTGGGGGCTTTCCCGAATTCGTCTGCGACTTCGGTTCTTTACTTCTCTCCGTTTGTTCCCACTGTTCCCAGAACGATCTTCTACTGGGAACAAGGCAACTGATTGATACACTGCGTTGTTCCTACTGTTCCCGGTGTTCCCACTTCGTTCAGAACTTTTCCAGGCGACCCAATCGCATTTGAGGAAGTAGTCGGAAGCAGAGCAACTGGGAACACTAGGAACCGCGATTCTTTTCATAGGTTTCAACTGGGAACAGACCGGGAACAGGACTGAGAACACTGGGAACATTTACGCCTCCAGCCGGCGATATCGCCATTCCAGCCTCACTCCTTGGCGTTCGCGGTAACGCTCCCAACCCAAGGCCTGAAAGCAGCGTGCGACGCGGTTCTTATCCGATTGCGTCCACTGCGCCCGCGGCTTATCAAGACACAGCGAGAGCACTTCTCCGATGGCCGCACTCGGCCGGTCCTCAATCCAACGTGCAACGAGTTCCTCCCATGGATCTCCTTCGTAACGGTCCGCTTGCTCGGCCGCGGCCTCTTGGACAAGCTCGGCTGTTTCCAACCACCAGAGGAAGCCTCGATCAAACCGGGCTTTGGCTTCCGCCCACAGTTGATCGCGATCGCGCGCGAGACCATCAATGTCAATCGAGCCACACGCGACTGGCCAGAAGCGGCGGCCACCGGTTTCGTCTCGGAGATAGTTGGAGTGATTGACGGTCCCGGCAAACACGCATTGGCGTGGCGATTCGACCAGGCGTTTGCCGTAGGGCGGCCGAAAACGGTCCGTGGTGCGGCTCATGAAGGCCTTGATACGGCCGACTTCGGAGCGGTTGAGCGTATCGAGTTCGGAAAGCTCGATGATCCATACGCCCCGCGTTTGTAAGACTGAGTCTTTAGTGCCCAGATCCGCCAGTTCATCGGTGAAGTATGGCCCTGCTAAGGTCTTCAGTGCCGTCGATTTCCTACTGCCTTGCGGTCCTTCGAGAATCAGACAGCAGTCTGCTTTGACCCCGGGCCGATAGATGCGTGCCACCGCTGAGACCAGCCAGCGAGCACCAACGGCTCGGCTGTAGTTCGTGTTCTGAGCACCCAGGTAGATCGTTAACCAGCGGTCCAGACGTTCCACCCCATCCCAGGAAATGCTTTCGAGGTAACGGCGGACCGGATGGAAGGAACGGTCTTTCGAAACCGTTTGCACGGCCTGCGCTGCAATGGTGACGTCGACCAGGATGCTCTTGCGCTGCAGCCAGTCGGCCGTGAGACGGTCTTCCTGGTCGCTCCATGTTCCGTTCGGGACCGGACCCCAAGGCGCCGGCCGCAAGGCGATGGGTGAGAGTGCGAACTCATCAAAGGCGAGTACGCCTTTCCATTCCGGGGCGTGCCGGAGCGCTGCGATCGCGTTGGCCAAGACCGGATAAATGTTGCCCTCTGGATAGCTGACGGTCGGCTTTGCTCGAATCAACTCCTTCCGCCAATCGAACGGAGTGAACGAAACCCGCGAGATTTCGGCCAGCACTGTCTCCGGCCCGACAGCCGCGAGATGATCATCGATCCCTTTCCCTTGCGCGAGATCCCACTCCAGAAAACCGACGACCGCTCCTTGCCGGCGCAAGTGTTGGGCGAGTTCCGCACGAGCGATCCGCACCTGATCTTTCGAGTGAGCGTCGGCGTCGAACGCGATGATGACCTTGCGATCCTTCCAGGTGATCCACTCCAGGTCCGGAATGGGACCCTTCACATTCACCCGCTGACCGTCCGGACCGGTCGCCTTGCCAATCGTGCCCCGCCAGTTGAAAACGCCCGCAATACCGACCGGCAGAAAGCGCGCACCGTCCTGCGCGTTCCAACGAGCAAGTCGCCACAACGCAAGTGTTTTGAACTCGCCTTCGGTGATCAGCACGAATCGATCCACGTCGCTCAGCGCAGCCTCGGCGCCTGGTGGCAGATAGAGCATGTTCCCTCGTCCCGGCGGACTGAGGTACTTTTGCCTCACCTTCATCTGGCCGGTCGGGTCGAGTTCGAGGTCGGGGTGGTCGCGCCGGAGCCGGTATTCGCGAACGCTCGCGCGGCCCGGCGAGAAGTAGGGGATGGCGATGCCGGCGTAATCCCCTCCTCGTCTGCCGACCAGTTGCGATCCGGTGAAGGAGTCGACTCGGCGCAGACACGCGGCCATGACGACATGCCGGTCCAACCATCGGACTTCGAGTGCCGCCAGATCGGCGGTCGACAGCTCTTCGCCGATGACACTTCGCAGAACTTGATGTTCTTCGGCTAACGGATTTGGACCTGAGTGTCCCTTGTTTCCATTGAGCTCGGCCCTGGAACTTGCGACAGCATTTTCTCCCGGATGGCAATTACCGAATTCGGATACACTTTCAGCAGTGACCGGGTCAATGTGCACGGCTTCACCAAGTTTTTCTGCGGAGGGCGCCGCTCGCGAGTGGCGCCCTCCGCCTTTACAGGGTCCAACGGAGGGGGTCTGACAGATTTCTGACAAATCCACGCCGTTCGTGCAGTTTTGTCCGTTTAGGCAGTTCGCAAGTTGTTTAAATCATTGATCCTTGGTGGTAGGGTCGTATTCCTGCACAGGCGAGACCTGATGACGAAGGGGCCGCTTACGCGACCCCTCGTTTTTCTGATCGGTCTTTGCGGTCCAGAACGTGGATTGATTCAATGACGATCTCGGTGACCGGCCATTGCACTTTGACCGGTCCACTTTCGGTTTCGATGCTGCGCTCGTACTCTCGATAGGTGAGTTCGCCTTCGAGGAATACATGCGAGCCGGTGGGGATCTTGGCTGCATAGTCGGCCGTTGAACCGTATGCGATGCAGGAGTGCCATTGGGTCTTCTCCTGCCATTCATCATTTGCGTCTTTGTAGCGCTTGGTTGTCGCAATCGAGAGTCGGCTGATATTGCGACCGTTCTGCGTTGCTGAGGTTTTTGCATCGCGGCCAGTGAAGCCGCAGAGAGTGATTCGATTGAGATTCATAGTGTTGAGTCTTCCTTTCTTGATTGCATTGAGAGTTGCGCAATGCAACTCCTGCCTGACCGGCGAGGTTCGGGGGTAGCAACTGTCCAGCTGAGTGGAATCGCCCATCGTGAGAGCGAAGCGAAACGACGAAGCGCAGCGGAGGGCTGCACAAGCGACAGCGCGGAAGCCTGGGGATACGGCTTGACGGGCGCGAGGGCCGGAGCCCTTAGATTCGGTGGGGGCTTTCCCCCGAATTCGTCTGCGACTTCGGTTCTTTACTTCTCTCCGTTTGTTCCCACTGTTCCCAGAACGACCTTCTACTGGGAACAAGGCAACTGATTGATACACTGCGTTGTTCCTTCTGTTCCCGGTGTTCCCACTTCGTTCAGAACTTTTCCAGGCGACCCAATCGCATTTGACGAAATAGACGGAAGCGGAGCAACTGGGAACACTAGGAACCGCGATTCTTTTCATAGGTTTCAACTGGGAACAGACCGGGAACAGGACTGAGAACACTGGGAACATTTACGCCTCCACCCGGCGATATCGCCATTCCAGCCTCGCTCCGTGGCGTTCGCGGTAACGCTCCCAACCCAAGGCTTGAAAGCAGCGTGCGACGCGGTTCTTGTCCGATTGCGTCCACTGCGCCCGCGGCTTATCAAGACACAACGAGAGCAGTTCTCCGATGGCCGCACTCGGCCGGTCCTCAATCCAACGTGCAACGAGTTCCTCCCATGGATCTCCTTCGTAACGGTCCGCTTGCTCGGCCGCGGCCTCTTGGACAAGTTCGGCTGTTTCGAACCACCAGAGGAAGCCTCGATCAAACCGGGCTTTGGCTTCCGCCCACAGTTGATCGCGATCCCGCGCGAGACCATCAGTGTCAATCGAGCCACACGCGACTGGCCAGAAGCGGCGGCCACCGGTTTCGTCTCGGAGATAGTTGGAGTGATTGACGGTCCCGGCAAACACGCATTGGCGTGGCGATTCGACCAGGCGTTTGCCGTAGGGCGGCCGAAAACGGTCCGTGGTGCGGCTCATGAAGGCCTTGATACGGCCGACTTCGGAGCGGTTGAGCGTATCGAGTTCGGAAAGCTCGATGATCCATACGCCCCGCGTCTGTAAGACTGAGTCTTTACTGCCCAAATCCGCCAGTTCATCGGTGAAGTAGGGCCCTGCCAGTGTCTTCAGTGCTGTCGACTTCCGGCTGCCTTGCGGTCCTTCGAGAATCAGACAGCAGTCTGCTTTGACCCCGGGCCGATAGATGCGTGCCACCGCCGAGACCAGCCAGCGAGCACCGACGGCTCGGCTATAGTTCGTGTTCTGAGCACCTAGGTAGATCGTTAACCAGCGGTCCAGACGTTCTACCCCATCCCAGGAAATGCTTTCGAGGTAACGGCGAACCGGATGGAAGGAACGATCTTTCGAAACCGTCTGCACGGCCTGCGCTGCAATCGTCACGTCGACCAGGATGCTCTTACGCTGAAGCCAGTCGGCTGTGAGACGGTCTTCCTGGTCACTCCATGTTCCGTTTGGGACCGGACCCCACGGCGCCGGCCGCAAGGCGATCGGTGAGAGTGCGAACTCATCAAAGGCGAGTACGCCTTTCCATTCCGGGGCGTGCCGGAGCGCTGCGATCGCGTTGGCCAAGACCGGATAAATGTTGCCCTCTGGATAGCTGGCGGTGGGCTTTGCTCGAATCAACTCCTTCCGCCAATCGAACGGAGTGAACGAAACACGCGAGATTTCGGCCAGCACCGTTTCCGGCCCGACCGCCGCGAGATGATCATCGATCCCTTTCCCTTGCGCGAGATCCCACTCCAGAAAACCGACGACCGCCCCTTGCCGGCGCAAGTGTTGGGCGAGCTCTGCACGAGCGATCCGCACCTGATCCTTCGAGTGGGCGTCGGCGTCGAACGCGATGATGACCTTGCGATCCTTCCAGGTGATCCACTCCAGGTCCGGAATGGGACCCTTCACATTCATCCGCTGACCGTCCGGACCGGTCGCCTTGCCAATCGTGCCCCGCCAGTTGAAAACGCCCGCAATACCGACCGGCAGAAAGCGCGCGCCGTCCTGAGCGTTCCAACGAGCAAGTCGCCACAACGCAAGTGTTTTGAACTCGCCTTCGGTGATCAGCACGAATCGATCCACGTCGCTCAGCGCAGCCTCGGCCCCTGGTGGCAGATAGAGCATGTTCCCTCGTCCCGGCGGACTGAGGTACTTTTGCCTCACCTTCATCAGGCCGGTCGGGTCGAGTTCGAGGTCGGGGTGGTCGCGCCGGAGCCGGTATTCGCGAACGATCGCGCGGCCCGGCGAGAAGTAGGGGATGGCGATGCCGGCGTAATCCCCTCCTCGTCTGCCGACCAGTTGCGATCCGGTGAAGGAGTCGACTCGGCGCAGACACGCGGCCACGACAACATCCCGGTCCAACCATCGGACTTCGAGTGCCGCCAGATCGGCGGTCGACAGCTCTTCGCCGATGACACTTCGCAGAACTTGAGGTTCTTCGGCTAACGGATTTGGACCTGAGTGTCCTGAGTGTCCATTGTTTCCATTGAGCTCGGCCCTGGAACTTGCGACGGCATTTTTTCCTGGATGGCAATTACCGAATTCGGATACACTTTGAGCAGTGACCGGGTCAATGTGCACGGCTTCACCAAGTTTTTCTGCAAAGGGCGCCGCTCGCGAGTGGCGCCCTCCGCCTTTACAGGGTCCAACGGAGGGGGTCTGACAGATTTCTGACAAATCCACGCCGTTCGTGCAGTTTTGTCCGTTTAGGCAGTTCGCAAGTTGTTTAAATCATTGATCCTTGGTGGTAGGGTCGTATTCGAACCCCACGCCGTCCACCAATAAATAAGTTATTTATTTTCAATTAGATACAGAGTATTGTTGGTGGACGTACCCGAAAGTGCCATTGCGTCCACCAAAGGTAACCAATTGCTGTTTCATGGAGTTACGGACTGTCGGAATTCTGTCATCAAGCCAAAGTCTGACAAAGACGAGCTCCGTCTTGGCGGCAAGAACACTCTTTCCTTCGGTGGTTCTTCGGGAGCGAAGAGCGAGTCAATAATTACCTGTTAGCGGCGACCAAGCGCCCGCTAAGATACTACTTTGATCAACCCAGCCTTTGAAAACATGGAGCGGCAGACGGGGATTGAACCCGGTTAGAAAGAAATCGCCGTCCTGAATATCGTCGAAAACAACGTCCTAAACGAGGTATAACAGGGTTGCCGACTCACAAGTGCCTGATTTTATTGGCCCTGCTGTGCGCAACCTGCCAGCTGAGTCAAAGGGCTTGAGCGACCCATCAAAACCTTGGTCTCACGATCACGCCGCTAGAGAATGTCTCTTAGTCTAATGAATACTTGGGGTTACGGGCAACGAAACGCGTTGCCCGTAAGGTCGGATGGCACCATCGAAGCGGGCTCAATCGCTCTCAGAATGTAGGGGAATCGTTATTAATATGGTAAACGAGCGTAATATTGATGTTATAGTGTGGGGAGGAAGTGATCATATGGCAACATTAGCCACGCCGCGTCCGGATCTGCCTTCGCATCGGAAAGCGACTTCGGCGACGTTTCCAGCTCTCATCGAGAGTCTGGTCGCTATCATTGGTCGCAAACTGACCGCCTACATAGCCGACGTAAAGGACGCTCGCGCGGTTGATCGCTGGATGCAAAATGCAACTCCTCAAGGTGACGTTGAGCGCCGGCTTCGACTCACCTACCAAATCGCTGCCATGCTGGCGGAATTTGATAGCCCTGCCGTTGTTCAGGCTTGGCTGATCGGGCTGAACCCTGAATTGGATGATGCCGTTCCAATTAACTTGCTGAGGGAAGGCGATATTGAGAAAGACGGCAAGCGGGTACTCGGCGCAGCAAGAGCATTCGTCGCCGGAGGCTGACCTGTCGCTTCCATATGTTTCGCCAGAGGGTCCGTTGTACCGAGTCGGACGGAAACCCGATCCATGGCTGCTTCCCGATTGGGCGTACGCACACGATGACGGAACGTTCGGTAATCGGTTCGATGATTCGGAAGGCTACTTTCGCGTTTCGTACGCAAGCTCAACAAGACTAGGGTGCTTCATCGAAACACTGGGCCGTTTCCGCAGGCCGCCCACGTCAACCTTGGTAGCGCAGCGCTTGGCGGAGATTGCAAACTCAAGCTCAGACTTTACGGCGCCAGGGACACTTCCAAAAAGCTGGCTTACAACGCGCGCCCTGGGAACGGGGACGGTCGCTGGCGGCCGATTTGTGCCAATCTATTCTTCCGGGTGGCTTTCTCATCTCCGTCGAAAATTCGAAGCTGAACTCGAATCTTCTACCTTGTCTCAATCCGACGACGCGGCCTTTGACCTTCACCTCTTGATGTCCCGAAACCGCTCGCTCACTCAACGATTCGCGAGCGCGATCTATGCGATGGGCTACAACGGGATCTGTTATGAATCGCGGCATGGAACAGACTTAGTCAATTGGGCGTTGTTTGAGCCACTTCAAATTAGCTCACCGGAGATATCGGCCCTCAGTCTCGGAGATCACGACTTTCAGGAAGCAATCAAGAGACTGGACCTCCGAGTGAATTCGCAAACATGAACCTGTACTGCGCAAATAATCCGTCCGGCCGCAGTCTCAATGGCTTGCGACGGTCTCGACTTGTGAGAACCTAAGCCATCATGAGCGCGTGCGAGCTAATCACAGCTCTTTCAGATGCGACGGCAACCGGCCGCGCCGTGCTGTTCGACCTGGGACGCTTACTCGCCCTGTGCTTCCGGTCCCGCGCCGCCTTATCCGCTGAGAATCTGTTCCTGCGTAAACAACTCGCCCTGTTCGAGGAGGGTAAGGCGAAACCGCGCCGAGCCACCGACTCGATCCGGTTCGTGATGGCCGCCCTGGGCAGGCTCTTCGCCTGGCGCCCCGCACTCCGTGTGGTCAAGCCCGACACTTTCATCCGCTGGCATCGAAAAGGATTTCGCTTGTTCTGGCGATGGAAGTCCCGACCGCGTGGCCGGCCCAGGCTGCCGAACAATCTCCGACAACTCATCCTCAGAATGGCAGCTGAGAACCCGATCTGGGGCGAAGCCCGAATCGCCGACGAACTCCAGCTCAAGCTCGGCCTGCGAGTCTCTCCTCGCACTGTCGGCAAGTACCTGGCCGCAGCACGCGGACCGGGACGCACGCCGGACCCGAAGCACCGTTGGATGACCTTCGTTCGAAATCACGCCAAAGGTATCGTGGCCTGCGACTTCTTCGTGGTTGCGACGGCCACGTTCCGATTGCTCTACGTGTTCGTGATCATGGAAATCGGGACACGCAGGATCGTGCATCACAACGTTACCGCCCATCCTTCAGCGGAGTGGACGCTGCAACAGTTCCGCGAGGCGCTGCCAGGAGAGCACGGCTACGAATATGTCATTCACGATCGCGACCGAATCTACTCAAGCGAACTTGACCGCGCAGTACATGGGATGGGCGTAAGGGGTACTTCGCACACCCGTGCGCGCCCCGAGGGCAAATTGTTTCTGCGAACGCGTCGTGCGCACGATACGGAGAGAGTGTCTAGACCTCATCATTACCCTTTCGGAGAAACCACCTTCGGTGCACGCTCAAAGAGTGGATTTCCCATTACAACCACGGCCGCCCACATCGGAGCCTGGGGCCAGGTATTCCCGTGCCGTTGGTGCCCGTTCCGTCGCCAAACGCGAACCGCCATCAACTTCCTAATAATTGCTGCGTGAAAGCCAAGCCAGTTCTCGGAGGTCTACATCACGAGTACACCCTGCAAAAACTGGCTGCCTAGCGCCGGAATGATTATTTGCGCACTTCAAGTGTCGCAGAGCGGTGAGGAAGATTAACAGTCCCGACATGAACGCCCAGGATCGCACGTTACCGGACGTTACGAGCTGTGATCCGGCCTCCGGACCAAGTTTCTGCGCATCACACCGGTTATCGTCTGCGATCCTTCTCCGACAGGTCTCTCAAGGATAAAGGCAGATGGTTGCACGCGATCGTGCGGCTCTGCTTTTGCTACCGATAACGAAGAGCATTCTATCGGTGGTGCCCGCATGTATAAGTCCCGGCGCGGAGCAGATCAAAGCTTCGTGGCGGGCACTACCGATAGAATGCGTTGAACTGAGCCGGAGGGTGAGGTATGGGGATTGAATGGCACTGCGTTTGACTGGCGTCGCGGAAAAGCGCGTGTCGAGGAGAGACCTCGCGGTGGAAATGGTCACCGTGCCACCGGGGAGGGTGACCGTCGCAGGGTTGCCAGCCGGAGCCAGTGTTTTCTGCGCGCCAAAACGACGGTTTCGGACAGGGGTCTGTTGTCTCCCTGACGAGGGGTAACGAGGTGGGCCATGGCTTGGTGGACAGTGTGCTCATGTCGGTCATGAAGTGTCTGCGATCAAGGGCTTCGGCAAACAGGCAAGTGCCTGGGGCGTGAGTATTTCTATAAAGAGCAACTGGCCGGCCTTGCAGATCGGGCAGCGGCGAGGCTCCTGCTGGCCAGTCTTTGTGTTGGGCTCGGTGGCGGTTTGCCGGGCAGGCAGCAAGCCGCGGCACAGCGCCAGCTTTTCCTTGCGTTTACGATTGGCCAGAAAGCCGAAGTGCCGGATACGAACAAAGCCGGAGGGGAGCACGTGGAGGAGAAAACGCCGAATGAACTCCACCGCATCCAGCGTCATCGTTTTGTTCTGGTTCCGGTCGGCGTAATCCTTCCATGCGAAATATCGGGCTGTCTCTAAACTAGAATCTCTGGCTTCCGGTGGGTCGATGCCGACCATTGATCGGATAACAGACCCTAAGCCCGGTCCCTATCCGCCGCAAGTAGTCTCAGTGACGCGTTCGATTGCGTGCGAAGCGAGAACCCGTTATTCGTTTGGTGGCGAGAGCGGTGTAACTGGCTTTTCTTCACCAGCAGGTCCGCTCTTGTTGTCGAGGTCTTCCGTTTCGTACTTGATCACGCTATCGCCCCGAAAGACCCTGTATCGCCTGAACGCGATGTCATTGTGGGTTTTTTGGCCGCCGGCCCGCATGTGCAATTCGGCCCTCAACGGACAAATAAAAGGGCCGCCGCCAATCTCCATTTCACCGTAATCCAGAACGTCCGTCGCCTCTTGTACAGGGAGGGAGCTGGGGATGTCGACCGCGTCAAACTTGATTCGAGTAATAGTGCCGGTATCGGCATCGCCGAAACCCCCCCGTACGCCGTGATGATGCGTTGCTGATCGTTATAGCTGATTGAATACGACGAGTGTCCACCGTCGATGGAGTAGCTGAAGGTAGCCATTCGTTTGCCACGGACGGTGGCCCAGCCCTTCCATTCGAACCGCGCTTGGCTCGAGCTCTCAAATAGCTTCGCCATCATACTGGCGAACTCCCCCGTCGAAATGGACCCACCTTGCACATGGTCCATCGTCGTGTCGATAAGTTTGCCGTCCTGCGTGATGAGCTTGTAGTGTTCCTGCCCATCGACGTAGCTGAGTTGTGCGACCAGTTTGTCAAGCTTTCGTTCGCTCCGTCGCGAGGAGAGACGACGTAGCGATCCGTGACCTGCAAAACAGAGGAAGTTGGGTAGGTTTTTCGTGTAATTCTTTGGCGTATTCGCGAAACAGGTCCAGAATCTTTGCCTGATTCGTCGAATCAGGTGTCGGAATCGGTATTGGCTCGCGCTCCTGACCCGCTGCGGTGGATGGCTGCTCTTGTGACTTGGGAGGCGGAAGCTTCGAGGGAAGCTTCTCAGATTGGTCGCGCAAGTCCTCCAGCGCGTGCTTGGCCCGAGATCCAATCCCCATACTAGCCATTTGGTCGAGCGTCGCATCGTTTAGGCGCGCGGTCAGCTGCACGTGCTTCAGGTACTCGGCAATCGTCTTATCGTCATGCTTCAGTGCGAGTGAAGACGTGATCATCTGTTTCAGCTGATCGAGGTTCATTTTCTGCGTCTGAGCATTCAGCGCCAGCGCCATGACCAGGATCAGTGAGAAACCACCGCCTCAAGGCGGTGGCTCTGGTAACGGGCTGTAAGCCCTGTTCCGGCCAGAGGCCGGCAGGATGAGTCCCGCACCAAGCGGGCTTCAAGAAGTAGATGGACTCAACCATCCACTTTGAAGTCTTCGTCCTGGTCAACATTCTGCTCGGCTATGTATTTTGCGATGACCTCGTCTGTCACGTTGCCCGAACTACAACAGAAATAGCCGCGGGCCCATAGGTGTCTTCCCCAAAACTGCTTCTTCAGGTGCGGAAACTCCGTGAGCGTCCGGTAAGCGTGCGTAGCCCGACCGGAACATGTAAATTCCGGCCGTATTTCAGTGCAGTTGGCCGAGGAACAGCCTGATTCCCATGTTGACATTGCGGTCCACCTTTGCTTGTCCAGCCGGGGTCGGCATGAGGTAGCCGCAGCTCTGGCATTCGTATAAGGCCACTCGTCCGACGTGGATCTGCTTGCCTTTCAGTTCGCCCTCCAGATGCACCGGGTAAGTCTTGATTCGCCGCACCAGGTCCGTCCCTTGGCACGCCTGGCATGCTGCGGGCTTACTGGATTTTGTCTGTCTGGGCATTATGGTTCCCTCTCGACGTTTGGCTGCCGTCAAGCCGCCTTCGCCAACGCGGCTGGCTCCAGCGCCGCACGATAGTTCCACGGCATCCACGCTGCCGGGTTTTCTTGGATCTCCGCGGCATGTTTCTGCAACTCGGTGAGATAGTCGAACGGATTGCCGCCGCACAACTCGCAAGTGTGGATCAGGCTCATGTACAGATCGCCCACGCGCGCCCCATTGCGCGTTTTATAGAATAGCCCGTTTTTGCGATTTAAAATCGCTTTCTTCAAGGCGCGCTCGACGATGTTGGAGTCCAGCGGCGCTCCCGGTTGGCGCAAAAACAAAGTCAGCTTCGGCCAATGGTTGAGTAGATACCGGATCGCCTTGCCCAGCCCTGAATTCGGTTCCACTTTATGTTCGTCCAACTGGCTCGCACCCCATTGGCGCAGTTGCTCCATCAGCGGACCGCTGCGCGCCTGATGATACTTGAGCCGCTCGTCCGGAGTCATCGCTTGCTCCCGCGCCGTATCGTCGTTGCCGTAAACCGCGCCCAGCGTCTCCAGCACATACCGGCATTCCGGAGTGAAGTTAGGCGCCACTTCGACAAAGTTCCTTCTGAGATGGGCGAGGCAGTTTCCCATCAGTGGCTCGATTGCCGGCGCTAGCTTCGGCGTGTTGCGAGAGAGTGCATCACACATTTGGATCGGCGGTGGCAGATCCGCTGCGCGCCGCTTCAGTACATCGGCCAGGTTCTCGCCCGCATGCTTGTCGCCGCTGAAGAACAGCGCCATGCGTCGACTTTCGGCCACCGCCACGATGCCCGTGGTAAACACCCCCGTGCGGTCCGCCGCCGTCTCCCGCTGCAGCGCCAGGATCCTCACTGCCGTGTCGTCGTTGTACAGCACGTCGCCCTGCGCCGCCTGCCGGATCAGTTCCTCATACACCGGCACGAGTGGCTTGGCCGCTTTGGCCACCAGGTCCCATTGTGTCGAACGCGGCAATGGAATGCCGAGGTTGGCTTGCAGCCCTTGCAGCCGGTAGAACGGAACGCCCGAACCATACTTCAACAGCGCCACCATGCTCGCCGCCGTCTCGTCGCGCTTGTCCTCGCCCATGCCGGCCGGCGGAGGCGCTTCGTACACCTCCTGGCACAGATTGCAGCGTAGCCGCTCCAACTCGTATACGGCCGCCTGTACCGGCGCTTGCCCCACGATCCGCACCCGCATCGCCGGCTCTTTCAGCCGATACACTTTCCCCTTTTCGCACTCCGGACACTTGTCCCCCGGCTTCAGCATGGGGTGCGCCACTTTCACTTTCTCCGCCCCTTCGAACGCGCGCGCCGGATTGCGCCCATGGCCTTTACGTTTCTTCTTCGGCGTGGCCGAATCTCCAGGCTCCGGCTTCACTCCCGCACGCTCCAGCACCACGCGCGTCTTCTCGGTCGTAGGCGGTTTCAACAACATCTGGCGCAGTTGACGCAGCGTCGCGTCCTTGTCTGCCAGCAGGCGCGCCATCTCCCCCAACGTTTCCACCGCTCCGCGCAACTTGCGGTGACCGTCCGCATTCAGCGTCTGATGGCACGCTCCATCCACCAGCGCTTCCAATTCCTGAATACTGATGTCGATGGTCTCCGGGTCCAGCTTCATCGTTTTCCTTCATTGGCTCAGTAACTGCCGGAACCGCCGGTGAAGTGGCAGAGCCAGCACCTGCTTGATGGACCGGTTCGGCCGCTTGCTCTGTGAATCCTTGCCCCGGCCGGTGGTTTTTCCCACCACGATCCAGTTCGCCGCCCGATAGCAGGTTCCGCGAAACCGCTCCGGATCGACGAAGGTCTCCAGCAGATGAATGGGATGGGCGTACATCCGCAGCCAGTCGCGCGGCGCTTGGCGCGCCATCCGCCCCAGAATATGCGAGGCAAGGTGCGGCACTCGCACCCACGGCAGAATCAGAAAGCGCGTGTTGTAAGCGATCAAGCGGATGTTTCGCCGCCTCGCCACTTGGTCCCAGCCGATGAAACGGTCGCGCGCGCCCAGATGCCGCGGCGCGCTCGACCAAGCCACACACGCGATCGCCTGCCCGCGCGCTTTGACCAGATACTTCAAGTGTTCACCCACCGGCTGCTCATAGCCCAGATAGTGGTACTGCTCCATCAGGCTGTTGAACAGCGGCTCTTCATCGCTGCGCCGCACCTGCACAATCTCCAGCGGCAGAAGATCATGCAGCGCGCCCCGCACCGGCCGGTTATCGGGCACTACCGGTTCCGGCCGACTGCGGAGCAGGAGCGGGTTCGGCGGGTGCGACCGCATCGGCGGCAGCACGATCTCGCCGCTGCGGTCGAGTATCAACAGCATGCCGCGGCACACCATGTCGCGCAGCGTTCCGTTGGACTGTTTCCAGTCCCATGCTTGGCACAACAAGCGAGACAGTTCACAGCGCCCGGCTGCGGGGTGGGCGACGATCAAGTCGCGAATGAAACCGACGTCGCCACCGGTGATTGTGCGGCCGCGGTATCTCCACTGCAGTTCCATGGCGAAGCAACAGTGTGACAAAATTTGCGCCCGAACGCAAGGCCCTGGCGCGATTTTTTTAACCCACCTTGCGCCACACCGGCGCTGCTTCCGTTTCCGGATTGCCCGCCGCCA
Source organism: uncultured Acidobacteriaceae bacterium (assembly GCA_963771305.1). Taxonomy (GTDB): domain Bacteria; phylum Acidobacteriota; class Terriglobia; order Bryobacterales; family Bryobacteraceae; genus CAJCIT01. Next base: position 14,774 of record CAVYTS010000038.1, read on the forward strand.
GCAGCAGTTGCGCCTGGTGCGCCTGGAGCGTTTGCGCTGAGGTGCTTCCGCTGGGCCACCATTTAAAATGTCCTTTGCTCAAACGCTTGTGCGCCATCCAAAACCCTTGGCCGTCGTACACCAACGCACGGATGGCTGTCGCGCGGCGGCTGCGGAATAGGAACAGACATCCCGAGAACGGGTCGGCTTGGAGTTTCTCCCGGCACAGCGCGGCCAGCCCGTCGATACCTTTTCTTAGGTCCACCGGCTCGACCGCCACCAGGATGCGCATCTGCGGCGTGATCTGAATCATCGCTCGCTTTGCCGCCACGCGCGCAACAGTTGGCTCCAGTCCACGGCGCCCGAGTTGCCCTGCACCCGCAACAGTTCCACGCAATAGCCGGTCCCGGCCGGCGTGGGCGATAGTTCCACGAACTGCAGACGGGGGACGGGTGCAACCGGCGCTGGACTTCGCAGGCGTTTGCGCAGGTTGGCGTAGTCGATGGGCAGCGTGCGGGCCGTGCGATACAAGCCATGTTTGCGCGCCAGTCCGGCAGCCTCCGTCCAGAACTGTTCCGGCAACGGCGAGCGGCGCGGATGACTACTTCTCCATTCCGCCAGCCGACGTTGTAAATCAAGAAACTCTTCGGCGATTGGTGTTTGCTTTCGGGGCATTCCCCAAAATTACTCTGGCTGGCCGGTTCGAGTCACGCACGCTTGCCGGACGCTCACGAAACTCCAGCAGCAGGTGGTGCGCCGTTCGGCCTTTCAGCCACTGCATCAAGCGACTAATCGTCACTTGTGGAGGTAGTGAGATCAGCAGGTGTACATGGTCCTTCGATACGTGCCCCTTCATGATCGACACCTCATGTTGGCCGCAGATGTCCCGGATCAGATCGCGAACTCGCGTCGCCACCTCGCCTTGCAGCGCTGGTCTTCGGTACTTGGTGATCCACACCAGGTGCAGATGGATTTCAAATACAGTGTGCGCGCCACGCCGGTATTCCGTCATCCCCGAAGTTTACCTGGCGCGCACGCGCTGAAAGCCGTCGCCTCAAGGCGAGGGTTTTAACCCTCCCAGTCGGAGACAATAAACAATGACGACTCCCCATATGTCTCATGATGACGTATCGGGCCACCGCGAGGTATCAGAAAATCTCCGACCGGAGGGATTGCTGACCAGAATTCATTACTTGGATTCAAAGGTCGTGTGGATCCACTTCTACTCTTCTAGGAAAACTGAATCGGAGCGTGACAATCGCTACCGATATTACCTCTAACGCAATGCCGGATCGAATGAGAAACTGTCATCAGAGTTTGGATTGCTGTGCATTGACGATTACCGGACACAAGTCTTTAGTCTTGATCGAAAAGTGCCTCGGGCTCGGGTCGCCTCAGCTTGCCGACCGTTATCCGCCGAGTCACTTTTCGATCAAGACTAAAGACTTGGTGCTCCTTGATTAGCGACGTCCAACCTGGTGAAGCAACTTGCGGGCACTTTCCGACAGAACTACGTTCTGCCTTTCGGTGCTCTTGTCGAGTTCGTCGGCGGTCTCCAGACTTCCGGCGCTGCACCACTTCGTGTCAGCGTGCGGACCACATGGGGTTGCCAGGAAGGCGTGAATGTCGCCGGCGCTCGTCACGCCAAACCCTGCGAGCTGCCCAGCATCATTGATCGCATTAGCGACCAGAAGGTACAGAGGTGCGTCCGCGGGAATAAGAGTGTTGAGGTCGGTCATCGTGCCATTCTGCTGGAGGACCGCGCGCGGGTTCAGGTTCGCTAGGTCTCCGCTGAACGAGGCGCCAACCACCTCACCTTCGTTGTTAATGTCGATCGCCAGACTCGCAAAGTCCCCGGGGAGGGTGCCGAGGTCCTGCATCCCCGCCTCCCTGCTCCAGAGGAATCCGTGAAAGGTGATGTCGTTGGATAGCTCCGAATGACCAACCACTTGACCGTGGTTATTGATTGCGCACGCGTGGTTCCCCGCAATGCCTCCCGTCCCGCCGAGGTTGCCGAGGTCAGTCATCTTGCCGTCTTCCCAAAGCAGCGCGTGATTCTCCGAGAGATAGAGTTCGCTGTTCGGGTTGAAGGATGCGCAAGCACCAGACGAGCCGACGACCTGACCCTTGTCGTTGATCCAGGCTGCGATTCCGTACTCGTCGCCAGCGTATGTAGGAAGCTCCTGGATTTCGCCGTTTTTCCAGATGACCGGCTTAAACTTAGATACCGGGCAGGCCGGATCCCGTTTACTGTTCTCCGCATATCCGACTACTTCGCCAGAATCATTGATCATGTTGGCGACGGCGTTGGCGCCGCCCAGCGTTGGCAAAGTGTTTATTACTCCGTCTCGCCACGAAAAAGGGAGACACGCGGTGGTGGAAGGCGGAGCCCCAAGCGCATTAAAGCCGCAGAAGTCCTCACTATTCGGAGCTGAACTTTGAGCTTCACCCACGGCGCGACCATTCACGTTGACACCAAATGCTTGACTATTCGAACCTCCGAGCCCTGGTGTGCCGATGTCCGCCATCAGGCCCTCGTACCAGAGGGCGGCATGCCATGTGCCGTCAGCGGAACTCGATAGGCCCCCGGTCAAGCCATGATTGTTCAGGACGAGCGCCTGGCTAAAGGTCCCGCCCGGCAGCGCGCCAAGGTCCCTAACGGTGTAGCGGACCGGGGCCTGCGCCGCTGATTGCGTCTGCGCGACCACCACGGCCGGTGCTCCCAGCACGGCGAATAAACCTGCCACGGCAATCTGGGTCAATATTGACGATTTCATCTTGTCTCCTTTGGGGGCGTCATGAGCAACCTCAGCCGCCCTCATCTGGAGAGGCGCAAACGGCGCGGCGAAACTATCATGTAATCGGCGTTCGTTTTCGCCGCGTTATAATACTGAGCCGACCGGCGATGCCTCTAGAGCAGCATGCAACTGGAAACCTCATCCGCGGACGTGAGCCGGCTTCTCCGAGCCTGGAGGGATGGCGATCGATCCGCGCTCGACAGGCTGACGCCTATGGTTTACGAGGAACTCCGGCGTCTTGCGCGGCGCCATCTGCGCGGCGAACGCGCCGGTCACAGTTTACAGACCACAGCCCTGGTGAATGAAGCCTACATGCGGCTAGTGGACTACAGGCGCATGCAGTGGCAGGACCGCGCACACTTTTTTGCGGTATCGGCGCAGTTGATGCGGCGAATTCTGGTGGAGCATGCGCGGCGGCACAATCTGAAGCGCGGAGGCGGCATACAACACGTTTCGCTCGACGAAGTAGCTGCCGTGGGCAGCGACCGGGCTGCGGATCTGGTCGCGCTGGATGATGCGATGGGCGCGCTGGCTCAGATCGACCAGCGCAAGGCTCAGGTGGTCGAGCTGCGCTTCTTTGGCGGACTTAGCGTTCCGGAGACCGCGGAAGTGCTCAAAGTATCGTCTCTGACCGTGATGCGCGACTGGAGCACGGCGAAAGCGTGGCTTTACCGCGAAATGACAGGCGGGGCCGCCGGTGGATCGTGAGGGATGGAAAAAAGTCGATGAACTGCTGCAATCCGCGTTGCAGCACCCACCAGGTGAGCGCGCAGCGTTTGTGCACCAAGCGTGCGCAGGCGACGATAGTGTGGAACAGGAGGTCCGGTCGCTCCTCGATTCTCACCAAGAGGCCGGAAGCTTCCTTGAAAATCCGGCCATCGAAGTAGCTACGCGCGCACTTGCCTTGAACCAGGACGAAGAGACAAGAGAGAGCGTCGATTCCCTCATCGGGAGAACCATCTCGCATTACCGCATCGTCGAAAAGCTTGGCGGCGGAGGCATGGGTGTCGTTTACAAGGCTGAGGACATCCGGCTCGATCGAATGGTTGCATTGAAGTTTCTCCCGGATGAACTTGCTCGCGATGCCCAGGCGCTCGCACGTTTCCAGCGCGAGGCGCGGGCTGTATCGTCGCTCAATCACCCGAACATCTGCACTGTTCACGATATTGGCGAGCAGGACAGCCGAGCGTTTATCGTGATGGAGTATCTCGACGGCGCGACGCTGAAGCACTTCATCGGAGGGCGAGCGTTGGAGACGGAAACGCTCGTCGGTCTCGCTATTGAGATATCCGACGGCCTTGATGCGGCCCATGCGAAAGGAATCGTACACCGCGATATTAAGCCGGCGAACATTTTTATTACGAAGCGTGGAAATGCAAAGGTGCTCGATTTCGGACTGGCGAAGATTTCGGGCCTCGAGCTTGCGGAGGCGCAACCGATCGCGCCCGATGAGATCACCAGAGCACGCGACCAACTCACCGATGCTGGCGTGGCGCTGGGAACTGCGGATTACATGTCTCCGGAGCAAGTGCTAGGCAAAACGCTCGATGCGCGAAGCGATTTGTTCTCTTTCGGTGCAGTGCTCTATGAAATGGCGACAGGAGTTCCTCCGTTCACGGGTGAAACTGCCGCCGCGATATTCGATGCGATTCTGCACCAGACTCCGGCATCTCTCCGAAGCCTGAATGCCAAAGCGCCCGAGAAGCTGGAGCGCGTAGCCTCCAGGTGTTTGCAGAAGGACCGCGATCTGCGCTATCAGCATGCTTCAGAGATACGCAGTGATCTCGAACGACTGAAGCGGAAGCAGGACTCGCTCCTTCGTCTACGGCGAGCACGGCGTTTCGCCTTGCCAAGTGCTGCCTTGATTTGCATTGCGATCGCGATTTATCTCCTCATGCGCCCGCTGCCGCCACCGAACGTATCGGGTTTCCTTCAGATCAGTAACGATGGTCGGCCAAAAGCGCCAGCCCGGGGTGCCATGGTGACGGACGGGTCGCGCCTTTATTTTGCGGAGGGGTCGGGCATGGCGCAGGTGATTGCCCAGATTTCCACAAGCGGCGGGGAGACAGCTTTGCTGCCGGAAGCTCCGGTCGGATTGCCTGAGGTCGTGGACATCTCGCCCAGCCGGTCCGAACTGCTGCTGTCCAACTATTCCGGTTATGGACATGAATTTGGATGGCCGCTTTGGATCTTACCGTTGCCGGCGGGAACGCTCCGGCGCTTGGGGAACGTATTGGCGACGGGTGCCGCTTGGTCTCCCGATGGGCGGGAGCTTGCCTATATAAGAGGAAGCGATTTGTATCGGGCAAACAGCGACGGAAGCGAGGCCAGGAAGCTTACGGGCCTTCCTGGAACAGCATGGCTGCTCCGTTGGTCGCCCGACGCAACCTGCTTGCGGCTGACGCTGGGTAATCCCCTCGCCGGCAGCGGCACGGCTGCGATCTGGGAAGTGTTAGCAGATGGAAGAGGCCTCCATCCCTTGCTTCCCGGTTGGAGCGGGTCGTCCGCAGCGTGTTGCGGCAACTGGACACCGGATGGAAAATACTTTGTGTTCCAGGCTACCCTCAACGGCAAGACAGAGATCTGGACGATTCGAGAACGCGGAGGCCTGCTGGATTCGTTCCGGAAGGCTGGGCGCGAACCAGTGCAACTCACCGCCGGACAGTTGAACTCACTGATGCCGGTGCTTAGTCCGGACGGCAAGAAGCTTTACGTCATCGGTCAACACCTGCGCGGCGAGTTGGTGCACTACGATTCGAAATCGGGTCAGTGGGTACCCTATCTCTCCGGAATCTCAGCGGAGCACATCGATTTCTCTCGCGACGGACAGTGGGTCACCTATGTTAGCTTTCCCGAGGGTGCTTTGTGGCGGAGCAGAATCGACGGCAGCGATCGCCTTCAACTCACGGCTCCTCCCATGCAAACCGTGCTGCCTTGCTGGTCCCCGGATGGTAAACGAATTGCGTTTATGGATGCGTCGCCAGGCAAGCTTTCGAAGATCTACCTGGTTTCCGCTGAGGGCGGCACGCCTGAGCTGCTCTTCGAGCAACAGCGAAATCAAAACCGCCCCAGTTGGTCTCCGGACGGGAACTCCATTGTTCTCGGTTATCTCCCAGGGCCCGAGACCGAACACGGAATGGTTGTGGTGAACTTGAGAACCCGCAGAGGAGTGCCGCTGCCCGGCTCGGAGGGACTCCTGTTAGGCGAGTGGTCACCCGACGGCCGATACATTGTTGCCCGGCGCTCAGATCACCAGGCCCTCATGCTCTTCGATTGGAGGACGCACACGTGGGAGGAGCTGGCAAAAGGCGAACTTAATTGGGCCGACTGGTCAAGAGACGGGCGATACGTCTATTTCGAACGACACGGGACTCAACACGCCATATTACGTGTCGGAATAGATGATCACAAAGTGGAGGAGGTGGTCAGCCTGCAGAACGTGAAGCGTACCGGATTGAATGGGGGCTTCTGGTTCGGCCTTGCGCCGGACGATTCGCCTCTTGTGCTGCGCGACACCGGAACGCAGGAGATTTACGCGCTCGACTGGCATTCGCCGTAAGCTCGCAGCAAGAGCATGCGCGGCTCGAACCCACACCAATCACGGAGAGCGTTGGAGGTGCTAATTCTGCTCTTAGAGTTTTGGGATTTATTCCGTGCTTTACGGTCGGGGCTGGCAGCATGGGCGGTCTTCTGGGTGATTCCGATGCTGGCCCTCATGCCTCTGGATCTCTTTCCCAACGGCCTGCTGGCCATCGTAATAGCTCTGGGCTTTGTGGATGCGGCTCTGGCGGTGCTGCTGGGCGCGTGGCTTTACAAGGCGCGGTAAGCCCCCACGGCGATTAACCCTCGGCCTGGGCTCTGTGAAACGCAGCCCAGCGCTTCTTCTGTGCGGCAGCGATTCTTTTTCCCGCTTCTGCACTCAAGACTGGCTTTTTTCTGAGCGGTGCCACAGCGACAACCGAACCTACCTTTTCTGTCCTCGGAGGTCTGCCCACACGTTTGCCCAGCATGCTCCCAACCTGTCCGATCTGCTCTTCTAGATTCTTGGACGGGGAATCGTAAACAGAACTACTTCAACAATCCGGCGTGTAACATTGTTACCTCCCGCCCGTTAAGCCATTGGGATTTCAAGGGCGGAGTCCTTGGCTAGTTCTAGTTTTTGCTTTTGCGCTTCCAGGCCATGGAGAGCGGCTTCTAGGATCTCCCGACTTGGGATCGATGAATTTGCCATCACCCATTGGTAACACGCCTTCGCGGGTTATCCGATTGACAGAAGGAGCGGGAATTGTCGGGCGGGAAGCTGTTACGCTAGAAATCGATTGCAAACCGAGGTGAGTTCCGTTGGCAGAAGTTCTGCTTCAAGATGGCGAGAGCCTGGAAAGTGCACTCAGACGCTTTAAGCGAAAGGTATTGCAAGAAGGCATCATCAAGGACATCAAGCGCCACGCCTTCTATTTAAAGCCGGGCCATTACCGACGCGCTGCAAAACCGCTCGGCTCCGACCTCCAGTCGAGCCACCCGACCCGAACGCCCCGAACCGTAATGTTCGAAGACCGCTACTTGTAACCACTGAAGGCCGCGCTGCATAGTTTGCGAGAACCACAGTCTCGCAGCCGGAGGCATCGTGACAGCTAGCAATTCTTCTGGACATCGTTAGATGGTCAAGGACGCAGCTCGATCCAGGCTGGAGCATGGTCGCTAGCATTTTCCCGCCCGCGCACCCATCGGTCTACACTGCCGTCGACGAGTCGCTCCGCCACGCCCGGCGATAGGAGGAAGTGATCGAGCCGCATGCCCTTGTCAGCCGGCCACCGCTCGCGCTTGTAATCCCAGAAGGTCCAGAGCGGCCCCTCCGGGTGCAACCTTCGGAGCGCATCGGTCCAGCCTTGAGCCAGCAATCGCGCAAGCGCCTGGCGGCTTTCGGGTTGGATCAGAGCGTTGTCATCTAATGAACGCGTTGGATCAATGTCATGCACCGTAGGCACAACGTTGTAATCTCCCGCTAGCACGACGGGTAAACCGGCCATCATCAGCTCGGCACCGTGGCCGATCAGGCGCTCGAGCCAAGCCAACTTGTATTTGAACTTTGGCCCAGGCTGAGGATTGCCATTCGGCAGATAGATGGACGCGACAAGAATTCCTTTCACAGCCGCTTCGATGTCGTAGTGTCCGAAAACCCGAACCGTATTCCCAAGCACGTTCGATCACGCCAGTAACAATGTCACAAGAACGCCGGCCAAGTCCTTGATTCTTCGTGAGGCGGAGTATTTGGTAGGGACTGTCGATCTATAGACCGTCTGAACTCTTTGGTGCCAACGACCTCGCCGTCCGCCGAGATGAAGTTGATGATAAGAAGCCGGTCCTCGGTTGCTGGCAGCAAGCGCGCTTCCAGTCGTTCGAGTCGCCGCGTGAGATTTCTGATCATCGTCCTTCTTATGTACCCTTCTCCGCGTCACGCACCGTCACGCAATATCCTCCCGCTTGACCGTAATCGTCAGGGGCGCTTGGGCCGGGCCACTGTGCTCGTTGCTCAACACATCTCTATAGCCCAACAGATTCTTCGACAAGAAGATCGCCGCTGCGACGTTGCCGTTGGCTGCCAAGCGAAACAGATAGCGGCGCACCGAGACCCGTCCCTTGGCCTTGGCGTTGTCCATGATCTCGCGGTACCGCGCCACCTTACGTCGGCGTTCGATTGTTTTCTTACTCACGCCGAAGAATGCCGCGATCTCCTCGTCGGTGCACTGCATGGTGCAGAGTTTTTCGAGTTCCACGACATCGATCTTCGTTTCAGGCCGCGCCATGCGTCATCTCTTTCCTAGCAGGCGTAACTCGGCACTCCAGTCCGAAAGCCCGAGCGCTTCGATCTCCGCGATCTCGCGGCGGCAACGCTCGATTCACACCGTGACTCCGAGTCTTGCGTCCTTGACCTGTGCGAACGTCGGGCCGCCGGCGCCGAGAGTTGCCTGTTCGCCCGTGAAGTTCTGCCAACGCTCAATGATGACCCGGACATACTTCGGGTCGAGTTCGATTCCGTAACAGACACGTTCGGTCAGTTCAGGCGCGATGAGCGTGGTCCCGCTCCCGAGAAACGGATCGTAAACCGGCTCGCCACGTTTGGTGTGATTCAGGATTGGCCGGCGCATCAGTTAAATGGGCTTCTGCGTGGGGTGGTCGCATTTCTCTTCTTTTGAGCCACCCATGATGAACTTCGGGCTAGCCGAAGTTCGTCACGACGGAGGCCAAAAGGCACCTAAGTCATTCAGAATGAGTTCAGGCAATCGCCGAGTCTACACTACATTTGCGATGAAGTTCGAACCTCTCGGGGAGGCTGAGCCCGAGTTGCTGGAGGAGCGATTTCTGCTCGGCGGTCGGCTCGGTGATGCGGCGCAGGCGGATCTCTCGTCCATCGGTGGTGGGCAGGATGATGTCGGCGCTGTGCAGGCTAGAGAGCAGGGCGAGCGCCTTCAGCGCCGACAGAGGCTGGGCGTGGTTGACTCCGCTGCTCGATGGTTGCGGGACGATCGCCGGGCGGCGCTTCAGCAAATGCTTGAGCGTGACCCACAGGGCATAGCCGAGAAAGGCCACCATCACGTGGGCCTTGACGCGCGCCTCCAGTTGATGGAACAAGGGCCGGATGGACAGCTCGCTTTTGAGCGCGCGGAACGATGCCTCAGCCTCGGTTAACTGCATGTACCGAGACCAGAGCTCTTCCGAGGTGCCGACCTGGAGATTGGTACGGAGCATGTAAGCGCCTTCCCGCAGTCCGCGCCAGACCTTGCGATCTTCTTTGATCGCCCAGTGGAGACGAACGCCCTCGGGCGTGTCCCGCAGACCGACCTGGTAGAGATCGTTCACCTGGGGATGGCTGGCTTGTATCCGCCCCAGACGCCGCTCCATTTTGTGGCGGTCTTTCAGCCGACCGGTCTCGATCGTTTTCGCCAGACGTTTCAGGGCATCCTCCATACGGCTGGAAAATCGGTTCCGGATGGCCTGCTCTTTTTCTTTCCGGCCGCTGGTGCGGCACAGGATGAACGTCTCCTCGCCCCGAGGAATGGGTACCTTCTTCACTTCCACTTCCGGCCGCACCTGAATCCAGTCGTCCTTAAGCAGTTCTTCTTCAAACCGCTTCATCTGGCTGCGTGGCGTGCCCACCAAGTACTGGCCGCCGCGTTGGCGGATCGCCTGTAGATTCTCCTCGCTCACGATGCCGCGATCAAACACCCAGATCCGCCGCGCCCTGCCATACTTGCGCTCGACCATGCGCAGAATCACTTCCATCGTGGACACGTCGGCCCGGTTGCCATCAAACGTCTCATAGCTGAACGGAAAACCTTCGCTGTTGACGATCAGCGCGATCACCATCTGCTCGCAGTCGGGACGATGATCGCGCGAATAGCCCCGGCGCATCATCGGATTCTTCTCCGCGGCGCCTTCCACATAGCTGCTCGTCAGATCGTAGAGCAGCACGTCAAACTCGGCCCCGAACAGCTCGCCATAGCGCTGCTTGAGATGCCGCTCCAGCTTCGTTTTGTGCGGCAGAATCCGGTCCAGGCAACGGTACAGCCGCGTGTCGTTGAGCTTGCCTTCTTCGATGCCCAACAGGTCATCGAGCGCTGTGGAGGGATACCAACGCTCTTCGATGGACAACTCGCTGCCGGGCGCGCACAGCCGATTGATGGCCAGCACGGCGGCCACGCGCGACCACCTCACGTCGGCCTCCTGCTCATCCACCGCCTCTTCGAAGAAACGATCCAGTTCCAGACGTCTCCACAGTTCCAGACCGAGCCAGCAGGAGCCGAACTGCCGCGTGCGCTCCAGCCGCACCTTGTTCACCAGCACCCGTGCCACCTGCGGATCATCCGCCGGCGGCTCCACGTGCGAAGGAAAAAGCTTCAGTTGCTGCGCCTCTCCCTGCTCGTTGAAGACTTCGATCGTCTTCAGCCAGCGCGCCTGCGCCGAACTGTTCAACTCGCCCAGATAGCACAGCGTTTTCTGCCGGGGTCCATCGGGCGTCCGTACCGTCTCAACCAGCGACCAGTAGGCGTGGTCCTTGCCGTCCTTGCTCCGCCGGTTCGGCCGCAGAAACATTCTAAGTGGCTGTAAGGAAATAACTGTGGCATTATGAGCGAGGCAGGATGGTGTAGTTCCATTCACCGTGAAAGGTGTCGGGGAGCATTTGGATGGCGGTAAACTCCTTTTTGCCCACCTTGATTCCTTTCGGGTACTTGCCTGTGTCCAACTGGCTTTGAACTCGTAGTCCGATTTTTGTGGTGGTGGCCGCGATCAGGTTGACGATCACTTCATGGCTGACCAACGGTTTGCCCCGCCAGTTCTTGGTGATGAACGAGAATAGGCGATGCTCGATCCGGTTCCATTTGCTGGTTCCCGGCGGAAAGTGGCAGACCGAGATCTCCAGCCGCGTTTCGTCGGCGAGTTTCTGCAACTCCAGTTTCCACAAACGCACTCGCGATCCGTTGCTGCCTCCACTGCTGCTGTAATCAAAAGCTGGCGGGCTTCGGAGTACGCGTCTCGGCCCATCATGTTCCACCATCTCCGGATGCTCTCGACGGCGAACGCTGACGTGTCGTGATCGGTGCCAACGCTGACCCAGCCTACGTTCTGCCCCAAATCGTAAACTCCGTAGGGCACGTCCTTTTGTTTTCCGAAATCATGTACCTGAACCGGTTCGGGCTGGCCCTTTGGCCGCCATTCGCGGCCCCCATTCTTGTACTCCCCTACCTGTTCCTTCTTTTTCGTGTCTACTGAAATAGCTGGCTGGCCATTCTTCAGGAACTCCGTCGCCTTCGCATTGATGTATTCAAACTGAGCATTGCGGTCCGGATGTGAGGAACCCTCCTTCGTCTTGCGGTTCGCCTGCAGACTGTACTTCTGTTCGTGCAACAGTTCCGCCACCAGCACATGGCTCACCTCGTGTCCCTGGGCTCGCAGTTCGTCGGCGAGATTGCGCACGCTCTTGCAGGTCCACCGCAGCGGAGACTGTGGATCCCCGCGCGTAACTGGCTCCAGCAGTTTCTCCAAATCGACCAGCAGATCCGGATCCTTGAGGGCTGCCTTCTTGCGACCGCCTCCTGTTTGTCGAATCGGCAAACGCGTCCCACGGGCGCGGTCTGGCTTCTCCCGCAATTCCGCTAAACCCACCGCAATGGCGCGCCGAGAAACGCCACTGGCGCGCGCCACCAGCGATATGCCTCCCCGTCCGTGTGCCACGCTTTCCGCCGCCGCCCATAGCCGCCGCATAGTCCATCCAGCCACGCCTCCAACTGGGAGAAACGCTGCTTGATTCACCTTCGCCGGCCACAAGAACATTCTAGGCCAGAAATGGTTTAATTGCTACACTTATTTTCTTACAAACGCTAAGGCGATCTGCTCACGAGGCTCGAACCTCTTCAAGAGGGTTGGTCTACACTACATCGACTTCTGCCCAAGCCGCGATTGGAGCCAAAGACACTTATCCCATTCGGGAGCCCCGACTTTGCCTAAATCGATGTCCCCGTGACGAACTTCGGCTAG
>CAVYTS010000039.1:0-407480 GCA_963771305.1 uncultured Acidobacteriaceae bacterium
AGCCGCCTTCTGGACACGGTGTCGAGCAAGAACGCCGCCCCCGCTGGTGTGCGAGTAGTGGCGTCGGTGGGAAACGAAGGGGCGGGCTGCTTCGCGAGTCTGGTACGCCGCTTGGTTGGCGTTTGAAGACTTGATCGTCTCGCCGCCCTTGCTGCCGAGGAGACTGACGAAGCCCGGTCGGCCTGCTTCTTTGAAACCCGGTGGCTTCCATAATCTTGGCCAGCGTTATACCTTTTGTGCGTTGCATCATCGTGATGACTTCGGCCTTCTTGGCGGTTGTGTGGCCGTCGTGGGTGTGGGGGCTTTCCGGAAGGTTTGGCAGGCTTCGCGGCTTTGGCCGTTTTCTTGGCCTTGGGGGCGCTCTTCTTCGGGGTGGCGCCTTTCTTCGAGGAGTGCTTCGCCGGCGCCACGGGCGCGCCGTGTTCCGCAACTGTTGTGGCGGTTTCTTCGTTTTGTCAGGATAGGTTCCTTTTCTCGGCGCGTGCTTCGCGCATGTTGATTCATCGCTCTGTTGTCAGAAACAAGCAAGCAGAATCTTCGAGAAATCTCGAGCCTGATTAGGCAGCGAACGTTCAGTAGCTGGGTGCTTAACCGTTTTGGGGGCGGCTGGTGGCGACCACTGCTGCCCACATTGGTGTCTCAATGCCGCGACCACCGGCCAACCGAATTCGTTGCGTAGGGTAACGATGGCGTCCGTTTTTCAGCGGGGTGCGCGAGGAGCACGGCGAGCCGGTTGAGAGTTCCCCCCTTCGTCAAGCTTCGTCCGTGCGACCCGCTGCCTGCAATAACGCAGATTCTCTTTCGCCAACTCACCGCTCGGATCCATCGAGACCGCCCGCTCCAGGGCTTCCCTATAGCCTGCGGGAGGCGGCCGGCCTGTAAGAGATCCAGCCGAGGTCGTTGACCAACTTCTGATTCTCCGGTTCGAGTTCCAGTGCCCGCCGGTTCGCGGACACCGCTTCCTCGTGCAAACCTGCATTGCTGGCGCAGTAGCCGAGCCTTGGAATAACGCGGGATCGTCAGGGTATATCTTCACCGCCGTTCGGTAGAGCGCCATTCCATCCTGGTACGCCCCGAACCTGGTGAGAAACGTCCGGCCTCATCGATGATTTGGCGGATGTAGTTTGGACGATTGCGCCGTTTTTAGCTTCACTCTGCTTCTGAAAGTATAGTCCAGGCCTTGTGCTTCGGTCGTCCTCGGGTTCGATAAAACATTTCAGATTGGGCTTGTTCTATCTGGATTCTGATTGTACTATTACTATCAGATGGCAGTTCCAGACTCACCCGTAGGGCCGAGGCCGGCGCCTTGAAGCGCCGCAAACGCCGACTCTTGGCGCGACTCCGCATTCCCGCTGACGCTCTCCCCGGCTCCCTGGTACTGTCCCATCGGCGGTGCGGAAAACCGGGCTGCCATTGTGCCGAAGGGGCCGCTCATCCGTTCTACACACTGACCTTTATGGCCACGGCAAGAAGCACGTCGAATCCATTCCTGCGGAGTGGAGCGACATGGTCCGCCCCGCTGTCGAGGCGGGCCGTGGATTCAAGGACTCTGTCGCCGAGTTATTTGTCATTAACGCTCAACTACTGGTGCTCGCACGCCAACAACGGCGTCGACATGCTCCGGCCGACACATCGTCGGAGTGAAAGGAGATAGCCATGGCGCAGCGGCGCCGGTCTCAACCGGAACCGGTGGAACCACCGCTCCGGCCTCGGCTCGCCGATCAGCCGTCGCGCTTCGTTCTACTGGAACGTGAGGTGGAGTTGGAGTACAGGCCGCAGATGTTAGAGGCTTTGCAGCGTAAGGTCAACACGGTGGCCGAAGAGGCCTGCGCCACGGCGCCGGAGTGTCCCCGATGCGGCCGACCCATGAGTTATCACGATGCTCGTCCGGTTTCCTGGCTGGCGCACTGGGGGCGGCTGCATGCCTCTCCGGCGCGGTACCGTTGCTCGTCGTGCAAGCAGGAACGGCGGCCCTTGCTGGATCTTCTGGGCGTAGAACCAGGGCGCATTTGTGGTTCGTTGGCCCGTCGGTTGGGACTGCTGGCCGCCGTGGCGCCCTACGAACTGGCGGCGCGCTTAGCGCAGTTGCTGTTGGGAGTGACCATCAGCGCCATGGGTGTGTGGCGGGTGGCACAGCGATTGGGGCAGGCGGCGGCTGACTACAGTGAAGCCTTGAGCCAGTACCACGCTGACAGCCGGAGTGAAGGTAGTTTGGCAGCAGAGACTCCGCCGGCGGTGGTTTTGGGAGTCGACGGTTGCACATTGGGAATGCAGGTCCGCACGCACCGCCGCCGACGGATGGGCACGGAACCACTGCCCGCCTTGCCGCTGGTCGAAGAGGGCCATTTCCGCGAAGTGAAAACCGGCGTTCTGCTGTTGCCGGGGGAACGGGTCGAAACCTCGCCCGGGCGCCGATCGGTGGTCCGGCGATTTCTGGTCACCTGTCTGGGGGAAGCCGACGAGATCTTTCGACGCTTGTACGCTCAGTTGCGAGAATTGGGTTGGGTGGGCACTCATACCGTCGTGGTGATAGTCGGCGACGGCGCCGAATGGATCTGGAACCGCGCCACGATGTTTGTGAACCGCTGCGAAATCCTCGATTTTTGGCATGCCCTGGAACACGCCTGGACCTTTGCCCGCCTGCGTTACGGAGATGATTCCGCACAAGCCGACCGCTGGGTGCATCAGATTGCCGAAGATCTGCGTGCAGGCAAGGTGCAAGACGTAATCGCGGCTTTGAAACGCCTGCGGCCTAAAACCGAGGAACTGCGCGCCAGTCTGCAATCGCTGGTCGGCTATTACAGTGAGAATGCTGGGCGCATGCGCTATGACGAGTATTTACGCTTGGGCTATGGCATTGGTAGCGGCGCTGTGGAGAGCGCCCATAAACAGGTGGTCCACGCCCGTCTGCGGCAAGCCGGAATGCGCTGGAGCGAGGCTGGGGCGCGGCGTCTTCTCGCGTTGCGTCTGTTGTTGTTGAATGATGACTGGGCGCTGTTGGATCGCATGAAAATGGTTTCCTTGTAATCCTCAACCCGTTGACCTCGGCTATGCGATGCGCCATGCTCGGGCTATGGCTCGCCGTTCCACGGCGGAAATCCCGGTCGACCTCCGAGCGCGCTTGGAGCAAGCCCGGCTCGATCTGTTGGCTCTATTCCGTGCCCTAGATCGGATGGACTTGTCGCCCGCAGAAATCCCCCAACGCCTGATAGGCCAGTTGTTTGAACTGGATGCCGATTATGTGGAGGCTCTCTGGGCCTTGGACCAACCTCCCACCAGCCTGGATCTCCACGCCATGCTCCGCGATACTCTGGCAGCGCTCGATCAACTGCCGGAAGCTTGTGCTAGGCTCCGCTCTCATCTACCCCGCCGCGCCCATCCCATCCTGACCCAACTAGAAATCACCGTGCGCAGTAGTTTGGACCCAGCAGAGGCTTACAGTATGGTGCCTGGTCGCAGTCCCCAAAACGGTTAAGCACCCTCAGTAGCTGAGGGGGATGTCACATGTACAATGTCAGACTGAGGCAGGGAGATCCAATGGCCAAGAAAAAAAGGCTGAGCGGGCGATTGATAAAGCCGTCAGACGGGCGCTCCATAGGGGCGTCTCCGAGAAGGCAGTCGGAAAGATCGTTGAAAAGGCAATCGACGGGGTTGCCGGCGACAAGGGAGACGAGCGCAAGGCCGGCAAGAAGAAGCCAAAATCAGTGGAATCGAGAAAGAAGGAATCCAAGTCCGCAACGGCTGCATAGAAGTGGGCGGTTTTGTACTAGCACTTGGCGCACTATGAGGGAGCGACTGATCATGCTTCGTTGAGGAATGCTCCGCAAGGTGCGCGTGTGGCGCCAGCCCGGCGAACTGAAACTCCTCATCGATTTTACAACCTTGCAATTGCCGTGTGTAGCTGTCCCTCTGCGTTGGCTCAGGCCAGAACGCTCAGGTGCCCAGAACGAGCAAGCAGAATCTTCGGGAGATTGAAAGAACGGCTTCAGCCTGGCGTGCGGAGGGCCTTTTTACGGGGCGACAGAACGAGGCGGGAGGTCAAATGTCAAAGCCGACTTCAAGCCTCTTGAGGCTTTTGGATTCTGTGTTTCTCCAGGCGGTACAGCAACGTCTTGCGGCTAATGTCGAGGTAACGTGCTGCGCGGGTCTGGTTCCAATTGCACTTATTTAGGGCCTTTAGAATCAGCTCCTTTTCGACCGCTTCCAGGTTAATGCCCTCTCGGGGAAGATCGATCTCGAGCGCGTCGAGGCCGCTCCTTTCCCGGCGCAGAAATTCCGGCAGGTCCTGTAGCCGGACATCAGTGCCGCGAGTCAGCACAACAATTCGCTCTAACACGTTTTCGAGTTCGCGGATGTTACCAGGCCAGCGATAACGCGTGAAATATGGAATGAGGACGGGAGGCAGGGTAAGATCCGGCCGTTGATTCTTGCCCTTACTTTTCAAGAAGAAATGTTGGACGAGACTTGCAATGTCTTCCGCGCGTTCTCTCAGAGGTGGCATCACCAAAGGGATCACGGCTAACCGGTAGTACAGATCCTCCCGAAACACGCCGTCATCGATCATCGCCTGTAAATCGCGGTGAGTCGCGGCGATGATTCGGACATCCACTCTGCCCCCACTTTCCGAGCCGATCTTTTCCACTTCACCGTCTTGAATTAGGCGCAGCAATTTGACTTGGAGCGCAAGCGGCATTTCCCCGATTTCATCCAGGAACAATGTTCCTCCGTTTGCTGTTTCAACCTTCCCTTTCCTATTGGCGATAGCTCCTGTAAACGAACCTTTGACGTGGCCGAAGAGTTCTGATTCCAATAGCTCCGCGGGGATGGCTCCGCAGTTAATCGTGATGAGAGGCTTATCTTTACGAGAGCTGTTGAAGTGTATAGCGCGCGCGAGAAGTTCTTTTCCCGTGCCTGTTTCCCCGCGAATCAGCACAGTCGAACCGGTACGGGCGGCTCTCGCAGCAGCATCGAGAACCTGCAGAAGCACGTCTGAGCGTCCCAGAATGTTCTCGAATCCATATTTCTCGTCGAGATTTGCGCGAAGCAAACGAACTTCTTCAACGAGTCGCAGATGCTCAAGCGCACGATCGATCGTGAGAGACAGTTCGCCGGGGTGCACGGGTTTGGTCAGATAATTGTATGCGCCGGCTTTCATCGCATCTACAGCGGTCTCAACCGTTCCAAAAGCCGTAAGGACAATAACGATGGTCTCCGGATACAGTGAGTGGACCTGTCTCAGCAGTTCCAGGCCGGAGGCTTCGGGCATTTTGAGATCCGTGATGACCAAGTCGTAGCTCCGCGTCGTAAGCATCGTCATAGTCTGCCGAGCGGAAGCGGCGGAGTTGACCACGTAGCCACTTTGCTCGAGTTGTACTTGCAGCACGCGCCGAAGGCTTTCATCATCGTCGACGACGAGGATTCGGTTCTTAGTCATGTCGCTTGTCCTAACGGAAGCAAGACCTGGAAGGTCGCGCCCTCCGGGCCGTTTCGGGCTACCACCAGGGTTCCTCCGTGCTGGGTAACGATCTGATGTGCAACCGAAAGTCCAAGTCCGGTGCCGCTCTCCTTCGTGGTGAAGAAGGGGTCAAAAATTCGTTCTAGATCATCTCGATTGATGCCGGGGCCGGAATCGTGGACGCCTATTGCCAGATGCGTGCCACTTTGTGCAGCTGTGAGTAATATAGTTCCTCGTTCCGGTGTGACTTGCGCCGCATTCATAGTCAGGTTCAGCAACACTTGTTTCAATTGCTCCGGATCGCATTCGAGCGTTGAAACACCCGCTTGAACCTGCATCTCTAAGCGCACGTGGCTGTAGTGTTTGGCATGATTAACAAGGACAATCACCGATTCCAAGAGAGCGTCAACCTGAACTGTTCTGAACTGGGGCTGCCGAGGCTTAGCGAAATCTAGAAAGCTGGAAAGCAGGTGGTTAAGCCGCCGGCACTCCTTCTGGATAATCTCCAAGAACTCTCGACGCCTTTCTTCCGAATGGATGTCTGTCTGAACAACCAGTGCGGCTCCTTCAATGCTTGCCAACGGATTTCGGATCTCGTGCGCCAGGCCGGCCGAGAGCTGCCCAAGTGCAAAGAGTCGTTCGGCGCGTTTCATTCCCTCGAAGTTGGCCTGTAGTTCCCGGTAAAGGGAGTCCAATTGCTGGGTCGCTCTCCAAAGATCGTTTTCAAACTTCTTTTGCAGGCCGCTCAAGATCCCCGTGACGAGCCCAACCAACACGAACACGACGACTTCCAAACACTGGTCGAGAACGTCCACTCTGGAAACAGTCCAGATCGCGGGCGTACCGACTACGAAAAATGCGCCCGCAAGAATCGCGATACCGAGACCGCCAGGGCGACCCCATTTTAGGCCTGCGAGCACGATCGGCAAATAATAGAGCCGCTGCCAAACGTAGAGCCAGTGCATTGTCGAAACAGGTGTCAGAATTTGAAGAAACCCAATTGCCCCAACAGTCACAAAGATGATCGTTCCCGAAGGGAGCCGGCGCTTTTCCAGCAACCGATCATGCACAACGACCGTAGGCCGTTCTTTACCGGACATTTTAAACTGCTCGCATTTCTAATCCCACTGTGAGACACCCCTGCCTGGGAAAGGACCGTAGCCTGCCTGTTGTCCTTCAATTCTTTCGATAGCAGGCACGCTTTGTTCAAGATTATTGCGCAGGGTGAGATGATCCAGCAGCATCACTAACCTCATTGTCACGCAGCTGAGCCGTTGTCAAGTTGCAAATCCTGCCGGAGGACGACACGTAGGATCTGATCGCAGCGGGGGCCTCACGCGAACAATGTCGCGGTCACCCCGAGTCGATCTTTCATCAGCAGACGGGTTGAGAATTGCCGGAAGACGACGCATGGCCCTGGCAGATGCCTGAAATCAGGCACAGGTGCCCGAAATGATCCAATACCGACTCTTCCTAGACGTGACTCCGTCACCTTGCGTCGCGATAACTCATTTCGTTTCTCAGGCTGTTGCACGCTCCGCTGGAAGACTTGGATGTGGCACTGAAACTGCCACGCATTACGCTACGCATGCTCGCAGACTGTCACTCTAATTTGATGATTTCGGGTGAGCGAAGGTGGGACATCAATCGAAATCTCTCGCAGTCATGGTGAACAAACCGTGGCTGAAGAGAGCCCCTAGCTAGGAACGGAAAGGATAAGGACTCTAATGTTGAAACCAACTATCGCTCTATTCACATCGCATCGTAGGACACTGAGGGCAACGCTAGCTTTCGCGGTCTTCGGATGCGTAAACGGAGGACCGGCTATTGCCCAAGTTACCCACGCGAATGGCCTGACCGTCTTCAGCGCACAAGACAAGGGGGCCACCATGGATTTTGCGAACGCCAAACCGATGCCAATGCCCATCAACCCCTCGGCAATGGACCCCACGCAGGCGCTAATACAGTCCTTGTTAACCACACCAGCGAAAGGTCCCTCCGGACATTCGCCTGGCGCCGTGGGTACCGGAATCGAGAGCCCGGTCTTCCTGGGCACGCCTGCGGCCGCTGACAACGGAGTATCGTCAGAGGATTGGGGGACCAACAATCACCCATTCACCACCGTAAGAGCCGACCTGTTCTCACTAGGCACCAACCAGAATTACCCTTATCGCGCAGCGGGAAAGCTGTTCTTTAACATCAACGGCTCAAGCTTTATATGCTCAGCATCTCTCATCGCGCGGGGCATCGTGGTTACCGCGGCACACTGCGTCGCAAATTATGGACAAAGCCAGTTCTACAGCGGATGGCAGTTCGTGCCAGCCTACAAGAACGGCAACGCCCCGTACGGCACATGGACGGTGAAACAAGCGTGGGTGCTAACCGCCTACTACAACGGAACGGACGGTTGCGCTGTATATGGCGTTGTTTGTCCTGATGACGTTGCGGTTCTGATACTAAAACAACAGTCGGGCGCCTACGCGGGAACCTCTACGGGATGGTTCGGGTACTGGTATGGCGGAGGTTTCACTTCGGGCGGCATTACTCAGATCACGCAACTCGGCTACCCTGCCGGCCTGAATAGTGCGGCTCTTATGGAGCGTAACGACTCGTATGGGTATATCAGTTCAAGTAACTCTAATAACACCGTCATTGGTTCGAACATGAATGGGGGGTCCAGCGGCGGTCCGTGGGTCGCCAACTTTGGATTACCTGCCGCGTTGACCGGTGAAACCAACGGCAGTTTTCCCCAAAGCAATGTTGTGATCGGAGTGACCAGTTGGGGCTACACATCGAACGCGCCCAAGGAGCAAGGGGCAGCCCCGTTCACCAGCGGCAACATCCAGGTGCTCATCACCGCGGCGTGCGCTGCAACGCCGGCTGCCTGTTCATAGCAGGTTAGAGCCGGGAGTAGTGGAGGATCACTCCTCCACTACTACATCGCTCGGCATCTTGACTCGACCCGGAACTGGCGCGGCCCGCGTCGCGGAGCAACCGAATTTTTAAGGGTGTACATGGTCGGGGCGTGGAGGATTCGAGCCTCCGACCGCCTGGTCCCGAATTGTCACTTATCTGTGAAATGCTTACAGCAAAGTAGTAGATTCAGCCTAGACTCATTTGACTAACGCCAGAGATCGGCTCTTGAAAGCGAAACGGCGGAGGAAAGATTCGTGAAACTTCTCGGTTTTGGGCCTACCCGCATTATGAATTCGGCGGCACGCAAAAGTTTATTCTTTGTTTGCTTCCTCGGCGCGTTGACGATAGGCGCCGGTAGCCTTCGTTCAACTAACTAATAATATGATGTGGGCCTCGACGAAACGTAGGCGTAATCGAGTTCGCGTGCCTCCGGGCGCGGGTGCCAGTCGC
The DNA here is from genome assembly GCA_963771305.1 of uncultured Acidobacteriaceae bacterium. Lineage (GTDB taxonomy): Bacteria > Acidobacteriota > Terriglobia > Bryobacterales > Bryobacteraceae > CAJCIT01. Next base: position 8,822 of record CAVYTS010000039.1, read on the forward strand.
AACTCCATATCCGCTACTTCTTGCGGAGTCGGCTGATCGACGCCTCTCACGAAGGCAAGGGCTGTCATTGTCTTCCCGGCTTCCTCGAAGCGCACTTCCACCAGATAACTTCCGTGAAGACTATTGATCATCTGCGATAGCGACCCATCGACAGAACGTTTAAACATCTCCGTCGAGATGAGCTGCGTCAGGTTCGAGGCCAACACAGTTAGCAGAGCGATACTTACTGCGCTTCGCTTCAGAAATGTCCCGAACTGGAGGCCACCCGGCCGGGAGACACAGCGAAAGCCCCTCACCCAGAGCACCGCCGAGAAGGCGAACTAGATAGCCACCATATTCGTGAGCGCCAATAAAAAGGCCGAGCCGACCAGATCATAGTCTCCACGCGCCACAAGCAGGCTGGCTGAGGTGAGCGGCGGTAACAGGGCAGTGGAGATCGCGACGCCCACGAACGCCGTGCTGATACGCGGGGCGATGGTCGCGATTGCGCCTGCTGTCCCGCCAACTAAGGCAATCATATCCATGAAATTGGGGGCAGTTCGCGCCAGGATCGCTGCGGTGATCGGAATATGACGATGCAGCCAACCGAGGAGAAATGCCGTCAGCATCACACCGCAAATGCCTCCGCCGAGCGCCAACAGCGATTTGAGCAGCAAGGCAAAATCGGAGTCGACTAGTGCCAGAGAGACTGCGGCAATCGGGCCGATCAGCATAGCGACGGTGTTCATCGCAACTTAGGTGCCATCGAACGCTCCGTTTCGGCAAACCGTTCTGGGTTTGCGGCGATGCTCATCTCTGAGGTAGACTAACACGCAAACTCTGGCAGGAACGTCCGCAACTCCTCGAACAGCCTCGTTAAGGTGACCCAGCATTCTGAAACATCTCTCTGAGTTGCCGCGCTAATACGTATCGGCAACCGGCTCCATGGTCAAGTACATCATTGGCCGCCTGCGCAGCCGACGGGCGCCGCCATATGGTCCGCCCAGACATCCCATGGGAGTTGAACGTGGACGGTACTGATGATGTCTGGGTCGGCAAGATGTGGACCCGCTCCGTGTCGCTCTTGGCCGGGGACAACACGAAGGGACACAACACGAAGGGACATCCGGCAGGGACCCAAGGCCGGGGATATTATCCACGTGTTCCAAAGGGGCAGCATCCCGATGATCACCGACGCATCGGTCGACGCGGCCGGCAACGTATGGGCCCGAACAATTGGAACAAGCTCGAGGCGGCCACCGGCGAAAACCCCGACTCGTCCCACCTCGACCTGAGGTGGGGGCTCCGGCTTCACAGTTATCTACGGCGTGGCGAATGTCGGTGAAGCTGCCGCGCATGGGCAAGGTGCAGACCTACTGAGATAGGAAGGAGAGAAGCTCACACCGACCGGCATTCGGGTGGTGTTGATCAGTCCTGAAAAGTCCGCTTATCGTCCCTGATCTTGGGGGCGACTGACTCACAAGGCTCGGACTGGGTTTATTCCTTTCGAAATGCCTTCCACTCACGAGTTCGTCAAGGCTCCTTTGCTTTGCTCCGGTCCGCTGCGCGGCGTTCACGCTGGACTTGACGGGCTCTTCGTTGCAGGCGGACTCTGACTATGCCAGAAAGGGGAAACGCGCCCTTTCTGGCGTTTCCTCACTTGTTCTCACTCACGGATATACCAGCAATCGACGGATCGGCACCGGCGTGAATTTTGCAGGCCCGGTTCGGATCAGCGCCGAAACCAGTTGCGCTGCGAGATCAGAGAGCAGGAAAGTCAGACCCGCACCTTGAACGGAAATGACATGAGTATGAGACACGACGCGCACGGAGGAGTCGTTTCCCTAGCTTAGCTAAACAAGAACAAACTCCAAGGGGAACACAAACTGCTGATGGCGCAATCGGACCGTCAGCGAGGTTGCCCGACGGTCGTCGGACACCTTCCAAGGAAAGGCTTAAAGAATGGGTCAGCGCCACTTTTTCATCTGAGTGTCCTCATCCTACTCCGGTCTGACTTCGCGGACCGGCGACACCAGGCCCTTGCACTTCGACATTCGTCCTGCAACCGGCCTCGTTATAGATCTTTTGTCAGGGTTCAGTCTGAAGGTCCGTCGACGTCTAGCCAAGCTTTTCTTCGTAGGCCTTTGTGAGCGCGATGCACTCGCTCAGTTTGCGGCCCGGACGTGTAAACGCAGACGGTTTCAGCACAGCGACTGGACGATGATCCCGCTCGAGAACAATCTCAACGCTCTGCTGCACTTTGGCGAGCGCGGCATAAAGATCGCGAGCAGCGTCGGCCTCGCTCATGTGGACAATAGCCATCCTTTCCATCATGGCGTGTTCCTCCCCTTCTTCGTCTTCTTCTTCGGTGGCGAGAGCGCGCACCAGTTGCTCGCAGGCGGTTTCGTCGGGCCGGTCCGAGCCGTCCTTCCTAGGTAGTTGTGCCGTGTGTGTGGCGGAGCTGCATTAAGGAGGTTGCGAGCGGCCCAAATGAGTCCACACTTCCTGCGAGCATGTGCATGCGGCGCCCGCCCAACAGTGACATTGCCACGAGTGCCGGGCCGAGATGGCGCACCTGCTTTCTTTCTGTGCCAAAACTGTGTCAGAACCCCGTCTGTTCCAACCACGGGGTTGCTCTTTTGAGCGAAAGCAGCTTCCCCAGTTTGTTGTAATTGTTAGATTCTTAAGTCTTCATTCCTAAACAAAACAACTACAACAATCGCAAGGTTAGATCAGGCTGCGTGGAGCAGGTGAACGATGTTCTCGATGGCCTTGTCGGCTTTGTGATAAGCGGCTTCCAGCTTGCTGTTGGGCCGGTGGGCGGGTCGGGTTTGTGGTGGAAGCGGCTGTTGGCGAGGCGGTCCGCAGAGGCGCTTGTGGAAGAACAGGAACAGGAGGGCGACGTCAACGCCTTTGGTGGTCAGGCGGTAGGCGTAGCGGCGGCCATCGCGTTGGAGCAGCCCGTGCCCTTTGAGCTTGCGCGAGATCGTAACGGAGTTGGTTTAGTCCGTAGGTTTTGGGGGAAAGCTGGAACGTGGTGAGGACGGCCTCGTGAATCTGCCTGGCGGTCCAGCCGCCGACGGTGCTGCCGTTATGCAGCAGAACCTCCAGCAGCCGGATGATCCGGGTGTCATGGATTTTGATGCCGGGATAACGGACCGAGCCGATGTTGATGGGCAGGGCGATCCTCTGCAGCAGGGGAAAGTCCACATGCACATTGAGGCATTGCGCCTGGAAGCCGGCGAAACGATCCGTGATGGTCTGGAATCTTCTGGCGGACGGCATCGAGATGATCGAGTCCTTTCTTCAGGCCGAAGTCGCGCAGGTTGTTGGAACAGAGTTCGTTGCGCAGGAAGCGGGAGAACTTCTCGTACTGTTTGAGGAAGGCGTGTTTCCAGTACGCCCGGAAAACGTGATGGCCGTGCTCGATCTGATCGATCACCGTGGCCAGTTTCCCGCGCAGTCTCTTATCCAGCCGGACGCCGAAGATCTCGCTGATCCGGTTCGCCGTCAGCCGCCACAGACCGATCTCGCAGCTCCGCTCGAAGATTTTGTGGATGGGGAAGTGGCGTTTGAAAATGAAGTTCCGGCAGTACTCGATCTGCGCGATCGAATAGAACCGCGACAGGCTCATCTGGCTGCGTTCCTTCTTTGAGAACTTCGGTCCGAGGATGAGCGTCCAGTAATCGAGTTGTTTGCGGATGATCTGCGGGCTGAGCCGGTCGGCGGCGGCTTGCAGCGCCGCGACATCGTCCACCGCCAGAAAAGCGTTGTCGTTTTTGCGGAAGCCGATCTGCTTCCGCTTCAGTTCCTGCTCCATGAACGAGTGACCGTTGAGCCAGTACGTGGCGTGGAATGGAAAGAAGGATGCCACGCGGATGACGATCGGCCCGAGGACCTCGTCCCGAATGTAGAAGTAGTAATGGGTGAAGCGGCTCGTCTGATGCGCCAGAATGCGGTGATTCGGGATCCTGCGTGGGATACTTCGGCACGCTGATCCGGAACGTCCGGCCCTGCTCCATGCTCTTGAAGATGAAGTAGACGCCATACGCCTTCTTCTTCTCCATGCGGCGCAGCGCGGGCAAAACGTAATCCTCTTTGCGAACACCTTTCCCGGCCCATTCGATCGGGATCTTGTGGTTGCGGGCGTAGGCCTCCACCCAGCTCTGGTAATCGTTGGTTCGCTGGCTGAGAACTTCTTTGCTCACTACCGGAATGCCGAGCACCTCGCGAACGAAGTGAACCACCTGCTCCGGTCGGGAAAGCCCGTTGAGGTAACCGTTGATGACGATGCGGTCGAAGCAGTGATATACAAAAACGAGAAGCCTGCCAAACAGCTGAGTGAATGCGTCCGTCAAGACATTTCACACCGAAAGGAGAAGCACCGGTGGGCCGAAGAACGATCAAACGGCGACCAGGCAAAACAGCGATGGCGGGCAAGGATTTTCGCCTCGCCGAAGAAATTGACTACATCCAGGGCCGCGCCGCAGACCGCGACGGCCGTCTAGTAACCGTCGGTCCGCTGCTGCTGTTCTCGACCGAAACCGGCGATGCATGGCTGCTCGATCCCGCCGATCACCTGGCCGCCCGCTTGGCGCGGGACGGCGATCCGGAGGAACCGTATTTCGAGGAAACCGAGGCCACCTTCGCGATCGGATGGAAGGGCAACTATCAGATCGACGGCGATGCCTTCGTATTCATCGACAGCGACACCGCCCGCGTCACCACGATCCTTGGATATCCAACCCGCCGGCTCGCTCAGATGGGGTGATCGGAAATTTCAAATATCTTTGGCTAGATTTCAGCGAAAAACGATGGAAGCCCTTGCAGCAGACTCTTATCCCTTGGGCGCAGGGGGTCGCAAGTTCGAATCTTGCCGCCCCGACCAATAGAATCAGACACATACGCCCGTTTTCGCCGGGTTCCTCGCGTTTCAACAGCCCGATATCCCTTAGGTGCCCCAAAGCCTTTTGACAGACACGCGAGGTTCGAGTCTGCCGCGCGCCACTATCTTCCAATAGCTGAGGGGTGGTCCCGCCCCGCGCTTTAGGCCGTTTCGTTGACGCGCCGCCCGGTGTGCACAGCCGCACCCTCGGTCATCTACATGGCTGTCGAAGTACGGATCTAGCGAAAATCACTTTCCGATAGGGTTGGGCTCTTGCTCTTCAGACGCGAACTTCGGATTCCGATGGAGAGATTCATAACCGTAGAACCTCGACAGAGATCTTTCAGAAACTCAGTCCATCTACCGCTTCAGGAGCAAGCTCCAGTATCGTTCGTGCTGGAAGAAGTCCTGACGCCTTTTCAGGCCGCCTCTGCTTTCGCGGACGGAGTCAGCGCGACGGCTGCTTCGGAGGTGAGCAGCAGGAACGTGAAGGTCTCCTGGAGATAGAGTCGGACAGTATCATCACTGTGGCTCAGGTAGCCGATGGAGACGTCCTGGCCGATGTGCAGGTCGAAATCGCCGCCCCGCGTGGTCAGTACAAAAGCTCCGTCTATAGCAGGCGCCCAAATGATTCTGTCGTCGACCAGTCGCTTGACGTGCTCCAGCACAGGATAGCCGTGATCGCTGGTTTCGGCGAGTGATGTATAGGCCTCGGCCCCAAGCAGAACGGTATAAGGGCCATTGACGCCGACGAGCCTCAATTGGCTCAAGGCATGAGCGATGGCATCCGGGTACTGGCGAACGTCGGCCGGAAGGACCATCTTCGGATTGCTTGTCCCCTGACGAATTCCCACGATATCGGCCGCCGCGTAGCCCTCAAAAATCGCGGTGTCCTCAGCAAAGGCGATTTGACGCGCTGCGTCCTTCGCTGGTTGCCAATCCGAGTCGTTGGCGCCGCGTTCGACATCGTCAATCGCCTGGCGATCAAGTTCAAAAGGAAAACGCAGCTCCACCAGCGCCTTGACCTCGCGCTGTCTGGCTAGAAGGCCATCTGTCAGGCTGGCAATCGGACGCAAATGGCCAGTGCCGACTGCGGAGAGAACCGCGCCGGCCGGTCCCCGCACGTCGACCACGTGCCGGCCGGCGAGGTAACGTTTCAACGTGCGAGCCGTTTCCTCTTCAATCTGAGCCCACGCCGCATCCGAAATGGGAGCTAGCTCGCGGTGCAGATTATTCATGCGAAATTCCTCCTTTAAGGGAACCAATGCCCAGGGAACCGTCGCTCTTCCGCGCGGCGGATAGAGGGTCTTTGACCGTTTGCCGCGCTACAAGAGACACAGCCGCGGGGGGGGCCTCGCCCACGGCCTCCAGAAATGCTACCGACGGAGCAAAGAATAGGTTCCCAGTGACGGCGCGGCTGAAATCGAGCAGCCGGTCGTAGTTGCCGGGTGGCCGGCCAACGAACATGTTTTCTAGCATTCGCTCGATGGTATGGGGCGAGCGGCTGTAGCCGATGAAGTAGGTGCCAAATTCACCGTGCGCAGCCCGGCCGAAGGGCATGTTGTCGCGCAGGATCTTGATCTCTTTCCCGTCCTCGACGATCGTTGTGAGTGCGCTATGCGCTGAGGTTGGCTTGATGGAATCGTCCAGTTCGATATCCGATAGCTTCCTGCGGCCGATGATTCGTTCCTGCGCCTCCGTGGACAGCGCATTCCATCCGTCAAGATCATGGAGATATTTCTGCACGATGACGTAGCTGCCGCCGGCGAACGCGGCGTCCTCGTCGCCGACGATCACGGCATCGATCGCTTCCTCGCCCCTCGGATTCTCTGTCCCGTCGACAAAACCCATGAGATCACGGTCATCAAAGTAACGGAATCCGTGAACCTCATCTACCGGCAAGATGGAGTCGCCTATACGCGCCATGATCTGCGTCGTCAACTCGAAACACAAATCCATGCGCTTAGCGCGGATATGGAACAGCAAGTCGCCCGGCGTGGAAACCGCGTGGCGCGTTCCGGCGCGAATTTCGCGGAACACGTGCAGTCCCGCAGGCCGCGGCTGCCCAAAGAGTCGGTCCCATGCATCGGACCCAAAGCCGACGACGCAGGACAGGCCCCCTTCAAGGTCGCGAAACTCCACTGCTCGCAACAACGCGGCGAGGTCTCCACAAAATGACCGCAGAGTCGCTCGACTGTCGATGCCCGGGTTTAATGTCACGACCAGGAAAATCGCCGCGCGGGTGAGCGGCGCGGCTACCGGCTGCGCAACGGCCCGGAGGCCGCGTACCGCGTCGGCTGCGCTCGTTGGATCGGGCTTCATCGGGATGACATCCTGATGGGTTTCATTCACTCAGGGCTGGTATCCGTCAGTCCTCCACTTGTCGTACAGGGCGAGCTGCTCCGCCGTCCAGAATGGGCCGCCGGGAGGCATAGTTTGACCCGCCACGCTATCCAGGACTGCTTGTGCATTCGCGTAGCTGTTCGTCGCGTCGGACATGTATTGGTAGTCGTCCAGATGCACGCCATGAACCTTCATGTGATTGACATCGACTTCCCGAAACATTGGCTTGACGTCTTTTAAGAATGATACCGGCATGCCATTTCTCCTCTTCGATAGAGTACCTCGTAATGACCATGTCTCTTCGTCTCCGGTCGCACGAGTTGCCGCGGGGAAGGCACTTGGCAAAGCTCTCCTATTCGATTCATTTAGCCGCATCTCAGAAGCTGCCGATATCGTTGGCGTCCGCGCCGTTCGATGCACTCCATCGACGATGCAGCACGCCGTTTTTTATTTGCACGTCGGCTTTGAAGAATCGCCGGCCTATCCGTACAGCTATTACGGCTGCTTAAGGACCTCCGAAAAGCGATCCTGGAGGGGTCGTAGTAACCTTGATGGACAGTTCATTTTCCGGGGAGCCGAGACGATGAAAAATCTGATTTCAAACACATACGGCATCCGCCTGACCGCGCTGTTGGTGACTACGAGCCTTTTGGCGATGGCCAGCGTTTCTCGGAACCGTACTCTCACGTTTGCGTTGCTCGTTGCAGAGGGTCGCGCCGGTGCGGAGCCTTCGACAGAGGCGAAACAGCTCAACGACAAGGGGCTTGAGCATCTCAAGAAGAAGGAATTCGACCAGGCCATTCAGCTCTTTCGGGAGGCCCTGGACCGGCAACCGGATTATCCGGAAGCGCTGGACAATCTGGGGAAGGCGCTCGATGCCACCGGAAAAGACGACGAAGCGATTGCCGATTTCGATAAGGCGCTGAAAGTTGCTCCACAGGATGCCTCGATTCATTTCGATAAGGCGCTCGCTCTCTATCACGAAAAGAAACTGGACGAGTCAGTGGCCGAATATCGAAAGGCCATCGAACTTCACCCCAATTTTCCTGAAGCCGAGAACGGTTTGGGCGCCGCGCTGATGAGCCTCGGAAAGACGGACGAAGCCGTCGCAGCGTTCCGGAAAGCCGTTGCCCTGAATCCGAACAACGCAGACGCCCTGAGCAATCTAGGCGGGGCGCTGGTGGCCCAGAACAAGGCGGAAGAAGCGATTCCTTTCTATCGAAAAGCGCACAAGCTTCAGCCTGAATCACCCGACATCCTGGGGAACTACGCACATGCCTTGGGCGAGGCGGGGCACACGAATGAAGGGATCGCTGCCTATCACAAACTGGTTGCGAAACATCCGGATCAATCAGATGCCTGGGCGCAGCTGGGCCATCTTTATTACAAGTCCAAGCGCTATGACCAGGCATCTGCCGCGTTTCAAAAGTCATTAGCACTGAAGCCCGGCCAGCTCGACGTCGCACTTGCCTTGGGGATGAACCAGTTGGAACAAGGAAAGACAGCCGAGGCAATTCAGTCCCTCGAAAAATGTTTGGCCCTGGAGCCGAATAATTTTCATGCTCTGTATGCGTTAGCGAGCGCTTACTACTCGCAAAAGGATTACGCTAAGGCTGCGGCCAACTATGAAAAAGCGTTGGCGCAAAAGCCGGACTACGTTGATGCACTTGTAGGCCTGGCGTCCAGCCAGTTCGCCTCTAACGAGTTCGACCAGGCCATAACAAGCTATCAAAAGCTGGTTCCCCTGAAACCGGATGACCCAAACATTCAGTTCCACCTGGGAACTGCCCTCTTCAACAAAGAGAAGTATCAGGAGGCAGTGGCGGCCTATCGCGAAGCCATTCGCCTAAAACCGGATCTCGCTCAGGCGCACTACAACCTGGCTGTGGCTATGTTACGGCTGAACGACTCTAAGTCTGCTCAGGCGGAGTTCGCCGAGGCGCACCGTCTGGATCCGAGCCTGAAGACGCCCGCAGGCGCCACCAAGTAATCCGCAGTTCTGGAGAGACCCGCCGCGAATCAGTCGACCTCGCGGCCAGCTCGGCAAGTGCTCTGCCCCAAACCGGCAGCCCACGCGACGCCCTGCTCCAGCAGCTTCCTTGTATTCGGTTCGCTGTAGCTCTCCGGTTTATGGCCGATTGCGGTATAGAATGAACGCCCATTGTTGATGCATTGCGTCCACGCAATCGGGTGATCGCCCATGCTGATGTCGGTTTTTCCGCTCATTGGTTTGTAAGTGGTCTCGTCCAAGGTGGCCAGAATGCGGGCGCCCTTCGAACGCGGATCGCTTCGAAAGGAGTACCACTCGTCCGTCATCGTCCATTCGCTTTCTAGGCCTCGAACAACGGAAGCCTCGCTGTCGTCAATGTGAACCTTCGCTCCCTGGAATTGCGGCGACATCGGGTGAGTCCAGAAGCGCGCTCCGATAAGAGTGTCGGCGTACCAATCCCAATCGCAATAAGGATCGCCTCCCGAACCATGGAAGCCTGCAAACCCTCCACCGTTCTCGATATATGCTTTGAAATCGCTGCGCTGCGGAATCGTAAGGACATCTCCGCTTATGTTATTCCAAACGACGGCATCGAAGCGCTTCAGGTCTGCCGCATTGAAAACAGCTGCATTATCGATGAAGACCATGTTCCAGTGCTCGCCCTCGCCGATTGCTTTCAACGCCGATTTTCCAGCATCTACGGAGGGTCCGTCACGAAAACCATTGCTTTTCGAAAAGACCAGTATGGCCGGACGCGGGATCGAAGTCGGAAGCACGAGTGGGGTTTCATCGTAGCGGGCGCAACGAACCAGAGCGGTTTCGCGGGTTACCGGAACGTCAGATCTGTGTCCAATTGATCTAGCGTGGACTTTGGCATTTGCATAAACTCGGATGCCATCTGTTTTATCGTCAGGACGTCCGCCAGCGTCGGAGGGGTTGGTGTTTTCAGGAATGGAGGCAGTCCGCCGAGAAATCCCGGTAGGTCTTTATCGACGACATCGATTGATTGCGGACTGAGCAAGATATCGAGCAGCGACGTGTTCGTCGAGAAGGGGCGAAAGGCCGCTGGGCAATCGGTCGCTTGGGAAGCCTCCGCGGCCGTGGCGCGCACCGGCAGAGAGACAGCCATTCGGTGCCAGGAGAGCAAGCATCACTGCCTGTCTTCGACCTAAGAGTGGAAGATGCATACCATTAGCTACGCACACCGTACAGTATCAGAACGCGAAGCTGGCGTGACGCGACGGGGCGGAGAACGCCGGGCTATGTTCCAGCGGTAGCGTCATTGAGACGTGCTCGGTGGTGATGAGCCGGGGACCTTGCAGCTTGCGGTTCCTCTTCGTGTACCCAGCCTCCGTGAGAACCTGCTCCAAAGTGCCATTTTCTCGGCCTCCTCCAGAAACAGCGGGACCGCCTCTTTGAGGTTCTGGAGCGCCTCTGCTGAGTGCAACCACAGGAAGCAAGATCAAGTTCGCGAGTGTGAGCGACGAAGGCTCGGCCTTCTTTGTTGGGTGGTGAATTGAATCTCCATACTTCTTTGGGTTACTCGTTGAATGCTTACAGGAACCTGAGAAATGCTTTCGCCCAAGCCCTGGTCTGTTCCCTTTCACCTGCGCCGCGCGGCAGATTCCCAAAAGAAGCCTAGCGCATTCGCAACCTGCGATACCCCAAGCAACATCGCCAAGCGATTCTTCTTCTCCTGAAGAATCGTGATCGGATATCGCAACAAATCGAGATAGAATCTGAGCGGCTCAAAGGAAGTGCGCCCTTTTGCTCGTTGGGCCTGCAGGATGCGGTGCCGGAAGGTCCCGCGACCGTAACCAAACTGCTGTCGGCAGAAGGCGCGGAACGTGAGAGGATGACTATGGGCCACCACGACTTCGGGAGCATACGTCATTTCATAGCCTGAATGCAGCCAACGCTCGCAGAATTCTCGGTCTTCCCCAGTGCCGTTTACGAAGGAAACGTCGAAGCCGCCCACGGCTCTGAAACGGCCGGCTGGGACGGCCAGATTGTTCGGCGTAAAGAATCGGGCCGCCTCTGGAAGAGTGTTGTAGTACCCGTACAGGTACATGATGAGCAGGTGGCTGGCCGTTGAAAAGCTGTTGCCAGGAACGGCGTTGATGATCTTCCCGCCAAAGGCGCAATCCGGTCTGACAGCAAATCGCGCGGCCAGGGTGCCGAGCCAATCGGCGGCCGGCACGCAGTCGTCGGCTGTGAAGGCTAAGAACTCCCCTTTCGCAATTGCCGCACCTGCGTTCCTCGCGCCCGACGGCCCGCCTCGGGGCTGTCGAAGCAGGGATACAGCAAAGGTCCCTTTGAACGAAGCAAGGGTGCCATCGAGAGAGAGCTCCCCACCGTCATCCACTACGATCACTTCAAAACGATCATGGGGATAATCCAAGTGACTCAGCCCCTGAAGGCATACCGCCAGTTGCCGCGGACGACGATAGGTCGGGATCACGATGGAGAAGAACGGTTGATCCTTACCCATCAAAGATTCCCGGCGCGAGTGACTGGTAGTGTGCGCTGCCGGGGCCACTCCGACGCCATCCCCAGTCCGGCGATCATCTGCGAAGTCAAGAGCAATGCGGCCAAACCCACCGCCTTGTGGAAGGGGAACCTGACAAACGGCGCGCGAAACAGGTCACGGTAGTAGTGCGGGTCCGGCGAGAAGTCTTGCCAGCCCTGGCGCGCGCGCGACTGCTGGAAGCGAGCGGCCCCACGTCCGTAGTCGAAGTGCTGTCGAATGAAGGTTTGCGCCGTCAGCGCGTGGGCGTGGTCCACTACTACCTCGGGCGCGTAGATCATGCGATGACCAATGTGGCGCCAGCGGCCGCATAGTTCCCGGTCTTCTGACGCCGTAGTTCCAAACGATTCATCGAACCCGCCGAGTGTTTGAAAGCAGTCTGCGTGAACAGCGAGGTTGCTGGTGGTGAAGAAACGCGCGTTGTCCGGATCGTTGTTGTGGTAGGCGTAACCCACATCGACGATGAGCTGGCTGACGGTCGCGTAAGGATTGTCCGGCAGCGCGTTCACAACACTTCCTCCGATGATGGCAGGATCTGGTGACGCGCCGCACCGCGCCGCGAGCGCCTTCAGCCAGTCGGCACGCGGCAAACAGTCATCGTCCGTGAAGGCAAGGATCCGGCCTTTGGCCCGGCGCACTCCGGTGTTCCGAGCCGGCCCGGGTCCGGCATTGGTTTGTCGAGAGACTTTGATATCGAGGCGGTCGAAGAAAACCGCAATGGCCGCATCCGGCGACTGGGTGCCGCCGTCATCTACTACGATCACTTCGAATTGATCGCTGGGATAATCCAGACGAGATAACGCAGCCACACAGGCTCCAATTTGCCTGGGCCGGTTGTAGGTAGGGATGATGATCGAAAAGTCCGGCTGCATGGCGGGTACAGTGTCTCTCAAGCCCGGACTCGACTCACGGCTCGGACTGCCGTGCGGCGTCGAGCGACCATGCTTCGAGCCTGCGACGTTCTTGTTCGGTCGCGAACTGCAACTTAAATAATTCCATCCTAGCCGTCTGACGCATGGCGTCGCCCACTCCGAATAGGTAGCCGGCCATTTCGCCGGCGGCGCCGGCCATCAGCCCAACCGTCACCGGCGGCAGGATCAGCGGCCATCGCCTGCGCGGGAATGTCGATTTGCGCAGATCACTAAGCACGCGTGGTACACGCACCAACGGGATCAACGGAGAGCCTCCGAAATAGAGCAACCGTTTCAACAGCGACCAGTTCCGGCTGCGGGTAGCGGCAAACCGCCGGCCGGTATAAAAACGCTCCGGCAACCACATCGCCAACGATGAGATGTTCACGTGGTAAACCCGCGCCGCAGGCTCGAGACGTATCTGATGCCCGTTGGCCTGCATGTCCCAATGCAGGAGAATCTCCGAATCCATCACCGCTTCCAGCTGAGAGTCGTATTGCAGCAAAATAGCCCGTTTGTAGGAGGTATGGTGGCCCGGCAAATACGTCGCGCCCTGAGGGGAAACTGTTTCGACGCAGCCTCCATAATCCACGAAGAGGTTGGCCCAGCTAATAATCCCAGGATTGGCGTTGCCGATCACCGCGCCGACGGCAGCCCAGGATTGCCGGTGCGCCTCGATCAGGGCCTGCGCCCAGCCTGGTGCGGGGAATGCGTGACTCTCGGCTAACACTACCAACGGTGCGGTCGCTCGGCGGATCCCCGCTGAAGTTGCCAAGGCCAAGGGAAAGATCACAGGGATCTCGAGAATTTGCACCCGACAAAAGCTGGTAGTCTCGGCGCAATCGAGCCCGAGGGATTCCGCAGATTGCGTGACGATCACCAATTCAATCTGCTCGCGCCCCGTTTGTGCGCTCAGATGCCGGACGGTCTGACGAATCGTCTGGTAGCGATCCGTGGCGATGATGACCGACAGCGCTGGGTCAGCGCCGCCGGACGCAGTTTTTTCATCGGGCAAGTCGCACCTCACGATTCGCTCTGTTTCCAGTTGCTGGATACTGGCGTAACCCGGCGCGGACCCTCCGCCACTCTGACCGCTTGTCCACTGGATGCGGACGCCATCGCCGCAAAAACAGTCTCCAAGGCCCGACGTCCGTCGTCCAGCGTGCAATCCACGGGGCCATCCTCGCAAATCGCTCCAACGAAATGTCTCCACTCGTCACGATAAGACGCAAGGACGTCGCCACCGTAACGCAGTTGAGCGAGACTGCCCGGCAGTTCTTTGAGCGTTCGCGTGAGAGCTTCGAAACGAGCCCGCCCGTTCCCCGGGATACTGCCCTGAGGAGAGTAGGCGAGGCCATCGAAACGATAACAGGACACGTGCAGACGGCCGCGCCGTCCATAGATCTCCACTTCGTTGTTTTCGCCGCATCGCTCCGAGCAGGTCGCCGTGGTCAACACTCCGTTCGTCAGCCGTGCTGTGATCGTTGCCGTTTCGTCGTCCCAGGGCCCTGACCGGCTAGTAGCGAAGACGTCTTCCACTTCGCAGTCGAGCAGGAACCGCCAGAGGTCAAACAGGTGGATCGCCTGATCGAAGAAAGCGCCACCTCCCGAGGACCGCCGCGTTTGCCACTCGGAGGGAGCGTCGTGCGCACTCGCGAAGACACTGCGGACCGTCTCTACCTCCCCCACGGCTCCCTGGCGCAACAGTTCGCGAGCTTGGCGGACGAGACGGTGCCATCGAAAGTTGAACCCCATCATGACCTTACTTCTGGACTGCAAAGCCCTCTCGTGGATACGGGCTACCTCATTGAGGTCCGCAGCCAGCGGCTTCTCGATGAACACATGCTTTTCAGCTTCGAGCGCAGCAAGCGCAACCTCGGCATGAAACTCAACCGGCACGCATATAGCGATCACATCGACTGGGGTCTTTTCCAAAAGTGTACGAACGTCGGGATGGCGATTTGGGACACGGAATTGATCCGCAACATTCCGGAGACGTGCTGGATCCTGATCGGCCACGGCGACGACTTCTATGCCAGGCAATCGAGTTAGCGCAGGAAGGTGGCGATAGGCTGCCACTCTTCCGCAGCCGATGACACCAACTCTGAGAGGCTTTCGCATATATGACGTTAGCGCACTGCTTTGTCTGAAGTCGCCGGCTATTGGGAGTCCGAGGACATTATTGCGAATGTGCCGACGTCACACGGGAGGGAGACCACCAAAGCGGTGGCAGGATGGACTGTTCCAAGCGGGCGAGCCTCCAAACCTTGCGGGCGCGAGCCAACAGCTAGTCTAGTAACTGACCTTTCAGGGAATCCAGGGAATCAGCAATTCGGACGTAAGTGCTCCCTCAACTCCGTACCAACAGCCGCTGCACCCGCTCGGCGTTTTCCCTCACTTCGTCTTTGACTCGCGGAAATACGCCGACGAAGACGCCGTCGTTGGGTTTAATGCTTTCAAACGCCGTCCGAAAGGCTTGGTCTGCCGCATGGCCGCTGATGCGCCCCGCTGCCAGTATCTTGAACGCGAAGCACGGCTTCTTGGTCTGGCGCATGACGCGGTACATTTTGGGCGGGTCGCTCTGCAGGTACACCTCGCCGGGCATTTCGAGCATGTCGCCGTTGAGGAGATGCCGCAGCTCATCGGCCGTGCGGGTCCGGTTGTAAACGCACCCGGCGTAGAAATCGACGTCCCATCCCTGGTCCTCCACCAGCGCGATCACTTCCGGTTTGTGCGTACCAACCCCCACCACCACGCCCGAATCGCGCAATTGTTTACACCATTCCCTGACGGTATCCATTTTGCCAGTCTGGAAGGCCACGTCCGTCTTCTCACCGTGGTAGTAAACCGCCATCGGCTTGAGGGTCTTGTAGAGGGGATCGAGATCGCCGCCGCCCTGGACGATCAAATGCATGCGACCGCCCTCGGCCTCAAGACGTTGCAGGTCCTCAAGACCACGGCCCTTCGGGAAATAGTTGAAGGCGTTGATGCCGAAACTGTTGCATTGGTGGAGAACTTCACAGACCCGCTCCGGCGTGTAATAGTCCTTCATCGCCCTCCCCAGCACGTCGGTGTAATGGCGGTATCCATAGAACGGATTGCAGCCGATAACCAGCCGGCTGATGTCCCGGTCGAAGAACTTCATCTTCGGAACCTGTATCGCAGGTGCCGTGCCGTCTAGGCCAGCCGCCTTATCCTGCCCTTCGCCGTGAGCCGCAACCGGTCTCTGTCGGGCAGCCAGAACCGAAACGCCCGTGAATCCGAGCGCCGCGGATTGCAAAAACGTCCTGCGCGTGTTCGACATGCCAACGCCTCTTTCGGAATCCATAGACGGATTACGCCTGTGGGGCCGCAGAAGCAATACTGCGGAGGTATAGGTTTTCGCCAAGGTCGGCATTTGGCATAGCTTGTGGCCGGGAACGAAACGGGCGGCTGCGTGATTCCGACATCTCTTTTTCGCCGGTATTCGTACTCCTGAATAGCGATGGTTATTATCACATCGACCAGGCGCCACGCGAGCGGTATTACAATATTTACAATAGTGCTACGATGCTGCCGGGCGGGCTTGGGCCCGCGGTAATCATGCAATGCATATCCCCGACGGATATCTAAGTCCGGTGACCTGCGTTTCACTCTACGGTGCCGCCGCGCCATTTTGGTATGTGGCGCTGCGCAGGCTTCGCAGCCGTCTTCATACCCGGCTGGTGCCGCTTCTTTCACTGTTCGCAGCGTTCTCGTTCGTCACTATGATGTTCAACATCCCGCTGCCCGGGGGCACCAGCGGTCATGCCGTGGGGCTCGGGATTTCGGCCGCAGTGCTCGGGCCATGGGCTTCGATGATTGCCATTTCTGTTGCGCTGCTGATACAGGCGGTTTTGTTCGGCGACGGTGGGATCACCGCACTGGGCGCAAACTGTTTCAACATGGCAATCGCAGGCTCGCTCGTGGCTTGGCTCATTTACCGTTTCATCGGTGGCAGCTCGCCGATCACGTCCCGGCGCCGCGTTGTTGCGTGCGCGGCGGGCGGGTATGTGGCCATCAACGTCGCAGCTCTTCTAGCTGCGATCGAATTCGGCATTCAGCCGTTGTTCTTCAAGGACGCCGGCGGAGCACCCTTGTACGCCCCCTATCCGCTGAGCACTGCCATTACCGCCATGATGATCGGCCACCTGAGCTTCGCAGGCCTCGCGGAATTGATCATTTCCGGCGGTGTGTTCGCCTATTTGCAGAAAACCAACCTGCCGCTCTTGAAGCGAGACGGTGCAGCTGCCAATGAGTCGGCGGTGGCGCCGCTCTCGTATCGCCCGCTATGGGCAGGGCTGGCAATGCTCATGATTCTGACTCCCTTGGGACTTCTGACGGTGGCCTCAGCCTGGGGAGAATGGTCGCCGAAAGACTTTCATGACCCTGCGAAACGCCAGCAGATGGCCGCGGCCTCAGGCCACGTCTCGCCCCCAACCGACACTCCTTTGGGAATGGAGAAGCTCGCCACAGTATGGACCGCACCAATTCCTGCCTACGCTCCTGCCGTTCTGCGAAGCTCCGTTTTCGGCTACATGATGTCCGCGTTGCTGGGAGGCGGCGTCATCATTCTCGCGCTGCAGGCACTGTTTTGGATGATCGCGCGACGACAAAGGCCGCTCGATGGCTAGCCCGACCAGCGCACTGACGTCATCACGAGTAGTCCGGCGACCCTCATCACGCCGCGGCTTCTTCGAACGCAGTATTGGACAGTTCATGGAAAGCCTGGAACGGGCGAACCGCGCTGAGAGTGTCAGCACGGCACGTGGGCTTCTGCAGCATTTCTCACCCCAAGCCAAACTGTGCTCCATTCTGCTGTTGGTCTGCGGCGTGGTCGCCGCGCGCGGCTTGCCGCCGATCGCTGCAATCCTGGCACTCTCCGTTTTCGTCGCGCTGGCTTCGCAGATTCATCTGTCCTTTCTGGTGCGATTCGTTTGGTTGGGTGTCTTCGGATTGAGCGGGCTGATTGCCATTCCGGCCCTGTTTCTAACCCCGGGTTCCACGATCTATCGGCTTCCCTTCCTTGGCTGGCCCGCGACCGATCATGGGCTTCACGTCACCGTGTTGCTGTTGCTTCGGACAGAAACCACCGCAACGCTGCTGGTGCTGTTGGTGCTTTCGACGCCCTGGATGGAGCTGCTCCGGGCGCTGCGCGTCCTGCGGGCGCCCAAGGTTCTGGTGGCATTGATTGGTATGACGTATCGCTACATTTTTCTGCTGCTGGACCTTTCGCTCGAGATGTTCGAATCGCGGCGTAGCCGGATTGTCGCGCCGCTACGAGGCGCAGACCGTCGAAGGATGGTAGCGGCGACGGCCGGCGTGTTATTAAGCAAGAGCGCCGCAATGAGCGAAGAAGTCTTTGATGCGATGCAGGCACGCGGATATCGTGGAGAGGTCTACCTTCTGGACGCGGCCCCCGTTCGCTCTTACGATTGGATTGCCGCTTCGCTCGCGTTTGCCGGCACCGCGTGGCTGATCTGGCGCTGAAGCGATTTGTCATGCTTACTGACCTGTCCAATCCGGCCCATGCGCACCCTGGCGCTGATTCAAAGCCGGCCAGCGCCACCCTGTTTGAGGCAGAGCAAGTTGCTTTTGCGTATGACGGCGCACCGGCGCTGAACGGGCTAACGATGACGATCCGGCCCGGCGAGAAGATCGCGTTGCTTGGAGCAAACGGTTCGGGGAAAAGCACGCTGCTGCGGTTGCTGGATGCGCTTCACTTCGCTGGCTCCGGAACGTTGCGGTTCTGCGGAGAGCTCTTATCAGAGAATCGTTTCGCGCGATGACGCATTCGCATACGCGTTTCGCCGCCGCGTTGGATTCGTCTTTCAAAACGCGGACGCACAGCTATTCAGTCCAACCGTCTTTGAAGAGCTGGCCTTTGGCCCCTTGCAGCTTCGCTTACCGCAGGACGAAGTACGCCGTATGGTCAACGAAGCCCTCGATCAGTTTGAGATCAGTCATCTGTCTCAGCGCGCTCCTCATCGGCTCTCGGGCGGCGAGAAGAAGAAGGTGGCGCTCGCTTCGGTCCTGATCATGAAGCCCGACGTGATTCTGTTGGATGAACCGACCGCCGGTCTCGATCCCCGAAGCCAGACGCATCTAGTGGATCTCTTAATGGGTTGGACGGACCAGACCAAGACCATCATCACGGCCACCCACGACTTGCACATGCTGGAAGACCTCGCGGATACCTGCCAGGTGTTGGAACGAGGGCAAGTTATTTGCGCGGGTCCAACTGCCGAGGTCCTTGGCGATCGTTGCCTGTTGGAGCGGGCGAATCTGGTTCATTCGCACCGCCGCACGAAGGAGAGCAAGGCTCATACCCACCCGGGCCTGCACTCCCGTCCTCACTAGCGCCCGTAGCATGATTGTTCAAGAGCCCACTGCATGCCGGAACTGCCGGACCTCACAGTCTACCTGGAAGCCCTCGAACAACGCATCCTAGGCACGGAGCTGAAGAGCATTTCTCTTTCCAGCCCTTTCCTACTGCGCACCGTGAAGCCGGCGCCGAGCGAATTAGAAGGACACATCGTTCGCCGACTGCGCTTAGTGGGCAAACGGGTCGCGATTGGCCTGGATCCCGACTACTGGCTTGTCTTGCACTTGATGATTGCCGGCCGACTGCACTGGCAGACGCACTACAAGGCTTCCAAGAAAAACCTCGCAGCCCTGGGGTTTTCGAACGGCTCTTTGACGCTGACTGAAGCGGGCTCCAGGAAAAGAGCGTCGGTGCACCTACTCCAAGGAGAAGAGCAACTGCGCGCAATCGATCCCGGCGGCATGGACGTCCTCGGAGGAACGCTGCCCGATTTTCATGCAGCGTTAACCCGCGAGAATCACACCCTAAAGCGGGCTCTCACGGATCCTCGGTTGTTCAGTGGCATCGGGAACGCCTACTCCGACGAGATCCTTCACCGGGCAAAACTGTCTCCTGTTACGCTGACACAGAAACTCAACGCCGAGCACGTCGCACAACTCTTTCTGGCTGTCCGCGAAACCCTCGAAGACTGGATCGCCCGGCTTCGTCAAGAGTCTGGCGGCCAATTTCCGGAGAAGGTTACCGCCTTCCGTGACGAGATGGCGGTTCACGGCCGCTACGGGCAACCGTGCCCGCGCTGCGGCACGAAAGTGCAGCGCATCCGTTATGCGGAGAATGAGACCAACTACTGTCCGCATTGCCAGACCGGCGGCAAACTGCTGGCGGACCGCGGGCTTTCCCGCCTGCTGCGCGAAGATTGGCCTCGGACCATGGAGCAACTGGAACAGTTGACGACGCGCAACTCCGCCGCACGCAATTAGTTGGCCGGCCTTGCCAGTCCTCCGGGCATTCTGTGTCGCGTCAGCTAACCGGATCGAATCGTCATAGTCTAAAGAGCAGCTGGGATGGAATGGACGGATTCAGCGGCCGCCGAAGAGGCGCGTAAAGGCAACCAACACGCCTTTCGTGTGCTCGTCGAACGGCATAGCCGCCCCGTGTTCCGGCTGGCCTTTCGTATGACTGGGAATGAACAAGACGCAGAAGATGTGGTGCAGGAAAGCTTCCTTCGCGCCTACCGGCAGATCGAGCGCTTCGACGGCCGTGCGGCGTTTGGCACCTGGCTCTACCGCATCGCCGCAAACTGCTCTTTGGACCTGATCCGCGCCAGGAAGATCCGTGAGGATCGCCGCGTGTCGCCCACAGAAGAAGAATCGCTCGGCTGGTTGGAGAATGTTGCAACGCAAGCCCCGTCGCCCGAACGGTTGACGCAAAGCGGCCAGATCGCCAGCCTGTTGCGGCCCGCGCTAGCCCAGCTCAGCGATATGGAACGTACTGCATTCATCTTGCGGCACTACGAAGGCTGCGACATCGAGCAGATTTCACAGGTGCTCGGCGTGAAAGCGAATGCGGCAAAACACACCGTCTTTCGCGCGGTTCAGAAGCTCCGGCGCGCCTTGGAGCCGGTACTCGGGGTGGCCCAATGAATCATCTCAGCGAAGATCAACTCGTTTCGGTCTATTACGATGGCCCGGATATTGACCATCGTAGCCACCTGGATGGTTGCCAACAATGCCAGTCTTCGTTCGCCCGGCTGCGACAGTTTCTCGACGACTCGCGGGACTTTCCGGTACCTGAGCGTAACGCTTCGTATGGCGCCGAGGTTTGGGCTCGCATTCAGCCGGGGCTTGCTCCACCTTCGCCTCGCCCTGCTTGGTTGCGCTGGTGGACGTTGACCCCGGTTCTGGCAGCCGTGGTGGCAATGGCGTTCTTTGCCGGTGTCTTCATCCAGAAGCGAACCAACTTCGCGGGAAGCTCTTCCAATGACCGAACCCGTGTTCTGTTGATAGCCATGGGCGACCATCTGGATCGCTCCTCCATTGTGCTGGCCGAAGTGGTCAACTCCAATCCCGACGCCATGGATCTGGATGACGAGCGCGCTCGTGCCCGTGGCTTGCTCACTGAAAATCGATTGCTTCGCCAGACCGCCTCGCATGATGGCGACGCTTTGAATGCTTCACTACTCGACGAGTTGGAGCGCGTTCTGATGGACATCGCCAATACTCCGTCGAACGCGCCGCCGGCTGACCTGGAAGCTCTGCAGCATCGCATTGAAAGCGATGGCTTGCTCTTCAAGGTCCGCGTCATCGGCGCCAATGTTCGTCAAAAAGGACAGAAATTATGATTCGTCAAATGATTCTTCTTTTCGCTTCCGGTGCCGTCTTGTTCGGACAGGGACCGCTTGATTCCGCTGCCTTCAGTTTCCAGGCCCAACAGGAAGTCCGCGAGGACACCGACTACAAGAGCGGCCGAAGTGCGCTAGACGCCGGCCAATGGGATCAGGCAATCGCCTTCTTCGACGCTTCCATCGCGCACCACAGCGCGGTCGCCGACGGCGCCCTCTATTGGAAAGCCTACGCCCAGAATCGCGCCGGACACCGGGACCAGGCGCTCTCGACCATCGCCCAGCTGCGAAAGTCATACCCCTCAAGCCGCTGGGTGAACGATGCCCAGGCATTGGAAGTCGAGATTCGAGGCAATTCCGGCGATCCGGTGAACCCGAACGCCGAGTCCAACGAGGAATTGAAAGTCATCGCGCTCAACAGCCTGATGCAGTCCGATCCAAATCAGGCGTTTCCGATCCTTGCAGAAGATCCTTCAGAGCAACAATTCATCCAAGGTGAAAGAGAAGGCACTCTTCATCCTGACCCAGAGCTCATCGGCTCAGTCTCAGAAGCTGCTAACTGATATCGCCCGCGGCTCATCGGGTCCGGATCTGCAAATGAAGGCAATCCGGTACATGGGCATGATGGGCAGTGAAGACTCCCGCAAACAGCTGACGTCCATCTACGAATCAACCTCCGACGTTGAAATCAAGCACGCCATTCTGAAGAGCTTCATGATTTCCGGCTCTCGTGGGTTCCTGCTCACTGTCGCCAAGAAAGAGACGAACCCCGAACTGCAGCGGGATGCGATCCGCCAACTGGCACTTACCGGCGGCCAGGACGAACTCTGGCAGCTCTATCAATCCAGCAACTCAGTGGAACAGCGAGCCGAGATTCTCAAGTCTATGTTTCTGGGCGGAAACTCGGCGCGCTTGGTCGAAGTGGCGCAAAACGAAAAGGACCCGCAACTTCGCGTCGCGGCCATCAAGTCGCTGGGCCTGATGGGTGGAAACGGCCGGGGCGACGTGCTGGTCGCGATCTACAAGTCCGACCAGAATCGCCAGGTGCGCGAGGCGGTCCTTAATGCCCTCTTCATACAAGGCAAACGGTAAAGCCTTGGTGGACTTGGCCCGGGCCGAAACCAATCACGATATGAAGGCCGAAATCGTGAAGAAGATGTCATTGGTCCAAAGCAAGGAAACGACGGAATACATGATGGAGATCCTCAAATGAAGACGCTTCTGTTTGTCCTCGTCACTTGCACGTTATTTGCGCAGAATCAGCCGGCCGTGGGCAACAGCAAGGTGGAAACCCGAGCCTACTCGGGAGACCTTAGCTCACAGATTCGCAGTCAACCGGCAACCTGGTTCGGGTACGCAGTCAAGACCATGCCCGGCGATCACCAGAACTGCTGCTGGAACAACTCAGTCCGGTGCGGATGCCGGCTGGAAGGAGGAAGCTCGGGGACAATCGTGAACGGATCCCTGCCCCAAACAGCGGTGCAACTGGAAAGCCCAGCCGCCGTCGCCGTCCTCTTCCGGGTGGCAAACAACGCCTTGGAAAAGGTGCAGGTCTACTCACTGTCGTGCCCACTAGATGCCGGCGGCGTTCCTTTCGTATGGTTGACCGGCGTACCGGCCGGCGCGAGCCTCGCCTTATCTTGAAAAACTCGCCACCAGCAATGCCACGGACCACGTCATGGATGGGGCGATCCTGGCTATCTCAGAACACGACGATCCGCAGGCCGACAAAGTGCTCGGCCGCTTAGCGCTCCCGCCGGAATCGGACAGAGTTCGCGAGAAATCGATCTTCTGGCTCGGCGCAAACCGCGGAGCTGCCGGCGTGCCGATTCTAAAAAGCCTATTCGCGAACGAGTCGAGCGAACATATTCGCGACAAAGTCGTCTTTGCCCTCTCGATCAGCAGCGGTCAACCGGCTGCGCTCGAAACCCTGATTGCTGCCGCGAAGTCGGACCCCTCACCGCATATCCGCGGTCAGGCACTCTTTTGGCTTTCGCAGAAGGCCGGTAAGAAGGCCGTCGCCGCTATCTCCGACGCGATCGAAAACGACCCCGACACCCACGTGAAGGAACATGCCGTTTTCGCGCTGTCGCTGCTACCGAAGGACGAAGGCGTTCCCAAACTGATTGAGGTTGCACGCAGTCAAAAGAACCCAGAGGTTCGAAAAAAGGCTTTCTTCTGGCTCGGCCAGTCGGGCGACCCGCGGGCTCTTGCCTTCATTGAGCAGGTCCTGGTCAACTAGCAAAGAACGTCACGTCGCCGTTTTTTGCGGCCGCGAGTCGCCATCCGCCGCCCCCGATAACAAGGCGGCGGTCCCGCAAAGCGTAACCACAATCCAAAGCGCATAGCGAAGCGACGTCAGCTGCGAAACAAAGCCAATCGCGGGCGGCCCGAACAAAAAGCCCAGGTAGCCAATTCCACTCACTGTCGCGACACCGGCGCCCCGGCCGACCGATTTCACGCGGCCTCCCGCGCCGAACACCAGCGGAATAATCACGGAAAAGCCGGCGCCCGAGGCCGCTAACCCGGGCAATGCCCAATACGCAGACGGCGCCAGCAGCGCCAAGCCAAGGCCCGAGGCTGCGACCAGAGCTCCTGTGCGGACCGTGCGCGCAGGACCAAGCCGCGTAGTGATGGCATCTCCTAGCAGCCGGAAAATCGCCATGCCGGCTGAGAATACAGCATAACCCATCGCGGCCAAGCCCGGCCCAGCCGCCAGCACTTGCTTCAGATACACGGCCGTCCAATCGGCCATCGCCCCCTCCGAGAGGAAGATGCAGAAACCGATCACGCAGAGTGCCAGCAATACCGGGGGGATCCGCCAGAACGGCAGGCCATGCTCTCGTTTTTCCAAATGGTCGTGAACCTCCAGCATCATCGGATTCGTCGCCAGCGTGATGGCGATGAATATCGCCGCTCCCACCGACAAATGGATCCAGGGCAACACATGATGCGCGGCTACCCATCCGCCCAGCGCTGCGCCGACCATGCGCTCCGATGCTGAACATCGCGTGAAAGCGCGACATCGTCGGGCTCTTCATCTTTAGTTCGATGGCCACCGCTTGCGAGTTCATCGCAACGTCATTTGCTCCGGCCATCGCGCCATACACGAATAGTGCCGCGAATAGCGTCACCACATTGACTGCCAGCGCAGGCAATACCAGCGCCAGGCAAAAGCCAACCGACGTCCAGTTCGCGACACGCGAGCTTCCATACCGGCTGACCAGCCAGCCGCACGCTGGAATCGCGCTAACCGAACCAATCGCCGCCCCCAGCAATGCCATGCCCAGCGCGCCGTTCGATATCTGCAGCAGCGCCTGTACAGTGGGAATCCGCGAGACCCAGGCGGAGACCACCAAGCCGTGCACAAGAAACCGGGCAGCCACGGCCCACCAAGCCGCGCTTAGTCGCATTGGGGAAACATGTGTGCCAGTATAAGTCTCGCTTGTTTCGGTAATAGTCATTGAGCTGGCCTCGGAAACTGGCTCTGATCGATCGTCTACTGAGTTGGTTGCACGGTGGGCGTGGTCCGGACCATGACAATCGCGTCCGTCCTGATCTTGTCCCACTCTTGTAGCGCGAACCCTTGCGAGTCGAAGAATGCGCGCACCTTCGCGCTGTCCCACCCGAACAAGTCTTCAAGAATTGGGATCAGCACGCTTAACGCGTCGTCGCTGAGGATGGTACGCCGCGCAATCTGCGTGATGTACTTGTTCTCCGAAACGGCGATCGTCAAACCATCCAGCCGATTCACATGCAGCATCACATGGATATCGGAGCTGCCATCACCCACATAGACCAACCGGTCGTGACTGATCGGCAGCTTCGCGCGCAAATCTTCGAGAACGGCGACCTTGCCGTAACCTGCCGGCAGCCGAATTATGGACTCTACCTCGCCGTTGGCGGCATACCGGAAGCGCGTGCCGAATATGTGATCCGCGGGAACGATGCCCTCCAGCGCTGATTTGATCACTTCCTCCGGTGCCGCGGAGACAACGTAAAAGGTAAATTTGTGGCCGTTCAGGTCGCTCAGAATCTTCAGTAGCTGAGCGATGTTTTCCTTCAGCCGGATGCGTTTGCCAACCTCCACCAGATGCTCCTTGCGCACCCTGCGAAAGTCTGGATCGTGCAGCAGCAGGTAGGCGAGTTCCCCGCCCTGCTGTACAAGGTGAATGTTGGACAGGCCAGCGACGCGGTCTTGGAACCCGGTGATACCGAGAAGTTCGCTGAGAACCAGTCCAGAGTCGTTGAAACTCAACGTTTGGTCAAAATCGCTGACTAACAAATATCGTGTAAGGGACTCCGTTGTTTTGGACATAAATGTATTCCTCCCATTGAAACTATTTGGGACGTTTCGCACAGCCGGTTACACAGCGGCGCGTTCAAATGTTCAAGCTTGCGGGGCTTTTAGACTGAGTTGGAAGTCTTCATCGCGAAGACTCCTTAAAGCCACCCGGGACGTGAGGATGGGGCTGAGCCGCGCAATAGGACCCCTCGCAACTGGGAGAGACCGGCGGCGTGATTGAGAACTCCATCCACGTTTCTTTGGATGTTGGCTCAGTATAGCAGGTTGCCAAAGGAGCCACAAAGCTGATATATACACTTTGTATGCCTCCCGAATCGACGCTGACTGCGGTAAAGCCCAAGTATCAAAAGATTTATGACGCTCTGGCTCACGGCATTCGAAACGGCGAACTGAAATCTGGACAGAAAATTCCCAGTGAGGCGGCTTTGGAGAAGAAGTTCGGCGCTTCTCGCATCACCGTTGGACGTGCCGTTCGCGAGTTGCAACAGAGCGGTCTGGTAAAGCGAATTGCCGGCTCTGGAACCTACGTTCGCGGCGAAAAAGTGTCGCGAAAGGGTCTGCTCTTCGGTCTCATCATTCCCGATCTCGGCGAAACCGAGATCTTTGAACCCATCTGCCAGGGAATCGCGGGTGCGGGCAGCGCGGGCGATCACGCGCTGATGTGGGGGCATGCCAACGCCACCGGCGAAAGCAAGCAGGAACAAGCACTGCAGCTCTGCCGGCAGTGTATCGATCGTCACGTTTCGGGCGCGTTTTTTGCGCCGCTAGAATTTGATGCGGACGACACAAACAAGCTAATCCTAAGTTCTCTCCGCAAAGCGAAGATCCCGGTGGTTCTCCTGGATCGTCGGCCGGGCGGCACGCCCGATCGCTATCGTCCGGATCTCGTGGGAATCGACAATCAGCGTGCTGGTTTTCTTGCGACCGAGCACCTCATCCGGCTGGCCGCTCGCCACATCGCATTCGTCGCGCATCCGAAGTCGCCGTCCACCGTAAAGGCACGAATCACAGGCTACCGGGACGCGCTGTTAAGCGCGGGCCGGGCTCCTGATCAGCAACTTGTTGTTCATCTCACCAAACAGCCCGTGGACCTCAAGGCGTTGGTCACTGGGAAGTCTCCCGACGCTTTCGTCTGCGCCAATGATCGAATCGCCGGGAAGCTGATGCGCGCGCTGCTAGCCCAACGTCTAAGGATTCCGGACGATGTTCGAATCGTCGGCATCGATGACGTGAACTACGCCAGTCTGCTGCCCGTGCCGCTGACCACCATTCATCAGCCCTGCCGCGAAATCGGCGCCGCTGCCCTGGAGGCGATGCTCGATCGACTCGACCACCCAGCCATGCCTGCGCGCGATATTCTTCTCGATTGCGAGTTGGTAGTCCGCGAGTCATGCGGCGGCGCCGCATCTCCGGCGGCGCATCGAAGTGAGCGGCATTGAGGTGGCCTGCTGTTACGCTAGAAAAGTTCGGAAATTCAAAGTGAGGCAACGTCAGTGGAAGTAGTGGCCGGAGTGGATCTTGGCGGCACAGCCGTCAACTATACGTTTCTGACTGGTGACGAAAAGTTTCTGATCGAGGGACTGTGTGAGCATCCCGCTCGCTCCAAGGAAGGTCCGCCCATTTGCCTCCAGCAAATCGCCGACGGCCTGAAGATCGCCGCGGACAGGGCCGGTGTTTCTCTGGATGATGTCACCGTAGTTGGACTCGACACGCCGGGACCGGCGAGCGCGGCGGGCGTGCTCAGTGCCCGTGGCTCAACGAATTTCGTCCACGCCGACTGGGCTGGCTACGACATTCGCGACCATCTGGCAAAGAAGCTCGGTAAGCCCGTTACATACCTGAACGATGGTAATGCTGGGGCTCTGTGGGGGCACTTCGTGCTGTTCGGTGCAAGCAGCAAGGCCACTTCTATTTCGCTGATCATCGGCACCGGTTTGGGCGGTGGCGTGATTCTGGAAGGCAATGTAGTGAAGGGCCGGAAGGGTTTTGGTGGAGAACTGGGTCACGTTCTTCTGCCCTATCAGAACATTCGCGGTCTCGCCGGATTGATGCCGTACTGTAATTGCGGGCGTCTTGGCGACCTTGAGTCAGTTTGTTCCCTGACAGCGATTGGGAAATCGCTTCTGCCGTTTTTCCTTCCTCAATACCCGGACCACGAACTTGGCAAGATAGACATTGGGAAAGCGGCGAAACTGGTACGCGGTCTGGCCGAAGCGGGCGATCCGATGTGTAAAGAGATCTTCCGCGTCCAGGCGAACGCGCTTGGCCTGGTTTTCGACGAGATGATCAACACCTTCGACCCCGATGCGTTAATCGTCGGTGGCGGCGCTATTGAAACCGGAGTCGAATTCCAGCGTTGGTTTTTGGACGAGGTTCGCGCCGGAATGCCCCACCAACGCGAGGAGCAAGCGGACATCCCGCTCCACATCATGCCCAACGGCGATACAGCCGGCGCTCGCGGCGCGGCCATCGAAGCGTTGCATTTAGCGCGCCAGGGCGGCCTCGCCTAACAGCCCGCTGAAAGAGGCTTAAACGCCCCTTGACTGCTTCACATGCTAAAGCTGTGCTACGTGTTATCAAGGGTCAGAATCAACCTGTGGCACGGCCTTCAGGCTGTGAGGGCCTTTTTAGCAGCTGCGAAAGCCTTCGGAATGCGGACGGAGCTACTTGCCGCCGCCTATCTCGAGCAACTCGATCTCAAAGACCAGCGTGGCACCGCCGGGAATCACAGGCGGGTGACCATTCTCCCCATAAGCAATTGACGAAGGGCAAACCAGAGTTGCCTTGCCGCCGACCTTCATCTTTTGCACGCCCTCCGTCCAGCATGGGATAACCCCATTTAGCGGAAACTTCGCTGGTTCGTTGCGCTTGTAAGAACTGTCGAACTCCGTGCCGTCGACAAGTGTGCCCCGGTAATGCACCTTCACTGTGTCAGTAGCTTTCGGCGACGGCCCGGTCCCAGCCTGAGTCTCTTTGTAGATCAAGCCGGACGGTTCTTTTACGGCGCCCGGCGCGGTAGCGGCCTTATCGAGATACGTCTTGGCGGCAATCTTCTGGCGGTCCGCGACGCGGGCTCCGCGGGATTTGGCAAAGGGCTCAATCTTGGGTCCCCATTCGTTCAGTTCGATCGCCGGTTTCCCGGCTGCCGCGTCCGTTAGCGCGCGCTTGACGATATCCACCTCGGCCGGCGACAAATCTAGAGTTCCGAGTGAGCGGTAGATGGTTAGTCCGACCGCATAAACAGTTTTTTGTTCGTCTGTCAGAGGAGCTGGTGCGGTTGGTTTCGGCGCGGCAGGTTTCGCGGCAGGCTTTGCTGTCGTTGACTTGGTGGTACTGGTCTGGGTTGCAGCCGCCTTAGGGGCCGGCGAGGAGGTCTGTGCCATCAGACTCGCCGAAAGAAGAAACAAAATTCCACGCATTTGTTCAGGCTAGCATCGCCAGGCACCAGAACTGGCCTGAAGCAGTGGCTCACGGGCCAGCTGATCGGCGGATGCGTTCATTCCGATCGTCTCGGATGGCCGTACGACATCGAATCCAGGCGGCAGTTTACCGGTGTAAACCCGGAGATCGTGCTCCTTGCTCATGAAGGGCGGGTGTCCCGCCGGTTTGAGCGTAATGCCCTCTTCCGTTTCTCCAATTTCCAACTCGCTGCCAGCACGCAGACCGAGCCGGTCACGTATCGGTTTCGGCAGGGTCACCCGAGCTTTGTCCGTTTTCAGTCTCATCCTCTTGCCGCCTCCGCAAGACATTACGCGTTGCGCCGGCGGTGGAAGCAGGAACAACGGGCATGTCTGGGACCGAGCGGAATTGCTAAGTTAGAGTGCGTGGCCGTCGAAAATTTCATCCCAAAACTCGGATACTTCTGCAAATCCTGCGGCAAGTTTTTTCCTTTCTTGAGCGCTCGGCATCGGGACGACGTTTACGATGATGAAGGGTGGGGAACTGGCGCTTCATTTACTTGCCCATTGTGCGACCAGGAAGCCAGATATTCAACGGAGGAGGTCACCCTGGAAAGCGAGTCAGATCGTAAGGCCATGAGTTTGTCCTCCTTTGAATGACCACCTGAGAAATAACGCAACGCACCTTTCCAGCACCCCCTCTCTTTGTGGGAATGGAATACGACAAAGACAAAGTAGATGAGATGGTTCTTGCCCTGCTCTACCTGACTACGTACAAGGAACCATATGGCGTCCGCGCATGGAAAGGCCACGACTGGCGGCGATGGATCGGCTATTTGAGAACGGCTACATCCACGATCCTCGCTCCAAAGCAAAGTCTGTCGTTTTGACTGAACGGGGCGTCAAACGATCTACCGAACTCTTCCAGAAGCAGTTTGCACGACGCGCGTGAAGCCCCGCCGACTCACCCCAGCGGCCGCGAGATCACGCATGCATTAATGCCACCGATGCCCATGGAGAGCTTGCCGCCTAAACAGGAACCGACAGGCAGAGCCTTATCGAACACGAAAGCGCCGTGGATGTCGCCAATCGTTTGGTTCAGCTCGTCCCGAGTCAACGGCGTTGGGAAGAGCCGCCCCTGCTCCTGGCCGAGGTACTGCGCGGTAAGCTCCCACCCCCCGCCTGCGCTCATGCCGTGACCGAACGTGCCTTTCCTCGCCGTCACTAGAACAGCGTTTGAGAACAGCGACCGGAAGGTGGACATCTCTGAAAAGTCGCCCGGCGTAGCGGTGGCGTGCAGGTCCCAGGATCCGACCGAATCACTGCTCGCTCCGGCTGAGGCGAGAGCCTCCAGGATGGCTCTCGTGGGGCCCTGCGCGGAAGGCGTGATGATGTGGTCCGCGTCAGAACTCACGCCGACTCCCAACGGCTCCATGCCGATGGGCCTGAAACCTTTGGACTGCAGGTACTCCATGTCACCCACGATCCAGATCGCTGCACCTCCTGCAACATGGGTGCCGCGCAGATCGGTTAGCGGCACGGACACCCGCCGGTCGGCCGACGCCACACGAGCACTATAGAACGCGCCCACTGTCAGTGCATGCGGCGGCGGGTCTGTAGCGCCCATCACCACCACTTTGGCGTCTCCGCTTTGGATTGCTCGCATCGCCAGCCTGAGCGTCACACCAAAGGTGGAACACGCCGCCACCGGGGCGAAGGCGAGCCCGGTGATCTTGCCAAAGATGGAGATCTGCGAAGCCGGTGTGTTGTGAATGTTCCAAATGAAATTGGCCGAAACCTTCCACGGAGGTTCTGGCGCTCCCCACTTTTCTTGAAGCTTTGCCCGGCCCTTCTCCTTCTCTCGGATGGCATGCAGCTTCCCTGCCTCGACTTCTCCCTCAACCCTGCCTGCTTCGATGGCGGCCAGTTCGACCAGGTATTCCTCGAGTTGCGGCGAGCGCTCCATCCAGTACCGGTTCCAGGCTTGCTGGGCGGCATCGCGGTCTTCTTCGGCCACCGATTCGGGCGGAGTAGGAACGTCGCTTTGAACTTGCTGCTCTTCCTTGGACAAAGACAAATACGCACACAGTGTTCGATTCCGCTCCGCCTGCGACCAGAACCGGTCCCACCGCTTCTGAGCTTCGTAGAGCGTGATGCTGGCGTCGTAGGCCGTACCAATGGCCCCCAAGCCGGTGCCAACGTACACATGAGCTTGCTCCTTGAGTTCCTGGAGCAAGGTTTCGATCCCTGGATTTTGCCCCAGCGCCTGTATGAATGCGCCGATCGCGTACAGCGCCGGCAAATCCATCTTCTCCTTCAGCTGTTGGAAGCGGCGCGGCGCGAATCGTTGCCCGATCCATTCCTGGTAATCGGAAAAACAAAACTCGGGAACACCGACCAGAAAGTTGTCCGGGCCGAAACCGTTGAAGGGGGTTAGCCAACTCTCGGAGCACTCAAGGTTCTTCTTGAAAGCGTCGATGTTCGGAGATCGCGGCGCGACAATACCCCACCCGAATACGCCAATCCTCACCGCCAAGTCGATCCTCCAGGAAAAAAGCCCACGTTACCATAGGCGGCTTCTGTCTCTCACCGCAAACGTCGGGCTGCGACACTCAAAACCCAGGATCTCCATCGTCGGCGGGGTTGCGTGTTGCACGGAACATCCTGTTAGCAGGCTCGCCGCGGCGAGGTGCGAAGCCGCATCGCCAACCAATTCGTTACAAGAAGCTCGACCATCCCTGAACTCGTTCCGCCAACTGTTGGAGAAGTTTCCACGACTCATGAGATAAGCTGGCGGACGTGAACAGGAGGTAATCCTCATGAACAACCAAGATCGACTCACCACACGCCGCCAGTTGTTGGTCAGCACCACACGCGCAGCCGGTGTCTCGGCACTGGCCGGCATTGCGCTTCCCCATGTGCATGCGGCAGAGAACAACACCATTCAAGTAGCCCTGGTCGGCTGCGGCGGGCGCGGGACGGGAGCGGCGGTCAACGCGCTCTCGGTGACTAACGGCCCGACCAAGCTGGTCGCCATGGCGGACGTGGTTCCGAAGAATTTGAATAACAGTTTCGACAAACTGACGACGCAATTCGCCAGTCAGGTGGACGTGCCACCGGAGCGGCGATTCCTGGGCTTCGAGGCTTACAAGCAGGCGGTCGATGCCTTGAAGCCGGGCGATGTCGTGATACTCGCGACGCCACCCGCATTTCGATGGGTACAGTTTCAATACGCCATTGACCGCGGCATCAACACCTTCATGGAAAAGCCGGTGAGTGTTGATGGGCCGACTACCCGCCGCATGCTGAAGCTAGCGGAAGAGGCGTCGCAGAAAAATCTGAGGGTTGGCGTAGGACTGATGGTGCGACACTGCCGGGCCCGCCAAGCGCTGTATGAACGAATCCAGTCCGGGCAGATCGGCGAGATCGTGGCGATGCGCGCCTACCGAATGGGACAAGGCGGTGGCACGGCCCCTCCGAAGCCGGACGACATCAGCGAGCTCGCCTACCAGATCAAACTGTTCCACGCGTTCCTGTGGGCGAGCGGCGGCGTGTTCAGCGACTACTACATCCATCAGATCGACGAGTGCAGTTGGATGAAGGGCGCCTGGCCGGTAGAGGCAACCGCGGTGGGCGGCCGCGAGTATCGCGGCGATTCGCTCGATCAGAACTTTGACGTGTACTCCGTCCAATATACGTTCCCCGATGGCACCAAACTCTTCTTTGACGGCCGTAACATGGCGGGCTGCCGCGACGAGTTCGCCAGTTATGCGCATGGCTCGAAGGGCTCGGCTGTGATCTCAACCCTGGCGCACACGCCCGGCATGACGCGCATCTACAAAGGGCAGAAGATGCCGACCGTGCTTTCAAAAAACGACTTGCCCCTGGCCCCGGATCCAAATCTGGTGTGGGCGTTTCCGCAGCCTGAGAAGAGTCCCTACCAATGGGAGTGGGACGACCTGACGGAGGCGATCCGTGAAAACAAACCGTACAACGAGGTGAAGCGAGGAGCGGAGGCAAGCCTGGTTGCCTGCATGGGCCGTATGGCCGCACACACCGGGCAATTGATCACGTTCGACCAGATGCTCAACTGCGAGCACGAATTTGCGCCCGGCGTGGACAAGCTGGTGCAGGATGGACCAGCGCCTTTGCAAATGGGCCCGGATGGGAAATACCCAATCCCGCAGCCCGGCATCAAGAAAGACCGCGAATACTAGTCACCGGCCGGCGAGTGGAACGATCCGTGCACCCGGACCTGTTCTGAAATAATTCTGCGAAGCCCGGAAGAGCTTTCTGAGGCGCGACGGTCACGGAGCGCTTATTCAACTGACCCCGGATATGGGCGCGCTCGGCCCACCCCAGTAGAATGAAACCATGCGTATCGCCCTGCTGCGAGCACTACTTTTGTGTGTAGCCCTCACCTGCAGCACACTCGCTTTCGCCAAGTCTCCGTTCACGTTTGACGCCATGATGAAGCTGGCGCGGATTAGCGAGCCACAGCTCTCTCCGGACGGCAAACTGGTGGCGTTCACCGTCCAAACAGTGGACTTGCCGAGTAACACCAAGCCTTCGCAGATCTACGTTGTGCCGCTGGCGGGCGGCGTGCCGAACCAGATATCCCACGACGGCACATCCAATACGCGGCCGCGCTGGACGCCCGATGGCAAGCGCATCTTCTTCGTCTCAAATCGAAGCAATGGCTCGCAAATCTGGTCGATGAACCCGGATGGCAGCGACCCGAAGCAAGTGACTAACCTGCCCACCGAAGCGGACGGCGTAACCATCGCAGGCAATGGCAAGCTGATCCTGATTACAAGCGAAGTCTACCCGGCGTGTGCGGCCACTCCGGCCGTGGTCGGCGCGGAGTATAACGCCGACTGCAACAAGCAGCATCTCGATCAGGACGCTGCCAGCAAGGTAAAGGCGCGGATCTACACCAAGCTTTTGTATCGGCACTGGACTGCCTATCAAGGACCGCGACACAGCCACTTGCTGGTGATGAATCTCGACCATGGCAAAATACAGGACTTTACGCCGGGCAACCTCAGCGTGCCGCCTTTCTCGCTCGGCGGACCGGAGGCTTATGCGTTCTCTCCCGATTCCACCGAGATCGCCTACGTGTCAAACACGGACCCCGATCTCTCTACCAGCACCAACTCCGACATCTTCACGGTGCCCGTTGCCGGCGGGGAGCCGAAGCGCATTACCAATAACCCCGGTGCGGATGAAGGCCCGGTCTATTCGCCGGACGGGCGGTATCTGGGCTACCGCACACAACTGCGCTCCGGTTACGAGAGCGACCAATGGCGACTGGCTCTGCTCGAACGAGACACCAGTAAGCTGACGACTCTGACGGACACCATGGACCGTCCCGTTGACAGCTACACCTTCTCGCCCGATTCGAAGCGCATCTTCTTTGTCACGGAGGACCACGGCTCTCATCCAGTCCAGATGATCGCCGTCACGGGGGGCGAGATCCGCACCATCGCCCACGGCCAAAGCTCGATCGACGACGTCCAGCTGACCGCCGACGGTAAGACGATGATCTATTCCGAACAGAGCGGTTCGAAGCCGGTCGAGATCTATCGCACCACCTCCGCCGGCGGGGCAGGCGTCCCGCTCACAAACCTCAACCAAGGCATCTTTGACCAGAACGTCCTGACACCGCAGGAGGTCATCACGGTCGACGGGGCGGATGGCGCCAAGATCGACAGCTTCATCATCAAGCCGCCGGGATTCAACCCGGAGACCAAGTACCCGGTTGTCTTCCTGATCCATGGCGGCCCAGAGGGCGCTTGGGGCGAGAGCTGGACCTACCGCTGGAACGGCCAAGTGTTTGCCGGCGCCGGGTTTCTAGTCGTCCTGCCAAACCCTCGCGGCTCCACGGGATATGGTCAACAATTCACAGATGGCGTGAATGGCGATTGGGGCGGTCATGCCTACCAGGACATCATGGCGGTGGTGGATGCGGTGGCGGCGCTGCCCTACGCGGACAAAGACCGCATGGGCGCGGCAGGCGGCTCTTATGGCGGATACATGATCGACTGGATCCTCGGACATACGGATCGCTTCAAGGCGCTAGTCTCACATGCCGGGGTATTCGATTTGCGCAGCGAAGCCGGCACCACCGAAGAGTTGTGGTTCACAAAGTGGGAGTTCCAAGGCTTCCCGTGGGAGAACCCGGAGATGTATGACAAATGGTCGCCCAATAACTTCGTGAAAGACTTTAAGACCCCCACGCTTGTCACTCATGGGGAACTGGATTACCGGGTACCGATCGGGCAGGGCCAGGAACTCTTCACCGCCCTCCAGATACAGAAAGTTCCGTCGAAGCTTATACAGTTCCCCGACGAAGGCCATTGGATTCTGAAGCCGCAGAACAGCGCGTTGTGGTATTCCAGCGTGATTGCCTGGCTCAACGAATTTTTGAAAAAAACACCGTAAGCTACTGAACGACCCTCGGCTATAAGCCGAGGGCTGGAGTTTCTACATTTTCGAGCGAGAATGTTTTGGTCTTCCGTAGCCTCTTGGGGGGCTCAACCTGCACCTAAATGAGTCTGTCTATCAATATTACGTAGACAGACCGACGTAAGTATGTCATACTTCCTCCTGAGCCCCATGCTCAGGAGACTCCATGAACAATGAAACCAAGGACCTCATTCTGAGTGTATTTGAAGCCTCTTTGGAAGCACAACTGCGCGCTGTCCGCCGCCTCCGCCATGGCGAGACCGCCCCGGCCGAACCACGCCCTAACAAAGGTCTGTCTCAGGTTGACATGGCCTTCGACATACTCAAGAAAGCCCGCATCCCCCTGCATGTCTCCGAGATCCTGGATCGCATCCACACCCAGTTCGGCGTGACCGTCGATCGCGAAAGCCTCGTTTCCTCCCTCACCAAGAAAGTGGCCCGCAATGACCGCTTCCTGCGCCCTGAGAAAAACACGTTCTCTCTCCGCCCGGAGGCTCGATGAGCTTGCTGGCCGCGTTCCTGAGCATTGTTCAAGACTGGCGTAGCGTCTTTCCTCAACAGCGCACCTTTCAGCGCGGCGTGCGGCAAGCGCTCGGTTCTCTGGTCTGTCTGGGCCGTCGCTGTCTGACTCGCATCATCTGGACCAACGGCGGCCAGGATCGCAGTTGGAGCGCGGAGTACTTTCTCCACTCCCGCTGCCAGTGGGAGCCGCAACAGTTGTTCCGGCCGATCCTGAAACACGCCTTGGCGTATTGCCCGCAACGGCTGGTCGGCGTGGCCATCGACGATACCCGACTGCGCAAAACGGGCCGCTCCATTCCTCAGGCGTTCTATCAACGCGATCCTTTGTCGCCGCCGTTTCACCTCAATCTGGTGCTGGGTCTGCGCTTCCTGCAGGCTTCGCTGTTGGTGCCACTCCATCGCAACGCTCCGGTCGGCACGCGCGCCTTGCCGATTCGCTTTCAGGAAGTCTCGCGCATCAAGCGGCCAGGCAAGAGAGCCACCGAAGAGATGCAGCAACAGTATCGGGAAGCGGTCAAACAGAAGAATCTGTCGCGCAGCTTTGTGGAGATGGGCCAGCAACTCCGACAGGAACTGGACAATGCCGGCGGCCGGAGCAAAGTGCTGGTGCTGGCCGGCGATGGCAGCTTCTGCAATCGCACTTGCTTTGGCCAGATTCCGGAACGATCGGTCCTGCTGGTGCGCGCCCGCAAAGACGCCAAGCTGTGTTTTCGCGCGCTTGCTTCCGAGCATGGAGCTCCGCGCCGCTTTTACGGAACCGAGAAGTTTACACCCGAACAGGTTCGCCAGGACGAGAGTCGCGACTGGAAAACCACCAAGATCTTTTATGGCGGCAAGCGCCGCAAGATCCGCTATAAAGAGGTGACAGAGGTGTACTGGCAGCGCGGCGCCAAACAGCGTCCCCTGCGTCTGATCGTCATCGCGCCGACTCCGTATCGCAAGAGCAAGAGCAAAAAGCTGTACTACCGCGATCCGGCATACTTGTTGACCACGGATCTGCGCAGTTCCCTCAAGCAGTTACTACAAATCTACTTCGACCGCTGGCAGATCGAGGTCAATCACCGCGAAGAGAAAGACAC
The DNA here is from genome assembly GCA_963771305.1 of uncultured Acidobacteriaceae bacterium. Classification (GTDB taxonomy): domain Bacteria; phylum Acidobacteriota; class Terriglobia; order Bryobacterales; family Bryobacteraceae; genus CAJCIT01. Next base: position 45,914 of record CAVYTS010000039.1, read on the forward strand.
CTTGGGCGTTGGCCAAGCGCAGTTATGGAATGTTACTTCGGTGCCCAAACAACCGGTGCTGGCGGTGGCCGCCTACAGCGCTCTGTTGCTGGCTTCGCTCCAGGCCTTTGGCGCCGAGCGCGGTGCCGCCTACGCCGAGCTCCCCAAGTGGCGCCGAAACGCCCGCCGGCCTTCCTGTTTGGATCTGATCACTCTACTCCGCAAAGAAATCGCACAACATCCTACATACCTCGACCCGTTCGATTTCCAAATCACCGATGCTGACTTGGTTCAGGCTGCCGCCGCTTGAAAAATGTAGAAACTCCAGCCTCGGCTATAAGCCGAGGGGTTCAGGAGTTGTCGATTGGAAATCGACTGTCGTCGGCAATCGGCTCGCCTTCCTGCTCGTCGATGTACTCGCGGATCATCTCGTCCGTGATTGTGCCTGAACTCACAGCCAGATACCCTCTCGCCCACAGGTGCCTTCCCCAGAACTTCTTTCGCAGATGCGGAAACTCTTGCAGTGACACTCGCGAGCTGATCCCTTTCAACCACTCCACAATCTGGCTCACACCCTGGTTCGGTCGGTAGCTCAGCAACAGGTGAACGTGGTCGCGGGCAACTTTACCGGACACGATCTCCAACTCGTGTTCCGCGGCAATCTGCCGCACCAGGTCACGCACACGAAGCGCTACCTCTCCTGTCAGCACTGCCTTCCGATACTCGGTATCCACACCAGATGAACTTTTAGGTCCGTCTTCGTGTGCGCGCCCAGCCGGTAATGTCGCACCCGACCACGTTACACCAACCTTGCTTCGCCTAAAGGCGAGGGGTTTCCACCATCCCCGATGGGGACACTAATCTGAGAAGCTTTGACCCAGTCACAGGCTGAAGACGTTGCTGAAAAAAGCCAACAACCGCTCCTGACAGTCACGGCTCCGCCTGTGTTTGCTTGCAACGAGTTGCCGGTTCCCGACAGAGGGAGGAACACAGTGTAGGCGGCTTTTTTCAGCAACGTCTGAAGGCTGCGGTCTTACCCAAGGCTGTGCAAGAACTTGTAGGAGTTCGCGATGGCCTCGAGCGGGGGATGATCCATTTTTCCTTCGTGCTCGACAAAGTAGTGCTTCACCGACGCCTGTTTTGCGGCTTTGAATAACTGTTCCCAGTGAATGACTCCGTCGCCGATCTCCGCATTGGTTCCCATATCCTCGGCGGCCAGCGAGGTCGTCACGGCGAAGCCCGGCTTCAGGTCCTTCAGGTGAAGCAATTGAATGCGGGTGGGATACTTCTTCAGGTACGCGATCGGGTCGTATCCCGCATGCACCACATGGCCACAATCCAGCTCAAACACCACCAGATTTGGGTCGGTGGATTGAATCAGCACATCCAACGCCACCAAATCCCCGAACTTCTTAAAGTCGACCGCATGATTGTGGTAGCCCAGTTGCAATCCGTTCTTCCTTAGGACCGCGCCGTACTTGTTGAGCTGTTCCGCATTCCACTTATAGTCATCGAGCGAGATCTTCTCATACAGCGGTACCAGTTCATCGAACTTCATGTGGACCAAGTTGGCGTCCTTCGGATTTCGGAGCGTGGGGAAGACCACGATCATGTACCGCAGGCCCAGCGCATTGACAGCATTGATAGTTTGCTGGCTCTTGAAGCTGTCCAATTCGAAGTGCCCACTGATGCAGCTCAATCCGGCTTCCGCGAACTTTTTTCGGTGCTCTGCCACCGGAGTGGGTAACTCAAAGAGCTCGATTTCCCGGTATCCGATCTGGGCAATCGTGCGTAGCGTCGCGTCGTAGTTCTTCTCCAATTCCTCCCGAACGGTCCAAAGCTGTAGACCGATGGGGAGCCTTAACGGGTTGGCTCGCAAAGAAGCCTCGCTCGCTGCGAGCCATGCCGCTGCGGTGGCCGTGGAGCGTTGCAAGAACTGTCTTCTCGATGTGGTCATGCGGTTTCGCCCCGGCTCTCCGTCACTCGAATCGCCGAAACAGCCGCGACTTGCTATGGCTGAAGCGCCATGGTGGCCTTTCCACTTGCGCCACTATACATCAGCTCAACCGAATGAATGCTCTGGGCTTTGCCGCGATAAAGAAAGAAAAGCAGCCCGGCTTGAGGGAGAGCGCGTTCTCCTTCCGGTAAGCGCGCCTTTTGAACTTTCTGATCCATGGCGAGTACCAGAGGCATAGGCATCTTTGGAGGAGGGGGCTTGCCGCTATCCTGCGCACCCTTACCGCCCGTGCTGATGCCACCTGTCGACTTGTCGGCGTCTTTATCGACCGGCGGCGACCATTCTGGATCCTTGAGGGAATGCGCCACCACTTCGAAAGGTTGGCTGGACAAATTCCCCTTTTTGTTGTCATTGATACGGAGAGAAAAATCCGCGGGGTTTAGTTTCACCCGTGCTTCGGGCGGCCCAAATAACCCAACTTCGACGATCACGTAGTCTTCTGTAGAAAAAGTCCCATCCGGCGTCGGTACGGAGTGTCCCATGAACTCGGCCGCTACAGTCACGGTTCCGGCCCCGGCGTGAGCCTGGTACTCGGTCGGACTCACTCGTGGAGGCACGCCTTTCGCCTTATTGGTTAAGGCGTCGGGGGCCGGAGCAGCCGCCGGCTCTTGTCCATAGAAACAGAACGCGCCCATCAAAACAGCGGTGCTCAGGCCACCGGTTCTCAACGCAGAGGAGAATCGCATTTCAGATCACAAAGTAACATAGCCGGAGATTGATCCAGGTATGGGGCTCATGCACTCGCGGACGGGAGCTTGTAAACACGGTGGGCATTCTCCCAAGTCATCTTCCGGAACTCAGCGGGCGTCACAGTCTTCTGTAGCAACGTCAAGGTCTCCCGCGCGACGCACTTGCCTGCGAGACGGCTGGCGGCGGGGTTGTTGGCTTGGGAGATGCCGCCGCCATGGCCGTCGCTGCAACTGCAGTCGCTACCAAAGATCAACTTATCCTGATGCCGCTCCAGGAAGCCCCGGGTGAACTCCGGGTCGCGCGAAAGCCCGTTATTGCCTGAGTTCGCGGAGAGATCGCCGAACAGATTGGGGTAATCAGACAGCAGCTTGTCGGTAACTCCGCCGGGCACAACCTCGCCCGTCGGGTAAGCCACATCGTTGGCATAGGCGGCGCTGATATTGGCCCAGAAGGCATCGGCGTGGCCGATGAAGCGCGTCTTGGGATAAGCCTTCAAGACCACTTCGAAGTTCTTGAATCCGGTACTGAACACTCCCTCCGTTGGCGTGTGGGGAACTTCCTGGAAGTGGATCAGGATTGGCACATTGAGATCGGCCGCGAGCGCATACGCCCGCCGCAGCTCCGGCCCATCCGCGGCAACATGGAACTTGATCTCGCCAAAACCAATGGCTCCGTTCTTTACCGCGTCGGTCAATAACTGTTCAGCGTCCGGCTTGGTAATGTCCGTACTCGCAAACCAGCCCAGGAAGCGCCCCGGGTACTGAGCCTGAAGGTTTCTGATCTGTTCCGCCGCGTCTTCGCGGGCTAGCAACACGGCATTCGAGACACCGCATCCATCGAGATGAGCGGCATTCGATTCCGGCGACGGGCGCAAGTGGAAGTGACAGTCGACCACCGGACCGCCCCAGAGATTCGCCGCAGGGGCCTGTGCTTTCAGGGCTGACGCGCATATTGTGCCGGCGATGGATTGTGCAAACTGGCGCCGGTTGATGGTCATGTGTGGCTCCGGATCGTGACGTGACTTCAAACAGATCAAGCTATCACGACCGGGCTCAATAGCTCATCACAGCTCAGCCCCAGGGTGCGAGAAATTACGCTGGGGGTTTGCTTCATGGTTAAGTCCAATTTGTACTCATGTGTTCGAAATCTCTTCGAGACTCATGAATCTCGAAACCGCACGAAAGAATCTGTTCGCTAGTAATCGTGAACATGATCACTGGTAGTTGCCGGATCAGACACAGAAATACGTAGTTCTACGGGCTCTATTAGAAAACGAAGGGAGCTAAGTATGATAGTCAATAAGACGGTCATTGTAACCGGTGCCTCGCAAGGCATTGGGGCAGCCGTCACTCGCGCCTTCTTGGATCGCGGTTATAACGTCGTTGCAACTTCACGGCGGGTTTCCACGGCCGGCTTCGATCCGTCACCGAGACTCGAGTTGGTGGACGGAGACATCGGGCAGCCAGCGACCGCCGAGAAGGTGGCACAAACGGCGATCGGGAAGTTCGGCTCGATCGACCATGTTGTCAACAATGCGGGCCTCTTCGCAGGCAAGCGGTTCACGGACTACACCCCCGACGACTTTCGTGGTTTCGTCTCCACCAACCTGGAAGGCTTCATCTTCATCACCCAGCTCGCCGTCAAGCAGATGCTCTCGCAGGGCACCGGAGGCAGCGTGACGAGCATCACGGCCTCATTGGCCGAGAACCCCAACGCGAGCACTCCGGCGTCGATTCCGATGATCACCAAGGGCGGACTCGACGCGATTACGATCAGCCTCGCAATCGAATATGCGAAGGACCATATTCGTTTCAACGCGGTCGCGCCTGGTGTTGTCGATACACCTTTGCACAATGGCGGCTCAAAGGATTTCCTGAAGACCCTTTCACCCATGGGCACGATCTCCGACCCGAAGGACATCGCGGCGGCGGTGGTCTACCTGACGGAAGCTCGTTACGTCACCGGGGAGGTGCTGCACGTGGACGGCGGTGCGCACGTGGGCCGATGGTGAACGCAAGGGCTTCGCAGCCGGACGGGGCCGAGCGCCGGCTCCAAATCCTCGGCATTCAGCTCCCAGCCCCTCCGACGCCGTTTGGCAGTTACGTCGAGGCAGTCCTGTCGGGCAACCTGCTGTTCTTGAGCGGGATGCTGCCTGTGGTCGACCACAAGCCCGCGTTTGTTGGCCGGCTTGGAAAAGAGATCAGTGTCGAGGATGGTCGAAAGGCCGCTTACACCGCGGCTTTAGGCGTTCTCGCCGCCGCCCGGGGACATTTGGGCTCACTCGATAGAGTGACCCGCGTCGTCCGCCTGGGAGTGTTCATCGCAACTTCGGGAGACTTCTTCGACCAGCCCACCGTGGCAGACGGTGCCTCGGACCTGTTTCGAGATGTTTTTGGCGTGGAGAGATTGCCGGTTCGGGTGGTGATCGGCGTTGCCAGCCTTCCGCTCGGGGTGCCCATTGAACTGGACGTGGTCCTCGAAGTCGCAGAGTAACACCAGCAACGAGAGCCCGGCCGGCTAGATGTCGTCAGATCACGTATGAAGGGGACGGAACCGATCCTTCGAAACCTGGCGGCCGTCGCTGCCGTGCTTGCTACCCGTGTGGGCATGCACGCCCAGAAAGAGGAAAAGGTCATGGAACAGCCGGTGTTCTATCGCACAGTAAAGGTCGATGGACTCTCCATCTTCTACCGGGAAGCGGGACCGAAAGACGCGCCCACCATTCTTTTACTGCACGGTCTCCCGTCGTCGTCGCGAATGTTTCAGCCGCTGCTGACGCGGCTTGCCGGCAACTACCATTTAGTTGCACCCGACTATCCGGGCTTTGGACATAGTGATTGGCCCGACCCAAAACAATTCGGTTACACCTTCGACCACATCGCCACCGTCATGGACGGCTTCACACAAGCGCTGGGCTTGTCGCACTACACGCTCTACATGCAGGACTACGGCGGGCCCGTTGGCTTTCGTATGGCACTCGCACACCCGGAACGGGTGCAGGCCCTGATCGTCCAGGATGCGGTTTCTCACAATGAAGGCCTTGGCGCAAGCTGGGCCACACGACGGGCATTCTGGGCCGACCGCCCTGCCTATGAAGAAGCGTTGCGCAAGAACCTGCTGTCGCTTGCCACCACGAAAACACGCCACATTGGAGACGATCCGAAAACTGAGCTGTATGACCCGGACCTGTGGACTGACGAGTACGCATTCCTGAACGCGCCCGGGCAGGCACAGATTCAAAGCGATCTCTTTTATGACTACCGCACGAACGTCGATGCGTATCCAAAGTGGCAGGCATGGCTACAGAAGACGCAGCCTAGGCTTTTGGTGCTGTGGGGCAAGCACGATCTCTCGTTCGATCCGGGTGAGCCGGAACGCTACCGCAAGGACGTTCCGCAGGCGGAGGTTCACGTCCTCGATGCTGGACACTTCGCACTGGATACCAAGGCGGATCAGATTGCGACCCTGGTTCTTCAGTTCATGAGGACGCAGAAGTGAGTGTCAGCGAGCTCAGCCTCCACTAAGGGTTTCAGTACGCCTGGTGAAGTTGTGGAGTGAGGCTATATGACGGCTTAGGACTTTCTGACAGTGTCCTCCGACTCCACCCGCCGTATCAGCGTTTGGAGATTTGAGCGAATGGCTAACGATATTCCCGTATCGAACAGACGCCGGCTAAATGCGATTGCCCGGAAAGCGAAGGTGCGTGCTTCCTGGAACTGTTGCTCCGATTCCGCAACGTGCGCTCTTGCCTTCCAGAAGGCCACCTGTTCAGCCACCGTCGGAGCCGCCTCTCCAGCAGCCCGCATGTGGCTCTGCGCGTTCTCCAGATCACCCGAGGACGCCGTAATGCAAGCGGCTTCATATCGCAAAATCTTCCAGGAGCTTTTCGCGATCGGCTACTCAAGCAGCCAAGTCAAGATCTGCATGGCCTTTGTCTTATCCCCCAAGCCGCGGCGCCAATTGAATTCAACCATCGTGGCGGTCACTTCCAGGCGGGAGCCGGGCGCCGATGAAATGGCTCGGGCGACCAATTCAGGATTCCATTCACCTGGGCGAGTTCTATTTATGGAACTACCGGCCACAAGGTGCAGGGCTATTAATTGCTCACGATCGGGTTTATTCCGAAGGAGCATCAGGACGTTGGCGCCGAAGCTGCGCTGCGCTCCGCGGGCAACAGGCACCAGGGATGCTATGCCCATGAGCGAAAGGAAGGCAGTAGCCGTTAGTTCGGCTCCCATGCCTGGTAGAGCATCGCGTGAGAGCAGAAGAATCGCCGACGCGAACAGCAAAATTGAGGCCACAGGCCCAGCGATATAAATGGCCACAAGCCGGGCCCGCAAACCGCTAACGGGCCGAGGGCAAAATACGACGTAGCCACAACCGATGGGGACGTTCGGCCACTCAAAGTGCCAGGCCTGCTCGGCGCGACAAATATTGAGCCGCCACAACTGAGAAGCAAACGATCCGGAACCCCACTGCCGAGGCTACGGCGGCACAGGCCATCTCGTGGACTGTCGCGGCGAATATCCACAACCCGACAGCCCTGAACAGAGCCATCGTCGGAGCTGTACCGAAGAGTGCCAGCAGAATGCCGCCCAATCCGATGAGCACGGCAACGGTGACGACGAAATGCAGAGGAGGAGGTAGAAATGGAGCGCTGGCAGACGCACCCTCAAGAGGCATGCATGATCAGCGTAATTGATGCTTCGCCTTTGATCCGACGCGCCGGTATTTGATCTCGATGAGGCCTTTGGAATAGGTCTTGTTTTCGATCAAGGCGAAGTTGCGCTGCGGAAAGCCGGCGGGGAACAGAGGAAGGCCCTCGCCGAGCAGGATGGGGACGACGCCGAGTAAGAGCTCATCGACCAAGTCAGCTTGAAGGAACGCGCGCGCCAGCTCTCCACCACCCATCAGCCAGATGTTCTTGCCTGGGCGCTTGCGAATCTCGCCAATCAGCGCCGTTGGTGATTCGCGAGTGAAGGCAACCCCATCGCGCTCGCCGGCGGCCAGTGTGTGAGAGAAAACGTAGTAGGCGAGGCCGTAACCGAAAGTGCCGCCGAGCTTGAGGTCAACTTCGTAGGTTTTGCGGCCCATGACGGCCGTGTCGATGGTCGCGAAGAAGGGCGCCATGGAGAAGTCTTTCGGCATGAAGAGAAAATCGACGTCGCCGTTGGGACGGGCGATGTAGCCGTCGATACTGATGCCGACGCCTAGGACGACTTTGCGCATGAAAGCTTCGAACTCTGTATCGCTATTTTAGCGGGGTTTGGGGTTGTTCGACGGGGCGTTGGCCCCCGAAGCGGAGGCGGCGCGGCTCTAAGAGTGCCCACGTCCCACCACGGTCGAGTTTTCGGCAAAGAAAAACCTGCGCGGTCTGTAAGCCGGTTTCTGTACCCGCCGAAGCGGGCGGCAACCATTCGTCTAGACCTGCCATTACTGACAGGCTCGAGCAACCTACCCGGAAGTTGTAACGGAGCGGGCCGCTCCTCCTCCCCTATTTGGTCTTGCTCCACATGGGGTTTTCCCTGCCAGCCCGATTGCTCGGGCCGCGGTGCGCTTTTACCGCACCTTTTCACCCTTACCCGGCGAACGAATCCACCAGGCGGTATATTTTCTGTGGCACTATCCGTAGCTTGCACTTTGAGCGCAAGCCCCCGGCCGTTAGCCGGCATGCTGCCCTATGGAGACCGGACTTTCCTCTCGACAACCCGGCAAGCCGGGCCATCCAGCGGCTGCCCGACCGCGCAGGCAAACCTTAGTATCGCATCCGTCGGAGTCCGGTGCTTTTGCGGAGCTTTACATTTATGTCGGAAACCGCCGAGGCGTAGCGCACATCGTTGGAATCAAAGGATAAATGCGACATAGAAGCAATACAGCTGCCTCCCGGCGCGGCTTCCTCTTTGCGGCGATCCCACTCGTGATACCGGCGGCGCTACGGGCACAATTCAAGCCCGCCAATCCGCCGCCCGATCAGGCGCCTCCACAACCGGGCCAGCCGGCTCCGGTGTTGAAGAAAGCCCCGGCCGAGCAGGACGCGACCGATGCACAGAAGAATCCGACGTTCTCCACTGGCGTCAAGGTAGTGAACGTATTCGCGGCTGTGCGCGACAAGAACGGGCAGGTCTTGAAGGATTTGTCGAAAGATGAGTTCCAACTGAAGGAAGACGATCGCCCGCAGACCATTCAATACTTCTCGCGCGAGTCGAACCTGCCGCTGACACTGGGCCTGTTGATTGACACTAGCATGAGCCAGCGGCGCGTGCTGGGCGATGAGCGGCGGGCCAGCTACCGTTTCTTCGACCAGGTGATGCGCGAGGACAAGGACAAAGCCTTTGTCATCCACTTCGACCGTGAGGTGGAGCTATTACAAGATTTGACGTCGTCCAAGAAGCGGTTGGAAGCGTCGCTGAACGACGTCGGCATGCCCACCATGAACCGCCAGGGCGGAAGCGGTGGAGGCGGTAATCCCAGCGGCGGTGGTGGCAGTGGATATCCGGGCGGTGGTGGCGGATACGGCGGAGGTCATCGGAGAGGCGGCGGTGGTGGAGGCACGACGCTTTATGATGCGGTGCTGCTTGGCTCCGATGAGTTGATGAAGCCGCGGGACGGCCGCAAGGCGATGATCCTGCTAACGGACGGCGTGGATACGGGCAGCAAGGTCAGCCTGGGCGACGCGATTGAATCAGCGCAGCGCACGAACACGCTGGTGTATTCGATCCTGTTTTCGGATGAACAAGCCTACGGAAGCAACGCTCCGCCCATGGGCATGGGTGGACATCACGGTGGCATGGGCCGCGGCGGTGGATATCCCGGTGGCGGGCAGAGCCGACCGGACGGCAAGAAGATTCTGAAGGAGCTGTCGGCGAGGACAGGCGGAGGATTCTTTGAGGTGTCGAAGAAGCACACGATTGAAGACGTCTTCGACCAGATCGAAGACGAGCTGCGCAGCCAATACAGCCTCGGGTATGTTTCGGACAGCCAGGACAAGTCAACCGAGTTCCGAAGGATCGCGGTGACGAGCACACGCAAGGGCGCCGTGGTGCAAGCGAGAGAAGGATACTACCCGGCGACGTAGGCAAGCCCGCGATTTACGACACACGAGCGGCAATGTGTCCCTCGCACACTGTTTGAGCCTCTGCCAATTTATCGAGTGCGAAACGAGCGAGACCGGAATCGAGCCTGCGGCGGAAGAGACGATCACGGGCCGCTTGCCAAACCGGGAGGGCATCTTCATAGCGGCCTTCCGACATGGCGATGCTCGCATCCGCGGTTTGGAAGGCTTCCGGCTGGTTGCGAAGCAGCGGTACAGCCCGTTCGCGCCAGGCCCGCGCTTTGTCGGGTTGATTCCTAATACCGGCACACGCAGAGGCCGCTTCAAGAAACACCACGGGCCGAAAAACTTTGCCGACCTTGCCGGACTTGGCGAGAACGTTTTCCAAGTGTGGCAGTGCTGCCAGTTCGTCACCTTGGTCCAGGCCGCGATAGTAGGCGAGGAGTTGGCACCTCGGATACTCGGTTTCTGAAGGCTCGACCGCCATCAGCTGGGCAAAGAGCTCGGGACTCCATTCCCGAGGACGGAGTCCGTTCGTCCCTTCGGTTTGGAGGGCGAGAAATGCCGTGAGCCGCCGCGTTTCGTCGGGATGGCGAAGCAACTGCCAAAGTCGTGCGCCATCGGACTTCTGCAAACCGGAGGTGTACGGGGCCATCGAAAGAAGACCAAGGATGGAAGAGGTCCAGAAAAGGGTGCCGCTCCAGTTCCAGGCGCCATTGCCAGTACGGGCGATGAACACGGCAGTCACGGCTGAAAGCAGAAAGTTCGCGAGGGGTCCAGGTGCAGTCATCCAGATATAGCGCGAGGCTCGAAAGTCTCTGTCGGATGTTAGCGGCTTGAAAAAGCCGCCGAAGAAGCCGCGCCTCCACTTGAACTCAAAGACCCAATTGTTACCCGATCTGACTAGGACTAACGGACCTATGGTGATTACACCGGTGTCCAAACCCACAATTTTGGCTGCGCTCAGATGGCCCATTTCGTGTATGACAGTCACGATGAAGAGGGCCGGCGCGAGCAACAGCCCGTTAAATGCGGGCCAGTTCCAATCAAACATCAGACCTTGATCCGCGAGGATAGGGATGGCCGCAATCACCAAAGCCGATGACGATGCTCCACAGGATTACGGGCCACCGCTTCGGTACCGGCGGCGGCGGTTGCTCCAGATCAAGAATAGGATAGGTGTTGTTGACACTCGCACACAGGATAGCGGATGCGGCTACGGCTGAAGTTGTTGAAGAAATGCCCAGAATTCCTTGTTCTCCTTGTGCTGAAGGAAAGAATCGTCCTCGGTTGGTATGGGCATGGACTCGCCGGGATTGACGTTGGCTTTCCTATCGAACGCTTGCTGCAGATGCCGTCGCGCCTCAGAGAGTTTGTTTTCGCCGGCATCGGCACACGCGAGGTTGTAGTAGTAGATCGGATAACTCGGGTCTTCAGCCGCCCCCTTCTCGAAGATTGCCCGAGCTTTCGCGAGATTGCCGGATATTCCGTAGGACATCCCAGCTTGATCTCTCATTACGCGGATGGCAACTCTTGCCGATTTGAATGGAGCGCCATCGGGCGGCACCATCATCAAAGCTCTGTCAAAAAGCGGTGCGGCAGCTTGATAGGCATGCTGTAGAAATAGAACCTGTGCGTAAAGGACGACGTCGCTGAACTGCGGAATGTAGTCCGGATTAACGTCAAAGCCGCGGAAAACCCTTTTCAAGTCCGCGTCATCATCGCTAATGTGCGTGCTGCTGTAAAACTCCAGGTCGCCACAGATGTCGGTCGTTGCAACGAACCCGCGCACTCTGAAGGTTGTAGAGCCATTGCGATTCGTAGTCGTGTGTGTAACCAGCGCAACCGGAAAACCGCCCGAACGTGGAATCTCTGCGGTCCGCACGATTTTCAGCGTCGCGTCCGCCTTTTTGTCCTGGGTAAGCGCTGCATCGCGACATCCCGCGCTTGTCATCGGCGCGGTCTCAGGAGCGGTGAATAGAAACCCGAGAAACGTGAGCCGCCCGGAGGAATCACGCCCGCGTACGCCCAGTTCCGACCCATTGGGCTTAGCCGAATTCTCAACAATCTTAAATCCATCGATTGACCATTTGAGCTGCCCTTTGTGTTCGGGCAGCGCGAGCTGGTAATCACTGCTCGGCGAGATCTGGCCGTGCGCAGCGGCGGCGCACGCGACTAGTAAGAGAAACATCCCCGACAACTTCATCGAACCAGTCTAGCCTCTCGCCGAATGCCATTCGTCGCTCATCCAATAACCCGACTGGGTGCGCGACGAGAGTTCGCTGTGGCGTTGAGCCGACGATCACTTGCGGGCCAAGGTCAGGCTGGGCTGGTTGGCTAATGCCCTCTACACTGGTAGTTAGCGTGCGACGAGTCCACATACAGAGCTTCGGGTGCCGGGCTTCTCAGGCAGATGGCGATGGCATTGCCGCGTCGTTGGAGTCTCACGGCTTGACGACTGTGGCCGATGCGGGCGCGGCGGACCTGATCGTGCTGAACACGTGCACCGTGACTTCGAGCGCCGATTCCGAAGCCCGGCAACTGATTCGCCGCTATCACCGGGACCATCCGGCCGCTCAGATTCTGGTAACGGGATGCTATGCACAGCGCTCGCCCGACGAATTGGCCGAGTTTGCGGGCGTTCGCTGGGTGGTGGGAAACTCACACAAGTCGCAGATTGCGGACCTTGTGACTGAGGACATGGCGGGCGCGCCATATCACGGCCGAGTTTTGCTGGGTGAAGTGGCCGGCGAGTTTCGGGCGACGAACATTGCCGACATTCGCGAAGACCGTACGCGGCCCAACCTGAAGATACAGGACGGCTGCAGCAACAAGTGCAGCTTCTGCATTATTCCCTCGGTGCGGGGCCGCAGCCGCAGCGCGTCGCTGGGCGATGTGGTGGAGCAGGTGCGGCAACTGGCGACGCGTTATGCGGAGGTGGTGCTGACCGGCATCAACCTGGGCCGCTGGGGCCGCGATCTGCCGGGCACGCTACGCTTCTCCGACCTGCTGCGAACGATCCTGCAGGAAACCGAAGTGAGGCGGCTGCGCATTAGCTCCGTGGAGCCGATGGATTGGAGCAGCGATCTGCTGGAGTTGGTAGCACTGGAACCGCGGCTGGCGAAGCACGTACACGCGCCGTTGCAATCGGGGTCGGATGCCGTGTTGAAGCGCATGTTCCGGAAATACCGCACACGGCATTACGTGACCCGTGTGGCGATGGCGCGCGACCTGATGCCGGATGCGGCGATTGGGGCCGATGTGCTGGTGGGTTTTCCCGGCGAGACGGAGGACGACCTCCGGCAAACGATAGAGCTTATCGCGGAACAGCCGTTCACCTATCTGCACGTGTTTACGTATTCCGAGCGCCCGGGGACAGCGGCGGCGGAATATAACGGCGTGGTTCCGATGGACGTGCGGCGCGAGAGGAATCGGCAACTGCGGGAGCTTTCCGACGAGAAGAATCTGGCCTTCCGGCGGAGGATGGCTGGCAAGGTGCTCCCGGCGGTGACGCTGGAGCAGCGTGGCATGGCCCTGACAACCAACTATCTCAAAGTGGAACTGGCGCACGCTCGCCAGGCGAACCAGTTGATCGACGTGGAGATCGGCGGCGTAGCCGGGCCACATCTGAGGGAACACGCGTTGCTGACCGTGATTGCGCAGGCCTCTCGCTTCGAACCAGCAGGGCGAGGCACATGTGCAGGCCAGAGCCATGAGTGTTAGTTCAAGTTAGGCTTCCGGGGCGACCATGCTCCAGAGGCTGCGGTTCTTAGACAAGCCGAGACTCTGTGGATTCGGCACAGGCTATAGCTGTCTTGGAGGCGTGTGGAGAGAGGGCGTCATGATCGCTCTTCCCAACTTGGGAGGAATAATGGTTCGGCTCTTGATGGAATTCAAATCATGCCGAGGTTACTGACCGCAGACGACATAATGCCACTAGTGGCATCTCTGCCGGACAGCGAGCGGATCAGACTGCTCCGGCGGATTGTCTTGCCCCACGGCACGGATGAGTCGGCCTACAGAGTTGCGCCCCCAACTGACGACGAGCTCTCAGGCGACGACGAACCGCTCGCATGGGAAGCCGACGGCTGGGAAGAGTGCCATTGACTCGGGGCGAGATCCGATGGTAAACGTTTGGCCTACCCGATAAACGCCGTCCGGTTCTGGTACTCGCCCGCGATGAAGTCATCGACCGTCTGAACGAGATCATCGTTGCGCCCTTGACGCGAACCATTCGAGGATTGCGGACTGAGGTGCTAATGACAGAAGAAGATGGCATGCCTGCGGCATGTGCGGTGAACCTCGATCACCTCTCCCTGGGCCGGCGGGATCGCTTCGGCTCCGTGCTGTGCACCCTGTCCGAGCAGCGCTGGCCTGAGGTACGCAGAGCGTTGTTGACTGCGTGTGGCTTCGATCAGGAGTAAGTCGCTGTCGAGCTAAGTTAGGTCAGCGATAGTCTCGCGCACTTCTCAACTCGCCCCAGAGATGCGAGCAGTATGGGTGATCCGTCGCGGCGCGGAAGCTCAGGACGGATGGCCGGGTATCCGGAAGTTACCCTCAAACGGCGTCGACGGAAGCCAGCGCCCCGCGTCACGCCCACCCGAGGTCGCCCACCCACAACCATCAGGGCCGAAATCATAAGCGCCCCGGCAGTGTGGCAGCCTTGCCAAACCGCAGGGGCGCTTGCTTACTTAGCCGTGTGCGTTATTTTGCGGAGACAAGCGTCGTCTTGGCTGCCGCAGTGTGAACGCCCACGAGGCGGTCGGGTTCGCCGATGATTTGGACCTTGCTCAGAACCGCTTCGCCATCGGTGTTGCGTTCAAACACGAGGCCTGAGTCATCATTTCCCTGATAGCTGCCACCGGTCCTTGTGAGAACGGCGACGGACTGTTGCCCGGGAGTCCGGCTTTGGATCAGGAGGAGACCGTTTTCAGACTCTTCCTGAATCGAATAGGCGCCGGCGGCCAGCTTGGTGCCCCCCACGATAAACGCGAATGGGACGTTTACGATCAGCGAGTTTGCGGACTGGGCCGGAGCCACTGCGGCAGCCGTCAGAGTCAGTAAACCAGCGGCAATCATTGATTTAACAGATTCGATTTTCATACGAATTTCTCCTTAAAGATTTGTAGGTTAACTTCGGGCCGACGGAGCACCAAGTGTGAAGGCAGAGATGTAGCACCTGTCTAAAAAGGGTCCATACTTTGGTGTGCAAAAATCTTACGGCGAGGAAGATTCAAACTACTCGGCGAGGAGTACGATCGCCTGAAATTGGGTCCGTCGTTATCAACCCAGCTCAGAATCGTTATGTGTCCAATGTAGAGGAAATAGCCTGGCAAGTCAATCGATATTATGCCAACAGATTATATGTATCTTATTGATATACATACGTTTTTATTATAGAAATTGCTTTGGCAACCCATATTTTAAGCAGTTTTAATACGATATTGTTTACGTGCACAAATATGCGCCAGATCGGGAGTTAAATGCATCAGGCACGCAAGCTGTTGCTTTCATTGGCCAAGGGGAAAGGCGTCCGCGAAGCTCCGAATCGCGGGTCCCTGGCGAGTGGCTCCGCATGCCAGCCGGTGATACTGGGAGCGCCTATGACCTGCCGGCATTTGGTTGCAAATCAATGTAATTCGTAGGCGAAGAACCAGCGATAGCCTGCTTAAATTACGAGGCCCGAACGCAGCTACATCTCCCGGCGGTTCTCGAGCGAGCGTGACATGGTCACTTCATCGGCGAACTCAAGGTCGCTGCCGACAGGGATACCCATCGCAATGCGGGTAATCCGCGGCCCAAGCGGCTTCAAGAGGCGGGAAAGGTAAACCGCAGTAGCCTCGCCTTCGACCGTGGGATTGGTGGCGAGGATGATCTCGTGAACGTCGGCGCCTGCCAGACGATCAATGAGGCTCTTGATCTTCAGTTGCTCGGGGCCCATGCCTCGCAATGGGGAGATGGTGCCGTGAAGCACATGATAGAGGCCGCGGAAGTGGGTGGTTTCGACGGGCAGAATGTTGTGCGGCTCCTCGACCACGCAGATCTGGGTGTGGTCGCGATGCGGATCGCGGCAATAGGAGCATTGGTCGCCGTCGCTAATGTTGTTGCAGATCTCGCAGAGCCCCAACTTGTCCTTGATGTCGAGAACAGCCTGGGCGAGGCGTTCGGCATCTTCGCGGGGCGTCCGAAGCAGATGGAACGCGATGCGCTGAGCGGACTTCTGGCCTATACCAGGGAGGCGCTTACACTCGGCGATCAGGCGGGCCAGTGGTTCGGCAAACTCGGCCATGTGGGTGACTAAAAGAGTCCGGGGGGCAGACCCATGCCGCCCAGCATGCCGCCCATCTTGGATTGCGAAGCTTCGTCCACTTTCTTGGCCGCCTCGTTGAATGCCGCCATGACCATGTCTTGCAGCATTTCAACGTCGCCCGCCACTTCGGGGTCTATTTTGACACCCAGGACGTTCTTCTGGCCGTCCATCTTGACGGTGATCATGCCGCCGCCGGCGGAGGCTTCGACGCGAATGGCGGCAATCTCCTCCTGCAGCTTGGCCTGCATCTGCTGAGCCTGCTTCATCATCGACTGCATATTGCCGGGTAGTTTCATAGGTTCCGATCCTTGTGGGTTGAGGCGCCGGGCTCTCGCTTGTCAGCCTCGCTCATTCAAATTTCGCACTTTCCGGACCTGGGCGTCGGGAAACAACTCCTGAAACTTCTTGACGCCGGGGTGGGCGAGAGCACGCTCGGCGAAGCTCGATTCCTCAATGGCTGGCGCCCCGGACTCGGGCGCGATGGCCGACATTTGGTCACTGGCCTCGACCTTGACCCGAACGGTCTTACCCAGAAGGGCGGCGGCCGTCTTGGCGACACCGGCGTCCTTCAATGCCATGGCAAAGGTCTTCGCGGCCTTAATGGATAGATCGTTTCCTTGGAGGGTGATCTCCGATTGGCGAAGGGCATCGGCACTGAAGTCCAAACCAGCGGCGGCAAGGGCGCGAGAGAGGTCAGTCTTGAGATCGCCCGTTGAAACAGGAGCGGAAGCGACGATCGGCTCTGGCCGAGTCGGGCGGGGCTCGACGGTTGGCGCGGCCGGCCCGGCAGCGGTGGTGGCTGCGCGCGCCTGAAACAGCGAAGGCCGCGGCGCCGCGGTGCGCGTGGAGGCGGAGATGGCGGCGGTTCCCGGGGCGGAACTCTCTTTCGGCTTCGAAAGGCTGGTTGAAGACGTCCCGAGGACAGCGAGTGCTTCTTCGATCGACTGCAGGCGGCCCGCCTGCACCAGCTTGATGAGGCCCAATTCCAAATGGAGGCGCGGCTGGAGCGAGAACTGCAATACCCGGTAAAGTTCAAGCGTGAGGTTGAGATAGCGGGTTAAATCCTCTTCGCTGAACCGGAGAGCCGTTTCGAGGAAGGCCTGCTGCTCGCTTTCGGAAGCCGGGATGAGCGCTGTGCGCTTACCGGTGATTCGGGCTACCAGCAAGTTGCGCCAGTAGCGGGCCAGTTCGCGGACGTAGTGCTGCAGGCTCTGCCCACTTCGTTCGAGTTCCTGGACGATCTCGAGCATGCGCTGGCCATTCTGCTCCAAGACAGCTTCGGCCACGGCGCGCAGCGAATCAACAGCAAAAACACCCAGCAGCGCTCGAACGTCCTCGACGCGCAGCGTCTTTCCACAGCAGGCAATCGCCTGGTCGAGGGCGGACAGCGAGTCGCGAACACTTCCTTCCCCCGCGTTAGCGATCACGGCAAACGTCTCGTCGTCCGCTTCGATCCCTTCCTCGCGGGCGATGTATTGCATGCGCGCGACGAGCTCGGAGAATTCGACCGAGCGAAAGTTGAACTGCTGGCACCGCGAAGCGATGGTGTTAGGAATCTTGTGCGCCTCGGTGGTGCACATCATAAAGACGGCCCACTCAGGCGGCTCTTCGAGAGTCTTCAGGAGCGCGTTAAAGCCTTCAATGGTGATCTGGTGAGCCTCATCGATGATGAAGACCTTGTAGCGATCACGGGCCGGCTGGTAGCGCACGTTGTCGCGCAGCTCGCGCATTTCATTGATGCCGCGATTGGAGGCGGCGTCGATTTCAATCACGTCGACCGAATTGCCGGCCGTGACCTCGAGGCAGCTGGCGCAGACACCACAGGGCTTGATGGTCGGCCCCTGAATGCAGTTCAGGCAGCGGGCCAGAATGCGGGCGACGGTCGTCTTGCCGGTACCGCGCTGACCGGAAAAGATGTAGCCATGGGCCAGGCGGTGGCTGGTGATGGCATTCTCGAGAGTTGTCTTGACGTGTTCTTGACCAATCAACTCGCCAAACGTCTGAGGACGATATTTCCTGGCGATGACTTGATACATGGGAAGTGGAAGGATGGACTAATGCCAGACCCCGGGTGATCCGCGGCACACGAGCTAAACCGCTACCGTTGCTTCCTTCCGGACCTGGCGGGGTTAACAGCCGCCCATTGCACGAAGCCCGGAGCCTGACAACTCACCATCTTAACATTCGGGCCCAGGCCTACTCGTTCAAATGCAGTTCAGATTGCGGATCCACCTTGGGCTTCCCGTTCCGGCGCGCGATGCGCCCCACTTGCCGGAATACCAGGACTACGGCGGCCAAAATCACGGCAGCTTTCTGCCACGGCTGCGTGGGTATGGAGCCGATGTAGCCGGTCATCACCAGTACTACGAAAAGGAGGACCGCGACGGCGGTAAAGATAGAAAGGCTCACCTTCATGGTGAACTTGCGTTCCTGAAGGGAGCGCTGCTCGTACTTATTCATGGGACACCTGCCAGCAGCAGCTGCTGATTTCAATTTATCGCAAAGTAGGTAGGAGGGGAGGGTCCGTCGATGCTGGAGCATCCGCTCCCGGAAGGAAGCAAAGCCGGAACAGACCCGGAAATGTAAAAGAGCAAACGCTGAGCGCGAACGAATCACGCGATCTCCGTTCATTCGCGTTCATCGGCGGCCAATCTTCTTGTTTCTTAAAGCCCCTTTACTAGCAACTAGCGCGGCTGCGAGGGCTTTCACGCTCGTCTCCTCTGCGTCGTGCACCGTACAATGGTGCGGTGTCTTCCCTTCCCCGAATCCGCTTCAACCTGGATTTCATGCCGTCACCGGACAGCACAAGACCGGGGCTGCTGATCCGCGATCCTTATCATTACTCCGACTCTACGCTGCTGATTCCACCCATTCTGGTGGAGTGCCTGGAGTGTTTCGACGGCGCCCAGACGGAGCTGGATTTGCGTTCCGAGTTGGTCCGCGTGACAGGCGAGATCCAGGTGGGAGACATTGAACGGCAGTTGTACGAGGCGTTGGATCAGGCGGGTTTCCTGGAGAACGACACGTACCGCTCCCTGCGCGCCACACGAGAAGCGGAGTTTGCCGCCGAGACCGTGCGGGAGGCGATCTTCGCTGGAAATGCTTACCCGGATGAACGGCTGGAACTAGCGGATCTGATGATGCAGCGCATCGGCGCGGCAAACGGCAATGATTCGGTGCTGGCGGTTGCCGCGCCCCATGCCAGCCCCGATGGAGGCTGGGATACGTACCGGGCCGCCTACCAGGCGTTGCCATCGAAGGAGGCGGCTGCCGATCGTGTGTTCGTCGTTCTCGGGACATCGCATTACGGAGCACCGGAGCGGTTCGGCTTGACGCGGAAGTCGTTCGTCACTCCCTACGGCGAGACGCGGACCGAGCTGGGCTTGATCGATGAGCTGGCCGCGAAAGCGCCCGAAGCGATTCGCATGGAGGACTACTGCCACGCGGTGGAACACTCGATCGAGTTCCAGGTGGTGCTGCTGCAGCATTTGTATGGGGCCGACGTGCGCATCCTTCCGATTCTGTGCGGCCCGTTTGTGAAGAGCATCTATGAGGGCGGCCTGCCGGAAGAAACCGAGCGCGTCAAACAGTTCTTCGACGTCGCAGGGAACATGGTGGCACGCGAAGGCAAGCGGCTCTGCTTCGTGCTGGGGGTGGACATGGCGCACATGGGGCGGCGCTATGGCGACCCGCTGACCGCCTACGCTGCCACCGGCGAAATGCTAGGTGTACAAGAACGCGATGAGCGGCGTATCGCGCAGATCGCAGCAGGCAGCGTGGGCGATTACTGGAGCCTGATCCAGGAGAACCAGGACGATTTGAAATGGTGCGGATCGTCGCCGTTCTACACGTTTCTGAAGATCGCGCCGCCGGTGAAAGGCGAGTTGCTGCATTACCACCAGTGGCAGATTGATCCGCAGAGCGTGGTCAGCTTCGGAGCGATGAAGTTCGAAGCGGCGGAGTGAGACGATAACCCAGAAGCGCCCCTAACGTCGGCACGAGGCCCTCACTTCTTCGGTCTCGATTCAGGCGGCACCAGGCCGTTCGCTCGATAGTAGGCGACGAGCAGGCCGTAGTGCTCAGAGGTATGCTGAAGGACCGACAAAAAGGGCTGCATGGTTTTCGCGGGGCCCTCCGGGTTTGCTTTCAGCGCCGCATTTGCGTCGTCAATGGACTTCTTCAGCAGTTCGACGCAGGCCGCTTTGGTGGGGAATTTGGCCGGGTCTTGCTCCTGATCGTCCCACTTTACTTTTTCGCCTTTGCCGGCCTTGGCGGCGTAGATATTGCCCGCTGCGATGTGCACGATAACCGCGCCAAAGGTGCGCATCTCCGGCTTCAGCTTGTAATCGTATTTGTCTGCCGGGAAATCCTGCGCCATCTCCAGAACCTTCTGGTTGATGTAATCGAAGTTCCCTTTGAGGACCTCGGCCGCCGTGCGGACCGGTTGCTGGCCGAATGCCGCGACGGATGCCACGAGAACGATTGCGTAACCTGCTAATCTGTGCATAGTGGTTACGATAGTACCAGTGGACTCGTAACCAGTCAAGCTGTAAAAAGTGGTTACCAAACCAACCTTCAAATTCGTCGCGGGAGCGCTCTGCCTCGACTTCGTTAACACCGTCGGCGGACGTGTCGACTCTGATCCGAAGCGCCACTCTCGATACCGTATCCTCGGCGACAAGGTCACCGTCTTCGAAGACCTGGTTCAATGGGGCGAATCAGCGGGAGTACTGAACCGGGTTGAGGCGCAAAAGATGATTCGGCGTTCGGCAAGCCAACCCATGGAGGTGCAGAACGCCTTCTATCGCGCGATCACGCTACGCGAGGCCTTCTACCGCGTTTGCAAATGGCGGCTGCAATCAGTGCCCCCCGCCTCATTCGATATGGCCGCTCTCAACAGTGAGTTGGCCAACGCGCAAAGTCACAAGCGTTTGACATTTCGAGACGCCGGTTTCGCGTGGTCCTGGGATGAACCGGATTCTTTCGATCGAATTCTTTGGAGCCTAATGGACTCGGCGGCTGAGTTCCTCGCGTCAACGGCCGTCGCCTCGCTCCGGGAATGTCCCGGCGCCGGGTGCGGCTGGCTGTTCATCGACAAGAGCCGCAATGGTTCCCGCCAGTGGTGCGAAATGCGGATTTGCGGGAACCGTGCCAAGCTCCGGCGCTTCAGGGAGCGTGCCTCCTCGTGATCGGTCCGCGGTCGCAATGCTACTTCATCAACCCTTGCGCCCTGAGCCAATCGGCCAGGCGCAACGGCCAGGAACTTAGCACGGGATCCGCCTGGGCCAACCCCACGCCATGCGGGCCTCGCAGGTAGATGTGCATCTCGACCGGAACACCCGCCTTCCGCAGTGCCGAATAGAACATCACACTGTTCTCCACCGGGACTACCGAATCGTCTGTGGTGTGAAACAAGAAAGTCGGCGGCGTGTTTTTCGTGACCTGCTTCTCGCTTGACAAGAGTTCCGCCAACGCAGGTTCCGGGTCCGGTCCCAACAACGCGTTGCGAGATCCGCGATGCAAATAAGGCTCCGTGAACGTAATCACCGGATAGGCGAGAATCATGAAGTCTGGCCGCGAACTCTGTTGCTCAATCGCATCCGCATCGCCGGCTTTGCCCGCGTCAAAGTGCGTTCCTACCGACGAAGCCAGATGCCCGCCTGCGCTGAATCCCCAAATGCCAATTCGATTGGGCTCGATTCCGTACTCGGACGCGTGCAAGCGAACATACCGGATGGCGCGTTGTGCATCGCCCAGTTCAATCGGATGATGGTACTTCGGACCGAGACGGTACTTCAGGACAAATGCGCTGATGCCGTGACCGGTTAACCATTGCGCAATCTGCTGGCCTTCATGGTCCACCGCCAGGTTTACGTATCCACCGCCGGGGCAAACCACCACACCTGTGCTCACCTTCCAGGGCGATGTGGCCGGGACTGTGTAGATGGTCAGTGTCGGCTTATCTTCATCAGTCTTCCCTAAAGCGCCGGGAGCTCCATCCGGCCATAGCAAGATGGTCTGAGGCTTGGTCGGCTGTGCTGTCGCGGCGCCGGGAAACGTCAGCGCGACAATGCAACAGATGCAGGAGGGCAGCAAGGCTCGTGACATGACCGCTACTATACGTCACGGCTGGAGCGTAACCGCATCGGCCGAGACTTGATCACTGGCCCGTGCTGGGAGGCCGCCCTATTAGAGCTAACGTAAGGCACGTTTCCTCTCGAGCCGTCACCGCGTAATCCGACACGTGGTAAGCGGATAGAGCCTCCACGAGATCTGGACGCGGAGCTGCTGGGCCAAGCAAAGAACTGCGACGCTGCTGATGTTCACAATAGGAATACCCGCTGCCGTCTGCCACTAATCTAATATGACGCTCGGGATAGGTCCCGTCATCGTTCGCGCGTAGCACCCATGCAGATAGTGATGAGAAGGGGTTGACAATCGCGCTGTCGCGAGACAACCGCGGCATGATGTGAAGCTCGCGACGGGTGAGTCGCTCTTCGGCGATTGCGGCCGTCACGACCCCGTCTCTCGCCAGACAGCCGTCGCATCGTGGGAACAGTTTAACCCAAGTACGATCGTGCTAGCCATAGCGTTCAATTGTACATTCCAAAAATGATCCGAACGTCAGCGAGGGTTGCTAGAGCGGCAAGAGGTATGAAATGGCGGGAGAAGCCGGGCCGAGCTTCGGCACGACAAGCCGAACAACAAGGCAAGGGCGGGATCGACCTCGAAGTGCCTTTTGCTCTGAAAACACCCCGACAGGATTCTGTTGTGGTTTCGCGTCGTCGCTGTCGAGCTTCCGAGGCATTACGCTCGCTCCCTGACGCTCGCGGCTCGGTTTTGTCCGAACGGCGCGTGGAGAGTTGAGGCAACACCTTTTTCATCTTTCATCATTATTAAAGGTGTGCAGTCGGGGTGCCATCTGAGATCTGTGCGAGTACTACTGCTGAATGCCCACCGATAAGCCAATCACCGAGAAGGTGCCTGGGAGGCGGGTCGATGCACCGCGGCGGCATTGCTTTGCCGGCTGGTGGGAGTGTGGCATCAATAATGGGTCATGTCGAAAAAAGGCGTGTTGCGATCAGATCACTAACTCGAAGGCTGTTCGCAACAATGGTCAGGCTTGGATGGATGCCGCCGCTCGAAGGAAAGAAAGACGCGTCCACGACGAACGCGTTGTCCAACTCATGAATGCGGTTTCCCGATCCAGCACGCTGGTCTTCGGGTTGTCTCCAAAACGGCATGTACCACAAGCATGCGAAACGTTCAGCCGGCCGACCGGATCACGGGCATGTATTTCGCAGACACGATCGAGAGCGTGCGCAACGGCCGCGACTAGTCTCTTGCAACGTACGCGCAATTCTTCCGGATACCGATGCTCCCAAACCACTTCACTAGTTGATCCCTCCTTAGGGAGGACCCGATTCGTGAGATATGGGAAGTCCTCGACGATTGTATGGAATATCGCGGCACCCGAGAGCCGGTCCGGCGCGGAACCCGGAAAGCAGAATGCATGAGCATGTACATTACCGAGCTTCTTGCGGTTATCCACATAGAAGTCATTGAGTGCAAGGCCGTGATTGAGGCTATTGTTCACCACTCCTTTAAATCCCTCAGATACCACGAGTAGTGCTTCGGAGACATGCAGCATCAAGTTGCGTCCGACAAGATCCGAACCATTGCCGAGTCCATTGTTCGGTGCTCCGTCTTTCGAATGCAAGAGCAACGCAGGGGTCTGAAACGCGCCCAGCGCAAGTACGAACACTCTACCTCGGATGATGATCTCGCGATCGAGAGCGAGACATCTCGCCTGGGTGACTCTGCGGCCGCTCACCCCGAGGGTTACGACTTGGCATTGGGGCAAAACGCATGCATCATGGCGTTGACGTGCCGGGACCAGGCAAATGCGGCTTGCGTCGTTGCGACATTCGCGATGACACACGCGAACGGGGCAGCCCGTGCACCCGGCAACGGCTTCGCGTGCGTAGTGGATCCGGTACGGATGCAGTCCGGCGCCCGTGAGCATTTCATGCAGACCGGCTTCGGCATTCGAGGGCGGAGGCGGTTCGAGGAGCGGGCAGTGCTCTCGGGTCAGCGCGTCGTGCGTGCCTCGCACGCGGAAGAGAGCTTCGGCATCATCGTAGTACGGCTCCAGTTCCTCGTCAGAAATCGGCCAGGCTTCCGGCAGAGAGGAACCGGGAGGGATGTCAACGCAACCGCGCGGGTTTAGATCCACTGGCCGAAACCGGTCCATCACCATGGCGAACAGTGCCGTTGATCCGCCGGCGCCGCACCCAATTGGGTAGGAACCCCGCACGTCGCCCACAGCGGCTCGTTCGTAAACGGGATCCGGCCACCAGCCTCGCGGAACCTCAGGATCTTGCACGGACACCGCCTGGGTCACGGCAGATGGAACGGGGGAAAGCGGCCCGCGTTCGAGAAACAGAACGGATCGTCCGCGCCTTGCCAGATTGAAACCCGCTGTAGCGCCGCCAGCGCCTGTGCCAATAACAACCACGTCCCATGTCCGCCCTTGGATCAGGAGGAATGCGAGTGTCGAGATCCATCATCAACGGGTCACTGAGGCTTTCGCATGCAAGTCACGAAATGGTCTTAGCGGAGATTTCCTTCCGGGCGATATTGTCGCGTTATCGTCAGCACGCCATTCTCGACGAGTTTTTGGGCAAGAATCACTTTTGAGTTGTCGGTCAATCTGGGATGCAGATCGGCGGCGACCGGGAAGATACCCTTACGCACCATTAAATCCGCGAGTACGGGCTGGAGCTTTGACGGCAGCGCCAGGGTGTCGCCGCCGGCTAGAAACAAGAGAACCTTATCGCCCTGCGATGAGATGCGATACGACAAATCGCTTTGAATCTGCACTTGGGTCGCAAGCCTCACTTCGGCCGGCCGCAATAAGCCTTCCAGTTGCGATTCCTTTTGCTCTTTAAATTTTCTGCTCAACGCGATCCATGTACTTGGCCGGCATCGCGCCTTCAAATCCTCTAATTGTTCTTTTGCCGCATCAAGCAAACCCGGGTCCTCGCCCCGAGATATCCGAACGACATGACAGAAGCTCTGCATCAGTGCGAAACGCCGCTCCTCCGTGGATTCTCCGCGACTATCCCACAATTCGCGAATTTCGCGGGCATTTTTGTATAGGTCTCGCGCCACCATTATTTTGTTCTTGCTTGGTGAGTTCCGAACAACCCGATAAAATGCCGCCAGACCGGGGCAATAAACAAACTGGGCGCCGAGGATAGAACAATCCTGGACAAACCGCTGATCCTGGACGATCACGAATCGAACATCCCAACCGCCCACAGCAGCGAGGATACCTTTGCGGAACAGGCAAGCCCCTGTCGGCCACCAACGGTTTAGCAAATCCGCCGTTGGGTCGTCCATAGGCCAGTCGCCCTTCACGTTCAAAAGAGCCATGCCCTGCTCATCGATCTCCTGGTAGGCTCCATAAGCCACGTCGCCGTCCGCTTCGTTCAGCGCATTGATCTGCCGCACGATCTTCCTGGGTGCGAGAAGATCGTCATGGTCCAGATACTGGATGAAGTCGCCCGAGGACTCGCTTGTGCCGCGGTTCCGGGCCGCGCTTGCTCCATGATTTGCCGTCCGAATCAGACGCACTGACGTAAATTCGTTGCTGATGATTTCTGGAGTGGCGTCCGTTGAGCCATCGTCACAGCGATGATCTCCATGTGCTCGTAGCCCTGAGAGACCACGCTAGCGAGCGTAGCTCGAATCCAGGGCGCTGCGTTAAAACATGGAATGATGACGCTGACAGTGGCCCTCATGAAAAGCTGCGCTCGGGCAAGTCATTGACCGCGCGCGGTTCAAGCAAAAAAACATCCGCCAACGATTCGAGACCGCAGCCCTCCATTCAGCGAATTTCTATCGGAAACCATGTTAATTAACCCGAGTAGCCGTTGGCGCTAAGCCACTTAGAAATAGGTCGGGTAGTCCTGGTCTTAGCCATCGCTGCTTAGGGCTGACGCAAAAACAACTTCACAGATTGGGTGAGATGGTGTAGTTCCACTTCGGAAGAACCTGGTGCGGTTTCAGTCGAAGTGATTGAAGCTGTTCGGGTGTCGGTTTGGCGCCGGTGGGATAGTTGCGACGGTCGAGTTGAGCGGTGACCGACAAGCCGGTATTCGTTCTCGTGGAGCGGATGAAGTTGAGAATCTTCTGATAAGTGTCGAGTGGTTCGCCTGCCCAGTTCTTGGATATTTCGGAAAAGAGACGATGTTCAATGGGGTTCCATTTGGAAGCGCCGGTCGGGTAGTGCGCCACGGTGAGGGTCAGGCCGAGGGAGTCGGCCAACTGAGATTGGAGTTCGGTTTTCCAGGTGCGGCGACGAGCGCCATTGCTGCCGCCGGTGTCGCTCAGGATGAGGAGTTGACGGGAGCGGGGATAGCGTACCGCGCCTTCCTGGCGCCACCAATGTGCAATGGCGTGCGCCGCAAAGGCGGATGTGTCATGCGAGACGCCCAGCATGACCGCTCCCCGATTGGCGAGCAGATCGTAGATGCCGTAAGGGATGGCGACACCGGTGGAATCCGAGCGGAAATCGTGGTCGTTGACCAAGCGGGGAGATAGATCCCAGCGCGCGCCAGGGTTCTTGAAGTTGCCGACCAGTTCGCGTTTCTTGGTATCGACGCTGATGATGGGCAGGCCGCGGCGTTGGAAGCGCTGACGAAGATCGCTCAGATAAAGGAACTGATCGTTGCGGTCGGGACTAAAGTCGGTGGAGAGTTTCTTGTGATTGACCCGCAGGGAATAGCCCATCTGATGGAGGAGACGAGCGACGGTGTTGGGGCTAACATTGACACCGAAGTCGCCCAGCGCCATGGCAATCTTCTCCGTAGTGCGCCGAGACCACTTCAACCCGGTGATGGGATCGCCGGCAGTGTCGTATTCGAGCAGGAACTCGATCAGTGTGACGATGTCGGCGGTTTTTTTTCGACCGGTTTGCGGCCGCCGCCAGAACGGCGGGTGCGCTCCGTCGATACATTCTGATCGAGCAGTTGTTGGCGTCCGCGAGCGACGGTGTGCGGGTCCAAGCCGAGGAATTCGGCCAGAACGCTATCGCCTCCGTGACCCAGCTTGATGGATTCCAGCCCAGCAAACAAGCGACGCAGCTGCTCGTCAAGCAGACTGTAGAAAAGCAAGATGGCCGCTTTCAGTTCATCGGGAGACACCTGGAGAGCGGAGGCATCGGTCAGTAGAGGGACCGACTGGGCGGTTTGCCTGGTGCGGAGTTGACCGCGAGCTTGCCGGCCATCGGCGGAGGTGTAAAGAAATCGTCCGGCCACCTCGGAGCGGCGCAGGCGGTTGGCGCGCACCAGATCGTGGAGGGGATCTTGGACCTCAGCATGAAGAACGTCGGCCAGTTCATCGGCGAACCAGCCGTTCGGGGACTGGTTGACGAAGGACTCGACGGTAGAGACGAGGGTGCCGTAACGGGAAAACCAAACTGCATCGTGGGACCACAGGCCGATGTCATCGAAGCGGGCGGCTTCGCGTAGGGCATAGTAGCGGCCGCGATGGGTATAGCTGGAAAGGTAATCCAGGAGCTTGAGCTTTCGAAAGACGGTAAGGTCGGCGGACGTGCCGAGAGCCGCTTTGAGTTCGGGCAAAGTAGCGATTTTGTGGCGAAGGAGATGCTTGCGGAGATCTTGGGGATTGAAGGAGAGTGGGCGCATAATGTTAGAGTTCCGACTAATCAAACATTTCACTCGGAACTATAACACAATCGAAAGAAGCACGGGTAGGCGGACCGTGATCGCGACTTCTCCAGTGTTTACAGAGCTTGTAGGCGGTGTGGAGGCCCGTTGATGGGGCCCGTCAAAGCAACGCGCAATGATTTCTTTCCGATTTCGGCGTACTAGTTAATGTTGCGCAAACCCTTAGATGGCCCCATGGCCGTGGATCTGTAAGATCGAACGCCACGCTTGCTGTCGCGGAAGCGGGAGGAGCGCGGTCTGCGCAAGAAAGAGATCCTGCGACGCCGAAGACCCGCTTATAATGCCCCAACGCGTTTTTCTGTTCATTTGCGGTCTCTTGAAGTGACGCTACCTACAACCCGCGTTCCCTGCAGGGGTCCTGGGCCCTCATATCGGCGACCAAACGGCAGCCCGAATGCGCCGCCTGGTTCCTCGAAGGGGCGGAATGGCACGAGCGCAGCGATTCGATCGAGATCGGCGAGAGTCCTAGCCTCAAGAGGCCCCTTCTCCGCAGCTTCGACGTTCATCTCTATTTCCTTAACTGATCTCGCACCAACTACAACAGTTGCAACATCAGGATTCGAGATGACCCAACGGAGTGCGAGTTCGTGAATCGGCATATGTAGATCGTCGAGCAAGCTGTAGAGAAGTTGATACTGTTTACGACGCGGAGGGCTAAGCCACTTGGCTGTTGACAATTCGGCGTCGTAGCGGCGAGCAAGCGCTCCCTGCTGAAAAGGAGTTCCCACGATTACTCCGACGCCAAGTTTCTTCGCCTCTGCGATGACCGGCTCTTCAGCTTCACGCCATAGCAAAGAATAGTTAAAGGCCGTTATGACGGTATCGAAGCGGCCAGTTTGCACAAGCCGTCCGAGCTCGTAAGCCGTGGTGCCACCAAGGCCGATGAAGTTAACTAAGACCCGATTGCTTCAACTCGGCCAAAACGTCCATTACCGGTCCATTTGCGACAGTGTCGTCCTCCCACCAGTCGAAGAGCGCGGGACGATCTGGTTCGTGAACCTGTATTCCTGCGACTGAATCCAAGCCGAGCTTCGACAAGCTCTCAGGAAATGATGTCCTGAGAGTGGCTATGTCCTTAGCGTCGAAAGGAATCGGCCAGCCGCCGATTTTTGTCGCGACGTGCGGACGCCCTTCTGGAGGAATGCCTTTCAGACCTTCCCCAATAACCTCTTCGCTATCGGCATAGCTCCTCGCGGTGTCGATGTAATTGACGCCAAGCTCTACAGCCCGGCGGACAGTCTCTACGCCTTCCATTCTTGCCGATGCCACACTCGACACGAAGAACCCGCCCAACCCAAGTACACTAACTTTCAGGCCGGTTCGGCCTAAGATTCGTTTTTCCATTTTCTTTTGTTCCTTTGTTATTTACCAGGGCTCACATACTGGCCGATAGCCATACGGTGTACGGCTAGCGAGGGCATTTGTTGTAGTCCTTTTTGAGGTAAAAGTGTGCGATCCGCAAGGGCGTGGGCCAAAGCCGAAGCAAGTCCCTAGGTTGTAAACCCGCTTCGTAATCGGAAGATGAGACACTGTCGAGGACAAGCGCTTTCAGTCTCGGCAGTCTGACGCCTTGGATGCAACCACCACCTCGTTCATTTTTCAGTCCTCTTAATGTTGCGTTATCGTCAGCAAGGCTTTCTTGACGAGTTTTTGGGCAAGAATCACTCTTGAGCTGTCGGTCAATCGGGGATGCAGATCGGCGACCGAAAGAATACCCTTACGCATCAGCACGGGCTCCGAGCTCTGACGGCAGCGCCAGGGTATCGCCGCCGGCCAAAAACAAGACAGAAGAATCGATCAAAGACTAACCTGCCGCGCCAGACTTGGAAATTACAACGGAAGAACTCTAGACCAGGAAGACGCGGATAAGGTCGCCGGCGGCGGCGGCATGGGTGAGCCCATGGTCCTGTAAGATCAAACACCAACCTCGCTGCAACGGAAACAGAGAACAAGCGGTCAAGCCTTTGCCCTACCCGATTGCGCCGTCCTGTACAGGAGCAGGCTCCCGGAGACCAGACGATGGGCGGATGAGGGTAGTCATTTGAAAAGCCACGCATACGGCAAACTAAGAGTTTTTCCGCTGGAGGAACCCCGGAAACGTCCAGCACTCGAATTCTCCTCCTCGACGTAGGATCATGCCGGATCGCCCTAGAGTTTCGATCGATTGTTGGGAACGCTACCGTTTGAGGCGTTCTGCTCGACCTACGGGGGGAAATATCCGGTGTTAATTCGGGGCCGAAACCCGAAGTTGTTCTCCTCCCTGACCTCCCTGAGCGACATCGAGAGCTATTTTTCGCTGCCCGGCGCTATAGACAACCATGTTTATCTGCGCTCGCGTCGGGCGCCACAGGGGCGCAAATTCAAATCAATTCCGGAAATGTACTCGAAGATGAAAGCGGGCGCGTCTCTTCAGCTCCCTGACCTGGAGAAGTTTCTGGCCCCTGACGCGCCGCTGCGTCATCTGTGCCGCACTACCATCGAGCGGCTTCAACATCCATTACATTCGATTCACTGTTTTATTACCCCGCCTGGTTGTGAATGTCTGGGTCCTCATTATGACGAGTTCCAGAGATTCACCTTGCAGATTTCCGGAAGTAAGCGCTGGAGATTCTTTGGTCGAGTGGCTGCGGTCGAAGGTGGAACGCGTTCGATGGGCCGAGTCGCCGAGCCCGCCGCCGACTTCTCACTTGGGCCAGGGACATGCTCTACCATCCACGCGGCCAAGTCCACGAAGTCATGGGCGAAGACAGTGTGTCTTGCTCCGTGGCGATCGTCATCAGGCCTTTAACCTGGCGCGAGCTTTTGTCATTGATCGCTGACGACTTGGGGAGCACGCGCGAGTTCATGGAACAGCTGCCGGCCGGGATCAACTGGACGAACGGCGCGTCCACTCAACTCGCCGAGGCAATGGAAAGCCGGTTGAGAATTATTGCAGGGAAACTGCCGGCATTTAACGGCACAGGACCTTGTCGACAAGATTGGCGACGATTTTGTCAAGGGATCACCGCCGCCGCCGCGATCGCAGCTGGAAGGCCTGCTGCAGCTAGGCGAAGTCACGCTTCGAACCCAAGTCCAGGTACAAAGTAATTTGGCGTATCGCATCGCGCCCGAAGGCGAGAAAATGCTCTTGTTGTTAGCCGGAGGTGACACCCTAAAGCTGCCGTCAAAGCTCCAGCCGGTGCTCGCGGATTTAATGCCGCGCAAGGGCATCTTTCAGGTGGCCGATCTGCATCCCAGACTGACTGACAACTCAAAAGTGATTCTCGCCAAAAAACTAATAAATGGCGTATTGACGGTCGCGGGACATCTAGACTGAGCTGGCAGCTCAAAGCACGCATCTGCTTGGGCTGAGGCTCGGACGAACGTCGCGACCGACCCAGACCGATTGCTCCCGTTCAAACGGGCTTGTCGTCGGTAATCCAGCGTGGCCGATAATTCATCAGGTGCGTGGCTATTCTCCAAGCACCGCGGACACAGGGTCTGGAAAGTTGGCCACACTCATCTAGCGCCGGAAGATTAAGTTAACGCTTATGGGGGGTTTGTCTCCTATTTCGCCCCGTACGTCACCACCACAGTTGTTGTGTCGCCATGGCGGGTCACCACCAAACTGACAGCTTGGTCCTCTTTTGTTAGCTGCAGCGAATCCATTTGATTGGACACTGAGTTTTCATTCGACAACGTGAATCCGTTGGCCTTCAGTTTGTCCTTGAAGAAATCCAGTACCTGCTGCGGTGAATCGCTGGTCTCGAATGTATACACGCCGCTCTGAATGCCTCCCTTGTCGGCATTCACCGAACTCAGCGTCTTGGCCCCGGGGTAAGCGGGCACCACTCCGCCTTGTGGCGCATTACCTCCAATGCTCACCTTCTCGCCATCATCCCCGGTGACTTCGATCTTCCCGTTTCCAGCGCGTACCCCTTTGCCGTCCTCGTCCACAATCTCGATCTTTCCCCTCTTCGCGTCGGTCAGGTTGAGATAGAAAGTCTTGTTGGAATTCTTGTCCCGTACCTTGATCGTGCCCTTCGCTTCGTTCACATCGATCACTTCAAAATTGGGATTTGCCGCGGCGATGATGCGGCCTAGCACCACTGGGTTGCTCGAGAGAAGGTGCCCACATGACCGAGCCGCCACTGAGCATGTCACCAATGCAAGTACCACCAAGATCAGGCAGCCGCCGCCGATATAAAAGGCAAGGTTCGCCTTCTTCGAAGGCGGCGTCGGTGCGACAGGCTGCGGCGGAGGAACCGGATACCCCGGTGGCGGCGGGTTGGGTGGCACGGTTGACATAGGTTTGTATCCTATTGCAAGCCTCGCCTTTTGTAAACCCGCGTTTGGGACTATTCCAGGCGAAAGGGGTACTTATGCTCGAAAGTCTGCTTCCCAATCTCATCCTGGACACTCAACACGATCGTGTACTCGGCATGCGGCGTGTCGGCAGTAGTGGTCAAGTTCAGGACTCCCGGGATGAACTGTGCCGCATAGAAATCCGCGGACGATTGCTCGCCGGCCTTCGGCGCCGAAAGAAAGACTGTGCCGTCTGGCCGGTAGACCGTTAGAGCATAAGCCACCTTGTAAGCATGCTTGGCATCGGTCTTGAACCCGACAATGTCGTACCGGGCCCAGATCGTATCGCCCGGTCTGTAGGCGACGACCTCCAGCGGCTCTTTATCGCTCTCATCACGATAAAAGTGGAAGTTCTGGACATCGAGCGTGTCACTAGCCTGTAGTTTCCGGCCTCCGATTCGAAACGGAAATGTCTTTTTTATCTCAGTCTTAGCGACTAGATCTTTAACCGTCACCTGCAGAGTGAAGCCGCCCGCGGCCACTTGCGACGGCAGCTGAAATGACAGCCGACGTTTCGGCAACCAGTCGCTGTCTTGCGGATGCAATTCATCCTGGATAGAACCGGATTCGGGCGGAGTCAGCTGGACTCCGTTGGAGTCTTCAATGTCCACCACGTATTCCAAATGTAGACGGATTAGATCCGCTGTTTTTTCAGTTTGATAGCCCGATATTGTGAAAGTGAAATATAGGTATTCACCCGGCAGGAATTCGTAGTTCTTTGGGGCAAAGGGCGCATCCTCGCTGGTCTGTATACCAGCCTGCACAATGGCAAGGGACAATTCGGCCGCTCGCGCTGCGGCGCAATGCGCGGTCATTAAGCTGACAACGCCAGCCGCCATCAATGCCTTCCGCCAGAGAATTTGCATTCACCCTCCTCGCTCCAGGTCTATCATGGATCGTCACGTGGCGCCGGCTGTTAGCCGGCTGAGCCGAGAGTCATCTCGGCTTTTCCCAGTCTTTACCCATGCTCTGGTACTAGAAGACTGAGTAAACTGCATCGCTCCGGCGTCTAATCATCAATGGTTTCACCCAAGGCACGAAGAAATCGCTTACGGCCCGCTCTTATCTCCGCGCTCCTGCTGGCGCTTGTCGCCTCCGCTGTCGAGCCGGCAAATGCCCAGTCCGAGCACCCAGTCACGGGCCGTCGCATTGCGCCGGTCATGTCCGCCAGCGGTGCCGATTGGCTCGAACGGCCGGAACGCGAGCAGGAAGAGCAGCCGGAAAAGGCTCTCGATGCGTTGAGCTTGAAGCCCGGCATACTGGTGGGCGATGTCGGCGCGGGCACCGGCTTCTATTCCATTCGAATTGCTAAACGGATCGGTCCAACCGGTCGGGTTTACGCCAATGACATCCAGCCGCAGATGCTCCAGCGCCTCAGTGACAACGCCGCGCTGCAGAAGGTGTCGAATATTGAGACCGTGCTCGGCACCGAATCGAACCCGAAGCTGCCGGCCGGCGAACTCGATCTGGTGATTCTGGTCGATGTGTATCACGAGTTCTCCCGTCCGCAGCGCATGCTCGACCGAATTCGCGAGTCCCTCAAACCGGACGGTCGCCTGGTTCTGCTCGAGTTTCGGAAGGAGGATCCGAACGTGCCGATCCGGCCTGAGCACAAGATGAGCGTGAGCGAGGTCAAAGCGGAAATCATTCCAGAGGGCTTCGTCTTCGAGAAGACGGTGGAGACCTTGCCCTGGCAACACATTATCTTTTTCCGCAAGGCAGCACGGTGAATTGCATCGGCGGGTGAACCCAGCAGCCGGGCGGCCGCATTTTTGTCCCGCATAAATAACCCCTGCGCTATACTGTGATTTCATGATTCACACCAACCACCTGCATCATCACCATCACCCGATGGCCTGAGTCGGCGGTGTCGTTGCTTGGATGTGAGTTTGAAGTTTC
This sequence comes from uncultured Acidobacteriaceae bacterium, assembly GCA_963771305.1. Classification (GTDB taxonomy): domain Bacteria; phylum Acidobacteriota; class Terriglobia; order Bryobacterales; family Bryobacteraceae; genus CAJCIT01. The sequence goes on from CAVYTS010000039.1 coordinate 79,960, forward strand.
GCGAAGCCGCCCGCCCTCATCGGCGGGCTTTTTCATTTAATGGATATAAGGCCTTGGATTGATTGCTATGAGTGTTCTACTCGACTTCGACAAACAGAATGGGTTGATCACCACCGTTGTGCAGGACGCTACATCGCACCGCGTGCTGATGGTCGGCTATATGAATCGGGAGGCGCTCGACAAGACGCTCGCCACCGGTCACGTCACATTTTTCAGCCGCTCGCGGCAGAAGCTTTGGACCAAGGGCGAGAGTTCGGGCCATTTCCTCTTGCTCAAATCCATCTCGACCGACTGCGATACGGACGCGCTTCTGGTTCTGGCCGAGCAAACCTCGCCAGGCGTCTGCCATGAGGGCTATGAAAGCTGCTTCTATCGGACGTGGCAGGACGGCGACTGGGTGATTACTGACCAGCCTGTCTACGACCCCAATGCTGTATACGGAGGAACGAAGTGAAGCTGAAGCTCGGTCTCCCCAAGGGCAGCTTGGAGAACGCGACCATCGAACTCTTCCGCAAGGCAGGCTTCAATATCGCCACCAGCAGCCGCTCCTACTTTCCCGCCATCGACGATCCGGACATCGACTGCATGCTGATCCGAGCCCAGGAAATGGCGCGCTACGTCGAGGATGGCGTGTTGGATGCCGGATTGACCGGCCGGGATTGGGTAGAGGAAAACGAAGCCGACGTCGTCACCATTACCGACCTGATCTATGCCAAGCAGAGCTTTGGCCGCGTCCGTTGGGTCTTGGCGGCGCCAGAAGCCTCCCCGTTCAAGTGCGTGGAGGATCTCGAAGGCAAGATCATCGCGACCGAGCTGGTGGCGACCACCAAGCGCTATCTGGCCAGCAAAGGCGTGACTGCAAAAGTGGAGTTCAGTTGGGGCGCTACCGAGGTCAAGCCGCCCGAGCTAGCCGATGCCATTGTCGAAGTGACGGAAACGGGATCGTCCCTGCGCGCCAATAAACTGCGAATCATTGAAACCATCCTCGAGTCGAACACACAGCTCATTGCCAACAACCTCGCGTGGAAGGACAACTGGAAGCGGCGCAAACTGGAAGACATCAAGATGCTGTTGGAAGGCGCCATGAATGCGCAAGGCAAGGTGGGCCTGATGCTCAACGTAAAGAAAGCCGACCTTCCAACCGTGCTTGGCCTGCTCCCCGCTTTAAAGAACCCCACTATTTCCCAGTTGAGTGACCGGGAGTGGGTTGCCGTGAATACCATTCTCGAAGAGTCCACCGTGCGATCCATTATTCCCCGCCTGAAAGAAGGCGGTGCGCAAGGCATTGTCGAATACCCGTTGAATAAGATTGTGCTCTAAGCCCGGCAGCTTTATGATCCGAATCATTTCCCATCTGGATGCGCGCTCCGTGATAACCCGGCGGCGTACGCGCTTGGGTCAAGCCGAAAAAATCGTGGCTCCAATACTCGAAGCAGTTCGGAGCGAGGGCGATTCCGGGCTGATTCGCTATGCGCAACGGTTTGACGACCTGGGAACTAAGCCTCTGCGCGTTTCTGAAGCGGAGTTGGCGTCGGCCGCAGCCCAAATGGCATCACCGATTCTGGACGCCGTGGCCGTGGCCCGACGCAACATCCATGAGTTCGCCGAAGCACAGTTGCCACGGGACTATCTTCGCGAGTTCAGCGGTGGCCGGATGCTCGGCCAGATGGTGCGGCCGCTGGATGCGGTTGGCTGCTATATACCCTCCGGCCGTTATCCGCTTCCATCAACGCTCTTGATGACGGCGGTTCCGGCTCAAGCGGCCGGGGTCGCGAAAATCTGCGTCGCCTCTCCTAAGCCGAGTGTGGAGATCCTCGGTTGTGCACACCTTCTGGGCCTGACAAATGTCTTTCGGATTGGTGGTGCGCAAGCAATTGCCGCGATGGCCTTCGGGACTGCCACGGTGCCCAAAGTGGATCGCATCGTGGGTCCGGGCAATGCTTATGTTGCGGCGGCCAAGAAGCTGTTGGCGGGTGAGGTCGGCATTGATTTTATTGCCGGCCCCACTGAGATCCTGATCCTTGCACCGGATGGTAACCCTCGGACGATCGCGGCCGACATGCTCGCCCAGGCCGAACACGACACTGATGCCGCCGCGATTCTGATCACGCTCTCCCAGCGGCTTGCGGAAGAAGTGGCCCGCCAGATTGATCTGCAGCTCGCGACCCTACCGACCGCTGAAACTGCTCGAGCCGCGATCGAAAAGAACAGTGCCATTATTGTTGCTCCGGATATCGAAACCGCAGTGGAACTCTCCAACGAATTTGCGCCGGAGCACCTAAGCCTGCTGGATCCATCGCTGCTGCCGCTCATTCGCCACGCGGGCACCGTTTTCCTGGGCGAGAACTCGCCTGAATCCGCAGGCGACTATGCGGCTGGACCCAGCCACGTACTGCCAACTTCCGGAGCTGCCCGCTTACGCGGTGGATTGTCGGCGGCGGACTTCGTAAAGGTCATCGCGGTTCAACAGCTGTCGTCCGCAGCACTGCGGGAACTGGCGCCGTCCATCACAGCGCTCGCCCGCGCCGAAGGCCTGGAAGCGCACGCCCGTTCCGTGGAGATCCGTTTTGCCTAACCCATCCAATAAGACAATTACCGGAAAGCCCGCCGCCGTCAAGGCCATTGAGGCCGACAACCGCGGGTTACAGCCGCGCAATGCCGTTTTGCAGATGGCCCCCTACCATCCACCCAGCAGTGGGCGGCGAAATAAGCTGCGCCTCGACTTCAACGAGAATACGGTGGGCGCTTCACCACACGTCCTCGACTTCATCAAGCGATTTCTGACTGCGGCCGATTTGACCATTTACCCGGAGTATGAGCATGCGGTGGAAGAGTTGGCCGTTCACTTTCGCGTGGCCTGCAGTGAGATAACCCTCACGAACGGTACGGATGAAGCCATCCAGCTGGTGGTGAACACATTCGTCGAGAACAACGACGAGGTACTGATCCTCCAGCCGTCGTACGCCATGTACAAGTTCTACTCGGAACTTGCAGGTGCATCGGTGGGCTTGGTTGGCTATCGTGCCGAGAAGCTCGCCTTCCCGCTCGAAGAGCTGCTGAACCGCATCACGCCTGCCACGCGCGCCATCTTTGTCAGCAATCCGAACAACCCGACCGGAACCGGCACAACCGCGGCGGCGCTGGTGAAGATCCTCACACATGCCCCCAACGCCGCGATCTTTGTGGATGAAGCCTATTACGAGTTCTGTGGCGTGACCGTCCTGCCGCTCATCAAGCAGCACTCAAACCTCTTCGTAAGCCGGACCTTTTCCAAGACCTACGGCATGGCTGCTCTCCGGTGCGGCTGTCTTTTCTCGCAGGCCGGCAACATGGCCTTCATCAAGAAGGCGCAGTCGCCGTACAGCGTTAACATGCTGGCGGCCATGGCTGCCCGTATCGCCGTTCAGGATCACCGGTTCGTCGAAGAGTATGTGCAGGAGGTGCTGGCCGCCCGCGAGCTTCTGTATGTGGGCCTTGAAAACATCGAGATCGATTACGTCGCCAGCCAAGCCAACTTTGTACTCATTCAGGTCGGCGATCGCGCGGTGGAGATTCGCGACGAACTGCGCAACCGAGGAATCCTGGTTCGTGATCGAAGCTATGAAATCCCCGGCAGCGTGCGCATCACGGTCGGCACACGCGATCAGGTGCGAAAACTACTGGCTGAATTGGAGGATATTTGGTAGTGTCTGGCTTTCTTGTTGAAGATGTCGTCGCGCCGGAAGTAATTGTCTTCGATGTGGACGGCGTCCTGGTCGAGGTCACCGCTTCTTATCGCGAAACGATCCGCGCCACCGTTCGCTTCTTCACGGGCGACGACGTTTCAAACGACGTCATCCAGGAATACAAAAACGCCGGGGGCTGGAATAATGACTGGGACCTTTCGCATAAATTTGTTCTCGATCGAGGGAAACAGGTTGATTACAAGACGGTCGTCGATCGCTTCAACCGCATCTTCCTCGGCGAGAACGGCGACGGACTGATCAATCGTGAAAAGTGGATTCCCCAGGCCGGTTTTCTTGAATCGCTGTCCGGCCGGGCAGCCCTTGCCATCTTTACCGGCCGCCTCCGATACGAACTCGAACCCACCCTGAATCGCTTCGCCCGTGACATTCTGTTTACGCCGGCAATCACCGCCGACGATGTGGAACGGCAGAAACCTGCGCCCGACGGACTGCACCTGATTCAACGCACGTATCCCGACCGGACTATCTGGTATCTCGGCGATACAGTGGACGATGCGCGCAGCGCCGCTGACGCGGGAGTTCCTTTCGTCGGTGTATCCTCGGTTACCGCACCGCGCCACCAGGAGTTGACCGATCGGCTCGCCACGCTCGGGGCGATCGCCGTTCTCTCAGACGTAAATGACCTTCCCGGCCTGCTCGAAGCAGCCGCACGAGGCCGCGCATGAGGGAGTCATCGGTCGAGCGCAACACCAAGGAGACGCAGATTATCGGCTCCCTCCGCATTGAGGGCACTGGCGCTTACGACATCTCCACCGGCGTTCGCTTTCTCGACCACATGTTAGAGCTATTCAGCAAACACGGTGGCTTCGATCTGTCCTTGAAGGCGGCTGGCGATCTCGACGTCGATCAGCATCACACCGTTGAGGACGTCGGCATCGTGCTCGGACAGTTGTTCTCCAAAGCACTCGGTGACCGCCGCGGCATCAATCGCGCCGGATACTTTGTGCAGACCATGGACGAAACGCTCGCCGTAGTCGCTGTCGACCTGGGCGGACGCCCTGCACTGGTCTATGACCAGCAGGTGAACGTCGTTCACGTTGGCGATCTGCAAACTGAACTTCTCGAGGATTTCTTTGACGGCTTCACCCACCATGTCGGAGCGAACCTGCATGCCAAAGTGTTATACGGCCGCTCCAACCATCACAAGATCGAAGCGATCTTCAAATGCTTTGCCCGGGCCATGCGCTACGCCTCTTCCACGGACGAACGCCTCAAAGATCAGTTGCCGTCCACCAAGGGCCTTTTATGACCGTGATTGTTGACTACGGCGCCGGGAACCTTCGCTCCGTTCAGAATACGCTCGACGAACTCGGGGCTGTCTATACGGTGACCGATCAAGCGAACGTGATCGAAAGCGCTTCAAAGCTCCTGATTCCGGGAGTCGGCCATTTCGGCCAGATGATGCAGGTCATCGACCGCCTCGGCTTACGGAGCGCGATCCTGAGGACGATTCGGTCAGGCCTCCCGACGCTCGGCATCTGCCTCGGTCTGCAGTCCTTTTTTGAATCCAGCGAGGAAGCACCCGACGTCGCCGGCTTCGGCCTTTTCCACGGCGCCGTCAAACGGTTTCAAGCGGCGAAAGACCCCGACGGAAAGGCCTTTCGCATTCCGCACATGGGTTGGAATTCGGTTGTGCCCACCCGGCCATGCCGTTTGCTGGAAGGCTTGGGGAACCAGTCATACGCCTATTTCGCCAACAGCTACTATGTGCCTGTGGCCGATTTCACGGCGGCAACCACGGACTACATTCATCCCATCACTTCGGTCCTCGAGCTTAACAACGTGTATGGAATTCAGTGCCACCCGGAGAAGTCGGGCCCAGTCGGGTTACGAGTTGTGAGAAACTTCCTAGACTTGTAATGCTCGCCAAACGAATCATTCCCTGCCTCGACGTTACCGCTGGCCGCGTGGTGAAGGGCATCAACTTTGTTGGCTTGCGGGATGCCGGCGACCCCGTGGAACTTGCCGAGCGCTACAACGCACAAGGCGCCGACGAACTTGTTTTTCTTGACATCACGGCGTCCAGCGATGCCCGCGAGATCATGGCCGATGTCGTCGCCCGCACTGCACGCCGCGTCTTCATCCCGCTCACCGTGGGCGGCGGAATTCGTAGTGTCGCCGATGCCCGCAGAATCCTCCTCTCCGGTGCGGACAAGATCAGCGTGAATACCTCCGCGGTGCAGCGGCCGGAGCTCATTCGAGAGTTGAGCGAGGAATTCGGCGCGCAGGCAGTGGTCCTGGCGATTGATGCGCGGCGCGCGCAGGCTAACCAGTGGAGCGTTTACACCAAGGGCGGCCGCCACAACGAGGGTATCGACGTGGTCGAATGGTCGCAACAGGGCGAATCGTTGGGAGCCGGCGAGATCCTGCTCACTTCGATGGACACGGATGGCGTGCAGACTGGCTTCGATTGTGAGCTGACCCGTAGCGTCGCGAACGCCACATCGGTGCCGGTTGTCGCATCGGGCGGCGCCGGCAAGCCCGAGGATTTCATCGAAGTGCTGACCATCGGCCAAGCCGACGCCGCGCTCGCGGCCTCCATATTTCACTACGGCAAGCACACCGTTGGCGACCTCAAACGCCAGCTCGCTGCGGCGCACATACTCGTTCGTCTGGAGGTAGTTCTATGATCTTCCCTTGCATTGACATCATGGAGGGCAAAATCGTCCAACTTGTACAGGGGCGCGAAACCGCGCTGGAAGGCGGCTCGGCCGACGAGATGCTGCAGCTTTTCCATGCTTTCCTCGAAATCCAGGTGATCGATCTCGACTCCGCCATGGGCAACGATACGAACAATAATCAGTTGGTTGAGTACATTTCGGAAAGGGTTAAGGCTCGCGTTGGCGGTGGAGTGCGCAGCGTCGAACGCGCCAGGGAACTGATCGGTTGCGGCGCGCACCGTTTAATCGTCGGCACATCGGCGTTCACCACGACCGGCTTGAATACGCCGTTTCTTGAAGCCTTGGCGCGAGCCGTTGGCCCGGAGCGCATTGTCGTCGCGCTCGACAGCAAAGATGGTTACATTGTCGTCAAAGGTTGGCGCGAGTCGACCGAAATCCGCGCCATCGACGTTGTTCGCGAGCTCGATCCCTTTTGTTCGGGTTATCTCTGCACGTACGTCGACAAGGAAGGCATGATGCAAGGAACCGATCTGGAGTGGTTCGGCAAACTGCGGCTCTCAACCGATCATGAACTCACCGCAGCCGGCGGCATTACGACCATGGACGACGTCTACGTCCTGACGAATATCAACGTGAATTGCGCCATTGGCATGGCGATTTACACGGGTACGTTAGGCCTTGGCGAACTCGCCGCCATCAACGCCACGCCCGCCTCCTGAGGCCGGCTAAGCCCCTTTTTGTACTACGGTGAGCCCCAACAAGCCGATGACCCTCCCGCGGCGAACGCCGAGATATCCGCCAATCGTGTGCCAAGTCGAAAGAAAGACTCCCGGGATGCCAAAAGGCTGGCCCGGCGCCTGCTAGCGGGCGAGTTGATGCTGAGCTTGGCGCCGGAGGTCAGCGGTGCACGCGGCGTGAACTGGCGTGCACTACGGATCGTTACGCGGTGGAACGGGTCCGCTTGCAGAACCGGGTGATGCAACGGCAGTTCGATGTTGTGATAGAACGCGACGATGAAGGCTACCACGTTGCCCTGGGTGTCATACGCAGGCGCGTTCCCTCGACGAGGTGAGCAAGCGCATTCGCGAGGCGATCGAACTGTGCCTCGAAGCAGAGGGTGTGCCAGAGCAGCGCCTGGAGTTCATCGGCATTCAGCGCATTACGATCGCGGCATGAGCCGCAGCCCCAGAGTCAATGGGCAGCAGTTGATCGCTGCATTGACGCGGAGCGGTTTTCAGGTCGTTCACATCCGGGGCAGTAAATCACTTTCTTCGCCACACTGGTGGCCTCACCACGATGGTGCCTGTCCATTCCGGTGAGACGATTGGGCCCGGCTTGTTGAACAAGATCTTACGCGATTGCCAGCTCACCGTAGAGGATCTGCTGAAATTCCTGGACTCATAAAAGAACCCCGTTCCTTTAAGGAGTTAGCGAAAGCGAACTCGTTGATTCGGACAGTCCAGCTCGCCCCCCTCGGCCTCACTCTCTTGGCCTCCCACTGCCGCGGCCCGAACGTCTTTGCCCCTGTAGCCATCGAAGGACAGATACCTCCAGCACCATCCCCGTCACCAATACCCACCCGGCAGATCGGAGCAAACCGAGCCAACCGTGGTCTTCGTCCCACCAGAAGTATAGGAGAAGCGGCACAATGAAAGCCACAGCGACGGCGGCTCCCCGTCTTACTCTTGAGTTTCTCAATTCTCTCGCCATTGTTTTTAGCACGAGAACCTAAAAGCCTGAGGCACTACAGAAGGCAGATCGCGCCAGACCTGCGAATACTCCTCCTGCTGCTCCCCGCCAGCAACTTCTTTTAGCCCGCAGCCAGCTCGCGCAAATCGGCAATCACAAACTCGGGCTCCCACTTCAGCAGCTCTTCGCGCTTTCCGTATCCATAGGTCACCGCGCAGGCTCGCATTCCGGCCCGCTGTGCCGCTTCCATGTCGGCTGCAGAGTCCCCGACAAACAGAGCCTCCTCGGGTTTCGCGCCTAATCCTGCCAAAGCCGCGAAGATCACGTCTGGATTGGGCTTAGCAGGAAAGCCGTCAGTTCCCTGAACATGATCGAAGAACGGCGCCAATCCAAACTTCTCCAACACCGCGCGCGTTGTCGGCGTGCCCTTCGTCGTCGCCGTCGACTTCTTGCCGTTTAGCTTGCGGAGCGCCTCGATCACCCCGGGATACAGCTCCGTTGAAGCATGCCCGCGTGATATGTAGGTCGTCCGATACTCGGCGATCAGGCCCTCTACATACTGCGGCGAGGCTTGCGGGAACAAATCGGACATCAGCTCTATGAGGTGCTTGCCGATGTAGGAACGCAGGAACTCCTCCGGAACATCCGGCCGTTCCGTCTTGGCAAGAACCGCCTGAATCGCGCCGCAGATATCGGGCGCCGAATGAAGCAGTGTTCCGTCTACATCAAACAAGTAGACGGGGAATGAAGGTATCAAGCGCGAACCGTCCCCCGAAAACACGAAGGGCCAGACTCATCGCCTGGCCCCCGTTTTCATTAGCTTTGTCCCTTGCCGGACCGTTAAGCAGGTTGCGGACTCTCTCCACCAATCAGGCCCGGCCGACCGGACTGAGGTTGAGGGGCGATCACGGGCTGTGCGTTGCCGCCATCCCCGGCCGGCGGCGCCGGCACGAACGCAGGCAGCGTCTTGCCGGCAATCAGGTCCAGCACCTCGGCGCCATCTAGAACCTCACGCTCCAGCAACGCCTCGGCGATCCGGACCAGTGCATCCGACTTCTCGGTGATGATCTGTCTCGCCTGGCTGTAGCCCGCTTCTACGAGCTTACGAACTTGTTTATCGATATCAATTGCGGTCGATTCACTATAGTCGCGATGCTGGTTGATCTCCCGGCCCAGGAAGATCTGCTCTTCCTTCTTGCCGAAGCTCATAGGCCCGAGTTCGCTCATGCCCCACTCGCAAACCATCTTGTGAGCCATCTCGGTGGCGCGCTCGATATCGTTCCCCGCCCCAGTAGTGATCTGGTTCAGGAAAATCTCTTCGGCAATGCGGCCCGCCATAAGGATGGCCAGCCGCGCTTCGAGATACAGCTTGTCGTGAGAGAGCTTATCGTCCAGCGGCAACTGCATGGTCAATCCGAGCGCCATGCCGCGAGGAATAATGGTCACCTTGTGCAGCGGGTCGGCGTGCTCCATAGAGGCCGCCACCAGTGCGTGGCCAGCTTCGTGATACGCCGTCATCCGCTTTTCTTTGTCGCTGATGATGAGGCTCTTGCGTTCCACGCCCATCAGCACTTTATCCTTGGCGAGTTCGAAGTCGGCCTGCGTCACCACCTTGCGGTTTTGGCGGGCGGCCACCAGCGCCGCCTCGTTAACGAGGTTGGCCAGATCCGCTCCCGCGAAGCCAGGAGTTCCACGGGCAATCACCGACAAATCCACGTCATCGCCCAGCGGGCTCTTCTTCGTGTGAACCTTCAAGATGCTTTCGCGGCCACGAACGTCGGGCCGGTCGACAACCACTCGCCGGTCGAAGCGTCCCGGGCGCAGCAACGCCGGATCCAGCACATCGGGCCGGTTCGTCGCCGCCACCAGAATCACGCCTTCGTTCGATTCGAAGCCGTCCATCTCCACCAGCAATTGATTCAGCGTTTGCTCACGCTCATCGTGTCCGCCGCCGAGGCCCGCGCCACGATGGCGGCCCACCGCGTCGATCTCGTCGATAAAGATGATGCAGGGCGCATTTTTCTTGCCCTGCTCAAACAGGTCTCGCACGCGGCTGGCGCCTACGCCAACAAACATCTCCACAAAATCGGAACCCGAAATCGAGAAAAACGGCACATTCGCTTCGCCCGCGATGGCACGCGCTAGCAGGGTCTTGCCCGTTCCCGGAGGTCCGATCAATAGGACGCCCTTTGGGATTCGCCCGCCCAGTTTCTGGAATCTCTGCGGCTCGCGAAGGAATTCGATGATCTCCTGCAATTCCTCCTTCGCTTCATCCACGCCGGCGACATCTTTGAACGTAACTTTCTTTTGTTGCGAAGAATGCAGACGGGCCCGGCTCTTACCAAAGCTCAGCGCCTTGTTACCGCCGCTCTGCATCTGGCGCATCATGAAGATCCAGAGACCGAGCAGCACCAAAATCGGGATAAAGTTAAACAGTATCCCCACCCAGCCGTTTCCGGTCGAGTCTTTCCAGCTGTAATGGACGTTCTTTTCCTGAAGAATTTCGTAGATCTTGGGGAAATTCGGCGGAATAACGGTGTGATAACTCTCCCCGTCCGTCAGCGTGCCTTGAACATCGGAGCCCGTGATATTGGCATCCTTGACCTTGTCCGCTTGCACCTGGGTGACAAACTCAGACGTGGACATCATCCGCGGCTGTGGGGTGCGCGTAGTCTTGACTGCCATCCAAACCAGGAACAGCGCGCACAGGATGACAACCCAGAATACGGCGGTCTTTACATTAGAATTCATGAACTCCCTTTCAATGGATCCCGAAATCAGATCCCGGGCCGGAACGAAACCGGCCACCCGCTACTGTGTAAGACGTTGGAATCGTTGCTTTCGATTCATTCGGCGCGCGGAAAGCCGAACTATGCAGATACGCCCCTCAGCGGTTCCTTATAGTATGACAAACGAACAATCTCAAGGCTGCTGGCCGTCGCGGCAACTTCGGCAGCCGGTCCAAAGCCTTTCACCCACAAAATCTGCCCCTCCGCTTCAAGAACCGGCCAGTGGCGCCGCTCCCACAAGTAGATGCGCTTCCCCTGAAACAGGGTCTTCACCTTCTCCGGTTGGCTGTGGCCCACCCGTTGGTATCCGTCTCCCGGCTCCCAATTCCTTATCTTGAACCCCGAGGCGCCGGCCAGCCCCAATTTATGCGCATCGAAATCGGCGACCTGTAAAGCTCTCTCTTCCTTGAATTTAGCACGGATTTCGGCTGCCGAATCAGCGCCACTTAGCTGTATTTCTCCCGCCTGAAATGGCAATGAAACGTGTTGATTATACGCCACATCCAGCTGGTAGTGTCGTTGGACCCCTCCCGCGCCGGGGACCGCCAACCGGAGCCGATCGAAGCTCCGCAACGCATCAATGCCAGGCACCTGAACGCGGTCATGACCCTCGCTCACCTCGCACAGCCTAAGAATTGCATCAATATGGACTGAATCCACCCGTTTTAGGTCGCCCTTGACCCTTCGGACGGCCTCCCGAATTACCCTCCGCCGAGCGGCCAGAGGCAGACCCATCAACGCCGGTGAATCCAGCAGCAACTCTTGGTCGCCCGCCAGGCCCAACCCAAAGGACGCAAGTGAGGACAATAGCCGGCTCGCTTCGCCGCCCCAGTATTCTTCCTCCACTTGGGCCAGCGACGCCAGGTTGGCGAGTCCGTGTTCCACTCGGTCATGGAACGCCGCCCGAAGCAGCGGCAGCAATTCCAAGCGGATGAAGTTTCGCCGAAACTCGCGCTGCTCATTGGAGACGTCTTCGCGCCATAGCAAACCTTGGCATGAGGCATAATTCCGAACCTCATCCCGAGTAATCTCCAGCAGCGGCCGGATGAGCCCGTCGGAGCTGACCGGCAGCATCCCCGCCAAGCCCGTGAGCCCTGTGCCGCGAATCATGCGGAACAGCACCGTCTCGGCCTGGTCGCTTAAGGTGTGTCCCAAGGCAACGCGAGTCACCAAGCCTTCATTACACAGCCGGGCAAAGAACTCTCTCCGCTGGTCGCGGGCCGCTTGCTCCAAGTTGTCGCTACTTGGCGGCGCAGCCGATTCCACGTACATTGGCAGAGCCAGCCTGGTCGCAAAATCGCGGACGAACTGTTCGTCCCGGTCCGACTCCTCGCCCCGCAGCCGGTGGTTTATATGCACGACCGCCAATTCAAAATGGAAGCGCGCGATGAGCTGGTTGAGCAAACGAAGCAGGACTACCGAATCCGCGCCGCCGGAGACCGCCACGCCAAGGCGATCGCCCTCATTCGCCATACCGGTGCGAGCGATAAACCCCGCCACATGCTCGAGTAATGTATCGGACAATAACAACATTGTAAGTCCCGATCTGTGCGCATCGAGCGTTGGCGCGCTACTCAGCTACGATACGAGTTGGCCCTGCCGTACGCAGACCCTTTCACTCACACGTTATGAATTTCGCAAACTCTGCTCTACCCGAGGTTGAGCTGCACCACCTCGCTCACCGTATCCAGCTTCTATTGATGGATGTGGATGGAACCCTCACCGACGGCAAGATCCACTTCGCACCGGACGCGCAGGGCCGCATGACCGAGACGAAGGCGTTCGACGCCCAGGATGGGATCGCCCTGCGCTGGCTCGCCTGGCACAAAATTAAGACCGGCGTCATCAGCGGGCGCGATTCCGCAGCGACCGTCGAGCGCGCGCGCCAGGTGGAGATGACCTACGTCTTCCAGGGGCACGTCGAGAAAATCCCAATCCTCGAACAAATTGTTGCTGACTCTGGTTTGCATCCGACTCAGATCGCTTATGTCGGTGACGATCTGACAGATGTCGTCATCATGCGCCGCGTGGGGCTCGCCATTGCAACCGCCAACGCGCGTCCTGAAGTGAAAAGCATCGCTCACTGCGTCACGTCCCTCCCCGGCGGATCGGGCGCAGTCCGGGAAGCGGTGGAGTTGATATTGCGGGCCAAAGGCCTCTGGCAAGAAATCCTTAAGAAATATGAGGTGACGCGTTGAGTTCTCCAAACGCGGACAAGAACGGATTCGTCATCGTCGCGTTCAACGGCCCGGGAGTCCTCCACCAGCTAACTGGAGTGATCGCTGCGCATCATGGCGACATCCGGTCGATTTCCCTCATTGACGAACAGCCGCCGGATACGCGGATCTATTTCGAGCTGGATCTGCCGGGCGAGGAGGAAGCTTTGGCATCGGACCTCCGCAAGCTCGAGGTGGTCCGCTCCGTCGAGCTCGTCCAGACCCTGCAGAAAATCTACGGCAAGCGCATCATCATCATGGGTGGCGGCGCGCAGGTTGGTCAGGTTGCCCTCGGCGCGATCGCCGAGGCCGACCGTCATAACATTCGCGGCGAACACATTTCCATTGACACCATCCCACTGGTTGGAGAAGAGACGCTCGCGGCCGCGGTTCGCGCCACACGCCGTCTTCCGCGAGTCCGCGCACTGGTTCTTGCCGGCAGCCTGATGGGCGGCGATATTGAAAATGCGGTTCGCGAAATTCGCAGCCAGGGCATGTTAGTCATTAGCCTTAATATGGCCGGCAGCGTCCCCGATGCCTCTGATCTTGTCGTGACTGACCCTGTGCAAGCGGGTGTGATGGCCGTCATGGCCGTCGCCGATACCGCCCAGTTCACGATTGACCGGCTCCACCGCCGCATCTTCTGATGGAGCTAACGGAGCCGCCGCGAGGTCCGGAATGGCGGCTGTCGACAACTTCCGTGAACCAGCCATCGTCTGAGTTTTCGTAATGGGGGAGTGGTCAACAAGTATCCGGAGCGAACTCAAGGTTTCAACATGATAAAACGGGCGATGGTGAAGTAAATGACGAGTCCGGTCACGTCCACCAGGGTCGCCACGAACGGAGCCGACGCGCTCGCTGGATTAAGGCCGCACCGGCGTAGAATGAAAGGCAACATCGATCCCGCGATTGTCCCAAAAGCAACCACGCCAATCAGGGCGCAGAAAATTGTCAGTGCCAGAATCGAAGCCTGTGCTCCATAGGTTCCGAAAAGTTTCTGCCAGACAAAGATACGCGTTAGTCCGATCGCACCGAGTATGACGCCCAGCGCAAGTCCGGAAATCAACTCCCTGCGGATAACTCGAAACCAGTCGCGCAACTTCACATCTCCCAACGCCATTGCCTGAATGATGAGAGAAGTCGCCTGCGATCCCGAATTTCCTCCGCTGCTGATAATCAGCGGCAGAAACAGGGCCAGGACAACCGCTTTGGCTATCTCCTCTTCAAAGAAGCCCATCGCAGTCGCGGTGAACATCTCTCCTACAAAGAGGATGGCAAGCCATCCCGCGCGCTTCCGCACCATCTCCAGAAGCGCGGTGTGCATGTATGGAGTATCGAGTGCCTCCATGCCGCCGAGGTTCTGGATGTCGCGGCTCGCCTGTTCTTCAACCACGTCCACGATGTCATCCACGGTCACAATGCCCACCATGCGACGATCTGCCTCTAGCACAGGAACGGCCAACAGGCGGCTGTCGCGCACCACCGTTGAAACTTTTTTCTGGTCCGTTTCCGGCTTGACCGAGACCAGGTCTTTCGTCGTCATGACTTCGCGCACCAGTTTGCCCGGTTCGGCCGAAAAGAGCTGCCGCAGCGAGACTACACCGAGGAGGTGTTGTTCCTGGTCGAGCACATACGCGTAATACATCTGGTCAACGTTGGGGGCCTCCTTCCGCAGATAAGAGATCGAGACATCGACGGTTGTGTCAGGCCGCAATCGCGCGAACCGCGGGTTCATCAGGCCGCCGGCCTCATCCTCCTTGTACGCGAGCAGGGCAATCACTTCTTTCCGCGTCGGCTCGTCCAGCAGGGCGAGCAGTTCTTCGCGCTGGTCGGGTGCCGCCTTGCTGAATAACGTCCGCCGCATCGTCAGGCGCGAGCAGCCGCATCCAGACGTGTCGCTGCTCCTTAGGCAGACCCAGTAGCACGAAAAGTTGGTCATGGGCGCTGAGCGCGAGGAAAAAATCCGCCTTCTCGCCGGTGTGTAATTCACGAAACTGTCTCAAACGCTGTTCGTGGGACAAGTACGGCCAGCGATCCCGGAGTTGATCCGTTGCTGTTGCAAGTTGGGTTGTCATTTCGATTCCGCCTCAGAATTGATTGTCCAGACGATGGCCCAGCCACTCTAGCATGACGGCATGCACCCCGGCGTTAGCCACGCGAACCCTCAACGCTCGCGAGAAATGAACACCTGGTGGCGGGAAGAAAGTCGAGATCTACCACCACCACTGTCCGACTATCGGCTGGTCTTAGCCCGTACTCGTTCGTAGCGCAGCCCGACCGATCCATTCGAGTAGGACTTGCATTCAGCCAGCCTGAAGTCGCGTTGCGGGAACTTGCCCGGGAAGCCCGGGATGCCATCGCCTAACAGGACGGGACCAACGCCGAGGAAGAGTTCGTCCACCAAATCCTCTTGTAGGAAACTGCGGGCCAATTCGCCGCCACCTCCGAGGTAAATGTCCTTTCCCCGGCGGCGTTTTAGCTTCCTCACCAAGGCAGTCAGAGACCCGCTCACCACTTCGAATCCCTCTCGTTTGCCCGGCTTCCATCGCCGGGAGACTACGTAGTTTGCCATGCCCGGCGTCTCGGGAATCTCGCCACTCTCGCGCAATTTCACCCAGGCAGCGGCGGTCTTACGACCCATGATCGTGGTATCGATCTTGGAAAAGAAGTCTGACATCAGTGCTTCGCCTTCTTCGTCGATAGTCAGAAAATCGAGGTCGCCGTTGCGCCGCGCGACATAACCGTCAAGGCTGATTCCGAAACCCAAGATGACTTTTCTTGGCATGCCGCGATTGTAAATGAGCGTTCAGTCACCGTCAATGCGCTGCGGCCATATGCTCGCTATGGCAACAATAGATCCTCAATGCTTCGGATCGCGTGGCAAGCGGCCGTGTGATCGGGCAGAATTTCCCGCGAGGCCGGTTCGCCGAGAGTTGCATTCGAGCGTCGCCTGCCGGTAGTGCGTTCTAGGAAAAACGTGGCGCAGACACTTGTGTCTGCCGCGCCGAGACTCATCTCAGCGCTTTTACCTCCCAATAACCTTAGAATTTTCTCGCCCCAACCCCACTTCTCTTCTATGCCCGAGTTTCACCGCCGTCTCCCCCATCACCATCCCGAACGAAAGTGGCTCTTCGTAACCTGCCATCTCCGCGGCAGCCTGCCACACGCTAAATATCCCCCACCCGGCAAGATGAATTCCGGCGCCGCGTTCGTCTGGATGGACTGCTACCTCGACTCCACCAATACGGGCCGTATGTACCTCGCTCAGGAACCCGTCGCGCGGGTAGTAGCCGAGTCGCTGCATCCTTGGGTCCTACTCGGTCACTACGATCTTGGGGCCTGGAAGATAATGTCGAATCACACACTTGCTACTCTTGCCGAAGGCTCCGCCTTCCCGGTTATTGCAATCTCTAAAGGGCGCGTCGGCAAGAGAGGCAAATCGCATTCTCTGCCGGTGAGGCGTTTTGGCAAGCTGAGTCTTACGACCATTGGGTGCGTGACGAAACCGAATGGAAATGGATTGCGAATTACATCGAGGGAAACCCGGTGAAAGCTGGTTTGGTCCGGCGCGCCGAAGACTATCGGTGGTCGAGCGCGTCACAGCGTTTGACAAGCTCCGAGACGAGTCCCGCCGCGGCAGACACTCGTGTCTGCGCCACAGTTCCTGTTCAGTCATAGCGGATCCTGGGATCGATCCATGTGATATTTCCTAGGTATGCCGGATCGCCCCGCTATTCCTGTTGAAAAATGATGCTTTGAACCGATAGGTAACGAGCGACGCACGATGAAGCGGCGCGCAAACACCGCCTAAATCAGAAAGACCTCAAATCAGCCACCATCCAGACGGCCCCTGTAATGAGGAAAGTCAAGGCGAATTCGGACCAGTTCAGATGGGCTTCCGGGTGAGCGATCAGGCGCGGAACCCAAACCAACACACCAAAGAGTGCCAGCATGAGGGTCATCAGGCGCATCGCAAGCCGTGCCTGGCGATTGATGAGAATGGCAATCGCCGCGAGTGCAAATGCGATCGTCGTGAGTATCGCCCAAAAAGTCTGATTTGGCGGAATCCACTTTGGAACCAAGTCAGCTGTCACAGGAAGATAGAGTATCTGACTCAGCGTAAATGAAATCGCGCAGACTCCGAGTCCAAGGCGCGCCACTCGGCCGAACGCTACCGCCCGTGCTGCATTTGCCTCGGTTGCAGCGTACAGGGCAATCGCACCACAGAGTGAGGAAAACTGTTCGAAGAAGCTCCCGTAATGCAGCATAGATGGTCGGTGCGGCAATGATGCCAGGGATGCAGGCCAGGGAGAAAAGCAAATAGATGACGCCGAGAACGATCGACGCCAAACGCGCGGTCCTTGGGTACTGCATCCCAATCCCACCGGCAATTTGAGCGATCATGAGACACCCGCCGATGATGGTTCCAAAAGGCAGGCTCCAGATCTGACGCAGGGTTTGCCAGGTGTCAGAGTCGTACCACATCAGTGCGATGACGCCGAACAGCACCGCCGACGCGCCAAAGACGATCCGCCCGTACAACGCTGTTTTCATGCAGAGACAGTAATATCCTCGGTCCGCATTGGGGGTGTTGGACTCGAACGGGGGGAGCGGGTCAACTTCAGAGTGGGGAACCAACCACACACAACCGTTCGGTGCCCTGCGTAGAACCCCATGAACTTTCCCGCTAACGTCGAGCGAGGGTGAGGAGACCCGGGGTGATGGCTACCAGAGACAATGGATGTTCAGAACGATCTGGGGCAGCTCCGCCACTCAGTGTCGAGTCCCTGGGTTAACCGGGTGGAGTTATGACGAAACGCGGGATTCTCAGGGCCGGATTGTGTGCCTTGGCGGTCGTTGCTCTGTTCCTCGGGGCGGCCGGAGGTTTCGCGCTCTACTTCCATCACAGGTTCAGTCCCGATCCGCCGTCCAACAATTTTCCAAAGCCTGCCGACGCGCTCGAAGCGCAACAGCAGGACATTGAACAATTTTCGCGCCTTCTTGCCATGGATCGGTCATTTTCGCCTGCAGCGCGTGCCGAAGCCAACCGCCAAATCGCCGAATTGAAATCCGAACACGCACCGCTCGATTGGGAAAGATTCCATGTCGCGCTGCTCCGCACCACAGCGCTTGCCGATAACGGTCACACTAACCTCTACTGCGGTAAAGGCGGCCCGCAGAACTTCACGCCCCTGCGAGTGGTGCTGTTTGCTGACGGGCTTTATGTCCTACGAGCGAAATCGGCGTATGTGGATCTTTTGGGCGCGCGCATCGACAGCATCGAAGGCAGGCCAACGCACGACGTGATCGCAGCACTCGAACGGCTGCATGGAGGGACTGAGGGCTGGCGGCGCACCTATGCCGCGATCTACGTCCAGTCGCCTGAAATTCTCTATGGCGACGGGATCGGTTCGCGCCCCGACCAGACGACTTGGACGTTCCGTCTGCCGAACGGCAGCGAGGTGACTCGCACGCTGCCAGGCGAAATCTCCGGCGAGACGGAACCTCACCCAGAGATGACGCGCTGGCTCTCGCCACAAAAGATGAAAGGCGAGCCCTCGAACTGGCGCGCGCTGATTTCTACTGACGCGGACTTGCCCCTCTCGCTGCGCGACTTCAACGGCACTTTCCGCAGGGCATGGATCGATCACGGTTGCACACTTTTTATACAGCTCAAGGCAATCGCGGATGCAGAAAAGCAGCACATCGGCGACTTCCTCAGCGCTACGACGGATGAGATGCGGGCGCATCCACCCTGCAACATCATTCTGGATTTGCGATTCAATACCGGAGGCGACTATACGAAGGTGGCCCATTTCGCATCGCACCTGCCGGATTTTGTGCCGCCAAGCGGACGAATCTATCTTCTGACGGGCCCGCAGACCTTTTCCGCCGCGATTACGACGGCAGCCTTCGTGAAGCAGTCGGCGGGATCTCGCGCAATTATCCTTGGCGAACCGGTCGGCGACCGGCTTGCTTTTTATGGTGAGGGCAATTCAGGATGTCTTCCCCATGAAGACCTTTGCCTGCACTACGCAACCGCAATGCATGACTATGCACACCGCTGTGATGACTGGAACAGGTGCTTTTGGCTGAATTGGATCTTTGCAGTGCAAGTCAAATCGCTGGCTCCGGACGAGACGATCAAGATGACCTTCACCGACTACACGTCGCTGCGCGATCCGGTCCTCGAGCGAGCTGTCGCGCTGGCGGCAATTAATGCGATGGCCTCCTCCGGATTACGGCCCTGAGCATCACGGCGCACACGCAAAGTTATCCGTTCTTAACCATGTTCCCGGGAAGTCGGCTTTGGGGAGATCACTGCGGCTGCCGCACATTCTTCTCAACGCCGTTTCTGGCCACGCCAAGGACGGTGGCACCGGACCCGGGCTCCGCTGCGATCTCTGTAGACTGAACGTATGATCCGTCAAATTGCGCCGCAGTTCTTTACCACGGACATCCCCGCCACTCTGGCCTATTACAAAGACAAGCTTGGCTTCGAATGTTTGGGTACATGGCAGGATCCCCCGGTCTACGCTATCGTTGCGCGCGACCAGCGCTCGATCCACTTCCGCTGCGCCGAGCCGCCCACAGCCAACCCCGGCAAATATGAGGACGAACTGCTCGACGCTTACCTGCTCATCGACGATCCGGACGGGCTTTACGCCGAGTACGCATCCCGTGGAGTGGAATTCGCTCGCGGACTAGCCGACATGCCGTGGAACTCGCGCGAATTTGTGGTGAGGGACTGCAACGGCCGCCTGCTCGCCTTCGGCGCGAACCTATAGTCGTCTCGCTTGCCCTGCCGAGGAGGAGCCTAAACCGAGTCACGAAAGTTATCGCCAACTGAACGACCCTCGGCTATAAGCCGCGTGATTCAGGAGTTGTCGATTGGAAGGGACTTCCGGGACTTCGGGGGACTTCCAAGACGGAGAGATATGGTACGAAGTAAGAAACCCTGGCTCAACGGCCACTCCATCAGTAAATGTCCCGACTCGCCCGCGCCGTCGCGGTTGGGGTGGCGCACCACATCACCCAGCGCGGCATCAAGCGAGCGGGCAGCAAACGGGGACGGAGAGACGTGGTACGAGGTGAGAGACACGCGGCGGCACTCTTTCTCCTCATGCCCGATACTTTAGAAAGATGCCATCGAGCGACACATCTCCGGCCGCAAGCGAAGCCTTTTATCGGCGTCTGGCGGAGATGACGCCTTCCGAAAGGGTCGCGATTGGCGCTGAGTTATGGGCGGCGGGGGACTCACTGCAACGGGCTGCCGCGCGGCACATATATCCGGCGGCGGACGACGCCGAAATCACGTTCCGAGTTGCAGTCACAAGATTTGGCGCGGCGCTGGCAGAAGCCGCGTACGGAAGGAAATGATGTCCGCTGAGGATGCTTTTAAGCCTCTGCGCAGCGCCCTAGAACAGGCGGGCGTGCGCTATGCGGTAGGCGGCTCGTGGGCAAGTACAGCGTTCGGCGAGCCCCGATTTACCTACGACGTCGACGTCGTGGCGGACCTTACGGCTGATAACCTGGACCAGTTTCTGGCTGGATTGCCAGAGACCTTCTATTCCGATGCCGGGGAAGCCCGTCTGGCGATTCAAACGGGCAGGGCCTTCAACGTGATCTACATGCCCATGGCCTTCAAGTTTGATCTTTTTCCAGCCCGGGCGTTCCCGCTTGGTTTGCAGGAACTGGATCGCGCCGTGTTTTTAGAGCGGAGCGGACTCGCAAAGGCCCCAACCCCGTTTGTGAGCGCTGAAGACATTCTGCTCGCCAAGCTCGATTGGTTCCGGGCCGGAGGCGAGATTTCAGAAGTGCAGTGGCGCGATATTCAGGGGATCGTGCGCGGTTGTGGCGCGACTCTTGATCGCGGATATCTGGAGCGAGGCGCCGCACAGTTGGGGATTCACACGCTGCTGAAGCGGGCGCTCGCATCCGCCTGAGTGCCCTCGCGCCTGATCGCGGGCGCTGGGCCAGATACGGACCAAGCCCAGGCCTCGAACGCAACGGGCTTCGTCAAGGAAAAACCTTTCCGTAGCGCAGCGAAGAAGGGGGTCGCGGGAAAGGGGGCACTCCAGTAAGTGTGCCCAAGAAAGCGGCAGAGTTTGATCGGCCTCAACGGAGTCACCGCGCTCGCCCCCTTTATTTGACCAACAGAATCAGCGGGTTTGAGATCTCGTCGACCCGAGGCCATCTCACCGTGCCTCATCATGAGCACCAGATAGAGTAGCCAGGCGGTCAGCGTCTTGGGTTTGGGTTCGTATTTTCAAAATGCATCCCATGCTTTCCAAACTCCTCCGAAAATCGATTCGGGCTCTCGAAGGAAGGAAGCTCGATGACGTCAGTTCGTTTCGTAATCCGCGAGTTGAACACCGCGTCGGCTCGCAGGTATGCCAGGCTTAGTTCAATACTCTTCACTTAACAAACATTTCTATGATATTCTGTTCTAGAGCGCAGCCTCTCCTAGGGGTCACTCATGAACGAAACGAGGTTGGAATCAACCACTCTGCGGGCACTTGCGTACGATGGCCGCCGCGGGATTTTGCAACTGGAGTTCCGCACCCGGGCCATCTATCATTACTACGGCGTTCCTGCGGCGGTCTATGAAGCTCTGCTGGGCGCTCCTTCCAAAGGCAGCTACTTCAATCGGGTTATCCGGGGACGCTTTCCCTATTCTTTGTGCGCAAGTGCGCAAACCGGCTTGGCGGGGAAGGACTGATGTCACGCACAGTGGCTTCATTACCCGCTGGCAGCCGCATTACCGACTACATCAGTCTGGGCGTGGTAGCCAAAACCTTTCCGCTGGAAAAGATTCGTGTGGCGCTGGCGGCGACGGGGAAAGAGAGTGTGCGGCAGCGCGACCTGCCGGCGCATGTGGTCGTGTATTACGTGATCGCGCTGGCGCTGTACATGCAGTCGTCGTATCGGGAAGTGCTGCGTTGTCTGCTGGAAGGAATCCAGTGGCTGGTGGAACCCGCGGCGGGAATCAATGTGGCTGGTAATTCAGGGATCTCGCAGGCGCGAACCAGACTGGGATGGGAGCCGGTGCGGCAACTGCACGATGAAGTGGTCAGGCCGGTCGCGGTGGCGGCGACGAAGGGCGCATGGTATCGAGCGTGGCGTCTGATCAGCGTTGACGGCAGCACGCTGGATGTCGCCGACGAGAATGGCAACCACGAAGCGTTCGGGCGTCCGGGAGCCAGCCGCGGGGAGAGCGCCTATCCAAAGATCCGCTTCGTATCGCTGGTGGAGAACGGTACCCATGTCCTTTTCGGCAGCCGGATGGCGGACTATGCGACCAGCGAAATCGCGCTGGCAAAGACTGTATTGCCCAGTCTCGACAAGGGCATGTTGTGCCTGGCAGACCGCGGCTTTTTCGGGTTTGAGATGTGGAAGCAGGCGGCAGCTACGGGTGCGGACCTGTTGTGGCGGGTCAGAAAAAACATCCAACTGCCCTGCGAAAAACGCCTGCCGGACGGATCTTATCTGAGTCGCATCTATCCGTCGCAGCAGGACCAGCGGCGCGGGCGCAATGGAATCGTGGTGCGTGTGATCGAATACCGCCTGGAGGGAGTCGAAGGGGCGGAGCCGTTATACCGGCTGGCAACCACGATCCTCGACCACGAACTGGCTCCGGCCGCCGAACTGGCCGCGCTCTATCACGAGCGCTGGGAGATCGGCGTGTCCAGACAAGGACACATTGTCCAGTCGGTGAGAGACCGGCCGAGGTCAAAAGACTCAGACCTCGTAGCTGGGGAGGCACCGTGGCGCGAAAGCAAGACGGTGGAGCCCTCCGACAAACATACTCGAAAGGAGTGTGCGCAACGCACCAGGTTGCAACGTGCAGTGAACGCAGACGTAGCCTCGTTACACGAATCTCCGGTGGCTGAGACGGTCGATAACGTGCGAAAGCAGCAAGAGTTGTCCGAAACGAGTCCGACACGGCAGCTCTCACCGGCGGGGTATCAGCGGCGACATGGTGTGAAGGATGATGTGGAAACTGGAGAAGCCCTCGGTGCCCGGCGAAGAAAACTCGTCGAGGAGATGCCGGCTATAACCGCGAGTGGG
The DNA here is from genome assembly GCA_963771305.1 of uncultured Acidobacteriaceae bacterium. Taxonomy (GTDB): domain Bacteria; phylum Acidobacteriota; class Terriglobia; order Bryobacterales; family Bryobacteraceae; genus CAJCIT01. The sequence goes on from CAVYTS010000039.1 coordinate 103,092, forward strand.
AAGTGCTGGTATAGGCATCAGGGTGACGGATCGGATCGAAGTACCGTTGATGGGCGTGCAGCAAAACGCGCCCGGAGGGAAGGATCCGGACCGGTGAATGTTCCGTCCGTCAAGGCGAGGCAGGGGTGAGATGACAAAGGCACCCGGCAGTCTGCAGGAACTGAGGCGGCGGATTTATCGAAAGGCGAAGTCTGAAAAGACGCATCGCTTCTGGGGTCTGTTCGTGCATATCACGAAACTGGAGACCCTGGAGGAGGCTTATCGAATCGCCAAAGGAAACGGCGGTGCCCCCGGCATCGACGGCCAGAGTTTCCGGGACATCGAGTCAGCGGGACGGGCTGCGTTTCTGGCGGCGGTGCGAGAAGATCTTGTCACAGGCAGGTACAAACCAATGCCCAACCGCCGGGTGGAGATCCCGAAGGGCAAGGGCAAAGTTCGAATACTTCAAATTCCTTGTATCCGCGACCGCGTGGTGCAGGGCGCATTGAAACTGATCCTCGAAGCAGTATTCGAGGCGGACTTTTGCGCGAACTCTTATGGATTTAGACCCAAGCGAACACCACATGGCGCCTTGGCGGAAGTCAGGCGCAGTGTGATGCGGCGTATGTCCACGGTTATCGATGTTGATCTGTCGCGCTACTTCGACACGATCCGGCATTCGGTACTACTGGATAAGATCGCCCAGAGGATCCAGGACCCACGGGTCATGCACCTCGTGAAGCAGATCATTCAAGCTGGCGGAAAGGTCGGTGTCCCGCAAGGGGGACCGTTCAGTCCGCTGGCAGCCAATATCTATCTGAACGAGGTCGACTGGATCTTCGACGCGATTCGTCGTAAAACGGCAGACGGAGATTACGAGGCAGTCAACTATCACCGGTTCGCCGACGATGTTGTTATCACCGTCAGCGGGCATCACACCAAACGGGGCTGGGCAGAACGGGCCCAGCAACGCCTCCAGGAACAGTTCGCACTGATCGGTGTCGAACTGAACACGGAGAAAACCAAACTGGTGAATACGCTGAACGGTGACGCATTCGGGTTTCTGGGGTTTGATCTGCGGCGTGTACGCAAGCGAAGCGGGGCAGGATATTTCATCCTGATGACTCCGAAGAAGAAGGCTCGCCAGGCGGTCAAGGCGAAGATCCGCGACATCATCGCGCATGGGGGCGCAACTCCCGTGGCGGAACTGGTGAAGCAAATCAATGCCACGCTGGCCGGATGGGTCAACTACTTCAGGGTTGGAAACTCGAGTCGGGCCTTTAGCGAGGTTCGCGACTACGTGGAGCTGAAGATCCGCACCCTGTTGACCAGGCGGAAACGGCGGCGAAAGTCGAGCGTGGGCTGGCGGCGATGGAGTAACGAATACCTCTACGATGTGTTGGGGCTCTATTGGGACTGGAAGATTCAGCCCCTCCCCGGCCTCGGGAGTGGGGACGTGAAAGTGGCTGTTAGACACCAGGACTCATAACCCTTTTGACGAAATTCACTGGGTGAGCTGCTTGAGGGAAAACCTCACGAGCAGTTCTTATGGGGAGGGGTTGGAAACGGGCGAGGCAACTCAGCACCGCGCCAGTCCCTTACCCGACAAACCGCGTTCGACGAACTCAAGACTCATCTGCGGGGCGCGCATATCGTGCTCCGCAGTAAAACGCCGGATCTGGTACGGCAGGAGTTCTATGGTCTGCTGATGGCACATTTCGCCGTGCGCGGCCTCATGCACGAAGCGGCGCTGCGTGTCGATAAGGATCCCGACCGACTGTCCTTCCTCCACGCCGTGCGCGTTGTCCGCCGCAAGATGGCCGCCTTCGGCGCCATTCCCCCCTCGGGGTCGAAAAGAGTTCCATAACGCGGTGCTGGACGAGATCCTCGACGAGTCTGCCGCTTCCAGCCGCAATCGTCGCAATCCCCGAGGGGTCAAGCGCAAGATGAGTAACTTTCCCCTGCGCCGCGGCTACAAGCGTTCGCCACTCAGCGACATCTCCGCAGCCATTAGGATCGTTAAGTGAAGAGTATTGAGCTTAGCGGAACAGAAGTTGGTTTAAGTAGTGAAGGATCAATGAGATGAGTTTGAGTGCACAGCTGGCGCGACTGGCCTCAGCTAGGCCGGGTTCGTTTCGCAAAACCTCTGAGGGCGAGGGGGCTGGGCGCCAACGCCCGCAAGGATCTCCGCTGGGGTCCGGTTCGTTTCGTAAAAAACCGGACCACCCAGGAACTCCGGAGGGTTCCGGCGTTGCGCTGACATGCATTGTGGGTGCCATTTGTTAGATAAGGTTTTTAGATTCAATGTTTTGAGTTCGTCCGCACAAGCGGGGCACATGCGGCCCAGTTCGTTTCGTAAAACAGCCGCGACCCGGGGCGGCCAGAACTGGGTTTGTTTTTTCCAGGCCTCAGCGCCCAAAGCAGCGGCGCACCCGGTGCTGATATCCTCGCATCGAACGAACATGTTACCGAGACGAAAACTGGGAAAGCACGGATTGGAAGTATCGGCGCTGGGACTGGGAGTTATGGGCATGAGCCAGTCCTACGGACCGGCGGATGAGGGCGAATCCATCGCCACCATTCACCGCGCGCTCGAACTGGGGCTGGACTTCTTTGATACAGCCGAAGTCTATGGACCGTTCATCAACGAAGAGTTGCTGGGGCGGGCACTCAAAGGTCGTCGCAAGCAGGCCGTGATTACAACCAAGTTCGGCTTTCGCATCGAGAACGGAAAGATCGGCGGCACCGACAGCCGGCCAGAACACATCCGCGAGGTGGCCGAGGCTTCTCTGCGTCGCCTACAGACGGATCACATCGATCTCTTCTATCAGCACCGAGTCGACCCCAACGTCCCAATGGAGGACGTGGCGGGCGCAGTGGCCGACCTGGTGCGCGCCGGCAAGGTGCGCTATTTCGGCCTCTCGGAAGCCGGTGAAAAGAACATCCGGCGCGCGCATTCGGTGCATCGGGTAACAGCGCTGCAAAGCGAATACTCCCTTTGGGAGCGGAATTTGGAACCTCGGATTATTCCCTTGTTGCGGGAGTTGGGGATTGGACTGGTGCCGTTCAGTCCCTTAGGCCGCGGCTTTCTGACCGGGACAACCAAACGCGCCGAAGACTATCCAGAGGGCGATTACCGCCGGGGTGATCCGCGCTTTCAAGGGGCGAACTACGATGCCAATGTGCGCGCTGCCTCGCTGGTCCAGACAATCGCAGAGAGCAAGAAGGCCAAGCCGGGGCAGGTGGCGTTGGCGTGGCTGCTCGCGAAAGGGGACGACATTGTGCCGATCCCCGGCACCAAGCGACGGAGCTATCTGGAGGAGAACATCGCTGCCGCGTCGCTGAAGTTGACGCCGGAGGAGGTGGCCCAGTTGGATCAGGCGTTGCCGCCGGAAGCGGTGGCCGGGCCGAGGTACAACGAACGCATGATGGTGTGGGTGGATCGGTAAGCGTTTCAGTGCGCGAAGGAGGATGAGACCTGCTGCTTCAACTGGGCGGCCTTTGCGAAGATGGCGGCTTCGTCGAGCGTTAGGATCCTTCGATCTTCCATCACCAGCCGGCCGTTGATGATGCTGGTTCGGACATCGGTGTCTTTGAGCGAGTAGACGATCTGGGCGTAGACGTTGTACATCGGGGTCGCGTGCGGCGCGGTGGTGTCCACCACAATGATGTCGGCCTTCTTGCCGATTTCGAGCGAGCCGGTCTGCTTATCGATGTGAAGAGCGCGGGCGCCGATGATGGTCGCCATGGCGACGGTTTGCTCGGCGGGCAGTGCCGTGGGATCCATGCGCGAGAACTTTTGCAGCTTGGCGGCTAGATCCATTTCGCGGAACATGTCTTGGTCGTTGTTGCTGGCGGCGCCGTCTGAGCCGATGCCGACTGCGACGTCGGCGGCCAGCATCTCGGGCACGGGGCTCAGTCCGGCGGCCGACTTCATGTTGCTGGACGGGTTGTTGGAACAGCCTACACCATAGTGAGCCAGAGTCTGGATATCGGCTTGATCGATCCAGACGCAATGGGCACCCGTCACATCGGGCCCAAGGACGCCAATGCCCGCAAGGTACTGAACGGGAGACAAGCCGTGCTCGCGGCGGCTCACCTCCATTTCGTAGGGCGCTTCGGCGAGATGAATCAGGATGGGCGCGTGATAGGCGCGGGCCAGCGACGCCGCATCCTTCAATAGCTTTTCGGAGCAGGTGTAGATGGAGTGCGGCGCAACGGCCGCCGTGATCAAAGGATCATTCTTCCAATGGGTGAGGAATTTTTCCGTGTATGCGAATGCGGCTTCAGCGGTTTTGTTGTCGGGAGCGGGAAAACCGATGATCGTTTCACCCAGCACACCCCGCATGCCTGCGTCCTTCAATGCTTGCGCAATCTCGTCTTCGAAGTAATACATGTCGGCGGCGGTGGTGGTGCCGCCGCGGAGCATCTCGAGCAGGCTGAGTTTGGTGGCCCAGGTGACGGAGTCCGGGGTCACGTTGCGGGCCTCGGCGGGAAAGATGAACTTCTGCAGCCAGTCTTGCAGAGAACGGTCTTCGGCCAAGCCACGGAACAAGCTCATGGGCAGGTGAGTGTGCGCGTTGATGAGGCCCGGCAGGAGGAGCGCGCCGCGGATATCAATGACTTTCGTGGCTTCGTAGGCTGCAGCGATGAGGCCACTCTGGCCGATGGCTACGATGACTTCGCCCGTTATGGCGATCGCGCCATCCTCCAGAACGCGCCGCTGCGGATCCATGGTCACGACGGTGCCGTGAGTCAGCAGCAAGTCAACATGCTGCCTGGCTTGGGCGTGGCCGGATGGCGGCAGCAGAATCAGCAACGAAATGAGGAAGAGGAGTGTTTTCGATGATGTGTCGCGGCAGAAGGAGAACGGCATAGCGACATGTCATAGTATAGCCGCACCGCAGCAGAGAGGCCGTGGATGCTACTTGGCCCTACCGCGCCGGGTTTGACCAGTGCCCGGCAGAACATCCAGACACGCAGCCAACGCCTTAGCAGCGTTAGAACTGCAGGTGCAGCGACAACTGTAGGAAGCGGGAGCTTCCGATGGTGTGCTGGATCACGCCGAGGCTACCAGCCGGCGGTATGGAAGGCGGCGGTGAGTAGCTGGGGAAGAACTGGACGTTGTTGTTCGGCGTATCGAAATCGGCCTGATTGAAGATGTTATAAGCGTCGAAGTTAAAACGCAGGCGGAACCGCTCGGTAATGGCAAACTCTTTGCCGAGGGTCATGTCCCATCGAACCTGGAAGGGGCCACGGAGCAGATTCCGTCCGGCATTTCCATAGACCGATTCATAGTTGTCGCAGCCGGATGCATCACAGGGCGGCACACCGGATTGTCCGGGCGCGAGGAACTGCGGCAAGAAAGCGGCTGAGTTGAGAACGGGCTTACCGGCATTCACGCCGGTGGTGCCCTGCAGCTGAGCGCTCTTGGAGGTGTAGCCGGGCGCGAAAGGCACGATGGGATTGGTGATGTAATCCGAGGTGCCGTAATACAGACTGGCAACAGAACCGGAGAAATCGTACACGCTGTAGGGCTGGCCGCTTTGGAAAACGGTCTGGCCACCCAGCGTCCAGCCATTCACGATCGTGCCCAGCGCTTTGCTGGAGGTGACCTTCGGGATGGAGTAGCTGTAGTTGATCAGTAAAACGTGGGTTTGATCGAAATCGGCCGCCGCGTAGTTCGATTTCGGAATTGTCGGATCGTTGCCAGTGAAGAACAGTCCGAGACCGCTCTGTTCATCCAGGGCCTTAGAGAAGGTGTAGGAGGCGGTGAACTGCAAGCCGTTTGAGAGCCGCTTGCGAACCTGCGCTTGCAATGCATTGTAATTGGAAATACCTTCCGCTTTATAGAGCACGGCATTCATGTCGTAACCGACATAGGGGACGCGGACAGGCGCATTGCCGGCATACTCATTCGTATAGATCGGCTCGAGGTCGGTGAGATTAAAGCCGTAGGAATAGATTTGCCCGTTGACGGGATGCTGCGGCGTAGCGATGAGCGGCTGGTTAAACGGAACCGGCAGCACTTGATGCACGCCGTGATTCCCTACGTAGCCCACGCTGATCAGCCAGCTATTGGCGGGAGCGTACTGAACGTCGAAGGTCCAGTTCTCTGAATAGGGCAGTTTGTTGTTGATGTCATAGCCCCCGAAGAGGAAGGGTCCAAACAGATTGCCGCCGGGGTAGTTGCCGGAAATCGTCTGGCTGATATTGGGCAGGGTGGCTAGGAAGGCCGCCGGACTGGCAGGTGGGGCGGGAGGAGGGGTAGTGCCGAAAGGCGCGGAAATGTTGGCTCCATAGGCAGCGGAAATGGGCGTTACGAATGGCGGCGCAAGCGTGACACCGAAAGGCCCATTGAAGCCGCTTCCGGCGCTGGGCGAGAGTTCGGAGAAGAACTCGCCGCGATCGTAGTACATACCAAATCCGGTGCGGACCGTGACCTGCTGTTGCGGCGACCAGGCAAGGCCAACGCGTGGAGCAAAGCCCCACTGGTTGTTATTCATGAGCGATTTGCTCGCGCCGGGCGTCCCGAACTGTGAGTTGTTACCTGCAAATTCCAAGCCGGAACCGGTGATGGTGTCGGAAGCGGCATCGTAGCCGTAGAGCTTGGAGTCGAAGTCTGTTAGCCGGCCATACTTCTCCCAAAGCGGGCCATCGTAGTCGTAACGGAGCCCAAGGGTGAGAGTAAGATTGCTCAGGATTTTGTAATTGTCGTTGACGTATGCGCCGACCGTGTTCGACCGATAGTACCGATTTGCCGAACCCTCGAACGAGGTGGTTCCGCTGTAGGTGCTTCCCTCGACAAAGGTGGTGAAGGTCTTGAAGTTGATAACGTCGGACTCGGTGTTGTTATTGATGATGTTCAGCTGGGTGTAATCCCAGCTCACACCGGCCGAGATGGTGTGCTTGCCTTTGACCCAATTCAGCGACGTTCCGTATTCCCATTGATTTTGATACATGCCGGCGTTGCCGAAGCTGGGGCTGGCGCCAAACTGAAAGCCCTGATAAATGGTGGGGTCGGCCGTGGCGATTTGGATTTGAGGAAAGGCCGTCGAGCCGAGAAGGTTCATGCCGAAGTCCTGCGGCGTGAACGCCTGCCCGGTTTGCGCATAAGCTCGAAGCCGGGTAAAGCCGGCGCGCTGCTGCCATGTCAGAGCGGGAGTGAGGATGACGGTGTTGTCTATGGAAGCAACCTGGCTGCCGGCAGCAAGCTGTTGCGGAAATCCAAGAGCCGAACCCACTGAGCCGAATGGATTGGTAGTGGGATTGTCCTGAACGTAGTATTTGACCGACAACCGGTCCTTGTCGTTGACGACGTAATCAACATTCGCAATGCCTTGAGTGACCGTTGATTGTGCGTTTGGACCTTGTGTGACGGCGTCGTAACCAAGCGCGGTCGCTACATCGGGATTCGTGATTTGAGCGCTGGGTATCAGGTATTGCCCATTGGGCAGTTTGGCCTGAAGCATCCCTAACGAGACGGGACTGACCTGGCCGGGAGTGAGGGTGGTACCAAAGCTGCTCTGGACAGCGTTGATGATGCCTTGCACGCTGCGATCGTTGGTGAGCCCCAGCGGCACGGTTACATCTTTGGTGGCGTCGGTGGCGTCGGCGATGCGCACGCCTTGATAGGAGACGAAATAGAAGATCTTGTTTTTCTTGATCGGCCCGCCTAGCGTTGCGCCGAACTGATTGCGGTTCAGGAAGGGGACTTTGTCAGTGATCACAGGCGAGGCGTTATAGAAGAAGGGCGCGGCGTTCATGTCGCTGTTCTGGAATCGCCAGTAAATCTGGCCGTGCATTTCGTTGGTGCCTGATTTAGTGATGACGCCGATGTGCGCGCCGCTGTTTGCGCCCTGGGTGGCATCGTACATCGCGGCGTTGACGCTGATCTCTTGAATCGCCTCGATCGGGGGCGTGGGAAGCGCCTGACCGATGGCGCCATAGACGGAGGTGCTGGTTTGAATCTGGCCGCCGGACCCGAAGTTTTCACCGGTATTCAGGACAAACCGATTCTCGCCGACCTGGCTGGTGGAGTTGCCGTTGAACAGGTTGTTGGTGCTGATGCCATTGAGCGAAAAACTGTTGCTGGTGTCACGCTGCCCGTTGGCGAAGATGGCTTGGTTGCCAAGGCCGGAGTTGCTGCCGGCGCCGCCCAGGAAGTCAGCGTGAACACCGGGACTCAATATGGCGAGCTGGGTGAAACTGCCCGTACCGAGAGGCGTTTGCTGGATGGTGAGCTGATCGACGACGTATCCGTTGGTTGTGTCGACCTGGTTCATCAGCGGCGTCGCCGTGACTTCGACCGTGCTGCTGACCTGGCCGACCTGCAATGTGCCATCAACGGTTGTGGTGCGGTCGCTGTTCACCAGCACCTGCGTATGCGTCTCGGTCTTGAAGCCCTCTTTCGAGATCGACACGGCATAGGAGCCAATCGGCAAGTTTTGCACCGAGTACGAGCCACTCGAATTGGTGTGCTCCGTAACTTCGAGGTTCGTATCGACGTTGCGAGCCTTCACGACCGCGTCCGGAATAATCGCCCCAGTGGCGTCCTTGACGGTCCCGGTGATGGCCCCTAATGTTTGGGCCGCAACCGGCGACGGCAGGAATGAAAGAACAGAGAACAGTCCAACAAAAAGCCATGTGAGATGGCGGATCGCGGTGGTTCGCATAGTCTTCTCCATGAAGCAGGCAGTAGAAGTAAAAGCGCCACGTGGTCCAGGGCGAGACGGTTGGACACCAACCCTGAACTCACAAGCTTACCCCTGAAAAAGGCCGGAATCAAACCGGACCCGTTCGGCCAATGGAATCAGTATAGGTTCGAAAGATGACGCAGGAAAGACAGTAACCAAACATTCACGCAGGACGTTTCGTGATCCGGAGCATTGCGTGTAACGCGCGACAACGCTCGTAGATTTCCCAGGTTGCCGTCTGGGAAAGCCGAGCGATTATTTTCGCGGTGCTTTCATGTCTTGGCCCCCTTGATGCAGCATCAGATAGCTGACCAGGCCTTTGGTATCGCGGAAGAACTCGATCTGGGCGTCGACCACCCTCAGAAAGAATTTGGTGTCGGACTCGGCAAACACCGGTACCTTCTCCTGGCCGGTGGCTTGGGTCATCAGCTGAGTTCCTTCCAGGGTTACAACAAGATCGAAATTCGGCGCGAGTTCGTAAGTGCCGACATACTCGGCCAATAACTTGGGCGACACGGTAACTTCCTTGCGTTCGGGCTTCGGAACAACATTCCCGGTGCGAGGCGCCTTCGTGTCGCGGCCGCCTTGATGCAGCACGAGACAGGAAACGGCCCCTTTGGCCCCTTTGTCGTCGCGGAAGAACTCGATTTCCGCATCCACGACTTTCGGGAAGAACTTAGTATCGGACTCGGCAAAAAGCGGCACCTTGCCTTGGCCTGTCAGCTGCGTAATGAGCTGACCGCCCTCGAGAGTGATGTCCATACTGACGCTGGGGGCAAGTTGGTAGGCGCCGACATAATCGGCTAAGAGCTTAGGCGAGACGGTGACTTCCTTGCGTTCAGTGCTCAACACCACTTTCTCGCCATGGGCGATGGCAGCGAGCTTGCTGGCTATGTCGTCGGGCGCGCTTCCGTTGATGTTGGATAGAACCACGACAGTGAGTTTGTCGGCCGGGTAATAGGCGAGGAATGTATTAAAGCCTTCGATACCGCCGCCGTGGGAGATTTTCTGTCGCCCATTCTCGGTCTGGACCTCGACGCCGAGCGCGTAGTCGCTCTTGAAGGGCGTGATCATCTTCTGGAGTGAGGCGGGCGTGAGTATCTTGCCGCCGAAGAGCCCCTGTTCCCAGCGCAGCAAGTCTTCGGTGGTTGAATACAGCGAGCCGGCTGAGAACGGGATACTCATGTGAATGTAGCCGGCATTGTGTGGTCCGTGCGGTCCGGGCACATACCCGGAGGCACGGCGCGGGATGATCTCAGAGTTCGAGTCATAGCCCGAATCGTTCATCGCCAGCGGCTTGAAGATGTTTTGTTGAACAAAGTCGCTGTAAGTCTGGCCGCTGATCTTCTCGAGCAGATAGCCCAGCAGCACGTAACCGGAGTTGCTGTAGTTCCACTTTTCGCCAGGCTCAAACTCGAGCGGCTTATCACGAAATCGCCCGACCAGCTTTTCGGGATTGGTGGGCGTGCCTTCGCTGGATGCGTAGTCCGGGAAACCGGTAAAGCTGGGTATGCCGGAGGTGTGGGTGAGCAGGTGGAAGATGGTGACCTTGTCCCACGCGGCAGGCGCGTCCGGTATGTACTTCTTCACAAGATCGTTAATGTTGAGCTTGCCCCGTTCTTGCAGCAGCAGAATCGAGGCCGCGGTGAATTGCTTTGTGACGGAGCCGAGTCGGAACTTCACGGTAGGAGCGTTGGGAACGGCCCATTCCAGATTTGCCGAGCCGTAGCCTTTATTGAATAGAACATCGTTGCCCCGCGCCAGGAGCACCGTGCCCATGAAATCCTTGTGCGATTGGATCGCCTGCTCAATGCGAGCCAAGTCAATGGCAGCCGGAGCTTGTGCGGACGAGGTCGCCGCGAACGACAGAGAAAGAGTCAAGCAGCGAAGGAGTGCAATGGTTTTACGGTTCATGTGTTTGCAAATCCCTTACGAAGTGTGGGTGAGAGAGCAGGCCGCCCGCTACAAGATACTACGAACGCTGACTCACATGGCATGGTAGAGCTATGCGGAAAGCCATACTGAGCACACAAGCGAACCGCCTGCTGCTGGGTTTGTGGCTGTGTTTTGTGGCGCGCGGGCTCTTCTATGTGTTGTCGACGCCGGTGTGGGAAGGCTTCGACGAGTATTCCCACTTCGCCTACCTGGAGCATGTAGCTTCGGGGTCGGGTCTGATCACAGACAGACATACGGTGCCGCAAGACATCACGGAATCGCTCGACGTGCTGCCGCTGCCGAGGGCCATGCTGCCGCAATTGCAGGATGGCAAGTCTCGCCTGGATTACGAAAGCTACTGGGCGCTTTCCCCAGCCGAACGGGCGAATCTCGGCGCACGCGTGCATGCGATAAGGCCGGCCACGCAGGAGAGGCTCGAGTCGCGCTGGCTTTTCATTTACGAAAGACAGCAACCGCCGCTCTACTACTGGGCGATGAGCCCGCTCTATTGGATCTGCAGGGATTGGACACTGATAGATCGCGTCATGCTGATCCGGGTCGCGGGGATGCTGCTAGGCTCCGTGGCCGTGCCTTGTACGTACTTTCTGGTCCTGTCTGTGGCAGGCGCCAGCCGGGCGCTCGGAGCTACGGCCTTGGCCGTGAGCATGCCCGGACTGGTGATGGCGGTGAGCCGGGCCGGAAACGAGTGCATGGCCGTCGCGGTGGGATCGGCATTGTCGTTGGCAGCGGCAATGCTGGCACGAGATGACTTGGAAAGGTTGGGACCCTCAAGCAAGGCGGCTTGGCTGACTGGGCTGGCGCTCAGCGCTGGCCTGTTGACCAAAGCCTACTTCCTCTCGTGCGCCGCCATACTGGCGCTGTGGATGCTGTGGCGCCTTACAAGAAAGGCACCTTTAGCGGCGATCGCCAGGCAGGGGTGTCGGGTTCTTGGATTGCCGCTGATCCTCGCGGGCTGGTGGTACGTCCGTAACTTCTTGCTGACCGGGAGTGTGTCTGGGGAACAGACCGACGCCGCCATGCTGCATATGACCATGCCGAACCGGCTGGCGGCGCTGGCGGACGTCCAGTGGTGGCGGGCGCTGGACGCACTGTTGTTCAGCCACATCTTCATCGGCGGGTGGAGTTTCTTAACGGTGAGAGCGTGGATGTACCATGTCCTGGGTGCGCTGTTTGCAATGGCGGTGGCTGGCGTCGCCATCGGATTGGTGTCCGGGCGATCGGGGCTGCGTGGAAGCCACGTCGCTGCAGACGCGCGCCACCGTTTGGGCATGTTGACGTTGCTCGAAGTTGGGCTCCTGTCGTCGTTGGCGTATCACACACTGGTCACGTTTGTGGTGCTTCATGAATCGGCCACGAATGGCTGGTATCTCTACTCCTTGGCCGCCGCCGAGTGTTTGCTGGTTCCCTGGGGACTGGCATTTTGGCTGGGCGAGCGGTGGAAGGCAACCGTCTTCCCAGCCCTGGCCGGACTTTTTGCCGCACTGGATTTATTCGCGATGCACGTCTACCTACTGCCGTACTATACCGGTCTGACCGCTCATTCCCCGCATGGCATGCCGAGAGGCTGGAGCCTGTGGCGAGCGGGTGCGGACGAGTGGGGTACGCTCTTCTCGCGCCTGACCGTGAACAAACCGGAGGCGCTGAGCACAGCACTATCGATTGGACTGTGGGCGGTGTACTTGGCCGCCACGCTAGCGGCTCCGGGCATGGCTTGGTTCGCGACACGCGGCGCAGCTGAAAAAGCGGCCGATGGTTGAGCTTGAACAGATTGATTTGGGCGCTGCCGAGTTGGCTGCTATCCTGACCTCTGAAGCGGTCTTTGCGAGGGCGTTCCCTTGGCCTCTCATTAATTGATCCGATACTCAATTTGTCTGGAGCCCGACTCGTTCAATTCGCGCTGGTGAGCAAGCTCCGGTGTTTCTGCACACGGAGAAGCCTAAAGGCGCACGGAGGGTTCCCCCTTGCTTTTGTAGGGGTCAAGGACGGAGGCCGAGAAGGACGCTCTCGCAAAGACCGTTTTTCGTGTGCTCCATGAAAATTCTATTTGTCGGCGACATCTTCGCATCATCGGGGCGACACATCGTGGCGGAAGAACTGGCCGGCCTCGTCGCCGAGCACGATATAGAGCTGGTGATTGCCAACGGCGAGAACAGCGCCGGTGGCTTCGGCATTACGCCGGCGATTGCTGAGGAACTGCTGGCGCTGGGCATTGATGTGCTCACCGGCGGGAATCACAGCTTCGACAAGAAAGAGATCTACGACTACCTGGACCGGCAGCCACGGTTATTGCGACCGGCGAACTATCCCAGCGTTCTTCCGGGCAAAGGTCTATTCACCGGCACAACAAAGCGGGACACGCCCTATGCCGTTCTGAATCTGCAAGGCCGGGCGCACATGACAAGCATCGACTGCCCGTTTCAGAAAGCCGACGCGGTCCTGAGTGAGATGGACGCCAACATCAAGATCCGTTTCGTCGATTTCCACGCGGAATTGACGAGCGAGAAGATGGCGATGGGCTGGCATTTGGATGGGCGCGCTACTGCCATGGTGGGCACGCACACCCATGTACCGACAGCGGACACCCGAGTGATGCCCGGGGGAATGGCCTATCAGACCGATGCAGGCATGACGGGGCCCTACGACTCCGTGATTGGCATTGACAAGGACATCATCCTGCGACGGTTTCAAACGGGCCTGCCGGCGCGTATGGAAGCGGCGCGCGGCGGCGTGGAACTGCACGGCGTACTGGTAACAGCCGACCCGGCGACCGGCAAGGCGACGGCGGTTCAGAGGATAAGGGCGATTAAGTAACTCAGTTCGCAGCACAGCAGGAGCGACGAGATCGGCCACGGCTGGCGGTGGAATTTTCGGCTCTCGTGTTTGCCTGTTTTTGACTTTACGCCGGCGGAACGAGGTCTGACCGTACTGGGCGGCTGCTGCCATCATCCGTGCCATCAACGCCTCAGTGACAAGCGGATGTTCCCCGCCTTCCACGGCGGGATAGAGCGCTTCTTCAAAGAACTTCTCGACACCGGCCGAGGTGGCGGTGACCAGCATCTTCGCATTCTCTTTCGCTGTATGCGGAACGAATGCACAACGCCGCGTGGCAGATGAAGGCAATCGCCTGGTGTTGCGAAGAACGTCTGATCCCCCACCCAAACGGTCAAACTCCCAAGGATTCTCCACGTTTTCCAGCTCGTCTTTCGCGAAGCCACTGACGGTCTTCGCTCGAGCGGCGATCAGACGCACATCCTCCACGATTCCCGGCTCATTCTCTGATCGCGGCCGTTCTCACCTGTCGCGGCTGGGCAGAACCGAACGCTAGTCCAGACGCGACGGGTATCCGCGGTTTTGCCTTCCATCAACGATGCCGATCACTGAGCAGCGCTCTTTCCGAACGCGACGGGCAACGTCTGCAGTGTCGCCGACACGGCCTCGCTCCTCAAGGCCGTGCGCAATGCGGGCGCGTACAATGTGGTCATCCTCGGCGTGTGGCGTAATCGAGGGAGTTCTCTGCGATCCGCCTCGATTCACGGCTTTTGAGCCGACTCAGGCGGGCGGCCGTCTCAACGCCGAACTGCTTTGTGTAATCGGCGTTCAGCCGCTGCCAGCCGCCGAACTTCATCGCCTCACCACCAACGATGCGGCCGAGGGCACTTCCGCTAGCTGATGCGTGTCAACATGTACCATACCGGGGCAAAATCGACGAGGACCAGCGCGCCGAGAACCGCGAGCCCTTTAAGGAACCGGAAGGCGCTGATCGACGAGGGCACGATGGGCCCCACGAACAACCGTCCACACGCGATAAACGCGGCGACCCCTCCCAGCACCAGATTGATGAGCACAAAGGTGTACTCACCGCGCACGATGTGAAATACTGCCGCGAGGATCATAACCAGCGTCAGGCCGAAGGCTGCAAACGGCGTGAGCTTCGGTTTGACTCCTGTCATCGCCGGTAGGATCAGGCCGATGCCTCCGAGAAACTCACAGACCCCGATGAAGATGAGCAGGTGCTGCGGCACAGCGGAAAACCAAGGCACTTCCTGGAGCGCCTGGTTCCACAGGGCCGGGTTGTACCAGCAGGCTTTGCCGAGACCGTTGAGGCTGAAGAAGACGCCCCACAACACTTGTGCGGCCCAAAGTGCCCTGTTCATGGTTGCCTCCGCGAACGTGGCTGGTGCATTGTTTTGTGATTCATATTGATTCATCACTCTTGAGCCGCCTTAGGCGACAAGTTGGGCGTTTCAATACCGAACTGCCTTGCGTACTCGGCGTTCAATCGCTGCCAGCCGCCGAACTTCATAGCGTCGGGGCCGACGGTGCGGCCGATGGGAGTTCCGCTGAGAAGGTGATCCAGAACATCGAAACAAATGTGCCACCCGGCAGCACCCATTGCGATGAAGCGGCGACCGATGTTGGTCCATAGCGTCAGGCGTGTGCCGCCGCGCAAGGTTTCGAGCTCCCACCGCATATCGTGGTCACCCCAGTTGTACTCAAGCAACTTGGGAACGTCGGCTCGCATCACGCTTGTTTCAGTGACGTGCGGCGCGGGCGCTCCCACCGTGGTGAGCTTCACCGTGGTTCCAACCGTACCCAGGCTCCCATCGGCGTCGAACGGCGCCCATTCGCGCAGATGCGCCGGGTCGGTTAGCGCCTGCCAAACTCTTTCCGGAGGGTGGCGCAGTTCTCTTACGAGAACGAGCGTCCACTTTTCTCCGTCCTTTCGTATCTGTGCCCCGCTGGCGGGACCCGGCGCGTACTGCACGCGATCGGTCACCTTCTTCTCCTTGGCCTTTAATAGCGTGCCAGCTGGGTGAGCTGAATGAGGTTGCCGCAGGTGTCGTTCAGCTTCGCAATGGTCGCGTAGTGCACGTCGGTGGGCGTCATCGTGAACTCGGCGCCGTGGGCCTTGATCCGCTCGTAGTCGCCCTTCACGTCGTCCGTGAAGAACATGGCCGCGGGCTGGCGCTGTTGAAAAATGGCTTGCTGATATGCTTTGGCCGCTGGGTTGTCATTCAGCGCTAGCTGCAGCTCCGTGCCGTCCGACTCCTCGGGTGATGCCACGGTCAGCCAGCGAAATGGGCCCTGACTGAAATCCGTCTTCTTGGTAAAGCCCAGTACATCCGTATAAAAGCGCAGGGCTTTGTCTTGGTCGTCCACGTATAAGGTGGTCAATTTGATCTTCATTTCGTTTCTCCTTTGTCGCGTCCGCGGTTTGGGCCGCGGGGTCTTCTCCTTGTCTTCCTTTTTGCCGATGTTGATTCATCCATGCGGTCGAGGTGGCGTTCGAGCGCATCTACGTGAGCGGACCAAAACCGACGGAACGGAGCCAGCCAGGCATCGATCTCCTGAAGTGGTTCAGGCTTCAGCCGATAGAGGCGGCGCTGTGCGTCCACCGTGGATTCTACGAAACCGGCCTCGCGCAGCACGCGCAGGTGCTTTGACACGGTCGGTTGCGCCATACGAAGCTGACGCTCGATCTCTCCAACCGACTGTTGGGACGAGATCAGGAGGCTCAGTATCGCGCGGCGGTTCGGCTCCGCAATGATTTCGAACACAGACTCCACTCTTTTGATATACTCCAAAGCGTATATGCTTGTCAAGGTATATATAGGACCCATAACGTTTGGCAAAGAGTTTTCTTGCTGGAGAACGACGTCGTGGCGACGACGCTCATGCCGGGTTTTACAAGCCCCAAAGTCGGCATGGGCCATAGTTCCGCTGCGCAGATTTATTTGCTGAGTGTTTTCAATGACTTAGGGCGAGGCTTGCTCGCCATATGACCCTTCGGCCTGCGATGCTCATGAGCGGAGGGACGTGTGCGTCATGGACAATGATTCCGACGGCGAGTGGATTCCGCTGGACCCAGCAGGGCGGTTTCAGGGCAAGTGGAGCGGACAGCCGACATGCCCGCTGCCACACACCCCGATGGACGTCGAGCGTTTTCTTGTGCGGAACGAGCGGAAGGCCGAATACTACACCTTGCTGGCCGAACTGGCCCTCGAGTTTCCACCCGTGGACTTGGCCACGTCACTGCTGGTCGAGAGGCTGGGACAACAAATCTGGTCGCTGCGCCGCCACGCGCGATCGGAAGCGACATACTTCAAAACCTCTGCTCCAGGAAATCGGCCGCTTACAAGATATGATTTGGACGGCGTAAAGTTTCTGGAAAAAATAGAAAAGAACACGCTGCGGATGATCAAGGAGTTGCAGCGCCTGACGAATGAGCGGGCCACGAGACCGCTGCCGAAGGCAGCACAGGTCAGCGAATCACCTGAGATCCTGCTCGAGAAATACGGGCAATATCTTGAGCTGGAACAATGGTGGCGAGATCCCGAAGAGTACTTCCGCCATCAGATGCGCTTCGTTTCCCCTGATGAGCTCGAAAGGGAGCGAGTTAAGCCATGAGTCGAAGGGGCTTTCCGTCAAGATAGGATGAGGCGACTCTATATGCCGCGTTTACTCGAGCGTGCGCTGCTTGTAACGGCTTTAACGACGACAGTCTGTGCCGCACAGGCGCCACCCGACCTTCCTAAGCACTATGAATGTAAGCGCGCTCGTGCGCCTTTGCGGATCGATGGACACCTGAATAAGGCGGAGTGGCAGGACGCGTCATGGTCCGATTGGTTTGTCGACATTCAGGGCGAGAAGATACCTAAGCCGCGCTTCAAGACGCGGATGAAGCTGTTGTGGGACGACCAGTATCTCTACGTGGGCGCCGAACTCGAAGAGCCGGATGTTTGGGCGACGCTGGTGGAGCACGATTCGGTGATCTACCGCGACAACGACTTTGAAGTGTTCCTGAACCCAACCAACGACACCAAGAAGTACTTCGAATTCGAGATCAACGCGCTGAACACCGGGTGGGACCTATTCCTGCCAAAGCCATACAACCAGAACGGTCAAGCCGACAATAGCTGGGAGATACCAGGGCTAAAGACCGCCGTTTGGATTGATGGGACGCTGAACAATGCGGGGGACAAGGATCGCGGGTGGACAGTGGAGATGGCCTTCCCATGGACCGCCTTTACCGAGCGCAGTGGGAAAGGACGGCCGGCGGTGGGCGAATCGTGGCGGATCAATTTCTCGAGAGTGGAGTGGCGCGTGACAGTGGTCAACGGGAAGTATCAGAAGCTGCCGGGGTCCGAGGACAACTGGGTGTGGTCACCTCAGGGTGTGATTAACATGCACGTTCCCGAGAAATGGGGTATTGTGCGGTTCGTGGCGAAGTAGTGTGGTGCTAGACCTTCTGAAAGAGCGAAGTCCGCTTTTGCTGACGCGCGCGGTTCTGTGCCGGATTACGCTAACGTTTGCGGCGGCGGACGGGTGCTGGGATCGCCCCGTAGAGGTGGTGGGAATCGATATAGTGGCGAACCGCCGAGGGAAGCTCCGGCGTGGTCTGACCGGCAGCGAGACGGGCGCGGATGTCGGAGCTGGAAACCGGAAGGTCAATTCCGTCGATGCGATGGATGCGCGCGCCGGGCGGGGTCTTGTCCTGATACCCCTGCCGGGTGACGACGATGAAATCCACCAGCCGGACGAGATCCTGCCAGCGATGCCAGGTCTCAATTTCCTCAAACGCATCCGAGCCGATCAAGAAGTAGAGCATGTCGCCCGGCGCGAGCGTGGGGAGAATACGCTCAACGGTGTCGATGGAGAAATTGTGTCCATCTCCCTCCTCCAACCGCGAGGCTTCTAGCATCGGCTGGCCTTTGCAGGCCAGAGCAACCATCGCAAAGCGCTCCTCGTAGGGAGTTAGTTGCGAAGCGGTCTTGTGCGGAGGATTGGCGGCCGGAATCAACAGCATACGCGTAAGGTGAAAGCGCTGCTGGGCCTCGAGCGCGATCCGGAGATGGGCTTTGTGAACCGGATCGAACGTACCACCAAAGAGACAGATCCGCTGCGGTCCGCCGAAACGGGCCGTCCTAGCGAATTCGGCGAGCATCCTGGCTTTAGCGAAGGACATCGCTATGACTCTGATCGCGCGCGGCGAGTGTCGCCAGTTCGTCGCAGCGGTTATTATCTTCGTGCGAGGCGTGGCCTTTCGTCCAAGTCCACCGCACATCGTGCTGAGACACAAGTTCGTCGAGGAACTCCCAAAGTTCCTTGTTCAAGACGGGCTGCTTGCTAGATGTCTTCCAGCCATTGCGTTTCCAGCCTTGGATCCACTGCATCATACCGTTCTTCACATATTGTGAGTCGGTGACAATTTCGACCGAGCAGCGCTCTTTGAGACGGCGCAGACCTTCGATCGCGGCCCTGAGTTCCATGCGGTTGTTGGTGGTGTGGGGCTCCGAGCCGTAGCCTTCTCGCTTGAGATCGTTGAATCGAAGGACAAAGGCCCAGCCGCCTTTGCCAGGGTTGCCGAGACAGGCACCGTCGGTGATGAGTTGAACGTGTTTCACGGGATAAGGGGTCGGGAAGGCGCAGTCAAGGCGAGTTAGTCGCTCACCATTGAACAGTCCCACTTGGGCGCCTGGCCGGCGCCGACCAGCTCAGATTCCAGTTTTCGGTCTGGATCGTTTAAGTCGAGTTGTTCGGCGAAGAAGCGGTCGACGATCGAAAGGATTTCGGCGACTTGGTGGGACCGGTAGATTTCCACACGAAGCTTGGAACCGTTACGGACGCCGTGTGTAAAGTACGTAGCAAACTGCTTCATCCTGCCGACGGCATCCGACTCGCCTTCTACCTGGAGCATTTGGTAGTAGGTCTTCATGATTTCGTAGCGATCGCGATCGGGAGGAATCGTGTACCGGCCGGTGCGGAGGTATTCATCGATCTGACGAAAGATCCAGGGATTCTGTGATGCAGTACGGCCTATCATGACAGCGTCGCAATTCGTTTCATTCTGCATGCGAACGGCATCTTCCGGAGTGAGAATATCACCATTGCCGATGACCGGAATCTTAACCGCGTCTTTCGCGGCGGCGATGCGGGTCCAATCGGCGTGCCCGCTGTAGCCCTGTTCACGAGTTCGCGGGTGCAGAGCAATGGCGGCGAGGCCACAGTCCTCTGCCAAGCGGGCCATCTGAACGTAGACTAATTCTAGGTCGTTCCATCCGGCGCGAAATTTGCAGGTGAGCGGGATGGAGATGGCCGCCTTAACCTTGCGCAGGATAGTTTCCACGAGCGGCAAATCCCTCAGGAGCCCTGACCCGCCATTGCACTTCACAACTTTGTTCACCGGACAACCGAAGTTGATGTCGACAACGTCGAAGCCGCGTTCCTCGCAGACCCTGGCAGCATCAGCTATAACGTCGGGATCGGAGCCGAACAGCTGGCAGGTGATGGGATGCTCTTCCGGGCGGAAGTAGAGGTAGCGGAAGTTGCGATTGTGCTTCTTCACCTTGCGGGTGCTAACAACGCCGTGAGAACTAGTGAACTCCGTCATCAGCAGACCGCAGCCGCCCTGGTTGCGAATCAGACGCCGGAAGACAGTGTCGGTGACGCCGGCCATTGGGGCCAACACGGTTGCCGGCTTCACAGCCAGGGGGCCGATGGAGAAACCGATCGGAAAGGAAACCTTGTAATCGTTTGATGACATTGAAACCAGAACCCGCGTACACGCGTCGCGGCGGGAGACAAGCCGTTAGCTTGTAACATTTTAACGTGCCGCCATGAAACGGCGCCAGGACTCGGTACGTTTCTACCAGTAGAACCATTGAAATACTAGAAGACATATGAAGGAATCCGAGGAAATGGCGATCTGGCCCAAAATTGCTTTCGCCTTTGTGGCGGGCTTGGTCTTGGCGGGGGCGGGCGCGCTGGTGGTTGTAAAGAGCCTAGCGCCGAAGACAGCGCCGCAGGTGTCTGACGCGACTGTGCCGGGGACTCAGCCGAGCTCAACACCGGCGTCTTTGGCGCCGACGACACCCGCACCGGACCTAGCGGCTCAGCCTGACAAGCCGGTTGACCAGCCGGTCACCGCTCCCGAGACGAAGCCTCCAGCACACAAAGGTCATCCGAGCGCTTTCGGCGACCGGACGGCCAAGCAGCCAGTGACGATGGCACGTAATACGCCGCCGCCGCAGAACCAGGATCAGGTCACACAGAGTGCGCCACCGCCCAGCGCGCAGCCCCAGAGCGCTCAACAGGATCATCCGCAGTATGCTCCCCTTCCGGACGTTCCGCCGGTGCCGTCTCAGAACGCTCAGGCCGCGGACCGTGCCGGCCAGCCGGATATGCGCCAGGACGCCGCTCCGCCAGGCCCGACGCGACAACCACAGACCGTAACGATAGAGGCGGGAACCAGCCTGATGGTCCGGCTTGGCGAGACGATTTCGACCAAGACGAAGGTGGCGGGCGATTCATTTCGCGGCACGCTCGATCAGCCTATCATCCTGAATGGCTTCATCATCGCGGATAGAGGATCGAAGGTGGTGGGAAAGGTGGTTTCGACACAGAAGGGCGGCCATCTGAGCGGCTCCTCGGACCTGTCACTGCAGGTGACAGAGATCAACACGACGGACGGGCAGACGGTTCACGTTCAGACCAGCCCATGGGAAAAGAAGGGTGATTCGAACACGGCGGGCAATATCGAGAAGATCGGGGGTGGCGCCGCCTTAGGCGCAATCATCGGCGCTATCGCGGGGGGCGGCAAGGGTGCAGCAATCGGCGCAGCCGGCGGCGGCGCAGCTGGAACCGGTGTAGCGGCGGCGACGGGTGGAAAGCCGACTGTCGTGCCTGTGGAGACGCGGATTGCTTTTCGCTTGGATGCCCCGGTTACCATCACCGAACAGATCAATAATTAACTCTGAGACATTGATTTAAAACAGAAACCTACTTGGCTATCGATTGACAGGGACAATTTCCGGCTCGGAATTCGCCCAGTCCGCTGCGCTGACGGCGCGGGTCTGCAAATCCAGGGTGTCGAGACGCTCAATCTCCTCACCTGTTCCCGCTTTGAGTTCGTGCAGCTTGCGAGCATTCGATAGCACCCTGCCGTCGAGCGATGTAACGGCCTCATTGTAGGCGCTAACGGCGGTCCCAAGAGCGGAGCCGAGCCGCTCGATGCGTCCATGCATCGTCAATAGATTCTTATACAAAGCGCTTCCAATCTCACGTATTTCTTCGGCGTTCTGAGCAAGCTGCCGCTCGCGCCAGCCGTATGCCACGGCGAACAACAGAGCGATCAGGGTGGTGGGTGTGGCGAGCAGGACGTGCCGGTCGACGCCGTAGTTCAAGAGGCTGGGGTCGCGTTCCAGAGCGGCAGAGTAGATGGACTCGAGGGGCAGAAAGGCGACCACGATCTCCGGCGAGCCGTCTAGGCCATCCCAATAGGCCTTTTCTGAAAGCATCTTGATGTGCGTTCTGACTTGCCGGGCGTGATCGTTCAGAAATGCATCGCGCTGGCTGCCTTCCGCTTCCATGGCTTTCAAATAAGCATCAAGCGATACTTTCGCATCAACAGCTATCTGACGGCCATTGGGAAGCTTAACAATCATGTCTGGCCTGCGAACACGGTCGCCGAATAGGGTCTCCTGCTGGACGAAATCGCAATGCTCAACCATACCGGCGAGTTCGACGGTGCTGCGTAGCTGCAATTCTCCCCAACGACCGCGTTGAGATGGGCTGCGAAGTGCATCCTTCAGTTGATCGGTCGATTGCTGAAGATCCTTCTGCGCCGAGGAAAGACCTTGAATCTGGGCGCGGATCCCCTCGTAAGCACCGACACGGGCCTTCTCCAGCTCGTTAACTCGGTCCTGAAAGAGTTGTAAACTTTCGCCGACGGGTTTGACGAAACCCTCCAACTGATCGCGGGTTCGGTCCAGGAACATTTGGCTGTTGGCTTGGAGGGCCTCGGCTGCGAGCGAACGAAACTTCTCTTCAAGCTGTTTCTGCGCCGTGGTGAGGAGGGCAACCTGTGCGGCCGCGAATTCCTCGGTTTTCGCAAGCTCGGCTTGGAGGCGGGCGGCATTGACGCGGGTCTGGCCGAGATCCCGGTCGAGGGTCTCGCGGATGCCGACAAGGCGGTCGAGGTGAGCCTGGAGGCGCGCAGCATCTGCTTGCGCCCGGTCGGCCTCGGCCTGAGCACGCGCGGCTTCGCTTCGCCAACGGGCGGTTTGTGCGTAAGCGTAGACGGCAAAACACAGGGCGGCGACCAAGGCAGCGATGAGGACAATCCAGGCGCTGGTCATTTCTTGGCTGTCATTTCTTGAACGACGTCTCCTCTTTGAACTTTTCCAAACTGTTGTAAACGATGGGGCAATAAACGGCGCGATCAGCCATGTGCCACATGCGGCTAAGCATCGAGCCGCTGCCCTTCACCAGGTGCGGGAACAATTCGCAGGTGCCGGGCCGAAACTCGTAAATGGAGCAGAGATTACCTTCCAGGAAAACGCACCTCTGCTCAGTGCGCTTGAGGATGAGCCCTTCCTCCTCCGATTTCGTGGTGTAATCGCGCAGGAACTGTTGCTTCTTCATGCCGAGGTTGTGGGAAATGCGATCGACATCCCGATCCGTGAGCTGTGTGGTTGCTACCCGGCAACAGTTGGCGCAAGCGGTGCAGTCGATGGCGGCCTCTACGTCCTGGGCAATGGCTTTGAACCGGCGCTCCACGAAGTTGTGACGCCGCATCCATGCGCGGAACCGCTGGTTCTCCTCGCGCTGTTTTTCGCCGAGGCGCTTGATCTGCACGAGGTCTGTCAGCATTGTATTGGTCGCCGGTTCGCTCCGAGAGCGGGTGGGTCTGCTTCTAGTATCGCAACAAAACAGATTGAGTAGAAAATGTTCGAAAGGCGTCGGTTGGCCGAGCATCGGCAGCGATAATGTTGGTGTGACCGATCAATTATCGCTGGCAATTTGGCTGGAGCCCGGCAAAAGCGATGCGCTCCGACGCCACTTCGAAACGATGTTGCGGCTGTTTCCCTTTTCACAGCGCGAGCAACCCCTCACCACTTTGTCGATTCACGCGATAAATACAATTGAACCGCCACTGCTGGAACGGCCATTGAACGGCCCATTCGAGGCAGAAGATGTACTGGCGATTTTGAATGAATACGATGCCGAGGACATCGCGTACAGGCTAGAGAGCTGGTGGGATCTCTGGCAGTACGAAAGCGATTGGGCGTTGAAACCGGTGCGCGTCGTTCTGTCTTGCTTTGGCCGGGAGTTCGACAATGGCACCGGTGAAGCAATCCGGGAGCAGGAGGGTCTCCGCATCGACTTCGGCGTGGATGCCCACTATCTGCCGCAGCCGGAAGTTCCCGGAAGCGCGCGGCTGGTGGAGTCGAATATTAAGAGCTTGCTGCGCCTGGTGCATGAAGTGGAGAACTCGATGCCGGTTCGGAAACGGGTTCTCAGCACGGAATCAGGCGAAAACTTCGCCGACCGGCTTCAGCGTTTGCTGGCTGGGGCGAAGACGACGCAATGACGTGCTAGATGCCGGCTGCAAACGGTCCGCTAGAAGAAAATTATCGGCCGATCACCCGAGTTGAATGTGATGCCGAAGGAAAGCGTGGTGGTTGGCTGAGTGCCAAGGCTGCCGTAATAGTCGTAGACATAGTAATTTAAGCTCGAGTGCAAACCGAAGTGACGGCTGAGTTTATAGCTCAAGCCGACGCTGCCAAAGCCATTACTCGAGTTAGTGCTCGTCGTTTGTATTGTTCCCAAGGCCGTTAAGTACTGGTAACCCACAGTGCCTGAGAGGGCCCATTTCGGCGAGGGCGTATAGGCAACCGTACCCGATACCATCAGTGCCTTGGAGGCACCGATGTAACCGTTTCCAGACAAAGCACTCTGCGAAGCCTGGAGGGATGCAGATACCCGACGGGCCTGATGCGAGATATGTGCAGCGAAATAAGGGAAGGTGGTCGTGCTGTGGATTGTTTCAAGCAGGGGCGGCGTGGTAGGAAGCAGAAACCCTTGCGATACGGCCGACGATGTAGCGCCGCCCGATATAGCGAATTGCGTCCGCGGCGACCAGGCGTAAGCGTAGGTCCCGTATACGCTTTGGTTATTTGAGACATCGGCGCTGCTTTGCGAATAGGTGAAGTGCGAAAAGGAATAGGCGAAAGAAATGGTCGCCTTCTTCGAGGTCCGATAGTTCACGCTTCCGGTAGCCAGACCGCCCAAAGAATCGTAGGTGCTGACAGGCCGGTACTGGGTGGCATAAAAGTCGCCGACGAGAGTGTAGCTGAGCCGAGCCGTTTGCTGGTAGGTGAGGGTGCCCGCAGTCACGTAAACACGACTCTGGCCGGCAAGCCCATTGGAAGCCGCGATACCACTTTCTGAAAACTGATACGCACCGGTGCCGTTGGGCGCCGTTGCGATGCCTTGTTGCGCGGAAAGCGAGAGACGCCTGGTTAGAGCATATGTCAAGGTAAAGTTAAGCCCTTGCCTGAGGCCGCTGTAGTAGCTCGAATTCGAGTACTGGTTCCAACTGCCGAAGTACTGCAGCGATACGGTGCCACGGCGGAAGTTGTGATGCAAATCGAGTCCACCACCGGCGTCAAAGCCTGCTGAGTTTCCGTAGCCGCCCTGCGAGGTTTGGGTGTAGACGGGAACACCAGTACTGAAGAACCCGTCAACTGAGAAGAAGTAGTCGAAGGAGTTAGTGCCCCTTTCGCTAGCGACCTGAGCTGGCACTTGCATGTCCATTGGGCTCAGGATGGTAGGACCCACGTCAGCTTGCTGCGGGGTGCCGGAATCCTGCTGCGCCTGTAAGAACCCGGCGACCGCAAAGAACAGCAGGCAAAGGCCAACTCTCATCGATTAAACCCTCCGGAGCGTAGAACCTAAAGTCTGACGAACGCCAAGGCCGCTGTCAAGCCAGGCATGCTTCTCTAAAGGTAAAACACCGCCCATCCTAAGTTTGTGGAACTTTTAGGCATAGAGCCAACTTCTAATGCAGCAGGCATGCTCACGAAGGAGCCTCTTATGAAATCTGTTTCGGAACGACGGAATCGCCCCCTCCGACGGAGTTGTGCAACTGCGGTGGCGCTTTCCTGGGCGCTGGCGATGCCGGCAAACGTGCTGGACGGCGCCGATCTGCCTGTCCAGCAGGTGACGCTGTATAAGCACGGCGTGGCGTAGCACGCAGAAGCTGGATCCGCTGCAGGCGGAATTGCGCCAGGCAATTGGTAAGCTCGATTCTTGAGAGTCGCACTGATTGGGTTCGGAAACGTAGGCCGGGCTTTTGCGCGATTGCTGGAGCAGCAGCGCGCGCAGTACCCATTTCCAATTGTGGGCATCCACACGGCCCATCACGGCACTGCTTACGACCGAAAGCGCCTGCCGGTGACGCCGGTGTTTGGGGAAGCGGCGAAAAGCGTTGCTGATTTCTTGGATCGCGCGCGCCCCGATGTCGCGATTGAGATCACCGCACTAAACCCGGTGGATGGCGAGCCGGCGATCTCACACATCCGGGCTGCATTTGCGCGCGGCATCCACGTCATTACCGCGAATAAAGGACCGATTGCACATGCTTATGCGGCACTGCGCGAGGAAGCGAAGCGGGCGCAAGCGGAGTTTCGATTCGAATCCACGGTGATGGACGGCGCTCCGGTGTTCAATCTGGTTCGCAATTCCCTGCCGGGCATTCGGATTCAGGGATTCACGGGCGTTCTGAACTCGACCTCGAAGCTGGTGGTGGCGGCCATGCAACGCGGGCTCTCCATGCAGGAAGGGATCGCGGAAGCGCAGCGGCTTGGAATTGCCGAAGCCGAGGCCTCGTTCGACATCGACGGCTGGGACTCGGCGGCCAAGACAGCCGCCTTGGCGAACGTGCTGATGGATGCCTCGACTAGGCCACAAGACGTTGCGCGAAAAGGAATCGCCGATCTGACGACGGACGAAGCGGTCCGGCTGGTGAGCGAAGGAAAAACCGTGATGCTGGTAAGCCGCGCGGAACGCCGTGATGACGGTTCCGTGTCCTTGCGCGTGTCGCCAGAAGTATTAATCCAGACGGACATGCTGGCTACCATTCAGGGCACCTCGAACCTGCTGCTGTTTCATACCGACCTGATGGGCACGGTGGGGACTGTAAGCATCTCGCCCGGTGTAGAGCAAACCGCGTACGGCTTGTTCAGCGACTTGGTTGATATTGCGAAGTCGGTGTAGGAGGGCGCGGATGGGGATCTTGCTTCTTCGTGCTACAGTAACGCAACCGAGTCACAAACCAACTGGCCGCCGGGGAATTCCTATGTCAGAAAAAGATAACAGCAGCGCGCTGGCAACTCGCTCTTTCGGATGAACACAAAAGCGGCAATCGACGTCCGAAACGATCTTGCAGATCTGGAGCGTTTGAATAAGTTTCTCACCGCATTTTGGACCGCGAACCAGTTAGACGAAGGCGCAGTTCTGGATCTCAACCTAGCGCTCGAAGAAGCCTTCACGAACGTACTAACGCATGGCTTTCGGGATCCGGGTGAGCACGAGATCCAGGTGGAACTTACATTTGAGAATGGCATCGTGTGCTTAACTGTCGAGGACGGGGGGATTCCGTTCAATCCATTGGAAGCACCGGACGTGGATGTGACCGCACCTTTGGGGGAACGCCGGATCGGCGGCCTCGGCATCTATATGGTTCGAAAGCTGATGGACCGGGTCGACTATGTCCGCGAGGGAAATCGAAACCGGCTCCGAATGGAGAAGCGGGTAACATGCGCGAATGATGAAAATGTTTGAGACTGAGTCTCGACTGATGAAACTGCTGCGCAGTCCGGGACTTGCGGCGTGAGCACTTTCCGCTCGTTACGGCATTTAATTCTGGGCTTCCTTCTGATCGGGGCCGCAGCCGCAATCCTTCTGATCTCAGACTGGAGCCAGCGCCGTAACGCGGGGACGCTGAAGCGCGTCGCCTTGCTCCAGCAGGCTTCGCAATCCTCGCTCGATGAAGGCGTGCAGGGGTACGTAGACGCACTTGCCGACCGCGGTTTCGTGAATGGCAAAACGATCTCTCTCCAGCGCTTCAACGCGGAAAACGACATCGCGACAGGCAACGCCATCGCCAAGCAGATCGTGGATGGCGGCTACGACTTGATTCTGACCGCCAGCACGCCATCTCTTCAGACGGTCGCGAACGCGAATCGAGCGGGCAAACGGATACACGTGTTTGGGATCGTGACCGACCCGTTTACCTCCGGCGTTGGGCTCGATGCCGCCCATCCGCTGGATCATCCGAAATACATGACCGGCATCGGCAGCCTGGTTTCCGTCGAGGCCGCGTTCAAGCTAGCGAAAACCTTGTACCCAAATCTTAAGCGCGTTGGACTGGTCTGGAACGTTGCCGAGTCGAATTCTCAGACCTACACCAGGCTCGCGCGCGCTGCCGCCGCCAAGCTTGGCATCGAACTGCTTGAAGCGAACGCTGAGAACTCGTCGAACGTAGGCGAAGCAGCCAACTCTTTGGTTTCCCGGGGCGCTGAGGCGTTGTGGATCAGTGGCGACGTGACGGTGTTGGTCGCGGCGGATTCGGTTGTCGCGGCTGCCAGGAAGGGCCATATCCCCGCGTTCTCTATCATTCCTCCCACCGTGACGAAAGGCACACTGTTCGACCTTGGCGCAGACTTTTACGGGGTGGGGAGATTGGTCGGCGATCTGGCCGCCAACGTTCTCAGCGGTACTGACCCAGCCACAATCCCGGTGCTCAACGCGGTTCCGGGGAAGCTGGCGGTAAACCCAACTGCCTTGATTGGCCTTCGCGACCCCTGGAGACTCCCGCAGGATGTGTTGGACAGCGCAGCGTTAGTTATCGATCAAAACGGGAAGCACGACAAAAAGCAGAAGAAGCAGGCCGCTCTTCACGACGAGGATCTGCCGAAACGCTCGGGAAAAGCGATGAAGGAATAACTTATGGAAATCACCTCGGAGCGCGTCGGAGAATTCATGGAAGTGTTGCCGAAGGGCCGCCTGGACGGCTACTGGGCAGACCATCTTTCAAAGACTCTCGAAGAGATCATGCGACAGGGCCACGACCGCATCCGCCTCAACCTCAGTGAAACCGTTTACATCAGTTCGATGGGCATCCGCGTTCTGGTCATGTTCTATAAGAAGCTGGAGGCGATTGAAGGTGTGTTCGTTATCAGCGAACCGTCGCCCTTTGTCAGCAAGACTCTGGACATGATGGGCTTGCTCACAACGCTGACGTCTATTCCAACGCCGGCGAAGCAGCAAGCCAAGACGAATTCCGCGCAGCACCTTGATCGCGAGAGCGCGACGTTCGAGGTCTTTCAGTTGCAGGTCTCTGACGTGATGAAGTGCCGCGTTATGGGCGATGCGAATCTCCTCGCAAGCTGTGGCTTCAGCGAGAATAACTGCCGGACCGAGCTGTTCCCCGAATCCAAGGTTGCCTTAGGACTCGGCGCTTTCGGGGGCGGCTTCGTCGAATGCAAGGAACGCTTCGGCGAGTTCCTCTCCGTCGCAGGAGCCGCCGCGTATCAGCCATCCGATGGCTCGAATGTCCCCGACTATCTGCTCAGCGAGGGTACTCTCGTTCCAGAGCTGCAAGTTCTGTACGGGCTGGTCTGCGAAGGGTCATTCGCGTCACTCGCGCGCTTTGAAGCAAAACCGGGGGCGATCACAGTTGGCTTGTCGGAGCTCGCGACAACCGCGCTCGAAGTCGCCGGGGCCGATTCAGCCTGCGTGGTGATGGTGGCGGAGTCGGCCGGGCTGGTGGGCGCCAGCTTGCGAAAACCGCCCGTGAATGGCACCGCGGGCACGAGCTTCTTCGCCCATCCTGGAATTCGCAATTGGCTGTCGTTCACCACGGAGCGGGCGTACACGCGCGCGCTGGCGCTGGTGGTGGGAGTTGTATCGAAAGCACCCGGTGAAGGACTGCGCAGCTTGTTGCGGCCGTTGGATGGCTCGGTATCGGGCCACTATCACGCCGCCCCGTTCTCCTATCGTCCCTTACAACATGGCCTGATAGACCTCAAGAAGACGGTGCGTTCGCTGTTTGAAGGAGAAACTCTGCTGGGACTGATGCACTTGATCGGCGACGACCGCGAGTTTAGCGGCGCTGCGGAGAGCGAGTTTGTGCGTGGAGCTTGCTGGGTTGCTCCCATCGCCGATGCCAAGGAGGATCGCGCATGAGTCTGCTGGTTAGCGCGGTTACCATCGGACTGATCCTCTCCCTGCTCGCCTTTGGCGTGTTCATCAGCTTCCGCGTTTTTTCCTTTCCCGATATCACGGCGGAGGGCTCCATCACGCTGGGTGCGGCCGTCGCAGCGGTCTTCCTGGCGCGCGGCGTCAATCCCTGTGTCGCCACTATGCTTGCCGTTTTAGCCGGCTCCCTCGCGGGCGCCACCACCGGAGTGCTCCACACTCGCTTCAAAATCAATGGACTGCTTTCCGGAATCCTGGTCATGACCGCGCTCTATTCCATCAATCTCCATGTCATGGGCCGCAGCAATATTCCCCTCCTTTCTACCAGAACCTTTGTCACGGAAGCTGAGAGCGTCCTCGCCAGTGTCCTCCCGGGTCGAACGGAACTCAGCGTCGGGGGATGGGAGATCAGTTCGCGTGATGCTGCCGTACTTCTGTTGTCATTGGCGATCGCGGTGGCCGTCGGTGTGGTTCTCTACGTCTTCTTACGCACCGATCTGGGCACGGCCATACGCGCCACGGGCGATAACAGCCAGATGATCCGGGCTTTGGGCGTCAGCGACGGGAACATGATGGTGCTTGGCCTGGCGATCTCCAATGGACTGATCGCGCTGGCAGGAGCTTTGTTGTCGCAGTACCAGGGCTTCTCCGATGTGCAAATGGGGATCGGAATGATGGTTTGGGGCTTGGCGAGCGTCATTATCGGCGAAGCGCTGGTGGGCGTGAAGCAGCTGGGATTGCTGATTACCGGGGCCGTGATGGGCTCCGTGCTGTTCCGGCTGCTGGTGGCCATCGCTTTGCGATGGGGCCTTGATCCGAATGACTTGAAACTGATCACGGCCGTTTTCGTGCTACTGGCGCTGATTCTGCCGGCGCTTCTAGAAAAAGCGAAGGAGAGGAAAGCCTCCCATGCTTGACGTCCAGGCAATTCGTAAGACCTTCAACCCGGGAACTCCGAACGAAGTACGCTCGCTGCAGGGTGTGAACCTGAAGCTCGACGAGGGTTCGTTCGTCGTTATTATCGGAACCAACGGCTCGGGGAAATCGACCCTCTTGAATGCGGTCGCCGGCACATTCTTCGTTGATTCCGGAACCATTACCCTAGGCGGCCAGAACGTAACCCGTTGGCCGGAGCACCGCCGCGCGTCGATGATCGGCCGCGTGTTTCAGAACCCGTTCAGCGGCACCGCGCCCAATCTGTCGATCGCCGAAAACCTGGCCTTGGCGGCACGGCGCGGTTTGCGTCGCGGTCTCGGTTGGGCTCTCAATGCGCAACTCAACCAGCAGATGCAACATACGGTGCACGCCCTTGGCATGGGCTTGGAGAATCGTCTCGACAACATTATCGGAAGTCTTTCCGGAGGCCAGCGCCAGGCGCTGACGTTACTCATGGCGACTTGGCTCAAGCCCAAGCTGTTACTCCTGGACGAGCACACCGCGGCGCTCGATCCAAAGAGCGCGGACCAGGTTATCCAGTTGAGCGACCAAATCATCCAGCGCGATAAGCTCACAACGCTGATGGTGACTCACTCCATGCACCAGGCGGTAAACCTAGGCGACCGGCTCATCATGATGCATCGCGGGCAAGTCCTTCACGACTTCCAGGGCTCGGAAAAGCGGCGCCTGCGAGTAGACGACCTGATGGGCCGCTTCGAAGACGTCCGCCGGGCAGATTTGCTCGACGAGACGGCA
The DNA here is from genome assembly GCA_963771305.1 of uncultured Acidobacteriaceae bacterium. Classification (GTDB taxonomy): domain Bacteria; phylum Acidobacteriota; class Terriglobia; order Bryobacterales; family Bryobacteraceae; genus CAJCIT01. The sequence continues at coordinate 134,459 of CAVYTS010000039.1, forward strand.
GCGGAGATGCTCCAGCGGAAGTACGTTTGATCACCGACCTCGGATTCCGGATCGTTGCGACTCGTCAGCTAACCAGTTCGTTCTGCTCTTTGCGCCAGTCTTCCCAAACGATGTTGCGCATATCGCCGTCACGGGCATACTGGCGGTGCATGGCGAAGGCTAGCGAGAGCGATTGTGGCGAATGACCTTGTTTCACCAGTTCGAGGTACTCGAACAACTGGGGTCGATACTCGGGGTGGGCGCAATTGTTGATGATCAGCTTGGCGCGGGTATGTGGGTCTAACCCGCGCAGGTCTGCTACTCCCTGCTCGGTAATCACCACCTGCACCGAGTGCTCGCTGTGATCCATGTGCGTTACCAGCGGCACGATGGTCGAGATCTTGCCGCCCTTCGCGGTCGAAGGACAGGTGAAGATCGAAAGATACGCGTTTCGCGTGAAATCCCCCGATCCGCCTATGCCGTTCATCATCTGGCGGCCCAGCACGTGGGTTGAGTTGACGTTGCCGAACAGATCCACCTCAATGGCAGTGTTCATGGAGATAATGCCCAGCCGGCGCACCACCTCCGGATGATTCGTGATCTCCTGCGGGCGCATTAGAATCCTGGATCGGAAATAGTCGATGTTCGAAGTAACATGCCGCATGGCTTCCGGGCTGAGTGTCAGCGCACATGTCGACGCAAACCGGCACCGTCCCGAATCCAGCAGCTTCACCACGGAATCCTGCAGCACTTCGGTGTACATCTCGAAGGCGGGGATGACGGTCTGCTCCCCGAGTGCGGCGAGGACGCAGTTCGCAACGTCTCCGACACCGGACTGGAGCGGGAGAAAGGCGCGGGGAATCCTGCCCGCGAGCATGTCGTCGGCGAGAAAGTCGGCGACGTTCTGCCCAATCTGCTCCGTAACCGTTGTCGCCTCTGTAAACGAACCGCATTCATCGTCAAGATCGGTCTCAACTATGCCGATTATTTTCGACGGCGGAACCGTCACCAGCGGAGCGCCAATACGATCGGTCGTGTGATAGATCGGGATCTCTTTGCGGTTCGGAGGGTCTCGCGGCTCGTAAATGTCGTGCATGCCGAGCAGAGTGGGTGGCTGTCTGCGATTCAGCTCAATCAGCACCTTGCTGGCTTGGTTCAGGAAGGTCGGTGTGGCGCCTACCGAGGTCGAAAGCACGATGCCGCCGCCCGCGGTAACGTCGCACGCCTCGACCACGGCCCAGTGAACGGGCCCTAGAAATCCGTATCGAACCACCTGCGGAAGCAGCGATAGGTGCATATCCACGAAGCGCGTGGTGCCCGCGTTGATCTGCGCGCGCAGCCCGGGGTCCGACTGGTAGGGGGTGCGAAAACTAATGGCACTGGCTTTGGCAAGCGCACCGTCGAGCGAGGGGCCGGTCGAGGCGCCGGTGAGAACACCGATTTGAAAATCGCGGCCAGCGGCGTGCATTTCGTCGGCGCGCTTCGCGATGGCGAACGGAATGGCCTTCGCTGCCCCCGCTGGTGTGAAACCGCTGAAACCGACGGTTTGACCATGGCGGATGAACAACGCTGCTTCGTCCGCGGTCAGAATTGGAAACGGCAATGACATGAAAATATCTACCTATCTTTAGGATGAAAAAGAGCTAGCAGTTCGCGGCTTGCCCCGAAGGGAGTGACGTGCCCCAGACGAACGTCGCGGCGAAGCGCCGGCAGGCGTTCCGCGATGGCAGGGTCAGCGCAAAACAATTCTTCGAGCCCCATGGAGACCAGGTCGTCCATCCACTGCAGGGCTTGGTGGGTGCGGCGTTCCGTGATTTTGCCGGTCGCTTGGAGTTGGGCCTCGTGTTCCAGCACCATCTCCCAGATCTCGACGACGCCCGTATTGTTCAAAGCCGAACAAGTCAGTACGCGCGGGGTCCAGCCATCGCCGGACGCGGGGAAAAGGTGCAGGGCGCTGGTGTATTCGGCGCGGGCGCGTTCGGCCTTCGCCTGGTTGTCGCCGTCCGCCTTGTTGATCGCCATACCATCGATCATCTCGATGATGCCGCGCTTGATACCTTGCAGCTCATCGCCCGCCCCAGCCAGCATCAACAACAGGAAGAAGTCCGACATCGAACGCACGGCGGTCTCGGATTGTCCGACACCGACCGTCTCGATGAAGATATTCCCGTATCCGGCCGCTTCGCAGAGCAGAATGGTTTCGCGAGTCCGGCGCGCTACACCGCCCAGGTGCCCGCCAGTCGGCGAAGGACGAATGAACGCGCGCTCCTCGAGCGAAAGCCGCTCCATACGCGTCTTGTCGCCCAGAATGCTGCCGCCGGAGACCGGGCTCGACGGATCTACGCTCAGCACGGCCACACGTTCGCCGCGCTCGCGGACAACATGCATCCCTAATGTGTCAATGAAGGTACTCTTACCGACTCCCGGTACGCCTGAGATACCAACCCGCCGCGACTTACCGGTATGCGGCAAGATGGAATCCAGTAGATGGGCGGCTAACTCGCCATCCGCGGGCAAACGGCTTTCAATCAACGTGATCGCACGAGCGAGCACCATCCGGTCCCCGCCCAAAATCCCCTCAACATAGCGCTGGAGCGAAAGCCGTCCGCGGCCGGTTCGCGCTCCGGGAAAAGAGCTAGGCACGAATGCTTCTCATCAATGCGCTGAGGATGCCTTGCGCGCAAACCGGAATCACCGAGCCTGGACCAAACACGCCTGCGGCTCCCGCTTGGTACAGGAAATCGTAGTCCTGCGGAGGGATCACTCCACCAACGAAAACCAGAATGTCCGGACGCTCGAGACGCTTCAATTCCCCGATCACTTCCGGCACCAGCGTCTTATGCCCACCCGCCAGTGTCGAGATGCCCAAGACGTGGACATCATTCTCCACCGCCATGGCTGCAGCTTCGCGCGGTGTCTGAAACAGCGGCCCCACGTCGACGTCGAAACCCAGGTCGGCAAAGGCCGTCGCAATCACCTTCGCACCACGGTCGTGCCCGTCCTGACCCATCTTGGCAACCAAGATGCGCGGCCGGCGTCCCTCGAGTGTGGAGAATTCCTGCGCCATCGCGTGCGCCTTCTTGAATTCGGGATCGCCTTTACTCTCTGACGAATACACACCTGATATGGTACGGCTCACTGCCCGATAACGGGTAAACACTTTTTCCAGCGCCCAGGAGATCTCTCCCAAAGTCGCGCGAACGCGAGCTGCATTGACGGCCAATTCCAACAAATTGCCTGACCCAGTCTGCGCGCTCTCGGCCAAAGCATCCAGCGCGCGCTGCACGGCATGCGGATCGCGTTTGCGCCGTATCTCTTCCAGCCGCCGAATTTGCGATTCGCGCACGGCCTGGTTATCTACTTCGCGGACCTCCAGGGCTTCTTCCCGCGCGAGCCGGTACTTGTTGACGCCAACGATCGTTTCCCGTCCGGAGTCAATCTGCGCCTGCCGGCGTGCCGCCGTTTCTTCAATCCGCATTTTCGGAATGCCGGTTTCAATCGCCTTGGTCATTCCTCCCAGCGCTTCAATCTCCTGAATGTGCTGCCACGCCTTGTGCATAAGCTCATGGGTCAGGCTCTCCACGTAATAACTTCCCGCCCAAGGATCCACCACGCGGGTGATGCCCGTCTCTTCCTGCAGGTAGATCTGGGTGTCGCGAGCAATCCGCGCCGAGAAATCGCTCGGTAGCGCAATCGCTTCGTCGAGGGCATTTGTGTGCAGCGACTGCGTACCGCCCAGCACTGCGGCCAGTGCTTCGACGCATGTGCGCGGTACGTTGTTGAACACATCCTGCGCCGTGAGGCTCCATCCGGATGTCTGCGAGTGTGTGCGCAACGCCATCGATTTCGGATTCTTCGGATTGAACCCCTTAATCAGCCTGGCCCAAAGCACGCGTGCGGCGCGTAGCTTCGCGATCTCCATGAAATGATTCATGCCGATCGCCCAGAAGAAGCTCAGGCGCGGTGCGAATTCGTCAATATCCAGGCCCGCGTTGATGCCCGTTCGAATATATTCCAACCCATCGGCCAGCGTGTAGCCAAGTTCGATATCGGCGGACGCACCCGCCTCCTGCATGTGATAGCCGCTAATCGAGATGCAGTTGAACTTCGGCATGTTCGCCGAGCAATACCGGAAGATGTCGCCGATGATCCGCATCGAGGGGCCCGGCGGATAGATGTACGTGTTCCGGACCATGAACTCTTTCAGAATGTCGTTCTGAATGGTTCCACTCAGTTTCTGCGGAGCAACGCCCTGCTCCTCGCCCGCGACGATGTAGAACGCCATGATCGGCAGGACGGCCCCGTTCATGGTCATCGAAACCGACATCTGGTCCAGCGGGATCTGGCTGAAGAGGATCTTCATATCTTCTATGGAGTCAATGGCCACGCCTGCTTTACCGACGTCTCCGAGTACTCGCTCGTTGTCTGAATCGTAGCCGCGATGCGTGGCCAGGTCGAAGGCTACTGATAGGCCTTTCTGACCCGCCGCGAGATTGCGCCGGTAGAAAGCGTTCGACTCTTCCGCAGTGGAAAAGCCCGCGTACTGACGGATGGTCCACGGCTGCATCGCGTACATGCTCGAATACGGCCCGCGCAGGAATGGCGGAACACCGGCGGCATATTCCAAGTGCTCCATCGCATACAGGTCGTCTGCAGTGTAATAGCGCTTGATGGGAATTCGCTCGTGGGTCATCCACGGCGAGGCGTTGTCCGCGTTGTCAGGCGTGCTCGCCGGTGCGAGGGGTAGTTGAAACTCGATTTTGGAGAAGTCCGGTTTCATTCGTTAATCCTTCATCCCGAGCCGGTTCTGCCAATGGGTCAGGGTCTCCACGCCGTCACTCATCAGGTGTACAAAGCCTTGTACACCCGCCGCCGTCAGGGCATCGATCTGATCCTTGGGATTTCCCGCGACGATCACTGGCACCGTGACGCGGCCACACACGTCCTGCGCGAAGGGCAGGTACTCCGCATCGGAGCTGCACAGAACAATCAAGTCCGCCTTGGCTCCGGCATCGTCTTCGGAGTCCGTAATCTCAAAGCCCGCGCATCCAAAGAAATTCAAAGCGAACTGAGCGCGCGCCATTCGCATCTTCAAATCGCCGCGCTTCAGAAGCAGGACCTGGGGGACGCGTCCCGTGTGGCGGGCATGCCGTGCGGTTCGTTCACGAATCTTCTCAAACGGCTCGGCTAACCGGAATGCTGGAAACGGTGCGGAGGCGTCGTCGAATGCCGGCGGCGGCTCAGTATCCCGCTCATCGAGGTTGGGATAGTTATTGACCCCGACGAGCGTCCGCCGTCGCGAAGAAATCGCCTTTTCGCGGGCCGCGCGGGTCTTCGAAACCAAGGTAGCCAGTAACCCAGACGCCAGTGCTTCGGTATATCCGCCCTCGCGCTCAATTTTCTGGAAGAGCTTCCACGCTTCCCGGGCCAGGGCATCGGTCAGCGCCTCGATGTAGTACGAACCACCGGCCGGGTCCGCTACCGCATTCAGGTGGGCTTCCTCGGCGAGGATGCGCTGCAGATTCAGGGCCAGGTGGGCATCGAATCCGAAGGGCTCAACCGTGAGCGTGTCGCATCCGCCGATAGCCGCCGACATGGCCTCCGTTGTGACACGCAGAAGGTTGGTGTACGGATCGCAAACGCTCTTATTCAGCCGCGACGTACGTACGTGCAAATGCATTCGGCAGGAATCCATTTCGGCCGGATCAAAAGCGGCGACGGCTTGCGCCCACAACAGCCGTGCCGCACGCAGCTTCGCGATCTCGAAAAAGTAATTGGACCCGACAGCAAATACGAATCGAATGCCCCGCGCCGCCTCGTCGACCGTTCGGGCGACATCGGTTTGCGCCAGACGTTCAACGCCGGCCGCCAGCGCGATCGCGAGTTCCTCGACGGCTTGTGCCCCGGCCTCATGCACTAAATCGGCCCGGATGGCATTGAGCGCCGGCGTCGCGTCCTGCTCAATGGTCCACGCCTCCCCGCTTCCGCGGACGAACGGGAAGCTGCCCGGAAGTGATCCGGTCTGGCCCTCCAGCCCCGCTAGGCTCTCGCTGCGGTAGTGGGGACGAACAGGAATACCTTCGTCCGTGTGCCAAACCAGCTTTTTCTCGTAATCAGCGCCTTTCAGGTCTTTCCGAATCGCCGCTTCCCACTCGGCGGTGGGCACGGGCGGAAAATCCTGGCTCAGTGTGAGGATCTCCGAACCGCCCAGTTCATCAGGCATGAGCACCCTCTTGGACCACCTCAAGCAGGTATCCGAACGCAGCTGCCTCGGTAGTCTTCGGATGCACGAAGAACACTGTCGTGCCGCGTGAACCGTTGCGTGGCGCCGCATCGATGATCTTGAAGCCATTTTGCTTCAGGTAATCGAAAGCTTTCTGAATATCAGCTACACGCAAGGCCACGTGCGCCAGTCCGCCTCGCCCGCCATTCTTTTCCAATTGTTTCGCCACCGGCGATTCGGGGCCCAGCGGCTCCAGGAGCTGCACCAGGTTGGGGCCAGCGCCCACCTGCAGCAGCACTTCACGGACCTGGTCCGTTCCCAGGACTTCTTCGCGATGTATTTCTTTGAAGCCCATCGCCTGATAGGCTTTCACATGCGATTCGAGTTCGCCGGGCTTTACGGAAATCGCCACATGGTCAAAAAACAGAAAGCCCGGTACTTGTTCTGCTTCACTCATTTACTGAAACTCCACCAGAATCTGACCTGCTTGAACGCTCTCTCCGGCGTTCACCTTGATGGCCGCCACGGTTCCCGCCCCCGGGGCAGTAACGCTGGTCTCCATCTTCATCGCTTCCAAAACCAGCAGGACGTCACCCACTTGCAGCGTTTGCCCAACCTGCGCGGCGACCCGAACCACAATGCCCGAGACCGGACTTCGGCATAACTTCTCTTCAGCCAGTGGGCTGCTGTCTTTGGGTGCGGACGTCGACGGTGCAACCGAGGCCGGCGCGCGCACCGTAGAGGGCGTCACCGATCGAGCGTGAGGCTGTGGCCGCGCTTGCGTTTCGGGCTCTGAGGCCTCGACGTCCACTTCGTAGGTCTTGTTATCGATCGTGATCTTCAGTTTCACTAGTTTTCCTAATAGAGCAGGCGGTGCGACGCTTGAACGCTGACCCGGCCTTGCTGAGCCCAGGCCCCGTTGGAGTGGATTACCCTGATCTGTCGAATGTGCGCGCGTACTCCCATATAGGCCGCAACTGCGGCGGAAATGGCCATTAGTTCCTCTTCGGATATGCCGGCTTCGGCGGCGACCGGCGAGACGGCCTTCACCGGTGCAGCCACGGGCTGATCGCGGCCGTTAACGGCTTTCGCCTGCTCCATGGCCGTTGCGGTTTGCCCCTCTAAGCGAGCGACCCGCTCCGTGAGACGGGTCATTTGCGACAAAATCTCCTCGAGCGTGCTTTGAATTTCGGCAGGAATCGTTTCAGTCATTGGCTTGCGTCTTTCTAGAGCGGCATCAGTCCGTGCTTCTTCGCCGGGCGGAGTTCCCGTTTCGTGTGCAAATACTCCAGCGCCTGCGCCACGTGCCGCCTGGTCAACGACGGCTCGATCACGGCGTCTACCAGACGCCGGCCGGCCGCCACATACGGGTTGGAGAACACGTCGCGGTACCTCTCCACGAGTTCCTTCCGTTTGGCCGCTTTATCCTCTGCCTCTTGAATCTCCTTTCGGAAGACGATTTCGGCAGCCCCTTCGGCGCCCATGACGGCCACTTCCGCGGTCGGCCACGCAAACACGCGATCGGCGCCAAGGTCCTTCCCGCACATGGCTAGATAGGCTCCCCCATAACATTTCCTCAGAATGACCGTGACCTTCGGAACAGTCGCCGCCGAGTACGCGAAGAGCATCTTTGCTCCGTGACGGATGATGCCGCCATACTCCTGCTCGACTCCCGGCAGGAAACCGGGTACATCCACAAACGTCACCAGCGGAATGTTGAAGGCGTTGCAGAACCGGATGAAGCGTGCAGCCTTGTTTGAGGCGTTAATGTCCAACACTCCCGCCATCACGGAAGGCTGATTAGCAATGATACCCACGCTCCGCCCGGTGATCCGAGCAAACCCCACCACGATGTTCATCGCATAGCCGGACTGCACTTCGAGAAAATCTCCGAAATCGACCACGGGCGTAATCACGTTCCTTACGTCGTAGCCTTTTTTGACATCTACCGGAACCGCTTCATCCAGCTCCGCTTGGGGATTTACTTCGCTGGGGCCATCCAACTCAGGCGGGTCCTCCAGGTTGTTCGACGGCAGAAAGCTCAGCAGCTTCTGGCAGAGCTCTATGGCGTGGGAATCGTCATCGGCAATGAAGTGAATCACCCCCGACTTTGACATGTGAGTTTCCGCACCTCCCAATTGTTCAGCCGTTACCTCTTCGCCCGTCACGCCCTTGATCACTTGCGGACCCGTGATGAACATCTGCGCCTGGCGAGTTTGAATAACGAAGTCAGTCAGGGCCGGGCTATACGCCGCTCCGCCTGCACACGGACCACAGATGAGAGAGATCTGGGGAACCGAACCGGAGAGCATGACGTTTTCATAGAAAACTTTGCCATATCCCGACAGCGAGTCGATGCCTTCCTGCACCCGCGCGCCGCCGGAATCGTTGATGAAGATAAACGGCGAGCCCGTGTTCAGGGAGTGCTGCATGATTTCGGCCACTTTGATGGAGTGCACCTCACCGGCGGATCCGCCCGCCACCGTGAAGTCCTGGCTCGCCAGGTGGACCAGCCGCCCATCCACGCAAGCGGCGCCGGTCACAACGCCGTCGGCGGGCATGGACTTGTCTTCCATCCCAAACATGGTGGAGCGGTGTTCGGCAAACAAACCCGTTTCGTCAAAACTGTCGGGATCGATCAGCGCCTCGATCCGTTCGCGCGCGGTCATTTTTCCCGCTTGGCGCTGCTTCTCGAGCTTGTCTGCGCCGCCGCCCAGCATTACCTCGGCGCGGCGCGCCTTCAGCTCGTCAACCTTCTTCTCCATGGGGCTTGTGGTTTTCTCGTCCAGGGTCGTCATGATTTCCCTCTCTTCAGACTGGCGAAACTGTCACTCTATGGCTCGAGCCATTGACTTTCACGTCATACGTAATGGGCCCGCGCAATGCGCCGTGTCCGTTATCGGCTGGGGCCGCTTGCACGGCGGCGGGAGCGGGGGCAGGCGCCATCTTCGCGTTTGGATCTTTTCCCAGGTTCTTGGGCCCCAGGTCGCGTGTCCCAAAAAACTTGGGCGCCACTTGCGGAAACATGGCGTAGGTGAGCACGTCTTCGTCTGTACCGTTGCAACCCTTCAACTGGATGGCCGCTTCCCTCAGTTCATGCCACTCGGGTTTCAGTAACTCCGCCGGACGAATCTCGATCGGTTCTTTCTTGGCTTGCTTGGCCGCCTGCTCGATCAGTTGGCGATCCCGCAACCCGATCGTGGCGCCGTAGTAGCCCAGCATCAAATCGGCGAATTCACCCGTGAGCACCTTGTAGCGGCCCATCATCACATTGAAGACCGCCTGTGTTCCGACGATCTGGCTGGAGGGCGTCACTAGAGGTGGATACCCAGCGTCCTTCCGAACGCGGGGCACTTCTTCCAGTACCTCTTTCATCTTGTCGCCCGCTCCCTGCTGCTTCAGCTGGCTTTCCATATTCGAGATCATGCCGCCCGGAATCTGGCTGTCGAAGATCTCGGTTTCCACACCCGTGATGTTCGAAAGGAACTCAGCGTAGCGGGGCCGGACTTTGAGGAAATAGTGCTTGAGATTGAGCAGCCGCTGCTTGTCGAGGTTGGTCGTGTACCCCGTGCCTTCCAGCATCTCCACCAAGCTCTCGGTCGGGTTGTGCCCGGGGCCCAGGCTCAGGGAGCTGATCGCAGTGTCCACGCAATCCGCACCAGCCTCGATCGCCTTCATCAAGCTCACCATGGTTACTCCGGTGGTCGCGTGCACGTGCACTTGAACGCGCACAGACTCGCCGCAGGCTACCTTGATGCCCCTCACGATGTCGTAGGCCGGTTGCGGTTTCAGCAGCGCGGCCATGTCTTTGATGCAGATGGAATCGCAGCCGAGTTCCAGCAGCCGCTCCGCCATTTCGACGAACTGTGTGGTCGTGTGCAGTGGGCTCACCGTGTAACAGATAGTCCCCTGCGCGTGCTTCCCCGCCCTGCGCACTGCAGCAACCGAACGGCGTAGGTTCCGGATGTCATTCAGTGCGTCGAAGACCCGGAATACGTCCATGCCGTTCTCAGCCGATTTCTCGACGAACCGGTCCACCACCGTATCTTCGTAATGCCGGTACCCCAGCAGGTTCTGCCCGCGAAGCAGCATCTGCAGGCGCGTGTTCGGCATCAGCTTGCGGAACGTTCTCAACCGCTCCCAGGGGTCTTCATTAAGGAACCGAATGCAGGAGTCGTAGGTCGCCCCACCCCAACACTCCACCGACCAGAAGCCGGCTTGATCGAGATCGGCGCAAGCGGGGATCATATCTTCGATCGACATGCGCGTGGCCATCAGGCTCTGGTGCGCATCTCTGAGGATTAGTTCTGTGACATCAATGTGTTTTGGCATAGTCATCCTGGACGCAGGTCACGATTGGTTCGCTGCGATTCGCTGTAGCGGGACAGAAGGCCGGCGGTCGAAAGTGAAGCAGCGGCCTGAGGCATACCATCCGGGGCTCTAAGGTCGCTCCACTAAGAGTCGAGTCTATCGTGAGTGACTCGATGGATCGGGATTCAATCAGCCGCCGAAACCCTTCCTGTCGCTGTGCTTCATTTGCGCTCAACTCGTCCCTCTACTATCAGTTCGCGGAACGGGGCGACCGATAGATATACTTAAGCAATCGGATCTCCAGGGTCCGGTATTTCCTTCCCATTGAAAACACTCGGGTTGCGGGCTAGGCAGGCCTTCGCGGAGTGACCTGGTGCGCCAATTAGCGCATCAAAATGGCTGGGGCTCGGGATGTGCGCTGAGAGGCGATCATCTTCGCTCGCGAGACTGCATCGAACGAGCCGTGACGGAAGACATCCGCTCCGTCGAAAATCATCCAGAATCGTAGTGTGGTGCGGGCCAGAATCCCCTCCCTCACGGTCGGGGTTCCGTGCTGGAGTTTTGACACGTTGGGCGCAACTCTTCGGCGCTTTGATTTATTCGAGGTGTTTCCGCATCGTTTGGGAGTGACTAGGCGGCCTTTTTGGGCTCGCCGGCGAGGGTAGCGACGACTTTCTTCTCGACGACACCGTCACCCGTGCAGAACTGAGCCAGTTTTTTCGCATTCGCGAGGTGGGCTTGGTTGAAGACAAGATCGCGTGAAAAAACGAAACTCTCATGAGGGGCGTCCGTTCACCCCAGCCTATGAAAATGTGTGCGATGGTGGGCCCAGGCGGGAGCAGGTGGGCGGTATGGCTAATGGAGCAGTCGAACCGATAACGAAACTGGTCAGGCCGACATGGTGAATCCCCGAATGGAGCAGTTGAGGCGAGGAAGAAGATATACCTGAAGATGTGGGCTGTTCTTCCGCCGGGAAAGGAGGACAGACGATGATAGGTGCAGCGATGGAGCGATGCGCCGGAATCGAGGTGGGAAAGAAGATTCTGTCGGTCTGCATGATGAGCGGGCCTCTGGACGGAGAGGCGCGCGTGGAAAGGCGACGATTCGGAAGCATCAGGGCTGATTGGGAGTCGTTGCGGGATTGGGTGAAAGCGGAACGCATCACACCTGTGGTGATGGAATCCACCGGTTCCTACTGGAAGCCGGTCTTCAACGAGTTGGAGGGGAGCGTGAAGGTCTAGCTTGCCAATCCGCAGGAAGTGAAGAACCGCAAAGGCCACAAAAGTGACGATAAAGACGGCAGGAGGCTGGCGCATCTGTTGCGGCATGCCATGATTCACCCCCGTTTCATACCACCGCGGGCGATTCGCGAGTTGCGCGATCTGACCCGAAGACGTAGGAAGCTGCTGGGGGTCGCTACCGCCGAGAAGAAGCGCGTCCAGAAGGTGCTGGAGGATGGCAACGTGAAACTGGGCAACGTGCTCACGGATGTGTTGGGTGTGTCCGGGCAGTTGATGCTGGATGCACGGTTGAAAGGCAAAGCGCAGCGGGCCGAGATTGCGCAGTTCGCCAAAGCAGGAGCAAAGAAGAAGATTCCTGAGATCGTTCGAGCGCTGGAAGGGCACCAGATGAGGGATCACCACCGGCGAATGATCCGATACAGCTTGCAGCACATGATGTTTCTCGAAGAACAGATCGCGGAGTTGGATCGCGACATCGTCGCCCCGATTCACCCAGCGGGTCTGGACGAGGCCTGGCAACTGATCCAGACGGTTCCCGGTATTCAGGACCGCAGCGCGGCCAGCATCCTGGCTGAGACCGGAGCGGACATGAAACAATTTCCGACAGCCAAGGATTTGAGTTCCTGGGCGGGACTCTGTCCGGGCAACAACCGGAGCGCGGGCAAGAACAAGAGCAGTCACACGACCGGCGGGAATCCCTGGCTGCGAGGCGCACTCACCGAATGCGCCTGGGCCGCAGCGGCCACCAAGAACTGTTTTCTCAAAGATAAGTTCTGGCGTCTGACCAGTCGATCGGGTGGTGAGAAAGCACCCGCCCTCATTGCGGTTGCACATGTCATGCTGCTCCTGATCTATCAGGTGCTCGAAAAACGCCAGCCGTTCGACAACCGACAGACACCGCCACTGGACGACCGGCAGAGGCAGCGTATGATCCGACATCATGTCCGACGCCTCGGCAAACTCGGCATTTCCATTCACCGCATCGCCTCCGTCCCTGCCCAACCTGATGCTCCTAATTGATTGAAAACCCGTGGTCCGAACTGTATTTTCGGAAGAAGCCAAACCGGGCTGGATCGAATGTGGCATTTTGCTGTATGTGCGCCAATGCAATGCCTTTAAGCTGCTCAAGCGCGTGCAATTCCTTGTCCTGGCGGGCTTGTTGCGCGAGGCGAAATTCCCGCATGGTCTTGGAAAAGGAGTTTTGGAAGCGCGAATCGTAGAGCGAAACCAGATGCATGGGATCGCCGCTAGCGTCGAGCAAGCCCTCCATGGTGTCCTTCAGCAGTCCTTCCTTGGCTTAGACCATGAATTCGGCGGTGCGCAACATATCGAGCCGGAACTGGATGTCGGCGGCGCGACGTGCCAGGACGGTTTCGAAGTCGCCGACTGGATCGAGATCCTTGACGATGCCGTCGATGAAGCACTGGTAGCGTTGCGATTCCTCTTCGGTTCTGAAGTGTTTGGTTACGTCAGCAGCGAAGAGGCCGTGCTTGACGGCGTTCTTGGAAGAAGACTCGCGGCCGGCTGGAGTCTTTGGGCCCGTGCTCTTCTGACTATTGATTCTGTTACTGCGTGTTTTATCGCCGGCTTCCGGGTCTAAGTTCGTTGGCCCTTGGTCTGAGGGTTTGTCTTGATCTTGATTTTGCTGCATGGTTTCCTTTCTGCTCTGATTTGTCATGAAACTGTTCGGTCCTAGATTCCGGCGAAGGCTGAGCGTCGACAGTCTACTTTCTGAGATCTCTGCGCTACGCCGCTAAATCAGGCGCCCATCACGGCAGCAACTTGTCCGCTGAGGATGCCGGCGATGTTGAACGCAAAGGCGTTATGGGGCTCAGATTTATTTCTTCCGTTTGTCACCGGCCGACAGGGATGCAGGAAGTGCGACTAGAGCGAGTGAGACTGAGTACCTCTTATCTGGCAAAGAGCTACGATCAAAAGGAGGTATGAGAATTCCAGAAATCGACGCCGCCTCAGACATCCACTGGATGGCTTGCGAACTCATCGAACAAACTCCCGGCAAGGTCTCGGGTCGGCCCGTCGTGCGCGGAACGCGGATTATGCCCGACCCCATTGTGAACAGCTACGACCTGGGCGACAGCATCGAGGAGATTCGTGAAGGATTCCCTACCCTTTCCATTGCTCAGATCCAGCGCCTGATCGACTTTGCCCACGCTCAGCGCCGGCAGCGCACTGCGTGAAGGTGCTGCTTGACGGAACCTCGATCACCCTCTCCGAAAACACCTCGGTACGCATGAAGTGTTCACAGCCAGTTATAAAGGTTGGGATGGCTTCAAACACGGCAGGCTCCTAGACGCCGCCGAAGAAGACGGTTTTGATGTGCTCCTTACGGGCGATCAATCGCTTCCATACGAGCAGAACTTGACGGGTCGACGACTGGCGATTGTGGCGCTCTCCTCGGTCGAATGGCGCATCGTGAAGGACTACTTGCCGCAAATCATCGCTGCCGTCGACAACGCAGCCCCCGGTTCATTTCGGACGGTGGACTGTGGCACGTTCAGCCGGAAGGAGGCCACTGACGAGTAGACCCTCTGTTGCACAAACGGCCCCTTGTGCAACGTCCCGCGGTTTCAGCCCGGCCTCGCGTTTTCGCTGTCCGATTGATGACATGCGCTAGCTTGGAGCGCGATGCAACGAGCGCTTAAGTGCCTGGGTAACCTATAGGGGAAACCCGGGATAGTGTAGGGGCGCACTCCAGATTGTCGGGCCACGCCAGAGTAGTACCAGATTGCGCCGAGGTCTCTCGGAGAAAATGTGCGCCTGGCCCCATTTCCTGGGCCGGTGGTCACCTCGTTGGCCGGCTTTGCCTTTCGCCGGCCCCAGCCGCCGGGCGCTCGGATGGCGATTCCGGCCGCCTTCAAATAGCCGGCTGCCGTCTCTCGGCGGACGCCCGTGGCCTCTTCAATCCGGCGCAGCGCCCAGCCTAGTTGGCCCAGCGCGATGACTTGTTTCTTCTTCTCTTCGTTCAAGACATTGCTCACATCGACGCAGGGTAATCCTTGCGTCGGAGTCAATGTCCTGACTACGTTCTCATTGGCCGGTTTTCAGGTGACCACCATTGGCCGCTTTTGGGTGACCGCCGAGGGATTGAATCGTAGTGATATCCGTTATACAGCGTCGTCGTGGCGTTGTACTTGTTGGCGGGCGCCTCTATCGATCCGCGTGTTTTTCCGCACAAGCAAACTGCGTCGTTCGTCTAGGTGTCCACGAAGTACCCACGACTATGCTTCTTAGGTTGCCAGCGTTGGGTATGCGTCATTGGTGAGAGTAGAATGTTGACGTGATTTCCCAAGATGACTTGAAGACTGTAGGAAGCTGGGCCGCTCCAATCTGCAGGCGATAGGACCGTTAATGGGGGTACTGATTGGGGCTTGGCTGTCGCGGTCATGGGACCGGCGGAAATGGATCAGTGACAACAGAAAGCAGGAATTCCGTGAATTGCTCGTGGCCCTGACTGATGGAACCGTTGCTTTGAATGCGCGGCACCAATGTCTAAATTGGCTTCTGTTCCAAAGAGGTAGCTGACGAAGCCAGGCTTAAACTCGACCTGGCGACTAGGGTGCTGAAGAGTCGCATCTACGTTGCCGAGGATCTTAAAGAGTTGAAGGTACAGGAAGTGTGGTTGGAAGCGATATCCTCCGTCAACCCTACCGGCAATCTGGATAAGTTCGACGAAGACTTTGAGGCAGTCAGGGAGTCTATTGTTGAGCGGGCGACAAATTAGTCGTGCTTGTTGCCGTGGCTGGCGGCGGACAGGCATCATGCTAGGTAAGGACGATAAGCTCAGACGCCACGCCGAGAGGCCGAAGAGGTCAGCCCGACGGAAACTCTTGGCGAAATCAGCCAACCTGTCGAAGCGCTCTGACGTGCTGGAGAATCGCGCATTCGAGGGCACATTTCTCAACGCTTGCCGGAGAACGCGCCTTGTGTCGTGCCCGGACCGGACGAGGTCATGGCTCTGCGCCTCCTGCGCCGCTGCATCCGCGCCTGCCGGGCCTTTGGCGACGGCCAGCCGTCGAGTTTTGGAAGACCGATTCCAACGCAACTGGCGCCCCTGGCGTTTCGAAGGCGGCTCCGCCACCGCTTCCCCTAGCCGCTTCACGACGTTCATCTTCAAAACGAAACTTCGATGAGCGGGATCCGATCATTCCCTCTAATAGAAGATACGCGCCACTGTCTTACGCGCGTTGTTGTCTTGGGAGGGCCGGACGTAGGCATCCTGCTCCGAAGCGGAGAGCGGCGCGGGTCTGGGGACCTGCCCCACCCGCTCGAGTCGAGTTTTCGGAAGAACCTCGATGAGCGGGATCTGTTCATCCCCGCTAATGAAAATGCGACGACCCAACCAGGGCTTCCCCATGTTCCCGGGCTTGCGGGGTAAACACCCCGCCGCAGGTTGGCAACCCGCCCCACAATTTTCGGAAGAAACTCGCGAACCTGTTGGAGCGCGCATTTAAGGCCGGAGTAGTACTCTTCGAAGTGACGCTATGACGTTCAAAGTGAAGTCCGAGGCTGTCGATCCCCGCAGGATCCGGGAGCGCAACACGATCGTCTACCGATTTGCGCATTGGCCGATTTGGATCTGGGTTTTCTTTCTAGCGCCGGGTCCCCTGACGTTCGACCTGTTTGCGCACGGCTTCGGCTCCAGGAACCTCGCCTGGATGATCGTGGTGCTGGCTGGAACAGGGATTGCCGGCCTATTCGGCCAGCTGCCAGGCGTCGAACCACGTCCCTATATCCTTCGCTTTACCGAAGACAAACCGAATCCGCTCTATCGGAAGATTTGTTACACGTTCGCCTGGAACGCCGTCATCTCGTTTGCGTCGCTGAACCTGGCTGGGCTCGTCGTGGCAGTGATAACCGGTCAGTGGCTCTTAAAGCAGATCTACTTGTATGCGTACTTCCCGCTCTGCCTGATCATTCTAGGGCTCGGCGCGACGGGTATTCTGCCCCGGACCCGCCGGTCGACGAAAGGCGAGGGCATCGAGCGGCGCTACTTCTATGGATCGGTGTGGACTGTCACCATCGCGCAGACCGTTCTGCTAGTTCTGTGGAAGCACCTGCCATCTACCCCGGATTCGAACACCACCAAACTGGTGGTTTACGTTCTGGCGTTGGCGCTCACCGCGGTGGCGGCTGCGCTGGGACAGTTGCCGAGAACCCGGCCGATCCGCCCGGGCGAGTTGATGACCGCCGACTAACGCGGGAGTATCGTGCACACTTTCTTGCTGATCTTGTGCGGCACCGGCGCGCTCGTCGCACTGGGCTTTGCTTACGAAATCGCGGGCAGCTCTTACGACCGGCGACGTTATCCACCGCCAGGCAAGCTCTTCGATATTGGGCCGTGCCGCCTGCATCTAAACCAACAAGGCGCGGGTGAGCCGGTGGTGGTTCTCGAAGCCGGCATCGCCGGCAGTTCCCTAGGTTGGGCCGTCGTTCAGGAAAAGCTCGCCGCGTTCACCACCGTCTGTAGTTACGACCGCGCAGGCGTGGGTTGGAGTGATAGCTGCGCCCTGCCCCGTTCCGCAAGTCAATTAGCCGCGGAGCTGCACGCATTGTTGGATCGCGCCGAAGTCGCAGGGCCCTACATCCTGGTCGGCCATTCCTTCGGAGGCCTCTTAATCCGAGCCTATGCCTATTCTTTTCCGGAGCAAGTGGCGGGCTTGGTGATGTTGGACCCAGTGTCGATGGAGGCATGGGCGCCATGCCCGCCGACAGATCGCCGGCGGCTCGAAATGGGCGTGCGATTGGCCCTCCGCGGCGCAGTTTTGGCTCGTTTTGGCATCGTTCGAGCAGCGCTGACCGCTCTAGTCTCGGGCGCCAGGCACCTTCCTCAGCTCGTCGCAAAGGCGACCGCCAAGCGCGCATCCTCAACTATCGAACGGCTCGTGGGCGAGGTCAGGAAACTTCCGGAATCTGTCTGGCCCATTATTCGCTCGCACTGGAGCAGGCCACACGCTTTTCTGGTGTTGGCCCGTTATCTGGAGTCTTTGCCCGGCAATGCCCAAGCCGCACTCACTATCCAACTTCCGGCAGACACGCCATGCTTGATCTTGTCCGCCTCAACAGCAACTCCTGCTGAGTTGCGCGAGCGTGAATCGTGGATCGATCAGAATCCTTCCGGGCGACACTTTCGGGCTGCCAATGCGGGCCACTGGCTGCAACTCGATCAACCGGATCTGGTGGTAGCCGCCGTGATGGAGTTGATCGAGCAAGCGCGGCGGCAACAGAGCGGAAAGAGCTAGCTTGCCGCCAAGCCGCGCAGGTTCCAACCGCAGATGCGGCTGGCTTCGAGCTTGTTACCATCCGGCCCGGCCCAGTGCGTCTCGAGGCTCAGGTAGCCCTGGTAGCCATCTGCCTGCAGAGCACTCACCTGCCCCTTCCAATCCACGTGCCGCGTCCCAAGCGGACCCCAGACCGGCTGGTGGCCGATCATCTCGCAATCTTTGGCATGCACGTGAGCCACGCGTCGCGGAGGCAGCAATCCATATCCATTCGGGAACGGAATCTCTCCCGCGACCAGCGCGTTGGCGGGATCCCAAACCAAAACCAGGTGCGGATTCGGAACAGCATCGAGGGCTCTTCGCGCTTCGGCCGCCGTTCCGATGTGGCAGGCGTGTTCATTCTCCAACCCAACCAGCAAGTTCTCGTTGGCGGCCAACCCAGCCAAGGCGGCCAGTTCGCTGACAATCGCGTCGAAACAACGCGCCGGTTCTACCGTTCGCCAATACGAAAACACCCGAACGATTCCGGCGCCGAAGAAATGAGCGAGTTTGAAAGCGTGCTCGGTAAGTCGGGGCTGATCGTCGTAGCTGTGATGCGAGGCAAAAACGTCTTGTTGGAAGCGCCGGTCCACCTCGCCACCACCCGGCAGAACGCATTTCATCAACGGCGAAGCGATCGATACCACCGACAGCCCCGCTGCGTCGAGTTGCTCCTTGATGCGTTTCAACTCGTCGCCGGTGAGATCCATGATGTTCTTCCCGCCCACGACGCGAAGTTCCGCGGCGGTTATGCCAATCTCTTTCATTACTGGAATCGCTTGCGTGAGATGGGGCGAAAACTCATCCGTGATTGCGGCAATGGGAATCTTTGGTTCAAATGTCATGTTCGTTCAAACATAGCGCAGGAAGTGAGGCGCCCTCGCCCTTATACTAAACGTATGTTCTTTCGGAGCGCCCGAGTCAAAATCCCTACCTTCCAGGAACGCGTGGACTTGTTGAAGCAGGCTGGATTTGGCACCGAGAATCTGGCCGACGGCCGCGTGAAGATCGTCAAACATGGCGTCGCTGCCGTAATTGGAGATGCGGGCAAGAACCAGCCCGAGATTGACAAGGCCGGCATCGTGGTGGGAAACGAGATAGCAGTGTTGCTCAGCGGCGGCTACCAGATGTTTCTCGAAACGCCCAGCGGCAAACGACTGCCCGCCACGGCAACCGAGCTGAAGGCGCTACACAGCTTCGAAGAGGATGTAAAGGAGGCCCTGGGTCTGGTGAGCCTTTACAACACTTCGCTCGGAACTACCAGCGCCAAGCACATGTACGACCGTGTCACCAAACGCGATTTCGGCGAGCAGCCCAAGCCCTGGGAAAAGAAGCGCCCGCAACCCGCGTCTTAACGCAGCGTTGTGCAAAAGTCACCTATCCCGGGGACGCACAAACACTAGACTCCGTAATTGCATGCGTATGGGCCGTAGCCGCCGCCCGATATCTGGTCGGCCTCTTCGGACTTGATCTCATCGGAGTGGTTTTTAAATTCCGATGTTGAAGGTTCGTCCTTGAGCAACTCTTCGTTGGGGTCCATTCTTTCCTCTCACTAATTTAGCTGAGTTGTCCGGGGTTTGACAGGCGCAAGCCCCTGACACTTCTCGATGAGGCAATCGCGTGGCGCACCGGCTTGAGCGGGCATTCGCCCGTACGCCACCCGACTTAACTTTTAAGTGTTACAGCTGAGGTGGATGCTGGCCTCCGCCAGCGACCTTCTCGGCGTCCTCCGGCTTTAGCTCTTCTGATTTGGCTTCCAATTCTGCTGAGGCAGGTTGGTCTTTTTCGGGTAGGTCTTGGTCTGTTGGCATAGTCCTCTTCTAGCGAGCCCTGATCATGGGCTTCGTATTAATAAAACATAATGGCGGATGGCCTGCAAGTCAAAGGAAATCGTGAGGACCATGCGAAAACTAGTACTAGCCCATGGCGATAGGGTCTGCCTGGGGCGGGCCGTAACGGGCTTGGACACCGCTGCTCGGCGCAGGCCGGGCGTGGGCGCCCTGCGCGGGTCAGGGGACCCGCCCCACTTCGATCTGTGAGCAGCGACCGCTATTGCAGCTTCACCGGATAGGGCGCGTGCGGGGGAAGCTTGGGCGTGGATTGATTCAGCTTCTTGAGCAGTTCGGCTACGCCGCGCTCGAGTTGGGGATCGTGTCCATCGATCAAGGACTTTGGATCGTTCTCGACGACGATGTCGGGATCAACGCCGTGGCCTTCTACGGCCCACTCACCCTTCGCCGTAGCGTAGGCGAATTCCGGTACGTTGACGTGACCGCCATCCATTAGCTGGCCGTGATCGGTGATGCCGACCACACCGCCCCAGGAGCGCTGGCCGATGAGCGGCCCTAAGCCGGCGGTCCTGAACATCCAGGGGAAGATGTCGCCATCCGACGCTGAGTTCGCGTCCAGCAGAACAGCTTTGGGTCCAATGAAGATGCCGTCTGGATAGGTCCCCGGCGTTTCGCTGTTCCGGGAATAGTCAAGGCCGAGGAGGGTGCGGTTTAGACGCTGGATCACCATGCGCGAAATGTTGCCACCGCCGTTGGCGCGGTCGTCGATGAGGAAGGCGTCCTTCTTGAGTTGCGGGTAATACCACTTGATGAATTCGCGAATGCCGGCTTCTCCCATGTCGGGAAGATGCATATAGGCGATGCGGCCATTGGAGAGTTCATCGACGCGGCGGCGGTTCTGTTCGACCCAATCCATGTAAATCAGATTGGTTTCAGCGGGCACTGGGCGGTAGGTTACTTTGCGGGCTCCAGTGGCTGACGGGCTGCTGTTCAGCAACAGTTGCACCGGCGCATCACCAGCGTGGCGCAGGAATTCATAGATGTCGCGCTTGGTGGTTACGTCTTCGCCGTTGATGGCGAGAACATAGTCGCCGACTTTGGCATCGACGCCGATTTCGGTCAGCGGCGAGCGATAGATGTCTTCGTCGTTTTGGCCGTCGAAGATCTTGGCAATACGATAGCGTCCGGACGCGGCATCGACACTGAAGCGGGCTCCTGGGAGACCGGCGTGCGGGCGTGCCGGCAGCTGGAAGTCACCGCCTTCGACATAGGCGTGCTGGACGGTGAGTTCGGCAATCATCTCGCCGATTACATAGTTGAGATCGGATCGATGCGCCACGTAAGGAAGAAGCTGGCTGTAGCGGGCGCGGACTGCTTCCCAATCGTATCCATGCATGTTAGGTGCGTAGAAGAAGTCGCGGTAGCGGCGCCAAACTTCATTGAAGATCTGGGCCCACTCTTCGGTCGGAACGCGCTCGGTCATTAGGCCCGCAGTGGAGACGGCCTTTTTTGAGGAGGCGCCGGTGGGGGTGGCATCGTAGACGCTGAAGTTTTGGGCTTGGCGCACGAGCACTTTCGATCCGTCGCGGGAGAGGACAAAACCACTGAGGTCGTCGACCAGTGTGACGTCCTTTCGGTCTTTGAACGTGTAGAGGTGAAGGCTGGGCTTGGCGCCCGCCTCGCGGCCGTAGTAGGGTGCGGGCGAGACTCCAAATACCAGTCGCACCTGTTTTTGCGGCAATGCCGAAATAGTTGTTGGCATCAAGGGGAACACGGGCGGTGCGCTGATCGAGTCCGTCGAAGTCGATGCCCTTGTCCTTCGGGACTTCGCTCTTCTTCTCGGCCGACGCGCCGGGCTTTTTGTCGTCTTTCTTGGCGTCGTCATCCTTTTTGTCGCCCATTGAAACTTCATCGCTTTCGGCGGGGAAAGGATTCTTCACGTCTTTGCGGAGAGCCAGGACAAAGATGCCGCGGGAGCGGTTGGTGGCGAAGTTGAATTCGATCTGCGAGATCTGGGGGTGAAACTCGTGTTTGGCCAGATAGTAGAGATAGTCGCCGTTGGGATCCCAGACGGGCGAGTTCTCGTCGAACCGGCCGCTGGTTATACGGTGCAACTTGCTGTCGGCCACGCTCCAGACATACAAGGCGGAGAAGCTGTTCGGGTCGTTCATGCTGAAAGCGAGATAGCTGCCTCCCGGAGACCATTCATAGTCGTGGCCGCCGCCGTCTTTGGAATGGGCGATCTCCTCGAGTTTCTTGTCGGCGACGGCAACGATCCAGACGCGATTGTCCTTGTCGCTAAAGACAATGCGCTTGCCATCCGGAGACCACTTGGGATCGTAGCGGAACGCGTGACCACCAGTGGTGATTTGCTCGGCGGGCGAGAGACCGTCCTGGGCCACTACCCAGATTTCCTCCTCGCCGCTGGCGTCGGAAATGAACGCCACTTTCGTGCCGTCGGGCGACCAGACGGGCCATTTATCGTGAGCCGCCGGCGAATGCGTCAGGTTGCGAGTGGGGCCTTTCTCAACCGGTGCGGAGAAGATATCACCACGGGCGCTGAACAGCACGCGCTCGCCCTTGGGGCTGAGTTCATACTGTTCGATCAGGTTCGCGGCCGAAACGTAGGATGAACGCCGATTGATGCCATCGTCTGGGACGCTGACTTGGATGGGCGTGCTCTTGCCGTTGGCGACATCGAGCACTTGCAGTTCGCCGTCGAGCTCATAGACGATTCGCTTCTGTCGATCGCTGCTGGGCCAGCGCACGTCCCACACGGTGCTGCGCGTGATCTGAGCAGTCTTGCCGTTCTCCGTGTTGTAGGCATATATGTTGAAGTGGCCGTCGCGGTCGGAGGTGAAGTAAATGTCCTTGCCGATCCACATGGGATCGCGGCTGGCGCGAGGGCCTTCGGTGATGCGTTTCGCCTCGTGCGTCTCGGTATCGAAGATGTAAAGCTCATTGGCCTGGCCTCCGCTATAGCGCTTTTCGGTGCGGAAGTCGCGGGCGAGCGGCGAGTAGACGATCTTGTTGCCGCCCGGCGAATACGAGCCGGCGCCCGATTGCGGCATGGGCAACGCTTCGGCAGGACCGCCCTCAACGGGGACGCGATATAGGCGGCTTAAGCCCAGTGCCCAGCCATCGCGCAACGAGCGGAAGATGACGTACTTGCCATCGTTCGCTCCAGCCGTACACCTGATTGTCGTAGCCCCAGCGTGGAGCGAGCGGGCCTCTGGCTGGATAGAACGTGAGCTGCTTCGGTTCGCCGCCGCCGGAGGGAATGACATAGACCTGTTCGTCGCCGTCGTATTGGCCGGTGAAGGCGATGGACTTGCCGTCGGGGGAGAACTTCGCGAAGACCTCGACACCAGGATGTGCCGTGAGGCGCGTGGCAGTGCCTCCGGTGGCTCCGACCATCCAAAGGTCGCCGCCATAAGTGAAGACGATGCGGTTGTCGTGGATGTCGGGGAAGCGCAGAAGCTTGGTTTGTGCAGAGAGCGCTGCGGCACCCGTTGTGAGAGCGCAGAGGAGCGCAATGAGGGACAGTTTCGGCATTGGGATGAGATGGTTAACGAGAAACGCAATATGGCTAATGCGATGAGGGTAACATTCTGACGTTTGGCCGGGCGTTGAAAGCGATCTGGCTCTCGGCTTTTCGCGATAGCCGCGTCCAAAGCGAGTCCGGGTCTTCGTCGAAGATTTCATCCGGCGTGGTTCGGAGAACCGACCAGGCACCCAATTCCATTTCGGCTTCGAGCTGGCCCGCGGCCCAGCCCGCATAACCGAGGTACAGGTGAAACTTGGATGGCTCCGCGCCGGCGGTGATGGACTTTTCGATGGTGTCCTTGCGGGCGGTGACGTACACGCTGCCGAGGACGTGGACCAAGTCGTCGGACTTGGCAGGCGATCGCAGGAGGGCCTGGGCCGTTGAAAGCTCGACCGGGCCACCCAGATAGACCGGATCGGCTTTAGCGCCGGTGACGTCCGGAAAGATGCGTGAGATAGGAACCTTGGAACGGCGATTGATCATCAGGCCCAAGGTTCCCTTATCGGGGTCGAAGCGAATGATGAGAACCACCGACTCGCTGAAGTTGGGATCGCCGAGTTTCTCCGATGCCACCAAAACGCGGCCGACCGCGGGCGTGTCGCTCGAGCCATGCTGGGCCAGGCGCGCCTTCGATTGCGATTGTGACGCGCCGGCGAACAATATGACCGCGGCGAGAGCGCCAATTAGTGACATCCGTCGGGTCATATGCTCATTGTCTCGCGTTTCGGAAGGGATGGGATTGGTAAATCCGCAAGGTGCCGGCGTCAGCTCGCGTGCGGTATATCGACTTCCGTATAGCTGCCAGAGGTGGCAGCGTTGACTGCAGCGACGATGCGGTCTAGATGAAGTTTGACATCCGGCCACTGTTGGTTGCCGAGCACCACATTTGCGATGATGCGCCCGGCAAGATTCTGTTGATGATGCATATTCGTGTCCGAGGTCAGTAGCAATTCGTAACCCGCTTCTTCGGCCCGTTGGAGCAACTCACCGTTGCTAAGTTCGTGCCAGCCGATCTGACGGGCAAATGCTACCTCATGACCCGCAAGGCTGCGCGCGATGGGATTAGGTGTGCCATTGTCAAAAAGAATCTTCATCCGTACGCCGGGGCTTTTTCCAAGCTTTGTGTTGCGAAGTGCAAAACGGATTTTATTTCCGCTTCGGTCACGTCAAATACCTCGGTAATCTCTTTTACCGAAAGGCCGCTTCCAGATTTTCAAAGATCGTTTGCACCGGCATGCGCGTTCCTCTTAGGACCCACGCACCGCTCACTCTGCCTGGAATGCTTTCGACGGCGGGACACTGAGACCAGTCGAGTTGCGTCATAGTAAAGGCCCAAGAACTACTTCACATCTGCGGTGAGATCGTGTAGTTCCATTTTGGTAGGACACGTTTCTGTCTGGATGGAGAGTTGCGCGAGATCGTGTTTTGAGACTTTGACGCCAGTCGGGTAGTAGGTGGTATCCAGGCGAGCAGTCACTTTCAAGCCGGTAGTGGTTGTGGTGGTGCGGATGAACTTCAGGGCCTTCTCGTAACTGTCCAGAGGCTCGGCTGCCCAGTTCCTGCTGATCTGGCTGAACAGACGATGCTCGATGGGATTCCATTTGGAGGCGCCGGAAGGGTAGTGAGAGACGGTGACGCATTAGCCCCAGGCCATCGCACAGTTGCCGCTGAATCTCTTGCTTCCAGGCGCCGCGCTGCGCGCCATTGCTGCCGCCGGTATCGGCCAGGATGAGGATGTGGCGGGATTGCGGGTAGCGCTTGTGTCCTTCCTTTTGCCACCACTTGCGAAGACAGGAGACGGCGAAGGCGGATGTTTCGTGGGAAGTTCCCAGGAACACACAGCCGCGGTTGGCCTGGGTATCGTAGATGCCATACGGAATGCCGATGCCCTTGGCGGCGGAACGGAAGTCATGATCGTTGACATCGGTGGAGGATTGCTCCCATTTCACTCCGGGGTTCTTGAAGTTACCGATCAGCTCCCTCTTTTTGGCATCCACGCTCAGAACCGGATCGCCGCGCTTTTCGAACTGATCCCGTTGCCGGCAGAGATAGCGGAACTGGCGGTCGCGGTCGGCAGTCGAACCGGCGGAAATCTTCTTGCGGTTGGTACGCAGGGAATACTTCATCTGCCGCAGCAGCCGTCCCACCGTGTTGCGGCTGACTGCGATCCCCAGCCGTTTGAGTTGCCGAGCGATCTTGTCGGTGGTCTTCCTGGTCCACTTCAACCCGCTGATGGGGTCGCCAGCGGTTTCCCTTTCCATCAAGCTTGTGGATAGCATCGATCACCGCGGGCGTTTTTTTTCCACCGGCTTGCGCCCTCCACCCACGGCCCGCACTCGGCCCACCTCCACATCCTGGGCCAACAGTTGCCGTCGTCCCTTGGCTACCGTGTGTGGGTCCAGCTGGAGAAGTTCGGCGATCTGGCGATCTCCACCCAACTGGAGCGATTCCAGATCCAGCGTACAAACGCCGTTGTTGTTCGTCGAGCAGTGCTGGCGAACAGGACAATCGCCGCCCGCAGTTCATCGGAGACGAGTCCGGGAGGAATGTCAGCGGTAGCTCGCTCCGGCAACACTTGCCGAGCCCGCAACTGCTGCTGCCGGGTCATCGGATCGATGGCGCAGTAAAGATACAAGCCGGAGACGGTCTGTCGGGTGATCCTGTCTTGTTCGACCAACCGCAGCAGCGGTTCCTTAACCGGCACGTGGAGGATGTCCTCCAGTTCGGAAGCGAAATAGCCAGCCGGGGCTTGAGTGACGCAGATCTCCGCGGTGGCCACCAGCGTGCCGTGACGGGAAAACCAAACCGAGTCGAACGACCACAAGCCACGCTCATCGAAAGCGGCAATTTCATCGAGCGTGTAGAAGGAACCGCGATGCGAATAGCTGGTGCGGTACGACAGCTCCTTCAGCTTGCGGAAAACAGTGATATCGGCCTCGGTGCCTAACAGTCGCTTCAATTGCGGCAAGGTGGCGATGCGATTCTTGCGCAGAAACTGCCGCAGCGAGTTCGGCGGAAAAGACGACGGGACGCATAATGCTATAGTTCCTCCTTGTTAACCTTTTACTAGGAAGAACTATAGCATAATCAGTAAGCCCTCCGCATCGCGGACGCACCTGGCTCAGAATGCCCATTTAATGTAACAAAAGTAGACTTTGGCTCTGCTTAAAA
The DNA here is from genome assembly GCA_963771305.1 of uncultured Acidobacteriaceae bacterium. Taxonomy (GTDB): domain Bacteria; phylum Acidobacteriota; class Terriglobia; order Bryobacterales; family Bryobacteraceae; genus CAJCIT01. The sequence goes on from CAVYTS010000039.1 coordinate 160,999, forward strand.
ACAGATTGGCGAGACTTGTCGGGTCGGAGGTGGCGCACTCAGTTGCCCGAGTGCTGGCCACCGTCCGCCGCCCAAACGGGGTGTGCGGTTTTCCCGCGCCCCGCTTTCACGAAGGCACAAACAACGAGACACGATTCCAACCCTATCGAGTGGGGCTGGCTCCGCACCTGTCAGGTTGATCTGGTCCGCCAGTATCCTCGGATGATGATGTACGGGTTTTTCCCAAAAGGAACTGATCCACCTCATCGCCCTTACGCGCTGACTTCCCTTCTCTTTCCTCCTGCCTTCGTCTGCCGCCTTCCCCGACCCACTCCGGTCGCCGATTGCTCGGTCACACGGCTTTCACCATGTTTGAAGTGTCGGGTCGGAGGTGGCGCACTCAGTTGCCCGAGTGCTGGCCACCGTCCGCCGCCCAAACGGGGTGTGCGGTTTTCCCGCGCCCCGCTTTCACGAAGGCACAAACAACGAGACACGATTCCAACCCTATCGAGTGGGGCTGGCTCCGCACCTGTCAGGTTGATCTGGTCCGCCAGTATCCTCGGATGATGATGTACGGGTTTTTCCCAAAAGGAACTGATCCACCTCATCGCCCTTACGCGCTGACTTCCCTTCTCTTTCCTCCTGCCTTCGTCTGCCGCCTTCCCCGACCCACTCCGGTCGCCGATTGCTCGGTCACACGGCTTTCACCATGTTTGAAGTGCTATTCGGCAGTCCGACTACTGACCGAGCATCGCTTCCCATTTCGCTTTCGCTTATAAGGTCGCTTATCCCCATACCGCGGGGAACTCTGCCAGTCCTCCTGAGGTCACGCATCACTCTTCTGTACCGTGCCATCCGCAAACACCTTGGTGCGGCGGGTGAATGAGTAACGCCTTCGCCTCCATAATGCAGGCTCGACCTTGCCCCGCCTTTGGCCGACCGGTTCATCTTCGGGGCAGCCCCCATCGATTACGGCCCGGTACTTCTCCTCATGCCCTTCGGATTCCACCTCGCGGTGGACACCCTGCCCTCCGGACTCCTGCGAAATGGTGGCTCCAGGTCCGCCTTGTTCTGTTTCCGGCTTTCGCTTTCGTGCCCGTGTAGACGTCTCCATACCTTCCTTCCTTCTCCGGCCCGCGAGGCATTACCCCCGCGTTCGGATATGGCGCTCCTCATTCGAGCGCCAGAGGGACTTCAACCCTCCTGAACAATGCGCTGCTCAGCGCACATTATGATTCCAATCTGCCTATAGTATGTCAGTTTATTATTGCGAGATCCCTTTTAGTGGACGTTCTTTCTTTTCATCTCAGCTCCGGCCCGGCGAAATCCTTTCGATTGTAGGTAGGGGAGTATTTATCGTGTTGTATTCTCGTTTCAAGTGCGAACTGTAAACCGAAACCGCATATCTTCGCCGAACCATTGAAGATAGTTGGTACCCCAAGCATTGTTGTAGAGGCTGAAGTGGATACCTTGGGAAATGTCAGGCTGCGCATCGGAGGGATAAAGGGGAGTTCGTTCGCCGAGAGCGACCACCGGGGCGTCCATCGTCTCGATGTAGAAGCGGCCTTGCGCGTCCTGATAATCCAGGCCGCTCGACAGGGCATGCATATGGCGGTTGCCGCCGCGAACAACGTCGAAAGGAGAGACAGGCTCGCCGACTTTATCTAGCTTCCAATTGCGCGTTTCGGGCGCGGCTGGCTGCCAGGATAACCATAGAGCCTCAGGCAACCGGTTGGATTGCTTGCCGAAACAGGAAAAACTGATGTGAACAGCCGGCTCGGCCTGCGGCACAATGATTTCCAAATACATCTGTTTCGGCCACGCGACCAGGCCGCCGCGTTCTGCCGCTTCGTCGTCGATCCGCAGTTCTGCGAGAACCCGGTGTCCGTGTCTATCTTCGCCGGCCCAGGAGTTCACCAGACTGGGCAGCCAGGTACGGCTTTGCGCGCCGAAGTGTTCGATGTTCGGCTTGCCGAAGTCTTTCGGCGCCCAGTCCTCCTGGCTCTTCACGTAGGTGGCTAAAAAGTGGTCGTAATCCCGCTTCGATAGCGTCTGATAGGCGAATAATGCGAGGGGGTGGTCAGGCGAAGCCCAATCGCGGCCCGAAGGCTTAGTACGGAGGGATTGAATCGCGCCGGTTTTCGGATCGAGCGCCAGTGAGTAATGAGTTGTTTCGACTAACGCGCCCGGCCGGCAAGCCTTCAATCCAGCGGTCGAAGGCCGAAACGGTTTGAGTTCATCGATCTGCCGAACAGCCTGAGCACGAAGCTTGGGCGGAAGGGCGGCAATGCCTTGATCGATGTCATCGCGCTTCTCGACCCAACTCTTCTGGACGGTCTTGTATTTGGGCTGGTCGAGCATCAAAGCCAGATCGTGTGGGGTGTAGTGTTCAAAGTCGAGCCAGGTTTTTGTGTCGGTGCCCCAAGTATGTTCCGCGGCGAGCCCGAACCGGCGCAAGAGTGCAATGTCATTTGTATCGCCAGCCTTGAACTCGCCACTGGCGATCCAACTACTTCGCAGCCGAACCACTTCGCGATAGCGAGCGACCTTCACCGGATCGCTGGGGATGCCGTAGACCCAGGTATCACCGATCTCTTGGGTCATCACCGGCAGACCGGCGCGGAACGGAGCGATGGCGTTGGCGATATCAGTAAGGTTCGAGGCACGGACTCGTGCGTTGGGGAACTGCTGCCGCAGGCCGGCGTAGATCTTACGGATTTCAGCGACCGTGTGCGGGCCGCTGTTGTCGTCACGTACCTCAATGGCGACGGCGAGATCCGATTTCGGTACACGAACAACGCCGCCGTACTCGGTGTGGTGATACATCAACGTGAGCGAGTTGCCGTTCGAGTCTTTCCAGACGAAGAGGGACGGCACATCGGGAGGCGTGCTGGCCGAATTGACGCCGATGTCGAGAAACGTCACGCCGTTCCGGGCGAGCGGGCTGATGAGGCCGCGGGTGTGGCCCGGGACGTCGGTCATTTTTGCGCCGGTGGTGGTGCGGCCGAAACGGCGATCGAGCGATCGAGAAAGACCGATGGAACCGGCGATCATCGAGCCGTCGAGCAACTCGCTCTGCCAGCTATAGGGGAGGGCGTGCCATGCGATGTCACCGCTTTGGACCGCCTGCTCCATCTGACGGCGTGGTTCGGCGGCAGCTTGTTCCAGATACTCGTAGAGCAGCCAGGAGCCGGTGGTCCAAATGTACTGATCGCCAGCGGAGTCTCGCATGGTTTGCGCGATCTGAATCGCCCGCGGGAAGTACGTTTCGAAGTACTTGCGCATGACGCCGGCCTGGGTGTCGATGAATCCCAGGTCGAAGTGACATTTGAACATCACCAGGACGGTCGTTACGTCCGGGGCTGGCTCTGGGCTACGGGCACGCAATCTTGCCGGCCAGCCTGCGCCACCGGACGCCATCGCAAGACCGAGAAAATCGCGCCGTTTCATCAATGCACCTTCTTGTCGGACGAGCACCTTTGTATATCACTCAGAGATTCAAAGAGCGCGGAAGACCGGACGATCAGAAAGGTATCTTGACGGACCGGCCGTCCGTGGGGTCAGCCCAGCGGTCGTTGGGAATGACCGGCGTCCAGCCAGGGCGGCCGGGGTCCTGATCGTAGGGATAGCTGCCAAGGGTTTTGTAAAGTTCGCTGTACTCGCGGAGCTTTTCCCTATTGAGACGCACACCAAGCCCTGGTGAATCCGGCACGCGAATCGCTCCACCTTCATATTGGAAGGGACCCCCTTCGATGATGTCATCCCGCAGATGGTGATAATGAGCGTCGGCGGCGAAAGAGAGATTCGGAATAACGGCACCGAGGTGGAGCATGGTGGCCAGCTGAACGCCCAGCTCGCCCGAGGAATGCACGGCGACGCCCAACTGAAACGTCTCGCAAACACCGGCGGCTTTGACACAAGGACGGATGCCGCCCCAAAAGGTAGTGTCGAGAAGAATGACGTCCACCGCGAGATTAAGCACGTTGGCGGCCAGCTGTTCAAAGTTCACAACGACCGTGTTCGTGGCAAGAGGAACGCGGACCATGTGGCGTGTGCGACGCATGCCATTCAGACCGAAGACCGGGTCTTCGAGATAGTCGTTGCGCAGGTCTTCGATGGCCTGGCCGAAGCGAATCGCTTGTTCCGTGGACCAGACGCCGTTTGGATCGAAGCGAAACGAATCACCCGGCAGCGAGGCAGCCACGGCGCGATAGGCCTCGAGTTCATAGTCCGGGTGAAATACACCGCCTTTCACCTTGTGCGCAGTGAAACCAAAGCGGGCCTTTAGCAGGCAGGCATTCTCGACCACCTGATCAATGGTGCGCACTTCGCCTAATCCGGTGCGCGGGTCGGGGTAACGGAAGAAGCAATAGGCGGCAAAGGGAATGCGATCGCGCAGGCGGCCGCCGAGAATTTCCGACACCGGTACATTCCAGGCCTGGCCGAGGATGTCGAGGCAGGCAAACTCCAGGGCTGCCACGATCTGCGTTCGATTGTTGTAAAGCGATGCGGTGGGGTTGGCGATGAGCATCCGCATTTCTTCCAGGCGTGCGGGATCGTGACCCACCAGATAGCCCTTCATCGCGCGAAAAACCGCTTCCGCCGATTCACCACCGCCGCCCATTTCGCCCAACCCGATCAAGCCGTTATCCGTTTCCACTTCCACGATGGTGCGAACGAAACGGCCCCAATGGCAGCCATTCGCGTGACGCAACGGCGCTTCGAGCGGGACCGTGACGGTGGTGGCGCGGATATCCCGGATTTGCATGATTGTGTTGTATCGTACAACAGGCCATGGCAACTGCATTTAGCCCGAGCTTCGACGAGAAACCACGCAGTCACGTAAGGTGGGTGATCTGCGGGTTGCTGTTCATTGCCACTACGGTCAATTACATGGATCGTCAGGTGCTGGGCATCCTGAAGCCGTCGCTTGAGCGCGATTTGCACTGGAGCGAAGCGGACTACGGCTGGATGGTATCGGCTTTCCAACTGGCATACGCCATGATGATGCCGGTAGCGGGGCGGTTGCTGGACCTGATTGGCGTGCGCGCCGGCTATGCGCTGGCAGCCATTCTGTGGAGCCTGGCGTCGATGTCACACGCGCTGTGCCGGACCTCGTGGCAATTCATCGCAGCGCGTTTTGGCCTGGGCATTGGCGAGGCCTCCAACTTCCCAGCGGCCATCAAGACCGTGGCCGAGTGGTTCCCGGAGAAGGAGCGGGCGCTCGCGACAGGACTGCTAAACAGCGGCTCAAATATGGGCGCGATGCTGGCGCCCTTTCTGGTTCCGTTCTTCGCGGCTCGGTTTGGATGGCGGTCTGCATTTGTGGCAACAGGGTGTCTTGACCTGATCTGGGTTGCGGTTTGGCTGGGCTATTTCCACAAGCCGGCGGAGCACTCCAAGGTTTCGCCGTCTGAATTGGCTTACATCGAGGCAGGCTCCGCTGCGGAACCCACTGCGCGGATTCCGTATGCAGAGCTGTTGAAACATCGCCAGCCGTGGGCGTTCATCGCGGGCAAGTTCATGACCGATCCGGTGTGGTGGTTCTATCTATTCTGGGTACCCGGCTTTCTCAATCGTGCCTATGGGCTGAAGTTGACCGAACTGGGACCGCCGCTGATTGCCATTTACCTGGCAGCCGATGCCGGCTCGATCATCGGAGGCTGGATGGCCTCGGCGTTTGCGAAGCGAGGCTGGAGTCCGAACAAGGCTCGCAAGGTTACGATGCTGATCTGCGCGCTGGCGGCGACACCGGTGACTGCACTATTCGCCGTGAATAGCCTGTGGCCGGCGGTTGCGTTGATCAGCGCCGCAGCTGCAGCGCATCAAGGGTGGTCGGCCAATCTCTATACGGTGGTGTCGGATCTGTTCCCCCGCAGCGCAGTGGGCTCGGTGGTAGGACTGGGCGGCCTGGCGGGGTCAGTGGGCGGGATGCTGGCTGCTCCGATGATTGGCTACTGGCTCGATTTATCAGGGGATTCATACCGGCCGATCTTCTTTATTGGAGGCACTGCTTATCTGTGCGCGCTGGCCGTGATCCAGTTACTCGTTCCAAGGCTGAAGCGCTTTGAGGCTTAGCTATGGAACGGGAACAGGTATCTTCTCTTCCGAGGTGAATGGCGAAGCGGGAAGGCCCGCTGAGTTGAACAGATTCACAGCCGGCGCATTCTGCCAGCCGTAGCGAACATACTTCGGCGTCGAGACGTTCGGGCTGGAAACAAGAACACTCACCCCTTCGATGCGCGCCGTGGCGTCTACAAAGCGGAGGTCGCCGCCGGCAATCTGGAACCCTCGCAGCACACCGTCCTTCGCAAGAAGGCTGCCGGCGTGATCGAACCAAACGCGAACGCCGCCTTCTTCGAGACTGGCCTGGCGAAAGAGCGGCCCCGAATACTCGATGTTCTCGCCATAGGCAATCGCCCGGGCGGCCAGCGCAAGCCGCGCGCCGACGGTCTGTTTATCCGGCGGGTGAACGTTGTCGGGGTCGCCGACATCAATACTGACAGCCATGCCGGTGTTGGCTACGGAAAGAGTGCGGCGCTGGGCTTCGCGAATCGTGGCCCAGCTCTCGGTCTCGTTGGACTCGAAACTGGAGATTTGGACAAATAAGAAGGGGAAGTTTCCCTCGCGCCAATGAGAACGCCAATCGGCGATGAGTGCAGGAAATATCTCTTGATACATCGGGGCGCGGGCGAGCTTGCTGTTGGTTTCGCCCTGATACCAGATGACGCCTTTGATGGGAAAGTTGATGGCGGGCGCGACCATGCCGTTGTAGAGCCAGGCAGGGGCATAGGATGCGGGATCAGGATGCCAGGAGCGTTTGGGCAACGGCTGATTCGCGCTTCGGGCCTCAGCGTCCTCGCGCTTCTCGGCGGCCAGCAGGGCGGGGATATCCGCCTGCTCATTCGCCATCTGTGCCCAGGTAGCGAAGACAGGCATCAGGCTCGAGTCAGCGGACAGGGTATCCAAGCTGACCCACGCTTCTCCTGGCGTGCCGCCCCAAGTCGAATCGATGAGGCCGATGGGAACATGTTGCGTCGAAGCGATGTCGCGCCCGAAGAAGTAGGCCACGGCGGAAAACGTAGCGGCCGTTGCCGGTGAACAGACGGTCCACGATGCATCACTATCAAAGTCATACAGCGGAAAGGAAGACGCTTTGTGTTTGACGAAGAGAAGCCTTATAGTGGGCTGGTCCGCATGGCTGATTTCCTCCGCGGCGTTCTTCACGACGGCAGAGCCGGGGAATCCGTTCAACGGCATCTCCATGTTGGATTGGCCCGACGCAAACCAGACGTCACCAACGAGAATGTCGTCGAGCGTGATGGTGTTCGTGCCCGAGACGGTTAGTTGGAACGGGCCGCCCGCCGACTGCGGGGGCAGGTAGAGAGTCCACATTCCGAGTTGGTCGGCGGTGGTGGACTGAGTTGCGGCTTTGAAGGTGACCGAGATTCTCTCGCCGGGCTGCGCCCATCCCCAGAGGTGAACCGGCCGATCGCGCTGGAGGACCATGTGGCTGCTCAGGATTCGGGGCAGTTTTACTTCAGCTCTCGCTGCGGGAGTGCATAGTGCAAGAGACGCAAGAAGGATCGATCTAAGAAGAGATGCGTGGTTCATAAGCTGCTACTGTTCCATGACTCCGTACTGAAAACGCGGCGGCAAACGGCCACCTGTTCTCTCGACCATAGCGAGCGTGAGTGCCTGCGGCACCAGCAAAGATATGATCCCCTCCCAGTGCTCCGGCACGGGATCGAGGCGGACGGGGAATAACGATTCGGTCGCAGCGTGATCGTCCGCCGAGACAAGCACAACCTTGCCGCCGCGCCGGTTGCAATCTCGCGCCAGTTTGACTCCGAGTTCGGCAGTTCTTCCGAGAGCAAAAATGATGGCGAGATGGGTGGCATCCACGTCGAGAATCGGACCGTGCCGGAAGCCAGCACCTGTATGAGGCGCGGCGCGATGTCCGGTCATCTCGCGGATGCAAAGGGCGCTCATTATGGCCGCGCCGAAGGCCGGCCCACGTCCAATAATCTCCGTGTTGGCGGCACCGCGGCAAAACTCCTCAAGCTTTCCGCGCATGGCAAAGATGCGATCGAGACACGCAGAGAAGGCCTCGACGACCTGTTCTGCGTGCTTTTCCCAGGGAAGGCTGAGGATCTCCGAGGCAAGAATGATCGAGGCGGCAGCAGCGTTAGTATAGGTTTTGGTCGCGTTCCCGTACTCAGGTCCAGCAAGAATGGGAAGCCTGTTTTCAGCCAGGCCCCAACAGGTGCTTGCGGGATTATTGCAGATCAAGGCCAGCGGGCGGTTCCCTCGGTTCTTGATGAGTTCGACCAGTTCGGCGCTCTCGCCCGAGGTAGTCAGCAACACGGAAAGAGCGGCATCATCCCAGGTAGAGGTCGAATAGTGCAGCCATTCGCCTGCATCGACAGAAAACGCGGACTTTCCGTGGGCTTCGAGAAAGACCGAGCCGCTAAAGGAAGCGCAAAATGACGCTCCCATGCCGAGCAAAATCACCGGGCCCGGTTTCGTAGCAAGCTGGCGCAGCGTACGTAGTTGCGAGCGAAGAGTAGGATCCGAAGCGTAAGCACGAAACAAGTCCGTGAGGCGTTGAGGCTGTTCGCGGCACTCCATTTGAAGGATCTCGGTGCCCGTGGCATTCAGCAATTCCTTCGGAGGTTCGACGCCCGAAATCCAGCTCGCCGTTGGTGGTGGCTTGTCCCTCATTTGTAGTTTTCTCTGACTTGTCTCGATGACAGGCTATCATTCGACCAGGGGTGTCACTCTGTGCGTGACGCGAGTTCGGATCAACAGCCGCGGGTGAATCGCAGGTTCATTTGGAAAGTGTCCTTCATCGCTGGATTGGGGGGCATTCTCTACGGATTCGACATGGGGATCATCGCCGCCGCATTGATCTTCGTGCGGTCCACGTTCGCGCTCTCAACGCAAATGGAAGAAGTCGTGGTCAGCGTGGTGCTGATCGGGGCCATGCTTGGAGCGATCGCGGGTGGCACCATCGCCGACCGCGCCGGCAGGCGCGCCACATTGATCTTGGGCGGCGTAATCTTTATCGCGGGCTCCATCATGGCGCCGTTGTCTCCTAACGTCGGCACGCTGATCGCGGCACGCGCGTTGCTGGGGCTGGCGATTGGTTTCACCTCCGTCACAGCGCCCGTGTACGTCTCCGAGCTTGCGCCCCCGCGAACCCGTGGGACGCTCATCGGTCTTTATCAGTTTGCACTGACAATCGGCATCGCGCTTGCGGATCTGGTTGGGTACTGGCTCGCTAGTTCGCAATCGTGGCGACTCATGTTCGGCATCGGAGCGTTACCGGCACTCCTCTTCTTGCTTCTCGTACTCACGGTTCCGGAGAGCCCACGATGGTTGGTGGCGCAGAATCGTGAGCGCGAAGCCGAGGCCCTTCTCAGGAGCTACACCGACGAGCCGGGGACCGCGCTGTTATTGAAGGATATTCGCGCCAGCCTTTTGGTGCCCATGGAGCGGCGCTGGACGGCGCTGCTGAGTCCCATGGCTCGCAAGTCGCTCTTTATTGCCTGCGGCTTTACCATCTTGCAGCAAGTAACCGGAATCAACACGATCATTTATTATGGGCCTCAGATCTTCGCACTGGCGGGCATGACATCCGGCCAAAGTGCGATCTTCGCAACATTCCTGGTGGCAGTGGTGAATATGCTGGCCACGGTCATCGCGCTCCTGCTGGTTGACCGCGTGGGTCGAAAGCCGTTGCTGTATTGTGGCGTCGGAGGCATGTTGATCTCGCTCCTGTCGCTCTCGTATGCGTTTCATAGTCAAGCGCCGCTGGGATCGTCGCTCGGCGTGATTGCGACTGCATGCCTGATGGCCTTCATCACTTGCTTCGCCTTCAGCATGGGTCCTATCGGCTGGATACTGGTTGCCGAAGTCTTCCCGCTACGATTGCGAGGCCGGGGTGTCGCGACGGCAACGCTGGCCTCGGGCACTTCCAATTTCGTCGTGTCGCTGACCTTTCTCTCGCTCATCAAGGCAGCAGGCAACAGCCTCACGTTCCTGATCTACGGGGGCTTCTGCGTGGTCACCCTGCTGTTCGTGCGCTACATTATTCCGGAGACAAAAGGACGGGAACTGGAGAGCATCAGCGCTCTGCAGTCGGCCGACCGAAGCGCGTTTGAAGGCGTCGCAGTCGTCAGCGAAGTGGACTGATCCTCGGAGGGATTATTCATCATGGGGCAGCCAGAACTCGCTAGTCAGGCACACCGCCCGAACGAACCGTCCACAAACGGGGTCAGCGGCTACGTGATCGGAGTAGATATCGGTGGGACAAATCTGCGGCTAGCGCTTGCGGATATGACAGGTTCTGTGTTGGGGAAGTGGTCCGGCTCAACGGTGGCTGTCAGTGGCGCACATTCGGTGGTACGCCTGATCTCCACGGGCGTCGATAAGCTTCTGGAAGAAGCGTCTTTGCCGCACGCATGGTTACGTGCATTGGCAGCCGGCGCGCCCGGAATTACGGATACCGATCAGGGCATCGTAATCGCAACGTCCTATCTGATGGGCTGGCGGGATGTTCCTTTACGCAGGCTTCTGGAAAGCCATCTCGGCGTCCCCGTGTCAGTGGAAAACGATGTGAATGTGGCGGCGCTTGGAGAGCGGTGGGCAGGAGCAGCGAGGGGCATCAGCGACTTTGTCTTCCTAGCGATTGGCACGGGCATCGGCGCCGGCATTGTTCTGAACGGGCAGTTGTTCCGGGGCAAGGGATGGGCTGCGGGCGAGGTCGGCTACATGCTCGTACCAGGAGTTTCGGAGACTCCGGTTGAACCCGGTATGCCGGGCGCGCTTGAAGGTGCCGTTGGCGGCGATGGCGTGAAGGCGCAGTGGCTTCGGCAGTGGAGTGAGAGCAAAACGACCCTTCCAAAAGATGCATGCGCAACGGACATCTTTGACGAAGCCCTGAAGCAGAATCCGCTTGCCCAGGAGGTTCTCCAATACTCTGCGCGGACGCTCGCCTACGCCATTTACAACATGTCTCTGGTTCTCAACTGCCAGCTATTCGTACTGGGCGGAGGCGTTGGTCAGCATCCGGCTCTGCGCGACGCGACCCGGCGCCTTCTCGAACAGCGGAAAACGCCCGCGCATGTGCAAGTGCTCCCCAGCAGCTTGGGGCCGGACGCCCAGCTGACCGGAGCGATTTTCCTGGCGCTTGAAACCGCGACCAAGGTCGCGAGTTGAGGCCCGGTATACAATTCAAAGCGGCCGTGGCTCGGCGACACCCTTGAGGAAAGCGCCGGGAGCGGCCTGAGGGAGATCCGAATGCGACCTAACCGCAGAACCGTTCTGAAAGGGCTGGCCGTTGCGCCGATGTTCATTCCGGGCGCGGTACGGGGCGCGAACGACCGTCCAACCTTCGCCATCATCGGGGTGGGCAACCGGGGCCGCTGGCTGCATCAGAACTTCCAGAAGCTGGGAGCGCAGTGCGTCGCGGTGTGCGACGTCTACGAGCCGACGCTGGAGCGGGCGCGAGCGGACTCTCCGAAGGATGCCAAGGCGTATGTGAACTACCACGACATGCTGGCGCAGCCTGGCATCGATTTTGTGGTGATCGCCACGCCGGACCATCACCACCAACCAAATCTGGTCGCCGCCCTGGCGGCCGGCAAAGATGTGTATCAGGAGAAGCCGCTTTCGTTGAACCTGCAGCAGAGCGCCGAGATGGTGCAGTCGGTGCGGCAGTCGAAACAGATCGTGCAGATCGGCATGCAACGACGCAGCATGCCGTTCATCCACAAAGCGAAAAGCCTGATCGACGATGGGGAACTGGGCCGGATCTCCATGGTGAAGGCAATGTGGAACTGGCATTTCGCCGAGTGGTTGAATAATGCGCCGCTCGAAGGCAAGCTGGACTGGGATTTATTCCTGGGATCGGCGCCGAAGCGGCCGCTCGAGCCGCGGCGCTTCCGCTGGTGGCGTGGTTTCTTTGACTACTCCGGCGGCAACATGACCGACCAGGACACGCATCTGATGGACGTAGTGCAATGGATGACCAATTCCGGGCCGCCGATTTCGGCGGTGTGCCAGGGCCAAGTGGTCGGCAACCCCACGGCGGAAGCGCCGGATGTGTTTTCAGCCGTATTCGAGTATCCAGGCTTCCTGGCGACATGGACACTGAATTACTGCAGCACGTACGATTTCGACTGGTCTGTCACGTTCCAAGGCGACAGGGCGACCATGGTGCTCGACCGCACTGGCTACAGGGTCTACAAGAATGGCCCTGCGTTGGCAGAGCCCTGGATGCAGAAAGACAAGCCGGAGCTGATCGCACAAGAAGCGGATAAGGACAGCGCTACCGCGCATCAGCAAAACTTCCTGGATTGCATTCGTACGCGGCAGGAACCGAACTGCCCGGTTGAGGTCGCCGCCGCGGCCGTGGCGGGCCCGCATATGGCCAACTTGGCGTGGAAAGAGGACCGGAAAGTTAAAGCGTAAAACCGCAGGGGAGGTTGGGCGGAGCTAATTCAAAAACTGGCCAATGCCTTACTTCGGGGGCAGAAGTCCGTAGATGACCAGCTTATTGGGGCGCTGCGGCTGTCCGGCTTTCGCGGGTTCTGCAAAGGTTGCCATATAAACTTTCCCGTTCGCTACTACGGGCGGACAAAACTTCGCGAACATCCCTAAACCGTCGCGCGATTCGTTCTGGTTGCTGTTCCACAACTCCTTCTCAACATCGTCAGCGTCGAACGCGCGAAGAATCCCCTCGACCGTAGCGACATTCGCATCACCTTTCACCGGCACGGAAGCCCACACGATGGCGCTTCCTTCGACGGAGCCGTTGGCGGACACCGAGAGCATGCCGCCGGGCATACTTTTCTCGGGAGCCCGTACCTTGCTTTTGCCGGCGCCGACGAAGCGAGTTCCTGTGAACTGGAAGGCCCGCAAGTAATCCTCTTCGCCCCAGACATAGAGGCGTAGAATGCCTTTGTTATCTCGCCACACTACCGGTGCTCCGTGGATATTCGAGGTTCGCTCCCCGCCGTAGGAATTCACTCCCGCCGCAAACTCCTGAATGAGGTGCATATCGGACCGATCTACCACGTAACATTTGCCCTCCTTGCTACACGCGACCGCTACGGGAAGATCTGGAATGAGGACCGGGGCAGTCGAGAGATCGAGATCGCGGTCATTTAGATACTCGTGGTTAGCTGGAATGAATACCTCTTTTGTGCTCATTAACGCACCAGGGTAGAGTTGCATCAGACTTTGGCTGTAGTTGCGCCCACCGTCGCTGCCATTCGAGACAACAGCGTAAATTAGGGGATAAGTCCCATCGCGTTTCTCCGCCGCCAAGCCGCCGCCGCTTTGCCAGATCCCGCCCTGGATTCCATCCGGCGTCGTGTTGACGACGGCGAGCTGCTTGAGCGTCTTAGCGTCATAGGCCATGATCCAGCCGTGGTAATCAAACTTTGGTTCGCCGTCCAGATGGGCCGTAAAAGCCAAATACAGAACGCCGTCGGTGAGTAACAGCGCCGGGCGGTTGAGCATTTTGCGCGCATCGAAGCGGATCTTCCCGTCGACGCTGCCGACGCCGTTGCCCAGATAGGAGGCTTCAATGGTGATCGGGCTGTGCATATCGCTCTTCTCGCGGCCGCTGGCCAGGTCGAACGCGTGGATCCGGAAACGATGTTCATTGCCGTTCTTCGAAAACGCCACCACGTAGATTGTCGAGGTGTCCGGATCGATGACCGGGGTGGCGACAATGCCGACCGTCGTATCGAAGTTCAAGTACTCCAAGTTAGGCGGCAAGTCGACTACCTCGCGCTTCGGCACGGGCTCGCCGAACGCGGACTTTCCCACGCACCAGTAAGGCTCGCTCGCGCCGGGGGTATCTGCGTCGAACGCGTACAGGCTGTTGTTGGCCGTGGCTACATAGGCGATGTTCCGCATCCCGATACCGGGAACTACCACGCCCGTCGCGATCAGAGGCTGAGCGTAGATATCTCCGTCGACTTGCCTTTCCGCGACTTTCCCAAAATGCACTCCCGCCACAGTCTTAGTAGTGAGCGTTGTCTCCGCAAGGTTTGCTCCAGTGCGCCACGTATCGTAACGATTCGTAAGCACATCAACTCCCTTGGCGGGTGCCTGCGCCAGCAGGGCTGGAATGAGGGAGCACAGTAGACAGAGTGCTACTGTGTGTTTCGTCGTCGGGACGGTCATCGTCATATCGCTCTGGGCATTTCACGTGCCATTGTTTCGCCGTTGCAAATAAAGGACTCATCCGAATGGACGTCGGGGCCACCCGTGCGAATGCTGCAAAGAGTAAAGAGAATTTAGTATGGGTTGGCCGCAAACAAACCTTGCGGAGGCATGCCTAGCAAGGTTACGGGCGACTCAGATGCTTGGATTACGGTCTGCCCAAGGCGTACCAGAAGATGTAGTCGGTCATGGGCGGCGTCACCGATAATTGGCGCATGCGCGATGCGTTCTGGCCGCGATGATGCTGGCTGTGCATCATCGCTTGGACGAAAATGACGCCGGCGGGGGCTTCAAACGGGCCGTTCGGGCCGCGAGGCAAGGAAACAATCTTGTCAAGATCAGCCGACGCCAGCGCCGCGGCGAAATCGGCGTGGGCCTTCCTCATGGACGCTTCCAGCTCGTCCATGGGTTGGACTTGCTTCATCGCGGCAGGGTCTGGGATCTGGCCGCTGGCGAGCGTTGCTAACATTTTCTGCGCGCCCAGGATGTGATTTAGGCGCGTGTGGATCTCCGCGTCTGCCCACAGGGCTGCATTCTCATGAAACGCCTTCCAATGCGCCGCGTCGGCCCAGGCCTGATGCCGCGCCAGATCCGTCAATAACTCTGCGTTCATGGCCTTTCCTCCCTAACCAATTATCGTGGGAACCCGCGAAACGTCGAGTGGATTCCGAACGTCCAGCACGTCTAGGCGGCATATAGTGGGGCCGCCGCATTCCGTTACTGCGCTGTGTATCCCCCATCCATCGTAAGAATGGAGCCGGTGAAGAACGTCGCATAATCGCTCGCCATGTAGGCGAAAATGCTGCCACCTCCTCCGGAGTCGCCACTCTGCCGATCGGGTGATTGCGGCGCAGCATATCCCAGTACGCTTCTTCGTTGCCCGAGGCTTGAGCTGAATTGTGGACGATCGGCGGGTCTACCGTTCCGCAGGCGATGGCGTTTACACGGATGTTGTGCCTTGCGTACTCTATGGCCATTTGCCGTGTCATCTGATGCAACGGACCTTTCGAGGGGCCATATGCACCCTGGGTAGGAATTCCCACTTCCCCCGAGATCGAACCAGTGATCAGAATCAAACCTGCGTGCTGCTTGATCATGATGGGAATTATGTAGCGGGCCGCCCAATAAACCGCCTTTAGGTTGGAGTTCATGACAGCATCCCATTCTTCAGGCGTGTGCTCATGGACCGCGCGCACCACGCTTACTCCGGCATTGCTGACGAAGATATCGATGCGACCGAAGCACTGCATGGCAGCCTTGGTGAATTGTTCCGCGGTGCTCTGCTCGCCGACGTCTCCCTGCAGCATCACGAGCTTTGAACGGTACTCCTCCTGGCATGCACGTAGCTCTTCTTGCACGACGATCTGCCTGTCCACGCCGACCAGACCCGCCCCACCGCACTCCAGGAACCTGCGGGTCACTGCTAGTCCGATCCCGGAAGCGGCTCCGGTTACGATCGCGACTTTTCCATCGAGCGAAACGTTCATACGAGAAACCGAAGAGGCGTTCGGTGTTACTTCGTCTTCATCACCCAGACACCGGTCCAATCGGCGCCGGGAGGGTTCTTAACCAGGTATTGGCAGCGTTCCATGTACATGGGCGGGAGCCTGTCGTTTACGTTAATGCCCGCGGCTTCGCGAAATGCCCGGATCGCGCGGTCCCAATCGCCCTGGCGGTAGTAACTCAAGCCGCTGTTCCAGTAGTTGACCGCTTCCATCAAGTCTGGAAACGTCTCGGGCGTGTGGTAATCAAGCACTTCATAAATTGCGACCGGTTGACTCTTGCCCTTTACTATCACCGAGTCAATTTCCCGCGCTCGGTAGGTGCCGCGCAGGCGTTTGTAGGTGTTCTCGCTGATAAGAATACAGGCAGCATATTCCTTGCAGGCACTCTCCAGGCGTGCGGCCAGATTCACGCCGTCGCCGATGACGGTGTAATCCATACGGCGAGGGGAGCCGATGTTGCCGGAGACGATGTTATCCGTATTGAGGCCGATGCCAATATGCACCTCGGCCTTACCCCCTGCTACCCGTTCAGCGTTCCACTGCTTCAGGGCGCTGATCATTCCGATAGCCGCCCGCACGGCACGATCCTCATCGTCGTCATGGGCCACCGGAAGACCGAAAGCGGCCATGATGGCGTCGCCGATGAACTTGTCGAGCATGCCGCCTTGCTTGGTGATGATTTCGACCATGATGGAGAAATACTCGTTCAGGAGACTCACCGTTTTTGTTGGGCCAAGTTCTTCGCTGAGCGTCGTAAAGCCACGAATATCGCTGAAGAGTATCGTTGCGGTGACACTCTTGCCGCCCAGTACGTCGTCTCCACCGGCGAGCAACTGCGCCGCCACGCGGGGGTCCATGTAGCGGGACATAGTCGACTTCATCCGTTTTTCGGAGCTGATGTCTTCAATCATCAGTAACGTTCCCAGCTTCTTGCGGACGCCGCCGTCTTCCTGGCTCATGAGCGGCAGCACGGTCAGGTTCACGGAGACCTTTTCGCCTGCGACGATCATTTCGGCATCCATTAGAGATGTCGCTCTGCAGCGTTTCGTTCACTACCTTGATGCGATCGAGGACCCACGGATTCTCTTCGCCAAAAAACTGCGGGGCAGTTTGCATCAGGATTGCGTCCGGCTGAACGCGGAAGATGCGCAGGCCGGCCTGATTGCAGGTCGCGATGCGGTCTTCTTCGGTGAGAGTGACCACGCCGTTGGACATGCTCTGGAGCATGCTCTCGTTGTAGTTCTTCACGTTCTGGACATCGTCAAACAGGCGGGCGTTCTCCAGGCTGATGGCAAGCTGAGCGGTAAAGGCCCGCAGGCGAGCCTCGTCCTCGTCCGTAAACGGGCCTGAGCGTTTGTTGAGAACCTGGGTGACGCCGATGATGCGACCGGCTTCATTAATGATGGGCACGCACAGGATGGATCGCGTGAAGTAACCGGTCCTCTTGTCGAATGCGGGGTTGAAACGTAGGTCGGCGTACGCGTAGGGAATGTTGATGCTTCTTCCCGAGGTGAACACGGCGCCGGCGATCCCAACATGGTTCGGCATGCGGATCTCGCCGATGGCTGCTCCGGTGGCGACGCGCGAGAACAGCTCTTTTCGCTTGTCGTCATGGAGGAAGAGGGTAGCACGATCGGCCGATAGAATGCGAGCCGCCTCGCCGACGATCTTGACAAGCATGGCGCCCAGATCAAGCTCGCGGGTGACGTCGCTCACGAGGTTGAGGAAGCGCATCTCCTGCTCGCGCGCGTCCTTCATGCGCTCAACCAGTTGCATGCTTCCCAGCGTGGCCGCGGTCTGCATGGTGACCGCTTCGAGAAGATGAAGGTCGGCGGCGATGTACTTGCCCTTCCGGGAATTGATCATCTCCAGCACGCCGATCACCGTGCCACGCACGCGAATGGGCGTCGCCATCAGGTTGCGAGTAACGTAACCGGTTTCTTTATCTATGGCGGTGTTGAAACGATCGTCATGGTAGGGGTCGTTGATGATGAGCGATTGGCCCGTGATGAAGACGTGGCCTGCAATTCCCTCGTGATTCAGAATCCGGATCTCGCGCATGCGTGCGCCTTGCGCAACGCGTGAGTAGAGTTCGCCGGTGCGCTCGTCGTGTAAAAACAGGCTGCCACGGTCGGAGTGGGTTTCGGTCGCGGCGGTGGCCACAATGGTTTGCAGGACTTGATCCAAGTTGTCAGCTTCGGCGACTTTGCGAGACAGGTCGAGCAGCAGCTCCATTTCCCGCAGCTTCTTGTGCAGGCCGGGTGCCGGGGACGTTCTAGGAGTGGCCACGACGAGCCTCCAGTTGCTCCCGCAGCGCGATGATGGTCTGTTCCAGGAGGCGATTTTCGTCACGCGACGTGACCCGAAGTTGCTGCATTTTAGTGGTGTGCGCTTCGATCATGAGCTCCATTTCCTGGCGCTGAGTGTGAATGGTAGCAACGTATCCCTGAATCTCGTTATGGGCGTCGGCGGCCGCCTGCTGGAGGGCGCTCCGTTTTTCGTGTTCAAGGTTTTCGAGTTGCTCCCGCATTGCGGAAACGGTCTCGCGCAGATGAGCCACTTCACGCGCCGCTTGATGAGCCGCCGTTTGAGCGGCTAGATCTCGCTCTGACTGTTGGCGCTCCAGAGCAGCGCGCATTTCGAGGATGGTGGTGCGCAGTTGACGATTTTCTTCCTGGACGCGAAAGAGCGCGTCGCCTCCCTGGTCAGACTGCATAAGAGTGTCCGTCTGGGTGCTCAGACAACGGGCTGAAGGGAATATGGATGGGTTCGTTCAAGTTCACCAGACGAGAGATCACCTTGATGGGGGAGTAGACGGGAATTTACGATCACTTATTCTACCCCTTGCCCATACCGCGCTAGTGCGGAAGGCGTTTTGAGCGGAAGCACTGAGATATGCTGCAAGCGGGTTCATCCAATATGAAACGCTTCTTGAGCAGTCTGGCGGCCTTAGTTTGTCTGTGTGTCCAAGCCCCGACATTATCGGCCGAAGGTAATTACAAGAACTTCCGGGTCGCGGTTTACATTCGCGTGCACCAGGTTCAGGAATTCAAAGACCCGAACTGGCTTCCTGCGCGTTGGAATGCCCTCACGCGGGAGGTAAAAGTCGACAAGGTCTACATGGAAACCTATCGCGACGACGTGGTTGCCGATGAGCAGGCCATCGTCAACGGAAAGAAGTTCTTCGAATCCAGAGGCGTGGAAGTCGCGGGCGGTATCGCCGCCGTTCATAACGAGCCCAACCGGTTCCAAGTGTTCTGTTACAGCCCGGAGGACCGGCCACAGTTCAAGCAGATCGTCGAGTTTACGGCGAGGCATTTCAATGAGCTCATCCTGGATGATTTCTTCTTCACGACCTGCAAGAACGACTGGGCGATTCAAGCCAAGGGTGACAAGAGTTGGACGCAATTTCGGCTGGCTCTCATGGACGACGTAGCCGAGAACACGGTTGTGAAAGCCGCGAAGGCGGTGAACCCGAAGATCAAAGTCGTCATCAAGTTTCCGAACTGGTATGAGCACTTCCAAGACAACGGCTTTGATTTAGCCATCGAGCCAAAGATTTTCGACGGCATCTACACGGGCACCGAAACTCGAGATCCGGTCTACAACGATCAGCATCTGCAGGAGTACGAGAGCTACGAAATCATCCGCTACTTCAGCAACATCAAACCTGGCGGGAATGGCGGGGGTTGGGTCGACATATTCAATGCGCGCAGCCTCGACCGTTATGCCGAGCAACTGCGTTTGACCTTGCTTGCCAAGGCTCCCGAGATCACGCTATTCAGCTTGGGTGATCTGGTACAACCCATTCGCAATAGCGGCGGCGTGCAAGTGCCGGCAACGATGGTAGGGCGCGTTGCCGGATATGCGGTGGAAGAAGTCGACGGCTTTCTGGGGAAACTGGGCAATCCAGTTGGGGTGAAGAGTTATAAGTCGCCAAATTCATCCGGCGAAGACTTTCTACACAACTACATTGGGATGCTCGGCATACCGATGGAGATGGTGCCCGCGTATCCGACCGGCGCGAACACAATCTTCTTGACAGCGTCAGCGGCGTTCGATCCCCAGATTGTCGCCAAGATCAAGGAGTCCGTCCGGAATGGCGGGCATGTGGTCATCACTTCCGGGCTACTGAAAGAGCTCGCGGGCAAGGGGCTTAACGATATCGCCGAACTCGAAGCCACGGATCAGAAGATTGCCGTCAATGAGTACATGGCCCGGTTTCGCTTTATTCAAGGAACATCCAAAATCCTGTTCCCCGAAATCCTCTTTGCCACTAACGACGCCTGGTCGGATGTGAGTGGAATTAGCGGCGCAATGGGGTATCCGATCCTGCTGGAGGCATCCTACGGAAAGGGCGTGCTGTACGTGCTGGCTATCCCGGACAATCCCGCCGACTTGTACCTGCTGCCCGCTGAGGTGCTGGATCCGATTAAACGTGCGATGTTGAGAGAGAGCTGGATCCGGACTGAGACGCCGGCAAAGATCGCTCTGTTTACCTACGACAACAAGACGGCGGTGATCGAGTCGTTTCTGGACTCTTCCGAACTGGTCACGATTGTCACAGACAAGAGCATGACGAAGCTTCAGGAGTTCGAATCTGGGCGCGTGTTGAACGGGGAAGCGCGCGGGAACGAAATGGTATTCCGCACCTTCTTGCAGCCGCACCGGTTCCAGATGCTTTCGGCGCAGTAGGGTGGCTGGGCGAGGCGGACGTGGCAGGCGGAGCCGATTTTGCGGTACAACGAATGCATGACCCTCTCTGCAAGAAATCAACTGCCCGGCACGATCAAGGACATTCAAATCGGGGACATCATGGCCCATGTTGTCGTGAAGGTCGGGAAGAATCTCGTCGAAAGCGTTATTACGCGCAATAGCGCTCTGGAACTTGGGTTGAAAAAGGGTGACTCCGTGAAGGTGGTCGTGAAATCGACCGAAGTCATGATTCAGAAAGACTGAGCCCGGCTCGTCCGATAAACTGTTAGTTGATCCGCAGTTTCATACTCCTCTTACTCAGCATTTCGTTCCTGGCGCGGGCATCGGAGCAACGCGGCACGCTCGATCCGGAATTCGCCAAGATCCCGTTTGAGCAGTGGCTCGGCGAGCGCGATCAGCCGCACTTCCACTGGGCGCTGAACGTTCCACACGCCGTTCTGTCCTTCCACCAGCGTCTTATGGCGCGGGTCGAGGTCCGATTGGATGGCAAGGATCTGGAGAGCAGGCGCGGCGATGGCCAGTTGATGTTCCTGATACAGATCACGGACAACCAGGGAACACGCTATCAGGATCACGGTAGTCTGGAACTCGGCAAGCTCAGCGAAGACGTCAAGAGCTCGAACATCGAATACTCCCAAGGTGTGTTTCTGCTGCCGGGAGAATACAAGCTGGCCGTGGCGATTCTCGATACGGCCACGGGCGAACATAGCACCCATCAAGTGTCGTTTAAGGTGGCGCCGCCGCACGATTTCTTGCTGGACGCGTGGCGCGAGCTGCCGCCTGTTGAATATATCGGCAAGGCAGAGTCGCCCGACAGTTGGTATCTGCCCGACATGGGCGGCCGATTGCAGTGGGCCGCTTCCGTGCATTCGCCGGCCAGGCTCAACGTGATTCTCAACGTGGACACCTCCGAACCGACGACAGAATTGCATCCAACCCACGCGGCTCCGAGTAGCGGTCTGGCGGCGCTGCTTCCGACGCTCAAAGCAATCTCACAGACTGGGTCACCCTCGATTTCGGAGCAAGTTGAGTTGCTAGACATCGCCCGCCGCAGTGCCGTGTTTCATCAAGAAGACGTGCATGATCTGGATTGGCCCCGACTCAAGACAGCGATGGGAGGAGCCAATACCGCGTCCATCGACGTTCACACGCTGTCCGAACGGCATCACGACGCTCAATTCTTTGTCTCGCAAGTGCGCCGTATGTTGCGTGCGTCGGAGAAGCCCAGCGTTCTCGTGGTGCTGACTCAATCTGTGGGATTTGAATCCGGCGAGGATCTGGAACCGATTTCGCTGGAAGCTCTGCCCGGGTGCCGCGTTATCTATATCCGTTATCACGCGCCGATAGAGTACGTTCCTTCCTATGGCCAACAAATGCGAGGACGAGGTCTAAATCCGCGCTCAGGTGGTCCTATGACCGGCGGCCCCATGCCCCGCAACGGAAACCGGCCCCAACAAGAAGTCATTGATCGGTTGGAGGGCACGCTTAAGCCGTTCAGTCCGAAAGTAATCGACGTCAGTACGCCGGAACAGATGACGAAAGCGCTGATCGAAGTGTTGAAGGCGCTTGGGGTGTTATGAGGACGTTCCTGGGCTATGCGGTCTGCACGGACACACGCTTCCAGTCGAGCAGATAGGCCACGGCGCAAAGCGCCGCAGGCGCTAGGAGGCATTCAGTCTCGCTCGCCTTAGTCGCAAGCCAGCATCCGCGCATTTGCATTCGCGGCCCGAAGATTCGCGAACCCGCTGCCGGGTGACGACATATAATCTCCACCATGCAGCGACGTGACGTTGAAGACTTTGTGGGATTGAGAGAGGGGTGGTGGAAGTGCATTTTTCGGGACGTCCAATTTTGGGTGCCCATCACCGTTCTCCTGATCGGATTGGTGCTGCTGAAGGTTGCGCAATGAGTGCGGAAGGAACTGCCTTGAGCGGGGCGATTGATGACACGTTGCCTAGCCGGTCGCGACAGCGGCTGCTGCATCGGCTCGGCATCTTTTGCGGGTTTGCGGCGGCGATCTGGCTGGCGGGGGCCGAGGCGCCCACCAAACTGGTGACGGTTGCGGTATCGCCGATGGTGATCTCCTTCATGATGGTGCTGGGCGCGTTTGTCTCGCGCTGGAGCCTGCCAGCGTTGATCCGCGGCACCGGTGACACCTTCCGCGATACGCGACATGTGCCGCACTTGGTGTTGTGGGGCGTGCTGGCCGGCTGCCTGTGGGCGGTCGGGAACACGTTAACTATCTTCGCGGTGCGCGACATCGGCCTGAGCCTTGCGTTTCCACTGTGGAATTCAAACAGCCTGATCGGCATTCTGTGGGGAACGCTGCTGTTCAAGGAACTGCATCGCGCCGGCTGGCTACGAAAGGTAGGCGTGGTGGGCGGCGCGGTTGTCATTTTCGTGGGCGCCATATTCATCTCAGCGGCATCGACATCGGAGGCGGGACATGGAAACGCGCTGCACGGGATTGCCGCTGCGGTGGGCGCGGGCCTGATGTTCGGGACTATGTACATCCCCTATCGCAAGGCCTATATCACCGGGATGAACCCGCTGACCTTCCTCACCTTCTTCACTTTCGGCGAGATGACCATGATGACGACGGTGGCGCTGGTCTACTCTGGGGGCCCCGGACCGTTTTGGCATGAACTGGTTGCTAATCGTGCGATTCTGCTGTGGCCGGCATTGGGCGGCTTTATGTGGGTAGTGGGCGACCTGTTCCAGAACTACGCGGCCAAGTATGTGGGGATCAGCCGAGGCATTCCGCTCTCGAACACGAACCAACTATGGGGATTGCTGCTGGGGCTGCTGGTGTTTCGCGAACTGCAAGGATTGACGGCAAACACATATTTGCAGGTCATCGGCGGCTCCGTGATGATGGCTTTGGGCGCGGTGGCGATCTCAACCAGCTCAGCTTCTGAAGACGAATACGCGAGTTGGAAGTTGGCGGCGCAGCGGGAGACCAACCTGTACGGGATCAATCCGGTGTACGTGGCGGCGCGCATGGAAGGCCGGGATATCAGCAGAAACGAGGTGCGCCGAAGCTGGGTGGATTGGGTGATGATTGCCGTAGCGACCTTGATCTTCGTGGGATTAGGGGCATTGGCACAAGTGCCTCACATGGAGATCCGGATGGGGTGGCTGGCGTTGTTCGCGGCGATGATGGCGGCAGTGCTCGTGGCCGGCGGCGTCACGCTGTGGAAGGTGACGAAGTTTACATAGCAACATCCGCGTGAGTAGAATCCGCTCATGTCTTTAGACTGTCTCGGGAAGCCGGACGTGAGCGTCCGGCGCGGACGAGGCGTCCGCCCCACCACGCGAAGAGAAACACTTCTACGTGACGTCTGCCGCCTGGCGGGGGCCGAACATGCCCCGCATGCCGGCGGAAATGGCTGCCTGAGCGCGAAGGCAGTCGCGGTGGGTCGATGGAAATGGCGCGCCCGTGCGGCAGCATTCGATGAAGGCGGCGAGCTCCGCTTTGTAGGCGGCGCCGAAACGATCGGCGAACTCGGGCAGGGGGCGCTGGTAGTCGCGCATCGGGAAGGTCTTGAAGGCAAGCGGCTCGGTGTGGCCGCGGCGGCCATAAGCCTCGACCGTAATGTTGGTCAACTTCTGATCGAAATGCCCGACGTGGATCTGCCCTTCTTCGCCGAAGATGATGGTCTCGACCCTATAGCCGGAGACGTGGTTGCGGCTGACCTGAACCTGTGCGAGCAGGTCCTCCCCAAACCAGAGGTAGAGCAGGGCGTCATCGAAATCTTCAAGGCTCGTGGTCAGGGCGTGGCTGTAGACTCGTGTGCCGATGGCCAGTGCTTTGGTCGGTGTGCGTCCGGTGAGCCAAAGAATCTCGTCGACGTTGTGCACGGACATGTCGGGCAAGATGCCGCCGCTGTCGTAACCGTTGGGCGCGGGGTTGGAATCTTCGAGGGCTGAGTAGATTTTGAAGACGCGGCCGATTGCGCCACTTTCCATTAGCTGTTTGGCGTACTGGAGCGGTGCGTCAAAGCGGCGCTGGAAGGCGAGCATCAGTGAGTTCGGGTGATCGCGATCCAACTCGGCCGCGAACTCTCGATCGCCTTCGAGCGTTCCGGTGAGCGGCTTCTCCACCAGAACGCGGAAGCCAGCCGAGATCAGCGTGGCCGCGTGCTCTCGATGGTCCCCTGTGGGCGTGACGACCACGGCTGCTTGGCAGATGCGGGACTCAGCCAACTCGTCGACGGACGGGAAAACAGGAACCTCGCGGCCGGTCTCTGCGAGGAAACGGCGGGCGCGGGTGATGTCGGGTTCGGCCAGGGCAACAAGCTCGCAGGCGTGGGTATCGCGGGCCAATTCGTGAACGTGCAGGGCGTGGATGGCGCCCATGCGGCCAAGACCGGCAACTGCTATTTTGAGAGGTTCATTCATGAGAAGTTTAAGAATACAATGAGCAAGGTTTCTGTGCGATCAATCGCAGACGCGTGCCGCGCCGTCGTACACACGACCGTGCCTGACACTGGCACCGAGACGGTGTCCGGCAAGGGCCCGACCGGGCCCCGCCTACGCTGCCCGAAATGCAACTGGTCACCGCGTGGAGACGAGCTCTGGGCGTGTGGGTGCCTGCATTGCTGACACACCTTCGACACCGGCGGCGTGTGGCCGGCATGCCTCTATCAGTGGCAAATCACCCAGTGCTTGAACTGTAAGACGTTTTCGGCCCACTCAGACTGGTACATACAGGAGTGAGGACGGTTTTATCGGGCTTCTGCCGATTCCGGTAGGATGACGATGTCAACCCTTCGATTTTCAGCGCGTCCTTGCTCCGTATCATTTGGGGCCTTTGGGCTATAAGCGCCGGGGCTTGCTACGGAGAGACGAGACTCCGCAATTCCGTATTGAGTGGTGAGCAGTTCCAGCAGTTTCACGCTGCGGGCCGTCGCCAGTTCCCAATTATTCTTGAAGCGAACGCTATGGATGGGGACGGCGTCGGCATGGCCGATGAGGCTGATCTTGTTGGGGATTGCGCCCACAACGCCGACAAACTGGGCGATCATCGGAAATGCGCCTGGGCTGATACGATCTTCGCCGGATGGGAAAAGAATCGACTGCGGAAGACTCACAACCAGCCCGCGATTCTCGATCGTTGGATTGATGCCGCGGTCTCGCAAGGCCTTTTCGGCGTTGACGAGCGTCGCGCTCAGTTTGGACAGCGGAGGTTCGGGAGATGGCAGGGCGGCGACTTGCTTAGCGGGAGCGGGTTTCGCAACCGGCGGGGAAGTCAGGTTCTTTTGAAAGGCCTGCGCCGCGAGGCCTACGAAGAGAACCAGCAGAATGGTCACGATGTCGCTGTAACTGACCAACCACTTGCCGGCAGTTGCGTCTCCGGATTGAAGATACCTCGGTTTACTACCCATTGATTAGACGCCCTCCTCGGTTGCGAGCGTTGAGTTTCGGGGACTCCAGAGGCTTCAGGCGTACTACCGAGCTCAGGATGGTGTGTGGTTTGCACGAATGACGGAGGAACGGTTTCAGGCGCTGGCGAAGAGCCATGGGATGAACGCCCTCGACCAAGGCGAGCACACTTTCCATAATCAGTTCCTCGACTTCGAACAGGTCGGCGACTCGCGCGCGAATCCTGTTCGCGATGGGAAGCAGCACGAGGTTCGCCGGAGTCAGCCCATAGATAGTCGACACAAAGGCGGTGCCGATTCCATGACCGGCTGACGAGACGTCGGAGAAGTGGCGGAGCACATCGATCAGACCGACAACTGTTCCGAGAATGCCGATTGTGGGAGCGAAGCCGCCGGCCACTTCGAGGATTTTGGCGTCCATCTCGCCCTGACGTTCTCGCAAACGGAGTTCTGATTCGAGCAAGGCGCGTAGTTCCAGACGATCCGGCACATCCAAGGCGAGCAATAGGGCTTCACGAAGGATGGTCGAGCTGGCGTTGTGCGCCAGCGGCTCGAGGGCAAGAATTCCATCCCGGCGGGCAACACGGGCGTGCTGAACAATCTCCTCAATGAGCGCTTCACGATCCACCTGGCGGGCGGAGAAAAGGTCCCTCACGCGCCGAGCTGAATCGAGCAGGGCATGAGCTGGGGTGGTGATGAGAATGACGCCGATGGTGCCTCCCAGAACGATCAGCGCCCCTGCGGGCTGCAGGAAATAGGTGAGGCCAATGGCGGTGGCGGAGATCCCCGCGATCGTAGCGCCGAAGGCCAGCACAATGCCGAGAACCAAGCCTCAATCTACTCGGGCGGCGTTAACAGGCGAGGCAGCTTGGGGCGGGACACTCTGAATGATGTCCCGCGCTTTGGGACGGATGCGAGGAGCCAGTGCGGGTGTTGACAAGGTGCCTTCCTGGCCGTAGAAGCCGCACTTGGCGTGCCAGTTGGAAGTTTCGTCGTTCCAATGAGTTGAGGGGGATGAATCGTTGAATCGCGACAAGAGATTGGCGGGCGTGACCGAATCTCCTCACCGGAAGGTTCTCAGAACTACGGCTGCCGAAACGGCCGCCCTAGATGGCACTGCACAAAAGTGATCCAGAATAGGATGTGCGTTCGCTTCGGATTCCGCCCATCGTTCTAGCGCTTGCTGCCTGTTCGGCGCTTGGCATGGCCGCTTTCGCACAATGGGGCATCCCGCAATCGAACGACGAAGATGAGCCGCCCATCCCGCCCCACGCCGCGGAGTTTCACTTCATGCGAATGGAGTACACCGACCTGCCCGAGTTTCACCGCCGCTGGGGTCACCTTTCGAACAACGGCTTAGGCCCCGGCTGGTGGAATGTCGACGCACCGGCTGCCGACAACCACTTTACCCGCGGCGTCCATCGTTTGACGCGCGTCGATACGGGCGACCCCCGGCATCTGCGCCTCACCGACAAGCACCTCTTCGACTATCCGTGGATTTACGCGACGCAGGCCGGCTGGTGGGATCTTTCCGATGCCGAAGTGAGCCGGCTGCGTGAATATCTGCAGCGCGGCGGATTCCTGGTGGTGGATGATATTTGGGGCGCAACCCAGTGGGACGTGTTCCGGCGCACCATGGATCGCGTATTGCCGAACCATCCCATCCTGGATATTGATCGGGCGGACTCCGTCATGCACGTTCTTTACGACATCGGCCCGAAGGACCTGACGTTTATCCCGGGATCGCGCCATCTCCGGCGAATGACCGATGGCAGCGTGCAAGTTGTGCAACCGGAAGGAACCGCGCCGGCGTGGCGAGCCATCTACGACGACCGACAAAGGATGGTGGTGGCCATTAACTTCGACACCGACGTTGGGGACGCGTGGGAATTTGCCGATGTGCCCATTTATCCCGAGGCCATGACGGAGTTGGCTTACCGTTTCGGTATCAACTACATCGTCTATTCAATGACCCATTAGATAAGTAGTGCGTCCTCACACCTAACTCTACCGAGTTGCCTTCGTCCAAGCTAAGTTAACCTTGCCGGTTAGACAGGAGAACGACATGCTTCAAGACCTGCGTTATGGCGTACGAATGATGGTTAAGCAACCTGGCTTCAGCCTGATTGCGGTACTCACCTTGGCGCTGGGTATCGGTGCGACTGCAGCTGTCTTCAGCTTGATTCAGGGCGTTTTGTTGACGCCGCCGCCCTACCGGCAGCCGGAGCAACTGGTGCTGATTCCCGCTGCGCGCGCCGATGGCAAGCAGGCAGATGACCACCGCGCATGGGCCGCTCTGCAATGGATGGAGTGGCAGAAGGAGGCCAAGTCGTTTGAGGCCATCGGCGCCTATAGCTGGTCGTTCAACTTTCTCGTTTTGTCTGATGGCAGCCAATCGATGGAGGGGATGTATGTCACAAAGGACTACTTCCGCGCTACCGGACTACAGCCAATACTTGGCCGATCGTTCGTGGGGACCGAGACCGGAGCCAAGCCGGCTCCAGTGATCATCCTGGGCTATGGTCTTTGGCAAAGCAAGTTCAATGGCGATCCCAACATCATCGGCAAGAAAATCCGCATCAGCCGCGAGGACACGCCGCCGACGGTGATTGGCGTTATGCCGCCCGGCCTCCGTTTCCTCCCGTCGCCAGGCGCCGCGAAAGAGCCCAACTACAACTTGAACGCATTGGTTGACTATTGGATTCCGGGGACGCCGGACCCCAAGTATTTGAAAGAGCCATATTGGAATGTGGTTGGTCGATTGCGAGGCGGGAGTACGGTGGCTCAGGCGCAAGCGGAACTCTCAGTAATCGTACAGAGAGAGGCCCGCGCCGAACGCGATTTTGAAGGGGTTGTTCCGCGGGTGCAGCCTTTGGCTGGCGTACTAAATCACGATGGCGAGCGCATCCTGCTGCCGCTCCTGGGCGCCGCGGCGCTGGTGCTGTTGATCTCGTGTGGCAATGTCGCGGCGCTGCTGCTGGTGCGAGGACTCCAGCGCCAGCAGGAATACGCGGTACGGACCGCGCTAGGCATCGGCCGGGTAGCGCTGTTCCGCCAAGTGTCGACCGAAAGTCTGCTGTTGGCTCTTGTGGGCGGAACGTTCGGCGCGGCATTGGCAGTCGGGATGGTCAAGCTGTTCAAACTGATTGGCGGACATGCAATCCCGCGGCTTGACTCTGTAACGACGGGCTGGCCGGTGGTGGCCTGCGGGTTCGCTTCAGCGGTATTTGCCGCGGTCCTGGCGGGCCTGATTCCGGCACTGCGCGCCTCGCGCCTCGACACCATGCAGGTGCTCAAGAGCGCAGGGCCGAAAAGCAGTGCGGGACTCGGCGAACGCCGGCTGCTGCGGGGCGTCACCATGGTTCAGACGGCGCTCACACTGGCGCTGCTGGTGGGCGCCGGCCTGCTCATTCGAACCATGATCAATCTGTCAAAAGTGCAGTCAGGATACAACATAGGACGCATCCTGACTATGAGTGTTACGGCGGTGGAGGGAGACTGGTCGGATTTCCATGTCCGCGCCTTGGAGCGCGTATCCGCACTTCCTGGCGTGCAGGCGGCTGCCTTCGCATGGGGTGTGCCTCTAACTGGAAATAATTGGCCCGGCAACCTGGAAATCGAGGGTCAGCCCGAAGCCAACAAGGAGAGTGACAAGATAGCCATGCCCATGCGGGCGGTAACGCCGGGCTACTTCAAGCTGCTCGATCAGACTATTTCCGATGGGCGGGATTTTCGTTCCAGCGACAAAGGCAAAACGCTCGACGTTGCCGTCGTCAATCAGGCCTTCGTGGATCGCTACTTTCCAAAGGCCAATCCAGTCGGCAAGAAGCTTTGGCTTGACGGGCAGCAGAAGCCGGCTATGCAAATTGTGGGCGTGGTCACCAATGGCCGCACGGACGACCTGACCCAGGCCGCTGAGCCCGAGGTCTACCTTTCCCTGTGGGAGGCGCATGCGTTTTCCAAGCACCTGGTTATTCGAACAACGTGGGACCCGCGTGCGCTTGTCGTGGCTGTGCAGCGTGAGTTGCGCTCCGTTCTCCCGACCGCGGCGGTCGAAAACGTGAAGACGCTGGAACAGATTCGTGACGACTCGCTGGCCTCCCGCGCATTTGCGATGCAGCTGTTGGTTGGGTTCGCGGTGGTGGGGAGCATTTTGACCCTGGTCGGTATTTACGGCGTGCTTTCCCTGTCTGTCGCGTCCCGGAGGCGCGAGCTTGCGATTCGCGCCGCGGTCGGGGCCCGGCAGCAAGATATTCGGAGCCTGGTCTTCGCCGAGGGCTTCCGGCTGATCGCGGGCGGAGTCATTTCAGGAATTGCCGCGGCGCTGCTGTTATCGCGGGTACTGCGATCTTTCCTTTTTGAAGTGGAACCCACAGATCCCGTGACGCTGATTTGCGTGGGATTGCTCTTCGCCGCCGTCGCACTGTCGGCCTGCTGGGCGCCCACCCGCCGCGCCGCGAAGATCGATCCACTGGAAGCTTTGCGATACGAGTGAGACCGAAACCCGCCTCGTGCGTAAATGCTATATGCGATACGCCGCAATCCTCATCCTCGCACTAGCCGGCTGGGCCAGAGCTCAGCCTGTGATTCCAGACACCCGGGCCGGCACCGTTCTTCAAGCCTGGCTCGACGCATTCAATTCCGGTGATCGCGCCCGCGTGACGGCTTACTTAAGCAAGTATGAACCGCTGGAGAAAGACCGCATTGATGGCACTCTCGAATTCCGTGAGCGCACCGGCGGCTTTGCTATTACCCAGATCGAGAAAAGCGAGCCCCTCCATATCGAAGCCTTGGCCAAGGAGCGCGAGGGTCGCGGCAACGTTGTCCGTATTGCGCTGGATGTCGATGATTCGGAAACGCCCACCGTGCAGAACTTCGCCATCCGAATTGTTCCACCTAAGCCCGACAAGCCCGAAGCGCGCCTCGGGCTCACCGAGGCCATCAGGGCACTCGACGCCCAGGCAATAGAATTGACCGGCAAGGATCAATTCTCGGGAGCGGTCTTGATCGCACGCGGCCCGAAGACGGTCTTTGAAAAAGCCTACGGTTTAGCGGACCGCGAGAAACACATCGCTGCGACCACGGAGACGCAGTTCCGCATCGGATCAATGAATAAGCTGTTCACGGCCACGGCGGTCCTTCAACTCGTGGGCCAGGGCAAGATTGACCTGGCGGCGCCTCTCGGCCGGTATCTAACGGACTATCCGAACAAAGACGTCGCCACCAAAGTGACCATAAGGCACCTCCTCACCCACACTGGGGGCACCGGCGACATATTTACGCCTGAGTTTGAGCAACACCGGCTGGAGATGCACGATCTCTCGGACTATCTGAAGCTCTATGGCTCGCGCGGCTTGGAGTTTGAGCCGGGGACCAAATGGTCTTATTCGAACTACGGTTTCATACTGCTGGGCGCCATAATCGAGAAAGTGTCTGGCGTGTCGTATTACGACTACGTTCGTAAGCACATCTTCGAGCCTGCCGGCATGCATGCAACGGACTCTCTGCCCGAGACCGACAAGGTGAACTTGCGCTCGGTCGGATATATGCGCAAAGGGAAGTCCCTGATGCCCAACTCCGATACCTTGCCGTGGCGCGGTACGTCCGCGGGAGGTGGATACTCCACCGTCGGCGATCTGTTCCGGTTCGCGCAGGCGCTCTCCGCCGGCAAACTTCTGAAGCCGGAGCTCTTCGCGGAGATGACTTCAAAACAGGCGGCCGGTCGAAACATGCCACCCGACGCCGGCTACGGTTTCGGGATGATGGTCTCCGAGGGACCAGAGGGCAAGCGCTATGGTCATGGCGGCGGTGCGCCCGGCATGAATGGAGAATTGCGTGTCTTTCCCCGGACGAGCACGGTCGTTGTGGTGCTGGCCAATCTCGATCCGCCCGTCGCGTCAGAGCTAGCCGACTTTTTCGAAGCGCGGATGCCGGTCGATTGACGCGCACAGGGCGCAGGCCGGCGACTAGACTCGGGGCCAAGAACCCTTGTAGTATTTCCGGTATGAGAACAGGAAATGCCGGTCCCAAGAATACGGACGAGTATCTCGCCAGCGTTCCAGAGCCCGCCCGCAGCACACTCACAAAGATGCGGGCGACGATTCAATCCGTCGTGCCTCCGGAGACTACCGAAGCCATCAGTTACGGCATGCCCGCATTTCGCTACAAAGGCGCGTTGGTATGTTTTGGAGCTTTTTCTGACCACTGCAGTTTCTTCCCGATGAGTGCCGCGCTGATAGAGGAGTTCAAGGATGACCTCAAGAACTACGAGACGGCGAAAGGGACCATCCGCTTTCCGTCAGACAAACCGCTGCCAACAGCACTATTGAAGAAGTTCGTTAAGGCGCGGATTGCGCAGAACGAAGCGAAGCAGAAGAAGAAAAAGGGTTGAACAGGCCGCTCGTAGCGCTGTGATTG
Source organism: uncultured Acidobacteriaceae bacterium (assembly GCA_963771305.1). Taxonomy (GTDB): domain Bacteria; phylum Acidobacteriota; class Terriglobia; order Bryobacterales; family Bryobacteraceae; genus CAJCIT01. The sequence continues at coordinate 193,241 of CAVYTS010000039.1, forward strand.
AGGGCATGCGATAGCATGCGGGTGATGAAAGTCCTGGCCACTTTCGCGCTGTTCGCGGCGATCGTTTTCGCTGCGTCGCCCACCACAGACATTAAGGTGGATCAAGTTGGCTATCTTCTATCCGCGCCCAAGATCGCACTGGTAGCTTCCACTATGCCGGCGACCGACTTCACGGTCGGCCGGTCGTCTGATGATTCGGTCGTGCTGCGCGGTAAACTCTCCCTGCCCGAAGCCGATGCCGATTCGGGAGATCGCGTGCAAGCCGCCGATTTCTCGACACTTCATGATGCCGGCCGATACTATCTCGACGTGGCGAACGTAGGCCGTAGCTGGAACTTCCAGGTCGCGCCGGACGTCTACGCACGCGCCTTCTACCTGGCGATGCGATCTTACTACGGCCAACGCTGCGGGACGGCTGTCGACTTAGGCCCTGAGTTTCCCGGTTACAAACACGCCGCCTGCCATCTCGACGGGCAATATCATGCAACATCCGGTGAAACGGGACCCCACCCACATGACGGAAAGGGCTGGCACGATGCGGGCGACTATGGGCGATACGTCGTGAATTCAGGCATTTCAACCGGAACGCTGCTGTGGACCTATGAGCTATTCGGCGCACGCATCCAAAAGAAAACATTAAACCTCCCTGATTCCGGCAACGGCACGCCCGACATTCTCAACGAGATTCGATGGAATCTCGACTGGATGCTCTCGATGCAGGCCAGCGATGGGGGTGTCTGGCATAAGCAGACCAGCGAGCGCTTTTGCGGCTTCATCATGCCGGAGGACGACAAGCTCACTAGTTACGTGATCGGCACGGGAGCCGAACCCTTCAAGAGCTCCTGTGCGACCGGTGATTTCGCAGCCGTAATGGCCATTGCCTCGCGCGTCTATCGCCCGTTCGATCCGGGCTTCTCCAACACCGCGCTGTCGGCTGCCAAGCGGGCGTGGGCGTGGCTGGAGAAAAACCCCTCGGTCCTCTTTCGCAACCCGAAGAGCATCTCGACCGGCGAATACGGGGATCACGACTGCGCCGACGAGGTCTTCTGGGCCGCCGCCGAACTCTGGCGAACAACGCGCGACGGCACTTACGACAAGTACTTCACCGCGCACGCACCCGGGTTTATGCGCAGCATCGGTCCATCGAGTCCACCGAACTGGGGCAACGTCGCCGCGCTCGGATTGTGGACCTATGCGCTCTCTGGCGTTAAAATTCCACTGGCTGAAGAGATCCGCTCGACTTCCGTTGAAGCAGCCGACGTCCTCGTAGCGCGCACCCGTCAGAGTCCCTATCACCACGACATGACGACCAAGGACTACAACTGGGGCTCGAATAGCAACGCGGCCACTTACGGGCTTCAGTTATTGGTGGCGAACACCCTGCATCCGGACGCGGGTTACATCAACGCTGCCAACGAGAACCTCCACTATCTTCTCGGCCGCAACACATTTTCCCTTTCGTTTGTCACACAGGTGGGCGAACATCCGTTCCAACACCCGCACCATCGCCCAAGCGCGTCGGGCGGACTCTCCGAACCATGGCCTGGCCTTCTGAGCGGAGGCCCGAATCACGCTAAGCAGGACTCCGAGATGCGAACGATGCCCGACCTTCCGGCCGCCAAAATGTATCTGGACCGGACCGGATCTTACGCTTCCAACGAAATCGCGATCAACTGGAACGCACCGCTGGTGTTCCTCCTCGCTGGTCTGTTGTCTGCGCAGTAGCCGGATGGCCCCTGTCTCGATTTTCCGCTGTGGGATTCTCAAGACAGTAAACGAATGCCCAAACCTGATTGCCCACTTTGCCGTGGCACCGGCTGGACCATCTCCGAACGCGACGGCATCGAAGTCGCCAGCCGGTGCACTTGCGTTGCTGAACAACAAACGGAGATGCTCGAGGAGAATGCGCAGATCCCCTTGAACTATGCGCAGGCCTCGTTTGAGAACTTCCGTCTGCCTCAAGACAACCCGACCACGCAGCGTGGCTTGGCCGACGTCATGCTCGCTGTGAGCGCGTACACCCGCAGCTACCCGAACACCGCCAAACCCGGTCTGCTGTTGGTTGGTCCTCCCGGCACTGGCAAGACTCACCTGGCGGTGGCGGCCTTGCGGCTCTTACTGGGTCAAGGTCATCCGGGCGTATTCTTCGACTATCAGAATCTGCTGGAACGCATCCGCTCCAGCTACGATCAGACGCTCGGCGCCAGCAACAAAGAAGCGTATCGGAACGCTCTCGATACAGAGATCCTGGTGCTCGACGACCTGGGAGCACATCGCGTCACCGATTGGGTGGAGGATACGGTTACCGCGCTGATCACCCATCGATACAACAACCGAAAACCGCTGATCGCTACCACGAACCTGGTCGATCCGGAAATCACCGGTTCGGTGATCGAAAAGTCGGCTTTGGCAAGTGCGCATAGCTACAAAACCTCGATCGAAGAGCGCATCGGCGAACGGGCGCGGTCGCGCCTCTTCGAGATGTGCAAGGTAGTGCGCATGCCCAATGTCGAGGATTACCGCATCAAGAGAATGAAGTAGGCTGCAGTCTACACGCGTCGATGGAATATGCTGTTTCAGTACGATTCCATATATGACCCGCCGACTTCTGTTGTTTCCTCTAGTGACATTTGCGTTCGCTCTTGCCGCGCAAGTCCCGCAACCCGATGCCATCAGTGTGGAGAGGGGTGTCGCCGTGAAGATGCGCGATGGCGTGACGCTTCGCGCGGATATCTATCGCCCAAAAGCTGATGGTAAGTACCCGACTTTGTTGCAGAGGACGCCTTACAACAAGGAAGGCGTTGACGGATTCGGCAGACAGGCCGCAGCTCAAGGCTACGTGGCCATCGTACAGGATGTCCGGGGACGCTATACCTCGGAAGGCGATTGGTACCCCTTCCTGAACGAATCGAACGATGGCTACGACACGGTGGAGTGGGCCGCGTCGCTGCCCTATTCGAATGGCAAGGTTGGCATGTGGGGTGGGTCGTACGTCGGCGCCACGCAGATGTTGGCGGCCATTGCCCACCCGCCTCACCTCGCCGGCATTTGCCCGGTGGTTACAGCTAGCAACTATCACGAAAACTGGACCTATCAAGGCGGAGCGTTTGAACAGTGGTTCAACGAATCGTGGACGTCCGGGCTGGCGCAAGACACCTTGAACCGGAGAGTAGAAGAAGCCACCAACGCGATGAGGGGCGCACCGGCTTTGCCGCTAACGAATTATCCGTTGTTCAATTTTCCGGCTGACATGGGCAAGTCCGATCTGACCCACAATCTGGCGTCGTATTTTCTCGACTGGCTCGGTCATCCCAACTTCGACAGCTATTGGACGCGCTGGTCCATCGAAGATCATTTCTCCGACGTCCAAGTGCCGGTGCTCTCTGTTGCCGCCTGGTACGACATCTTCCAAGGCGGCTCGCTGCGGAACTACATCGGCCTGAAGCAGCATGCCGCTAATGAGGCGGCGCGGAAAGGCCAGCGGCTGTTGGTGATCGTCGGCGGCCATGCCGGCGCCGGCCGCACCATCGGCGAGGTGGATTTCGGCGCGGCCGCGGCAGAGTGGAACGAGACGGCCGTCACAATGCACTGGTACGACTACCTGCTGAAGGGCGTTCAGAATGAATATGCGGGGCCGCCAGTGAAGCTGTTTGTGATGGGCGCGAATGAGTGGCGTACGGAAGAAGATTGGCCGCTGGCACGGGGACGTGCAACGAAGTATTTCTTGCACTCGCAAGGCAAGGCGAACTCGCTACGCGGCGATGGCACTCTATCGGAAGGCAGGGCGGCTTCTGAGCCATCCGATCAGTATGTATACGATCCGGCTAACCCGGTGCCCACGGTCGGTGGCCCGCTGTGCTGTGATCCAACACATCTGCCTGCCGGACCGAGAGACCAGCGTGCCGTCGAGGCCCGCGACGACGTGCTGATTTACTCTACCGGTCCGCTTGCACAAGATATGGAAGTTACTGGTCCCGTCAGCCTGACAGTTTACGCGAAGTCCAGTGCCGTTGACACCGACCTTACGGCGAAACTGGTTGATGTATGGCCGAACGGTTTTGCACAGAACCTGACCGAAGGTATCCTTCGTGCCCGCTATCGCAACTCTCCAAAGAAGCCGGAACTGATCAACCCGGGCGAGATCTATCCGCTGACCATCGATCTCTGGTCCACCAGTAACGTGTTCAAACAGGGCCACAAGCTGAGGCTGGAAGTTTCGAGCAGCAACTTTCCGCGTTTCGACCGCAACTTGAACACTGGCGAGGGCAATCAGTCGTCGCGTATGGTAACGGCAACCAATGCCATCTATCACGACGCAGAGCATCCGTCCGTGCTGTCGCTGCCAGTCATTCCAGAGCACTAATCTATTTTGTATGGCGTTCTCCGCTTCGAAGCAAGGATGGAATCCCGCGGCTGGTTGTTAACTGTTGTTAGCCGGCCCCTCGGCCTCCCACGGTAAAATCGAGTCGGCAGGCCAAATGTCGGCATACGGATCGGAACACGACGCGCAGCGTTTCCCGGATGATCCGCTTGTGCCCCCAGTGGTGATCAACCTGGAACCGCGCCGGCGCTACATCTGGGGCACCATATTCGGCTGGGTGAACATCGCCTATGCCATGGCAGCCGTTCCGCTCGGCTTGTATCCGCATGAAACCCTGACGCTCAAGATAGTGCTGTTGCTTCTGATCGGGCTGGGCGGCTACTTGATCATTACGCGAAAACCTCTGGCGCTGGTATACCTCGGCTTCCTGTTCCTCTGGGAGTTCTTTCGCTCCTTCTTCTCACTGCCGACAACTATTACCACCTGGAACGATGGCGATTGGCAATATGTCGTGCGGATCGGATTCGTTGGCTGCAACGTTCTTTACTTCTGGCGCCGACGGCGGGAGTTTTACTGGAAGCTGCGGGCCGATTATTCGGGGCCGCATGATACGCCTGCGTTGCTATAAGTACCAGGCGCCGGTTCTGGTATTTTTCGCGATTTACGGGTACTGTTTCTGGAGCGCTCGCTTCTGCTATCCTGACGGGCACTGAGCGGTGCAATGCCTGCCCTCCCGAAATCACTCCCTCGAATCTGTGTTGCGCTTGGTTCCACCTCACCTGCGGCGCTTGCCCAAGCCGCCGAAAGCGAATACAAAGATGGCAACACGTTCCTCGAGTTCCGTCTTGATTACCTGACCACGCCGGAGAGCGGTATCGCGCTCATCGAGAAATTTGTCAAGACCAGGCCGGACGCCCGTGTGCTCGCGACCTGCCGGCTCGCCGGCCACAACGGGCATTTCAAAGGAACCATTGACCACCAGACACTATTGCTCGCCAAGGCGGCCGCGGCAGGTGCGTTTGCTATCGACTTGGAAATTGAGAGCGCAGAGCGCGCAGGGGGGGCGGTGGAGTCGCTACGCGAGCACACCCCTGTGATCATTTCCTATCACAACTTCGACGGCACGCCCTCACTTGAGCCGGTGTTAGGGCGATTATTGAAGGTTCGGGCGGATGTCTACAAGCTTGCGACGTTTGCCCGCAAGCCAACTGATTCGCTGCGGCTGGTCGAGTTCTTAAAGCAGCATCACAAGACCCCGCTGATTGCATTCACAATGTCGGAGCAGGGACTTTGCACCCGCGTTTTGTCGCCGGCGCTCGGCGGGTTGTTCAGTTATGCCGCGCCAGCCGACGCCGATGGAACCGCGCCAGGTCAAATTCCGGCACGCGTGATGAAAGGTCTATATCGAATCGACAAGCTCACCAAAGAGAGCCGTGTGTTCGGTGTCATCGCCGATCCTGTAGGGCATTCCAAGTCGCCGCAAGTCCACAACCGGGCGTTTCAAGCCCGTAGAATCGATTCCGTCTATCTTCCGTTTCATGTAACTCAGGCGCAGCTTGGCGACTTCATGAAGCTGGCCGCGAAGTTGCCGGTGGCCGGCTTCAGCGTCACCATCCCGCACAAGCAGAAGATTCTACGCTACCTCGACCATGTGGAACCGCTGGCGAAGCGAATCGGCGCCGTGAACACGGTTTGGCGAAAGGCCGGAAGGTGGAGAGGGACCAACACGGACGTCGATGGCATTCTGAAGCCGCTGAGCAAGCACGTTCGTTTGGGCCATGCGACTGTACTGGTGGTGGGCTACGGCGGAGCCGCCCGCGCCGCTGCCTTCGCATTGCGAGATGCTGGCGCCGAAGTAACCATCACCGGCCGCGACCTTCGCCGTGCGTCGGCGCTGGCGAGAGCGGTGAACGCAAGGGTCATTTCGCTGGAGCACGCTTCCAATGCCGCTTATGACGCGCTCGTGCACGCCACACCGGTGGGCATGCATCCGAAGATAGACGAAAGCCTGTTTCCCGACAGCATTCCAGCTGACGTCGTCTTCGACATGATCTACAATCCCCACGAGACACGGTTGCTCAAGCACGCCCGGGAACAGGGCTGCGAAGTTATATTCGGAACGGACATGTTTCTGGAGCAGGCCGCGCAACAATTCGAGATCTGGTCGGGAGAATCGGCGCCGCGTGAAGTGATGCGCAAGGCCTTGGAGGCGGGCTAGCGCGATTCTTATCTTGTCGACGCCTATAATGTCTCAATGGCTTTAGACGAGTTGTCTCGCCCCTGTTTGACGCGGCGCCAACTGGCGTTTCTGGTCGGAGCAGTGCCGCTAACCGCGCGAGCCGCGAGTGCATCTCCCCGATCGGCGGCGGCTCAGCCTCAGCAGACGGCGAGTTTAACTCCCGTGGACCCTAGGCTGAAGGCGCAAGATGACGTCCGAAAGAACAGCGATCGTCTTCGCCAGATCGAGTTGGACACCGATGTTGAACCCGCCTTCGTGTTCCACCCCTAAGCCGTCACCATGAAGCGCCCGAAACCTGTTGCCACCCAGGACATCCACTTTTTGACCATTACTGAACTCAGCCAGAAACTACGCAACCGCGAGGTATCCTCCGAGGAATTGACGAAGAGCTTTTGCGATCGGCTGGAACAACTTGGGCCTACCTACAACGCGCTGGCCTGCCTGCTGCGAAAGGATGCAATCAAGGCGTCCAAAGACGTTGACGGCGATTTGAAACGGCAGCGCTACCGGGGCCTCGTCCAAGGCATTCCTTTCGGAGCCAAGGATCTCTTGAGCGTGGCCAAGTATCCGACCACCTGGGGCGCAAAACCATATCAAGATCAGGTTTTCGATTACGATGCGACAGCAGTGAAGCGCTTGAAAGGTAAAGGTGGCCTCTGCGTCGCCAAGTTGTCAATGGTGGAACTGGCGGGCGGTGGCGGGTATAGCTCGGCCGCAGCCTCGCTGCAAGGACCCGGCTTAAATCCCTGGAACAAGGAGTATTGGTCCGGCGGATCGTCGAGTGGGTCGGGTGCGGCGGTAGCTGCCGGGCTGGTAACTTATGCCCTGGGTTCGGAGACATCAGGGTCGATTCTCACGCCGGCCGCCTACTGCGGCGTTACGGGATTGCGGCCAACCTACGGCTTGGTGAGCCGCTATGGGGCTATGGCCCTGTCGTGGACACTTGACAAAATTGGCGTACTGGCGCGATGCGCAGACGATTGCGGTCACGTGCTGCAGGCAATGGCTGGCGGCGACGTCCTAGACCCTGGATCGGCCGGCAAGAGCTTCTACTACTTTCCGCAGTATGCCAGAAAAACGAACGAACTGAAATTTGGCTACTCCCCGCTGGATTTCAACGATCTCTTGGAAGAACCCTACCGCCCGGTATTTGCGAAGGCGCTTGAAGTGCTGAAGTCGCTCGGAGCGCAGTTGACGGAGGCCACCTGGCCCGACTTTCCGTACGGGCCGGTGATCGGCACCATTATCGATTCCGACGCGGCGTCGATCTTCGAAACGCTGATTCGAAGTGGGCGGGTGGATCAGCTAGCGGATCAGGAGCAGATCAACGGTTTGAAGGCGGCGCTGAACTACTCGGCGATCGACTACCTGAAGGCCATGCGAGTCCGTCGCCAGATCCAAGCCGCATTCCGGGAAATGTTCACCAACATCGACGTCCTGATTGCGCCGACTCGGAAGACGATTGCCGATCTCGCCAACGTGCCTTTCGACCAGCAGCATCCGGAGAAGCAACCGCCGGAACATCCGAAAGGCCTGTACGGCCTGGTTCCCGCCACGAACCTAGCCGGCTTCCCCGCCCTGTCACTTCCCTGTGGCTTCGTGAACGGAATGCCGGTGGGAATACAACTGGTCGGAAATCAATACTCGGAGAACACGCTGCTTTCGATCGGGCGGGAATTTCAGAACGTCACGGATTTCCATAAGCAGCGGCCACCGGGTGTCTAGCCTCCTTCGGCGCCTCAAGGCTACAGCAGTACTTTGGCGCCGTTGTCGCCGCCGAAGAGGAACACAGGCGACTGGAGAGGGTCGGGGGGCAGTCGGCTGAGATGAGGCTTGATGACAATCAGGGTCTTCGAGTTGTCACTGGTCCGTGTGTTCTCGGCCAGGACTTCGTTGAGATAGGGTAGCTGAACGAGCCCGAAAATGCCGGTACGTGTCAGCGTCTTGGTGTCGGCATCCAGACCGGCGATCACCGCCCATTCGCCTTCTTTCAGCCGCACAGAGGCCTTGATCTCCTGTTCGTTGACCGACGGGACGGTATTGAATGTGATTGATCCGAGACTCTTGTAACCGACCTCAAGATCGAGGCCGATTTCGCCCTCGCCATAGACGCGTGGAGTGACTTTGAGAATGACGCCCAGATCCTCCTGCGTGGTGTTTGGGAAAGGCGCCCCGGCGCCTGCCGTGACCGGCCCGGTGTAGAGAGTCTGGGCGATCGGGTATTTGTCGCCCACGTGCAGGTCGGCCGGGAGACCGCTGGCGGAGTTCAGTTGGATCTCGAAAACGGCTTTGGTCCACGACTTCGACGTCATAGCGAAGGCCGAAGCGCTAGTTATGCCGATGCCGATAAGCGTTGCGCCCCCGCCAAAGGTAAGGAACTGCGTGAAGCCTGAAGGGATAGTGGGAATAAAGTTCAACCCGCTACCTTGCCCGAAGTTCACTAGCGGATATTGGGTTGGGAGGCTGAGGCCGTAATGCATGTTTGTCGATTCGTCCAGAGAAAGCAATTCCACATCGATCGAGACCTGGGCCTTCGGCTGAAGCAGCGATTCGAGCAAGCCTCGGGCGATGTTGGCCTTGGAGAGGCGTTCGCGGATCACAATGGTGCGCGTGGCGCCGTCCAGGATGATGCGCTGCGATTGAAGGACACCCTTGACGGCATTGGCGGCCTCGTTGACGTCTTTCTGATCGGCCGAATCGGGCAGAGGAACCGAGACAGCCACTTCCGGCTCAAACTGATCACGCTTCAAAGGCGTGTCGCGGGCGACGAAGACGGTGGTGGGAGATATCGGAAACAGGAAGGTATCCGTGACAGAGGTCAATGCGTTCATGGCGCCGCGGAAATCGGCATCCACGACCTGGAGCCGAATTCCCGTTTGCGGCTCGAAGGCGGGGTCAAATACGACCTTGACACCATAGGCGGCCGCGACGGACTGAAAGATCTCCTTGTCCTTGCCGGTTGTGTCGAAGGAGTGCAGACCGGGCGAGGGATTCAGTTGGGGAGGAGGGCGCAACTGGCTGATTTGCTCGGTTTCGCCCAGTAACGGATGTTGCAATACATTGAGTTCAGGGGGCTCAGTCGCAGCGGTTTTGCGGAGCTGGTCGACGCCCTTCTCTTCGCTTTGGAACCCCGCTTGGTTCATCATGCGGGCCAGCGGGGCCAGCGCCTCTCGATTCGCCAGATACGAAGCGTTACTCGGATCCAGCCTGGCGGCGTCGGCATAGAGCATATAAGCTCTAACAATTAAGCCCGCGTTTTGTGCTTTTCGGGCCTCGCGCGCCAGTTGCGCGGCGATGGGGTCCGCCGCCATCAGACTCGCTGCCATGATAAGAAATAGACAAAGGGCCAACGCGCCCGCAGACCTTGCCGAGTAGTATGACCCTTTTCGAGTTGGAGCGGAATCTTGCACAGCTAAAGGTTCGACGAAGGAGGGGGCTTAGACGTTGTAGCGTTCCTGTTACTCCGCGTCGATAGAGGCGGATCTAAAAGAATCAAAAAGCTAATTCCGGGGCGCTAGTGGCTCGGGGCAACATAGCCCGGCGGATGAGCGGCGCCTTCACCAAAGAAGTACTCTTCCATCTGCTTCAGCAGGAATTCCTGAGCTTCCGGATTGCCGAGGTTGAGACGGTATTCGTTCATGATCATCTTCATCTGCTCGACCCACATCTTCCAGGCGTCCTTGGAAACGTTTTCGTAAATGCGCTGGCCGAGCGGATGCCCGTCGAAGGGCACTTCGTCGAGCCCCGGCAATTCCTTCTTCAATTTGACGCAGAACACAATTCGTTCCGGTTTTTGCCCCGGAACATTGCTCGAACTCATTTCGATCCTCCCCAATCCGATTTGGGCGCCTGTCTCAGCTGGGAGACAGGTTGTGCCCGACGTCAGGGCTGCCTCTAGTTCGAGGATAGCCCAGTGGCCGCAGCAGCCTTGGGGATATGGCGCTTGCGGCGAGCAGTTCCGGTTCGCCGGCCACGGCGTGTTGATAGGCTGCGCGCTGGTATCGCCGCAACAGATCCTCGCGCGAGCACTGGCGCACCGTACAGGATTCGATATCGAGTAGAATCGCAAGCTCCCACGGTTGAAAAACGTGCCGGTGCTGGCGCCCCCCGATCACTCCCTGGATCAAACCGTTGAATTGAGCGATCTTCGCTGGGTCCATTCCCGCTACTCCACAGAAGAAGAGTGACTGGAGGGATGAAAAAGTCTCTAACGGACGCGGGGCAGATTGACCAGGGAATCGATTGCGTTCCGGCGGACTACCCTGCCCTTACCGACAACCGCGTTCGCGGAACGCTCTAGTTGAGTCCTGCCTTCCGACGCTCGATCAGTACCAATTGACGCTCCACCTTCGGCCGTTCGGGCGAATTTGGTTCGAGCCGGAGGTAGGTTTCCAGATCGGCTTTCGCTGCCCGGAAGTTGAGGTGGAGCATGTGAATGAGGCCGCGATGGCGATATTCTTCGGCGTAGCTAGGCATCGCGTCAATGAGAAGATCGAGGACCATCCGGGCCTTATCGAGTGCTTGGCCGCGAAGATAAACCGCCTTCAGGTTGCTGAGCATCCGGACCAGGATTTGTCGATTGCTGACTGGCGAGAGAACGGCGGGGTTTGCGCGCACATCAACACCGGCCGTTTCTTTGGCGAGAGTGCAGCAATCACCGAAGGAGAGAACGCGCCCGTGATGAAACGGGTCGATCCAGTAGCGCGACCCCGAATCCTGGTAGACCACGATAAAGTGGCCTGGCAGGCCGACTCCGTAAACAGGCCGGGACAAGCGCCGGGCGAGTTCGATGTAGACGACCGACAGCGAAATGGGAATGCCCAGGCGACGCGACAGCACCGAATTCAAGCAGCTATTCCGAGGATCGTAGTAATCGGCTTCATTCCCTCGGAACAGCTGGTCCTCGAAAAGGAGATGATTGGCTGCCCTGATGAACTGGAGCCCAGTCGCATGCGGCGGGAGGTCGGCGTCTATCTGCCCGGCCAGGACTTCCAACCGTGAGAGGGACGCTTCCAAGTCAAGGCGAGGGAATTCAACGCTAGCCAGTTCAAGCGCGGCCAAGTCGAGCGTCGTCACCGAACTGTCGTTCATCAGGGCGTCCCTGAGCCGCTTCACGTGGCATAGCTTATAACATTGCGCCACTGCTCAGGGACGAACCCGCCAGAGGCTCGATCAAGTGCCGGGTCTGGAACCGGATTCGTAAGGCTGTAAAGCCAGTTCTAGATAGATCGGACAGACGGAGTTCGCGAAGTAGGCTTCAATGTCACGGAACCCGAGCGAGCGATACAGAGCGATGGCGCCTTTCATGTGTGGCAGCGAGTCGAGCCGGATGGCGCCGTAGCCGGCCCGACGTGCCTCGGCGACGACGGCTTCGACCAGCAACCGGCCCAAACGATGGCCGCGCGCCTGAGGTTGGACGAAGAGCCGCTTCATCTCGGCAATCCCGTTCTGTAGCGGGCGTAACGCAACAACGCCGTGCGGCACGCCTTCCAGCTCCGCGAGCAGGATGGCGCCTAGCGGCGGGCTGTACTTGCCAGGGAGTGTCGCAAGCTCCTGGTCGAAACACTGGAAAGCGAGGTCGAGCCCGATTTCATTACTGATTTCGGTTGCGTATTCGATAAAAAGCCCCTTAACCAACGGCATTTCATCGGGCAGGGCTAGTCGAATGGTGGCGGGCATCAAGCATGCTCCGCCAGTTTTCGCGCCATTGAAGCCGCCATTTGGCGAGGCGCGAAGCGCGTCAAGAAAACCATCAAAGCGTTGAGCCGCCCGGCTACGACAAGCGATTTGCCGTCCATCATCGCCTTAAAACCGATTCCAGCGACAGTGAGGGCGTCCATGACATTGGGACCTGAGAAGAGCTTGGAGGCATCCATTCCGGCACGGCTCTGAAACTCAGTGCGGGTGGGGCCTGGGCAAAGGGCGGTGACAACGACGCCTTTGTCGCGAACTTCATTGTGAAGAGCCTCACTGAACGACACAACATAGGCTTTGGAAGCAAAGTACACGGCCATCAAGGGTCCAGGCTGAAAGGCGGCCGTGGATGCTACGTTCAGAATGTACCCCTTTTCCCGAGCGATCATCACGGGTGAAAAGAGGCGGGAGAGATGGGTAAGGGCGCCGACGTTCAGGTGAATCATCTCCATCTGTTTTTCAGTGTCGAGCTCCGCGAAAAAGCCCGTCAGTCCAAAGCCCGCGTTGTTGATGAGAATCTCGATTTCGGGCGCCACATCAGACAACGCATCCCACAATTTTGGCGGAGCGCCCACAGCGGAGAGGTCGAGCGCGATGACGCGAACGTTGCGCCTGTTTTTCTCGCGAATGCCAGCCGCCAGATCTTCCAATGCCTGCGCGGAACGAGCAACAAGGACCAAGTCATAGCCACACCCAGCGCAGATCTGCGCGAACTCCCGCCCGATACCGGTAGATGCGCCGGTGATGACCGCAATTGCCATGTCCCGATTGTCTCGCGGCGGGTCGCTGGCGGGTACAATGCGCGCATGACCCTCCTCGCGTTAATGCGATGGAACTGCCTCGTGCTGATGGGCGGCGGACTGGCGCTATGCCAACAGAGCCCTTTCGTAATATCCGATTTGGGTCGCGTTGAGGGAGTGATACGAGGTGGTGCGGCACTGGCGGACAACACATACTTGTTTACTTGGGGATCAGCTCTCTATCAATGGGACCTCACAGACGGCAAGGCTCCAATGCCGCCGCGCCTCCTAAACCGGGACTCGTTCGGCGAAGGCGGCTGCGTAGCGGATGTGAGTGGGGACGGGCGGCAGGGCATCGTCCTGGTCCAGTTGCCGGGGGATGATCCGGCGGCACTGGGACAGCTGGTTTGGCTGCAGGCGCCTGACTGGCGTCCGCATGTCATTGACTCAGGCATTGAGATGTCCGAATGCGTGGAGACAAACCTGTTAGGCCGCCGCGGTATTCTCATGGTCCAACGGCATGCACAAGTTCGGTTTTACCCGTATCCCCTGTCGAAGGGTGGACACGCAGAGTACTTGGAAGTCTATTCCTTCTACACGCCATCTTTGCAGGCCGGATTGCTGCAGGCGGACATTGACGGCGACGGGTTTACGGATATTCTGTGCGGGAACTACTGGATTAGGAGCCCGGAGGCCTACGATCTTCCCTGGCATCTGTTTGCTATCGAGCTTTATAACGAGACGCCAGCCTCAGCGACGTTGAGGCTCACACTGAGAAGTGGGGGGCAAGATCTGTTCGTGGCGCAGCGCAACATGGAGCAGGCAAAGGTGACCTGGTTTCGCAGGCCGGCAGATCCCAAAGTGCTTTGGGAAGCTCACCCGTTGGAGTTACCAGGCGGCATCCACTATGCCAGCGGATTGTTGGCCACAAGCTGGGGCGCAGACGTCCTCGATGTGTTGGTGGGAGAACACCACAGCGGGGACTCAAGACTGCTCTGGTTTCGAAGGAGCCGCGGTGACATGGAGTTTACGCTCCAAGGTAGAACGGCCTCGCGACCTGTCGTCAATCTGCTGGCGACCGGAGCGGCGGCGGTGATTCTCTATGAGGATGGCGTTTCGATTTTGCTGACTCCTCCCAACAGCAAATAATAGTCCCAATAGCTTGTCCCGATAAAGCATGCACTTGTTACTATTTAGTTGATGAAGGGCATTGTCCTAGCAGGCGGGACTGGCAGTCGTTTGTACCCGCTCACCAAAATCACGAACAAGCATCTGCTTCCGATTTACGACAAGCCGATGATCTACTACCCGATCCAAACGCTGGTTGATGCCGGGATCACGGATTTGCTGATTGTGACGGGCGGGCGTAACTCGGGCGACTTCTTGAGGCTTCTCGCGAACGGCAAGCAATTCGGCCTTAAGCACATCAACTACACGTATCAAGAGGGCGAAGGGGGTATCGCCGAAGCCTTGGGGCTGGCCGAGCACTTTGCTGACGGGGAGAAGATCTGCGTCATTCTAGGCGACAACATCATTGAGGGTTCGATTCGACAAGCCGTGGAGGCCTTTCGAAAGCAGCCTTCGGGCGCGAAGATTTTGCTCAAGGAAGTTCATGACGCCGAGCGATTTGGTGTTGCCGAGATTCAAGACGAACGGATTATTGGGATCGAAGAGAAGCCCAAGCGACCGAAATCGAACTTAGCGGTGACTGGCATCTATATGTACGACGGATCGGTCTTTGAGAAGACCCGCGTTCTGAAACCCTCCGCCCGCGGCGAGTTGGAGATAACGGACGTAAACAATGCTTATATCCGCGATGGCGAGATGACCTTCGACTACCTCGATGGCTGGTGGACGGACGCGGGGACGTTCGACTCGCTCTTGCGGGCGGCAAACCTGGTTCACGAGACGCAAGGATCGCATCGCGAAGGGACACCGACTCTGGCGGAAGTGGCGAGCGAATGAAAAGCCAGGCATTAGGCTTGCTCGAAAGCGGGGTAGAACTGCGGGTTCCGCAGTGTTCAGCCGGCATCGGGAAAACGATCCTGTCACGAGACAGCTCCGACTTAATCGCCGGTGTCCAGATACAGCCCTACGCCTTGTGGCCCGATGACCGCGGGTATTTTCTAGAGGTTGCCCGGCTGGGAGAAGGCATGGTGGCCAGTTTCCCGGCGGAGTCCACCCAAATATCCACGGCGTTTAACTACCCGGGCATCATTAAGGCGTTCCATTTTCATCGTTTCCAAACGGACTTTTGGGTGCCGGCCGCGGGACTCCTGCAGGTTGCGCTGGTTGACATGCGGGTGGAGTCGAAAACATTTGGATCAAAAAATACTCTCTACGCCGGCAACTTGCGGCCCTGGCAGATTTTGATTCCGCCTGGAGTTGCACACGGCTACAAAGTGATTGGCAGTCAGCCGTCGGTGCTGGTCTACATTACGAATCGAAAGTACGATCCAAGCGACGAAGGCCGTATCCGGCACGACGATTCTGACATCGCTTACGACTGGGAGTTGCAGCACAAATGAAGCTGTTAGTGACGGGCGGGGCCGGATTCATCGGTTCCTGCTTCGTGCGAACGGTTCTCTCCGAGGGCTTGGCTGATCACCTGGTCAACGTCGATAAGTTGACCTATGCGGGTAATCTCGAAAACCTGCTTCCGGTGGCTGGTCACAGCGGCTACCGCTTTGAGCATGCGGACATCTGCGACGAAATGCGGATGAGGGAGTTATGTGAGGACGAAAAGCCTGACGCCATCGTACACTTTGCGGCCGAGTCACACGTTGATCGCAGCATTCACTCGCCGGCAGCGGCAATTCAGACGAATCTAAACGGCACGTTCTCGTTGCTGGAGGCGGCTCGGCGCGCCAGTGTGGCCCGCTTCCTGCACGTTTCAACCGATGAAGTATACGGCAGCATCGATGAATCTCATGAGGCGGATGAGAATTATCCGCTTCGTGCTAGCAGCCCGTACTCGGCATCCAAAGCAGGCTCCGACCTGTTGGCTCTCTCGTACTTCACCACCTTTAAGTTGAACGTCAGCGTAACCCGCGCCTCCAACAACTATGGTCCCTACCAATTCCCGGAGAAGCTGATCCCGCTCATGATTTCGAATGCGCTGGACGGCAAGGGCCTGCCCATTTATGGCGACGGACAGCAAGTGCGCGATTGGTTATTCGTGGAAGATCACTGCCGGGCCGTTTATGCCGCATTGGACCAGGGCCGAGCGGGAGAGATCTATAACATTGGCGGCAATTGCTCGCTCCCAAATCTCGAAGTTGTACGCCGGATTCTGAAGGCGACAGGACAGTCAGAGAACCTTCTCACCCGAGTTGCGGACCGGCCAGGACATGACCGGCGTTACGCCCTCACCAACGAGAAGCTGACACGCGAAACCGGCTGGGAGCCCAAGATGGACTTTGATCGCGGACTTCGACTGACCGTTGACTGGTATAAACGAAATCAGGGGTGGGTAGAGCGAGTCAAGAGCGGCGAGTATCAGAAGTTCTACAGCCTGAACTATTCAAATCGCGTCTAGCAGTCAGAAGGTAGCCTATAATTTCAACGGGTATTCAAGGCCATGGACACCATGCGCGACATCGAGACCGCATTCCAGGAACTCAAATGGGTTGAAACGCGCATTGGTGAGGCTCAAGACCTTGAGTCCCTTCGCAGCCTGTATCACCGTGTGCAGGCCGTGCGCCGGACGTTCCCCGACGACTTTGATCTTCAGCTAACGATCGCTGATCTACAGGAGCGGCTCATCGAGCGTGGGCGGCGTTTCCGTGAGAACCCGAACGAGGTTCGCGACGAGCCGGCGGCCGCTGCAGCGAGCCATCCAGCGACGGAATCAACACCCACAGACGCTGTGGAGATGGACGCCACCAACTGGAAGCGCGCCGTCTACGTGGGAGCGTTTTTTGCATTTCTCCTGTTTGCTGCTTTCTTCTATCTGGTTCAAATGGCCCGGAAACTTAACATCGCGCCTGTCGAACAGCAGCCCGTGGCAACCATCGCGAACCCAGCCCCCGCTCAAACCAAGCCCAGCCCAACACAGGCTGCCCAGCCGCCCGTTTCAATCACTCCTACGCTGCGCCTCTATACGGATCTCGTGCCCGGCAAGGTATCGGTCGACGGCAAGCCCGAAGTAGATCTGCAGGACGGCCAGTTGACGATGGAGAACCTCGCCGTGGGACGCCATTCCGTGGATTTGACCGGCCCCAATGGGAAAGCGACGTTCGAGTTCGATGTTGCGGAAAAACAGGCACCCAAGTTGGCAGGCACCGCCTCAGCCGACAATGCGTTGATCGTTGTGATTTCCGAACAGGACGGAAACGGGCACCTGGCAAGTAATTCATTTCCCGCTCAAGTATTGGTAGATGGCAAGGCCGTAGGCGATGTGAGCCGGGATGGTCTGGCGCTGCCGAATCTCGGAACTGCGGATCACGACTTGCAAATGAAACGGGAGACCGACCAGCAGCGGTTCATCCTCACCTACACGCCCGCCCCGGCGATGACTGTTTTTGTGAAGTCGGATCCGAACGCCGGAACAATGCTGGTTCTTGCCGGGCAAGACGACGCAGAGGTGTACTTGAACGACAAGCTTTACAAACGAATGACCGTGCACGGCCAACTTCGAATTCCCAGCGTGAAGGTGGGCACTTATGTGGTCCGGATACACAAAAACGGCTTCCTGGACGTGCCGCCCGAGGTGGTTAAGGTTAGCA
Source organism: uncultured Acidobacteriaceae bacterium (assembly GCA_963771305.1). Classification (GTDB taxonomy): domain Bacteria; phylum Acidobacteriota; class Terriglobia; order Bryobacterales; family Bryobacteraceae; genus CAJCIT01. Next base: position 210,962 of record CAVYTS010000039.1, read on the forward strand.
AAGGGGAAGAGGCGCGAGCTGAATTCCATCTGCAGCCGGTGCCGCAGATCGCGACTCTGAAGATTCGAGGCGCCCAGCCGGGGACGATCGTCTACGTGGATCAGGAACCGAGCGCGCCGATCGGTGCGGACGGCAACACGACGATTCCAAATATTAAACCGGGCGAGCACACCATCGAGCTGCGACGCGAAGGGGCCATGACCAAGCGCTTTCAGCGAACGTTCGCCACAGGCGATGTACTCACGCTTTCGGGGCCAGACGTGGTCCTGGACAAAGTTGTGGTGGTCGAGACGAAACCGCCTACGCCGGCGCAGCCGCCTTCCCCGCCCGCACAACCGAATCCGGATAAGGATACTGTGCAATCGTCCGGAGAACGGATTCAGAAGGGCGGCGGCTTCGTCGTGTTCCATGTCACGAAGAGCCCAGGACACTATTCGTTTGCAGCGCATGTTCGCAAGGGCGGCGGCCTCTTTAAGAAAGAACGCCTGCAGTGGTTCGCAGGCTACCAGGATCAGAAGAATTTTATGTTGTTCCAGACCGATGGGAAGCATCTGACGGTTCGGGAGGTCGTGGACGGTAAGGGATCGGAGGTCCGAAAAATCCCTATGGATGTCGAGCCAACCGACTGGCTCCAGGTTGAAATGACCCTTCAACCGAACGAAATCAATACTCGGGTTCGTGCTCCTGGCGGCGCGTGGCAAGAGATTGGCCCCGTGCCAACCCGCGGCGGAGACTTCACGCAAGGGCGAGCTGGTTTTTTCGTTCCCGGCAATGACGAGATCTCGGTGATGAACTTCAAGTATTCGAAGTGACTGAACGCCAATTATTCTGTCCTATAGTTGTTGGAAGGCCGGTTAAAAGCGGAAATTCGCTTGCTCATGCGCGCGGTTCTCTGCTGGAATTCTCATTCGGGCCACTAAAGGAGTGCGCTTATGCCGATCGTTTTCGAGTTAAACGGAAAATCGACCTCCGTTGATGTCGATCCCGAAACACCGCTGTTGTGGGTTCTGCGCGACACGTTGAATCTCACGGGCACGAAATACGGTTGCGGCATTGCCCAATGTGGCTCCTGCACGGTTCACATCGATGGAGAAGCGCAGCGCTCTTGTGTCTTCTCCATGTCGGATGTGGCCGGGAAGAAGGTCCTGACGATTGAAGGACTCTCGGCGAATCGCAGTCATCCAGTCCAACTGGCCTGGATTGTCGAACAGGCTCCGCAATGCGGGTACTGCCAATCCGGCCAGATCATGACCGCGGTCGCGTTCCTCCAAAAGCATCCCCATCCCACGCCCATTGAGGTGGAGGCTGCTATGTCTGACAATATCTGCCGTTGCGGAACAGCTCTTCGAATCAAGAAAGCGGTGCTGCGTGCGGCAACGTCGATGAACGGCGAAGGTACTGTGAAGTCAGCAGGAGGTGCCCTGTGATGGAAGCATCAGTTCAGTTGCCCAACGCGGAGAACGGAACTATGGAAGGCATTAGCCGCAGGGGAATCCTGAAATCGGCCGCAATCGCGGGGGCGGCGCTGGTAATCGGCTTCGATGTCTCTCAGAAAGCTAGAGGCGCGAACGAGAAGGCTCCGGTAAACCCTTTGCGCTCGTGGATTCAAATCGACGCCGGAGGCCAGGTAACGATCTTCTCAGGGCGTTCGGAGATGGGTCAGGGAATCTCCACCGCCTTGCCGATGGTCTTGGCGGAGGAACTGGGCGTCGATTGGAAGATCGTGAAGGTCGAGCAGGCGCCCACAGACTCGGCGTTGTTTGGCAACCAGGGGACCGGTGGCAGCGGCAGCGTCGCGGAGTCGTTTACACCGTTGCGACAGGCGGGGGCCGCGGCCCGGCTAATGTTGGTGTCCGCCGCTGCGCAGCGATGGAATGTAGCCCCCGATAAATGTCAGGTGAAGAACGGAATCGTTTCTGGCGACGGGCATTCCGTGAGCTTCGCAGATCTGGTGGAGAGCGCCGCCAAGCTCCCTGTTCCGGATCTTGCCAAGGTACCACTGAAAAAGCCGGTGGAGTGGCAGATTATCGGTCAGCCCGTCCCTCGAAAAGATATCCCACCAAAGACCGACGGCAGCGCGAAATTCGGCTTGGATGTGCGGGTGCCGGGTATGGTGTTTGCAATGGTCCAACGTTGCCCCGTTTTCGGCGGCAAAGCGAAGAGCTTTGATGCCACCCAGGCTAATGCGATGCCGGGCGTCCTGGACGTGTTTGAGATACCGGCGGTTGAGGAAGGTGTTCACTCGTGGGGTGGCGTAGCCGTGGTCGCCACGTCCACTTGGATCGCCATGCAGGCGCGGAAGAAGCTGAAGATCGATTGGGACCTGGGGCCGAACGCGACCGAAAGCAGCGAGACGTTGCGGCAGCAATTCCGCAAGCTGGTCGATTCGCAAATGAAAGTGGTGGTGAACCAGGGAGATACAGAAACAGCGCTGGCGGCTGCGCCAGCAGACAAGCGGGTCGAAGCCGACTACGAGTTGCCATTCCAAGCGCACGCCACCATGGAGCCGATGAATTGCACGGTATTCATCCAGAAAGATCGAGCCGAGGTTTGGGCGCCGGCACAGGGACCGGAGTGGGTACAGCAGGTGGTCGCCCAGGTAAGTGGATTGACGGCGGACAAGGTAAAGGTAAACACGACCCTGATGGGCGGCGGGTTTGGCCGCCGCTACCAGGCGGACTTTGCAATGGAGGCCGCCCAGATCGCGAAACGAGTTCCAAAGCCCGTTCAACTGGTTTGGTCGCGCGAAGACGATATGACGCACGACTACTACCGTCCTGCCTCCTACCATCGCCTGAGCGGTGTCGTGGATGGCGAGGGCAGTATTGTCACCTGGAGACACAAGAGCACCTCAACTTCAATCGCCGACGTCTGGGATAAGAAGGCGCCGCCTGAGAGTTCGGAGCTAGGGTGTTTCTTTCAGAATCCCTATCTCACGAAGAACTACCGCTTGGAGTATCTGCCCGCCAAGTCCGGCGTGCCGCGCGCCTGGTGGCGGTCGGTCGAGGCATCGTCCATCGGTTTCGTGATGGAAAGCTATATGGATGAACTGGCTCATGCAGCCGGCATGGATCCGTTAGAGTTCCGTCTGAAGAATTTGGGCGAGGCTCGAAAAGTGGCGCATGCGGTCGATAAGAACGAGGCCACGCTGGATGTCGATCGGCTGCGCAATGTTCTTCAGGTAGCAGCGCAAACGTCCGGATGGGGCACGCCGCTTTCTCCCGGCCAGGGCCGCGGTATTGCCTGCCATTACTCATTCCACAGCTACGTCTCTAATGTGGCGGAAGTTAGCGTGGTAAAAGGTCAGCTCAAGTTGCACCGTATTGTTTCCGTAGTGGATATTGGTACGGCTGTCAATCCGGACGGGGTTCGCGCTCAGGTGGAAAGCGCCATCGTCTACGGCTTAACGGCTGCGCTTAAGAGCCAGATCACCATCAAGAATGGCGGAGCGGCCGAAGCGAACTTCAATAAATTCACGACGCTGCGCATGGACGAGACGCCAGAAATCGAAGTTTTCATTATGCAAAGCAACCTGCCACCAACGGGCATTGGGGAGCCGGGCTTGCCCCCAACCGCGCCGGCCGTGATGAATGCAATCTTCTCCGCAACCGGCAAGCGCATTCGCCGCCTGCCCTTGACGCCGGGAGACTTGGCGTAGACATCGGCCTCAAGCCTCAAGGCGGGCTTTCTCGCGAACCGCCTTCGGCCGAACGAACTTGAGGCCCGTGTGGGTGGGCGAAAACGAGACGACCTTTATATCCGTTAGACCGGCGGCCCGGCCCCCGCCGATGACCTCGGTTTCGCGGATTGCTTGTGCCCCTTTGGAGTAGATGATCCAGAGCGCTGCTGTTGCTGACATTCGACGAACGACATCCAAAAGACTGCCCAAATCCCCAGCCGATTCAAGAGCCAGAAAGACAAGATCACTAGACTCGACGGTTGCCTGCTGCCCGCGTACTTCCGAAGTGAACGCCGGATCAAAGTTGCCGGATAGAGCGACCTTTACTCCCGGCTTGATACCGAGTTTCTGGGAGCGGGAAGGCGGTTTGAGGATCTTCTCAGCCCACTTCTCCGCAGCGACTCCCAGATGGAGACTGGCTGGACCGCCCTCGAAGTGGAGGATCAATGTTCCATTGTCAGCCCGAACTCCCTGCAAGTCAGCAAATCGAACTTTGAGCCGAAAGTCCCCCCGGAAAAGAATGTAATCCGTTTCGAGCAGCGCCTTGCCGTTCGATGCTTGCTCGCCCCAAGTGGCGCTGCAAAGTGTTTCCAATCCCATCGCCGCAACCTCCTTCGCCTGCCGTGACGTGCCTATCAGGTAGGTTAACGCTGCGGAGCCATGGGCACACCGGCGTCCTCGAAGATGACCTTGACGATGAGATCCTTGTGGTCGCGCGTGACAGCAACATCGACCTTTTTCGCCACGTGATCGTGCAAGGCTTCACTGATCTCGCGCGGCTCCGCGACCGGATGATCGCCGACTTTGGTCACTACGTCGCCCGCCTTCAAACCGGCTTTTTCCGCCGCCGATCCGGGCAGGACGGTGCGAATCAGCACGCCCTGCTTCACGCCAAAGTACGCGGCCAGTTGGTTCCCAACGGGCTCGCACTCAACGCCTAGCATTCGGCTCTGCCAGGACATATGCCACCCGGGCATATCCGGCGTCATCGCGCCGGATGGGGATGGCCACATGCCGATGATCTCGGGGGGCTTGGGTTTTCGGGTCTCCACAATGGTCGAGACCAACTCCGTCTTACCGGCTCGCCACACCAGAATCTTCACTTTGCTGCCGGGGGGCGTGTCGTGAACCAGGTGCCCCAATTGCTGAGAACCCTCCAGGGGCTGGCCGTTGAATTCCAGAAGTACGTCGCCGACGAGAATTCCGGCCTTCGCGGCCGGGCTACCCGTCTCCACCCGGCTCACCTCAATACCGTGCCCTTGGCCCAGCTTCAGGGCTTTGGCTCGCTCGGCATCAATGTCCATAATTCCCACTCCCAGGTAACTGCTAGCCGGGTGAACTTGGACTTCGGGCCCCTGTTCGAAAAACGGCGTCGCGGCCATCGGAATTGCCAGACCGGCGATGGCAGTAAACATCAGGGTTAATTTGGACATCAAACTCATACTCTCTCACGATGGGCGTGGACCGGCTGCGAGCGCAGTTCATCGCCCAGCATACTCAGGTTTTCGAAGTGACGTAGTGAACTGACCGAGTCCAACGGCTCAAGTCAGTTTCGCCCCCACATAGTTAGACGAGAGCCTGCTTAGAACGTCACAGCGACCGCCAGGATGCGCATTGCGCGTCGGAGAAACGGGCCCGGCTAATACGTTTCGTACGAGGCGTTCATCACTTGAAGGGCCCGCTGGGCTCGCTGACGGACATAGCCGTCCGGCTCAGATGCCATCACCTCTTGCAGTTTGCCGGCAATCTGCGGGCTGGGGAGAATGGCGTTGTTTCCGGGTACAAGTATGTCGATCACCTGACCACGGATTGCGGGATCCTGATCATGTTCAAGTACCGAGATCAGAGAGCTCCTGGCGATCTGGTCGTTCGAGAAACGGCCTAACCCCTCAAGGGCTTTAGAGCGTATGCCGGAATTCGGATCATGTCCGAGCGAGTAGAGCAACGCGTCGCGGACATCCGGTCCGGCGCTCTTATTAAGCCAATCAACCGACTCTGCCCTCAGGCCCGGGTCGTCAGCATCTCTCGAAGCGTCGATCAGGTAATGCAGAACCGAAGGGTCATCCGCGCGCCCATGTACCTTGCGAGGACGCACTTCATCCACCGCGATATCCACCTCGCCATTCGGTCCGCCAGCGATGGATCGGACCTTGGATGTCACAGCCAGCAGACGGCGCCTGCCAGCGTTGCAACATGAACGCCGCGCTGAAACCCAGACAAACCAAGAGAGCCGCCGAAGCCAGTTGCATCGACCAGCCTGTGGGCCGCATGGATTCAAGCAGGCGGGCCCATAGGCTCGGGGCGTTGCGCGCTTCGGCTTGCAACTCGCGGGACAGTTCCAGCCGGCACTGCGTGAGCAGATCAAGCGGAACGCCGGCCTGAGCATCATTCATCACCGCGTGCCACTTCCGTTCGCGCGACAAAGCATCAGAACACAGCGCACACTGCGCGGTGTGTTGTTCAAACTCTTCTTCTACCGAGAACTCCATCTCACCGTAGAGATAGAGCGAAAGAGATTCTTGAGCCTGTTGGCAGGTCATACAAAATCCCCCAAAGCCGCCCGCATCTTTTGTGTTGCCCGGAAGAGGCAGTTCTTCGCAGCTTCCTCGGTGGTCCCGAGGGCCTCTCCAATGGAACGAAGCCGCATCCCCTGATAGTGTCGCATCTCAAACACCATTCGCTCACGTGCCGTCAGGCTACCCAAGACTTCAGAAATCCTGGAATTGATCTGGGCGCTCATGAGCCGCCGCTGCGGATCGACGTCCGCGCGCTCTTCGGCGACGAACTCAAATCGATCCAGCTGCCCTTCGCTGGTAGCGAGTGAAGCTGGTTCCTCTTTGCGCACTTTCCGCTTCCGGAGCTGGTCGAGGCACAAGTTCGAGACGATTCGGTACAGCCAGGTGCTGAAGCTGCAGTCGAAGCGAAACGCGTGCAGGTTGCGATACACGCGCAGAAACGCTTCCTGGTAGACGTCGCGGGCATCCTCAGGTGAGCGCAACAGATTCATCGCCAGCCGGAGGACGCTCTGATCGTAGGAGCGTACTAGCTGCTCAAACGCTTCCGCATCGCCACCCTGCGCGGCGCGGATCAAAGCGGACTCATCATTGCGCTCAGCCACCCTGCGGGTCCTGATACCTATAGCGTCTATTGTTTCTGCTCTGCTTTCCACTACATACGTAGACGAAGCAGAGGGAGTTCCGTCTCGCCTGCCGGCTCCGGAATTGCAGGGCGAACGTCACGGCGAGGAGGGCCGAGTCAGAGGCTTCCTAACTCGCTAACTCCACTTGAATCAGTCTCTTAGAAGGATCGATATGGGCAATTCGGAAGCTGCACACCTGCCCGGCGCGAGGCCCACCGTTTTCGGCGGCATCCTCACCTGCCCCAGCCTTCCATCGCGCTGAGAGCATCGCACTCATCGCGCTGACGTCCGAGGCAACCCTGGCGGCCTTAGCGTCGGGTCGTGGCGCGGCGGGCGTGATGTTGCATTGGGCAATCACTCCCTCGCCCAGTTCCACTTTCGCCTTGGTCCCGTGGACTTCTACCAGACGCCCACTCACCGTCTCGCCGGCGTGATGCTCAGCAATGTAGTGGTCGACGCTCGTGGGCTCCAATTGCTTCATTCCCAGCCGGATCCGACGCTTCTCGCGGTCCAGTTCCAGAACGACCGCTTTCACGATTTGGCCTTTGGCAATGAAATCCTTAGGATGGTCCAGGCGCTTCTCGTTGGTGATGTCGGATATGTGGACCATGCCCTCGATCCCCTCGCCAAGGTCGACGAAAGCACCAAAGTTGGCGACATTGGTGATGGGGCCCTCGACTTGTGACCCGACAGGAAACGTCGTCGGTAGGGACTCCCACGGATCACCCAGCGTTTGCTTGAGGCCGAGGCTGATCCGTTTTTCGGTTGGGTTGACCTGAAGCACGACGACGTCGACCCGCTCCCCTGGCTTGACCACGTCGCCGGGCTTGCGGACACGCTTGTCCCACGACATTTCAGAGAGATGGATGAGTCCGTCGACGCCCGGCAACAGTTCCACAAAGGCGCCGAAGTCGGTGAGCCGGGACACCGTTCCCGAAACCCGCTGGCCCTGCTCAAAGGTTCTGGCTGCAACCGTCCATGGCTCTTCCTGCAGCTGCTTGAGCCCGAGCGAGACTTTATGGCTGGCAGGATCAATCTTCAGGATCTTGACTTGAAGTTCATCGCCGACCTTCACGGCGTCACTGGCTTTCCCGAGACGCGACCACGACATGTCCATGATGTGCAGCAGTCCATCCACGCCGCCGAGATCGAGAAAAGCGCCGAAATCCATGACAGACCGGACACGACCCGTAACAACAGTGCCCTCTTTTAGCGTGGCAAAGGCCTCCTGCCGCTTCCGAGCCTGCTCTTCCTCAAGGATGACGCGGTGGTCAACCACCACATCTTCATTCGCCACATCGAGCTTGGTGATGCGGCACTGAATCTCCTGGCCCACCAACTTTGGCATTTCTTCCACATCCCGCACGCCGCTGCGGGAGGCGGGCATGAAGGCTCGAACGCCAATGTCCACCCGGAAACCGCCTTTTACCTGCTCGGCAACCGTACCGGCGATGGTTCTCTTCTCGGCAAAGGCAGCCTCAAGACCGCTCCAATCCTTTGGCCGGACCACCTTCATGGTCGAGAGCTGGTAATAACCCTCCGAGTCGCGGGGTCCGACGCTCACGGGAATGGTGGCGCCACGTTGGGGCTCTTCGTCTTGACGTGCCTCCCGCCAGGCGGCCAACGATAAGGAGCCTTCCGTCTTGCGACCGATGTCGATGAGGATGGTTTCCGCAGTCACGGAAACAATGGTGCCCGTGATCGATTCCGAGCGTTCGGCGCTGTGCTGTTGCTCAAAATTCGAGAGCAGCTCGGCAAATGTGTGGTTTTCTTGCTCCGCGCCGGTTTCGGCGGGAGCTTGCGTTTCGGGGTTAATAGTGCTCATGAAAACTTCAGGGTTCTCAATTATTGTGTCACAGCCGGCTGTAAGATAAGCCTCGTGGATGCTTCTCCGCCGACCAGTCAACGCCGGCCCCGCTTCTTCTTCCGGGCCCAGGATTTGGTATGGCTGATACTTTTCGCGGGCTTGGCCGTTTTCAACACCGAGAAGAACTACCCGGCCATCATTGATTCTGTTGGTGATGGCGGTATTTCAGGTCGCCGAACCGAAGGTGCTAGCCTTGTCGTCCGCCAGGGGGCAAATCGCCGCGAGTGCAATTAAGCTCGCACTGGCATATCTGCTGATTGGCTTTACCGATGGTGTTCAATCCAACTACTACGCCATCCTGTTCGTGCCGATCATCTCGGCGGCCACGAGTCTCGAATTGCTTGGAACATTCGTGTTCATCGCCTTGGCCTGTGCCTCCTACCTGTCCTTTCTGCTGTTTGTTGACTGGCAGGGATCGGAACTGACCGCCGATGCTATCAACACCCTGTCTTTGCGTTGCACCTTTGTCTCTGTGGTTGGCTTTCTGGTGTATCAGCAAGCGAAAGCGAAACGAGAAGAGATGCTGCGCACAGAAGAAGCCGGCCGAAGCCTCCGCAGAGCGGAAGCATCGCTGCGGCGGAGCGAACGTCTGGCGGCGTTGGGCCAGTTGACGGCAGGCTTGGCCCATGAGTTGCGAAATCCTTTGGGAACAATTAAGGCTTCGGCCGAATTCATGACAAAGCCCGCGACACAGGCGAAGCCGGCAGTGATGGGCGAAATGGCTGGGAATATCGCTTCGGAAGTGGACCGGACCAACGCGCTCATCTCGCGCTTCCTCGATTTCGCGAAGCCGCTCGAACTCCACGCGCAGGTCTCGGATCTTCTGCCTGTCGTCGATAACGTGATCCGGCAACTCGAGGGAGTTGCTCAGAAGCATGATGTGATGCTAGTCCAAGAGGTGCCGGGGAGTCCGCTCGTCTTTTCGTTCGATCCGGATCTCCTGCCTTTGGCTTTACAGAACCTTGCTGCAGAACGCGATCCAGGCAAGTAAGCCAGGCCAAGCTGTGATCATCGCCGTTCGAGCAAGCGCCGACCAGGTGCTGATTCAGGTGGCAGATCGGGGACACGGAATCGATCCTCAGCACCTGGAGAGCGTGTTCAACCCGTTCTTTACGACGAAGCCGAATGGCGTAGGACTCGGACTGGCGCTGGTCGCCAAGATCGTGGACGAGCATGGCGGGAAGATCTCTGTCCGAAGCGAGCCGCGGAAAGGGACAACCTTCGAGGTTTCTATTCCGCGAATCGGGTTGGCGTAGAGTTTGCGTTCCGCGACAGTCCGAACAAACAAAGAGGCAAACTAGAGGACATGGCTGCAGCCCGCATTCTGGTCGTGGAGGACGAAGACAAATTACGCCGGGTGATCCAACTTCATCTGGAGTCCGCCGGCTTCGAAGTGGATCAAGCCGGCAGTGCCGAACAGGCGCTTCCACAGGTAGGCATGGCTGACCTGGTGATTACCGATCTTCGTCTGCCTGGCATGGGCGGGATGCAGTTGATTCAGGAAATTCAAGCACGGGGTGCAACCGCAGGCGTCATCGTTATGACCGCTCATGGATCGGTGGAGAACGCAGTGGAAGCGATGAAGCTCGGCGCCGCGGACTTTCTACAGAAGCCGTTTTCGCTCGACCACCTGAACACCAGTCGTGCAGAAGGCCCTGGCCGTGCACGCTCTGCGCGCTGAGAACAGCCGGCTGAGGGATGAACTCGACCAGCGTTACCGCTTCGACAGCATTGTCGGCCGGAGCCCTGCAATGCGCGACATCTTCCAGACCGTCAGCAGGGTTGCTCCGATGCGGACGACTGTGCTCCTCGCCGGCGAGAGTGGCGTGGGTAAAGACATGATCGCCCGCGCGATCCATCAGAATTCGCCCCGCAAGAACAATCCATTTGTGAAGATCAACTGCACGGCGCTTCCCGAGAACCTGATGGAGAGCGAACTGTTCGGCTATGAGAAAGGCGCGTTTACCGGGGCCAACGCCAGCAAGCCTGGCAAGTTTGAGCAGGCCGATTCAGGCACGGTGTTTCTCGATGAAATTGGCGATGTGCCGGGGAACATCCAGGTGAAGCTCCTGCGCATCCTCCAGGAGAAACAGTTCGAACGTCTGGGCAGTAATCTGACTCGTCACGTGTGATGTGCGGGTGATCGCCGCGACCAACGTAAATCTGCGGGCGGCGCTGGAAGAGGGGACCTTTCGACAAGATCTGTACTACCGGCTGAATGTGGTGCCGATCAACATTCCGCCGCTGAGGGAACGAAGGGAAGACATTCCGTTCCTGGCAATCCATTTTGTCGAGAAGCTTGCGAAAGAACTTGGTTCGCCCGTGCGGGAGATCAGCCCGGCGGCCATGGACCGGCTGTACGACCACACTTGGCCGGGAAATGTTCGAGAGTTGGAAAACACCCTGGAGCGGAGCATGGTGCTGTCGAGCGGGCCCGTTCTGGAGGCGACAGACATTCGCATTGAAAGTCCCCGTCACTCCAGCACGCAGGGGTCAAACCAACAGCCTCTCTTGCCGGAAGGTATGACGCTGGAGCAGTGGGAGCAGATGATGATTCGCGAAGCGTTGCGTCGTGCCAATGGCAACAAGAGCCAGGCCGCCCGGCTGCTGGGCTTGACGCGGAATGCATTGCGTTACCGGCTATCGCAGATGGGCCTCGACGGCGCCAGCGAAGAACCAACTGAGTAAGCGGGCTAAAGCCGGACGAGCTTTTCGGATTTCCGCCCCTTCAGCGCGTTGCGCGTATCAACGAGGAGCTTGCAACATTGGAGCGCAACGTCGTAATCCACCGACTTGTGATCGGTTACGATCACGCAGCAGTCGGCGGTTTCCGTTGAGGGGTAAAGGTCCTCTGCCATCAGATCTCCGCCATCGACGCGGATTCTGGGGACGTACGAGTCGGAGTAGCTTACAATCGCGCCGCGCCGCATCAGAAGAGCAATGATGTCAAGCGCCGGCGATTCCCGAACGTCATCGATGTCCCGCTTATAAGCGACTCCGAGAATGTGCACCCGCGACCCCCGCAAGGGCTTGCTGGCATCGTTGAGTGCGTTCTGGATCTTCTCGACGACGAACTCGGGCATGCGCCCATTGATATAGCCGGCAAGCTCGATGAACCGCGCTTCAATGCCTGCTTCCTTGCTCTTCCAGGAGAGATAAAAGGGATCGATCGGGATGCAGTGCCCGCCAAGGCCCGGACCAGGATAAAACGGCATGAAGCCGAAAGGCTTGGTGGCGGCGGCGTCGATCACTTCCCAAACATCGATATTCATGCGATCGCACATCAAGGCCAGTTCGTTCACGAGCCCGATGTTGATCATCCGAAACGTGTTCTCGAGAAGCTTTACCATCTCGGCCACGCGAGTCGAACTGACCGGCACCACAGTGTCGAGTGCCTGCTTGTAGAACGCACCTCCGAGATCGGTGCAGAGCGGTGTGATGCCGCCAACCACTTTGGGAATGTTGCGGGTTTGAAACTTCGCATTGCCAGGGTCAACGCGTTCGGGCGAGAAGCAAAGGAAGAAATCGCGGCCAACCTGTAACCCAGTAGACTCTAGCTTCGGTAGCACCAGTTCATCCGTCGTGCCCGGATAGGTGGTGGATTCAAGCATCACTAGCAGCCCAGGATGGAGATACTTGGCAATCTCGTCGCTGGCCGCGACCACGAAACTCATGTCCGGATCTTTGGTCTTCCGGAGCGGCGTCGGGACGCAGATATCGACTGTATCGAGCTCACGAATGACGGAGAAGTCAGTGGTTGCTCTCAGCTTCCCGCTGTCGACCAGGGGTTTGAAGACATCGTCCCCAACATCTTTCACGTACGACTCGCCGCGATTAAACTGGTCTACTTTGTGGCCAAGGACGTCGATTCCGGTCACGTCGAATCCCGCCTTTGCAAACTCGACGGCAAGCGGAAGACCGACATATCCCAGACCGATCACTCCAACGCGGGCGGTTTTATTGGCGATCCGCTCTTTTAGTTGTTGGGCAGCTGAAACCGGCTGCCCGGTGAGATCCTCAAGTGGTTCGGTGATCAAGGAAGTAAGTACCCTCGCCTATTAGTTCGGCCGGCCCAGTCAGGTACACATTGTCGTCCCATCGCAAGGTCATCGACCCCGCAGGCGTGTACACTTCGACTGGACTTTGGACCTTTCCCCTCAGAATAGCAGCGACACCGGCGCCGGTTGAACCTGTTCCCGAGCTTCGTGTCTCGCCTGCACCTCGCTCATAGAACACTGCGTCAATCGAGTGAGCATCGCGTACTGTGACGAAGGAAACATTGGAGCGATTGCGGAAATCGCGGGTGCACTTCTGCCTCAGCCGCGGATGTTCGCCAATTCAGAGGCAAAGTGTCCACGAAGATGGCGCACTGCGGATTACCCACGTTGAGAATGGTCGCATCAAAGCTGCCGGTCGACAGATCCAGCGATGTACTGATTTCGTCGGCTTTGTACAGCGGTTGGCCCATGTTCATCTCAATCAGGAACGAATTGCCATTCCGGTGAATGACGCGCAGTTGTTTCGTCCCTGCCGCGGTGTTTATCTCGATGTTGGGTCCGATAACCGCACCATTGAGCAGACCAAACACGGCAGCACAGCGTGTGCCATTGCCGGAGATCTCCGGCTCGCTTCCGTCCGAGTTGAAGAGCCGCGTCGAGAGGCCAGAAGATTCCGGCGAGACTAACATCCAGCCATCGGCGCCGATGCCTCTGTTACGCGCGCAGATGCGGCAGGCAATCTCGGAAAGATGGTCGGCCGGCGCCTCGTTGGCCCATGTCAGAAGAAAGTCGTTTTCTGCGCCGTGTAGCTTTGTAAAAGGCAGTTTGATCATTGCTCTTCTTCCTCGTTCTTCTTCGCTGACATCTCGTTATCCTTGGAGCCAGGCCACTCATCCACACCAAGTTTCCGGGCCGGCCTCTGCGGATCGAAGACGGATGACTTGTTGGTCCGTCGATAGATCAGAAGTACGGGAGCATCCTTCACCTGAATCTCCTCGACTACCCGGTACACGGGCAGTTTCCAGTTGGCAGTGTCAAGCGCTTTAGAAAGCGAGTCGCCTGCCTGGGCGATAGCCCACATCGGCCGGTGGTAGAGATCCGGACGTGTGACCGCCACAAGCCATTCGTCGCCATTACCGATGTTGAGGCTCTCCGCAAGAGGAATTGACGCCGCACAAAGGATGCCTGAAACGTCTCCCGACGACGCGAGAATTCCCTGCCCCGATTGGTAGTTGCTGCGAAGAAACGCGGCGCCGGCATTGGTCCAAGCGCGACGTGAAACAGAGTTCACCTGCGACTCCTTCCAGCAGATCCATTTCTCGCGAGACGGTGAAACAAGCCACCCGGAGCAAGCGACGAGAGGAATCAACAACGCCCAGGTCCTCCAGCGCGCCGGCATCACGAGAACCGGCGCACCGGCGGCAAACGCGGCCAGGGGCAGAACCGCGATGCCATAACGCGTGTTGTAGTAGCTGAACGGCCAGAGGTGCGGCATAAAGATAGGCACGCTCGACGAATAAACGCTCCAGGTATAAAACAGCGGAGTCAGCAACAGAAGCAGAAGGGGGGCGAAGCGCCGCTTGAGAAGCGCACAAAGCGCTCCAAGACAACCAAGCCAGATAAGCGGCGTGCCAGTACAAAGCTTTCCGGCAGCCGCATAGTACTCGATCGCGTAACCGAATTGGTGGTCTCCCCGATACCGCTCAAGCCCCGCGTCAAGCGCCCGCTGATAAATAGCCATAGCAGAATAGGGGCCACGATAGAACTCGAGCGCGTCACCGTAAATGTAGTAGTTATGCGCCAGCCAGTAGAGTGGTCCAAGACCAGCGATGGCACAGAGCTCGACAAAAACAAGCGATCGACGTTTTTCTGCCCCGACTGCCAAGGCCCAGCCCATAAACGGAATCAGGAACCATCCGTCGTAGCGAGTTAGAGTTGCGAGGAGGATCGCCACACCTGCCAGCCAAATCAGCCCGCGCTGCTGGGTTTGCCGAAAGCGCAAAACGGAGAACAGCGTCACTGCCACTTCGGCGAGGAAGACAGCTTCCGTCATCGGTATGGACGCGAGATACAGGATGTTCGGATTCAGAGCGAAGCAAGCCAACGTAACGATGGCCGCCAAACGGCTGCCGTACGCTATTTTTGCCGCGACAAAGAAAAAAACGCCAGCCGTCACGAAGCAAAGAGACACCGGAATTGTTCCAGCCAGCCCGGTCGTCCAGAGCCAGTTGTTCCCCACGAACGGCAGACAAATCAGATGCAGGACGGGCATCCATACGGAACCGATTTGTTCGTATCCCGGGGTCCGGGAGTCGAGTATGCCGCGGCTGATATTCAGGTGCGCCTGGGCATCACCGTAATACAGGAGGTAGCCGTTCTTGAAGAACCAGTAGGCGGACAGCCCGGCAAGCGTGACCAAGGCAGCCAGAATACAAAGCAGTTCTTTAGCGGACGTTATGCCGTCAGAAGGCGGTGAGGCGTCGGAATTCTTCAAATCGTTGGTCAATGTCTTTGCGGGTGAGGGTACTAAAGCGGTCCACGCCGAACTCTTCGCAGCAGAAGCTCCCCATGACAGAGCCATAAATTACAGCCCGGTGCAAATCGTGGACATCAATATGCCCGTTATGGAGGTCGAAACCCTGCTGAGCAAGGTAACCGACGAAACCGCCGGCAAAGCAATCCCCGGCGCCCGTTGGATCGTGGACCTCCTCCAGGAGATACCCGGGCATCATGAAAAGTGTGTCGCGCCGGAAAAGCATGGCGCCATACTCGCCTCGCTTGATGACCAGCGTGTTCGGCCCCATGCCCAGTATCTTGTTGGCTGCTTTTCGAAGGTTGGTCTCCCCAGCCAACAGTTTGGCCTCACTATCGTTTATCAGCAGGAAGTCCCACGTTCGAATGGTTTCGACCAGCTGGTCGCGATAGTCGTTGATCCAATAGTTCATCGTGTCGCCTCCGGCAAACCGGAGCTGGTTCATCTGACGATGAACGCCGCCCTGCAGGGCAGGCTGGATATTGCCCAACAAGAGGTACGGCTCGTCTCGATAACTGACTGGGAGCTTTGGCTGGAAATCAGCAAATACATTGAGATCGGTTTGCAGTGTCGTTCGTTCATTCATGTCGTTCGAATAGACGCCGGACCAGAAGAACGTTTTTCCAGGCACCTCTTCGAGACCCTGCAAATCGATGTTTCGGTTGGCAAGCATCGCTTTGTCCGAAGCTTCGAAATCGTCACCGACCACGGCGACAATATTCGTTCTGGTGAAGTAACTTGCGCTCAAAGCAATGTAAGTACAGGCGCCACCAAGGGTTCGTTCCCGCCTCCCGTGAGGAGTTTGGATGGCATCATATGCGACGGAACCGACTACCACTAGAGACATCGCTTGATTGTAGCGAACGTGTGCAGCGAGCCCGCCATCTCGAAACGATGCCTGTCGAACCGATGGCGGAGAGATGAGTTGAGACGGCTTTGTCATAACCCGCTGGCCCCAATCGCAAGTGGACCGAACGGCATGGGCAAGCCTATTCGGATCGGTGAATTCCCGTTTGGGTACAATTAGCGTGCTTGTGCGAATTGCGCACCTCGTGAAATTTAGACCAATAAGACTGTGCGCTTTCTAATACTCAGCGACATCCATGGTAACTGGGAAGCGCTGCAGGCCGTCCTAGCCGATTGCTCTCACGAGTACGACCAGGTCATCTGTTGCGGTGACTTGGTGGGCTACAATCCCAATCCAAGCGAGGTCGTGGAATGGGTCAGGAATAACTGCAGCTACGTCATCCGCGGGAATCACGACAAGGTCATCGCGGGAATGGAGGGCATTCAGTGGTTCAACGAAATCGCCCAAGCCTCGGTCTTGTGGTCTCGGCTTCAACTCAGCGTGGATCAGTTGAAATGGCTTCAAGAACTACCCATGGGGCCGCTGCAATTGGAACACTTCTCGATTTTCCACGGCGCGCCCTTCGATGAGGATCAGTACATCCTCGCCCCAGAGGCCGCGGCGGCCTGCTTTGCCTGCCTTGAGTCTCCGCTTTCGTTTTTCGGCCACACCCACGTTCAGGGTGGGTTCTTTCTTAGATGGCACAACATCGGCCGAGTACCGGGAGCAGCAGCGGGACGGCGGGACTCAATCTTCGAGATTATTCCGGACACCACTTATATGGTGAACCCGGGCTCTGTCGGCCAGCCCCGTGACGGAGACCCTCGTGCGGGATACGCGATTTACGATTCCGGACAACGGACCGTAACGATGCGAAGAACAGACTACCCGATTCGGTTGACCTACCAGCGCATCAAGGATGCAGGCTTACCCGATGTGCTCGGGCTGCGGCTGTTTCGCGGTATTTGATATCTGAATCAGTTCCACGGCGGCGGCTACACCAGGTCCATTCTGTCGAAAATGCATGCGCAAGCGATTGGCTGCTACTTGACCGACAATCGTGGCAAGCTCGTCGTCCGAAGCGGATCGAACACGCTCCAGGCTGCCGAACGATCGCAGAAGTTTCTGCACGGTCCTTGGTCCGATGCCGCGTATTTCGTGCAACTCGGACGTGAGCCGGTTCGTGCTCCGGCGCGATCGATGGAAGGTGACAGCAAAACGGTGGGCCTCATCGCGGATGGTCTGCACCAGATGCAAGATCGGCGAGAACTTGTCCAGCACGATCGGCTCGTCCTCTTGACCGTAAACGTAGATCCACTCTTCCCGCTTGGCTATGGAGGCCAGAGGTTGATCCGTGATTCCCAATTCCTCGAGAGCGCCGGCGGCTGCGTGCAACTGGCCCAGTCCGCCATCGACGACGACCAGATCAGGAAACTTGCCTTTTTCCTCTTGCAGCCGCCCATAACGCCGGGTGATGACTTCCCGCATCGAAGCGAAATCGTCGTTACCGTCAACCGTCTTCAGGATGAACTTCCGATAGTCGGATTTCTTCATCCGGCCGCTCTCCCAGACCACCATGCTCGCCACCTTGTCCGTGCCCTGGATATGTGAGATGTCAAAGCACTCGATCCGCTTGGGCGCATTGGGCAGGCTGAGAGCGTCCTGCACAGCGGTCTGGATCGCGTCCGACGAGGGCTTCAGCACGCGGAAACGTTGCTCGAAGCTGTTCCTCGCGTTGGTTGAAACCAGATCAAGCATAGCCCGCTTTGCGCCTCGCTGCGGTGTCACAATCTCGACCTTACGGCTTCGTTTTTCCGAAAGCACCTCTTCGAGTTCGGCGCGATCGTCGAAGTCGGCGGGAACGTGTATATGGCCTGGAATGTAGGGCTGATTCAGGTAAACCTGCTTCAACAAAGCAGCAACGAACTCCGATGCCTCGAACTCATC
Organism: uncultured Acidobacteriaceae bacterium; assembly: GCA_963771305.1. Classification (GTDB taxonomy): domain Bacteria; phylum Acidobacteriota; class Terriglobia; order Bryobacterales; family Bryobacteraceae; genus CAJCIT01. The sequence goes on from CAVYTS010000039.1 coordinate 228,972, forward strand.
TTGATCCTCCCAGAACATTTCGCGGCGGTCGACAATCTTTCCGTTTCGCAAGTGGAATAGATTGGCCGCAATCAAAGGCGGCTCAGCATAATACGCGAAGATATCTGCGTCATCACCTTCCGCGGCCGCCATCTTTTGCCGCTCCTCCACCTCACGGACGGTTGTGATGAGGTTCCGTAAGCCGGCCGCCTCCTCAAATCGCATCTCCGCCGAAGCCTTCTCCATTCGCCGATCCAACTGCTGAACCAAGTCGCGATGCCGCCCTTCGAGGAACAGACGAACGTCGTGGACCGCGGCGGCATATTCTTCATCCGTGGTCAGGCCGGCAACGCAGGGACCTAAACAGCGGTGAATATGAAACTGCAGACAGGGATGCGTGTGAGTGCGTGAGAAATCGATTTTGCAAGAGGGCACTAGAAAGTGCCGATGAATGAAATGAACCAGGCGGTGCGCCAGATTGCCCGGGAAGTACGGGCCGTAATAGCTGGAGCCGTCTTTAAGGAGACGGCGCGTGACGTAAACGCGCGGGTACTTCTCGCCGGTCAGCTTAATGTACGGGAAGGTCTTATCATCCCGGAGCAAGATGTTGAAGCGAGGCTTGTATTGCTTGATAAGGTTGTTTTCGAGCGCCAGGGCCTCCTTGTTGTTGTGGACCTGGATGTACTCGATGTCACGGGCTTGGGCGATCAGGCTTCCTGTTTTAGCTTCGGCCAGTCGATCTTCATTGAAATAGCTGCGTACGCGGCTGCGAAGACTCTTCGCTTTGCCGACATAAATGACCGTTCCTTCCGCGTTCTTGTAGAGGTAAACGCCGGGTTCGGTGGGAAGTTGAGCGACTTTCTCCCGGAGTTCCATCAGCAGTTATACTTTGATTGTGACACGCAAAGTGATCCTATTTGCCGTCTGCGGCGTATTTGCGTGGGCGCAGGACGCGGCAAAACCGAGTCCCGCTCAGCAAACGCCGCCACAACAGACCGCACCAGCTCCCCAGCCCCCGGCGGAGGACAATCCGCCCGAGGAGGATGAGGGTGAGAAACCGCAGGTCTATAGCTTCAATCCGATTGAGGCCGAACATGACATCAAGATCGGCGCCTTCTACATGCACAAAGGGAGTTATCGAGCTGCAGCCAAGCGCTTTGAGGAAGCCACGAAGTGGAACCCGGGGTTGGCTGAAGCCTACTTCCACCTCGGCGAGGCGCGCGAGAGGCTGAAGGAAAAGGACGCGGCTCGAACCGCTTACCAAAAAGTCATACAACTGGCTCCCGATTCTAAAGAAGGCCACGACGCGAAAAAGAAACTAGCTGGCAAGCCTTAGCTGCCCCTGGCGCCGGCTCCAGTGCCGCCTCATTGTGCGTGTGATCCTTTCGATTCCGTGATCCCAGTCCGGGAACACGTCAATACACTGCGTACTCTGGCAGATCGTTCGCGGGACGGCGCAGTCATCCAAACGAACCGGAACGAGGAATATATCGTCGAGCGGGACCCGGGATGCCAGATCGAGTGCGTACCGTAGTTCACTCTGGAAATGCCCTCGCTTCAATGTTGACTGTTTTGAAAGACAGGCAAGGAAGAAATCACTGACCTCTATGGCGCGGTCAATTGCTCGCGGCCAATTCTGTCCGGGTAAGAGTTTCTCCTGATCCAGCCAAGGTTCGAAGCCGGCAGCCTTCAGGCTCGAAGAGAGCCGTTTTGCGGCTTCTGAATCTTCGTAGGCGTAAGCAATGAAGACCTTGATGGCGCAGTCTACTTCGAAAACGACTTGCCCCTCGGGATCGAGCTCGAATCGCCCAAACCGCTCAATCTCGACCGGAACTCCTTCTCGCAGATAGCGTCCAATGGCGTCCAGGACCGCTTCACTGAGCATTGGTTTGGACCGAGAGGCTGTGCTCACCGTTGGCTCTGGACTCGACACAAGCGCTCCGACTGTCCAAGCGGAAGGATCGGAAACCGCCTTCCAGAGCTTCGTCAAAATGCTAAGCCACGCTGCCGCCGGGATAGCTCTACAGATGTCTTCGCAGTACAAGTGCGTGGTACGTGCAGCCGCGTTGACGTCTTCTGACCAGCCGCCGCCCCGCGCCAAACACGCGTTCCAACTCCGGCTGGTCAAGGGCGAAAGGTTCTACCCGGCTTCCGCAGTTGTTGACGGGACAGAACTGCTCCTTGCGTTCCGCTCCGACCCGCCACCCCAGTCTGACTGGTCCGTGCCGGTAATATGCCGGCCAATGCCCTTGCCTCCAACCTCGCCGTCGACTCGCAGGCTGTAAACACCAGGAATCTCGATCTCCTGCTCGATGTTGAACTGCCGATAAGCGTGTCGTTCGGCAGGGCTCAGCTTCCATTGAAAGACGTGATAAAGCTCACCACAGGATCTATAGTTGAGCTGAATTGTTCAGTTTCAGAGCCGGTCGACATCATTGTCAACAACTGCACGATTGCGCGCGGCGAGGTTGTGGTGGTCGAGGGGAATTTCGGCGTTCGGATCAAACAGGTCGTGAGCAAACAGGAGCGCCTTCGCTCGGTCACGTAGGGTAGGCTTGCGTTGCCGGCCTGCCCACCTGCCGAGCGCGGCGACCTCAATCCTCTAACACCAACAATACCGTTTCGCGACGTCGGCAAGTCTTCTCGGCAGGTACATACACGGGGTCACGTCGCGAGAATTCTGTGTGAGAATGTTGGGCACGAAGGAGGTTTGCGATGCAACGTTTGATCCGTATGAATCTCAACTCGGTCGCGACTTTGTGCTGCCTCGCCGTGCCGCTCGCCGCCACCTCGATTTCCGGAACATTAAGCGGAACTTCGACTCTGACTGCAACTGGCACGCCGGGCGTTTATACTCAAAACTTCACGGGCAATGGCACTGATACGTGGCTGGGAAACTTCAGCGTTCAGACGACGTCGACCGCCGATTTCTCGAGTCCGCCCAGCATCACCATTTCGAGCGGGACATTCACCGAGACATTCCCCGGCGGGACCTTGTTCGGCACGAGTTCGGGAGATGGTACGGCCTCCGGGCACGGAACGGCGGCCACGGAGATTGACCTCGTGTTCACCGGCGGGACGGGCGAATTCGAAAGCGTCACCGGAGAAGCGACTTTCACCGGGGGCGTCACTATGACGTCGCCAACCACGGAAAGCCTCAACGGGACCTACGTCGGAGCGATCGCGTTGTCTCCAGAGCCGAGCAGCCTTCCCGCCCTTTCATTAATGGGCCTGATTCTGCTTGTTTATAGCCTGGCGGCCCCGCGGTTACGGCGCCGACGCGAGGATCGTAGACAACCCCGGAACGCCCGACCTCCCGGCTTTGGGAAAACCAGGTCGTGAACTTTCACGCTTCATAATGGGTAAATATACCTGTGAAGCGCGCACTGACTCACCTCCGCAAAGCCGATCCCGTTCTGGCTGGCATCATCAAGACGGTCGGTCCTTACCAGTTGCTCCTCCGGGAGCCGACCATCGAGACACTCTGCCGCTCAATCGTCTACCAGCAGGTTAGTGGGAAGGCTGCAGCGACCATATTCGCGCGCCTCAAGAAAGCGGTGGGCCGCACTTTCAACGCACGAAATATCCTGAAACTATCTCCAGCAGAACTGCGCGCCTGCGGACTTTCTCAGCAGAAAGCGGCCTACATTCGCGACCTGGCCGAACGCGTACTCCGCAAAGAGATCGACTTCCGCCGCTTGCCAGAAATGAGCGACGAGGATGTCATTGAGCATCTGACGCGCGTCAAAGGAATCGGCGTGTGGACCGCGCAAATGTTCCTGATATTCGCACTGGAGCGGCCCAACGTACTGCCCGTTGCCGACCTCGGCGTGCGAAACGCGATCATGAAAGCGTACGGTCTGATGGAAGCGCCGGCGATTGCCGACTTAGTGAAGATCGCCGAGGCGTGGCACCCGTACTGCTCGATCGCCACGTGGTATTTGTGGCGCAGCCTCGACGGTCCTGCCGAGATCTAAGCTGAGCTAAAAGATGATTTCAGACGGAAAGAACTCCGCAATCAAGTCGTCGTAATAGGGCTTAACATCTTTCAGTTTCGGCCGGTCGGCGCTCTTCGAATACAGGTCATATGGGTTGAACTTGCGCACCCAGTTGAACATCTCCAGGTCCTGTTCGTTCATCAGGTGGCGATAGGCGCCATGCCGGTGAGCCGCGTAAAACGAGTGATAGCGCAGCATGTACTGCGCCGGCCCTGGCAAATAGTCCTTCGTAACGGAATAGATGTACTCGTCGTGTCCCCACGACATATGAACTTGGTCTAGTCCGCAGTTGGGCGGGTAGATGCCGTAAAGCGTCTGATATTCAGGATTCCTGCTGTCGGGATTCCCTGCAAAGAACTCCGGGAATACGATCTGGTTGGAATAGGCGCAACCCACCGGGAACGTGTCGCCCACCACCGCCCATTGCGGTTCCCCGTACAGGCAAAGCACCTTTCCCAAATCATGAACCAGCCCAGCCAAGACGAACCAGCGGGGATTACCATCCTTGCGAATCGCCTCGGACGTCTGGAGAAGATGTTCAATCTGGGTGAGATCGGTATCCGGATCGCTGTCGTCAACCAGCGTGTTCAGGTAATCCAAAGCCGACCAGATGCTCATTTTGCCGCGCTGCAGTGCCAGAAACTCGCGCTTCTTGGCGAGCACAAAATCAAGTGTCTGGTGCGCGTGGTTCTGGCGGTAGAACTCAGTTACGGTCGGGTTTGCGTCCGCCTGGTAGTTTCGGAAGTCTTCTTCCGTTTTTCCTTGCTTGTAACGCGCAGCAACAAAGTCATCCCAATCGTCTACCGATTTCATGGGGCCTTTGGCTGGACTGATCGATTGTGCTTGCATGGCTCGCTCTAACTAGTCTAAGCGTTTTTTCCCGGCACCGCGGCGGCCCCCACTCACGAAGTGTTGCGGTGGCGGCAAAAGCCGTTTAAGATGCGAAGGCAATGCGTTCAATCCTTCTTTACCTCCTGATGATAGCTCCCCTCGTTGCCGACGATTTAACGGATCTCTCCACCGACTTCTGGAACTGGAGGGCCTACGAGCAGCCTTTTTCGGAAGACGACATTCCCCGCCTAGACCGGCCCCAGGACTTCGTCATCGACTGGTCCCCGGAGAAAGTGGCCCAACGTCGAACGGAGCTGGCCGCGTTCGAGGCCCGCTGGAAAGCGATCAACGTGGCCGGCGAGTCGGTTGCGAATCAAGTGGACTACCGGCTCATTGGTTCGGCTTTGGCGCGCACCCGCTGGGAACTCGATGTCGAGCAAGGCTGGAAGCGCAATCCCATCTTCTACGTCCAGCAGACACTTGGGAGTTTTCAATTGCTGTTACTGCCGCCGCCGCCCTTCGACGCGGCACGCCAGGCGGAACTGCTCAAGCGAATCAAATCAATTCCTGGCGCCGTCAAGTCCGCCGAGGTCAACCTCACCGGCATGCGCCAGCCATTTGCCAAGCTCGCCATCGATGCTTTGCAAGATGTTCCCGTCCGCTTCGCGGCCATGGTTAACGCCCTTGGGCCTCAGTTGGATGAGACCACCCGCCAGGAGTTGCTCAAGGCGATGCCGCCTGCCATTGACGCCCTGGGGCAGTTCCGGTCATGGCTCGAAGAAAAGGTTGCATCTCTTTCAGCGGACACGGCCATCGGTCGGGAGAACTATGAATTCCTTCTCCAACAAATTGCACTGCTGCCTTATTCGCCCGAGCAGCTCCTCGCCATGGGCCGGCAGGAATGGGAGCGCAGTGTGGCGTTTGAGTCGTATGAACGGTTGCGGGATGCCCAGTCCCCTGAACTCCCCTTGTTCGCCAGTCAGGCCGCCCAAATGGAGCGCGAGGCGAAAGACGAACAGAGCATTCGCGACTACCTAACCAGCCACAACATACTCACTGTGCCAGGCTGGATGCGCCACTATCGCAACCTGCCACTCCCGGATTACGTACGCCCGTTTTCATCTCTCGGTGTCACCGACGACTTGACCAGCCCGACAAGACTCACCCACAATGGGACCAGCTACATCCGCCACCCTTCGCCTTCACTGGGCTACTTCGCCTTGTCAACAGCCAAGGACCCGCGGCCCATCATCGTCCATGAAGGCGTCCCGGGCCACTACTTCCAGCTAACTCTAGGTTGGACACATGAGGATCCCATTCGCCGCCACTACTACGACTCCGGTGCCAACGAAGGCATTGGTTTCTACGCCGAGGAAATGATGTTGCAAGCCGGTCTGTTTGACGACAGCCCGCGTACCCGCGAGATAATCTACAGCTTCATGCGTCTCCGCGCCCTCCGCGTGGAAGTGGACGTAAAGCTCGCGCTGGGCCAGTTCACGCTGGATCAGGCCGCAGACTATCTCGCTAAAACGGTTCCCATGGATGCCACCACCGCACGGGAAGAGGCGGCCATGTTTGCCAGCACGCCAGGCCAGGCCATCTCCTATCAAATCGGCAAGCTTCAGATCATGAAACTGCTGGCCGAGGCACGCGAGAAACAGGGTGACAAATTCTCGCTGAAGGCGTTCCATGACTCTCTCTGGAAGAACGGAAATGTTCCTATTTCCTTGCAGCGATGGGAGATGCTGGGCGACATGAGTGACGTTCCTGCGATTGCCGTTGCTAAGCCCCAAATCAGCAATTGAACATGGTGAAACAGCCGCTCCGCGAACGGCATCCACCTATGTGTGTCACGCTATCCATGTAAGCCGTCCTCGTGCGCACTCGTGAAAGCACCGACATCGGTGTTGAGCGCCATGTCCCCTGACCATGCACAGGTCACTTTCTCTCTGTGTTCTCACCGCACTTGCTGCGTTAACCCTCACGGCGCAATCGCCGGCGGCGCTCGTGTCTGGCAGCTCAGCACCTGAGGCGCAGACCACTCGACTGGATCCCCTGGGCCGTACATCGCCGCAATCCACGATGTACGGATTTCTTGAAGCGTGCCGCAAACATGACTACACGAGAGCCGCACACTTCCTTGATCTCCGCGATAAGAAGCCGGAGGAGCGTCTCAAACTCGGTCCCGAACTGGCTCGAGAGCTTCAGGAGATCCTCGACAAGGACAGCCAGTTCGACCTGACTGATCTGAGCGCCGAGCCGGAAGGGGATCGTTCCGATGGCCTACCCCCTGATCTCGACGAGCTCGCGACGTTCACTTTCGGAAAGACAACCAATGTGCTTCAGCTGCAGCGGATAACGGGAAAAAGAGGCTATCAATTGTGGCTCGTCTCATCCGCCAGCCTGAAGGAAATCCCGACGTTGCACCGCCGCCTGACCGAAAACCCTCTCGAAAACAGCCTCCCCGCTCCACTGGTCGAAACGCAGTTGTGGAGCACCGCCGTCTGGAAGTGGCTTGCCTTCGGTCTGCTGATCATTTCGCTCTTTGTGTTGTCCGGCCTTCTGTCACGGGGGATCGTAGCGGTCTTTCGGCGCGTGTTTACCCGCGGGAGTCGGCTCCGTGCGCGGCGCAACGTTTCAGGAGTTCGTGAACCCCATTCGATTGCTCGTCTCAATCGTCGTCTTCCGCGCTTGCGAGGAGATCATCGGCCCATCCGCTCTGTTGCGGCTTTACATCGACCGGGTGCTGACATTGCTCTTCTTCCTTGGTGTGGCATGGCTCGTCAGCGGCCTCGTGGACGTCTCTTCGGATCGCATTCGACGTAGAGCGAGTCCAAGACAAGCTGCGGCTTGGTCGTCGATCATTCCGCTGTTTGGCCGCATTATCAAGATCCTGATCTTCCTGGCCGCGATCCTCGAGACGCTGTCGAATTGGGGCTACAACACTAACACACTCCTGGCAGGCTTGGGCGTCGGCGGCCTCGCTATCGCATTGGCAGCTCAGAAGACACTCGAGAACTTGTTCGGTGGCGTCTCGGTGATCGGCGACCGGCCCGTCCTGGTCGGTGACTTCTGCAAGTTCGGAGGCCAATCGGGCACTATTGAGGACATCGGCCTGCGATCGACGCGCATTCGCACCAACGATCGGACCGTGGTCAGCGTGCCAAATTCGCAGTTCTCCACCATGACGCTTGAAAACCTGTCGAAGCGCGACCGCTTTCTGTTCAATCAGGTACTGCATCTGCGCTTCGACGCCAAGCCGGCCCAGATCGAGCAGGTCATGGACCGGCTGAATGACCTTTTCAAATCTCACCCCAAAGTGGATCCCGGCAAGGTGCCGGTGCGCTTCACCGGCATCGGGACGTATTCGTTCAATCTGGAAATCTTCGTCTACATCACCACCGCTGACGGCGATGAATTCAACGCCCTTCAATCCGAGCTGTTGATGAAGATTCTGGAGTATTGTAGAAGCGGCGGACACCGGTCTCGCTATTCCGATGCAGGAGAATGTCACTATTCCGACGCATAACGGCCAGGGTGTGACCACCCCGCCGGAGCCGGTTGCGCCCGCCCGCCAATAAGCAGTGCCCCGAGGAAGGCGCCCATGATCATCGCACCAGACTACGTCGTGTTACCGAACCCCTCAGCCAATCGCGCTTGATGGCTCCCTTTCGAGCGACGCCTGGCGGGCAGCGCCACGATCGCCGCGCTTCGTCGACATGGTCACAGGAGACCCGGCTTACTTTGACACCCGTGCCGCCGCATTGTGGGACGACGAGAACCTGTACGTGGCGTACTGGATCGAAGAGCCGTTTGTCGAGGCCGCCTTGACCGAACGCGATTCGCTCATCTTCAATGAAAACGACGTCGAGTTGTTCATCGATGGCGGCGACTGTTACTACGAATTCGAAATCAACGCGCTCGGGACCGTATACGAAGTCTTCTTCATCTGGCAGGACGCGCTCCAACCCGGTTCTCGGTTCGATGTGCCTGAATTCGACATTCGCTCCAGGAAAGCCTTCTCCTTTGGCGGTGACTTCGACCGCAATCCAAAAACATTCTGGCGCGGTACGCACCCCAGAGGATGCCGCTGGGCCTTCCTCGATTGGGACTTCCCCGGCTTGCGCTCTGCCGTTCATGTTGACGGAAAGATCAATGACCGGAGTTCCGTCGATCGCGGATGGACCGTACAGATCACTCTGCCGTGGTCGGGGATGCATTGGCTCGCCAACGGAAGGCCAATTCCTCCCAAGGACGGTGACAGCTGGAAGATGTTCTTCGGCCGCTTCGAGAAGCTGACCACCAGCGGTGTGGAATTAACGCCTCATCCTGCCTGGGTGTGGACCAAACATGGCATCTACGACACCCACATACCGGATCGCTGGACGTCAGTTCGCTTCTCATCACAAGCAATAGACGACGTCCTTGCAAAGGCTTAGCCGCGATACTACGTTTCCGCTTCAGTGATTACGCTAATCTGAAGCTAGTCGTGCGGTGGACCATGGTACCCAATGTTCGTCGCGCCGTATTCACTAACCAAACCTATGAGATTCTCCGGTATTCATTTCACTGGCCCTGACCGCCAGTTTCCTCACATCCGGTTGTTCCGCCCTCCGCCTGACCTCTGTTGAAGCCAGCAGCAACGCCGCTGCTGCGACGGAGCCAATCAACGTGCTGCCCGGCATGCCGCCGGTCATCGATCCAAACGACATCTATTCGGAGGATCGTCCCGGGAAGTTGAGCCCGGTCGTTGCCAATTTCCCGTCGCGGATCTACGTTCCGAACGCCGGCAGCAATTCAGTCGATGTGATCGATCCAGCCACTTACAAAGTGGTCGACCACTTCCCGGTCGGCAAGGAGCCGCAACACGTCGTACCGTCCTGGGATCTGAAGAAGCTGTGGGTCACTCAGGACCTTGGAGATCAACTGACGCTGATCAATCCCGCCACCGGCAAGAAAGGCGAGACCATCCACGTCGACGATCCATACAACATGTATTTCACGCCGGATGGCAAGTACGCCATCATCATGGCGGAGCGGGAGCATCGGCTGGACTTCCGCGATGCCCAAACCATGAAGGTGGTCAAGCGTGTGCCCATCGTCTGCGAGGGCGTCAACCACATCGATTACTCCATCGACGGCCGCTACTTTCTCGCCACCTGCGAATTCTCAGGCGAGCTCCTGAAGGTCGACGTCGCTGAACAGAAGGTGCTCGGCAAGCTGAAGCTCACCCCAGTGGGCATGCCGCAGGATTGCAAACTCTCACCGGACGGCAAAGTCTTCTACGTCGCAAATATGGAAGCCAACGGCGTACACCTCATCGACGGCGACTCGTTCAAGCAGATCGCGTTCCTTCCCACCGGCAAGGGTACGCATGGTCTCTACGTCAGCCGCGACTCGAAGTATCTGTACGTATCCAACCGCGGCGAAGGCACCGTCGCGCTGATCAGCTTCGCCACTCGCAAGGTCGTCACCAAGTGGGTCATTCCCGGCGGTGGCAGCCCCGACATGGGCGGCGTCTCCGCGGACGGCAAGGTTCTCTGGCTCTCCGGTCGCTATCACAACGTCGTCTACGCATTTGACACATCGAACGGCAACTTGATCGCCAAGATTCCGGTCGGCAAGAACCCCCACGGTCTCTGCGTCTATCCGCAACCGGGCCGCTATTCGCTCGGCCACACTGGCGTGTTCCGCTAGGTCGAACATGGAACCGGAACCCTGGTTAAGAGGGCCGATCGATGGAGTTCACCCCGTCGTGGCGCCACTGTTCTTCAGCTTCACGCAGGTGCGCGAAGACCTGCGCAAACACACCGAAGGCTTAAGTGACGAAGAAGTGTGGCAGCCAGCCGGACCGAATCCATCGCTCGGCTTCCAGTTGCGGCACATGGCGGGCAGCGTCGACCGTCTGGCTACGTATCTGGCTGGCGGAGATCTCTCGAAGGAACAGTTGGACGCTCTCCGGGCCGAATCTGTACCCGGCGCGCCGCTCAGTGATCTGCTTACAGCACTGAACCAAACACTGAGCAGCGTCGAGGAGAAACTGAAGGCGCTCGATCCAGGCACTCTTTATGAGCCACGCTACGTGGGGCGCAAACGCATGCCAACTTCGGTGATCGGGCTGTTGGTGCACATCGCGGAGCACACCCAACGGCATTTAGGTCAAGCCATCAATACGGCGAGGTGGGTGGCAAGCCAGCGGCGATAGCCTCAGTGCACGTCGACCGACATGTTCACGACCTCAAACGAGAACCGCTCCGGCGGTAACGCCGAGATCGGATTCGGCGTCATGCTCTGCCATGTCTGAAAGGCCGTGTTCGCCACAGTGTTGTTGAGGTAGAAGAGGAATTGGTCTGAGCAGCAGCGGATGGGTGGCATCTGCCGAAACGCCAAGCGCAGGCCTACCGCTTTCTCCAGGTCAACGCCTTCCGTATTCACGCCCTTGTCTTCCAGCAGCCGCACGAAGCTGCTGCGGCCGGCGTGCGGCCAGAGATCGTTGCGTAATAGATTACGAAGTTCGATGCGCGTGCCAAAGGTGATCTCGCACTGCCGGATCCATTCGATGACGGAATCGCCCCAGTGCCAATGCCCCAACAGCCCCAGGTATTGGTCAACCAGGTTGAGCGCAAGATCCATCCGGCGGCGCCCCATATCGAGGCTTAAGCGATCGAGGTTGACATGCTCCTCAACCTGCACAATCTCGCCTGGCACAGCGTCATCGATCGGTGAATCTACGAGCATGTCTTCCTGCTCGATGATGTCGCCGGCGATGCCCATCATCTTGTCCAGGCGCTTGACCGCCGGAACACTCTTCACCAGCAGGGGCGGAAGCTCGTGCGTCTTGCCGCCTGGAACCTCAATGAACTTCCTGTCTCCAACGATGTCCATAAGCGTTCTCCCATTACTTATCGACAACTCGGTCGTCGTGCCTTACCCCGGCGCCTGGCGTCGGGCCAAACAAAGCTTGATTAGCTCTTGATTATAGAGACGCAAACTCGTTCTGACAAGTTTCTTGTGCGCTTTGGCAGCAATCAACCTGGAGTGCTAGCGTCGAATGTTGCCCACGCTATGCTGAGGGCATGCGTCGGTTAGCTGCTGGAATTGCGTGGTTGTGGGCGGGTTTGGCGGCCCAGTCCGCGCCGGCAATCGCAGCCGCTCCTCCCTGTAGTCAGGGCGTTACGGCTTACATGCCGTGCGAGTTGAGCTTCGATTGGAACGGCAACGAATTCCCACCAGATGCCTCGGCCTACAAAGACGAACTGCTGAATGTCGAGTTCCGATCACCCCAGGCCAAGACCTATCTCATGCATGCGTACTGGGATGGTGGCCGCACGCTGCGCGTTCGCTTCTCACCCACCGAAGAGGGCCAGTGGGCCTATCACGTCACCAGCGCAATCAAGAGCTTTAACGACCAGGAAGGCCAGTTCACGGTTGCGGCCAGCGCCAGTCCCGGTTATGTCGCTGTCGCTAACCTTCGTCATTGGTGGACCGACAACAAGCAGCCGCACCTCTGGTTTTCCGCCGAAGTCCCGTGGCTCGATCTCTCACAAGCCGACTTCCAAGCTTGGGTCGACGCGCGCAAGGCAGATGGCTTTACACATATCCGCGGTGCGTTGTTAACGCAAAAGGCGGGCAAGCCTGCGCCTTTCACCTCGAAGCTGCAGCCGAACTTCGCCTACTTCGCCACGCTGGATGAACGGCTCCTCTACGCGCAGAGCAAGGGCATGGTACTCGACCTGATGTTCGCCGACAACAGCTTCGTTGAGACCGGCACGCTCGAAGATTGGGAGGCCCGTAAGCCGTTGATCGCCTATCTCATCAGCCGGTATTCCGCGCTAAACGTCACCTGGCAGGGCGTCCAGAGCTATGAACTGCGCGTTGGCACTCGCGCCATCCTGAAGGAGATTGGCGACCAACTCAAGAAGCACGATGCCTATCGCCACCCGCGCAGCAGCGGTTCAACCGGTTCAGGAGCCGGCCTGCTACCGGACGGATGGATGACCTATGTCATCGAAGGCTCATCGCACCCGGAAGTCGGCGCCATCGAACACCAGCTCACCACTGTCCCCTTGGTCCACATCGTCAACGCAACCGAGCCCGTGGCGTTTCGCCGAGAGCTGTGGCAGGCTTCGATGTCGACCGAGTATCCAAGCGTGCGCTATCAAGCGCTGCTGAACCCAGCCAACGTCACCGCCTGTCGGGCATGGCTGAAGGTCATCTCCAACACCAGGCACTGGGAAACAGAACCATACTTCGACGTGGATGGTGGCATGGCCATGGGTCTGGATGAAGCCGAATACGTGCTCTACGCCGACAAGGGCGGCCATGTCGAGATCTCCCTTCCGAAGCATAAGTATCAGCCCTACTGGCTGAATCCGATCACGGGCGATACCATCGACGTCAAGGATTACAAAGGCGAGATCTTCAGCCAGGACCCCCCGGACGCGACCCACGACTGGGTTGTTCACGTGCAGCGCGAAGGCCACAAGGAAGGGTTGCTGAAGTCCTTTAAGTTTGAATCGCAGGAGGTCCCTGTCTACGAAGTCGAGACTGACCCGGACAAGACGCCGTTCGCGATTGCGGTGCCGGCGGGCGATGAGATCGATGTTTCCAAACCTGTCCCGTATCAGGCAAAGCTACGCCGCACCACCCGGGCAACACGCGCCATGCAGTATATGTGGACCGGCGAGATCGTCGCCGGCGCCGAAGGCCCGCGTGTACTCGCGGTGGGTTCCTACGGCACCTTCGAGTTCCCATTGGATCTGATTCAACGGGAGCCGGCCGTTCTGAGTTTGCATCTCATCGCGCTCAACGCCAATGGCAAGGCCTACATGCTCGACAAGGTTGTCCGGCTGACCAAATGAGCGGCCCCGCGATTCTGTCAATTGACACGACCTCCGAGTTCGGAAGCCTCGCTATACGGGCGGGCGGCCGGCTCATCGCCGAGCGCCAGCTGAACTCTCCCGAAGGCTTCGGGCACATTCTATTTGGCGAACTGGAACGGCTTCTTGCGCAGGCTTGCGTTACACTGCGCGACATCGATTGCTTTGCAGCGGCTGCAGGGCCCGGCTCATTCACGGGCGTGCGCGTCGGGCTGACGGCGGCGAAGGGTTTAGCAGAAGTGCAACACAAGCCCGTGGCGGCCGTCTCAAACCTGCGCGCACTGGCCACGTTCGGGTCGGCGCCGAAGCGGGTTGTGCTGCTCGACGCCCGTCGCGGCGAGGTCTATGCCGCCGTGTATGGCGCCGACCTCGATCTACTTCAGGAGGAGACAGTGGAAAAGTTGCCAGCCTGGCTCGAGCGCCTGTCCGATGAGCGATACGAGTTCATCTCTCCGGCCGGGTCACCGTTTCGAGCCGGCCTGGAGGGAACGCCGTTCGCGGCGATGCCGTGGACGGAAGCATCCCGCTCGCTGGCCGCTGCGGTGGCAATTTGCGCCGAGAAAGACCTAGCTGCCAGCCGCACGGTGGGTGCACTGGTTACGGACGCCAATTACGTGCGCCGCTCAGATGCTGAGCTGCTGTGGAAAGACCCACGGGGTGGGTCAGGTTGAACTGGGGCGCGAAGACAGCTTCCGCTGAAGTCGATAAAGCACTGTTCCGATCCCTATCCAAATAAAGAGTCCAGCAGCGAGTGCTTCCAACCCAGCTGCGAGTGAATCCTGCCCGTCGTTAGGATACAGGCGCACATAGTGACCCATCCTCATCCGAAGTATTGCCGTCGACCCTAGCGGGAGTTTACTCGTAAGCCGCAGCGGCGGCGAGTCCTGTAATCGTAAGTCATTCTGAACGGGGGCCTTGGAGCGCCGCGCGCCATTCGTTTGTGTATTACCCCATATAAATAATTTCTATCGACGATTGCGCCCTTCTCTATTGACGGCGGAGGCTGGACGCCGTAGACTGGTATTACCCTATATGGCGTCCCTCATCGCCAAGAAGAAGGCCAACAAACTTTACTACTATGTCGTCGAGAGCGCCCGCCTGGACGGTAAGCCCCGCATCGTCCACCAGACGTATCTCGGCACGGCCGAGAAAGTCGCGGCGCTGGTCAGGGATCGCACCGCTCCGGTGCCATTGGAAGCCACGGCTGCCGATGTGGGCCTGCCGGGAGCGCTCTGGCTCGCCGCTCAGCAGAGCGGTGTTTTTGCCTTGCTCCAGTCTCTCTGGCCCGAACCTCGCTCGGGCCCGTCGCCGGCGCATTATCTGCTCCTGGCGGCGATCCATCGGATCTGTCAGCCGGGTCCCAAGACGGAGGTGGCTGGCTGGTATGACCGCACCATCCTGCGTTCGCTTTGGGACTTGCCTTCGGAGCGATTCAGCTCGCAGGAATTCTGGGACTGCTTCGACCGCATCCGGGAGGAAGATCTGGAACAAGCCCAGATTCGTCTACGGGGCGTGTGGAAGCAAAAGCAGTTGGTCGGCCGCCGCCTGTTGGCTTACGATACGACCAACTTCTATACCTATGTGGCCAGCACCAATACGCGCAACCAACTGGCGCAGCGTGGACACAACAAGCAGGGCCGCCACAACCTGCGGCAGGTCGGGTTGAGCTATGTCATGGACGGCGACAACGGCCTCAGCCTGTGCCATCATGTCTATCCCGGCAACCGGGCTGATGCCGAGGAACTGCCCGAGGCGCGGTCGCGTATAGGGGCTTTGCTGGACCAAAATCAGATGGCCCGCGACTCGGTCACGCTGGTGCTCGACAAAGGTTCGGCGGCACTGGCCAACACGCTGGAATTAGAGCAGGCGGGCCTAGGCTGGATTTCGGCTCTGCCCTGGAACCAGGCACCGGCGGAACTGCGGAACCGGAGCGTGGAACAGTTACCGGCCTGCGGCAGCTCCCAACCCGGCGTCAGGGCGGCAGCGGAGAAGCTGGTCGTACATGGCAAAGAGTATCTTTGCGTGCTCAAATATTCGGCTTGTTTCGCCAGCGAACAACTCAACAGCACTACCGCTGCACTCGCCCGTGTGACTCAGAAACTACGGCGGCTGGCAACCGAACTGTCCAGGCCACAGGCTCGCTTTACCGAACCAGGCATTCGCAACAAGATCCATCGCTGGCTGTTGGACCCGTTCGTCCGCGAAGTGCTCCACTACGGACTGGAACAGCGCGACAACCGCTGGCATCTGACATTCGAGGTGGACAACCAGGCGCTCCAGCAACTGTGGACACAACGTCTCGGCCGCACCGTGCTGCTCACCAACCGCATGGATTGGACCGCCGAACAGGTCGTGTCCGGTTACTCCGGCCAGCAACAAATCGAACGTGTATTTCGCGGATTAAAGGACGGCGACTGGCTCGGCTGGGGACCGATGTACCACTGGACCGACAGCAAAATCCGCGGGCATGCTTTCTACTGCATGCTGGGAATCTCGCTGCTCCAGTATGTTCACCGCCAGGCCCAGTGCGCCTGGCCTGATCTCACCGTGGAACAACTACTGGAACAACTCATTCCCATGCAGCAGTTCACTTTGCTGTATCCTCCGCTAGGCGACAAAGGTCCCTATCGCATTGCTACCGTTCTATCCAAACAGACTCTCGTTCAGCAAGCCCTCGCTCATTCCCTCGGTCTGGATGAACTCTGTAGTACCCAACGTGGGTAATACAGCGACGCCGCGCTAACCCTCCTTTAAAGACTACCGGCTAAAGCCGGTAGAATCTTTTGCGACTGAAAGTCGGGTTGCGGCTGAAGCCACCTGAAGCCCACCCCGGCTGAGAGCCGGCTCAAGGCTCGGTGGGCGCGGTAATCTTGAAGCCCTGATCGTCTTCGTCCCACTTCTGGTTCTCGATATATGCCTTGATCGTTGCCTCGTCCACCGCGCCCACCGTCGCGCAGAAGTACCCGCGAGCCCACAGGTGTTGCCCCCAGTACCGCTTTCGCAACTCCGGGAACTCCTCCTGCAGCCGACGCGAAGACCGTCCCTTCAGGAATTGCACCAACTTCGACGGCGCCATATGCGCCGGCGCCGACAGCAGCATATGGATATGGTCCGGCGATACCGCTCCCCGCATGATCACCACTTCCCGCGCCTCGCAGCTTTGTCGGATCAGATCGCGCGCCCGCTCCGCTACCCTCCCGCGCAGTATCTTGTACCGGTACTTTGTTATCCACACCACGTGATACTTCAGATCGAACACCGCGTGCGCGCTCCGTCGATATTCCGCCATCCCCTCATTCTCGTAGAGTTGCGCTCGAAGCTCACCGCCTGAAAGGCGGTGGGATTAGACCCGCAGGACGGAGCTAAAACAACTATTTACAGTCTTCCCTTCCGGCTTACGAGTAAACTCCCGCTAGCTACCGCGAGCCCTGTTGCCACGGCAAGAGCTATTGCTGCATGCGCCCACCGCGATTTTGGCCATTTGAGCATTTGTTTTCGGTTTCGCCTCTGCTCGTCATGTGATCGTACGATGCAATGCGCTGAAGACCCGCCCTTATAGACTATCCTCCGGCTCCGGCGTGGTGAGTTCGAAGCTCCACTGAACGCGCTTGGTCTTTCCGATCACGAACCAGAATCCCCATGCGCCGAACAGCAACACACCGCAAGCAATGGCGAACGCGAAAAAGAACTCGTGCGTGGTCGACAGCACCAATCCTGTGACATAGGACGCCACCACGCCGGCGAAGTTGCCCACGCAGTTCTCGACGCCCGTCCATTTCCCCGCTACATCCGGTCCGGCAAGCGACTGTGTCAGTGCCCAATGGTTCGACGAGAATAAACCGTATACGAAGCTCGCGACAAGCAGTAGGCCCAGCGATAGCCTTGCGTTGCCCACCAGTATGGAAGCTGCCATGAATACACAACATCCGCACAGCCCGGTGGCGACGAAGGCCTGGCGCACGTGCGCAGCCGGCCGCCCGTGGCGAATTATGGCGTCGGCCGCCAGCCCGGCCATCATCGAGGCGGCTGCCACGAACCAAAACGGAAGCGAACCCAGAAACGCCAGTTTGTCATGTGTGTAGTGGCGTTCGTGCTCAAAGTAGTAGGGCAGCCACGTCAGGAAGAAGTACCAGGTGTAATTGGCGCCGAACAGCCCGATGATCGTGCCCCACACCTCCCGCTTGGAGAGGATCTCCCTGTAGCTGGGAAGGACGATTTCCGGCTTGCTTCCCGCCTTCTCCAGAACACGTACTTTCAGACTCGGCACGATGGCCGACCACGGAATCAGCCAGATGAGACTGACGGCGCCGATCGCGAAGAACATGCCGCGCCAAGTGAGCCAGTTGACCAGCTTAACTCCCACCAGTACACCGAGCGCGGGCCCGATCTTCGATCCCGCGTCGATCAGAGCATTCGCGGTGCCCCGCAGCCCTTCGGGGAAAGTGGCGGAGATGATCTTTGAATACGCCGGATACGCGACGGACTCGCCGGTGCCTATCAGCAACCGCATCAGAAAGATGGAGTAGAAACCGGTCGCCAGTCCGGTGGCGGCGGTGCAGCCCGACCACAACAGGAACCCAATCGCGTAAACCCAGTTCACGTTGTAACGGTCGATCACCTTACCGGCGGCAATCTGCAGCAGCGAATACGTCCAGAAGAACCCGCCAAACAGCAGGCCAAGTTGTTCCTGCGTGAGATGGAGATCGCTCTCGATGCTCTTTCCGGCGACGCTTAAATTGCCCCGGTCGATGTAATTGATGCCGACGGAGATGACGAGCAACATGAGCGCCACCCAATGGATTGCTTTCGGCTTGGCGATCATCTCGGGCATGGACGGTAGGGTATCAGATGAACTCCTCTCGCCCTGAAAAGGGAGCCGCGGCAAGGGAGCGCTCGCCAGCTCACTATCGGCGATATGCTAACTAGCAGCGAGCTTCCGTTTGTTTTTCGAAGGGTGACGGCGCTCGGCGCGGCTCAGTCCGGGTGCCACGGTCTCCACCGTCGCCAGTTCTTCGGGACGCCGCAGGGCCAGGAAGGCCGTGAGCAACATGAGCGGCCAGAGTTGCACAAAGAGCCGGTTGAGCGACGTGCTGAGGTACCAAGTGAGGTCGTTCGATGAAGTCAAATAGACCACGAAATATCCCGCCAGGAGCCCGAGCACCGACAGGCCGCCCAGCAGCACCGAAGTATTCTGGCGGCGATCGAGGCGTAGCACGAGGCCGAGCACCAGCACCGGCAGAATCGGGTGCAACCATCCGGCGCCGAGTTCCCAAAACTGGCGAAAAAACGCCGTCGCGATAGTGCCCCCGCGCGACAGATCCCAGAGATGCGCGAGCACCGGCGCGGCTCCGTGGGGCGCCATGAACACTTGAAACAGCAGCACCAGCAGCAGAGCCAGGGCCGCGCCCGCCAATGCCCGAATAGCGTGTGCCCTTCGGAAGATCAGCAGCAAAACAACAAAGATCAGGAAGAAGAGTTGCCCTTCCTGTTTCGTCCAGGCCGCCAGCGCCGCCAGGACACCGGCCAGCACGGGGCGGTCGAGTAACAATAGAAGCATCGCTCCCAGGAAATAGGCCGCTAGCGGAACGTCCGCATATTGAACGGCAACCTCATGCAACAGCGCTGGACACGCCACTAGGACAATGCCGAACAGAAGACCGAGGGTACGCCCACGTAGCAGCGTGAATCCTCCCACGGCGATCGAAACCAAAGAAAGAAAGAACACGTAGCCGGCCGCAATCGGCGCCGTCGGAGAAACTGTTCCGCTCGCTTTCCAAGCACTCGCCACCAGCCCAGAGAGAAGAAGCGGGTACTCCGGATGTGTCTCAACCAGTTTCGGCGACCACGCCCGAAGCGCGACGCCACCGTCACCCGCCATGAACTTGGCCCGCAGATTCCAGATGGACCAGGCATCCCAATTGCCTTGCGGATTGTTGTCCCAGCCCGAGTAAAAGCCAGTGGTCGCCAGAAGCAGCGTGAGCAGCAGCGCCCCAAATAGAATGACCGGGTAAAGCGCCGGCTCGGAAGGGGCCGCAGGCAAGGCTTCCGACGCAACAACCGGCCTTCGACTGATCACGACCATGGCCGCACCGATGGCAGCCACTTCCAAGCCAATCGGAATCCAAACCGTTTGGCCGAGCCAGGCACACAGAAAGGTGAACAGCAGCGAGGAAGCACCGAACCCCATCAGGGTCCCCGTACCCAATAGCATCAACCAGCCGGCCCACCGCGGACAAACGCGAATCAAGTCCGTGGTGGCTGCAAGCACCAGGCAGCCAGCGGCGGAGGCCACAAGCAGAATCAGAATCGAGATCATCGAGTGGCTGCTCCGCGCCGGTAAAGCACCACGCCGTTGCCGTAGTCCTGTACCAGTTGCAAACCCTTCCCAGCCCCAATGGCACGGAAGTCGCCGGCCTTTGCGAAGTTGCCGATGACCCATTCCTGCGCGGAGCCGGGTTGCAGCAGCCGCGGGGCCAGCGCGTACTGCGCCGTACGGAAGATGATCGGCGCGGAACGGTCCGTCGGTTCGAGGTCCGTGAAGTAGCCCAATACAGCGGAGGGCGGCACAGCGCCGATGACGCCGCGAAACCGTTCTGTTTGCGCTTGGACCTGGAACGGATCTCGGGTGCGCGGCTGAAAGTCGCGTTCGAACTGATCGACAACAAAGACGATGACCAAAGCGAGTGTGGCGGCGACGAGCACGCCTACTCTCACAAGGACGGGATGGACGGGATAACGAACGCGAATCTCTGAGGACGGCACGATCCTGTATTGTAAAGCGTCGCCAGAACCGGCGCGCCTCAATACTTGCTGATGTGGATGCTTCCGGTGCTGGTGTGAAGCTGAATCAGCGGGCCGCCGCTGCCGAATTTGCCGATCAGGCGGTGCTTCGCCTGATCCTCGACGGTAAATGGCATCACCTCATTCGTGATGCTGGAGTTGGAGTTTCGGGCCTCCAGGTGGGCGTTCGGGGAGTCGGGAAGACGAAGCGTTATGCCACCGTTGGTGGACGAGGCTGAGATTTCGTTGTCGTTGAACGCGCCCAGTGCCAGGGTCACGGAACCGTTGGTGGTCTCGGCGCGCATCGGGTCACCCTGCTTTGTTTTTCGCAGCGTAATATCGATCGTGCCATTGGTGGTGCTGGCGTTGATTGATCCCAAGGCAAGCTGCCCTTTCACGCTACCGTTGGTGGTGTGGGCACGCATCGCTCCCTGGCATTGATCGAGCTCAATGCCACCATTCGTGGTTTGCAGCTGGTAATCGCCGCTTACTCGGGTGAGCAGCACCCGGCCGTTTGTACTCTCGACAGTTCCGCCACCATCGATATCTTCCACGGTGATGCCGCCGTTGGTGGTCTTAACGCGGCTCATGGTGGTGGCCTTCGGTACGCGGATCAGGAACTTTGCCCCATAGCCGCCGCCCCAATTCATGGAATCGACCCGGTTGACCTTCACGTACGCGACGCCCCCATCCACGTGAAAGTCAATCTTGATGCGGTCCATCTGGTCTTTGGAAGGAGCGTACTTGGTGCCTGAGACGTCGATGGTGTTGCGGTCCCAGGAGGCCACGTCGACGCTGCCGTTGAAGTTTTCCACTTCCAGGCGACCATTCGGCTGGAACGCCTGGGAGAAGTGAAAGTCTTCCCGATAGCGGTCAAATTGCCCCAAGTCGCCGCAGCCCGCCAAGGAGCACGTCCCAGCGGCTAACAGAGAGAAAATAAGCAGGTTTTGGGCTTTGTTCACGTTGCCTCCAATCCGATCCAACTCCTTAAGTACGGTGAGGGAGAACGGATTGTTCCATGCTTCGTTGACCCGCGGCCCTGATCGACCTAGCACCATAGACCTAAACAGTCACCCATGCTCGCTTTGCCGCACTCTCCGCGACCTTTTCGAGCAGCACCATCCCGCGCAGGCCATCTTCGAAAGTCGGATAATTCACCTCAACCGACGGGTCAGCCACCCTCGCGTAGAACTGCTTGAAGACCTGTTTATGTGAGTCGTCGTAACCTTCGCTGTGGCCGCCGGGCAAGTCAGCAAAATGCGCTGCCTCGGGATGCATCAATGACGCATCTTTGATGATAATCTGATTGGGCTCGTTTCGATTCCCGATCCATAACGTGTCGGGCGCTTCCTGATTCCAGGAGACGCCGGCCTTCGTGCCGAAAATCTCGATCGCGAACCGGTTCTTGCAGCCCGCCGACATTTGGCTGACCGTGAACCCGCCCCTCGCACGATCGCCCAAGTGGATCAAAACCGCCCCATAATCATCGGTGTCAATCGGCACCAGTTCGTAATCGGTCGGCTGAGCCTTCTTGCCCGAGAAGGTTTCTACGGACCCTTTTGGGCGCTTGCGCGTCTTATGAAAGGTCTCCAAGTCCGCGCAGACTTCAGTGATCTCCAAGCCCGTCAGATGCTGCACCAGGTCCATCCAATGCGACCCAATGTCACCCATTGCCCGGAGCTTCCCGTTTGATTTCGCGTCAACGCGCCAGTTCCAGTCGGTGTCGTAAAGCAGCCAGTCCTGCGAGTAGGTGCCTTGCGTGATCAGGATGTCGCCCAGCTCGCCGCGGCGGATCATTTGCCGGATCTGCTGAACCACCGGATAGTAGCGCAGGTTGTGCTGCACGCAGTTGGGAAGCCCGCGCTCCTTGGCCACGCGAACCAGCGTCCGAGCTTCCCCCGACGTCATGGTCATCGGCTTCTCACAGAGCACCGCCTTCCCGGCCTCAAGCGCAGCCAGGGACATCGGATAATGGTCCGCGTTGGGGGTGCAGACGTGGACGGCGGCGATGTCTTTGTCATCCAGGACCGACTTAAGGTCGCCGGTCGCGCGGGGAATGTCATTGGCGTCCGCAAATGCCTGTGCTCGCTGCTGGCCGCTGCCCACCACTACCGCGATCTTGACGTTGCCGAGGCGCCGTAAATTCTCCGTGTGGACTTTGCCCATGAACCCTGTACCGACAATTGCTGCTTTGATTTTTGCCATGACCGTTATCCAATCCTTTCAAGTTCCGTTCGCCGCGCGGCGAGCGCACCCAGACAGCCTACCGCACTTGAGTGGGGAGAAGAGTCGGGCTTAATCCTGAATATGAGAAAATCACGCAAACACCTTTCTCATCATGTGTTTCAAAAAGATCCACAGGTCCCTGCTGACCGCCGGCATTCTGGTTGGAGTCATTACCGTTGCTGTCTCGCAAGCCAACTTGCGTGCGCAGAAGCCCGCCGCCGATCCGCCGGCAGTGAAAGTTGACTTCACGCGCGACATTCAACCAATCTTCCAGAAGTCCTGCTATATGTGCCACGGTCCCAACAACCAGATGGCAAACCTGCGGCTGGACGCGCGCCAGTCGGCGTTCGCCAAAGTGCTGAAGCCGGGCAGGCCCGAAGAGAGTGCGCTCTACATCCGTGTGGCCGGCATCGGCGATGTCGCGCGCATGCCCATGGGTGGTCGCTTGGCGGACGCCCAGGTCGCGCTCATCAAGGCCTGGATTGAGGAAGGTGCCGATTGGCCGGAAGGCCTCGGCCCGCAGGTCACTGCCACTAAAACGCACTGGGCTTTCATTCCTCCCCAGCGCCCCGCCCTTCCCCCGGTTAAGAATACTGCGTGGGTGAAGAACCCGATCGACGATTTCGTGCTGGCGCGGTTGGAGCAAGAAGGCTTGAGACCGTCTCCGGAAGGCGACCGCGCGCCTTTGCTGCGCCGGTTGAGTCTCGATCTCATCGGCCTTCCGCCGACTCCGGAAGAAGTCGACGCCTTCGTCGAGGACAAGAGCAAGACTGCCTACGAGAGGCAGGTGGACCGCCTGCTGGCTTCGCCGCACTACGGCGAGATGTGGGGCCGCCGCTGGCTGGACGGCGCCCGCTACGCGGACTCCGACGGCTACGAGAAGGACAAGACGCGACAGGTCTGGTTCTACCGCGACTGGGTCATCAATGCGCTGAACCAAAACATGCCCTATGACCAGTTCGTCATCCGGCAGATCGCCGGCGATCTGCTGCCCAACCACACGCAGGAGGACGTGGTGGCAACTGGCTTTCTGCGGAACTCCATGGTCAACGAAGAGGGCGGCGTGGACCCCGAGCAATTTCGAATGGAGGCCCTGTTCGACCGGATGCACGCCGTCGGCACCGGCATCCTTGGCCTGACCATTCAATGCGCGCAGTGCCACAACCACAAGTTCGACCCGCTGAAGCAGGAAGAGTATTACCGCATGATGTCCTTCCTGAACAACACCCATGAATCGAACATCGCCGTCTACACCCCCGCGCAGGAGATGCAGCGGAACGATGTCTTGCGCGGCACGCGCGAAATAGAAGGCACCTTGAAGCGTCGCAACCCGGACTGGCAACAGCGCATGGCCAAGTGGGAACAACAGGTCACCCCGAATCAGCCGGAGTGGACCGTCGTGCAGCCGGAGGTGGAGCGCATCTCGGACGGCGGCCAGAAGTACTTCCCACTGAAAGACGGCTCGTTCCTGGCGCAGGGCTATGCGCCCACCAAGCACACTGTCAAGTTGACAGTGAAGGCCGACGTCTCGAACATCACTGCCTTCCGCCTCGAGTTGATGAACGACCCCAATCTTCCATTGGGCGGCCCGGGCCGATCGCTGAACGGGACCTGTGCGCTCACCGAATTCATGGTGGAAGCCGCGCCCGCCAACACGCCCGACAAGCTCACCAAGATCGAGTTCGTGAAGGCCACCGCGGACGTCAACCCGCCGGAAACGCCGCTCGCCGCCATGTTCGATGACAAGTCGAAGAAGCGCCGCGTCACGGGCCCGGTCGATTTCGCGATCGACGGCAACGAAGACACGGCGTGGGGCATCGATGCGGGTCCGGGCCTGCGCAACCAACCGCGCAAGGCCGTGTTCATGGCTTCGGCGCCCATCACGAACGCGGGGGGAACGCTGCTGGTTTTCAAGCTGCAGCAGAACCATGGCGGCTGGAACAGCGATGACAACCAGACCAATAACCTGGGCCGCTTCCGCCTCTCCATCACCACATCGCCCGACGCGGTAGCCGATCCCCTGCCCGCGGTGGTTCGCGAAGTCCTGGCCATTCCGCAGACTCAGCGCACGCCACAACAAGTGCAAACGGTCTTCAGCTACTGGCGCGAGACAGTGCCCGAATGGAAGGACGCCAACGACCAGATCGCCGCCTTGTGGAAGCAGTATCCGGAAGGCTCCACTCAGCTTGTGATGGCGGTGCGCACAGAGCCGCGAGAGACGCACGTGCTCACGCGGGGCGACTTTCTCAAGCCCGCCAAGCTGGTTGGCCCGGGCGTGCCCACGTTCCTGAATCGGCCTCCTGCCGGAATCTCCGATCTCGCTACCGCGCGACTCGCATTCGCTCGGTGGTTGGTCGACCGCAACGCGCCCACCACAGCGCGCTCGCTGGTGAATCGCTTCTGGCAAGGCTACTTCGGCATCGGCATCGTGAGTACGGCCGAAGACCTCGGCACGCAGAGCGATCCGCCGTCTCACCCCGAGTTGCTCGACTGGCTGGCCGTGGAACTGATGGACAAAGGCTGGGACATGAAAGCCATCCACCGGTTGGTCGTGACTTCCGCTACTTATCGCCAGTCGTCGAACGTGACGCCGGCTCTCTATGAGAAGGACCCCTACAACCGCTTGCTGGCTCGCGGCCCGCGCTTCCGTGTGGACGGCGAAGCGGTTCGCGACATCACCCTTATGGCCAGCGGCCTGCTGAACCCCGAAGTCGGCGGCCCCAGTGTGCATCCGCCAGCTCCAGCTTTCCTGTTCCAGCCGCCGGTCAGCTATGGACCCAAGAACTGGGACGAATCCACCGGCCCGGAGCGCTATCGCCGCGCCATTTATACGTTCCGGTTCCGCTCGGTTCCCTACCCGATGCTCGAAACCTTCGACACACCCAACGGCGACAGCACGTGCGTGCGCCGTGCGCGTTCCAACACGCCGCTGCAAGCGCTGATGACCCTCAACGAGACACTGTTTCTGGAGGCAGCCCGTGCGCTGGCGCTGAAAGCCATTCGTGATGGGGGGACCACCGACGATCAACGCATCGCCTACATCTTCCGCCGCTCGCTCTCTCGGGTCCCCACTGAAGCGGAAGACGGTGAGCTGCGCACGCTGCTTGCGAAAGAAGAACGACGCTACGCCGAGCCCGGCCGCAAGCCTTGGGACCTCGCTGCCAACGATCCGGCTCATCCGCCGACACTCCCCAAGGACGTCACGCCGGCCCAAGCCGCGGCGTGGACCGTCGTCTCGCGGGTGGTGCTCAACCTTGACGAAACCATCACGAAAGAATAGATCATAGAAGGACACGATGAACTGCCAGGACTTTCTGAACCGCAACGAAGATCCCGCAAGACGCGCCCGGCGCTGGTTCTTTGAGCAGTGCGGTGTTGGCCTGGGCGCCATGGCGCTCGCCAACCTGTTGGCCGACGCCGGCCTCGCCTCCACTCCGTCCTCCGATCCCCTGGCGGCCAAGCAATCGCCGCTTCCGGCCAAGGCCAAGAACGTCATCTTCCTCTTCATGGCCGGCGCGCCCAGCCACTTGGAACTCTTCGACTACAAACCGCAGCTGACCAAGTTCGACGGCACGCTGCCACCGGCCGACTTGCTAAAGGGCTACCGGGCCGCCTTCATCAACCCCAGTTCCACTCTGCTCGGCCCCAAGTTCAAGTTCGCGAAGTACGGCCAGAGCGGCGCTGAGGTCTCGGAACTGCTTCCGCACTTCACCAAGATCGTGGACGAGGTGGCCATCGTCAAATCGATGACCACCGACGCCTTCAACCACGCTCCGGGCCAGCTGCTGATGAACACTGGCACGCAGCAGTTCGGCCGCCCCAGCATGGGCTCATGGGTGACCTATGGCCTCGGCAGCGAATCGAAGGACCTGCCTGCCTTCGTCGTCTTCAGTTCCGGCAAGAAGGGGCCCAGCGGCGGCAACTCCTGCTGGGGAAGCGGCTTCCTTCCCACCGTCTACCAGGGTGTTCAGTTCCGCGGCAGCGGCGACCCGGTACTCTTTCTGTCGAACCCGCCGGGCATCGACGCCAGCGTGCAGCGCGATTCGCTCGATTCCATCCGGACGCTGAACCAGATGCGCCAGACCATCACCGGTGATCCAGAGATCTCTACCCGCATCAACTCCTTCGAGATGGCGTACCGGATGCAAACCAGTGCGCCGGAGCTGATGGATCTTTCCAAAGAACCGCAACACATCCTTGACCTGTATGGCGCAGAACCCGGCAAACCCTCCTTCGCGAACGACTGCCTCTTAGCCCGTCGCATGGTGGAGCGCGGCGTGCGTTTCGTGCAGCTGTATCACGAAGCCTGGGACCAGCACGAGAACCTGACCAAGGACATCAAGACCAACTGCAAGGATACGGACCGAGCCTGCGCGGCGCTGGTCCTTGACCTCAAACAGCGCGGTATGTTGGACAACACCTTAGTCGTATGGGGCGGCGAGTTCGGTCGCACACCGATGGTGCAGGGCGGTAGTGACGGCCGCGATCATCATCCCAACGCATTCACCATGTGGCTCGCCGGCGGCGGTATCAAGCCGGGCATCACCATGGGCGAAAGCGACGAACTCGGCTTCAACGTCACCAAGGATCAAGTTCATGTACACGACTTGCACGCCACCATCCTTGCCCTCCTCGGCTTTGATCACCTAAAGTTCACCTATCGCTTCCAGGGCCGCAACTTCCGCCTCACCGACGTATCCGGCAACGTCGTGCCCCAACTCTGTGCCTAGCCGGTTGCTCTGAGCACGTTATTGAGAACGACTCAAAACCGATAAAGCCGAGAGGAATCTCGGCTCGGCAGGCCTGGCGGCCCGCGCCAGGTGGCTAGTCGCGGCTCCGATTGCGTGGGCACGCGGTTCGGAGGGAGACACGTTGGGTGGATCTCTTCAAGGCTTGGATTTAGTCGAGGAGTTTCTGCATCGTGTCGGACTGACTAGGCGGCCTTTTTGGGCCCGCCAGCGAGGAGAGCGACGACTTTCTTCTCGACGATACCGTCACCCGTGCAGAATTGAGTCATTTTCTTGGCATTTCCCAGGCGGACTTTACTGAAGAGTAGTTCGCTCGAAATAACGAAGCCAAACCGGGCTGGATCGAACGGGGCGTTCTGATGCATGTGCGCGGCAGCAATCGCCTTAAGCTCCTCAATCGCTTGTTTCTCCTGGTCCGATCGAAGTTGTTGGGCGTGCCGGAATTCCTCCAGAGTCTTCGAGAAGGAGCGCTGAAAGCGCTGTTCTTGCTGGCCACGAGGCAGCCTTCCATGGTCGCGGTAGGGATGGCAGCGCCCAGGTAGACCTTGAGCTCGGCAGTGCGAAGCATCTCGAGCCGGAACTGGATGTCGGCGATGCGCTGCGCGAGGTGCAACTCCAGGTCGCCGACGGGGTGAAGGTCCTTGACAATGCCTTCGACGAAGCCCTGATAGCGTTCCATTTGTTCTCGCTGAGGTGCTGGGTCAGGTCCTCGACGAATAGGCCCTGCTTGACAGCGTTCTTGGAGGAGGCCTCTTTCCCGGCCGGTGTCTTTGCGCCCATGCTTTTCTGGGCGTTCTCGCGATTTGCCCGAGTTTTGCATCGACCTCGGGGTCGGCGTTCTGCTCCGGGTCCGCGTTCGTCGGCGCACGGTTGTTCGGGCTGCGCTGGGAGTTTTGGATTCTTGATGACGTCCGGATTCTCCGGGACGTCAGAAGATAAATTACTCATGTTTGTGTACCTCTTGTTGAAATTGAGCGGAGGAGCCGCTCTGTCTAAGAGCATGCGCCCGACCCTGGCTCGACTGCGGCGGGCGCAGATCGACTTTGCGGCATCAGGCCGTGATTCAAGGGTATTGGCGCAAAATATTTATTTTTGACTTCTGTGACTCAACGAGAGCGCTGCAGAGGGGCGCAGCGTTGGAGTACGCTACGCCCAGACTTTTGAAAGAAACGTTTGCAGCGATATGAGACAGTTTATCGGTTGCGATACGCACAAGAAATACTCGGTTTTCGGATGTCGGTTTTCCCGGATCCAGGGCGAAAGTGGCCCGATGAGTCCGGAGATCCGGGTCAACCATGATCTGAGAACCCGGTTGGGGAGTAAGATGGCATGCGCATCGTTCGGAGAGCCGGGCGTGGGCGCCCGGCGGGGGTCTGGGGACCCGCCCCACAGCGGATCATACACGGCTTGGTTTCCGCAGCGACTAAGAGCCTGTCCCATGGAACTGGCCTCCACAGGCTCCAGCGACCTCATATGATCAACACATGGCACAAACACCCTGGGGAGAGCTTGCCGTTGGTGACGCCCACGTGCATTTCTTTTCCCATCATTTCTACTCCGCCCTAGCCCAGCAAAAGAAGCTGGAGAATGCCGAGGCGGTCGGGCCGCTGCTCAGCTGGAAAATACCTCAGCCCGAGCCGCACCTGCTGGCCGACGATTGGGTGGCCGAGTTGGACCGCAATTCTGTTCGCCGGGCCTGTCTGATCGGCAGCGTGCATGGCGATGAGTTGGCCGTGGCGGCCGCGGTCGCACCCCGTCCCGACCGATTCTTCGGTTATTTCATGCTGGATCCTCACCAGCATGACGCCGTGGAGCGTGTCCGAACGGCCGCGGCGAACCCCTATCTCCACTGCCTATGCCTTTTTCCCGCCATGCACCGCTTTCCCATCACCGACGCGCGGCTGGTGCCTATCTTTGAGATCGCTGCCGCGCACCATCTCGCGGTGTTCGTGCATTGCGGCGTGATTAGCGTAGGCGTACGCAAGAAACTCGGGCTGGCCAGCCCGTTCGACATGCGCCTTTCCAACCCGCTCGACCTGCATCCCATGGCCACTCGCTTCTCGCAGATCCGATTCGTGGTGCCGCATTTCGGAGCAGGCATGCTGCGGGAAGCATTGATGCTGGCCGACCTTTGTCCGAACGTCTGGCTGGATACTTCCAGCTCCAATCATTGGATGATGTACGAAGGTCTCGATCTGCGGACCGTCTATCGCCGCGCCATCGATCTGGTGGGACAGGGCCGCCTGCTGTTCGGCACAGACTCCAGCTATTTCCCGCGCGGCTGGAATGCTGCCGTCTTTGAGCAGCAAACCAAAGCGCTCTACGAACTCGGGCTGGATGCGGTGCAAGCTGAACAGATCCTGTCAGGCAACCTGGAAGAGTTCCACCAGCCTCGCCTGGCCGCCGTGCCACCGCCGGCAGTCGCAGGCAGAAGCTGAAGGGGTTCTCTTTTCTTCGCAGCGGCTCGGAATAAGCCTGTCCTGCTGTGAGAACACTTCGGCAACCGCTCCATAACTGTCGCGGCTCGCAAGGGTAGGATCGGCCCGCTGTGGTTCGCTACGGTTCGTTTGGCGGCTGGAATGCTGCCGTCTTTGAACAGCAAACCAAAGCGCTCTACGAACTCGGGCTGGATGCGGTGCAAGCTGAACAGATCCTGTCAGGCAACCTGGAAGAGTTCGCCAGCCTCGCCTGGCCGCCGTGCCACCGCCGGCAGTCGGGGGGTGAAGCTAAGGGGGTTCCCTTTTCTTCGCAGCGGCTCGGTATAAGGCTGTCCTGCTGTGAGAACACTTCGGCAACCGCTCCATAACTGTCGCGGCTAGCAAGGGCATGATCGGATCGCGGTGGTTCGCTACGGTTCGTTTGGAGGAAGCTGAGCAATTTTCTTCCGATTTACGGCCCGGGTGTAATAATCGACCCAGACCCCCGTCCTTAGTAATGAAAAAGAGGACTGGAGTGAACCTGCAACTGGCAACATACGAAAGCGCGGTTCCTACGCTCACACGAGATTTCAGTCAGAGCTTCGAGGCCCATCACGGCCTGGTGTTTCGAACCGCGTATCGGATCACCGGGAATGCCGCTGACGCTGAGGATGTCTTACAAACAATTTTTTTGCGGCTGCTGCGAATGGCCCCGACCGCTGCACTTCCCGAGAACGAAGAGAGCTATCTGCGGCGCGCGGCGGTGAATGCCTCGGTGGATCTGATCCGGGCCCGGCACACCGAGCGGCGTGTTCCGCTAAACGAAGCCGTGGTGGAAGCCGGAAAGGTGCCTGACGACGGCCTGCGGGACGCGTTGCGGCAGGCACTCGCCAAGCTGAACCCGCAGTCGGCCGAGATTTTTGCGCTTCGTTATTTCGAAGATTTCACGAATCCGGAGATTGCGCGGGCACTTCGGATCTCGCAGGTTTCGGTGGCGGTGAAACTACATCGAGCCCGACACCAACTGCAAAAGGAACTTCTTTCATACCGTGGAGGGCAATCATGAGTCAACGTGAACTGGATCAAGCAATCGAGGAAGTGCGCAACGAAGTTGTCGACGATGCCGTGGTGCGAGCGGCGGCAAAACGCGTGTTTCGCGGGCTCTTCGACTCAACGTTGCGTTCTTATCAAGTGGACCGCATCCGGGGCTGTGCCGATTTCCGGCTGCTGATGAAGCCGTATCTGAGCCAAACACTCTCACCGGCACGAGCGATGCTGCTGGAGGATCACACCCATCAATGCGTTGCCTGCCGCCAAGCTCTGCAACAGGAGCGGAGCGGTGTACCGGCAGGGCCGTCGTTCGACACACAGGGAGCGACGAAAGGAAACCAGCGTTTTCCTGTCTTTGCGTGGGCATTGGCAGCGACGCTGGCCATCGGGATTGGCGTGGGCATTGTTGGCGCACGAAATGGGCTCCTGCCCGGTCAGCACGCGGTGCGGGCCACGGTTTCGGCCGTGGATGGCAGCCTCTACCGGATAACGGAATACGGGGCTCGCTTAGTCGCGGTTGGCGACGTGATCCGGAATGCGGACCAGCTTCGCACGGCCAAAGGATCGCGAGCGATTGTCCGGCTGATCAGCGGAGCGGAGGTTGAATTGGCAGAGCGATCGGACGTTTCGATCTCGCGCAACTGGAAGGGAACCACGGTGAATGTGGAGCAAGGCCGGGTCATTCTGGCAGCGGCTGAGACGAATCAAGGTTCGGTGTACGTATCCAGCGGCGATCTTCTGGTTCCCGTGAAGAACGCCGTTCTCGCTGTCGACAGCGGAACAAAAGGATCGCGTGTTGCGCTGGCGAAGGGCGTGGCCCGGGTTCAGCAAGGATCCGAAGCGACTGACTTGTCGGCCGGCCAGCAACTAGCCACCGACTACTACCGTATGGGATTCGTTCCCGTTTCGACGCAATTCTCCTGGAGCCAGAACGCCGGTACGTACGCCGCGTTACTCAGCGAGTTCTCGACACTTCAGCAACAGGTTCAAGGGATACCTTCGCCGAAGTTACGGTATTCGTCCAATCTCGCCAAGTATTTGCCTGGGAACACGATCATTTATGCCGCTATTCCCAACCTTGGAGGCACGCTGACCGAGGCGAAGCGGATCTTCAACGAGCGGCTGGCGCAGAGTGGCGTGCTGCAGGACTGGTGGACGCAGCAGTCTGGAACGCACGCGGCGGATGTCGAGCGCGCGGTCACGCAGCTCACTTCGATAAGCCAATATCTGGGTAATGAGATTGTACTCGCAGTGCCGTCCACCGGTCCTCATCAGTATGGCAAGCCGGTATTCATGGCCGAATTGAGCCAACCCGGACTAGCGAACTATCTGCAGCAGAATGTGCCGGCGACCGCCGGCCTGCGGATCGTCAACAGCGGAGCTGGAGCCACAGCCCCGACGACAGGTCAGTTGTTCGTAGACTTGGAAAACAACGTGGTGGTGGCATCTCCAGATCTGGCGGCATTGCGGGCAGTAGAGGCCGCCGTCAGCAGCGGAACGCCCAGTGCGTTTGTGCAGACGCCCTTCTTCGGCCGGATTTCGCAGTCGTACGCCGCCGGGGCGGGTTATTTGCTGGCGGCGGACATGGAACAAATCAGTCCCAAATCCGTAACTACAGCCACAGGGCCATTGGCCGGACTCAACAATGTTCAATATCTTGTTCTGGAGAGGCGCGACGTGGCGGGAGGAACGGAAACCCGGGCTTCACTCTCATTCGCTGGTAGCCGGCAGGGTATTGCTTCGTGGCTGGGAAGCCCCGGGCCCATCGGTTCGCTGGGCTTCGTTTCGCCAGATGCCAACGTTGCGGTGGCCTTTGTCATGAAAAGCCCGCTCACCGTTGCCACCGAACTAGTCAGCTTCGCTTCGCAGGGGAACGCACAGTTCCTGGAGCAGCTGAATGGGTTCCAATCCCAAGCGGGCGTCAGCCTGATTGACGACATCGCGGCGCCGCTGGGAAGTGACGCCACCTTTGCGATGGATGGACCGCTGCTGCCGATTCCCACCTGGAAGCTTGCGGTTGAAGTAAACGATCCAGACCGGCTGCAAAAGACTCTGGCCACGCTGGCGAGCCGCTACAATCAGACTCCGCCGACAAAAACTGGACAGCTCCAACTCGGCAGTGATCAGGTGGGTTCACGCACCTTCTATTCGGTGGGCCTCGAGAAAATGCCCGGCCTGGCCGCGTACTATACGTTCGTCGATGGATACCTGGTGGCTTCCAACAGCGAAGCGGCTTTAAACACTGCGATCCAGAACCGCCAGGCGGGCTTCACGCTTGCCAGCTCTCCCAATTTCCGGAAGCAACTGCCGGCGGACAACTCCACGAACTTTTCGGCGATCCTTTATAACAACCTCAGCTCGACATTAGGAACGGTTGCCAACGGGCTAAAGGGTTCCAGCGCCTTGTCAGCAACGCAGCAGCAGGCCATGGCTGCGCTGGCGGCCAGCAGTGTTCCGGGTTTGATTTGCGTATACGGCGAACCCGACCGAATTGTGGCCGCTACGCTGGGGTCGTTCGTGGGCTTTAACCTGGGAACGCTGGCAGGCATTCAACAAGGAAAACCGCTGATGCCATTGATTGCATCCAGCGTACAAGCAGCGCGGGCGAGCGCGGCAGGCGCGGACGCACCGCGGCCATTACGAAACTGAATCATGCCACAGGTCAACGACACAACAACCGTTCTTCCCTCGGCCGCGGGCACCGCGCCGCAGGTTGCGAACCCTGGAGGGCCGCCAATCATCGACTTGCGTGGCCTTTCGGTGCGACTGGGGAATCGAGATGTGCTGCGCGATGTGACCTGCGCGTTCACCGGACGCACGATTGGACTGCTGGGTCCGAACGGTGCCGGCAAGTCCACTCTGATCAATACGCTACTTGGATTTTGGCCGGTGTCGGCGGGGTCGGCATACGTTTTTGGGGCTGACATTCGGACGCATGCCAAGTGGATTCGCAGCCTGATTGGCTATATGCCGGAGAATGATGCGTTCATCAGCAACATGAGCGCAGTCGCGTTTATCCGGTTGATGGCGGAGCTTTCCGGCCTGCCCTCCGAGATGGCGTTGGAACGGGCACATGAAGCGCTCTTTTACGTTGGTTTGGGTGAAGCGAGATACCGGAAACTAGGCACTTACTCACTGGGCATGAAACAACTGGCCAAGCTGGCTCAGGCGATTGCGCACGGGCCGAAGCTGCTGATTCTGGACGAACCCACGAATGGCCTGGATCCGCCCGCGCGGCAGCGCATGATCCGGCTGATCCGGGAAATGCATGACAGCCGGGAGATGCACATCGTCCTGTGTTCACATTTACTGCGCGACGTTGAAGAGATCTGCGAGGAAGTTGTCATCTTAAAAGAGGGACGAGTGGTTCACTACTCCAATCTCAACGATGAGCGACGTTCGAACCGGCGATTCCTGGAGTTGGAATTGCACGGGGACAGGTCAAACTTCGTTCCAGCCATTGAAAGGTTGGGCTGCGAGTGCGCGCCGGGGGCAATGAATCGGTTGAAGTTGGTGCTAGCCGATAACGTGGAGATTCCTGACATTTACCGCATCGCCTCCGAACAGAACATCCAGATCCGGCGGCTGAACTTCCGGCGTGACAGTTTGGAAGATATTTTCCTGAAAGCAATGGAGAACAACAATGGCGGTCTATAAGCGCACTTATCGTGGATATTCCGGCGCGATTACTCCGACATGGTCTCGCTTCCTGGTGCTGTATCGCTACTCGCGCAGCAACTTGTTTCGATCGAAGTTTCAGACCGCTTTCTTGGTGCTCTGCTTCTTCTTCCCTCTACTGGCTCTACTTGGCATCTACGCCAACGATCATCTCAGTGCATTCTCCTTTCTCGGTGACCGAAGTGGTCCGTTGTTTGCCATCGATGGTAAGTACTTTCTGATTTACACGAGTGTTCAGGGCGCGCTCGCTTTCATCCTTACGGCATTCATCGGTCCAAGCCTAGTGTCGCCCGATCTTGCGAACGGGGCGCTCACGCTTTACCTGTGCCGGCCGCTTTCCAGGACCGAGTACGTCCTGGGAAAGATGTCGGTCCTGGTGATCATCTTGTCGTGGATTACGTGGATGCCGGGGCTCGTGTTGTTTTTTGTGCAGGCAAGCCTCTCGGGCTGGCAGTGGATGATCGATAACAGCTTCATCGCCACGGGAATCCTGTTGGGCTCGTTCATTTGGATCGGTGTTCTTTCGTTGCTCTCGCTAGCGATCTCGGCGTGGGTGAAATGGAGGCTGGCAGCCGGGGCGCTGTTATTGGGCACGCTATTTATGGGCGGCGGGTTCGCGCAGGCCATCAACTCCGTGCTGCGGACGCAGCAGGGCTACTTGATCGATGTGGGTCGTCTGATCTCCCTTATCTGGGGCGACTTGTTCCGGCAGGAAGCCAATCAGGATTTTTCGGTCGGCGAAGCCTGGATTGCTCTGCTGGCATTCCTGGGCGTCTGCCTGCTGCTGCTGATGAAGAAAGTGAAAGCCAACGAGGTGGTGCGGTGAGCGGCCTCATCATCTTCGACAACGTCTCCAAGTTCTACGGCGACGTGCTGGGCGTGAATCGGGTGCATCTTTCGATACCGCCAGGAATCACCAGCCTGGTTGGACCCAACGGTTCGGGAAAGACGACGCTGATGAACCTGATGACGGGCCTCATCCGCCCGTCCCGTGGCAGCATCAGTATTCTTGGCATGACGCCCGATCAACCGGAACAGTTGTTTCGCAAGGTCGGTTATAGCTCGCAGTTTGATTCTTCGCCAAAGGGTTTGACGGGCTACCAATTCATTTACTCGTACCTGCTGCTGTTTGGGTACGACTCGGCCAAATGTGAGGCGCTGGCGTGGCGCGCCATCGACCGCGTTGGCCTGCGCGATGCGGCGCATCGAAAGGTGGCCGGGTACAGCAAGGGCATGCGGCAGCGGATGCGATTAGCGCAATGCCTGGCCCACGACCCTCAGGTATTGGTGCTGGACGAGCCGCTGAACGGCTTGGATCCGGTGGTGCGAGCGGAGACGATTGCTCTTTTTCGGACATTCGCACAGGAAGGCTGTCACGTGATTCTGTCGAGTCATGTGCTCCACGAGGTGGATATCATCTCCGACCAAGTGATCCTGTTGAGTGGCGGCTACGTGGTTGCGGAAGGGAAAATTCAAAGCGTCCGGAGCGAGATTCCGGATCACCCAATGCAGATTCTGATTCGCTGCGAACGGGCCGGCGAACTGGCGTCGCGCGTCTTCCAGGAAGACCATGTCGTCGAAGTGCGGATGCATAACGATCGGCGCGGACTGCTGGTCAAGACCAGCCAGCCGGACCGTTTCTTCCTAATGATGAACCGCGTCGCGGCGGATGGGCTGGGAATCGAATCGGTCGCGCCGGTGGATGACGACGTCAACTCGGTTTACGAGTACCTGATCGGCGCCGAGGAGGTGGTTCGATGAATCCGCTTTGGTGGGCTCAAATACGAGCGGTCATCCGGCTGGAAATTCGCAAGACGTTTCTTGCCAAGCGCGGCCTGTGGATCTACCTGCTGGCTCTCGCCCCGGTTGCACTGTTTCTGACGCACTCGCTGATTGAAATCGAGCAGCACGGTTCACGCCAGACGATGGCGACCCAGATGAAGCACCCGGTGACCGAGGCAGACTTCGCCGCGATCGAACCGGGGATCAGCCGCGAAGAGGTGATCTCGAAGCTGGGAGATCCGCCGGAAGTCCACATGCGCTCACGGAACGTGCGAACGGGCCCGCATCGTGTCGAGCAACGAGAGGTTGAAACGCTTAGCTACACCGATGGCAATAGCAACTTCCAGGTATTCCTCGAAGATGGGAAGGTCAATGGAAAGGCTACGAGTACGGGCGTCAGTTTCGGCCAGGACAGCTATGTGTTCGCGGGCGTTTTTCAATTCTTCTTTATCCGGCTGGCGGTGTTCTTTGGTTGCCTGGGCATCTTCATGAACCTGTTTCGCGGGGAGATGCTCGACAAGAGTCTGCACTTCTATCTGCTGGCGCCGATCCGGCGGGAGATCCTCGTGGTTGGTAAATACCTGGCAGGTCTGCTGGCCGCCGGCGTCATTTTCATGATCAGCGCCGCTCTCCAGATTGGAGCGATGCTGATTCGATTCGACGGGAACACGATCAACCATTACCTTTATCAGGGCGACGGCTTCGCTCAGATCGCCGCGTATCTCGGGGTCACGGTGCTGGCCTGTGTAGGATATGGAAGCATTTTTCTGGCAGCGGGGATGCTGTTCCGCAATCCGATTGTGCCGGCTGCCGCGGTTCTAATCTGGGAAGCAGCGAACCCATTGCTGCCAGCCCTGCTGAAGAAGATCAGCGTCATCTATTACCTGAAGTCGTTGTGTCCAGTGTCGATCCCAGTGGATCCGGGCATGCCGCCGCTATTCGCGCTACTGGTCTCGAACGCCGATCCGATCTCGGGTTACATCGCCGTCTTCGGATTGCTTTGCGTGGCCGCCATGATTCTGGTGGGTTGCGCGACGGGCGTGCGCCGGCTGGAGATTAATTACACGACGGAGTAAGTCGGCCATGGGGCGTGACGTGATCGCGGCGAGTATGCGGCAGCTTTTGAGTGATGCCGTGAGCGTTCTCTCGCGACGCAGGGCCTGCGGCGGCAGGACGATCATCGCAAATCTGATCGCACGGTGAATCGGCGCTGGCCGGTTAACAACGGGCCAGCAGGACGTCATCCCGCTCCGAAAGCGGAGCGCGCCCCACGAAAGGGCGGACGACGCAGAAAGCCGTAATGGGAGTTTTTCTTTTTTTGTGCCGCCTTTCTGAACGTATAATAACGTGCAGAAAGGAATACACATGCCTGACACCCTGAGTGGCTTGGAGGCGGATCGATCCAAACTCCTCGAAGAATTCCGCCGTCTCGGCGATCTGCGGCCTGGTTCGATTACCGCCGTGGTGCGCCGCTGCGGTAAGCCGTCCTGCCATTGCGCCAAGCCGAACGATCCCGGTCACGACCCTCAGTTCCGTCTAACCCGGAGGGTCGCTGGCAAAAGCGTGACCGAATCGTTTCCCAATCCCGCCGCGCTGCGCAAGGCACAACATGAGGTCGCCGAGTTCCATCGGTTCCAGAAACTCGGCGAGGATCTGGTCGGCATTAACGAAAAGATCTGTGCGCTTCGCCCGGTGGAACAGCAACAAGGCGGCTGGACCGATCAGGAAAAAAAACGGCTGCTGCATTCCATCAGGAAATTGCGCGGGAGATGAATCAGCTGCTGGGCCGCATTTTCGCCCAGCGACGAACCGGCAGCGGCATCGATCTGGAGGCCATCGAGAGCGCCTTGCGGGCCGTCCTCCATCAGGCCGGAGCCAGCGCCCTGAGCGAGCTGCTACAGTTCGAGGCCCCGGCCCCGGATCAGCGTCA
This sequence comes from uncultured Acidobacteriaceae bacterium, assembly GCA_963771305.1. Taxonomy (GTDB): domain Bacteria; phylum Acidobacteriota; class Terriglobia; order Bryobacterales; family Bryobacteraceae; genus CAJCIT01. Next base: position 267,270 of record CAVYTS010000039.1, read on the forward strand.
GTTGCCCTGCGCTTGTGGTAATCAGGCGCAATACCAGGAACTGCGCTCTCGGCCTGTGCTCACCGTAGTAGGTTGGGTGCGGATGAAGCGTCCCTGGTATCTGTGCGCGAACTGTCGTGAGGGCCAATTCCCAACCGACGTCGAATTGGACATTGAGAAAACGGACTTCTCTCCCGGGGTGCGCCGCATGCAGGCGATGGTGGGCCAGGATGCGCCCTTCGATCACGGCCGCGAGCAGATGAAGGTTCTGGCCGGTCTGGAAGTGACCGCCAAGTCGGTCGAGCGTACGGCGGAGGCGATTGGCTCTGACATCGCTGCGGGCGAGCAGTGCGAAATCCGCAAAGCCGTCCAGTTGGACCTGCCCGTCATCGTCGGTGAGCCCATTCCCGTCCTGTATGTGCAAATGGATGGGACGGGCGTGCCGGTGGTGAAGAAAGAGACGGAGGGAAGGAAAGGCAAGGCGGACGGCCAGCCGGCCCATACGCGGGAAGTCAAACTCGGCTGCGTGTTCACGCAGACCAAGTGGGACAAAGAGGGCTATCCCATCCGCGATCCCGATTCGACCACCTACACGGGCGCCATCGAGACAGCCGAAGAGTTTGGAAAGCGGCTTTATCTGGAAGCTTGGAATCGCGGGTGGAACCGAGCGAAAAAGAAAGTTGTCATAGCCGACGGCGCCGAATGGTGCTGGAATCAGGTCAGCCTGCATTTTCCCGGCGCCATTCAGATCGTCGATCTGTATCACGCGCGCCAACACCTGTGGGAGTTTGGCACGCAAGCTATATCCTGGCGATCAGTTGAGCCAGAAGGCCTGGATGAAGGTCCACCAAAAGCGCCTGCTCGACAAGGGGAAAATCGAAAAGCTGACGCTCGCGCTGCGCTCCGTCGAATCAACCAACGCGGAAGTGCTGGAAAAGATTCGTACGGAGGCGGATTACTTTGAGCGAAATGCCGATCGCATGCGCTACCCGAAGTTCCGCCGTCAGCATCTCTTCGTTGGCTCCGGTGTAATCGAAGCTGGCTGCAAGACCGTGATCGGCTCGCGACTCAAACAATCCGGCATGTTCTGGACCGTCCGCGGCGCCAACGCCATCATCGCCCTGCGATGTTGTCATCTCAACGGCCGCTTCGAGGACTACTGGGAGTCGCGGCGGGCGGCTTGATTCCCACTTCTATGGTCGGGATGGAACTCGGGCGCGCCAGCTGTAGGTGGAGGGTTACCAGCCCCGCCCTTTCGGTTGCGGGATGGGTTCACAGTTCCACCGTGGCTACGGTCGGGATGGAGCTCGGGCGCGCCAGCTGTAGGTGGAGGGTTACCAGCCCCGCCCTTTCGGTTGCGGGATGGGTTCACAGTTCCACCGGGGCTACGATTCCCGAGGCCCCCCTATAATCCCGGACGGCCGGGTTTCCCGTGGTCCGGTTTGAAACCTTGGCTTTCTTCCGTGGGCCTTCCCAGTTGAGAGAGGTTAAAGCGCTGGCTCGCATACTCCCCTGCCCTTCCTGGTTTACCCGCAGCCTCGTCTCTAGGCCAGCCTGAGCGTTGCGCCGGTTTTATCAAGCCGGCCACCCACCCTGACGTAGAAACCGCCAAGTGTCCAGAGTCGCTTCGCCCAATCTTGGTGTTACCTCCATTGGAGAGACGTGTCCCGCCTCTTCCGAGGGCATTACCCCTCCGTCATCGCTACTACCAACTCGTGCGCCAAACCCATCTGGCTTTCCTCTCCTTCGACTTTTGGTCTCGTTTGAGGAAGCTTTGCAGGTTGCTACCAGCCCCTGCTGCCAGCGGGTCCTTCCCGACGTTATCTCTGAAAATCTTTCCTGTGATGCCTGGGCCCCTATCACGACGGTTGGCAGATTGCTCATACCTGGTTCTTCCTCTACCACAGCGGCCTTCCCCACGGGAACATGGGTCGGCATACCGTAACATCCGCTTAAGCGACTTCACAAGCGGGGGGGTTTTCGAGATTGCAGCCATTTCTTTATGTTCAAGCCTCACAATTTGCTCGCCACCCTGATCGCTCCTACCACGACGGTTTCCCGCAGGGCAGTTGGTGACTTTTACATCCGGGCAGAACGTGCTTCGTTACCTCCGCACGCACCGAATATGCTAGCTGTCTGACTACAGGTAATTGACAGCACAGGGACTTTCACCCTGCTAGATTCTCAGCCTTGTCGGCTGCTCCATTCCCGAGGCCCCCCTATAATCCCGGACGGCCGGGTTTCCCGTGGTCCGGTTTGAAACCTTGGCTTTCTTCCGTGGGCCTTCCCAGTTGAGAGAGGTTAAAGCGCTGGCTCGCATACTCCCCTGCCCTTCCTGGTTTACCCTCAGCCTCGTCTCTAGGCCAGCCTGAGCGTTGCGCCGGTTTTATCAAGCCGGCCACCCACCCTGACGTAGAAACCGCCAAGTGTCCAGAGTCGCTTCGCCCCATCTTGGTGTTACCTCCATGGGAGAGACGTGTCCCGCCTCTTCCGAGGGCATTACCCCTCCGTCATCGCTACTACCAACTCGTGCGCCAAACCCATCTGGCTTTCCTCTCCTTCGACTTTTAGTCTCGTTTGAGGAAGCTTTGCAGGTTGCTACCAGCCCCTGCTGCCAGCGGGTCCTTCCCGACGTTATCTCTGAAAATCTTTCCTGTGATGCCTGGGCCCCTATCACGACGGTTGGCAGATTGCACATACCTGGTTCTTCCTCTACCACAGCGGCCTTCCCCACGGGAAAATGGGTCGGCATACCGTAACATTCCGCTTAAAGCGACTTCACAAGCGGGGGGGGTTTTCGAGATTGCAGCCATTTCTTTATGTTCAAGCCTCACAATTTGCTCGCCACCCTGATCGCTCCTACCACGACGGTTTCCCGCAGGGCAGTTGGTGACTTTTACATCCGGGCAGAACGTGCTTCGTTACCTCCGCACGCACCGAATATGCTAGCTGTCTGACTACAGGTAATTGACAGCACAGGGACTTTCACCCTGCTAGATTCTCAGCCTTGTCGGCTGCTCCTCTTCCGCCCCCCACGAAAGAGCGCCAACCTACGCCCGCAATGCGTCGACCGCTTTGCCTTTGCCGTCCTTGGTTACGTAGAACGGACGTTTTTCAATTTCATAAAAGGTGTCGGGTGGAATGCCGAGGGCTGAGTAAATGGTGGCGTGGAGGTCGTCGATCGAAACCGGGTTCTCGATGATTTTGCAGGGGCGCTCGTCGGCGGTCTTGCCGTACACCTTGCCCTTGGGCGTTCCGCCTCCGAACATCAGCACGGAACAGGCTTCGGTGAAATGGCGGTGCATGCCGTAGTGCTTGAGCTCGGTCATGACGGCGGGTTGGTCCACCTGGTCCTTCACTTCCTGGCCGGGCTTTCCTTCGGTCATCATGTCGCGGCCGAACTCGCTTGCCAGCACGACCAGCGTGCGGTCCAGCAAGCCTCGCTGTTCTAGATCGAGAATGAGCTGGGCCACCGGCGCATCGATGGCTTGCTTCATGCCTACCGCGCGGGTGTGGCCGTTTTCGTGTGTGTCCCAGTAGCGGAAGGGAATGTACTCAGTGGTGACTTCGACGAAGCGGGCGCCGGATTCCATCAGGCGCCTTGCCAGCAGGCAGCCCAGGCCGAAACGCCCGGTGTTGTAGATGTCGTAATTGGCTTTGGGCTCCAGGCTGAGATCGAACGCTTTGGCGGCCGGCGAGTTGAGCAGGCGGTGAGCGTTTTCCAGCGAGCGGGGCAGGCTCTCGCGCTGGAAGTCGCTGCCGTAGATGCCGACCGGGCTGGCGTCCACCAGTTTCTGGTATTCGGCGTAGCGCCGCAGAAAGCGATTTCGCCCGATGCTCTCGGACGGCCGAGTGCGCGCGACGGCGTCGTTGGGATCGGAGATCAGAAAGGGTGAGTGTTCACTGCCCAGGAACCCGGCGGTATGGAAGGCCTTGACTGAATCGGTTTCGGCCCCGATCTCCAGGTTCTGGCCGATGTCGATGAACGCCGGGATGTCCGGATTCAGCGGGCCCAGCGTGCGGGAGATGAACGCGCCCATGTGCGGCGCGGCCACTGATTGTGGCGGAGGATAGCCGGTGTGCCAGTGGAACTGATGACGCGAATGGAGGATGAAGCCCAGATCGCCGACGCGATGCGATCGGATCAGCGTGCCGCGGTCCATCACCTTGCCGATCCGCTCGAGGCCTTCGGAGAGTTGTATGCCGTCGACCGCTGTATTGATGCTCGGGAAGGTGCTGAGCACCAGGTTGGATTCGAGGCCGCTTTGATAGGGCGTGTAGCGCTTGGGATCGAAGGTCTCGGTCTGCGCCATGCCGCCTGCCATCCAAAGCAGGATCATGCGGTCGGCGCGTGCCGGTATCTTGGTCGGCGAGGCGGCAAGGCGCGGTTCACCGGCCGTCAGGGCGCCCAACGCTGCCGCGCCCGTAGCTCGCAGGAAGTGACGCCGGGAGAGGCCGGATGTGATTCCGCTTGCAATATGCTGTTCTTCGCGGTTCATAGCGACTACATCAATAAAGATACTGGAAATCCGGATGCATAAAGAGGCTCCACAGAAAGTCCTGCAGGGCCGCCGGCTCGAGCCGCGGTGTTTGATGCCCGGGGGCGATGAAGAATGTGCGCGCGATTACCATCTCTTTGGCGGTCGGCTCGCGAGCAAGCAACTGCTGGTTGAAGCGATGGATGGCTTCGTCGACGGTCTTCACGGGCAGGGGCAACGGCGCAGGCGGCTCGCCCACGATCTTCACCAGGCGCTCCGGGTCGGGCTTCGCGTCGAAGACGAAGAAACGCACGCTGCCGCCGATGTCGGCGGGACGCGAGCGGTCATCCACCACCACGCGGCCGTGAATTCGCGTGAGGCCAAGAGATCGAATCGGATAGAACAAGGGCGCGCCGAGGGGCGTAACAATCCCCTTCCCCAAGTCGGCATCCTCGGCGCGGAGCGAGTCCTCGCTGAAGTGCGAGAGCGTGGTCAGGTCTTTCAGCTTGATAGTGCCATTGGGGCCGCTGACCTGGACGCCCTGCCAGCCGGCGATGGTGCGGGTGGGGTCATATGAGCCCGCATCCTGGGTGAGCAACCATAGTTCGCGGGCATGCGAGATGTCGATGTCGAAAGCGGCGCTGCCTTTGCGCATGGGTCCGCTGTCGAACAGGTTGACCGGCGCTGGCGGCAGTTCGCCGAGCAGGCGGAGCGAGCCGCGCTGCAACGTGTTGGTCAGCAGTTCGCCATTCACGAGTTCGAGTGCTTGAAAGGTGGTGGCGCGGTTATCCCGCGTGGTGAAAACCTGGTCGCGAACCGGCCGGCCTAATGCCAGTGTCAAAGAGGATGCCTTCAGCTCCCAATCCCGCACGCGAATCGCATTGTTATCCTTCGGGAGGGTGCGCCACTGGCCCGTCGTGATGGAGACGCTATCGGCAAATTGTTCTGCCGTGAGGCGGCGGACCAGCGGGCCGCGGAACACATACGGCCGGTCGGGCCGTTCATGGCTGACGAGCGCAGGCATCTGATAGGCATGCGATGTCATCAGCAGACGCAGCAGATACTGCAGATCGCTGCCGTGAGCGGTGAAGTCGGACGCGAGCCAATCCAACAGATCGGCATTCCAGGGTTCGGAGTCCATGTCGTCGACGGGTTCAACGAGACCACGGCCAAACAGCTTCTGCCAATAACGATTGACAATCGTGCGCGCGACACGGCCGTTGCGGTCGTCAGTGAAGAAGGCGGCCGCGGCGGCATGGCGATCGGCCAGTGATGCGTCCTCTGCCACGCTGCCGAGTTCCGGATAGAGGAGTTGCGGTGTGACGAACTTACCTTGCTTGACATCGCAGCGGACGAGTTCGAGTTGGTTCTCGGGCGCAAACAGGGCAGCCATACCATATGACTCGCGCAGCTTGTACTTGTTGATGAAGCTGTCATGGCACGATGCGCACTTTAGATTGACGCCGAGGAAGATCTGCGCGGTGTTCTGCGCGGCTTGCATGTAGGGCGTTTGGCTCGCGTTCACCGTGCCGCGCCAGTTGACGCCAATCAGGAAGCCGTCGGGGTCGTCGGTCTGAACTGGATCGATGAGCTGGCTGATCATCCGCTTGTAGGATTGGTTCCATTGGAGGGCGTTGAACAGCCAGGTGGTGATGGATTTGCGATCGCCCTGGTAGTTGACGCCGGTATCGTTGCGGAGCAAGTCGTTCCACCAACTGATCCAGTTGCCGGCGTAGAGGCGGCGATCGCGGAGCAAATCGTCGATGAGATGATCGCGCTTGCGCGGGTCGCGATCCTGGACGAATCGTTGCAGCTGGCCAGGAGTCGGCGGCCAGCCCCACAGATCAAAGTAGATGCGGCGCGCAAACACGGCGTCGGCGACGACGGGTAGCCCAACCGGCAAATTGTGGCGGCGCAGGTAGTCGTTGATGAAACGGTCGACCGGATTCGGCTCTACTCCGGCGGGAACGTCCGGATGGCGAGGGGCAATGGGCGCAACCCAGCCCGCGGCGGCCATTAAGCCGACCGGCATCGCTAATAGGAGAAACGTGAGGCCCACTCGACCCATATTGGGCTCTATTGTACGCAAGCCGCTTATTGCGGCCAAGTGCGCCGTTTGACGCAGCGGTGATGGCTTGGAGCGTGCGGGGACGATGCATGGGCGTCCAAACCCGCCGAACACCCTCAAAAGTCGTGGCAGGAAAATTGCCCGTGTATCTGGTTGGGAGGTGTGTCCATGTTTCAGCTCAAGCGCATTCTGGTGCCGATCGACTTCTCGCCGCACTCGGAGCCTGCGGCCCGCTTGGCTGCCTCTATGGCCTGCCGGTTCCACAGTGAGATCTCGCTGCTTCACGTAGTTGAGCCGGGCCAGTCCGACTGGGCGGAGCCCGCTGTCACCTACACCACCAACCTGGAAGAAGAGCGTGCCCGCGAACGGCTGGACGGGTATCTGAAGGGGGATAATTGCAAGGTTGCTGTGAACCGCTTTGTGCTGGTGGGCAACTGCGCGCTACAGATCTGCCGCTTCGCCGAAGCGGACGAAGCGGATCTCATCGTGGTGTCGACGCGGGGCTATGGCGTCTTCCGGCGGCTACTGTTGGGCTCGACGACGGCGAAGCTGCTGCATGACGCGAAGTGCCCCATTCTGACCGGAAAACACCTGGAGAACTCGGCCGGGTTTGAGCCATCGCAACCCGCCCGCATCCTGTGCGCCGTGGACCTTGGCAACACCTCCGAACAGGTGGTGGGCTGGGCACGCGACTTCGGGCGCGAGATCGGCGCCGACATCACGATTGCTCACGTCGTTCTGACACCCGAGGGTGCCCGCCAAAGACCACCAGACACGGACCTGACCGCTGCGATCTGCGAATCGGACGAGGATCGGCTGCGCAGTTTGGCCAAACAAGTCGGCGTCTCGGCCCACATTATCGTCCGTGCAGCCTCCGACATTCACAAAGCCGTTTGCGACTTGGCAGCCAACACGGACGCCGAGTTAGTGGTGGTTGGCCGGGGCGAACGCGTGGGCGCGCGTCTGAAACCAACTACCTATTCGATCATTGCCAACTCCCCCTGCCCCGTGGTGAGTGTTTGAAGTATACCGGATTGGCGGCTTCAATACAATGGACGTTATGAAATCAAGTCGTTTACTGCTCGGGGCAGCGGGGACCCTGGCACTGAGCCTGTTCGCCACCACCGCCTTTGCGCAACAGAAGTTTGAGTTGGTGACGGGAAAGCCCTTTGATCAAGCCGTTCCGAAGGACTTCTACCTGGAGGGCAATGCGATCCCCACTGAGAAGCGGAATGCGGCGGTGGTCAAAACACCTGCCAGGGGACGCGCCGTGTTCGCTCTGATCGACACTGCCGGATATTCCACAGACATCACGACTAAATACGTCGGCATGCTGATCACCGAGGGGGACCTGTCGGTGTGCGGCAAGACCATCACTACGGGCAGTTACGGGTTTGGCTGGAAGCGGCCCGCCACAGGCGTCAACGAGCCAGGCAAGTTCATGCTGTATGACCAGGCCGGCAAGAGCGTGACGGAGTGCCAGACGCCGCGCGACGCGGACATCAAGATGCCGAAGCCATTGCAGATAGCGATCGCTGCGGACGGGACACGGCTGTATTACGGACGGCATTATTTGGCGCTGAAGTAAGGCGGCCAGCTTGGCTTAGGCCAATTGACGGCGGAAGCGCCAGGCACTGAAGCCGATCAGCAGAGATGCGGTGAGAATCAGCGCGAGCAGTTCCGGCCAGACCGTCTCGATGCCCGCACCTTTCAAAAGGACGTCTCGTACCAGGATGTCAAAGTGCCGGATAGGGTTGATGAGGGTTACCGGCTGAAGCCATTTCGGCATGGCTTCGATCGGCGTTAAAGCCCCGGATAGCACGGCGAGCGGCGGCTGCACGAAGAAGGTGAGCAGCTGGGTTTGCGCCGCGGTGCGCGCGAATGTGGCGATCAGCGTTCCGATACCGATGCCGCAAGTTCCGCACAACGCTGCGCCCACCCCGGCGAGCAGCAGATTGCCTCGGACTGGAAGATGGAAGGCCAGATGCCCAGTGAACAGCATGACGCAGAAGCTGGCCATGACCAGAAAGAAGAGCGGGCACATTTTGGCGGCGATGATCTCCAGGGCGCTGGCTGGCGTCATCAGCAATTGCTCCAGCGTGCCCGATTCGCGTTCCCGCACCATGGTGCCCGAGGCAACCAGGGCACCAGCCAGAATGAGCAGGACGCCATAGACGCCAGTCACGACGAACCAGGCTGTCTCGAGACCGGGATTGTAGAGCAGCGCAACGAGCAGGTTCGCCTGCCCGCGTGGATAGACGGAACCGCCGGCGGCAGGCTGTCCATAAGGACGCGCCTGCGCTTCGACGGTAGCCTTTCCGATCATCCTTTGCTGGTTCAGCCAGCCGATGGTGGCTTCGGCGTATCCTTGCGCGAGCTGCGCCGTGTTCACGTCGACACCGTTCAGCAGTAGCTGAACGACGGCCGACTGCTGGCGGTTCAGGCGCTTGGTGTAGTCCCAGGGGATGACCAAGCCTAGATCGATCTTGTTGGCCATGAGGGCTGATCCGAGTTGGTTAATGGAGGAGTAGCTATCGACCAGCACGAAGGCGCGGCCCTGCGTCATGACCGCTGTCAGTTCGCGGCTCTCCGCAGTTCGGCTGTCGTCGAGAACCCCGAGGCGGAGGTTTGAGACCTGGGCGCTCAAGGCGAAACCGAAGAGCAACACTTGCAGAGTGGGCGGAATCACGAGCACGATGAGCAGCCGCTTGTCGCGCATGATCTGCTGAAGCTCTTTGCGGATGAGCGCGAGCAGGCGGGGCGAGAGGATGCGATCGAGGAACGCCATCTTAATTCACTTGCATGCGCCGGATGCGCAGCCAGGCGATGAAGTAGAACGCGGTTCCCAGCGCCGCGATCGCCAGCACGTCAAACCATGTGGCTGACCAGCCACTGCCGCGCAGGAAAGTGTCGCGGACAACGTCGATATAAAAGCGCGCCTGCACGAAATCGGAAACCCAGCGCAACCCGGCTGGGATGTTGGCGATGGGATAGATCAAGCCAGACAGCAACATCGCAAACATGAAGCTGGCCATGGAAAGGATCTGAAGTGCCGTGGATTGGGACGGAATGGCCATGCCGATTAGCGTTCCGAAGCTGACGCCGCAGAACAGAAATGCACCTGTGGCGGCGAGGAAGGGGATGGGATCGCCGGCCAGTCGAATGCCGAAGATGAGACTTGCCTCAGCGACGAGGAGAATCCACTCTGCCGTGCCAATTACCTGTCCCGCGAGAATCTTCCCGAGGAGGAACTCGTGGGCGGAAATGCTGGAAACGTAGACCTGCAGGATGGTGCGCTGTTCGCCTTCGCGAGCGGCGGCGAGCACGGCCATCAGCGGCGGGAAGATCGACAGGGCGAGCACCAGGATTCCGGGGCCGTAATACTTATGCGAGTCACGGCCTGGGTTGAACCACAAGCGGGACTGTGCAGAGATGAGGTTGACCGACACGGCAGGCGGCGAGAGCTGGCTGTTGAACGACCCAAGGATGGCCTGGAGCTTGCCTTTGATGAGGTTCGCAGTATTCGTATCGGTGGCGTCGACCATGGCCTGAATGGGCGTGGGAAGGCCCCGGGCCAGGTCATGCTCGAAGCGTGGAGGCAGGACGAGCACGGCACGAGCGTACCCTTCGCGCAACGCAGTTTCGGGAGACATGCCATCGGGAAGAGTAAGCACCCGGAACGAAAGGGATGAGGCGGCGGCGGCGAGAGCGCGCGACTGGGGCGTCTGATCGAGATCCTGAATGGCCAGCTTCATGTCGCGGACGTCGAGGGAAATAGCGTTTCCGAGAAGAGCCAGCAAAATCATGGGAAGCCCGAGCGCGAGCGTCAGGCCGAGCCGGTCGCGCCGGATCTGGGTAAGTTCTTTCCTCACCTGTGCCCGGATGCGGCGGGTGGTCATGCGGCACCTTCGAGGGAGGCTTGGCGAGCCTTCGCGATGACCGCGAGGAAGACGTCCTGCAACGAGTATGCGCTCTGCCTGGCCGGTTCGGCTCGAATGCCGGCGTGATTCAGTTCCATGCGCAGCAGCTCGATCTCCCTCTCTGGGATGTTATACGTGACAAAGTGGATGCGGTCGCCGAATAGAGACACTCGCCAGTGGTCGCGGTGGGATTGGAGCACCTCCAAAGCGCGCTGCGGCGAGTCTGTGCAGATCTCAAGAACGAAGCCCTCTTGTTCCGCCTTCACGCCACTGGGAGTGCCCTCGGCCACGAGTTGACCATCGACCATGAAGCCCAGGCGATTGCACTGCTCAGCCTCTTCCAGGTAATGGGTCGTGATCAATATTGCGGCGCCATCGTCGGCGAGATCGTTGATCATGCGCCAAAAATCACGCCGGGCGAGAGGGTCGACGCCCGAGGTTGGTTCGTCGAGGAATATGACGCGTGGCTCATGTTGAATGGCCGCGCCGAATGCGACTCGCTGTTTCCAGCCGCCAGGAAGGCTGCGGGTCAGTAAACTACCGCGACCCGGAAGGCCGGAGAAGTCGAGAACCCAGCGGCGCTTCTCTTCGCGCTCCGCCCGCGGCACACCATAGACGGCAGCGAAAAAGTCGAGGTTCTCGGCGATGGTGAGGTCGTCATACAGCGAGAACTTTTGCGACATGTAGCCAATCTTGCGGCGCACTTGCTCAGAGCGCAGTTCGCTGCTTTCACCGGCGAGGCCGATGCGGCCGCGGGTCTCGGGCAGTAACCCACAGAGCATCTTGATGGCAGTCGTCTTGCCGGCGCCATTCGCCCCCAGAAGGCCGTAGATCTCGCCGTAATGGACTTCCAGATTAAGGTCGCGGACTGCGGTAAATTCTCCGAATTCTTTCCAAAGCCCTGCGCAGCCAATAGCGATCGAACCATCGGCGGGCTGCCGCGCGGACTTGCGGGGAAACGGTGTGTTGACGGCCAGAGGGCCGATGCTAGAAATCTTCGAGACAAAGACGTTTTCGAGCGTGGGGAGATCGCCTTGCAGTTCGGCTGTGCCGAGGTGGGCCAATCGAAGTGCGTGGTTGATCTCATGTGCGGCGAGCCGCTCATCGCCGACGAGGGCGTCGAGACGATCACCGAACCGCTGAACGTCGTGAATGGAAGAGAGCTCTGAGAGAACGGGCTCAGCCTTCTGCAGATTGACGCCGCGAACTTCCAGACGCCGGAGCCCCAGAGCTTTGCGCAAATCGCGTGGCGTACCGGATTCGATGATCTGCCCATCGAACATCAACGCGACGCGATGACAGCGTTCCGCCTCGTCCAGATAGGGAGTCGCGATCAGGATCGTCATGCCTTGAGCGGAGAGCTGGGCCAGGGTATCCCAGAACTCGCGGCGGCTGACCGGGTCGACACCGGTGGTGGGCTCGTCGAGGAGCAGGATTCGTGGCTGCCCGATGAGGGCGCATGCAAGCGCGAGCTTCTGCTTCATTCCGCCGCTAAGACGTCCGGCCAGGCGACGGGTGAAGCGGGCCATGCCGAACATCTCCAGGTAGCGTGAGCCGCGAGTCCGAATCTCTTCGTCAGAAACGAGACGCAGGCGGCCAATGTATTGTAGGTTCTCTTCGACGGTGAGGTCCTGGTAGAGGCTGAATGTCTGGGTGAGGTAGCCGACATCACGGCGGGCGTCGCGTGGCGGCTGCCCGTTCATGATCGCATGGCCGCCGGTCTGCGGCGTTACGCCACCGAGGATATTGAAGGCGCTTGTCTTGCCGGCACCGTCGGGACCGATGATGCCGAAGATCTCACCTGTGTTGACCAATAAGTCGATTCCACGAACGGCCTGCACGTCTCCGTAGGATTTGCGTAACCCAGTCACTTGAATGGCGGCTTCGCGCGTGGAGTAGGGCGTTTGGTTGGCCGGTTGGAAGACTTGGGTCATGGCGGCAGGTCACGTCACCAGCAATGCGCGGCTCCCGCAATAGCTAGCCTTGGGACGGAACTGCCCGGTCCTCATTGCGACTTTCTGGGCACAACTGGCCAGACGGTCCCATCGACGAGAACCTCTCCATCGGCAGGCATACCGGGTTTGGCAAGACCAAAACCGGATTTCAATCCGAGCTTCACGCCCACGACTTGTTTCACACGATCGTTTTGAAAGTAGGTGTTCTCAGGCGTGAACGTGGCCTCCGGATCAATACGCTGAACATACGCATCGAGCGGTTGTTTCGGAGCGGAATCAAGATAGACGCGGGCCGCCTGATCGAGCTTGACGCGTCCAATGAGTCCCTCGGGAATGTAGCCGCGCAAGTACACCTTAGCGAGATTGACCACGGTAAGAATGGGTGTGCCGGTGCCGACTACTTCACCCGGTTCGGCGGTTCGCGTGGCAACTGTTCCATCGAACGGAGCGATCACCTTCAGGTCGGCGCGATTGGCGCGGGCTTCGTCGAGGCTGGCGCGGGCTCGATCCTCATCCGCCTGGGCTCCAGCCAGAAACGATCTCTGTTGGGTGATTTGAGCTTGCACGGTAGCCACCTGAGCGGCCCGAATCGGAGGATTAGAGAGAGTCGCTTGGGCTGTGTCGAGCAGGCCGCTCGCTGCTTCAACCTGACGATGAGCGGCGGCGAGAGCAGCTTTCTGAGCGGCAGCGAGACTCGCTTTTTCCTTAGCCTGGAGAACAGACACTTCGTCTTTCTGCACAAGCTCGTTATAGGCGTCCGCGGTGAACTCCGCGTAGTTGTAGCCGGCTTGGGCCTGGGCTTCCTGCGCTTCCGCAACGGCAAGATCGGCCTCGGCCTGCCTGACGCGCCCTTGCGAATCGGTTTGTGACTGGCCGACGGCGATTTCGTTCTGCTGCAGCTGCTTCTGCAAAACCGCGATCGCATCCTGAGCTTGCCGGACCTGCGCGACCGCCTGCCGTACCATGGCTTCGGATTGCTGTTCGCGAGCGCGAATCTGCTCGTCATCCAGGCGAGCGATGATCTGGCCGGCCTTGACGGCATCTCCCTCGCGAACTGTGATTTCGTTTATCCGGCCGCTGGTTTTGCAGGCCACGGCAGAATCGTCTGCCTCTATGCGCCCACTGAGGGAAACGACGTTGGAAGGCGGCGAGGTCTGGCTGAAGACGGTCTTCCACAAAACCAAAGCGAGAGCGATCAGCCCGAGGATGACGAATGGGATAACGTGGCTGTGCGGGCGGGTTGAAACTACGTCAGATGTCTTGCCCGCAGGTGGCGAGCCGGGCTGGGGACCAGCATCCACCGGTGTCAGCACTGAACTCATTAGAGCCTATCGCACGCTACCGGAGCCAGGACCGACCATCTCCCGCTTAGCGTCGGTGGTGCCCTGGGTTTCTGGTTTCACTGCTTCATTCTTTAAGCTGACGAGCCGAAACGCTTCCTGGGATTGCTGAAACGCCTTGGCAGCATGTTCAAGCGCTTGTCGCGACAGTTCGCGGGCGCTCAAGTACTCGCCCTGTTCCTGGTGCGCAGCCGCCACCCTGTGTGCGTGCGCGGCCCTCTCATGTTGTTCGGCCGCTTTTCGATGGGATTCACCTGGCATCACTGATACCTCTACTACGAGTCTACGCAGTATGGGAGCAATCGGCGGTCCAACCGCTAAGTGACTGATCTGGAATGGTTTCTTGCGCCTTGAGAAAGCGGCAGGTGAGAAATGCCACCGTGCTCGCACGAGGAAGCGTGATTTGACGCAGAAGGGTGATTCGCGTTCTTACAAGCAAAGCTGCGACACGACGGCGCGAAGGTGCGCCACGCATTCGGTTAGCTCGGCAACAGGAACAAACTCACCCGACTTATGAGCGACGGTCATGTCGCCCGGGCCAAAGACGATGGTTTCCGATGTCGCCTGCCGGAAGTGAGCGGCTTCCGAGCCGAAGGAGACCGTCGTCGAAGGCCGGCCGGAGACTGACTCCAACAGACCAGCGAGATCGCTGGTGAGGCGCCGGCTCGAAAGGCGGATCCATCCGCTTGACATCGAACCCGGCTTCAAATCCAGGATTAGCCGTTGCCAGTTGCGATAACTGCTCCTCAATGAGATCTGCAGCAAATGCGGGATTCTGACCGGGAACCGGCCTCCACTCGACGGTGATGCGGCATTCGCCAGGCACGATGTTTTTGGCCGTCCCTCCTTGAATCAGGCCGACATTCATGGTGGTGAAGGGAGGATCGAAGGTCGGATCAGTGAACTCAGCCAGCTTGGCGGCGACGTGCTCTAACTGTAGAACCACGCGAGCGGCATCGACAATCGCCGAATGACCGTGGGCGGGAAATGCACTGTGAGCCTCTTTGCCTTTCACGGTGATTTCGGCCAGGGCATATCCTTTCCCGGCACGGACCGGCCGAAGACCGGTGGGTTCGCCAATGATCATGAACCGGGACCGCATGGCGGACTTGGCGGCTAGGTGTTTAGCGCCGACGCAGCCGACTTCTTCATCGGCCGTTAGAACAAGCGCGAGCGGCTTCTGTAGACGTGCGAGATCCAGCTGCGACAGAGCCTCCAGCACGCAAGCGAGAAAACCCTTTACGTCACAACTGCCCCGGCCGTACAATGCGGCCGTCTTGAATCACCGGGTGAACAGCGGCTTGCCAATCGGGCTCGAAAGGCACAGTGTCGGTGTGGCAGACGAAGGCCAACTCGGCTGTGGTGCCGGGCGCGGACTTGCCGTGGCAACGAGGTTCGCCTTTGGGGTGCCGGATGAATCACGGTAGTTGTGAAGCTCTACTGTCCAGTAGCTCGGATCAAGGTAGCGGAGCACGTAATCGATCACCGGCTGGTTGCTCATCGACGAGACCGAGGGAATCGCGACCAGATCCAACAAGATGTCAGCTGCAGTCTGCATGGTCAGGACATCCACAGGCGCCGCTGGAGCTCGGCTAAAGTCCTGGACAATCTCTTCTTCGCGAGCGTGGTGGCAATCCTGGATTTGCATTTCGCCGTCCACACAGACTTCCCGGATTGCGGTACGCTCCAGCGAGAATACGATGTGGTTGAGCAAGGAGGCCGGGTCTGCACCGGCAAGGCACGGGTCATTCAGATCAACTGTAAAGAAATCAGCGGGCTTACCGGTTTCCAGCGTGCCAACTGGAATTGCGAGCGCAGCGGCTCCGGACTCGGTGGCGCTTTCAAACAAGCGTTGCGCGAGCGCTGTTCTGCCGGACGGAGGCGCAAGGACGGCGCGTTCGAGCCGGTTCATCCGCAAGTGGTATTCGAGTAGACGAGCATCCTCCAGCAAGTCGATCTGGATGTTGCTGTCGGAACCGAAACAGATGCCAACGCGCGTTTTCAAAAAGCCGATCGGCCGGAACCGCGCCATCCCCGAGATTCCGTTCGCTGGTGGGGCAAGCGCAAACACGCGCTCCAGCATGGGCAAGCGCATGGACTTCCGCTTCGGGTGACATGAATGGCGTGGATGCCCGTGAAGCGTGAATTGAGCACACCGTTGTCACGAAGCAGTTCAATGGGGCGAAGGCCGTGCTCGGCCAGGCACTCCTCGATTTCGTCGGGCTGCTCCGACACATGCATGTGAAGAGGAAGATTGGCAGTGCGGGCGTATGAGGCAACTTCCAAGATGTAATCGAGCGGGAGTGCGCGTACGCTGTGGGGCGCGACGGCCACGGTGGCCTTGGCAGCCGGAAAGAGCAGTGGAGCGAAGGCACGGAGCGCTTCGGTGTCGGCGATAAAATCAGCCGGTCGTGGAGTGATGAACCGAGCTTGGCCCGGATTCGGAGGCTTGTTCCAGCCGGAACGCGCGTAGGCCGTACGGAGGAGGACGATGCGCAGGCCAACTTCCGCTGCGGCACGGAGGACTTCGTGGCCGAGAAGGTTGCGATCCACGTAGGGAGTACCACCGGGAGCATGGTGCAAGTAGTGGAATTCGCCCACGGTTGTGATGCCGGAAAGCAACATCTCGAGGAAGGCCATGCGAGCGACCGTATAGATGTCGTCGGGGGACAGGCGGTTTGCAGCGTGATACATGGCTTCGCGCCAGGTCCAGAACGTGTCCCGCTCAGCCGTAGTTCGATGTTCTGTCCGAGCACGAATCGCGCGCTGAAAGGTGTGCGAATGGACATTGACCAGGCCTGGAAGCAGAGCCCGATTCTTGAGCCGTAGGGCATTCTTCAGATCGTTCGGTTCGCGGGAGAAGCGGCGAATGATCCCGCTGGAGTCCGCGATTATGGCTAGATCGGAATCGAACTTTCCCTGGTAGCAAGTCAGGTCGGCTAGCCAGCCGCTTTCGGCGTCAGCGCTCATAGACGAGTCGGCCTCCAATGTACACCGCGGCAGTCGATTCGATGCCAGCGAAATAGGCGATCTCTCGATAATCCTGGCAATCGTGGATGACGAAATCGGCCTGTTTGCCGGACTCAAGTGAACCTATAAGGTCGCCTAATCCGAGGCTGTAGGCAGCGTTGATGGTGGTGGCGGTGATGGCCTCGGCCGGCGTCATGCCCATCTGCGTGGATGCCAGTGACAAGACCAATGGGATGGATGGGATTGGGGAAGAGCCTGGGTTGAAGTCGGTGGCCAAAACGACCGGGAGGCCGGCCGCAATCATGGCCCGGGCTGGTGCGAATCGTTTGCAACCAAGCGTATAAACGGAGGCCGGCAGCAGCACGGGCTGAACATTCGCAGCGCCAGAGCGGCGATGCCGGATGCATCGATCTGCTCCAGATGATCGGCCGTGGTTGCTCCGACCGACGCGGCCATCTCAGAAGCGCCGGAACGGGAAAGCTGGTCCGCATGGACGCGCAAACCGAAGCCGAGCTGCCGTGCCGCGCGGAGAATCCTCGAGGACGTGGCGACATCGAAGATCTTCGGCTCGCAGAAAACGTCGCAATACTTGGCCAAGCCTTCGGCAGCGACGGCCGGGAGCATGTCATGAATCACCAAGATCAGCGTATTCGGCCGTGCGGCCGCGATACTCATCGGGGACTTCATGCGCGCCGAGAAAGGTGGGGACATAACGCAGTGGGCCAAATTGATTGAGGCGGCGAATCACGCGCAGCATCTTTAGTTCGTCGGCGAGAGACAAGCCATAGCCGGACTTTCCTTCTAGCGTGGTGGTTCCCGTTCGGAGAAACCAATCTGCATAACGACGAGCCATTTCGAACAACTCGTCCTCGGACGCTGCGCGGGTTTTTCTGACGGTGGAGCGGATGCCGCCGCCGGCAGCGGCGATTTGTTCGTAGGTCGCGCCGGCCGCGCGCAGCTCAAACTCGTCGACGCGAGTGGCAGCGAAGACGGGATGTGTGTGCGCGTCGACGAAACCGGGGAGCACCACGCGGCGCCGAGCGTCGACGACTGGACAGTCCGCGGGAAGCTTTGGCTCCAATTCCGACCGAGCGCCAGCCGCGACGACTTTTCCGTCGCGAACGAGTAATGCGCCGTCCGGAAGGATCGACAGCTCCCTCAGCTCTTCGTTGATGCGCGGGCGGGCGGGACCCGCGAGCGTCAGAATCTGGCTGCAGTTAGTGACGGCAAACGTTTCGTGGCGGGACTCACGAATTCAATGACTAGCCTTCCTTCGCGCGAGCTGCGATCTGCGCCAGGCTGCCAGTGAGGCTGCTGTCGAGACGAGAATATCTGGCAAAAACTTCCCCGTACAGATCCAAGAGACGCTCGGTGTCTTCGTCTTCCGTTGGTTTAAGGCCTCGCACATTAGCTTCGACATTCAGTAGGAGTGATCTCGCTGCGGCGCGGAGAAACTCCAAAGAGGTTCCCAGGTCGCTCAGCACAACGCCTAGTACTTCGCGCTCGGCACCGATGGCCAATTCGGCCAGATCCAGCGCGCGCCCTGCAGCCTCAAGCGGGACTCGCGCGGATTCGATCAGAGCGGAGTGGCGAGCTGCGTCGCGTGTAGTTCTTTCCTCATCGTCAGCCGTAGGGAGCCGCAAGGCAGCAATGTAGGAGTCGAATGCGGCGATGTCTTCGTCGGCCGTTCCGCGGCAAAGCGCGATAAGTTCGACGGTTCGTTCCTTGAGCGCAGTGACAGCGGCACCTGGTCGCTTCTTTTCAGTGATCGCCAGACACATCTGCAGCAGTGCGCCGGCAAACGACACCGCCACCGCAGCGAGCGCGCCACCGCCGGGAGTGGGAGAGTCATTGGCGATGCGGTCCTCGAATTGTTGAAGAGTCAAATCCCGGACGGAGGGAGGAGTCAATCCGCGCTCCCATGCCCAGGTTTCGGTGTTGGAGACAACGGCAGAAATCCGCTTGCTGACGCGCGCGGTTCTGTGCTGAAGTTTTCGCGCACACTCGACGCGTGCGGTTCAGTGCTGAGCATGGGGACCTTGACGCCCAGGCGCTCGGCGACATGTATGGCTGTGGGATACCCTGCGTCGGCATGGCGGATGATTCCCATTCCCGGGTCGGAGGTGAGGACGCGGCTCAGGCGGCGGTCACTCTCCTCAGTTCCATCGGCGACGACAACCATGCCCGCGTGCTGCGAATAGCCGATGCCGACACCACCTCCGTTATGAATAGAGACCCAAGAGGCGCCGGCCGCCGTATTGACGAGGGCGTTTAGCAGAGGCCAATCGGCGATGGCATCGGAACCGTCGCGCATGCCCTCCGTTTCGCGATACGGCGAGGCGACCGAGCCGGTGTCGAGGTGATCGCGGCCAATTACAATCGGCGCCTTCAGCTCGCCGGTGCGAACCAGGGCATTTATGGCGAGCCCAAAGCGCGCGCGGTCACCGTAGCGCAGCCAGCAGATTCGCGCTGGCAGGCCTTGGAACTGAATTCGTTCGCGCGCCAGCCGAATCCAACGGACAAGATCGCTGTCGCCCGCGAACAGTTCGAGAGCGAGCCGGTCTGTCCGGTAGATGTCTTCGGGATCGCGGGACAGCGCAACCCAGCGAAAGGGGCCACTGCCCTCGCAAAACATGGGGCGAATGTATTCCGGAACAAAGCCGGGGATATCGAACGCGTTCGCCACACCGGCATCTTTTGCGAAGGTGCGGAGGTTGTTTCCGTAATCAAAGGCCACTGCGCCGGCCTTCTGCAGGGCCAGCATGGCCTCAACATGGCGCGCCATGGACGACATGGATCGACGAACATATTCGTTCGGATTGGCTTGACGAAACGTGGTAGCCGCGGCGAGGGTGAGGCCTTGCGGAACATATCCGTTCAGCGGATCGTGGGCACTGGTCTGATCCGTAATGATATCGGGCACGAAGTTGCGTCGAACCAGTTCCGGTAAAACGTCGGCACAGTTGCCGACCAGCCCTACCGAGACCGCCCGAATGTCGGCCCGAGCTTCATTTAGGATTGATAGGGCCTGATCCAGGGAATGAACGAGGTGGTCACAGTAGCCCGTTTTCACGCGCTTTTCGATGCGGGCCGGATCGACGTCCACGCCGAGAAAGCAAGCGCCATTCATGGTGGCAGCCAGCGGCTGAGCACCGCCCATTCCGCCCATTCCACCCGAAACAACCAGTTTGCCTTGCAACGAGCCGCCAAAATGCTTTCGAGCGGCGGCGGCGAATGTTTCGTAAGTGCCCTGGACGATACCTTGACTGCCAATGTAGATCCAGGAGCCGGCTGTCATTTGGCCATACATCGTCAAGCCGAGTTTGTCGAGGCGGTTGAACTCGTCCCAGTTCGACCAATGCCCGACCAGGTTTGCATTCGCGAGCAGGACGCGAGGAGCCTCAGGATGGGTGCGGAAGATGCCGACCGGCTTGCCGGATTGGATCAGCAGCGTCTCGTCGTTTTCCAGGCTGCGCAACGAGCGCACGATGGCATGAAACGCCTCCCAGTTGCGCGCCGCGCGGCCCGTTCCGCCGTAGACGATGAGATCGTCGGGACGCTCGGCGACGTCCGGGTCGAGATTGTTCATGAGCATGCGTAGCGCTGCTTCCTGGTGCCATCCCTTGCAGCTTCTTTCCGTCCCGCGTGGTGCCTTCACTTGCATCGCCGTCTCGATCATTACTTGACCTCTTTTCTTCTATTTGCTCACGTTTGCTTACCCGGCTGCTATTCACAAAACTCATCGAAGACACCACGACGGATCGCCTGGGTGATGGATTGGATATCGCGCGACGGCGGACGATCGACGGTGAGACGGGGCACAAAAGAACGGATGAGCTGGCGGGCTCTCTCGATGATCTGCGAAGAACGCAGCGGAGCGCGATACTCCAGTCCTTCAGCCGCCGTGATCAGCTCAATGGCCAAAACGTGTTCGGCGTTGTCTACAATCTGCCTGAGTTTCAGCGCTGACGTCATGCCCATGGAGACATGATCTTCCTTGCCGCCCGAGGTCGGAACACTGTCGGTACAGGCAGGGTGTGACAGTACCTTGGCTTCGCTCAGCAAGGCGGCAGCGCAAACATGGGCAATCATGTAACCAGAGGAGATGCCGGGATGGGCGCTCAAGAACGGCGGAAGGCCTTCGTTCAAGTCGGGATTGATGAGCCGGTCGATACGGCGCTCGGTGATGCTCATCAGATCCGTGAGAGCCATCGCCGCGTAGTCGTAAACCAACGCCAGCGGAGCGCCGTGAAAATTGCCGCCGCTCAAAACTTCGCTGGTCTCCGCAAAGACCAGTGGATTGTCAGTGGCTGAGCCGCTCTCCACTTCGACGACCTGGCGGGCGTGATTGAGGGCAGTGCGAGTGGCGCCGTGAACCTGTGGCATACACCGCAGGCTGTAGGCGTCTTGGACACGGGGATCGCCGGTCAGATGTGAGCGGCGAATCTCGCTGTCCGCCAGGATTTCCCGGAGATGGGCGGCCGCGGCCAGCTGGCCCTCGTGCGGACGCGCGGTGTGTATGCGGGCGTCGAAGGCAACGGGCGTGCCGAGCACCGATTCGAGCGTCATGGCACCTGCCAGATCGGCAAGCGCGGCGACCCTCTGTGCGCGAAGCAACGCGAGCCCACCGACAGCGCACATCGCTTGCGTGCCGTTCAGGAGAGCGAGGCCTTCCTTGGCAGCAAGACGCACGGGTCTGAGCCCGGCAACTTGCAAGGCTGCCGCACTCTCTTGAACCGTGCCGCGAAAGAGACAGTCACCTTCACCAATCAAACCGAGCGCCAGGTGCGCAAGGGGAGCGAGATCGCCGCTGGCGCCCACGGATCCTTTCTCCGGAATGATCGGATAGACCCCGCAATCCAACATGGCGAGGAGAGCCTCGACAATCTCGACCCGGCAACCGCTGTAGCCGAGCGCGAGCACATTTGCTCGCAGCAGCATCATCGCACGTGTCTCGGCGACCGAAAGAGGCGAGCCAAGGCCGCTGGCATGGCTGCGGACGAGATTCAATTGAAGGGCGTCGAGATCTGAATCGGGGATATGAACGTCGGCCAGCTTTCCAAAGCCGGTGTTGACTCCATAGACAACCTGTTTCTGCACCAACAGGCGCTCGACCACTTCACGCGATGCTCGGATACGACATCGAGCCATATCAGACAGGCCAACGGCCTCGCCGTTTGCAACCGCGTCGATCTGGCGAAGAGTCAGCGACTGACCTGAGAGCTCAAGCATGTTGATTTCACGGTAACGCCTTGGAGCGCCAGCCTGGAAGACATAAAGCACCGTTTCTGACAGAATGGGAAGAGTGTTTGACCTATTTAGCCGGCATCTAGGATGAAATCTGCTGTCTTGATGGACCAATACGGGAGAAACCTCCTCAAGGCGCTCCAGGGCAACGTGCGAGCGTCGGTAGCCGATTTAAGCCGGCAGATCGGCCTCTCCCAAACTCGCACGGCAGAGCGGCTGAGGCGGCTTGAGGAGACGGGAATCATTCAAGGCTATTCGGTCGAGATTGACCGGGAAGTGCTCGGCTTGCCGATCCTGGGCTTCATCCGCTTTACCTGCTCAGGCGGTAACTACCGGAAGTTTCTCGCGTTCGTGAAAACGCTCGACCAAGTGGAGGAGTGTCATCACACAACGGGCGGTGACGCGTTCCTTTTGAAAGTTTCGGTGGCTTCCATGGATGACCTCGAGAAACTCATCGAAAGCCTTTTGCCGTACGGCGACCCGACGACGAGTCTGGTGCTGTCGTCGCCCGTGGCGAAGCGGGCATTGCCCATCGCGAGTTCGACGATCGGCAGCCCTTCGCCAACTACAGCCTGAACGACGTGGCTGAAAAGGACCTCGCTCACCCGCTCCCTCACTGTCGGGAATCGCCAGCTCGTTGCAAGCAAACACAGCTGCTTCGGAGCCGTGAGTGTGAACGAGCGGTTCTTGCTTTGTTCAGCAACGTCTGAAGGGCTGGGCCACGGCTTAGCTTGTCCGAAGCAGCACCTTGAGGACACCGCGCTGGGCGGCGCGACCGAAGGCTTCTGGTGCGCGGCTCAATGGGAATTCGTTGGATAGAAGCGGGGCGACATGGACACTTCCCTGCTTCAGCAGCTGGATGGCCGGCTCAAACCGCCCGCAGCGCGAGCCGACCAAGGTGATTTCGTTGACGATGATGCCTGCTGTATCGATGGCAACCTCACCGTGGACGGTCGACTTCATAATGACGGTGCCGAGCGGACGCACCATCCTAACCGCCGCACGCAGACCTTCCGGCGAGCCAGTTGCGTCGACGACGTATTGGAACTCTGCCTGCGGGAGCTTCAAGTCGCTAGAAACCTGAATGGCCTCCACTCCGGAGGCCGCCGCGATCGCGAGCTTCGCGGCGTGGCGGCCATAGTGAATCACATGAGCACCGTGTGCTGCGAGCACCTGAGAAATCAAGAGGCCGAGCTTTCCGTCGCCGAGAACGGCAACCCGGCCGCCTTGGGGGATTTGTATCTGATCAAGAATCTCGCAGGCGGCCGCGAGAGGCTCAATGAAGACCGCCTGTTCGGACGGGATGGAATCCGGGACGATATGTAGATTGCGCTCCGGCAACAGAATGTATTCGGCAAATGCGCCAGGATGTTGCACGATCCCAAGCACTGTGCGATTCGGACAGTGCCGCCCGAGACCCTGATGGCACCATTCACACTGGCCGCAAGATAGACTGATCTCGCCGACAACACGCTTGCCCACAAGGTCTTGCCGATCGGCCTCCACCACGACACCGACGAACTCGTGGCCCGGCGTTCCGGCGAAGCCATAATAGCCACGTTGCAGTTCAAGATCCGTGTTGCAGATACCAGCGACGAGCATTCGGATCCGAGCAAAGCCCGATGGGCGCTCCGGTACCGGGCCATCGCGCAGAGAGACGACACCTTGCTCGAGGTGGACAGTCAACATGTGGGTGATCGCTCGACGACCAACGTAACATTGTCGACGAGGCAGGCTCTTCAAACCGGACTGCGTTCCTCACAATGCCGACTGTTATGAGATGGTGGAGGCGGGTGTCACGTTTTGCCGGAGAAGAAACCCACGAAACCAACATACGAAGAGCAGCGTGCATACGTCATCCGCACCATACGAAATTTCCTTGACGACACAGGTGAAGAATCGGATTGGGATGATTTTATCTCGCTTCCCGCCGGCTATCGAGACCTGGAAGCTATTTGTCGGGGCAAAGTAGAAATGTCCCCATCCCGAGCAAAGTAGAAACGTCCCCTGGCAGGCATTCCAAAGGCTCCCATTCCCTCTTATCAAGAGAAGGTGGTTTCAGGTTGCGGCGGGGTTCAGTCAAGGCCGTGCGCCGCGTTTTGCGCGCGCCGAAGGGAAGCCTTGACGGGTTCCGCCGCAAGCTACACAATGCGCGCGAGAGGGGATGGGAACGATCTCTGAAATCGAGGGGGACATTTCTACTTTGCTAAAAGGGGACATTTCTACTTTGCCGCGACAGACCTGGAAGCTATTCAACGGTTCTGCTTAGCTATTTCGAGCGAATATCCGAGGACTGTCAGAGGCAGCTGGTGCAACGCAGAAGGGATTCGCGAGCTAAGACGCAAGCTTCATCAGCTTGAAGGAAACAATACTGAGGCTTGCCTGAATTCGTCGTAAGAACTCAGGACGCGTGCTTCGCAAAGGACGCTTTTGGAAAAGAGCTGACCAGGTTCCATCCGTTTTCAGTGTCGGCCGGTCGGCACGAGCAGTCACCGAATCGGAGCGATCGCGAGTTGTTGACAGATCTTACGGACAGGCGATTGTCGATCTCGGCATGACGCGGGACCGGGGCCTTCGCGCCGTTGGCCGGATTGGTATAGATTGTTTGGCGACCGCCTTCGCGATCCAACCGACACCCCTGCTGCTGCAGGTGGCCGATCAGTTCATGCCTCTTCAAGCTCAGGGCGTCCCGACATGGATGGAGAGCAGTAAGAGCTCGATCAAGTCGGCATCGGTAGCCGCGCTCGGGTTAGGAGACGGCAAGGGCTTGCCTTCCTCCAGGAGACATTGAGCTAGATCCTCCATAGCGCTGGCGATCATCAGACGGGCGTCGGGCAAATCGAAACCCTGCCTGACGGCTCCAGGAAAATCGAGGACCTCTGCGACCACCATTTCGCCTACCGCGCGTGGAAGGTGGAAGGCGACATGGTAGCGGAGCATACGCCCATCATACTGCAAGGATTAGACCGAGCATTAGGCGTGAACCGCCGATCCAGCCCGCGGTACCGGAGCAATACCGTCCTGTTTTACCGGCCGAGCCAGCTTGCTTCCTATAATGAGACATTCATGCAAAGCTCTACGCTTGAGACAACGGCGGCGATGGGCCCGGCTGCGCTCTATGCCAACGGGTGCGAAAAGCTAGCCGCATCGGCAGCGTTAACATGCTTTGAGCCGAACTGCCGGGCGCGCTATCCGCTGACCGAAGTGATCTACCAATGCCCGCGCTGCGGAGGACTACTCGAAGTCACGTACGACTGGAGCTTGGCTGATACGGAACTTTGGAAACGCGTCTGGCGCGCCCGGCGCATGGACAACCAGCCGATGAACCAGAGCGGCGTCTGGCGCTATCGCGAAATGATGCCGTTTCTGGATTCGGCGGTCGATGTAGTAACGCTGCGCGAAGGCAACACGCCCGTGCTGGAATCGGCGCGCGCGGCGGAATATGCGGGACTCGACCGGATCACGTTCAAGCACCAGGGTTTCAACCCAACGGGATCTTTCAAAGACAACGGAATGACCGTGGGCGTAACTCAGGCGCGCCGCCTCGGAAAGCAGCGCGTGGCCTGCGTCTCCACCGGAAACACGTCCGCTTCGATGGCAGCCTATGCCAGCGCTGCCGGGCTGACGCCGGTGATCTTTTTGCCTCACGGCAACATCTCATTCGGCAAGCTGGCGCAGGCGCTGGAATACGGAGCGCTGACGCTGCAGGTGGAAGCGAACTTCGATGAGATCCTGGCGCTGGTCCGCGACATTGCCGAGCGCTCCGACGTGTACCTGTTGAACTCGATCAATCCGTTTCGAATCGAAGGACAGAAGACGATGGCCATCGAGCTTCTGGACCAGTTGGATTGGCGGGTGCCCGACTGGGTAGTGGTTCCTGGCGGTAACTTGGGTAATACCTCGGCATTCGGAAAAGGATTTGCAGAGTTGCATCAGGCGGGATTGATCACGACAGTTCCAAAGATCGGCGTGGTGCAGGCGGAAGGATCTGCGCCATTCTTCGAATTCATGAAAGCGCCGCGGCCGGACGCGTTTCAACCAGTTCGAGCGCCGGAGACCTTGGCCACGGCAATCCGGATTGGTGATCCCGTTTCGTGGCCCAAGGCGTGGCATGTGTTGCGGGAGACTGGTGGGATTGTGGAATCGGCCAGCGAACAGGAGATCGCCGATGCGAAGGCAGTGATTGGGAAGACCGGCATAGGGTGCGAACCGGCGTCGGCGGCAACACTAGCCGGCATCAGGAAGCTGGTCGCCCGGAACATCATCGGCCGGGATGAGAACGTGGTGGCCGTGCTGACCGGCAACGTATTGAAAGATCCTGACTATATTTACCGCTACCACACGGGCGAGTTGAAGACGCCACAGGGCGCGCCGATTCGTCCCGATTTCGGCAACCGGCCTACGGTGGTGCCGAATAATGCCAGCGAGATTCTGAGAATCCTCGAGCGCATCTAGCGCGGTCGCTATCTGGGCTGCAAGAACGCAGCCAATTGCGGTGCTGTTTCGCTCGGAATTTGGCCAATGATCTGACCATTCGACCTACTGACAATCCGGATCATGTTTTGCCGGGTCGTCGGATCCCGCGCGAGCACCAGCTCCCGATCATGGCCGAACAGTTCAGTCTCGTTGATTGCTTTCACGGCTTCTAGCGCGGGGCGATTGTAAGGCAGGTTCGCCTGACTGAGGCCCGTGTTTGGGGACATCAACTGCAAGGATTGCCGAAACCCATCGGTAGTGATCTCCATGTCTTTCGCCTTTGGGTGCCTTATAGGCAGAGGCAGACGACTCTTGAGAATGACACACAGCAGTTCGCTTCAACTGGGTACGACGGCGCGAGACGCGGGCCTATCGCGAACGCCTCGGCAAATCGGCGGGGTACCGATTGCAGTCCAGGGGACCACCCTACCAACCGCTGCAGCGATTATCCAGTGGGTGGCTGTGTCTTCTTCGGGGCGTGGGAATGCGGCCGCTGAGTCCGAAATTGATTCTTCTTATTACCGCCGTAAAGATGCGTGACGCTTTTGTTCTTATGCGAAATCTTGTAGCTGGGCTGTTTCTTGGTGTGCGGGTAAAAAAAAGACGCCGAGAGCTGCGTTCCGGCGACCAGAACCGCCGCGCAGAACAGTGTGCCAAATGCGCGCAGTTTCCTCATTATCCGCACGTTGACTCTGTCAGTTGCACCCCACCCTATAACCATAGTCTATAGAATGACGCCTCCATCAGCCATAAAGTTGGAAGCCGTTTGCCAGGCGGTGCCTGTTAGATTAACGGCATGGATTCCGACGGCCAGACGATCGTGCTCGCGGCAACCTCCCTGGCTGCGTGACCTGCTATGTCTTTCGGTGATCTCTTCCGGTCGTTCCTGCCGTTGCACAATCCCCTCGGCTTCGGGGCAAGCGACTTTATCGAGCTGGCGGTCGGGGTCCTGCTGGTCATTCTGTTGGTGGCGCGAGCGCCCATTGAGCCCTATGCCCAAAAGCTCGCGCGAAAGCCGGGCTGGTCGATGCTGTTCCTGGCCGGGCTGACGATCGCACTTCGACTGGCCCTGCTGCCGTCGCATCCGGTACCGACTCCGCAGGGCGCGGACGATTTCAGTTACTTGTTGCTGGGTGACACGTTGGCCCATTTGCGCCTGGCCAATCCGCCGCATCCGTTGCACCAGTTCTTCGAGACGAACTTCGTTTTGCAGGAGCCAGCCTACAGTTCGATCTACCCGCTCGGCCCCGCGCTGGCGCTGGCTGGGGGCCAAGTGTTTTTTCACCTCCCGTGGGCGGGCGTCGTGCTCTCGGTGGCCCTGTTCTGCTCACTGTGTTACTGGATGCTGCGCGGCTGGACCACGCCCGGATGGGCTTTGCTCGGCGGGCTGCTTGCGGTTTGCGAGTTTGGTCCGTTGAGCTACTGGATGAATTGCTACTGGGGCGGTGCGGTTTCCGCGATGGCGGGATGCCTTGTTTTCGGCGCGTTGCCGAGGCTGCAGGAACGCGGCCAGACTCGCGACGCTGTTTTGCTGGGTCTGGGCGTTGGCCTGCAGATGCTATCCCGTCCCTATGAATCGGTGATCCTGGACGTGGCGGTTGCGCTGTTCTTTATCCGGGCGCTGCGACGATTCGTGAAGGTGGCGCCTATCGTCGGGCTGGCCGTCTTGCCCGCTTTCGCACTGCTCGCCCTTCATAACCGCGCTGTCACGGGAAGCTGGACGACTCTGCCGTACTCGCTGAGCCGCTATCAGTATGGCGTGCCCACCACGTTTACGTTCCAGCCCAAGCCGATTCCGCACTCGCAGCTGACAGCGGCGCAGCAACTCTATTACGAAGGCCAATCCGCGGCGCACGACGCTACGCCCGGATTCATAGCTCGGCTGGTCAGCCGGCTTCCGTTTGCACGCTTCTTTCTTCTTCCGCCGCTTTTCCTCGCGCTACCGTTTTTTCTCCTGCGCGTCCGCGAGTTCCGCATAGCGTGGCTGGCCGTCACGCTGGTGCTGTTCGCGCTCGGCTCCAACTTCTACGTTTACTTCTTCCCACACTACGTGGCCGCGGCGGCGTGCCTGGTAGTGTTGGCGGCTGTAACCGGGCTGGAGCGACTGTTCCGACTCAATGCCGTCGCCACGCGATGGATCGTCATCCTGTGCGGTGTGCATTTTCTCTTTTGGTATGGAGTCAACGCACTGGGCGACGAGAGAACTCTAAGCGCCATGGGGCCCTACGAAGGATGGGACATCATCGGCCACGGCGACCCCGAGCATCGCATCGCCATTGACACGCAACTGGCCCGAGCGCCCGGTAAGCAGCTTGTGTTCGTGCGCTACTGGGTTGGGCATGGCTACCATGAATGGCTTCACAATGATGCCGACATTGACAAAGCGAGGGTGATGATGGCGCTGGATCTCGGCGCCGAAGAGAACCTGGTGCTGGAGCGCTACTATCCTGATCGCGCGGTATGGCTCCTGGAGCCAGATGCCCTTCCTCCGCGGCTGAATTCGTATCCTGCGCCCGAGAGAAACCGCTAAGAAAAGCAAAGAAAAGCTGCCGCGCGCGGCTTAACACTGCTACGAAGCTGAGTAAGTTGTTGGAGAACTGCGAAAGGTATCCGCTCCGAAGGGGCGCCACTATCGTTGGTTGCGTCGCCACCATGAAGTTAGAACACAGAGGAATTTAGTAAAATTACTAGCTGTGTTAAGTAGAATTACCAGCGATTTTTGCTACCGCCGAAATCGCGCTGACGGCCACCACCGCCACCGCCACCAGCGGGCCGCTCACGGCGCTCAGGCGGGCGAGCTTCATTGACAACTAGGGCCCGACCCATTAACTGACGGCCATTACAGGCCTCAGCAGCCTGCACGGCTACCGCGTCGTCATTAATCTCTACAAAACCAAACCCGCGAGCCTCACCACTGAAACGATCGCGCAAAATATTTACACTGTCGACGTGAATACCAGCCTCCGCAAAGAAAGCTTCTATGTCCGATTCAGTCGCTTTGTAGGGCAGATTCCCCACGAACAGCTTAGTCACTCAATTCTCCTAACTGTGTAATGGGGATGAAAGCTTTCTGGGGCGCCGACAAGTGAGGGGTCTCTTTGCGGGGAAAACTGACAACACCAAAAGCACCCCTATATGTTCGCACAAAGTACGCGAGCTTTGAAAGCGTAAAAGCCCGTAAAAGCCTCGGTTGACCGCGGTCGGCGTAAGCGCGAGTAATATCGTCACCGAGGTGTGATCAGACCGCCCAATTTGTCCTGCTCGCCGCCGCTGTTACGCGGATAGCGCGTCGAATACGCTTCCAGGTATTTGAGTCCCGAGCCTGTATTGTAGATCACAATCCGGTCGTCGGGCTTGAGGAATGCACTCTTCAACAATTGTGCGGCGGCCGCGACGCAAGCGCCTCCTTCCGGAGCAGGAAAGATGCCTTCTCGTTCGGCGAGAGCAATGCCTGCATCCAGCAGTTCTTCGTCGGTAATGGAAATGGCGGTGCCTTCGCTTTCCCGGATCGCGTTCAGAATCTGGAAGTCTCCCAGCGGCTTGGGCACGCGTAACCCGCTGGCCACCGTATAAGCGTCGTTCCAGAGTTCGCTGCGGGCGGCTCCGGCTTTGAAAGCCCGGGTCAGTGGCTGGCACCCGGCTGCCTGAACCGCGATCATCTTGGGCCGCTTCGCGCCGGTGATCCCAAGCTCTTCCAACTCATGGAAGGCCTTCCACATTCCGATTAAGCCCACGCCACCGCCGCACGGATAGAGAATTGCATCGGGCAGCTGCCAGCCGAATTGCTCGGCTAGCTCGTAGCCCATGGTTTTCTTTCCCTCAATCCGATACGGCTCTTTCAGAGTGCTGACATCGAACCAGCCTTCCGCTGTCTTGCGCTCGGCGACAATGCGACCGCAATCATTGATAAAGCCGTCCACCAACGTCACGTGGGCGCCGTAAGCTTTGCACTCGATAAAGTTCGCTTGCGGCACATCGTTTGGCATGAAGATATGTGCCTCCATGCCAGCCACGGCGGCGTACGCGGCCAGTGCGCTGGCGGCATTACCCGCGGACGGTATCGCAAGCTTCGTGACGCCCAACTTCTTCGCCATCGTGACCGCCGTCGAAAGGCCGCGAGCCTTGAAGGAGTCGGTTGGATTCTGGCCTTCATCTTTGAGCCAAAGGTCGTGAGCGCCCAGCTCGCCTGCCAGCCGATTGAGCCGCACCAGCGGGGTCCACCCTTCGCCGAGAGTCACGGCATCTTTTGCATACGCAGGAAGCACCTTTTCGTAGCGCCACATGCTGGGAACTTGCGACGACACCAACGCCTGCGGATTCGAGATGCCTAGGGCCTTCAAGTCATAGTGAACGAGCAACGGTCCGCCACACTCGCACAGATTCAGAAGCTGGCCGGGCGAATACGGCCGGTTGCACAAGCTGCAGGCGAGGCTGGCGACATTTCCCATGAAGGCTTATTGTAGCTGCGTCGGCGGGACAGAGCCGGAAATGAGGAGACATCGCGTTTCTCGAAGATGGATTCTAGAGGGAACCAAATTGGTAGTGCTCACTGTTGGTTGTATGACAGCCGCCCACAAAAAAACTTGCGAGAATAATATGTGTTGGATTTAATACCTCGACCAATGCAAGGAAGCGTGGAGGTCGGTCCAGAGAAAAACTGGCGCTTCTGGAGGCGACGTGCTGTATCCACTCAGCCGGGAAGAGCAAGCGGCCATGTCCCGGTATCTATCGGCCATCCGGCAGCAGTTGCAGGATGTCTCCGATTTGTTTTCGTCACGCTATGGGAAGAACAGTAATCTAGCAGAGATTGCTGCCCGGTCAGTCGCCTGCACCACGTTGTTGGAGCGGGAACTTCTGGTGTCCGACGGAAATGATGCCACAATGGCTAGGAGATCAGAGGAGGCGCTGAAAACTTCTGCCTAAGCAAACACCACTACGTCTTCCGTTCATTCTGGCACTGAGCATGGCCGGCATCGCGCCGCTGAATGCCACCGAACTGATCTCGCTCACAAACGGTTTTCAATTGGCAGCTAATTCTCACCGCCAAGTGGGCAGTTCCGTGGTGCTCGAACAAGCCGGCGGAACGATTGAGGTGGAGGCGGATCAGGTTGTGTCCATCGAGACGCTGAGTCCTCCGGCCGAGCAACACAACGAGAAAACCGGGAATGAGTTGCCTGCTGCCGCCAGCCGCGACCCGATTCAGTTGATTTCAGAAGCAAGCCTGGCTGAGGGACTTCCCGCGAACTTTGTGCTCAGCGTTGCCTACGTGGAGTCAGGGTTTCAGCTGAAGGCGCGGTCACCCAAAGGCGCCGTCGGTCTGATGCAACTGATGCCGCAAACGGCGGCAGAGCTGGGCGTCTTGCCGGATCGAGAGGAAGATAATGCCGAGGGAGGTGCTCGGTATCTCCGGCAACTTCTGATTCGCTATAAGGGGGACTCACGCTTGGCATTGGCAGCGTACAATGCCGGCCCCGCCGCCGTGGATCGTTTTCGAAATGTCCCGCCGTACCTCGAGACGCAGCAATACGTGAAACGCGTTCTCCGCGAGTACGCCCATCGCGAAGCGGTTTCACAAGCGAAACCTGCTCCAATAAGAGCGGCGCAGGGCAAAGCTAAAGGCCCCGCGACCGATCCAGAGCCAGCGTCTCCGAAGTCAACGGAGCGCCCGCTGGCGACTGCGCGCTAGCTACTACGACTGCCCGAAACCGGAGGCATTCTCATGGAATCCTCGGCACCTTGCCGCCATGCGACATGCTACATTCGGGGAAATGCACGTCGAGGCAACGACCCTTTTCGAGAAGCCTGAAGAAGCATACAGAAGAGTTTTTCGAGATTTAAAACCGCACGCGCCCGTGCCGACTGTGACCGTGCATTTCAAACGATATGCCAACGCCAATAGCCGGATCCGGCTGTCGAGTGGTCACCTATTGGTAGAAATCAGCGACCTGCTCGAAAGCGCTCCTTCGGCCGTCCAGGACGCGCTCGCTCACATTCTGATTTCAAAGCTGTATCGCCGGTGCCCGGACCGCAGCCAGGTCGCGGTTTATCGTCGCTATTTGAACCGCTCCGATATTCGACGAACCTTACAGCAAGTGAAACAGGAACGCGGCCGCAAACGATATCGCGATCCGAAGGGCCGTTATTACAATCTATGTGACTTGTTTGACGAACTCAATTTTGCGCACTTCAGCGGATTGATGTCGCAGCCGCAGCTAGGCTGGAGCCTGAGGCCGTCACGTTCAACTCTCGGACATTACGATCCATCACACAATGTGATCATTCTAAGCGGGCTGCTTGATTCGCCCGAAGCTCCAGCCCTCGCCGTGAAGTACGTGATGTTCCACGAAATGCTTCACCTGCGCTATCCAACCGATTACCGGGCTTTGCGGAGATGCATCCATACACCCGAGTTTCGGGAGGCCGAGAAGCAGTTCTCAGGTTATATGATAGCAAAGGCAAGCCTGCGAAGGTTTGTTGAGACGGCCTCTAAAGTGTGACTTGAGCCTGAAGGTTTTCAGGCGAAATCCGGAACAGCCAGTTCCGTGAGGTGCTCGCTGAGTGCCTGGAGAGGCTCCAGTAGAAGTCGCACGTTAACTGTGCAGATGCCGAGACGACAGAGGCTATACGATAGCTCAGTTCGGAGTACGGCTTTGAAGAACTGGAATTGCACAGCGATGAGCTTGGTGGCAACGTCAGAGGAGTCCTGAGGGCTGCTGGCGACTAAAGCGCGCGCGGTGACATGCAGGCGATTGAAGTCGATGATCAGCCGATCCAGGTACTGCCGAAAAATCGCCAAGCGTTCGCGGCGCAGCTTCTTATACAGACTCAGATCAAAACCAGGCTGTCGAGACAGAAAGGCGAAATCGTCATTGCTCAGAAGACTCGACATCGAGCGATATCGATCCAAGGAAAAGCCCTCCAGCCATTCCGGGGTAATCTCATCCATTAGGGGTTTGCGATATAGCCTCCGTAACACGGGAACTGTACCGCAGAGCCCTAGGCCAAGAATTATAGACAGGGCTATATAGACAGCAATCGACAAATCTGGAACTCCGAAATTGAGCTTACCTGATACCTGATCGGCATTTCAACAAAATTCAGCGACGAAAGCGCCGATTTCTGTTAATTTTACCTAACTGTATTTTACATTACATTGAGACGCGCTTTGGGCGGCCGCGCCGACCGCAGTAGTGTTGCGTTGATTGCATCCAGTTGAACTAGCAGGCGCTCCTGCTCCTGCGGCTTCCACCGATGGCCGAGGCGGACGGGCGCTGTTTCACCGCCGAGGGTTAGGAAGAATAGCCAGTAAAGGTAACAGGCAGCAGTGACAAGCTGAATCGAGACATTAATGGAGGGTAAAGCCTCGGAAGAAAAATATCGAAAGAAGAGGCTTAAACTCTTGACTGCAAAGAAGATGAGGTATCCTGCGCTAAAGATCACGGTGTTTCTGGGCACATCGACGGGGAACCAGAGCAGGAACAGCAGCATAGCCACGAGACTTAGCAGCAGGACGGTGCTGACGGTTTGATCGACGGTCATCGTCTGGTACACGGAGGAAAATAGCTGGTCCTCTTTGGCCGACGACGTAGGAGCTACCTTCGCGTTCTCAAGTTCTTTCCGTTGGGCATCCCGGTCCTTCGTCATCTCCTCCTTCTTCGCCTTGGCGACGGCGGTCTTGTCGAGCCGCGATTGTACGCCAACAAGAACCAACCCGAGGCAAACGGCTACCAGAACAGTGGCTGCCAGGACTCTTCGGGAGAGCTTGAGGATGCCCGGAAACCGAAGCATAATAGACCGCAGGAGCGCAAAGACGATCCAGACGGTGATAGCCGTTTCCAAAGCAACAGACAGCCGGTAAACCACTCGATAGTCGAGGTGGTAACGGACCCACGAGCCCTCGATCTTCATCGCAGAAGTCAGACAGAGAACCAGCAGATCAGCCAGCAGTAAGAACAGGAATTGGCGGAAAACACCCCGGAGGTTCAAGCGGACAAGCCGAACCATGAGGACCAAAGTGAGCCCCGCGTTCGCCCAAAAGAGAATGTCTTTAAACTCCATTCAAGAAGTCGCCGCTTTCATCCTAACAAGATTGAGTGGTATAAGATAAATCACATTTTCTTCCGCCAGTCCAGACCGTCTGGCGAAAGACTATGAGAAACCAAAAAACGTCGCAGGAGCGATGTTCGTGGTGGATAAAGTCAGCGGAAGTAAGGCAAGAGCTGGCTCTGGCCGCCTATCGTGCCGTGGGCGGAAACGGCGAGCCTGGATCGGGAATCGGCAATGGCGTCGAGTTTGCAGCTGGCGGAAACGGTGAGCCCGGATCCGGGATCGGCAACGGCGTCAAGTTTGCAGCCAGCGGAAACGGTGAGCCTGGATCCGGAATCGGCAGCGGCGTCAAGTTTGAAGCCGGCGGAAACGGTGAGCCGGGGTCGGGAATCGGTAACGGTGTCAAGTTTGAAGACGGCGGAAACGGTGAGCCTGGGTCGGGAATCGGCAGCGGTGTCAAGTTTGAGGCCGGCGGAAACGGCGAGCCCGGGTCGGGAATCGGCAGTGGCGCGAAGCCCCGCATACCGGTCGAAGTACCATCGGTTATAGTACCCGAGGTGCCCAACTGTTCGGAGGGCACCCCACGATGGAGCGTAGCAGCTCCTAGAGTCGCCGTTGAAACACTCAAAAGTGCAGCGAGAGTGAGGGTTGTTTTCATCTGTCTTATCCGCCTATAATCAATGGCTTAGAAGTTGGGGGTAGACACCCAATTAGCCTGTTTAAACACTAGCGAACTAGGTGGTACCGACGCCACCGAGTGAACGCTTTTTCTGAAAAGCGAACATGTAGTACCGGATTGAGATGTGGCGAGCGGAAACACACTGTTTTCTAGTGTATGATCGATTAAGTTCAATGTTCGGAACGCGGGTAAGCAGTAAAGAACGGGAAGCCCTTGATGACTTGTGGCAGCGCACGCTAGCCCACATTGTCAGCGCTTACGGTCGCCTTGTCTACCTGGCAGGGCTGCGACATCCCGATACCGGACGCTACGAACACTTCGGGCTGACCTTGAACACTTCCAGCGCCGACGCCAATCGAGCTCTTCGACGCAGTCATGAGTCCATCTTCCAGGACTGGATCAACCTGCCTCTGAAAGAAAAGATGACCGATGTGCAGCTCTACATTTCCGCTTTAGAGCCAGTCGACGAGAGCGAACTGATTGATGCTTGGCTTCGTTTAACACCGTACAAGAACCTGGTGCCAGCCTCTATTCAAGGCCCTGAGCGCCAGAAGCACGTTTCAGATTTCGAGGCAATTCTGGGCCTGCTCAAGAACGTCTACGGCGTCGCTTCGCCAGATCCAAACGCTTAGCGACCCCGACAACCTGCCCGATCACTTCCACTTCCGCGGGGAATCGAAGCACCTCCGCCGACTTATTAAAAGACGGATGTGACAATAAAATCAATGAGTTGGCGGCCTCGCAGCACCAGCTACAAAAGTACCGGCTGCGGTGTTCGAGGAAGTAGATCGGGCGCTCGAATTCATCGGCCCAGCCATCGGCTGCAATCTTCCGTTTGCTTTCGTCAATCTGGATGAACGAACCGGGCGCCAGTATTGGGTACATCGACCAGTCTTCGCTGCCGATGAACCCGTAGCGGAACTGGCCCAGATCTAAGTGCTGAAGGGACTCAATTGGAAAGCGCCCCCATTGCTCCAGGGACCGACCCAGATAGCCCGTTTCCAGCCAATCGACTTCTTTGGAAAGTGCCATCGGTACCAACAAGTCCCCGTCTTTACGCGCCTCGAATCCGACCAGATGTGTCTCCCCAACGACGATCTGAGACGAATCGAGCATCAGGTCGTCCAGTGGTATTCCAAACCAGCGGAGAACTTCTTTCAGATCGAGACGGTAAATAGCGCACAGGCTATAGAGCCGGTAGAGCGACGGCACGGTCCCTTTGTTTTCAATATCAGCGAGTCGGCTCAACGCGATGATGAACTCATCATTGCTATGACGGTTGGCGATTGCCTGGCTCGCTTGTTCGACATCGCGGTATCTCAGGTTGAGGCGCTCTCGTTCCCGTTTCAGCCTTTGACCCGGCTCTTCCATGCCCTTCTCCGATTGCTATAGTAAATTGATTTGACAAACCTGAGAGGACTTCGGCGCTCCATCCTAACGCGGCAGGTTCGTGGCCGCGTGCCGATGTCCATGCCCAGGTAAAGGGTAGAGTAACATAGAAAACTGTTATTTGTTCTGATTTCAGAACAACAGGGATTCGAGGTTGAAGTTGCGCATTGTGGTTGGTGTCACCGGCACGAGCGGGTCGATCTACGGCTGTCGGCGGTTGGAGAAACTATGTGAGCGCGCGGGCTGGGAGAGTCACCCGATTCTAAGCCGGCCCGACAAGAAGAGTGCTTCCCTGACACTCGGCAAGCTGGGGACCACGTGGAAACCGCTAGCGCATTGCCACTATCCCATTGCGGACATAGGAAATAGACGGCTGACGAGTGGTTCCTTCCAAACCAGCGCCATGGGTGGTCACAGCCAACTCAACCATCAATGCGACGTTAGGTGGGCCCACAATATCCCTGGCTCCCGTGAAAAGCCACAAACGGTGACGGAGTAGGTGGCTCATAGTGTGGAGCGAGTACTAGACCTGTTGGGACTCCCGTCGGCAGAAGCTAGACGCCGGAATGATCTTTGCAATGACGAAAAAAACTAAGGTGCGACGCTCCAACCCGAGAAGCGAGCATGGAAAGAAGCTCGTCGCCGCCTTTCAAGGCGAGCTTGGAGCGTTCAGTCATGCCGCGGCAAAAAAGCTGCTGGGCGAGAACGCGGGCGTTCTTCCCTGCCCTCACTTCGGCGCAGTCTTTGAGGCGCTGCGCAGCGGGAACTCGACCCACGCCGTCTTGCCGATTGAGAACACATTGCATGGCAGCGTGCATGAGAATTATGATCATCTTCTCGAATACGAACTACCCATTATTGGCGAAACCAGCATTCGCATATCCCACCAGTTGATTGCCATGCAGGGTACGCGTTTCCAAGATATAGCGCGGGTTTTCTCACACCCAGTGGCTCTCAACCAATGTCTTTCCTTCTTTCATCAGCACCCAGCGATTGAGAAGACGCCTTACTACGATACTGCCGGCAGCGTGAAAATGCTGCGGGACGAACAACCAGCCAGGTCGGCGGCGATCGCTTCGGAGGCGGCGGCGGCCATCTACGGAGGCGTCATACTGAAGCGGAACATCGAAGACGATCGCAAGAACTTCACCCGGTTCTTCCTGCTCGGCAACAAGCAAAAAGTGATTCACAGATCGGCTCAACGATGGAAGACTTCACTGGTCTTCTCCACGCCGAATGTGCCCGGCGCACTCTTCAAAGCCATGGCATGCTTCGCACTGCGCGACGTCAATTTGACGAAACTTGAATCACGGCCCTTGCGCGGACGTCCCTGGGAATACTTGTTCTACCTCGACCTCATGGGGCACATCGAAGAGCCCAGCGTTTTGAAAGCGGTTGCTAACCTAGGTGAGATTACCAGCTTCCTCAGAGTTCTAGGCAGCTATCAGCCCACCGACTGAGTGGCGAAACGCTCCTGATAACTCACGGGTAACTCTCCGGAAACCCAAGGTTTCCAACACGGAAACGGCATTTGGGTTCTGGTTTCAGAACAGTTTCAGTTCTCGATTTGATGCCCCTAAAATCCTGACATAGATGCCGGACGTGGCCAACTCCTGCCGGTGCCTGCGGGATTCGCTTCCAAACGGAGTAATTCAGCACGCTCCGTAACTGCGCGGGGCTTTGCTGCGTACTATATGCGAGTAAGGACACCGCATTGAAGTTCGTTTGTTTGTTAATTTATGTTGCGACAATAATCGTTCCAGTAAAGGCCGCCGACTCAACTCGCACTCCCGTTCTATTGGAGCTATTCACCTCGGAGGGCTGTTCAAGTTGTCCTCCAGCCGATCGATTGCTCGAAGCGCTGGATCGAACGCAGCCCATTGCAGGCGTCGACATCATCGTTCTCAGCGAACACGTCGACTATTGGAACTCGCAGGGGTGGCGTGACCCGTTCTCATCCACCGCTCTCACGGAACGGCAAAGTAACTATGCTTCCAAGCTGCATCTCGAGTCGGTGTATACGCCGCAACTGATCGTCGACGGACGGTCCGAGTTGTTAGGCAGCGACGCGGACAAAGTCAAACAGGTCGTTGAGATGGTGGCGCGAACGGCAAAGGCGCCTCTTCAGATCGAGGTATTAGAATCCCAAGGAAAGAAGAGTCGAGCCCGAATTTCCTTGCAGCATTGGCCGGCTGGCGAGAGCGGTCGCGCCGTACTCCTTCTGGCGATTGCATCGAACCAGATGCAATCGCGGGTATCGGCGGGTGAGAATGCCGGAAAGCAACTGACTCACGTTGCCGTCGTCCGATCACTTCAGTCTCTGGGCGACATCGAAGTGGGAGCACCCCTGAACCGGGAGATTACGATTCCACTGAATAGGACGGAGCGAGACTCTGTGCGCGTTGTGGCTTTTATTCAAGACGCCAAATCGCAGCAAGTTCTGGCAGTCGCGCAACTACGGCCCGGTCAATAACCCCAGCCGCCCAGTTGCGAAATCCTCCACAACCGTGGCCGTTTTATGCCATGCTAGAAGTGTGGCGAGAGGCTGGGAAAGTAAATCAGTGGAATCTCAAATAGAAAGTGCTCTCGAGCGGCAGGAACGGCGGTTCCCGCAGCCTACGCGGGAGCAAGTTCAACGGCAGCGTGAGCTTGAGGGCCTGGAATCGTCCAGAACTCGAGTGCTCAAAGACCTCGCGAATACCACCCATGAGCGCTATCGCGCTCAACTCCAAGCGGCACTGAGCCACTTGGATGAAAAAATCGCTGCGTTAGGCTAAGCGGCGTTGAGCTGAACTGGCCGTCGTCGGCAGGTTGACTCTTCAGCGCTCATAGTATTTGCCTACAGCTTCTTCAACCGGACGTTGCGAAACTCGATCTTCATCGGCGGACCGACGTGGACTTGTATTCCCAATAGCCCATCCATCTTGCGGTTGACGGTATCGTCATCGAGAAACACGCACATGACATTGCCATTCAGGATATGAATGAGCGTCGTGCCGCGGATGATCAAATGGAATTCATTCCAATCGCCGTTCCTGACGTATTGTTCGAGCTCCTTATTGCCGCCGACTGATCCCAGCACAAGCGGTTTCTGACCGGTGTCGATGTGCGCCAATTGCCCTCGCCAAGCCAGAAACCCTCGCCCAC
This sequence comes from uncultured Acidobacteriaceae bacterium, assembly GCA_963771305.1. Classification (GTDB taxonomy): domain Bacteria; phylum Acidobacteriota; class Terriglobia; order Bryobacterales; family Bryobacteraceae; genus CAJCIT01. The sequence goes on from CAVYTS010000039.1 coordinate 306,964, forward strand.
GCTCTTCGTAGTTCTGGCCGGTGTAGCGAACGCTCTTCTCGTTCCGGTCCTCGCCGTCGATATCGGCCTGGTAGCCCTTCATGGCGTAACGGATATCGGGTAATTCAATACTCCGATACTGGATGCCACTGTTCCCTTTCGACGAGATCCGGTACTCAGCCTTTAGCTCGAAGTCAGCGGGCGTCCCGCCGCGCCAGATCAAGAAGCTATTGGTTTTCAGGTTCAGTTCGGGCGTCACGTCACCAACGATCACGCCATTCTCGACCCGCCAGATTCTGGAGTCGCCATCCCATCCCTGGAGCGTCTTACCATCAAAAATCGAAACGAAGCCCGGCTCGTCGGCCGGCTTTGCTGCCTGCCCTTCGGCGTTCGTCACCGAGCTGAGGGCAAGAAAAGCGCCGAAGGTTGCCATCAGCGCGAGGAGTTTCAGTTTGATTTTCATTTGTTTCGGCAGTGCGTACAACATTAACGCGCCGTCACCGTGGCGTCGAGCTTCAATGTATTCAGAAACGACTGAATGGCCGACTGGGCGTTCCGCTGCGCATCCTCGAGAATACCCATCTCGATTGCTGCGGCCTTGATGTCGTCCAGGGCCGTCAGTCGGGCTCGATGCTCCAAGTCCGGATCCGGCGCGATCCAGGGCGTCCACCAGGTGATGTGCCGGTCCCAAACCTTTACCTTATGCTCGTCCAGAAAAACGTGCATGACCTTCGCGTGGGGTATTGTCACGGAACTGCGGCCTCCCACAATCTGAACGTCCCTCGAGGTAAGGGATGAGAGGTCTACGCCAGCGAGCACTTGCCCCTCCACCATCAGCAGAATCGATTCTTCGCCAACCGGCTGGTGCTCTACCTTGATCCCTACAATTCGCTGGATGCTGTATTTCACCGTCACCAGTTGATCGAGTTTCTTCACCTGGGTGACCACTCCCATACTGTCAACGGCCGCCGGTCCAATTCCGAAAACGGAGCCAAGCCTTGTAAATAGCAGCAGTCCGACGACGAGCATCACTATAAAACTGCTGCAGAGTGCTAGAGCCACCGCCCATTTCGTCGCCCTGTTCGTTTTTTGCATTGATTCCGTTGAGGCCATAAATCACTACTTCCGGTTCAGCCCAGAGCACCACTGCCAGAGCAGCCAGCATTCGGCAGTGTGGATCTCGGTAACCGCCGAAATCAACTCCGGATCCTTGCTGGCGCGAGCGCGGTCGCACCAACTGTTCAGTAGCGACGGCTTCCATTGGCTTTGAAGCTCCAAGCCGGCCCGCGGATGCCGCCGAATCACATCGGTAGCGTTCGGGAAGAGCTCCGCGAAGATTGGGTGGAGGCCAACACGCCGAAACCAGTAGTCGGAGTTCCACGTCTCGGGCTCCATCCGGTGCACCAATGCATGCCAATAGCCGCCTTCGGCGTCATTCAGATCCTGAGACACCTGGTGCGCATCTTCCCAACAACCGGCAATAAGTAAGAGCCCAGCCAGCGCGGCCTGTGAATTGCGCGCCTTGGGGAACAAATCCTTGGCCGCGAAGCGCATCAACTGCTTCGCCTCGGGATCGCACCTTCCGGCGCGGGTCAAAGGTACCGCAAGGTTCTCAAGTCTGCTTAGCAGCGAGGCTGTGGCAACCGCAGGCTCGGAGGATGTGCTACCCATAGGGAACTTGACGTACACCAGATCCGTACTACCTATCGAGTGTATCCTGCAATGGTTATGAGACTACGTGCCCTTCCGATTCTGACAGCGGCTTTTCTGAGCCTCGGCGTATGCGCCTACGCGGACCAATGGTCTAAGCAGTGGACGACGGGTCCTAACCCGGAGTTGAGAGTGGAGACGGGCGACGGATCAGTGGTCGTCACCGGTACGCCCTACAACAATCGGATTGAGGCGCGAGTGATCACCAATGGTTGGAAGATTGGCCCCTCCGACGTCCGCATTGACGAACACTTCTCTGACAACCGGTTGGAGTTGACGGTGCACGTGCCGAGTGTCCACTTTTCGATCGGCAACCGTTCGGTTCGGATTGAGCTGCGCGTTCCGCAATCCATCGCCTCCACCATTCATACCGGGGATGGCTCCATCAATCTGGAAGATCTGAAGGGCGTCACACGCTTGACCACCGGCGATGGCAGCATTACCGCGGTCGGCTTAGAGGGAACGATTGAAGCGCGGACAGGCGATGGAGCGGTCAAGGTACGCGGCCGTTTCGATGGCGTACAGGTCCACACCAACGACGGCAGCGTGACCTTGCAAGCCGCGGCGGGTTCCAAGATGGGCGGTACCTGGAGGGTGGAAACGGGTGATGGCAGCGTGACCCTAAACGTGCCTCCCGACTTGGCGGCGGATGTTGAGGCCCACACCGGCGACGGCCACATCTCCTTCGACCTTCCCATGACGCTTTCCGACAAGAAGAACGAACACGATCTCCGCGGCCGCATGAATGGCGGTGGCGCGAGTCTCATTGTGAAAACGGGCGATGGATCAATAACCATCGGGAAATCATAGCGATCGTTTTCTGAGTCCGTTGTCGTATGCTCCAAAGATGACGATAAAGGACGATATCGTCGTCGAATTGACGACACCCACCGGTCCGATGAGGACCCAGATCTTCCGCCCAACCGCCGACGGTAAATACCCCGGTATTGTACTTTTCTCCGAGATCTTCCAGATCACGGGGCCGATCCGCCGGACGGCGACGCTGATTGCCGGGCACGGTTATGTCGTGGCCGTCCCGGAGGTCTATCACGAACTCGAAGAGCCGGGCACGGTACTGGCCTACGACCAGGCCGGATCGGACCGAGGCAACCAGGACAAGTACGAAAAGGAACTCTTGTCCTACGATGCCGATGCCCGGGCGGTGCTCGACCACCTCGCTGCGAGACCGGACTGCAACGGCCGGCTAGGCACGATGGGAATCTGCATGGGCGGCCACCTGGCTTTTCGCGCCGCCATGAATCCCGCCGTCCGGGCAACGGTCTGCTTCTATGCCACCGACATTCACTCGCATAGCTTGGGAAAAGGCAAGAACGACAATTCACTCCAGCGGGCGGGCGAGATCAAAGGCGATCTGCTGCACATCTGGGGCCGCCAGGATCCGCACGTGCCGTTGGAAGGCCGCGACCAGATCAAAGCCCGGCTGGAAGAAGTCGGAGCTTCGTTTCACTGGCACGAAGTAAACGGCGCTCACGCTTTCCTGCGCGACGAAGGTTACCGGTACGACCCGGCGCTGGCTCTGCAAAGCTATGGCTTGGCACTCGAATTGTTCCACCGCCGGCTGGCGGTCGGGTAGGCGTCCGGGTAGCGGCAAATCGCCTACACCCTGGGTGGCCCCGAGGGTGTACCGTAAGCTACCCGCCCTGGCCCGCAGTCCAGGCCCCCGCGCCTGCGTCTAGTCAACTCGAAATTTTGGTAGTACCATCGAACGTATTGATTCGGTGGTCCCGTGAGCGTTCTCGGGCGGAAATTGCCATAATTAAGCGAAATGCCTCGGTTTCAGATCAGCTTGACGGGTGCAGGACGATCCTCGGGGCTGACGATAAGTGAAAGTACGATGATTTCGAGCCGCGATGATATCGACCCACTGGCGCCCCAGCGAGAGGCGGCCGTCTTCTACGGTCTCTTTCTGCGTGGACATTCGCCCGACGCACTCCGAGCAGACATCGACGTGCCGAAGCCTGTGTTGACCAAGTGGCTGCAGCCGGCTCGATACGAGGAGAACTTTCGCGATTCTTTGCGCCAGATGTACAGCTACCGCAAGCGGGTTTTGGCGATCTTCGACGAGTTGGTGATGAAGGAAAAAGGCCGCGTCCGGGTCCATTAACGAGCAGGCCGGGCATTTACAATGAGAATGCAGCATTCTCATGAAGATTCCTATCTACCAGGTTGACGCCTTCTCCAATCACATCTTCGCCGGAAACCCGGCCGCAGTTTGCCCTCTCAGCCAGTGGCTTCCCGACCAGACCCTGCAGGCTATCGCCGCCGAAAACAATTTGTCGGAAACGGCATTCTTTGTTCGAAGCGGCGACCATTTCGACCTGCGCTGGTTCACACCCGCCGTTGAGGTGGATTTGTGCGGGCACGCCACCCTAGCCTCCGGCTGGGTCTTGTTTCATGAATTGCACGAACCAGGGGATCGAATCGCGTTCCAGACCAGGTCCGGAAGCTTGACCGTCGCCAAGCGGGGAGAGCTTCTGGCGCTGAACTTCCCGGCTCGGCCGCCTTTGCCGGTGCAGGCCTGTCCGGGGCTGGTTGATGCGTTGGGGGGGAAGCCAGAGGTCATTCTCGCGGCGAGCGATTATCTGGTGGTGTACCCGCACGCCTCGGATGTGAAGACGCTCCAGCCGGACATGGTGGGGCTTAGCAAAATCGACAAGTTCGCAGTGATCGTCACAGCGCCAGGGGATACCTGCGACTTCGTCTCACGCTTTTTCGCCCCGGCGCAGGGCGTCCCCGAGGACCCTGTCACAGGCCGTGCTCATTGCACGCTGATTCCCTACTGGGCAAAGCGCCTGAACAAGGATATGCTCCATGCGCGACAGCTCTCCAAGCGAGGTGGCGAACTCTATTGCCAGATGCTGGGTGATCGCGTGGAGATTGCCGGCCGCTCCGTATTGTTCCTGAAGGGCGAGATATCGCTCTCCAGTTTGCCGATTTAGCTTGCAGACGGTCGCGCCGCGGCTACTTGCCTGTGTAGACCACGCGCCAGATCGATTTCGAACCGTCATCAGTCACCAGCAGGGAGCCATCGTGGGCAACGGCCACGCCGACTGGCCTGCCCCACACCTGTCCATCGGGCGTCACAAAACCTGTGAGGAAGTCTTCATAGACTCCGCTGGCGTGCCCGTTCTTCAACGGGACACGGATTACCTCATAGCCTGCCCGGGTAGCCCGGTTCCACGAGCCATGCTCGGCCGCAAAGATGTCACCCTGATACTCCTCCGGAAACTGTTTGCCTTGATAAAAGGTCAGTTCCAACGAGGCAAAGTGGGGCTGCAACAGTACATCCGGCACCAGCACCTTCCCCTTCAGTTCCGGGTGCTTGCCGGCAAGGCGCGGGTCCTGGTTCGAACCCATGTAGTACCACGGCCAGCCATAAAAACCACCTCGCTCTACATGCGTAACGTAGTCCGGTACGAGGTTGTCACCGAGTTGGTCGCGCTCATTAGTTGAGCACCACAGCTCGCCAGTGGTCGGGTTTATCCCAATGCCAACCGGATTGCGAATTCCCGAAGCATAGATACCAACGAACTTGCCTTCGGGCGTGAACTCCAGAATATTGGCACGGTGAAACTCTTCTTTTTTCACATCGGGATCATCAATATTGGAACGGGACCCCACCGAGACGAACAATGTCTTTCCATCCGGCGTAAAGGCCAGATCGCGGGTCCAATGCCCACCGCCCGGCGGTATTTCGGGAATCACTACCTCGGCCTGGCCCGTGGCCTTCAGATCGCCATTCTTGTATGGAAAACGCACCACCGACCCGGTGTTGCCGATGTAGACCCAATTCGGATCACTTCCCGGCGGATAGAAGGCAATGCCGAAGGGCTGCTTGAGGCCGGTTGCGAACACGCCGCTTTGCTCCGGCTTTCCGTCTTTGGTGAACCCGCGGAATACCTTCACTTCACCTTTCGTGCTCTCGGAAACGAAGAAGTCGCCATTGGGCGCAGTGCGGATTTCTCGCGGCGTGTCGAGTCCGGAGTCTACATACCGCTCTACCTTGAAACCCGGCAGAGCTTGTGGCCACGCACCGGCAGGTTGAGCAACGACTTTCGGTCCATTGCCGGCCGACTTCGTTGCATACGGCTGAGGAAGGTCAGCAACGGTGAGCTTGCGGAACGTCCCCGGCTTTTCCTTCGTATAGTCCGTGAAGGCATCCTGGCCCGTTAATATGTTTTTTGGCTCGTTGCCATCTGCGGGCAGCAGCCATCCTGCGGTTAATACGAGTCCACAAGCAAGACTCACCCAACGAACTATATTCATCCTTCTATTTCCTAGACTCTTTCTGTTAGTTATGCCGGGCGCTTGGCGGCCCCGAACAGTTTGTTGAGCACCGTGACGGCCCGGTCCACGTCTTGTTCGGTCAAAATATAAGGCGGTAGAAAACGCAGCACGGTTTCGTGGGTGCAGTTAAAAAGCAGCCCTTCTTTCATCCCGTCGGTTACCAGCTGTTTGCCGGAGAATTCCAGCTCCACCCCGATCATCAACCCTTGGCCCCGGATTTCTTTGATGAAGGAATGCTTCCTCGCCAATTCTGTCAGCCGCATCCGAAAGTAGCCACCTACCGACTGAATGGACGGAAGTAACTCTTCCAAGATGTCGAAGAACTCCAAGGCCACACGGCACGCCAGCGGTCCGCCGCCAAACGTCGAACCGTGCATACCCGGCTTGATGGTGCCGGCCGCTCTCTCATTCACTGCGATCACACCGAGCGGGATGCCGCATGCCATCGGCTTGGCTGCGACCACGATGTCTGGCAGCACCTGCGGCTCCAATAACTGATAGCCAAAGTACGTGCCCGCGCGCCCGACACCGCACTGAATCTCGTCGAAAATCATCAGTGCATTAAATTGATCCGCCAGTTCGCGCGCTTTTCGAACGAATCGATCGCATAGCGGATAAATGCCGCCTTCGCCCTGGATGAACTCCAGAACAATTCCGGCGGTGTTTTCGTTCACCGCTGCTTCTAGCGCCTTCATGTCGCGGCGCGGAACAAAGTGGACGCCGGTCAAAAGCGGCTCGAAGTCTTTCCGATATTTAGGCTGACCCGTAATCGACAGGGCGCCGAATGTCCTGCCGTGGAACGAATTGTCCAGCGAAATAATCTCATTCTTCTTCGGGCTGATGGAGTTGCCATGCGCGCGCACCATTTTCAATGCGCCCTCAATCGCCTCGGTGCCGGAATTGCAGAAGAAGCATCGGGCCAGCCCGCTCAGCTTCGAGATTCGTTCCGCCAGCTTGCCCTGGTACTCGTGGTAGTAAAGGTTCGACGTATGCAACAGCAGCCCCGCCTGTTGCCGTATGACTTTCGTCAGGCGCGGATGTGCGTAGCCCAGCGCGTTCACACCGATTCCGCTGATCAGGTCAAGGTAGCGGTTGCCGCTCAGGTCGTAGACGTAGCATCCCCGGCCTCGATTGAGAGCCAGCGGATAGCGCGCATAGTTCTGGAGCAGATACGTGCGCTCCAATTCCTGGATCTGTTCGAACGAGGTCGTCACCTCAGGCTCAATTGGTAACGTGGTTTCCATAGGTTTGGTCGGGAAGCGACTTTCTCTATTGTGGCTTATGCGTCGGCTCGGATAGCAGCCCATGCCGACGAGCATTGCGACTTGATTATGGGTTGCGACCGCCGCTGGTCACTCCGGAAGCGTGGTCGACCCCATCAGATACTTATCCATGTGGTGCGCAGCTTTTCGGCCCTCCGCAATCGCCCACACCACCAGTGATTGGCCGCGGCGCATATCGCCCGCGGAAAAGACGCCTTTCACCGAGGTCATGTACGTATCATCGGTTTTCACCGCGCCGCGCGACGTCAACTCCACCGGCAATTGCTCTAGCAAACCCTGGCGAACGGGACCCGAAAATCCAATAGCGATCAGCACCAGATCTGTATCCAGGTAGAATTCGCTGTCTGGCACGCGCTCGAGCTTCGGCTTCGGCCCTACACGAACGGCGTGGAGTTTACTGACATTCCCTTGCTCGTCGCCGCTGAAGTGCGTCGTCAAGACGCTCCATTCGCGGAAGCCGCCTTCCTCGTGCGCCGCTTCGACGCGTAGCATGAGAGGCCAATTCGGCCAGGGTGTGTTCGGGTGCCGGCTGTCGGGCGGCATCGGGTGGATTTGGAACTGATGCACGCTCGCTGCCCGCTGGCGATGAGCCGTGCCCAGACAGTCCGCTCCCGTATCACCGCCGCCAATGATCACCACCCGCTTGCCCCGCGCATCGATTGTTTCAGCAGCCTGGATCACGTCCCCGGCACCACGACGGTTCTGTTGCGTCAGGTAATCCATGGCGAAGTGGATGCCCTTCAAATCTCGACCCGGAATCTCTACCTCGCGCGGATGCTCGGCGCCGGTGGCCAGCAGAACCGCATCGAAGTGCTTCAACAATTCGGATCCGGTGACATCCACGCCCGCTGTGACTTTGGTCCTAAACTCAATGCCTTCGGCCTGCAACTGCCGCAACCGCCGCTCCACGATGTGCTTTTCCATCTTGAAATCAGGAATGCCATAGCGCAGCAGGCCACCCAGCCGGTCGTGTTTCTCCAGCACTGTGACCCGATGGCCGGCGCGGTTAAGCTGCTGCGCCGCCGCCAGGCCGGCTGGACCCGATCCAACAATCGCGACCTTCTTCGATGTACGCCGCACCGGAGGCTCCGGGCGCACCCAACCTTCGGCGAATGCGCGATCGATGATGCCTTGCTCGATCGCCTTAATCGTCACCGGTGGCGCATTAATTCCAAGCACACACGCGGCCTCGCAAGGAGCCGGACAAATGCGGCCCGTAAACTCAGGGAAGTTGTTGGTCGAGTGAAGGACGCGCACCGCTTCCTTCCATCGCCCTTTCCATGCCAGGTCGTTCCAATCCGGAATCAAATTGTTCACCGGACAGCCGGTGTTGCAGAATGGCACCCCGCAGTCCATGCACCGCGCGCCCTGCTGCTTTAGCTTTTCCTCCGGCAGGTCCTGATAGACCTCAAACCAGTCGTTAATTCGCTCCAGGACCGGCCGCCGGTGTGGCGCTTCGCGAGGGAGTTCCAGGAAACCAGTGGCCTTGCCCATCGCCTACCTCGCACCTTCCTGAAGCACTTGTGCCTTGGCCATGAGCGCCGGGCTCACGGAGATTTCCTCCGTTACAGGCTTCCGCGCGATACCCAGCACGCGCTTGTACTCGTGCGGGAACACTTTTATGAACTTGGGCAACATAGCCGCCCAATTTTCTTGGATCCACTTACCGCGCGGGCTGCCAGTGTACTCAACGTGTTTCGCGATGAGCCTCTCCAACAGCTGAACGTCCTCGGTCTCAAAGAGCGGGTCGAGATCGACTCCCGCGCGATTGCAGCGGGTCGACAAAAACTCGCCCTGCTCGTCGAACACATAGGCGATGCCGCCGCTCATACCAGCTGCGAAATTCTTCCCGGTATTGCCCAGAATCACGACCGTGCCTTTGGTCATGTACTCGCATCCGTGGTCGCCGACGCCTTCCACCACCGTCGTTGCGCCGGAATTCCGCACCGCGAATCGCTCGCCGGCCACGCCGTTGAAGTACGCCTCACCACTGGTCGCTCCGTAGAGCACGGTATTCCCCACCAGAATGTTCTGCTCAGGCAGGAACGATGAAGTATGTGGTGGATACACAACCAGCTTGCCGCCTGACAGGCCCTTGCCAACGTAGTCGTTAGCATCGCCCTCCAGACGCAGCGTCACACCCTTCGCCAGGAACGCGCCAAAACTCTGGCCCGCCGAGCCCGCGAATTCAATGCTGATCGTATCGTCCGGTAAGCCTTGGGAGCCGTACCGCCGCGCGATCTCGCCGCTCATCATGGCCCCGACCGTGCGGTGCACGTTGCGGATCGGCATCTTGAACTCGGCCACGGTCTTGTTCTCGATGGAATCCTTTGCCAGATCGAGCAGTTGATGGTCCAGCGCTTGTTCGAGCCCATGGTCCTGGGCAATCGTACAGCGCCGGCCGATGCGTCCCGGCACTTGCGGGTTGTGCAAGATGGACGAGAAGTCCAGACCCTTGGCTTTCCAGTGTTCGACGGCCGGGCTCATCTCAACCATGTCAACGCGGCCAACCATTTCGTTCATGGTTCGGAAGCCCATCTTGGCCATCCATTGGCGCACTTCCTCCGCCACAAAGAAGAAGTAGTTGATGACGTACTCGGGCTGGCCCGCGAACTTCTTGCGAAGCTCCGGATTTTGCGTCGCGATTCCCACTGGACAGGTGTTCAGATGACACTTACGCATCATGATGCAGCCCATCGCTACAAGCGGCGCCGTCGAGAAGCCAAACTCCTCTGCGCCCAGTAGCGCGGCTATCACCACATCGCGGCCGGTCTGTAGTTTTCCGTCAGTTTGCAAACGAACGCGGCTGCGCAGGTCGTTCATGACCAACACCTGCTGTGTTTCCGCCACTCCCAATTCCCAAGGTGCGCCGGCGTGCTTGATGGATGTTAACGGCGATGCTCCCGTGCCGCCGTCGTGGCCGCTCACCAGCACCACGTCCGCATGCGCTTTCGCCACGCCTGCGGCAACCGTCCCAACACCCACTTCCGCCACCAGCTTCACGGAAATGCGAGCCTTGGGGTTCACATTCTTCAAGTCGTAAATCAGTTGCGAAAGATCTTCAATCGAGTAAATGTCGTGGTGCGGCGGTGGAGAGATGAGGCCGACCCCTGGCGTCGAATACCGGACCCGCGCAATTTCGGCATCCACCTTGTGACCCGGCAGTTGGCCGCCCTCACCAGGCTTCGCCCCCTGCGCGATCTTGATTTGCAATTCATCCGCGTTCACCAGGTAATTCGTCGTGACGCCGAAACGCCCTGATGCCACCTGCTTAATCGCGCTTCGGCGGGAGTCGCCGTTCGGCAACACCGCAAAGCGGGCCTCGTCTTCCCCGCCCTCTCCCGTATTCGAGCGGCCGCCGATGCGATTCATCGCGATCGCCATCGTCTCATGCGCCTCTTTACTGATGGACCCAAACGACATCGCGCCGGAGGCAAAACGCTTGATGATCTCCGTCGCCGGTTCAACTTCTTCGATCGGCAACGGCCGCGCGTTGGTCTTCAACTCCATCAGTCCGCGCAACGTACAGAGGTGCTTATTCTGTTTGTCGATCAGTTCCGAATACTCCTGGAACGTGGCGAAACTCTCACTCCGCACTGCGTGCTGCAGCTTGCTCACCGTCTCTGGATTCAACAAGTGGTACTCGCCGCTGCTACGGAACTGGTAGTTGCCGCCGATCGGCAGTTCGGTCTCCGATGCAGACACGGGGCGAACCGCCAGTTGATGTTTCGCAATGGCTTCCCGGGCGAGTATGTCGAGGCCCACTCCCTCAATGCGAGAATGCGTGCCGGTAAAGTATTCCTCGATCAGTTCCTTGTTGAGGCCGATGGCTTCGAACACCTGGGCGCCTCGATAGCTTTGCAGCGTCGAAATGCCCATTTTCGAGAACACCTTCAACAGACCTTTGTTGACCGCCTTCTTATAGTTGCCCAGCGCCTTCTGGAAATCGCAACCTTCCGAAAGCTCCTTGTCATTCGCCAGCTGCTCGAGCGTCTCAATAGCCAAATACGGATTCACCGCGCTCGCACCGTAGCCGATCAACAGGCAATAGTGCATGATTTCGCGCGGTTCACCGGATTCAATAATCAACGCTACCTGCGTTCGCGTTCCTTCGCGAACCAGGTGATTATGGACGGCCGTCAAAGCCAGCAGGCTGGGAATGGGCGCATATTCCTCGTCCACGCCCCGGTCGGACAAAATCAGCAGCGTGTAGCCCGACTTGATGGCCAATGAGGCACGGCGACAGAGGCCATCTAAGGCGCGCTTCAGTGCTGGTTCTCCGTCCGAGGCGCGGAACAACATCGGCAGCGTCGAAGCCAGCAGGTCTCCCCGCGAAAGCCGGCGCAATTTCTCCAGGTCTCGATTGGTCAGCAGAGGCCGCTTCAGCTTCAGTGTGTGGCAATGCTCCGGCGTCTCATCCAGAATGTTGCGTTCGTTTCCGATGTAACTTGTCAGCGACATTACCAGCTCTTCGCGAATCGGATCAATCGGTGGATTGGTGACCTGCGCGAAAAGCTGTTTGAAGTAGTTGAACAAGGACTGTGGCTTATCGGAGAGACAGGCTAGCGGCGTATCGGTGCCCATCGAGCCGATCGCCTCTTCACCATTGATCGCCATGGGCGCCAGCAGAAGCCGGATATCTTCGTCTGTATAACCAAAGCACCGTTGCCGCATGCGCACCGTTTCGTGGTCCGACCCAATCACACGCGGCGGCTCCGGCAGCGCTTCAAGCGTTACCTGGTTATCTTTCAGCCACTCGAGGTATGGTCTTCGCGATGCCAGCTGGCTTTTCAGTTCCTCGTCGGGAACGATGCGGCCTTGCTCCAAATCCACCAGCAGCATGCGGCCCGGCTGCAGCCGCCCCTTCATTTCGATGTTCTCGGGCTTGATCGGCAGCACGCCGCTCTCCGAGGCCATAATCAGCAGCCCGTCCTTCGTCACCAGGTAGCGCGCTGGACGCAGGCCGTTTCGATCCAGCGTGGCACCGATCACCCGGCCATCCGTAAACGCCACCGCGGCCGGGCCGTCCCAGGGTTCCATCAAGGACGCGTGGTACTCGTAGAAAGCTCGTTTCTCGTCCGGCATGGTGTCGTCGGCATCCCAGGCTTCCGGCATCAGCATCGCCATCACGTGCGGCAGCGAACGGCCGCTCAGCGTCAACAACTCAACCGCGTTGTCGAGCGCCGCTGAGTCGCTGCCGCTTTCTTGAATCACCGGTAACAGCTTCTTGAAGTCGGGAAATAATGGCGACGACAAAACCGACTGCCGCGCGTTCATCCAGTTCACGTTTCCGCGAACGGTGTTGATTTCTCCGTTGTGGCAGAGATACCGGAAGGGATGCGCCAGCTGCCAGGTGGGAAACGTATTCGTCGAAAATCGCTGGTGAACCAGGCACATGGCGCTGGTGGTATCCGGATCCAGCAATTCCTTGTAGAAGTCGCCGATCTGATTCGCCAGCAACAGGCCCTTATAAACGATCGTTCGAGATGAGAACGACGGAAGATAGAAGAAATTCTTGTCCCGCAAGTCCGACTTCGAAACCTCGGACTCCACCCGCTTCTTCACAACGTAAAGCCGGCGTTCAAAGTCATCCTGGGAAAGTCCGCCCGGCTTCGCCACAAAAAATTGCTCAATATACGGTTGAGAGGCGCGAGCAACACGCCCAATCGCATTGGCTTCCACGGGCATGTCCCGCCAACCCAGCGCGGTCAAACCCTCTTCACGGGTGATCCGCTCCAGCAATCCTTCGCAGGTGAGCCGCTGCTGAAGTTCCACTGGCAAGAAACACATCGCCAGGCCATACTCCCCCGCCCCCGGCAATGGGAACCCAAGTTTCGGGCACTCACGCGCGAAGAAGAGGTGAGGGATCTGGATCAGAATGCCGGCGCCGTCGCCCGTCTCCGGGTCGCAGCCACACGCGCCGCGGTGACGCAGGTTGAGGAGGATCTGGAGCCCTTTCAATACGATGTCGTGGGAACGTTCACCATTAATGTTAACCACGAAGCCGATGCCGCAGGCGTCGTGCTCGTCCCGGGGATCATACAGGCCTTGGGCGGGTGGAAGTTGATTAGGTCCGGCAGGGTACACTTCGAAGCCTCGATCGCGGAGCAGAATAGTCTACAAGTGTACTCGTCTTCAGAGTATTCGTCAAATCGAATTTGTGATGGTTTACAATTAGATTATCTTATGATATTCTAACCTTGAAACAGATGGATAACTTTCGCCTTTTCAGAGACATCGCGCACTATCGCAGCTTTAGTCGCGCTGCTCGTCTCAACGAGGTTAGTCAATCAGCAGCAAGTCAACAGGTGCGGGAACTGGAACGTCAATTGAGTGTTGCGCTTATCGATCGCAGCACCCGGCCGCTTCAGTTAACAGATGCCGGCAAGCTCTACCTGGAGTACTGCCGCGACCTGCTCAGGCGACGGGAGCAGTTCGATACCGACCTGAATCAGCTGAAAAAGGAGACCTCTGGGGTGGTCCGGGTCGCAGCCATCTACTCGGTGGGCCTGTCCGAAATGTCCCTTGTTGAGGAACGATTCCGGAAGCGCTTCCCAGATGGCAGGCTGGAGGTTTCCTATCTTCGCCCGGAGAAGATCGTCGAGGCCGTCCTCGAAGACCGGGCCGATCTCGGACTGATCAGCTACGCCGAATCCACCCGCGACCTCCTTGCCCTGCCTTGGCTGGAAGAAGAAATGGTTGTCGCCGTTTCCCCGGGTCATCGACTGGCGGCGTACTACAAGACCGACCCGGTGGAATTGCAAGGAGAGCCGTTCATCGCTTTCGATGACGATCTACCCATTCGAGCGAACGTCGACCGCTATTTTCGCGACTGCGGCGTTTCCGTGGACGTCGTGTTGCACTTTGACAACCTGCAGATGATTAAGGAAGCTGTCGCCCACAATGTGGGCATCAGCATCTTGCCGGCGCGCGCCCTGCGCGAGGACCTCGAACAGAATCGCTTGGTGGCGATTCGGCTCAACCCTGCCGATCTCTTCCGGCCGGTCCGGATCATCCATCGCCGCCGCAAGCTGTTCGGTGAAGTGGCCGCGGGCCTCTTGAAGCTACTCGAAGAAGGCGGCGGTGAGGCCCGCGCCGAGCAACCGGCCGAAGCGGGGATGGTCAATTAGGCGCGGGAAGCCCCATCGACTAAACGCCAACTGTCTCGTACACGCGCTTCTGCTTTTCCGCCGCGGCGGCCTGTGCGGCGGCCCGGTTCTTCTCGACTTCGGCCTCCGGCTTAAACTTCACCGAAACCAGTTTCGATACACCCGGCTCCTGCATCGTCACGCCATACAGCGACTGGGCCGCTTCCATGGTCCGTTTCGCGTGGGTGATTACGATGAACTGCGTCTGCTCCGACATCGAGCGCAGCAATTTCGTCAAACGCTCGATATTCGGCTCATCCAGCGGCGCATCCACCTCGTCCAAGATGCAGAACGGACTGGGCGTGTACTGGAAGATACTCATCAGAAGCGCCATCGCTGTCAGCGATTTTTCGCCGCCCGAAAGCAGCAGCACGTTTTGCAGCTTCTTTCCCGGAGGTGACGCCACGATGTCGATTCCCGATTCGGCCAGATTCTCTTCATCCGTCAGCCGCATCTCGCCGACACCGCCGCCAAACAGGTTCGAGAACATCGCTTTGAAGTTGGCATTGATCGCGTGGAACGCCTCACCAAAACGTTTCTGCGACTCGGCCTCAATCTCATGGATGGCCTTCTCCGTGTCGCGGATGGAATCGAGCAAATCCTGCCGTTGCGCGTTCAGGAATTCCTGCCGCTGCTGTGCCTCTTCGAATTCTTCCAGCGCCTGTGGATTCACTGGGCCCAGTGCCTCTATCTTGCGCCGCACCTCTTGATACTTCCCGTCGATCTCAGCGAGTCCCGCTTCGTCCGGAACCACCTCCATCCCTTCGGAGAGCTCGTCGAGCGTGCTATCCAGTTCGTTCTGCGCCGTTTCCTGAAGGTGCTTCAGATCCGACTCCAGCCGGGCCATGGTCACTTGCAGGTTGGAGCGTGTGTCTTGTCCCGTCTGCACCGCGGCGCGCAATGTCTTTAGCTCTTCCTCAGCCAGCGCTAGCTTCGCCCGCACATCGGATTCCTGCCGCGCGAGTTCGTCAACAGAGGCGCTCACTTCCAGCACCGAAGCCGCCAGCCTGTCCGCCGTCGCGGTCAGTTCGGCGTTGTTCGTTTCGAGGTTCGTGCGCTCAGTAGAAAGCAACTCCGATTCGCAGCTCAGATTCGCCCGTCGATTCTCCAGATCGTGAATTCTTGCTTCGAGCCGGGCGCAATTCTCCGTCAACGCCCGATGACGTTCTTCGAAGCTGGCCAGATTCGCCCGCAACGTCGCGTGCGCCTCGGAGATTTGCACCAACTCGGTCTGTTGTCCCTGCAGTTCCGCGCGCGCCGCCTCTAATGCCTCCTCCTGCCCCGTTCTCGCCGTCTCCTTCGCTTCGAGTTGTGCCCGGTCGAGTTCGAGCCGCTCTTCGATGCCGGCGCGATCGTGGACAATTCGTTCCAGTTCGAGCTTCACGCTCGAAAGGCGCGTGTTCACGCGTTGGAACTCTTCGGCCAGTTTGCGGCTTTCGTGATCAAGGGCGAGGACATCTTTTTCTTCCGTTTGCTGCTTGCTTCGCAGCGCCTCCAACTGCTCGCCGAGCGAAGCCGTCTCCCGCTCTAGCCCCGCCAACTGCAATTGCTCGGCATTCAGTTCCGCTAGCTTCCGGTGCTCCAGTTCCGAAACTTCGCGCAACTCCCGCTTCAGCGCCAGCGGGCCAGCACCCGTCTTCTTGCCGCCGCTGACCGCATGGCCTTGATAGCTCACGCCGTCCGGAGCCAGGAAGGAACATTCGGGATACTCTACCGCTAGCCGTTGCGCCGCGGCCCGATCCGTCGTGAGGAAACAGCTCGCCACGCGAGGCAGCAGATCCAAGGGGGCGTGACTCAAACCATTCGTGAATCGCAGCGCGGCGCTAAGGCTCGTGACGACGCCCGCTTCCTCGCTCAATGGTTTCCGGGTCGATGATCCGCCCTCGCCGGAAGGTGCTTCGTGCTGCTCAACCAGAAACGTCGCGCGTCCGTCCAGGTCGGTACGCAACAAGTCGATGCCGCGCTCGGCGTCCGCCCAGTCCCGCACCACCACGAATTCCAGCTCTTCGTGCAGGAACTCCTCGGTGGCTTTCTCGAACTGCGAATCGACTTCGATGAAGTCCGCCAATACGCCGACCGGCTTTAGGCCATGTGCCTTGTCGTGCTCGATCGCCGTAAATAACCGCTTGACGGTCTCGGTCGTGTACGTTCGATGGGAAAGTACTTCGGCCAGCGAATCGCGCCGCGCCTTGATGCGCGAGTACTCGCTACGGAATCGCTCCACGCTGTGCCGCGTCTCATTCAGGGCAGACCGCTTGAATTGTAGCTCCTGCTCGACAGCCCGGCGCTGATCGGTCACGGATGTCAATTCAATCTGCCGCGCCATCAAGCGTTCGGAGAGTTGTTCTCGCAGCCCATGGATACGGGTCAGATCCAACTCGGCTTGCTGCTCTTCCGCCTTGGCGCGGCTCGATTCACGGTCCGAAGAAGTTTGCTGCGCTTCCGCCTGGGTGATCCGGTTCTTCAGTCCAGATGATTCGCCCAGCAAGCGGATCACTTGCTGGCGTGTCGCCTCCAGGCTCCGCTCGCACTCCGTCAACCGCGCCTGTGCAGCGAGCCGCTCCTGCGACTTCGAATCCAGCAATTCACGGGCGGATTGCCGCTGTGCCTCGAGCGCGGTCAGTTCCGCGCTCTGTTGGGTCAGCTCGCTCCTGCCTTCTTGCTCCTGCCGCTCGAGTTCGCGCGCTTCCACTTCGCTCGCCGAGAGCCGTTGGCTGATCTGTTCAATCTGGCGAACCTGGTATTCCAGCCGTCCGCGTGTGCGCTCCGCCTCCAGCTGCAAATCGGCGAGCTGCTTTCGCGCTTCGGTGAGTTGCCGGTCAATCGCGTACGACGCCTCTTGTGTCGCAGATTGTTCCAGCGCTTTCGCGCCGACCGTGGTCTGTAGGTCTTTCAGCTCATTCGTCGCCAGGTTCAGCTCAATCGCCGCCTGCGCAGCCTCACGCTCCAGCAATTTGAACTTGGCAGCCAGGAGTTGTCGCAGATAGGCCGTACCTTCCGCTTTCAGCTCGCCGTAGCGTTTCGTTTTGGAGGACTGCCGCTTCAGCGAATTCACCTGCCGTGTGACTTCCTCGAGAATGTCGAAGACTCGCGAAAGGTTCTGCTTGGCGCCTTCCAGGCGCGCCTCTGCCAGCCGCTTCCGCGTCTTGAATCTCGTAATGCCGGCCGCTTCTTCGATCACCGAACGCCGATCCTGTGGCTTGTTACTCAGGATCTGGCCGATGCGCCCCTGCTCGATAATCGCGTAGCTTTCCGGACCGAGGCCGGTTCCCAGAAACAGGTCCTGAATGTCGCGCAAACGTGCCAGCTTGCCATTGATTAGGTACTCACTCTCGCCCGAGCGATACAGCCGCCGCGTGATCGTGATCTCGCCCGTCCGCTCGGCCGCCTTGGCCACATCGGATTTCAAGGGACTGTGCCCGTTCGTTCCATTGGTGGCGTGGCCGTGACCATTCGTCTCCACCTGGATCGCGATTGCCTCAACCGGTTCCTGGCCCTCGAGTAACGGAGCCGGACCCTCTGCAGGGGGCTCCGGACTCACCGGGATGCTGCTCTCAGCCACCTCGACCACGGGGTGATGCCGGTAAACCACCGATTCGTCCGGTACCAGAGTCATCGTGACGGCCGCCATGCCCAAAGCCTTGCGGTCGCGGGTGCCGGCGAAGATGACATCTTCCATTCGGGCGCCGCGCAAAGTCTTCGCTGATTGTTCGCCCAGAACCCAGCTGATGGCATCACTAAGGTTCGACTTTCCGCAACCGTTCGGACCCACAACCGCAGCTATACCGCTACCGCTGAACTTCATCTCGGTCCGGTCGTAGAAGGATTTAAAACCGTGTATTTCGACGCGCTTGAGCTTCAGCAAAAGGATGGACCCCTATCGTGGAAAGTCTCTCGGGGGTAGCTTCATCGTATCCGAGGTATTTCCTAAAGTAAAGCACCCTCACCACACAATTTAGTGTATTATCCGGCGCAGCACCCAACCCATTGTGCCAGGGTCTCGGTTTCTGACAGTCTCTTGACAGAGCTTTAATCAATACAGACGACTTTCGAGGCGTTTAGGAGACAGAAAAAGGCCGAGGCAGCGAGAATGCCCCATGAGGCTGGCACCCTGATCGCACCGGAAAGCTGTGATGAAATCGGGCGCCGTTTCAGAGCGGATAGTCTCACCAAAGAAATGTCGCCATTAAACGACGCCTGGCGATCGCAAGACCTCTTGCCAGGGTTTTGCATGCCTGAAACCGATCTCCCTTTTTCGCGCAGCCACCTTGGCTGATTATTCATAGGTTCCCGTCCCAATTCGCCTCGGTGGCCGCTCCACAGAAAACGAACAAACCACACAAAGGAGCATGGTCGGCACCGCATCATTGTCCGCCCTAATCCCGATTGCTCTCAATTGTTTGCCGTCGGACGGCTTAGGGGCGAACGACAGGCGCCGGGGCCGCGAAGGAGGGGAGTTCGAGAACTTGGCGGCTCGAAGGTCCAGTAGTTACGACTTGATCTGACCTTCTCCCATGGTGCGGAATAGTATATCGTTTCGCTAAAGCATAATCTTATTGATCTGTTTTCTGCTACGCCTAGGTATGGCAGGCAAATCAAGACGATCAAAGCTGATTTTGTCGGACGAAGACCGGGCGGAATTGGAGCAACTGACACGGTCAAGGACGGCGCCACACCGCGAGGCTCAACGGGCCGCAATCCTTTTGGGGTATCACGGGGGTGAGAGCATCGCAGGGATTGGCCGGCGTCTGGGAATGACACGTTTGAGCGTTTCGAAGTGGGTGTCAAAGGCTTTGGCCGTGGGTCCGACAGCAGCGCTAAAGGACGGCTATCATCGCCCCAAAGAACCGGGAATTGGCGACGACGCGAAGGCCTGGGTGGTGCATGTGGCGTGCTCGAAACCGAAGGATTTGGGCTATGCGGCCGAAGTCTGGAGCCGGCAGGCGCTGGCAAAGCATATCCGCGCGCACGCGATGGAAGCCGGTTATCCTGCCCTTTCGAGGGCGGCCAAAGCCACCGTACATCGAATTCTGGCCGAACAGCCCCTTCATCCCGAAAAGGTCAAGTACTACCTGGAGCGGCGCGATCCCGACTTCGAAGCGGGAATGCGGAGAGTCCTGATCGTTTATCAGGATGTGGAGCTACAGAATGCAAAGCGGGCCGCCGGGCAAACCGCTTCCCATGTGATCACGGTTTCGGTGGACGAGAAGCCCGGCGTGCAGGCCATTGGCAATACCCCGCCCGACCTGCCGCCGGTACCGGGCAAGCATCCCGAAATCGGACGAGATCACGAATACAAGCGATTCGGCACATGCTCAATACTGGCGGCGCTGGACCTCCAGAACGGCCACGTTACAGCGCGCGTGGAGGATCGTCACCGCAGTATCGAATTCATTGGACTGCTGTCAGACCTCAATCGGAAATACCCGCCTGAATGCACCATCAGAATCATTCTGGACAATCATTCCGCGCACATTTCCAAAGAAACGCAGGCATTCCTGTCGAAGCCCCCAACCGCTTCCAGTACGTCCTGACGCCGAAGCATGGCTCATGGCTCAACATTGTCGAGACTCTGTTCGGTAAGATGGCTCGAAGCTTCCTTCGGCATATTCGGGTCCAATCTCTGGGCCAACTCAAAGCCCGAATACTTAAGGGTATCGAGGAAATCAACGCTGCCCCCGTTGTCCACCGCTGGAAAAATTTCGATCCGCAGACCCAGGACTGATTATTCTATGTTTTAATGAAACGATATACTAGTTTGTCGGAACTGTCAGATCAGTCGCGACTACTGCACGGGAACTCTCGAAGAGTTTGGAATCAAGCCTGCTAAGCATCTTGCGCAGCTTTGCGATGTTTTCATTGGTTGTCGCCTCCCCGATGCGTGCCATTTCTTCGACCCGAGTAAATTCCGATATATCAAAGGACGTCACGTCGGGCGCGATCACAAAATCTGCGGGCTGAACTCCAACCGAATTCATTTTGTAGTCCTGGATCATGGTCTGTCGCATGACCACTTGAATTGTTGAAAAGAAACGATTGGCGACCGTACGCCGTTTGGAGCGGATTCCTGAGAACTCTTTTTCCAGCTTTGCCGTCACAGTCGATGCGATGACAAAGTTGCATCCCTTGGCTACCAGCACGTTGGCAGGAACATTGTTGAGCAACCCACCGTCCACCAACGCTTGGCCTGACTCGATGATCGGAAGCGATAGGGGAGGAAGATTGATGCTTGCCAGGATGCCACTCGTCGCATCGTCAACCCCGCGCACCACCAGATCTCCTTCGATGAGGTCGACGGCGATCGTAAACATTGGAAGAACCAACTGCTGCATCTTGGTTACGTCTAGGTATTTCCGCAGCATGGATTCGAACTGGTGCCGGCGGTATTTGTAGAGCAAATACCAGTAGCCGCCACCGGGCAGCTGTCGAAAGAACCACGGTGGCTGCAAATCGGTCTTGAAGCATTGAGCAATAAAGTCGGGATCTAAGCCCGCCGCGTAGAGGGTGCCAGTCATCGCCCCAGCGCTCGTACCAGAGAGCATGTCGATGTAGATTCCATGCCGCTCAAGCGCTTTGAGCACCCCCAGATGAGCCATTCCGCGAGCTGCACCACCTCCGAGTGCCAAACCGATCTGGATGCCTCGCAAATGATGCATGATGCGTTCGAATCCGTGTTGCAGTAAACTGTTTTGGTTTGCTCCAGGAGCTTCAAGAGTGAGTTTAAAGTCTCGTTCGGCTAGTTCATACAACTCCGGTACATACGGAGCGACTGGGGCGTTGTTCTCAAGAACCCACACGATGCGGATCTTGTCTCGCCATCTGGGTACGTTCTTCTCCAGTCGTTGGAGCAGATGTACTGCTTCCCGCACATCTTGAGGCCGAACACACCATAGCACTATGTCGGCGTGAATCAAAAGCAGCAACATCGCCTCGGGCGACTGATCAGCACGAATATCTATCAGAAGCCGCCTATCCAAGGCCCAGTCCTTAAGGACGTTTTGTCCCACCTGACCTTCTCCAAAAATCAACTTAAAGGGGATATCTCCGTCTGGTTTCCATCGCTCATCGTCCCCGGCAATACACGGGGACTCGTCCAAGTCTCGAAGTCGACGTGCCAACCGACCGGCGAGTGGACGGCTCGCCTCGGTGTGATGGACGATACCCACGATGGATGGCTTCGGAAGGGAGCGATCGACCATCACGTATCGTTTGAAAGCGTTCACTACCAGGTGAAATATCGCACGTTGAAAGTCTGGATGCTTCGCGGCCAGCTGAAGCAGGTCCGATATCTTGAATCGTATTGCGATCGAGGGCTCAATAGCCTCGGCGTGCAATTGAGCTTGATCCGGCGAACCGAGGCCAAGCAATCCAATGGCAAACCCTCGAGCAATCGTATCTTTCTCAATCTCCTTGCCCAGCGCATCGCAGAGCGTGGCCTCCACCCGGCCCGTAAGCAGGAAGTACACATGGGTGATTTCTGAGTCGACTTCAATGACCATCTCTCCGGATTGAAATTCGACCCACTCAGCCTCGTTCGTGATCGCCGTCAACGTTTCCTCGCTGAGCCCCGTGGCCCATTCGAGCCGGCGAAGGTCCAGATGAAGTCGGTCCTTTGTCGGAGAAACCGGTCTTTCGTTGCTGTTATCCATCTCGTGCGAGCCGCTGTTCGCGGTTCCCTCCATAGATTTGCGCTTTGGAGTGCTCGGACGTGTCCTTTCGTCTTTGCGGGGCTTTATAATTTTTGCACGAGGAAAGCCACTACGAGACGAAGACTCACCTATGTTTCGGGCTGGCCGGGATCGAGGCTGGGTCGTGTCGCGCTATTCATGCGCGGGTTCGCACATTGGCCCGCGCGTACACGGGTGCGGACAGGTAACCCAGCGCCTCATCGACGTCCCGTCTCACCAGCCACGTTTCCCGAAGCCATGTACCTGCTCCCACCAATTCCACGGGAGCCGCCGCGTTGACAAATGGGGACAGGAATCTGTGAATTAAATCAGCCGAAGGCGGCTGTGCGAAAGAGAGAGATCGGTTTCAGGCATGCAAAACGCTGGCAAGAGGTCTCACAATCGCGCAGACGCCGTTTAATGGCGGCATTTTTTGGTCAGACTATCCGCTCTGAACCGGCGCCCGATTTATTCCCAGATTCCGGTCGCCTGCGACCTGCCCAAGCATCAGGCAAGAATCGCGGCCCGGGCCCGTCTGCGCGTGCGGTCAGCTAGTCCTCGTCGCCAGTGCGGCGCGTAGCCTTCTCTCGGCCTCATCGCTCCAATAGCCAAAGTCCAACCGTATGAAAACAGACGTGTACGGAATGGTCGCAGCAGTCTTGATGATGAGGATCCGAAAAGTCCGGGCCGCCTCATCGAGCCGCTCGATAATCCGATCATGGGGCAAAGACTCGGCCCTGAACTTGTCGAGCACTCACGCCAGACGGATGCGCGGTTCCGACGCGCCTGGGCATCCTGCGCGATGACGAATTGCAACTCCTCATCCATATGGACTACCGGCCGGACGTGCCGTGCGGCTGCCAGTTGTGCCAGAACCTCTTCAAGAACCTCAATCAGGCCCTCGCCGGGCGACAACCGTCTCGGTCCCGGCGCGGGCTTGCGCGGGATACGCCGAGTCGGCCACCAAGATCCCGTTGCGGTGTCCCAGCAGCGGCAGAGCCTCAGCTAACCTCTCGCGCTACGTCATTCCGGCAATTCCTCGTCGAAACACACCGCGACTTTGCCGCATTGTCCGGTGGCCATCAGCGCGTACGCCTGGTCAGCTTGATCCAACGCAAAGCGATGCGTGATGAGGTCAGCCGGATGCAGGTTCCATCGCACCAGCCGCTCCACCAGTTCCTCCATCAACCAGGTCGACGTGACCCAGGAGCCGTAAATCGCCTTTTGGTCGTGAATGATGTCCGGCGAAGGGTTGAACTCGACCGTCCCGCCTTCGCCGATAAACACGATCCGGCCCCACTTCCGCGTTGAGCGGATCGCAGCAGCGCGGGCGGTCGCGTTTCCCGAGCAATCCACTGCGCGCTCCACGCCGCGACCCTTCGTCCGTTCCAGCACATCCGCGACATTATCGGGCCCCGAGCGCAACGCTACATCGCAGAGACCCAGGTCAACGGCAAGTTTCAACCGCTCCTCGATCACGTCAATTCCGATGATCTTCTCGGCACCCAGCTTCCGGCACAACGCACCCGTGGCCAGCCCGACCGGGCCGAGCCCCGTGATCAGCACGGTATCGGCGCCGCTAATCCCGATCTTCGCGAGCCCTTCATAGACCGTTCCGAACCCGCATGCCACCTGCGCTCCGTCGGCAAAGGAAAGCTCATCCGGTAGCGCGATGAGGTCCTTTTCCTCGGCGAGCAGATAGTCGGCCATTCCGCCATCACGCTGCCATCCGTAAGCCCGCCGGTATTGTGTGCTAGTGCAGGAGATCATGTATCCGCGCCGGCAGTCGTTGCAAACACCGCAGCCGGAGATGTGATACACGATTACCCGGTCGCCATCCTTGAACCGTCTGCAGCCCGGCCCAGTCCGGACAATTTGACCCGCCGGTTCGTGACCCGCAATCACGCCCTGATATCCTTCCGGGCCCTTCCCCAGGTGCTCCCGGTAAATGGCGCGGATGTCGGAGCCACAAATCGTCGAGGCCTTCATGCGAAGAACTACCTCGCCGTGGCCCGGCTCCGGAACCGGCACTGCCTTACGCACCACAGTGCTGTTGCCGGGCAGAAATGCCCCTTGCATCGTCGCAGCCATTCTTAAGATCTCCTCGTTTTCCTTTATGGAGGCGTAATCTCGCCGTCTGGATCCCAGAGTGCCTCCCAGGATTGCCCTTCCTTCCACAGAAAAACTTGCCCCTTGATGAGGCGGCAGTTCCGGTCGATGCGGGCGATCTGCTGCATCTCGTCATCGGTAAGCGGGTCGCTCACCACGCCGCGCAGATTGCTCAGATAGTTTCGCCGGTTCGTCGAGAACGGGATCGGAGTCTGGCCTCGCTGCACGGCCCACTTCAGACACGCCACCGCCGGATGGACGCCGTGATTCGCGGCTATCGCCACGATCACCGGATCGGTCAGCGGGTCGGTATCCTCCGGTGTGCGGTCTCGTTCCGGCCGGTTTGGAGAACCGAGCGGGCAGAAACCAATCGACTGGATCCCCTGGTTGCGGACAAACTGGAACAACTCCGGTTGCTGGAAGTGCGGGTGCAACTCCATCTCGTTAACGGCCGGCTTGATTCGAGCATCCCGCAGCAACGACCGTAGCTTCGGAATTGTCATGTTCGACGTGCCGATATGTTTCACCAACCCCAGGTCGACCAGTTCCTCCATTTTTCGCCAGGTCTTCATGTAGCTCTCGTGCACGTACGGCTTCGCGTCGGGATGGCGCGCGTGCACGTCACAGCCCGGCGGATGGTAATTCGGTAAGGGCCAGTGCACCAGGTACATGTCCAGGTAATCGAGCTGCAAATCTGCCAGTGACTTTCGGCACGACGGGATGACATCGCTCTCGCTATGCTTATCGTTCCAGAGCTTTGAGGTGATCCACAGTGCCTCTCGGTTAAGCCCTCCGCTGAGAATGTCCTGAAGCGCGAAGCCAACCTGCTGTTCGTTGCCGTATACCGAGGCGCAATCGAAGTGCCGGTAGCCCACCGCCGCGGCGCTCCTGAGCGCTTCCGCTACGGCCTCTGGGGAAGCGTGATCCGACCCAAATGTGCCCAGGCCGATGGCAGGCATCCGGGCGCCGCTGGAAAGGACTCGGGCCGGTACATGCGCCGGATCGACGCCATCAGCCGCGGGCGTCCACGAGGTATTCAGTTTGCTCATGACTTAGGAGTCGTTGACATAAAACCCATAGTAATCCGGGCACTCGGATACGCTGATTAGAAACGATATGTTACGAACAGGCATTCTCAACCCCGCCGTTAATTCTCTATTGAGTCGTGTTCGGCACACCAACACGCTAGTCATCGCGGACCGCGGCTTTCCCTACTGGCCGCAGGTTGAAACCATAGACATCTCGTTGGTCGACGGCATACCAATGGTGCTCGACGTTCTCCGTGCCATTCGTGCGAACTTCGTTGTCGGCCAGTTCTACATGGCCGAAGAATTCCGCGAACGCAACTCACCGGCCGTTATCGAAGCGGTGCAAGCGGTTATCGCCGGCACGCCGCTCCTCTTCGAGGCTCACGTTGACTTCAAGCGCCGGATTCCGTCGGCAATCGGTCTGATCCGAACAGCGGACACGACACCATACGCCAACATCATTCTGGAATCCGCATAGGGCGAAAACGGCTGCGTCAGAGTTGTGGGAAAACTCCAGCACTGCACCGCGCGCGCAAGCAAGCGGATTCTGGCCTGTAACCGTCTCACCTACAGCTTTTCCGTTCCTTCAACCTTGGCTAAGCCGCGGTCGAATGTCCCGAGCGGAAGGTGCCCGGCTTTCCGGGCCACTTGCAGCATTAGGCAATCTGAGAAACCCAGGGACGGCCTTCCCCGAAAAAGCTCCAGCGCGGCGGCGACTACATCAGGTTCCTGTATCGTCAGAATCTTGTGATTGAGCAGCATTTCGACAGCCGTGGCCAACTCCGCCAGGCTGCGTTTGTAGACGGCGTCCAACACCCACAGCGCCTCCGTGAGCGCCAGCACGGAAACCCACGCTCCCGGCTCGATGAAGGCCTCCGCCGATGCCGATTGCCGAAGGTCGTCCCGCGTGAGCAGGCGAACGAGAACGTTAGTGTCAACGGCGCGCATAGCGCTCTCGGACCCGCCGTCGAATTCCCTCCCTTAGCTCCTCGAGCGTTTGAGGCTCCGGGGACTTTCCAGGAAACAGCAGCCGGTGAATGTCCCCAGACGAAAACGTTCCCGCACGTCGCACAAGAATCTTCCCGTCCTCCTCATCCCACTCCAGTACCGATCCCGGGCCGACGCCCAATTTTTTTCGCACCTCGGCGGGAACGGAAATCTGTCCTTGCGATGTCACTTTCGAGCGCGATAACGGCATGCTCTTACATTACCACGGTAATGGACGGCCCCACTGGGGCAATAGCGCCTCCTGCATCCTTGCTTGATACGATTAGCCTCGGTGCGGTGCACCACAGTCCATGCGCCTATTCGCCAGCCTGATTCTCGCTTCCACGCTCCTGCTTGGCTTCGTTGTCGTCCGGCCGCCGGATGTTCCCTTTGAGAAGCACACCATCGATCTCGGTTCCAGCGAGTCCGCCGCCATCTGCGACATCAACGGCGACGGCAAGCTCGATGTTGTCTCCGGCGAGAACTGGTACGAAGCGCCGCACTGGACCAAGCATCACTTCCGCGACATTAACTACACCAACAACTACATCGACGACCTGAGCACCCTCGCGCTCGACGTGAACGAAGACGGCCATATCGACCTGGTCACATCAGGCTGGTTCAGCCAGAAGCTCGCCTGGTGGGAAAACCCCGGCAAATCGTCGGCCCCATGGAAGGAGCATGAGATTCAGACCGGCTACCCGATCGAGTTCACCTTCCTGGTCGATCTGGATAACGACGGCAAGGCGAATGAGATCTTGCCCCAATTCGGCGACAACAAGGCCCCCCTTGCCTGGTATGAGCGCGACCACAAGGGTGGCATCGCAAAGCATGTTGTCAGTGATCGCAGCTACGGCCACGGCATCGGCGTCGGCGACGTGAACGGCGACGGCCGCAACGACATCCTGACGCCCAACGGCTGGCTCGAAGCGCCACCCGACCCCCGCAGCCCCAACTGGAAGTTCCATCCCGACTGGCAACTGGGGGACCTCGGCTTTATCTACGTCGTGGACGTCAATAACGACGGCCTGCCGGACGTGCTCACATCCAAAGCGCACGACTATGGCATCTTTTGGATACAACAAAAGCCGGACCACACGTTCGATACCAAGAACCTCAACATGATCGACAACAGCTGGTCGCAGGCTCACGCTGTCACGCTGGTAGACTTTCGCAAGAGCGGGAACCTCGGCCTGCTAACGGGCAAACGATACATGGCGCACAACGGCCACGACCCCGGGGAGCGCGAACCCCTTGGCGTCTATTGGTATGAACGCATGCTGGTCCCCGATCCGAAGAACCCAGGCGCAAAGACGGTCGAATGGGCCAAGCACGTCGTTGATTACGGCGGCCGCACCGGCGGAGGCATACAGATTCCGGTAGGCGACATGGATGGCGACGGCGATCTCGACTTCGTGGTTGCCGGCAAAAGCGGCCTGTTCCTGTTTGAGAACATGACGAAACAGATGCAGTCGCGGCACCAGTGAGAGCAATGGCAAGCAAAATCTATGACGTCGTGGTGATCGGGTCCGGTGCCGGCGGCGGAACGCTGTCTGCTTCGCTCGCCCAGCGCGGCGTCGACGTGCTGGTCCTCGAAGGCGGCCCAACCGTCAACACTCGCACCGACTTCAACACCCACGCTCTTCCTTACGAATTCCCGAACCGGTCCATTCCCACCATGAGGCCGGGCAAGCCGGGCTTCGACAGCGAGCGCAGCCGGGGAGTCGGCGGCAAGACCATGCTCTGGAACGCGGTCGCCCTGCGCATGAGCCAGCGCGACCTTAAAGGGCGCCAGCACGATGGGTCCGGCGAAGACTGGCCCATCGACTACGCCGACATCAAGCCCTATTACGACAAGATCGAATCCGAAGTCGGCGTCTGTGGCAACTACGATCACCTCGAAGACCTTCCCGACGGCATCTTCCTTCCACCCGTGCCGATGAAGTGCAGCGACAAGATCGTCCAGGCCGGAGCCGCGAAGCTCGGCGTTCCGGTCATCCACGTTCGGAAAGCCACTCTCAGCCGCGCTGCGAAGACCCGCCCGGCCTGCCACTTCTGCGGCAACTGCATGGCGGGATGCGATGTCGTCGCAAAGTATAACTCCGCCGATGTGCAGATGCTGCCTGCCATCAAGAACGGCAAGCCGCTCACCATCCGGCCCAACAGCGTCGTGTATGAGCTGGCGGTTGCTGCTGACTCGCCCCGAGTCCGCGAGGTGCGCTACTTCGATCGTGAAACCCGCGCGGAAGCCGTCGCTCAGGGCCGCGTGGTGGTGGTCGCCTGCGCCTGCGTGCAGAGCGTGGGCCTGCTGCTGATGTCCAAATCCAGTCGTTTTCCCACCGGCATTGCCAATTCGAGCGGCGAACTCGGCAAGAACTTCATCCCACACATCAACGTCGGCATCGAGGCGTTCCTCGAAGAGCGCATTGGCATCCCGACAACCGACGACGAAGGTTTCCTCGACCACGCTTACATTCCCTCCTTCATGCACAATAAGAAGCGCGACTTCCCGCGCAGCTTTGGTTACCAGTTCAACTATCAAAATCAGCGCTCCGTTGGCTGGGCTCGCCGCATCAAGGGCATGGGCAAGGCCTACAAAGCAGACGTCAAATCCCGCTATCCGGCCTACATCACGTTTACCGGCTACCAGGAGATGGTCCCGAACGCCGATTCCTATATCGACCTCGACCCCGACACCAAAGACGTCTACGGCCTTCCCGCCGTGCGCCGCCGTTTCAAGCTCTCCAGCGACGATTGGAAGAACTTTCAGGCCATGCGTGAGTGGGGCGTGAACATCCTTCAAGCCAGTCACGGCCGCATCCATTCCGTTAGCCAAGTCCCAACTCCGAACCATGAGATCGGCGGCTGCCGGATGGGCGACGATCCCAAGCGATCCGTGTTGAACAAGTTCGCTCGCGCCCACGATGTTCCGAATCTGTATGTCGTCGACGCCAGCATCTTTCCTGGCGCCTCGGAGAAGAATCCCACGCTGACGATCATGGCGCTCGCCTCCAGAACGGCAGACCACATCGCCGAGAGCCTCCAAAAGGGGGACGTGTAATGCCGACTTACTCAACGGATCGTCGCGGCGCGCTCAAGATCATCGGCGCCATCGGCGCCACTTGTGCCTATCCGTTTGCCGGCGACGAGCTCCACGGCCAAACGGTTCACGATGCGGAGCATCACGCGGCAGGCCTACCCTCCCCCACCTTCTTCCGCGAACCCGACTTCGCCACCCTTTCCCGAGTCTCAGACCTCATCATTCCCCCAACCGAGACGGCCGGCGCCATCCAGGCCGGCGTGCCGCTTTACATCGATCGCGTCATCTCCACAAATGCCGCGAATCAGGAACTGGTGGCCGAGGGCCTGCGGTACCTCGATGCCGAGGCACAACGTTTGAACGGCCAGAGCAAGTTCCTGTCCCTGAACGAAGCACAGCAGCTCGCGATTCTTGAACCGCTCTGCGAAGCCTACGATCGCGACCCGGCCTCAACTACCCTCCCTCACCCCGCGCAGTTCTTTGGGCTGATCAAGAGCCTCACCGCTGACGGCTACTACACCTCGCAGCCCGGCCTGATCGACGAGCTGGGCTACAAAGGCAACCATGCGCTGCCCTCGTTCCCCGGTTGTCCCGAACACTAACTAACTCGAATTCATATGTCCAATAAGTCCTTAGTTGAAAACGCACTCAATACCGGCGAAGGAATACTGCGCCTAGTGCCGGCCTGGGTGCCGCGCTCGTTCATGATGCCCGGCGGCAGGCTGAAACTCCATCCTTCCGACCTCTATGCACTGGGCTCGCATCGCGGGGGGATCAACGAGCGTTGGTTTGCCTCCACCACCAACGCGTCGAACGGCCCCGGAACTCCTGCCGATGAAGGCCTGAGCTATGTCGAATTCGAAGATAAGCGCTTCCTGCTCAAAGAGGCGGTGGAGTGGGTCTGCGACAAGCTGCTGGGCAAGGATGTGATGGCCAGCAGAGGTGGATGGAACGTCCTCTGCAAGTTTTTCGACAACCTCGGCCCCATCCCGCATCACATGCATCAGAGTGATAAGCACGCCGGCTTGGTCGGACAAAAGGGCAAGCCGGAGTCGTACTACTTCCCCCCTCAGTACAACCAGAAAGACAACAACTTCCCGTACACTTTCATGGGCCTGGAGCCCGGGACGACCAAAGAGAAAGTTCGCAAATGCTTGGAGCGTTGGAACGAAGGCGATAACGGCATTCTTTATTTGTCGAAGGCTTACCGGCTGCAGCCGGGAAGCGGTTGGCAGATCGATCCCGGAGTGTTGCACGCGCCGGGCTCGCTGGTTACCTATGAACCACAGGTCAGCAGCGATGTCTTCGCCATGTTCCAGTCGATGGTCGAAGGACGCCCCATCGGATGGGAGCTGCTCGTGAAGGATGTTCCGAAGGAGTATCACCACGATCTGGACTACTTGATTGGCCTGCTCGATTGGGAGGCAAATGTGGATCAGGAGTTTGGGGCCCACAATCGGGTCTTTCCAAAACCCGTCCATGACCCGGCCGAAATGAAGGCCAGCGGTTATCAGGAGCTGTGGGTCTCCTACGGCACCGGTTACTACTCTGCCAAAGAACTGACGGTTCTTCCCGGCCGCACCGTCACCATCACCGACGCCGCAGCTTACGGACTGATTCTCACGCAAGGTCATGGCACCGTCGGCAGGCATGAGGTTGAGACGCCGACGATGATCCGGTTCGGCGAATCCACCAAAGACGAACTCTTCGTCACCAACGGGGCGGCCATCCGGGGCGTCTCTGTGAAGAACCGCAGCCAGACCGAGCCGCTGGTTCTGCTCAAGCATTTCGGCCCTGGCAATCCGGACGCCGAACCACTCCGCACGCGCGGCTGACCACAGGGGATAAGATTCAGTCATGCACCGTACCTCCTTGCAGAGATATCCGGCGCTTCATAATGCCATGTGGCCGGGACTGGTTGGAAAGGGCCCGGACTCGGAGCCGCCCATCGATCTGGAAACTATGCTTGATGTCACGGCGGCTGCCGAGGTGGATGGCGTTCACTTTGACGGTGTGGACCTGTTTCTGTTCGAGCCGCACGTTAGCATCGATTCCACCGATGACGAGCTGAAGCGGCTGGCTGATCGCGTTGCCGCTCGAAACCTGGTGATAGGCTCGGTCGTGGCGCCGGTATGGCCTCCGACCGGTGGCGGCTCGGCCATGGGGACCGCCGAGGAACAGAATCGCTTTGTCGAGCAGGTTCGTAAGGCCTG
Source organism: uncultured Acidobacteriaceae bacterium (assembly GCA_963771305.1). Classification (GTDB taxonomy): domain Bacteria; phylum Acidobacteriota; class Terriglobia; order Bryobacterales; family Bryobacteraceae; genus CAJCIT01. Next base: position 338,436 of record CAVYTS010000039.1, read on the forward strand.
CGTGATTGCCCAAAAGCTGAAGGAGATCGGCATCCGGCATTATGGCGTGGTCCGCATCGACTCCGCTGTCAGTCCGGCCGAATGGGGCAAGGATCCTTTTGAAAACTCCATGCGAATCGCCGAAACCTTCCGCGAAGCCTCTTCCGTCGCGGACGCACATGGCGAGCGTCTGGCCGCCGAGGGGGAAGTTTGCTGGGGCGGGCTGCACAGCTGGAAACACGTGGTGGAACTGATGGAGATGGTGAACCGTCCGAAAACGATTGGCTTTCAGGCCGATTTGGCACACACGCTGCTGTTCCTGTTGGGCGTCAACGCTCCTGAGGATCGGCTGCTTCCGCCGGACTTCGATTGGTCTCAGACCGACGTCCTCGACGAAGCGCTCCGAAAGATGACCAATGCCTTGCGGCCCTGGACCATCGACTTCCACGTTGCGCAAAACGATGCCACGGTGAAGGGCTCCGGTTCTCACGACAAGACCGGGCATCATTGCCTGCCGTTTGATCCCAACGGCAAGGTCGACATCGTGCACCAGGCCGGCTTCTGGGTCCGCGACGAGCACGGCCAACCGAACAAGGCCTTCCGGCACATCTGCTGGGATGGCTGCATGTTCCCCAACGCGGTGATGCGAAACCCGAAAACGTGGCGGGACATTCTCAGCGCGATGATCGCGGTCCGTAAGGCGTATAGCTGGGAGTGGTTCTGAACTATGGCAGCGAAGCCTCTGAACATTGGGATGGTGGGCTACGGCTTCATGGGCCGCACGCACTCGAACGCCTTCCTCAAAGTCCCCAACTTCTTTGATCTTCCTTATCGTCCGGTGCTGAAGGCGGTCTGTGCCCGAAACCCCGTCAAGGCGAACAAGTTCGCCACCGGCTGGGGCTACGAGTCCATCGAGACGGACTGGAGAGATCTGGTTGCGCGCAAGGACATCGACCTGATCGACATCGCCAGCCCCAATGACACGCATGCCGAGATCGCCATCGCCGCCGCGAAGGCCGGCAAGATGGTGATGTGCGAGAAGCCACTGGGCCGCACGGCAGCGGAAGCGGAAGCGATGGTGGAGGCTGTTGAGACCGCGGGCGTCGCCAACATGGTCTGGTACAACTACCGCCGCGTTCCGGCAGTGGTGCTCGCCAAGCAGCTCATCGACGAAGGCCGGTTGGGCCGCATTTTCCATTACCGCGCCAAGTTTCTCCAAGACTGGACCATCTCCAAAGATCTGCCGCAAGGCGGAGAAGGGTTGTGGCGGCTGGACGCGGACATCGCCGGCAGCGGCGTCACAGGCGATCTGCTTGCGCACTGCATCGACACGGCGCTCTGGCTCAACGGCCATATAGATCAGGTCACGGCCATGACGGAGACCTTCATCAAGGAGCGCACGCACAGCCTGACCGGCGAGGTCCTGAAGGTCGGCATCGACGACGCCAGCGCATTCCTGGCGCGTTTCGAGAACGGGTCGCTGGCGACGTTCGAGGCGACTCGCTATGCGCGCGGCCACAAGGCTCTCTACACATTTGAGATCAACGGCGAAGAGGCCTCTATCTTTTGGGACCTTCATGATCTGCATCGTCTCCAGTTCTTCGACCACCGCGACGAATCGCGGCTGCGCGGCTGGCGCTCCATCCACATCACCGACCGCGACCATCCCTACATGAAGCACTGGTGGGTGCCGGGGCTGCAGATCGGCTACGAACACACCTTCGTGCACCAGGTAGCGGACTTCCTGGAAGGCTTGGGAGCCGGTCACGTTCCCGGCCCCAGTTTCCGAGACGGCCTGGCGACCGACTACGTGACAGACGCCGTGTTGAAGTCCGCCAAGACCGGCCAATGGGAGCAAGTGAAATGACAGGGACACAAGAACGCTCCGTTCTATCCGCACTCGACCGCTTCCGCATCGAGATCCCCTCGTGGGGGTTCGCCAACACGGGCACACGCTTCGGCAAGTTCTCACAACCCGCCGCCGCCTCGACCGCCGACGAGAAGTTCAGCGACGCCGGACTGGTTCACTCACTCACCGGCGCCTGCCCGACGATCGCGCTGCATGTTCTCTGGGACCTGCCCAACCGCATGGACGACGTCCGTCACGTAGAGGCGCTCGCGGGTCAGCATGGAATAGCAGCCGGTTCCATCAATCCCAACCTCTTTCAGGACCAGGAGTACAAACACGGTTCACTGGGGAATCCGGACGCCGGCATCCGAGACCACGCCTTGCAACACATCCTCGATAGCATCGAGATCCAGCATGCTCTGAAGAGCCGCGATCTATCGCTTTGGTTCGCCGACGGGAGCAACTATCCCGGCACCGCCAATATCCGGCAGCGGAAGCAATGGTTCGAGGAAGGGCTTCGCCAGGCGCATCGCCACTTGCAGGCCGGCGACCGGATGCTGGTCGAATACAAGCCCTTCGAGCCCGCCTTCTATCACACCGACATTGCCGACTGGGGCATGGCGCTGCTGATGTCGCAAGCCGCCGGGCCGCAGGCCAAGGTTCTGGTCGACACCGGGCATCACTACCAAGCGCAGAACATCGAGCAGATCGTGGCCTGGCTGTTAGCCGAGAACATGCTCGGCGGCTTCCACTTCAATGACCGCCGCTACGCGGACGACGATCTCACGCTTGGTTCCATCGATCCGTACCAGGTCTTCCGCATCATCCACGAGATCCAGTTCTTCGAATGGGAAGTGGGATCGCCGGCCGACATCGCCTACATGATCGACCAAAGCCACAACCTCAAGGGCAAGATCGAAGCCACGATCCAGACGGTGGTCTTCGCGCAGGAACTCTTCGCCAAGGCAGCGCTGGTTGACCATGCCGCGCTGTCCATGAAACAGGCTCAAGCCTCATTGGTCGACGCCGAAGAGCATCTTCGCGATGCCTTCTCGACCGACGTGCGGCCGCTGCTGCGCGAATGGCGCCGATCCAAAGCTCTCGCCGAAGACCCGATGAAGGTCTTTCGCGAGAGCGGCTACCTCGAGCGAGTCACTCGCGAACGAGGCGAGCGAAACGCGGTAGCCGTGACGTCGTACGCGTAGCGGTCCAGCCCGAAAGACTCAAGCAAATCCCGGCACCCGGGCAAAACGACAAGGCGTCGTTTGCAGGCCGGGGGCGCACCCCACAAAACCTACGCCAACAGCTTCTGGACGACGTTGCCCGACACATCCGTCAGGCGAAAGTCGCGGCCCTGGAACCGGAACGTGAGTTTTGTATGATCGATGCCCATCAAGTGCAGGATGGTGGCATGCAGGTCATGAACATCCACCGGATCTTCCACGATGTTGTAGCCGAGTTCGTCGGTCTGGCCGATCGCCATGCCAAGCTTGATCCCGCCGCCTGCCATCCACATGGAGAAGGCGCGCGGATGGTGATCGCGGCCCAGGAACTTGGAGTTGTTGCGTGCTTCATTCATCGGGGTGCGGCCGAATTCCCCGCCCCACACGACGATGGTGCTATCGAGCAGGCCGCGCTGCTTCAAGTCGGTGATCAAGGCCGCGGCGGCTCGGTCGATCTCCTGGCAGACGGAGGGCAGGCGGTTCACGATATCGTCGTGACTCGACGTGCCGTGGTTATCCCAGCCGCGATGATAGAGCTGGACAAAGCGCACGCCGCGCTCCACCAACCGGCGCGATAACAGGCAGTTGTTGGCAAACGACTTCTTCCCCGGTTCGGTTCCATACAATTCGTGGACGGAAGCCGGTTCCTTGGAGATGTCGACCAAATCGGGCACGCTGGATTGCATGCGATAGGCCATCTCGTAGGAGTTGATTCGCGTGGCGATTTCGGGGTCCCCGTCCTCTTTGAGATAGGCCTCGTTCAAGTCCTTGAGAAGATCGAGCGATTCGCGCCGCGCCTGTTTCGGCACACCATCGGGATCGGTCAGGAAGAGCACTGGATCGCCTTGCGAACGGAACTCCACACCTTGATAGACAGTGGGCAAGAACCCACTACCCCAACAAGCTTTCCCGCCATCGGGCTGATTCTCGCCCGAGACCAGGACGACGAAGCCGGGCAGATCCTGGCACTCACTGCCGAGGCCATAGGTCATCCAGGAACCCATGCTGGGACGGCCAATAATCTGGAAGCCGGTATTCATGAAGATCTGGGCTGGGGCATGGTTGAACTGGGTGGTGTGCATGGAGCGCACCACGGTGATGTCGTCCGCGACGGTCCGCAGATGGGGAAGCAGTTCGGAGATCTGCGCGCCGGAGTTGCCGAAGCGCCCGAATTCAAAGGGCGAGCCGAGCAGCCGTGGAGTGCCCTTGATGAAGGCGAAGCGCTCGCCCTTCATCAACTCTTCCGGCACGTTCTGGCCGTCGTACTTCTGAAGCGTGGGCTTGAAGTCAAACAGGTCCACTTGCGATGGAGCGCCGGCCATGAAGAGATAGATGATGCTCTTCGCTTTGGCGGGGAACATGGGCGGTTTGGGCGAGAGCGGATTGGTTGCGGGAGTGGCCGCCGAGCCGAGCGACGGATGGAGAAGGCTGCCCAGTGCCGCGGCGCCGATGCCGAAGGCAGACTGTTTGAAGAAATAGCGGCGCGTGAGAGCACGCAGCAGATTGTCGGAAGGCGGAGGCGTATATTCCATCGCGTTAGTCCTTACTCAGCGTTTCGTCCATATTCAGAAGAACGTTGGCAACCAACGTCCAAGCGGCCAACTCCGCGGCATTGGAAGGAGGATCGGTCTTGATGCCGATGACTTCGGCGGCAGCTTTGTTGTCGACGCGGTATCGAGTGAGTTGTTCACGGTAATAGGCCAGCACCCGTTCTTGTTCGACTTGCGCCGGCACGCGAGAAACGACCAGACGGAAGCCATAGGTGACGCGGGCGGATTCGGTGTCGCCACCCTCCTTTACCATGCGAGCAGCCATGGCGCGGGCCGCGTCGAAGAAGAACGGATCGTTTAATGTAGTGAGCGCTTGCAGCGGCGTGTTGGTACGGACGCGGCGCACGGTGCAGAACTCGCGGCTGGGAGCGTCGAAGGTGACCATGCTGGGGTAGGGGGCGCTGCGCCGCATGAAGGTGTAAAGTGAGCGGCGATAGCGGTCATCACCCTGACTCGTGATCCATTTGTCACTGCTATAAGGGACATCCCAAATGCCGTCCGGTTGATACGGGAAGAGGCTGGGACCATACATCTTGAGCTTTAGCAAACCGCCGGCCGAGAGAGCTAAGTCGTGTACCGCTTCCGCCTCCAAGCGGAAACGTGGGCCGTGCGCGTACAGGCGGTTGTAAGGGTCTTTTGCGACAAGCTCTGGCGTATCCCGCGAAGACTGGCGATAGGTGGCCGAAGTCACCATGAGGCGCTGAATCTTTTTCATGCTCCATCCGTTGTCCATGAAGGAAATCGCCAGGAAGTCGAGCAGTTCGGGGTGGCTGGGTAGCTCACCCTGCGTACCGAAGTCCTCACTGGTCTCAACCAAGCCATGGCCGAACATGGTCTCCCAGAAGCGATTGACGGTAACTCGCGCGGTCAAAGGATTGTCTTCGCTCACCAACCATTCAGCCAACGCGAGCCGGTTGGGGGGTTCACCCTTTGGCAATGGATTGAGGGAGGAAGGCACGTCTGCGTAGACTTCTTCGCCGTGACTGAGAAAGCTGCCACGCTCGCGGATGTAGGTCGCGGGACGGGTCAGGCCAGGCTTCTCTTCCATTACCATGGCGGTCGCGATGTCTAGCTTCTTCAGATCGTCCTGTAAGCCGGCCAGCTGCTTCCGTGCGGAATCGAGCAGAGGGCTCTCTTCGCGGTATGCAGCCTCCAGGTTCTCGGTCTGTTTCGCGGTTCGCAGTTCCGGCTTCATTTCCAGAACCGGCCAGAGACGAGCCGGTAACTTGGCCGACCAGGCGGGGTCAGTTGCCGAAGTTACCGCAATGCGGAAGCGTCCTACGTTGCGAGACGAGTGGCGCATCTGATGCTTCATTCGAATGGTGAGTTCGGTACCGCCTTCGAAGCCGAACGGTTTGTCGGCTACGAACACGGCAAAAAGACGCGGGACGCCACCCGGCGAGGGGGCGGTGTCAATGGCCCAACCGTGAAGGCCGGGTTCCTTACTAAGGATGCCGTCGGCCGAGTAGCCACTCTGCGACTCGTTGGCTGCAACGTTCTTCATTGAGACAAACGTGGACTTCGGCGACGCGGGGGGTGAAGACAGCGGTGACACGTTCACGTCGAAAGCGCTCAAGAAGAAGTTGCCTTCGGGGTCGCGACCTGGCCCGCCATTGGGTAGGCTTTGGTCGGGAAGCACTTCCAATCGCACAGCAGTGATGCCGTTCTGGTTGGTCTTCAACTGAAGGGTGTAGCTATCGGCTTGCGGGTTCTTACCCGTGGCAAGCACGGAGCCATCCCCAAGCACCTTCAAGGTCGCCCCACCGGCGGACTCGGCCTGCAAAGGTGAGAGCACCTGCCATTGCTTCTCTGCATTGCGCATCGCGACTTCCCAGCCCTGCTGGGCTTCGCGAAGCGCGGGCATTTCGGTATCGAGTTGTTTTTGAATAACGGCCATCCTGGCGCGGATGGCAGCGCTGCGGGCGGCTTGATCGGAAGTGGGAAGCTCCAACTCCGGCTCTTCGGCGTAGCGCTCGCTGCCGTAGCCATGGATCTTGTATTTACTGTTGGCGTAGAAGGCGAGGAAGCGATAGTAATCCTTCTGCGTGAAGGGATCGAACTTATGGTTATGGCACTGGGCGCAGCCCATGGTTGAGCCGAGCCAGACTGAAGCGGTTGTGTTGACGCGGTCGACTTGCTCGTACCAGTAGTATTCCTCCGGATCGACGCCTCCTTCCTGGTTGAGCATCGTATTGCGATGGAAACCGGTGGCGATGATTTGATCCTGGGTCGGATTCGGCAGCATGTCGCCGGCGATCTGTTCGATGGTAAACTCTTTGAACGACATGTCGGAGTTCAGCGCCCTGATTACCCAATCGCGATACTCCCAGGCCGTGCGGCGGCTGTCCTTCTCATAGCCGTTTGTGTCGGCGTAGCGCGCCAGGTCGAGCCATGGACGAGCCCAGCGTTCGCCATATTGCGGCGAAGCGAGAAGGCGGTCGACCAGTTTTTCGTACGCGGTGGGACTCTGGTCCGCGAGGAACGCGTCGACATCCTGCGGCGAGGGTGGGAGGCCGATGAGGTCAAGGTAGACGCGGCGTATGAGCGTAGTTTTATCGGCTTCCGGCGAGGGGTGCAGACCTTCCTTTTCCAGGCGAGCGAGGATGAAAGCATCTATCTCATTTCGAACCCAGCGCGGATCGGCGACGTCGGGAAGCGGGGGATGGACCGGCTTGATGTAGGCCCAATGCCTCTTGCGCGGAGCGGCGGCAAGAGGGGCATTGGAATCCGGGCCCGGGGCGCCGGCGTCGATCCACTTGCGAATGACGGCGATTTCGTCGGCACTCAGCGGCGGTCCACCGTACGGCATGAGCGGGCGTTCCTGGGCTTGCAGACGCCGCATGAGGCGGCTCTGATCGCTGTGACCAGGAATTATGATGCGGCCCGAGTCACTGCCCTTGAGAACAGCGGTGAGGGAATCGAGCCGCAAGCCGTTCTGTTGCGTCTCAGGGCCATGACACACGTAGCAGCGTGAAGCCAGGATGGGGCGGACCTGGGTCGAGAAGAGCGAGGAGGAGCCAGCTTCCGTGGCCGCGAGTGTCTCAGCAGATTGCGGCTTGGCAGCGGCCTCGACGGCGGAGAAGTTGCCTTCGTCAATCCAGCGTCGGATGAGTTGCACCTGCTCAGCCGATAGAGCGGCAGCGCCCATCGGCATGCGTGGGGCATCGGTTGTTCCGAGGATGCGCTGCACGAGCAGACTGCTGCCGCTCTTGCCGGGCACGATGGCGGGACCCGAGAGGCCACCGGCGAGGACGGCTGCTTCGGAATCGAGACGCAGTTTGGCTTGCGACAGATTAGCGTTGTGACACGTGACACAGGACTTCTGGAGGATGGGAGCGATGTCGCGATTGAAGTCGACCGGCGGTTTAGACGGCTGCGCGGCAGAAAGCGTCCCGGCGAAGAGAAAAAACGAAGCCAGGATGGGGCTTATAAGACTGCTTACATGCGACCGGAGATTTCGGAACAACTGCATATGTGAAGTTAGAGCCAACTTACCACCTTCCTGATGGGTTGAGCCAAGGGCCGGTAAAGGTTGGGGCAGTTTGAGAACGTCCGGACAGAATCGACAGGGCGTCGATTGCGGGCAAGGGTCCCCACCCTACATTGAAGAACGCAGATGTCGTGTCGCACATGGCGAACGAACCGAGATCGAGGCTGAAAAAGAGGCCTAGAGGTTCTTGATGTCCTCGTTTATGTTCTTGATGTCCTCCGCTTTTCTGCTGGCGTAGTACTCTTTGTAGCGCCCGAGCGCATAATCGGGCCACTCGCCCTTCATGGTGCGCGATTTGATGCTGGGATGCAGCATCCATCCACCCTGGCAATCGCGCATAAAGGTGCGCTTGACGGTGGTCTTGCCCTTCAGTGTGCGGTCGAACTCAAGTACTTCATTACATTGGGATTCCGGCAGACAGCTGATCTTATAGAACTGGGTTATCGGATAGTTTGGATCCATTTCTTCGCCGTCGGCGTTGAAGCGCGGCTTCGGTTTCGACTCTTCTTCGAGTATTTCCAGTTCCTTGTCCTGCATTTTCTCGCGAATCTCTTCCTGCTCCTTTTTGTGGTCGGCTAGAAGCTGCTTCAGTTTGTCCAGATGCAGATAGTAGGAACGCTCGCAACGGGTGCGATGCATGCCGACGTTGCCGACACGGCGCAGGAATTTGTCCAGGTCGGTGCGGTCGGACGATTCGGCCAGGAACTCGGCATGATTGCAGCGGCCCAGACGATAGAAGGCCTGAACGTGCAGTTCCAGCATTTGTGCGCTAGGTTCGTCGATGGGCGGATATTGAGTCCGCAGCCGGTCGAGGAGCGCGTCGTATTCCTCCTGGCTTTCGTGCGGCAGGAGGTAGAAGGGCAAGCGCGAGTACATGCCGTGTTTGACGTTGTTGAGGCAGGAGAAGGCCTTACCCTCAGGGGTCTTGACCCCGCCCACGCCGTCCCGGTTCTTTTTCAAGAGGTTGTGTTCACGTTCTGGCTTGTTGGGCCGTTCCGCGCGCGGCTGCTTGGGTTTGGGAGGGTCGGTCGCGGGAGGCGCAGGGGCGTCGGGAGTGCCGGAAGGCGGCACGTCAGTAAATACCTGACATAGAGTAGAAGCAGGGCCTGCGGTGTCGGGCTCAGAACCTGGGCTAAGTGATTGATTAATGATGGGGACAGAAAATCTTCGTCGGCTGTGATTCCGGTTGGGGGCCTACGACTGCGGGGCAAAGGAAAATGGCCGCGGATGAACGCCGATGACCGCGGATTCGTGGGAGTGCGTTCGTTCGGTGTATCTGGTGTATCTGAGGTTCACTTCAATTCCGCCCCGGCGGCGTGAGCGACCTTATGGCAGCAACGGATGCGGGATCAGTTGGCCGGTCACAGTTCCCGAACCTGTTGAGAGCACGCGCCCCGTGGGATCGACTACTTCGAAGGAGTAGTCACCACTGAACTGATCACCGGCCGTGTTCGGCGTGACGAACATGGTAACAACCTTCCTTGAATGCAGCGAGCCGTTGGGATTCGCCAACAAGCTCATGAATTGGACGTAAACTGTTCCAACTGCCGGAGCCGGCTGCCAAATACCGTGTCCGGGCGTGGCAGGCGATGCGGCCTCAGCCGTATCGGTCTCAACCACGCTTCCGTCAGAAGTGAACGTTGCCAGACCCGACACGACCGCGGCAGCGGCGGCCGAATTGGATTGTTCCGTAAACTGCCAGGAGCCGGTTAGGGAGGGAAGCGTCCCGCCCGTCTGCGCAACCAGGTTCGACTGAAGCGTAAACGCCATCAGTCCGAGGATCCAAAGACTCGATGCTCTCAATGACATATCTCTCCTCCTTGGCCGAGATTCCGATGCCAGTTCTCGCCGCCCTCTCAGGCGGCTTCTGCCCATTACATCAAGTTTTACAGACCGACCAGGCTAGCGGCAGCTGAAAAAGGCCAAAACCCGCGTGCTGCCGAGTCAGTGTGAAAACCGCAGAAAGGGGTAGGAAAAGCCGGACAGGTTTGAGAGAACATCAGCCTTTGAGTGAGCTCCCCTAGCTCCGCCGCGGAGAGCTACGGTCGCGGCTCCGTTTGGATCCGCTTGCTCAGGTTCTGTCTTAGAGTTTTCAGACAGACACTGTCTGTCGCGGCTTCCGAAGCGCCTTCCCGATAGTGGGAGGGAAGGTGAGATGGCCTTTTCAGCAGCCTGCTCGCGAATCAGCCAGGCCGACTGACTCCGTGGCGGGACTTTGGAGGGAGAGAGACGATTGGCGTTTTACCACTGAAACACAGACTCGTATATGCCCAAGTTTATTCTGCCTTCCACGATGCGGGGATTGCCCGCAATGTCTTTTTGAGGAAGGTCCGGAGCGGTGGTCAGACCGACGCCCATGGCCGGCGAGCCGACTCGAAGAACATATGGCTGCACGCCGTGTCCCACGAACTTCGGGTCTTCGGAAATGTTCCTGCCGGTATTCTGGCTGGTTGCGCAGCCACCCGCGAAGCCGATTCCGACGGGGCTGAATGCATCGTTAAACTGGATGACCGGCAGTTGCGACGTGTATGTCGTGTCACAGAACAGGGCCGTTTGTCCCGGGGCGCCGATGAACAGATTGTTAACCAGGAGGCTCTGTGAGAAGAAGCCTTGGATATACAGCGCCGATCCCTGGCAATCCAGACAAGTCTGGGTGTTCGTGTTGTCCACTATCGTGTTATTTACGAGGAATGGTCCCCGGGTACCTGACGGGACGCTCCAGTAAATGCCCGCCCCCGCGCCGGCCGTGTTCTGGCTGATGATGTTTTGAACGACATTCGCGTCGGCCTGATTGACCGCACTGATGCCGCCGCCGCTGGCTCCGCCCGTATTGCCAGTAATGACGTTGTTCTCGATGGTGGCGACACCCGTCATGTAAAAGATGGAAATGCCACCGCCGCCGTCCGAATAAGGCTGTAAGTTTTGGGAAATGGTATTGCCGATGATGCGAGGCGCCCCGCCACCGAGAATTGCGATTCCTCCGCCGCCGATAGACGAGCAGGATCCGCTGGAGCTTAGAACGATCTTGTTTTGTTTGATCAGGGGTGAGCCGAAGTTCGTGATGTTGATGCCTGCACCACCGCAGGCGTAATTCCTGGTAATCACGTTCTCTGAAATCTCGGGCGATGCGTTTGAGATTTCTATGCCACCGCCCTCGGTTTCGGGACTTCCGAAATTCGAGGTTCCGCTGCCATTCTAAATGGTGAAGCCGCTGAGGGTTGCGCTTACCGTTTCGCCGGAGTTGAAGGTCACGACAGAACCGTTCATGCCGCCATCGATGATGGTGTGGGCGGCACCCTTTTTACTCTCAACGGGCGATGGCCTTGCCATTAAAGTTAATGTTCTCGTGGTAGGTTCCAGGGGAGACAAGAACAATGTCGCCGTTCGCGGCGACGTCGATGCCCGCTTGGATGGTTGGCTGATCAGCAGGGACAAAGATGGTGGCTGAATGCCCGGCGAGCGCCGAGCTTGTGAACGCCCCGAGCCACAACGCGGCGGATGGACAGGTGAGTTTCATGACGTTGGAACGTCGACCCACTTTAGCAGACGTGCCGAGTTTCACCAAGGCGTCGTAACGGCCGCCGATAAACGCCGGTGGACGCAGATTCGCCGTTAGCTCGCGGCACCGGAGCTTTCGGGTCCGCTCCATCGAAAATGATCCGGGATGCTAGAAATAGCCAAGGGCGCGGTAGAGTAGGGCACAGGCGCGTTGCGCTGTCGCACGTTTCCTGCGCCCCCTCATCGAACTGGACGTGCGGATTTCCCGCATCCAGCTCTCCGACCATCTTCTTCCGGCGGCGTGCGCCGCAAGCCGGGCAGATGGCTCACTCTTCCTACCATTTGATACAGCCGACACCGTTTGTACAGGAACTGATAGTTCCAGTGCTTGCGAGCGGACCGCCAACTGCATTGGTGTTTGCGTCGGAGCCATAACTGCAGCTCGCTCTGCACGGCCCAATCGATCTGATGGAAGACCCGGTTGCTGTTGCCGACCCGAAAATAGGTACACCACCCATTCAGGATCGGATGCAGCTTTCGAATCACCTCTCCGATCGTCGCGCTACTGGGAAACGACCGCACTACTTCGCGTACCCGATCCCGGATATGTTGGCACGCCTTCTTGCGCGGCCACATGTACAGCGTCCGTCTCGGGGGTTTCCGAAACTCGAAGCCCAGAAACGCGAAACCCTCCTCCACCGTGGTCAAACGACTCTTCTCCTGGTTCACCACCAATCGCAGAGCCGCAAACTGGCTTTGGAGTTGCTCCCACGCTTGCCTGGCCTCTGATTCCGTACGCGCCAGCAGCACCATATCATCCGCGTAACGTACCAGCACGACAGAGTTACTCATCGTGCCGTCACCGCGACACCACTGACGATCCACTTCGTGAAGCATGACGTTGGAGAGCAGCGGTGAAACCACCCCGCCCTGAGGAGAGCCCCGGTCGGGATGCGTCACCCTACCTTCCTCCAGAACTCCTGCTTTCAACCAAGCTCGGATCAGGCGTACGACTCGCACATCTCCAACCCGACGTTCCACCAACTCTAAAAGCAGTTCGTGCGAAATCGTGTCGAAGTAGGATCTTAAGTCAACGTCTACCACGTGAGTGTAACCGGCCTGGGTTTTCTCAGCGATGATGCTGAGCGCCATGCGCGGTGTCTTCTCTGGGCGGAACCCGAACGAGCAGGGCACGAAATCAGCTTCGAACAACGGTTCGATCACCAACTTCACGGCCATCTGGATCGTTCGATCCTTCACCGTGGGGATGCCCAAAGGCCGGGTTTTCCCCGGCTGTCCGGGCTTGTCGATGTATACTCGCCGGACCAACGAAACACGATAGCTGCCGTTACGAAGTTCCTGTTCGATCTCGCCCAGAAACCGCGCTTCGCCATACTCCCGTATCTCGTCGATATCCACGTCGTCCACACCGGCTGCACCCTTGTTGGACTTCACCCGTCGCCAGGCCTCTTGCAAGATGTCCTGCCGACAGACCTTATCGTAGAGAAGCGTGAACCTCCTTTCCGGTTGTTGCTTGGCCACTCGGTATAGCGTCCTCTGCAGTTTGCGGGCAGGGTCAAGTCTCGCGGGCGCTTTGCGCTTGGCGAGGCGGGGCCGGGGTTGAGCTTTCCCTTGCGGGGGCATTCCGGCTGCCTTTCCCTGTTTTGGTCGCTCGATGAAAGTAGCGGCCCTTCCCTCCCTCCGGTTTTCCCGAAGTTCAACGGTACTGTGGCCACCTCCGATTCCCTGTCCGGTTTCGTTCCCGCGCTTTCGGGTTCTCCCCTTATACGCCTCCCTACCACTCGGAGTTTCCTCCGGCGGGCCGAACAGGGCCTCTCCGGTTGTGCTGATGCGCTGTCTTTGCGTGCTGCCGCCCTCTACACCGTCCCGGCGGGCCGGATTTACTCTCGCTGTATTCCGGTCCGTGGCAGGCTTCACCTCCAAGGGACAGGCTCGCCCCGGGAAAAGATCCAGCTGAATTGGCATGATTGCTGGTGGATTTGACGATGCTGTAACGGCGTTTACTTCTGTTGCGGCCCGCAAATTCGCCTCGCCCTCCTGCCAACAGGTGAGGGCTTTGTCGTCCCGCTTCTCCGTATCAGGTTGCCCCGCGACAGAGGGGACCAGGCTATCGGGTGAACGAGTCATTACCCGAGCTGATTCCTTTCATTCAGCAAGTACATCAACATCACGTCGGACACACCCCTTGAAATCCCGGGGAGAAGGCATCGCAAAGCGAAGAGAGTAGCCGGTTGATTCCACCGGTCGCCAGGACAGATGATTTTGGTATCCAGCCAATAATCTGAGGAGGCGACCGATGGAAACCTTCGGGAAGCTCTTTGAACGGTTCCTGGCTTTTGTATACCACTGTTTCGACCGCATCGTCATCCAGGGGTACATGCCACTGCTGACCCGTCCCGAACATATGGTGCATTTTTTCCGTGACGTGCATGGCCAATATCCGATCACGCCACAAGTCCTGGCCAAGCGCACTTTGGAATACCGGGGCTGGGTGGAAAGCTACGCCCGCAACCACAAGATTCCTGTGCTCAAAGCAGAGAAGGGTATGAGCAAGGAGAATTGTGTCCTGCCTCATCTGCAACGGATGGAGCGGCGGAATCAACACGGGGTTTACTGCATTTTCACGAGCCTGGAAATGGGCAGCACGTTCAGTTCGAAAATGCCCCGGTTCCCCACCGACGATCCGGACTACCGCATCATCCGGCGCATCCGGTCGCGCTACCTGCACGATTATTTTTACGTCCGCGATCCGGTGATCGGCCCGCTGTCAATATGCATCGGCACCTATCTTCCCTTTCAGACCACCTATTACCTGAACGGCCATAACTTCATCGAGATCGAGCTTCGCCGTCAGGGAGTTGCCTTTCGCAAGGACGACAACGCGTTCCTGTCTACCTCGGACCCGAAGGCATTGCAAGCGGCCGCCGATAGCCTGAGCGCGTCCACCATCGAAAAGCGCCTGAACTACTGGACCTGGCTGCTGGGTCCGAAGTTCTCCAAAAACGACCGTAAGGCCCTCCATCTGAAGCGGGAGTACTCGATCAATCAGATCGAATATTGCCGGAACTTCGTCTTCAAACGGAATTTTCCCATCCACAAGATTTTTGAGCACTCTTGCGAAATGGGACTGTTCCGCCTGACCGCCGACAAGGTGGCTCACATCTTCGGCGTCCGCGTCACCAAACGACTACGCGGCAAGTTGCACAGCGTGCTCGAAAAACTCGACCATGGCCATCACGTGATGCGCATCTACTGCAAGCACCTGGTGGGCCGCATGTACGAGAAGTTCAATACCTTCCTGCGAGTCGAAGTCTGCGTAAACCGTATGAAGGATCTGGGCCTAAACAAGGGGCTGAAGAACCTGGAAGCCCTGCGCCGGCAACTCGTCCCGTTACGGATCGATTGGCCGGTTTCCAAGCGCAATCCATGAACGTGCACGTCGACTTTCCTCTATTTCAGCGGATTGCTCTGCCGGTTACGGCAGGCAAAACTAAAATCGCAGGCATCAAGATTCACGACACCCGGATGATGCGACTGATGGAAGTGCTGCTGCACGGCGGCACGCAACTCAATGGTTGGCGCTCCAGCGATATCCACCAAGCCATTCTCACCAGCTTCGGCCTGTCCTCCGACCGATATACCATCACCCAACTCCGCTATGACCTTCGCAAAATGAAAGCCCATGGCCTGCTCGAACGCATCGGCCGGAGCTACCGCTATCGTCTCGCCGATAGCGGGACCAAAGCCGCCCTCATGTTCCTCCTCTTTCACAAACGCGTTTGCGGACCACTGGCAAACTCGCTGTTTCATCACCGGCCTGACGAAGCTCTCAAGCCCCCTGTCAGCAAGGTCGAAACTGCTTACTACAAGGCCGATCATGCCATCCAACACATCCTCGACCTGCTTGCCGCTTAGAATTATGCGAGATGATTTCTCAGATTGGCCAGGCTAGAAACTAGGGTAGTGCGGGCCAGTATCCGCTCCTTCACGGTCGGGGTTCTGTGCTGTAAAGGGTGGCTGCGTTGCGATCATTTTCATTACCTCCGATGGGCCACCCCATCAGGGCTGCTGACGCGCGCAGTTCTGTGCCGGTGAGTTTGTTTGAAGTTGCTAACACTTGTGACGGGCCGCCACGGCCCGCGTTGGCTGAAGGCTGTATTATTGACTCTTTGTTTCTTTGCGCGGAGCAACGATTATTTACGAAACGAGGCGCAGCCAGTCGTAGGCGACCGGCGCGGACGTGGGTCCAGCCAGACTTCTGCATTCGACCCCATTTGCGGCAAAGCCGCGCTGTGCCACGTCGATCGACTCTACTCTAACGACCGATAGGGGCGCCTTCCCTGATTTCGTCGGTGGCGCGGCGTACAACAAGGTCGTTGAGCTTCAAGTCGCCCGAGACTTCGATCAGATCACCATCCGGCGTGCCTTTGACGACGTTGACCCACTCGGCGCGCCCGTTGTTGTCGCGAACCACGAAGGTTCGTTCCGTGGTGGTGACGACGCTGG
Source organism: uncultured Acidobacteriaceae bacterium (assembly GCA_963771305.1). Classification (GTDB taxonomy): domain Bacteria; phylum Acidobacteriota; class Terriglobia; order Bryobacterales; family Bryobacteraceae; genus CAJCIT01. The sequence goes on from CAVYTS010000039.1 coordinate 354,552, forward strand.
TCTTCGGCACCAATAGCGATGGGTGCGGCTGGCGGACGGGCCACTTGACGGAGGGATACATGCCGGGCGAGAGCGAACCGTCGGAGTTGAAGACGTCGAGTTCGACGGCCATGGTGCGGGTCTTCGGATCGAGCGTATGCGAGATGCGGGCCAGCGTTCCCGCATAGGTGCGGTTCGGGTATGCCGGGACGCGGAATTCGACGCGCGCTCCTTTGACAATGCCACCGACGTTCTCTTCCGGGACCGCGACGACGAGCCGTAAATGCGAGACCTCCTGGAGTACCAGCAAGACGGGATCGGCGCCAGGACCGACCAGAGCGCCTGGATGGACCAGCCGATCCGTAACGACGCCATCGAAGGGCGCCGTGATGCGAAGGTAGGCTTCCAGATCACGCTGGGCTTGCACGGTTTCTTTCACGGCGTCGGCGGCCCGGCGCTTGGATTGAACGAGGGCTTCGAGAGCCTCGACCTGTTTCTGCGCCTGAATCAGCTCATTGCCCGCAACCGCTCCGGGCGTTTCGGCGGCTTTCTTGAGGCGGTCATTCGTGGCGAGTGCGGCGGCCAGTTGCGCTTCCGCCTGGAGGCGTTCGGACTCGGCCGCCTTGAGCCTTGATTCGGCCTCGGCGATTTGTGCCTTCATTTCAGGCGCCGTGAGCTCGGCGAGAAGTTGTCCTTGCTTGACCAAGCTGCCGCGGTCGACCAACACGCGATCGACGTAGCCGCGCACTTTGGCGTGTATCGAGACGCTTTGAAAGGGTTGAAACTCGCCGGGCAGCTCGATAGTTCGCGAGAGGGACTTCGAAACGACAGGCACAAGTTGCGAGGTTTGCGCCCAGCCCACGGCGAGAGCGGCGATTAGATAGGCCGGAAGGAGGTGCCTAGAACGTTGCTGAAAAAAGCCAAAAACCGCTCTCCTGACGACGCGATCGACATCACTGATTCTGCGGGACAAGAAATGTGATGGCTTGAGAGAGAGAAGTCCGTCCCCTTCGTGCGAAGCATCCGCTTGCTTACGCGCTCGGTTGCTCTGAAAACACAGGTTGCGAGTAAGATGGCTTACGTATCGTTCGGAGAGCCGAGTGTGGGCGCCCGGCTCCGAGGCGGAGAGCGGCGCGGGTCCGGGGACCCGCCCCACTTCGATTACTTGTGTTTTCATCATTGCGGGTGTGCGAAAGCTCATTCTGGCCTGTGCTGGAGACGGGAAATTCGCGTCGCGGCTCCGAAGCGCCTGTGCTGGCTTGCAACGAGTTGCCGATTCCCGAGGGTAGATGGCTTTTTTCAGCATCGTCTTACTGCGCTTCATAGTATCGGCTTTCGGGGTCCATGGGGTTCAGAGACGGAGAAGTGACCGAGGCTTTCCGCTGCAAGATGGCGTAAATGGACGGCAAGACGGTGAGCGTGGTGAACGTGGAGACGATTAGGCCGCCAATGACAGCGCGGCCCAGCGGCGCCGACTGGGATCCGCCTTCACCGAAACCAATCGCCATGGGCATCATGCCGAAGATCATGGCGGCGGCGGTCATGAGGACGGCACGAAGACGGCCGGCAGCGCCTTCCTGAGCCGCATCGAGTGTGCTCCTCCCCGAATGCCTGGCCCGCTCGGCGAAGGTGACGAGCAGAATGGAGTTGGCGACAGCGATACCAATGGCCATGATGGCGCCCATGAAGGACTGCACGTTCAACGTGGTTCCGGTGGCCAGCAGCATCAGCAGCACACCGGAGAGCACCGCGGGGACGTTCAGCACGATGGATAAGGCAAGCCGCAGGGATTGGAAGTTCGCCGCTAACAGAAGAAAGATGACCAGCACCGCAAAGAAGAAGGCCGGTGCGTAATCCCGACAGGGTTTGCTGGAGAGCCGGCAGTTCACCACGCAGCACCACGGTGACTCCCTTGGGCGGAGCTCCCGCAGCCGCAATTGCCTGGTTCAGCTTCTGCGCCGCTTCGCCGAGCGTCAGGCCGTGGATGTTCGCGGTGAGACTGACCACGTGCTGTCCGTTGTAGCGTTCGATCAAGCCCGGCATGGTGCCCAATTTGAGCCCGGCGATGTCAATGAGCCTCGGTTCGGCGCGGCCATCCAGCATGACGGGCACATCGCCGACGCTTTCGACACTCTGGATACGGTTTTGCGGCAGCTGCACCTGAATCTGGAAGGCGTTGCCGGAATTGGGGTCGCGCCAGTAATTGGGTTGGATGAAGCGGGAGGAAGAGGTGGCGGGCACGACGGAGCGAACGACGTCGGCCATGGTCAGACCGAACTGGCCGGCACGGTCGCGGTCGATGTTGATGTCGAGTGTCGGGAAGTCGGCGGCCTGCGCGAACTGGAGATCGCGCAGAAACGGCAGCTTCGCCATTTCCGTGCGGACCTTCTGCGCGAACTTGTAATCGTCCTGCAGGCTGATGCCCTGGACGGCCACTTCCACGGGAGTGGGCGAGCCGAAGCTCATGACCTGGGTGACGATGTCGCCCGCCTCGAAAGAGACCTGGCACTCGGGCAATGCTTGTTTGAGGCTGCTGCGGAGCTTCTCGCGAAGGGCTTCTCCGCGCGGCGTATCGGGCTTGACCGCTACCTGGATGATTGCTTCTTGCGGGCCGCTGGTGAACAGATGAATGAGATCGACTGGATAGCTGGACGGCACGACGCCGACGAAGTCGCTGGTGATTTCAACTTTGTCAGGGCCAATTTCCCGATTGATCACATCGAGTGCTCGCAGAACCAGCCGCTCCGTCTCTTCAATGCGAGTGCCGGTTGGGGCACGCAAACGGATGCGCAGAAGCGGAGCATTCGCTTCGGGAAAGATCTCGGTTCCCATGCGAGGAAGAAGTATCCAGACGAGACCGATCGCCAGCGCCAGGTAGACGATCACGAGCGGCCATCGAAAACGCAATACGACTTTCAGATAGCGTTCGTAAAAGGAGCGAAGTTTCCCGAAGAGACCTTCGTGCTCTTCGCCTCGATGGCCTTCCTTCATCAGCCAGGTGGAGAACACGGGAACCAGGCTGCTGGAGAGCAAGTATGAGGCGATCATGGAGAACGCGACGGCCAGTGAAAGCGGCACGAACAACTGGCGCGCGACACCAACCATGAAGAATGACGGAACAAACACGGCCAGGATGCAGAACATCGATAGCAGGCGAGCGATCGCGGTGCGGCTACAGGCTTCGACAACGGCTCGAGCTCGCGACACGCCAGGAAGCATTTGGGTGTGGATGTTTTCGATCTCAACCGTGGCTTCGTCAACGAGAACGCCGACGGCAAGCGCCAGACCTCCAAGCGTCATGATGTTGATGGTCTGCCCGATGGCCCACAGCAGAACAACCGCCGCCAGAAGAGCGAAGGGGATGTTCATCACGACAATGAGAGCGCTGCGCCAATCGCGCAGAAAGATGAGAACCATCAGGCCGGTGAGCACCGCGCCTAACACGCCTTCTGTGACCAGGCCGCGAATGGAGTTCGTGACGAACGGCGACTGATCGAATTCCAGCCGCACATCGACACCGTCAGGAACAGCCTTCTTGAAATTGGGGATGGCCGCCTTCACGGCGTTGATGACGTCCAGGGTAGAGGCGTCGGCGCGCTTGGTGACGGGGATGTAGACTGTGCGCTTTCCATTGACGTGGGCGTAGGCGGTGATGATATCGGTGCCGTTTTCGATGGTTCCGATGTCGCGAAGATAGATGCCGGCGCCGCTGCCCGGACGGATGGGGGTACTGAGGAGTTCAGCAAGATTGCCGCCCAGGGCCGCGTTGGTTCGGGCGATGCGCTCCAGCTTTCCGGTCCACATATTCCCGGACGGCATTACCAGAGTTGCTTTACTGACAGCGGCAATGGCTTCATCCGGCGAGATCTGGTACTGCCGAAGCTTGTCGGGGTTGAGGGTAATGACGATGGTTCGCTGGTTGCCTCCAAAGGGCGGAGGGGCCGACACGCCTGGCAGCGTCGCGAAGAGCGGACGCACGCGGTTGATGGCAAAATCCTGAAGCTCGCCCTGGGTATGCGTTTCACTGCTGAAAACCAATTGGCCGACGGCGACGCTACCAGCGTCGAAGCGCGTGATGAATGGCGGGACAGTGCCCGGCGGCATGAAAGCGCGAGCTCGGTTGACGTTGCCGACGGTTTCGGCCATGGCCTGAGCCATGTTCGTGCCTTCATGAAAGACCAGTTTCATGAGCGCCGCACCCTGAATACTCTTACTTTCGACGTGATCAATTCCAGTGATATAGAGGAAGTGATACTCGTAGTAGTAAGTCAAGTAACCTTCCATCTGAGCGGGGTCCATTCCGGCGTAAGGCTGGGCCACGTAGATAGCGGGATCGCCGACTTGAGGGAAGATGTCGACGGGCATGCGCTTGAGCGCTAGGACAGCGCAGAGCGCGACTGCCACCAGAGCCACCACCACTGTGAATGGCCGCGAGAGCGCCGCTAATACGAAGCGCATGTGACCCCGCCTTCGTAGGGACTCATCGCATCACCTCAGCCACGAACGGTTCAATGTCACCCGCCGCCGTCGCTATGCCGAGGAGGCCTCGCCAAACGGTGAGGCGAGCCAGCACATCGTCAATCTCGGCCTGCGTGAGCAGACGCTGTGCTTCGGCGACTTCGTCGATGTTGCCGAGACCGGCCTGGTAGCGTGCGGTTGCTTGCTGCGCGGCGGTTCGCGCCGACGAGACTTGCACGGGCGTGTTGGCGGCGATGCGGCGGGCGCCGTTCAACGTAGCGACGGCTCGATTCCATTGAGCCTTGAGGTCGACGGCGATTTGCTCGGAGCGCGCCGTTTGGGAGCGTATGGTCGCACTTTGCGCGGCTTCGCGCGCATGCAAGGCAGGCAGGTCCAGAACAGGGAATGTGACACTGAAGCCGAGGGCATAGTTCTGATAGTTTGGCGCCAGTCCGTTCAGCCCGCCGAGGCGGTCGCCGTCGGTTTCAGCGCCGGTGCCGCGGGCGTATGCGGCCCCTTGCAGGTAAAACTTCGGAAAGTAGGTTCGCTCCAAAGCATGGAGTTGCGCCTTGGCCTGGTCGACCGCGGCGTTCTGTTCGATTACGAATGGATTCGCCGCGATATCGAGGCCAGCCGGAGCTGCTTCAGGAGGCAGTTGACCGAGATTGCCGATTGCAACGGTGATCTGGGAGGGATCTCCTCCACTGAATTGGGCGAGCGTCGCGCGCGATACGTCGACGGCCTGTTGCGCCTGGATGAGTTGGGTTCGGGCCGCGGCAAGTTCCGCTTCGGCGCGTGAGCGGTCAGCACCGGGCCTTAATTCGGCATTAACTTCGGCTGTGATGGTTTTGAGAATCACTTCCGCGCGGTCGACGCCGGCTTGCGCGGCGCGCACCGTCTCATGAGCGGCAACGATTGTCAGATAGACATCTACGGTCGCCACCGCAACATCGAATTGCGTTCGTTTGGCCATGGCTTCCGATTGCGCCCGGGAGGCGTTTGCGACGGCGACGTTGGCGCTACGAAGGCCGAAATCGAAGGGCTCCCAGGTGACCAGGCCGCCGACGGCGCTGCCCCAAACCGTTCCGAAGTTGTTGGAGCCGATAACGGGACCGGACATAGACGGAATGACGTTTTGCGGCAACAGCATGCCAAAGACGTTGTTGCGGGTAGCGCGGTTAAACTCCGCGAGGGCATCCACCTTCGGCAGGTATGCAGTCCGCGCCAGGCGAATCGCTGCGGCGGCGGCGTTGATTTGCTCCTGCGAAACGCGGATGGAGGGATAGTTCTTCAGTGAATTCTCGACGGCCTGCTTGAGCGACATGGTTGCCGGAGGCTGGGGCGGTTGAGCCAACGACGGCCTGAGGCAGGTGAGCAACGCGGCCATTAGGACGCTGCTACGGACTCGAAAGTACCGGGTCGTTCGCATTAATCTCCCTCGATCAGTTCGCGAAAGAGCTCGCGCACCTTGCTTTTGGAGGCAGCCAGCGCTTTTCGACCTAATGGAGTCGCGCGATATAGCCGCCGCAGCGACTTTCCGTTGCGAAGCTCGGACGATCGCAGATAGCCTTTTCTTTCGAAGGAGCGAAGGAGAGGGTATAGACTGCCAGGACTGATTCGGTAGCCGTGACTGGCCAGTTCTTCGATCATACCGAGACCGAAGACGGGGCCTTGGACGGCGTGGTGGAGAACGTGCAGACGAATCAGGCCCGAATACAGATCGCGATCGGCGGTAGCGACATCTTTATCAAACTTCGATTTCGACATCCGATTACGAAATGTTAGCATGTTCAGAGCCTGACGAGGCGAGCTAACTGGTGCTGGTTGCTTTTCGCGAAGCAGAGGTTGCTTTCAGACCGGACGCGTCTCCGTGGCCTTGAAACAAGTAGATGAGAAGTGCTTCTTTTTGTTGGACATACAGGAAGGTGGATTTCGAGACTCTAGTGAAACGGTCGTGTTGCTGAGCGCATCTAAGCCTTTAGTTCTACAATATCTGTCATCCTATTGGTTTAGATCGTTGAAGGAGAGTTTAATGAGCGAATACAGCACAATCCCGCAGCAGCAGCCGACTTATGTCATCCCGCCGCCGGCATCGCCGAACTGGAAGACGCCGGCTGTGGTGGGAGCGCTGATCCTGCTCTTTGCGTCAAACGTTTATTTGTACACGCAGATTGAGCATTTGAAGACCGACAGCAAGAACGACATGGCGAAGTTGAGTACGGACCTGAACCAGTCGATCAATCAGCTTCGTATGGATAACTCAGCGGCAGTCCAGCACTCGAAGCGAACCGTCGAGACTCTGCAAGAACAGTTGGAGAAGCAGCGCGTTGCCGCCGCACGCGAAGTGGGCGCAGCCAAGGTGGATGCCGAAAACAAGGTGGCACAGCTGGAGCAAAAAGTTTCCGCGGAGCAACAGAAGCAGCAAGCAATACTGTCTCAGGTGAAGCAGACAGCCGATACGACGTCAACCAAGTTAAACGATGTAAGCACCGATGTCGGAACGGTCAAGACTGACGTTGCGCACACCAAGAGCGAACTGGAAACAACCATTGCCAGCCTGCGGCGGGTTTCCGGTGATGTCGACTCCCAAGGAAGCTTAATCGCAACGAACGGGAAGGAACTTGCGGCATTACGAGCTTTGGGCGAACGCAATTACTTCGAATTCACCATAGCGAAAGCCAAGCAGCCACAGAAGGTGTCTGACATAACAATCCTGCTGAAGAAGACCGACCCTAAGAAGCACACCTACTCCATCATTGTCACTGCAGACGATAAGGCTGTGCCGAAGGAAAACCGCGGCATCAACGAGCCAGTTCAGTTCCTAACGCTCAAGGCGAAGCAACCCTACGAAATCGTTGTCAATGAGGTCCGAAAGGACGCCATCGTCGGGTATCTTTCAACACCTAAGGTGCAAAACGGCAGAAAAGTTACCGCTGTCAGTCTCAACATAACCGGAGGCCCGTTCGATCGCCTGGATGCTCGGCTTCTCATCCACGCTCAGGACCACGGCGTTTAATGGCGGGTTCAAATATAATCCCACTACTTCGGCGGCTTTGGGAGCAAACTCCTTGTCGGTGCTCACGCACCAGCTGCGTCGCCGTTGCAGATAGATTCCTTCGCGACGCAGAACACGCCATACCGCATGCACGCTGGCGTCGAGCCTTCCGCTACCGCCGGGCCGTCCCAGTGGGACATTCCGGGCGGCGGTGTCTCCTCCAGCAGGGCCAGCACCCGGTTGCGAAACGCCGTGTCATATCTGACTGGTTTGCCCGGCCGCGACCGGTCGCGTAGTCCTCTCAGCCCCCATAGCGAGAAGCGCTGGCGCCATTTGGAAACGCAAGGGATAGAGACCCTCAGTTCCCGAGCCACTTGCTGAATCTCCTTGCCCTCCAGGCAAGCCAGAATGATTCGAGCCCGCTCCACGGCACGACTAGTTAATTCGCAGTATGGCAAAGGCACGAGGGCTTCTCGCTCTCGTGCCTTTTTGATTTCATCAGAGACTTTTTCCGGATCCGCCGCGTCTTAGAGGTACAAGGCGACGCACACGTTGCGCTGCCTTTTCCCTCCTGTGAATTGTGGAGTGCGGAACGGAAGCCGCACTCCCTTTTTTAGAGTAAACGACTGGGCCGGTAAACAACCGGCCTGCAGGATTCCATCCTGCCCCACAAAAACTGTTGCGGCTCAACGGCCGAAGGAAGAGGTTCGGCGGCCCTGAACGAGTGGCGGAGGTGGGGGCGGTTCCACGGGAACAATCTTCTTCGGGCGCGCATCCAGCCGGGCAGCAATGAACTTCTCTCGTGCCTTCTCGTACTTGGGTCCGGTTTGCGTTCCGATTTCTTCCGCGATCTCGTCTTCGGAGATCTCTTTCGCTGCAGGCAAGTACTTCTGAAGATAGTTCTTGATCCGATCGCTCACCAATCGCTGGTTCGATCGCATCAGGAGGAACACGAGCAATTCGCCCGGCACCTTGGATAGCAGAGCGTAAAGAGCCGACGGCCGCTGAAGCTTCGCACTGGTCAGTTCCTTTTCCAGCTTCTTGGCCTTCGCTTCGACCTTTGACACCGACTCCATCTCGGCCTTTGTGATTGCCATGGCCTTCACGAGTGCTGCGCGTTCTTTGGGCGTCAGCTTCTCGAGCAACACAAACAGAAAAAGCGCAAAATGATCCACGCCCACATCGATGTCAAACGGTAAGAGCTGTTTGGCCTTGTGGAGCTTTTGGAAGCCAGCCAGATTCAGCTTCGGGCCCGCCAGGGCCGGCGAAATGAGGAAAATGAGCTTCTCATCTTCTAGCGCCTTGAGGACATCGCCCGCCAGCGGCTCAAGCGCGAGCTGGCGTAACTCACGGGCGACGGCCGTAGCTGGAATCTTGGTCTCCATCTGGGCTTCCCGGACATTCTCGTACTGGGTTTGCGTGCGCTCCGCATACTGGAATCCCAGCCGCACCCGAAACCGGATCAGGCGTAGAATCCGGGATGGATCGTCGTAGAGCGTGTAATTTGATACGGCTCGCAACTCGCGATGTTCCAGGTCTGCCAGGCCATTGGTAGGATCCAACAGGAGGCCGCGCGAGGCCTGCCCCAGCGAAAGGGCGATGGCATTCACGGTGAAGTCGCGGCCGCGCAAGTCTTCGTAAATGGTTGCTGGATGATAGTGCGGCTTGGAGCCCGGCTTGCCGTATTTCTCCTGGCGCGCCATGGCGATCTCAAAGGTCACACCGCCCTCTGAGACCAACTCAACGCTCTTCTTATCCTCATCGGTGCTCAATATCTTGGCGTGCAGTTTCTGAGCTACTGTCTTGGCGAGCTTGATGCTGTTTCCTTCGACGGCGAAATCGAGGTCGCGCGTAGGGAAGCCGCCCATCAGGTCGCGCATTGCCCCACCAGTTAGAAAGAGGTTCAGGTTGGCCTCACCGGCAGCATCGCGCACGGAAGAAACCACCTTGCTCTGTTCCGAGCTAAGGTGGCTGTCGAGCATGAACATGTAGTCGCTCATCTGAGTCTCTCGTCTTTCAAGCCGTAGTCCGTTTTCTGATCCCACCAGCGCGCGGATGATGCTCGTCCACCGTCTGGCGGAGCCTGGCACGCATCACGTGGGTGTAGATCTGGGTGGTACCGATGTCGGAATGGCCGAGCATGGTCTGTACACTCCGCAGGTCGGCCCCGCCCTCGAGGAGGTGCGTTGCAAAGGTATGCCGCAGCACGTGCGGGCTGAGATTTCGAAAGATACCAGCAGCCCGGCCGTGGCCGCGAAGCAGCTTCCAGAATCCCTGCCGCGTCATTTTGGTGCCGCGGTTGGTCACAAACAGATAGGCACTTGTGCGGCCCTTCAACAGCCGCGGACGGTCGGTGCGGATATAACCGTCGACCGCCGCCAACGCCTCCCGGCCAAGGGGCACCAGCCTTTGCTTGCCACCTTTTCCAATGACCCGAACCACTGCCGCTTCCGCGTCGAGGTCGCTCATTCGCAACCCCACTAGTTCACTGACCCGCAGTCCGGTGGCGTAGAGGAGTTGCAACATGCCTTGGTCCCGCAAGCCGTTCGCCTTGGCCGGGTTCGGAGCCTCGACTAGGGCGTTTACCCGGTCGTAATTGAGGTACTTGGGTAGCGCGGTCCCGATCTTGGGAGTTTTCAAAAGATCGGCCGGATTCGCCTCTATTTCGCCCTCCTGGGCCAAGAACTCGAAAAAGCTGCGGATGGCAGTCAGATGCCTGGCGATGGAACGGGACGAGAGCCCACCAGCCCTCAGCGAATCCAGGTAGATTCGGAGGGTTGCCGAAGTAACTCCGGCCGGGGGAGTCTCCGGAAGAAACTGGTTCAGGCGTTCGAGATCTCGCCGATAACTCTCTAAAGTATTGGAAGCAAGGCCTTTTTCCGTTCGGCAGAAATGCAGATACGACCGCACGCCCGCTCCGAATCGCGTTCCTTGTTCCCGTGTCGTACCGGCTCCAGTCCGGACGCTCCGCTTAGCTAAACGGTAAGCGCCACATCATTCAGCCAATGATACAATAACCCCGAAATTGTTTGAAACAAAAGTGATAAGGTTCCCCTAAATTGGCCGGCAGCACAACGAAACGCGTCGTCCTTTACCGCTACGAGCGTCAGACGGTGGAGGGAATTGTCAGCCCTGGCGCGTACTTGCAGGGAGGCGGAATCGAGTTCATGTCGGTGGAGGGTGCCCTGTTCGTTTTCCCGTATTCGGACGTCAAGGCGCTCTGCTTCGTCAATGAATTTGGAGATCCCCGCCTGTTTTCAGAACACAGTTTGTTCGAGCGGCGTCCCCGTGTTCCAGGGTTATGGACGCGGTTTACTCTGCTTGACGGCGGCCAACTGGATGGCATTCTGCCGCACAACCTGTTGGAATGGCCAAGCCAAGGCTACACCATAACCCCACCACACCCCACCGGCCTTCGCCAGCGGGTGTTCATTCCGCGCGTTTCCGTGAAGCTAACCGAATTGAGGGGGGTGGTGGGAATCTCGCTGGCTGGGGCTGCCCAACAGCGGCGCCCGGGCCGGGCCACGCCAGACACGCAGCTGGACATGTTCAGCGACTAGTCCAGGATGTCGCCCTTACTGCCAGGGAGGCGGTGGGTAAAGACCGTGTCGAGCGACTTAGATAGTTAAGGGATCAACTCGCTCAAGCTATGTTCCCCTCGCTGGTTCCAGTTGCCGTCCGCGGCCTTAGAAAGAAATACCGCCTTATCAATGAGGAAGGGTTGGAGATGGCGTACCTGGTTCCACTCCTTGTCCAGCTGGTTGCGGATCCGTTCCGCATTCGCCAAATCCGGAGGGTAGGCAAGCGTCAAGTGGGGCAGAAACTCGAACTCTTCCTTATGGAGGAATTCGCCGTGGTTCAACGCACGATAAAGCTCGCGAATTTGATCGTGTCCCTTACCAACCGCCAGGTACAACACGTTGGTGGTTGGAAACCGGCAGATCTCAGTGAGTTCGAGTTCAAACGCAGGAAAGCCAGTCAGCACTTCTTGGATCCGTTCGTATGCCACCAACGGGTCGGTCCGCAGAGGCCGGGGGGGCAGGAGAGTGATGTGTGCCGGCGACAGTGGCAAACCTTTCGGCGGCGTTTTCAGACCGTCAAGCGTGGAGCCTAGGGGCTCCGGCACGTAGCTGACCAGCGCGAACAACTCGCCCCGGGTGTGCTGGTTGACAATCTCCATGTGCTTACGATTGTAAGACGGTTCGGCCGAGTCGCATTCAGCGGCTCCGGCGCAGTTTTGCTTTCAGAGAATTAACCCACGTGCTCAGCACAGCTATCCCTCCAGTTGACGAACAACACCGGAGGTCTCCGGGTTTGCTATCTGGGTAACTTTGTGAGCGTCCTTCGGCTCGGGGACGAACCACTGCGCCGGCTCGAATCCAATGTATTTGAGGATGTGAAGCCTCCCTGATTCGTCCTCAAGCAGGTCTCCCGCCGCAAACGGGCGTTTGCTGGAGGCTAGCGACTTCCACGCCGCATAGATCGAAAGGGCGTCTAAATCTTCTCCGCCCTCGTAGTCCCGCTCTTTGACGATGGCCAAACCACCGGTGTGCGCTGCCCAACGAAAGGCCTCACCGGCCGATTGCTTAATGCGGTGGATCCGAAACAGTGGCATGAAGGTGTCCGATCCCTATTTTAAACATTTTCGAGAAAGATGTTTTATCATCCCTCGAAACTTCTGATGCTTATGGCTTTGACTCGTCGGTATCCACACTGGCGACCAGCTAGCGGCGAAGGTGCCGCTGGTTAGATAATAGACGATTTCGAGCAGGCACAAATTCGAGCCTTTTCCCGTCCCAGCTAGAAACACAAGCAGTCGCGAGAGATTAGTTGCCACGACCTTGTCTGTCACAATAAGGTCTGTACCCTCATTTGCTTACGGTGGCATGAAAAAGCTTGCGATTCTGCTGGTCGTCCCAGCCCTGTTATTGCTGTGGTGGGCGGCTTCAAAACGAGATTCCGTTCCGCTGGTTCGCTTCGCCAAGGTGACCCGCCAAACCATCCAGAGTACGATTCCCACGAACGGCAAAGTCGAGCCTGTCGAATGGGCAACCGCGCGAGCTGTCTCTTCGGGAGTGGTGGATTCGATCCTAATCCAACGCGGGCAGGAGGTGGCGGTGGGCCAGACCCTGGTCGACGATTGACAACGCGGAAGCGAAGGCGGCGCTGGATTCCGCCAGCGCCCGAATCCAACAATTCAAGGCGGAATTGAGCGTGGAAGCCGGCGGGGGCCGATCGGCCGACCTGGCGGAGATTGAGAACAACTTGAGGGCGGCGAAGCTGCAAGAGGAGATTGCCGCGAGGAATGTAGAGTCGATCAAGCGTCTGGTTGCGAACCAGGCAGCGACAAAACTTGAAGCTCTCAACCGCGGAAGATGTGCTGGCCAAGGCGAAGATTCAGGTGGAAACATACGAGGCGCGACGCCGGACGCTGGTTAGCTCCGCCGACCGTACCATCACGGAAGCGAAACTGCATGACGCAGAAGCCGCGGCCGAGCTGGCACGCCATCGTCTGGCCATTGACGCCATCAAGGCACCCATCGCTGGAACGATCTATCAGTTTGATCTAAGACGGGGAGCCTACCTGTCACCGGGAGATGTCGTCGCCACCATTGGACAACTCGATCAGGTACGGGTGCGGGTTTATGTCGACGAACCGGAATTAGGCCGGGTTGGGCTCGGTGATCCGGTAATCATCACCTGGGAGGGGCGACCGGACCAAAAATGGCAGGGGAAAGTGGACCGCCTTCCGACCCAGATCGTGCCGCTCGGCACGCGACAGGTTGGCGAGGTGCTTTGTCTGATTGACAACCCCAATCACGGCCTGCTGCCGGGCACGAACATCAACGCCGAGATCATATCCAAGGTCGTTAAGGACGCCCTCAGTATCCCGAAGCAAGCCCTGCGCTATGAAAGCCGGGGCAAAGGTGTCTATAAGTTGACGGGCGACGAAATCGTTTGGCAGGAGGTAAAAGTTGGTGTGAGCGATGTCAACGACATCCAGATCCTGTCCGGCTTGGCGGAAGGCGACGAAGTAGCGCTGCCGAGCGGTAACGAAGTGAAGGAGGGCCGTGTCAAAGCCATCCTCCAGTAGCGTCTTTTGACGCCGAGAGTCGGCGCTCCGTCAGATCGCGTCCTTGTATACTCTCCAGCAGGAATAAAACTTGTTCCGGAAAAGGTATCCCATGAAACCCGTTTTGTTGTCGGCCGTCTTGTTCGCGGCATTCGCAACCTGTTCTCTCGCGCAAGACCAAGCCGAGCCCTCCCGCTGAAGCGAAGGTGACGATTGATGGGAAATCAATCACGATCAAGTATTCGGCCCCTTCAATTCGTGGCCGCAAAATCTTTGGAGGCCTGGTGCCTTACGGAAAGGTGTGGCGCGCTGGTGCGAATGAGGCAACTGCCCTGCATACCGATGCGGACCTTGAGTTTGCAGATCTTAAGGTCCCGAAGGGCGACTACACCTTGTACATCCTGCCCGAAGATAACCGTTGGACCTTGATCGTCAACAAACAGACTGGCCAATGGGGCACCGAATACGACAAGGCCCAAGATCTTGGCCGCGTGCCGCTTGAGCTGAGTAAGGCCCCCACTCCGATCGAGAGGTATCAAATCACCCTGTCCGCCAAGGGAGGCAAAAGCGGCCGGCTGCAATTCGCCTGGGACACGACCGTGGCGACGCTCTCATTTTCTGTCCACTAGACGTTCGGTCCGCCGGGGCAAAGCAAGGCTTCTTCCCCATCGTCACTCCCACCTGAGCGTGGCGAAGATGGGGAAGTGGTCCGACCCGCTAATGTCGCGGCGCACCCGGCCCGCTTCCAGTTTTACGGGACCGCGCGCCAGTATCCAATCGAGCGATCCCACCAGCTCGTGAGTACGCTCAATCCGATCGCCGGTTGAGTTCTGAAATCCCTCTCGTTTGAGGCGCTCGAGAAAGATCGACGGGAAGTACTTCGTGTTCAAGTCGCCCGCCAGCAGAAAGCCCGTGCCGGGCGGATACTGCTTCATATCTTCCAGCGTTTCGGTTAATTGATCGAGCTGGATGCGTCCATAACTGCGGCTCTCGTAGTGAACGTTGTAGACCACCAACAACCGCCCGCCGATTTCGTGCTCCGTGATGAGCGCGATCCGTCCTCCGAGGCGTCTTTGGAACAAGGGCATCGAGGAGGGGAGCCAGCTGTGCGGGCTCCAGAACCCCGACTGATGTTTAAACCGCAGCACTCGCGACTTCTGCATCGGCAAGCGTGTCAAGGTGGCCTGCCCGGTATAGGCGCCCCGCTCCTTAGCAGCTGAGCCACCTTCCTGGCTCAACTCCTCAAATTCAATCCCGAACGACGAACTTGCGTGGAGTTGCTCGGCCAGATCCTGCGGGATGTTGGTCTTGCCGGTGCGCTCGGTGAGGCTGTCGACCTCCTGCAGAACATAGAGATCCGCAGGCTCTTTTTCAAGGCCAGTCTTCACTTTCGGCAGATCGCGGCCGCCGTTGATGTTCCAGCACAGAACTGTGAGGGTGTTTGCCGAGGGTGCTTTGCCGAATGCCGCCGTCGGTGGCATTCGTGTCTCGATGGGCTTGTCAAACTCGGGCCGCCCCGGCGCGTTAGCCGATCCCGAGCCGGCCTCGACCAACATCCAGCAGAAGAGGCCCACCAGAGCCCACCGCGCGACCGCCATTGTCCTGCGTCGAATCATGGTCCGTTAGTTAAACGTACCGCGATCCGTTCGGGTTGCTCGCTACGAATGTCGCCAGGCTCGCCGTCTTTGACGTCAGACCGTCTGTCGAGGTCTCGTAACCATGCTTGCGCAAGCCGCGCCCCCTGCTGACGGTATGCCGCCGGATCTTGTGGCGCCCAGGTGGCCAATCCATCGACGTAGCGCGGTTGTACATGCAGAACGCGGCCGCAATCAGAACCGTGTCGTGGATTTCGAGGTCGGTTGCGCCACGCTCGCGCGCCAGCTGAATGTCCGATTGCCATACATTCTTGCCACCACGCTGGACGTTGCCCGCGATCGCCAACAACGCTTTGAGTTTGGGGGAGACAGCGGAGCTTTGGAAATCGTCCTTCACGGCAGCCACCAGCTCTTCATCACCGTCCAGGTGACATGCCGCCACCGCACCGTGCACACGGTGGCAGAAGAAACAATCGTTCCGCGATGAAACGTACGCCGCGATCAACTCGCGCTCTCCACGGGATAACGCGCTCGGGCCGCGTAGAAGGACCTCCGCCAGTTCGTTCAGCGGTTTCGCGGTTTCAGGGCGAAAGACCATCGGGCCCAGGATTCCAGGCAAACCTTCCGGGAGTGTGATGTGCGACATGGTCGATTTTTTGCAAAGTTCTCTGAGAGTAAACTTAGCGGCCATCTATTTCAATAACTGGTTTCTGTTAGTCTCGCGAAACGCTGCCCGCTAGTTTCTTTTGACTATTGATCGATTCTCGCCGACCTCGTACTCTGCACGAACAGGGTCTTTCAGAAATCATGAAAAATGTTTTAATTCTCTTCGTAATTCTACGTGTGATTGCTCTCGGTCAAGATACTGTCGGCGTATTGGAAGGATCAATCAAAGACCCGGCATCGGCAACGGTATCAGGGGCCGAAGTGACGGTCAAGAACCTTCAAACCGGACTCACGCTGACGGAACACTCGGCCCACGATGGCTTATTTCACTTCTCGAATATCCCGGTAGGTGAGTACTCGTTGAGCGTGGCAGCCAAAGGCTTCGCGGTCTTTTCGATTGAGTCTATTCGCATCGACGTGGATCGCGAGGTTCGTATTCCGATTAAGCTGGAAATCGCCAGCGCTCACAGCGAAGTGAGCGTGGTTGGAACCGCGGCACTGGACATGGGCACGGCTGTCGGCAATGTTGTATCGTCTCGCGAGGCGACCGACCTGCCATTAAATGGCCGCAACTTTACGCAGCTCGGCTTGCTGCAACCCGGTGTGGCTCCGATGACTTCGGGCCTCCTCGAGGCGGGTGGCATCGTGCGCAGCCAACAGGCGTACGGAGTGAACGGACAAGCGCCCGAATCGAATAATTATCTGCTCGATGGCATGACCAATGTCGATAACGTCAATGGCGCATTCGCCATTCGCACGCCGGTCGACGCCATCAGTGAGTTCCGCGTTCTTACGCTAAATGCTCCCGCCGAGTATGGCCAGACCGCCGGAGCCACCACTACCGTTGTGACCAAGTCCGGCAGCAATAATTTTCACGGCGATCTTTACGAATTCATCCGAAATGATGCATTCGATGCGCGCAACTTCTTTGCCGCCACGACTGAGCCGCTTCATCAAAACCAGTTCGGCGCCACCATCGGTGGGCCGATCCGGAAGAACAAAGACTTCTTCTTTGCCTACTATGAGGGCTACCGCAACGTACAGGGTGAAACACAGGCGGCGATTGTGCCGACCGCAGCCCAGCGCACCGGCGACTTTTCCGGATTAGTCGACCCGAACACCGGTCAGCAGGTGCCGCTCATCAACGAGTTTACCGGGCAGCAATTTCCGAACAATCAGATTCCTTCGTTCCTGCTCAATCCAATTTCCCTGAACGCTGAGAAGCTACTTCCGCTGCCCAATATCGGAACCAACGTGTTCTCCTCGACGCAAAACCTGAACCAGAGTTACAACCAGGGCGGAGCGCGCTACGATCACTACTTCAACAATGGCGACCGGCTGTTCGGGCGCTATGCGGGATCGTCACTGAACACGTTGGATCCACTGCCCATCGCCGGGTCGGGAGTTCCTGGTTTCCCGGTCACCAATAGCATCAACACGTATTCAGCCACCGTTTCCGAAGTGCACACGTTTTCGCCCACGACGGTTCAGACGGTGCAGCTCTCCTTCTTCCGGAACGTCTTCATCAACGGGCAAGCGACCAACCATACTCCGGGCAGTTCGCTCGGGTTCGAGTACCAACCGACACTCGCCGCCAACGCCGGGACGCCTTACATGATCATCAGCGGCTATACGAACATAGGCAATCCCATCACCGGCCCGCAGAACACCTATCAAAACGACTACTCGGGTTCTTACTCACTCTCCACCACTCGCGGCGCCCACAGTCTGAAGTTTGGCGGCGGGCTCGACCGCCAGCAGATCAACTTGCTTCTCGGAATCGCCACCAACGGCTTTTTTGTCTTCGCTCCGTTTCCCGTTAGCGACTCCTTTGCCAGCTTCCTGGTTGGGCAACCGGTAGTGTTTTTCCAGGGCGGCGGCGACTTCAACCGCGGGCTACGCAAATGGATCGGATCGATCTATGCACAAGATGAATGGCGTGTCACACCGCATCTCACCCTCAATTACGGCCTGCGCTGGGAAGTCAATACGCCGTACACCGACATTCGCAAACGGATGAACGCCTGGGCGCCGGGCCGGCAATCCACGGTCATGCCGACCGCGCCGGAAGGTCTTCTATTTCCGGGAGACCCGCGTATACCCGATGGAATCGCCGCCATCGATTGGAAGGAACTAATGCCGCGCGTCGGCCTGGCGTGGGATCCTCTCGGCACCGGTAAGACCGTGGTTCGCGCCGGATATGGCATCTTTTACGATGGCTTCACCAACGGCGTCGGCGGTCCCCTGCAGGCTCCGGTCAGCGCGCTGCCGTGGACCGAGGCCTACCAGCTCCCCGGCCCCGGACTCAACTTCGCCAATCCCTACAACGGGCAGACGCCGCCGTTCGACAACCAGCAGTTCGTGAAGCCTGCTACGATTCTGACGATTCAATCGGGCATGTTGCCACCTTACGTGCAGAACTGGTATTTCTCGGTTCAACAGGCCCTGAAGGGGGACTATGTTCTCGACATACGGTATGTCGGCGCCAAGGGCACGCACATTCCGCGCTTCATCGAGGCGAATCCCGCCATCTATGGACCGGGTGCAACCGCGCAGAATGCCGATCAGCGGCGGCCTTACGCCGGGTGCCCATCTGACGGAGGCCCGTGTACATTTGCATCCGTTGGCCTAATCGCGGACGAAGCCGTTTCCAGCTACAACGCTCTCCAGGTGTCGCTCCAAAAGCAGTTCACGAAGAATTTCAGTTTCCTCGCCTCCTACTGGTGGTCAAAAAGCCTTGACGACATTTCCAGCTTGAACGTCTCCGGCTCGGCGCCGACAACTGTGGCGGGTGAGACTGACCTGGCCCAGAACCCCTTCAACCTGAAGGCCGAGTATGGTCCATCCTTATTTGATGCAACCAATCGCTTCGTATTCAGCGGCACCTATGTGCTGCCCAGCTGGAAAGGCGCGTCGCGAGGCGCCGCTATCTTCGTAAACGGCTGGCAGTTCAACACCATCGCAAACCTGGCTTCCGGAACGCCATTCACTGTGTACGACAGCGCGAATGTCGCTTTGCAGGGCACTGCGCCAGAGATTACAGGCTTCTTTTCGAGTCGCCCGAATGCCATCAGTGATCCGAACGACGGGCCGCACGCGCCCAACCAGTGGGTGAGCCGTTCGGCCTTCCAGCAATTGAATCCAGTCACCCAGGCCGGGCAGTTCGGGAATGAAGGACGCAACATTGTCCGAGGTCCAGGTATCGAATCCGTGGACCTATCGCTGTTCAAGAACTTCAGCCTCAGCGAAGCCATGCGGCTGCAGTTCCGCGCGGAGTGCTTCAATCTGTTCAACCACCCAAACCTCGGCTTGCCGGTCAACGATTTGCAGTCGCCTGCATTTGGCCAGATCCTCCAGTCGGGTCAGCCGCGGTTGTTCCAATTCGCGCTCAAGCTCATGTTTTGATTTTTCGGGCTTAACTCTTGAAGGCCTGTTGAGGGGAGTGCCCTTCCTCACTCCCCCTTTTTTTCAAACGCCCTCCCGACAGCGGAACAAGGGCCGCGGCCCTTGCCGGCGGCCATTGCCCCGTTTGAATCCGCATGCTGCGTTGCGGAACTTAGGGCTGTCAGTGGTTCCCGACTGAGGCCCGGAGGCGGCGCGCGTGTAGTTAATGACTGTTAGGAAATAACAGTGTCAGCGCGAGGCATGATTTCATAGTTCCATTCGCCGTGAAACTCATCGCGCCGCAGGCGGATTTGCGCCATCTCCGCATCGGCCACTTTGATTCCCGCCGGATAGGGCCGTTCATCAATCTCGGCGTGGACTTTCAAACCTTTTCGCGTCGTGGTTCCGGCAATCAGACTGACGATCACCTTCAGACTGGTGAGTGGCTTCCCTCGCCAGTTCTTGCTAATGAAGGAGAACAGCCGGTGTTCGATCTTGTTCCATTTGCTGGTCCCAGGCGGGAAGTGGCTCACCGCAATGGCCAGCCCGGTTTCATCGGCGAGCGTCTGCAACTCCAGTTTCCAAAGGCGCAGGCGAGACCCGTTGCTGCCGCCTCCATCGGCGGTGATCAGTAGCCGTTGGGCTTGCGGGTAGATTTCCTTACCCATCGCGTACCACCACCGCCGAATCATTTCCACGGCGAATGACGCCGTATCGTGATCCACTCCCACGCTGACCCATCCCATGTTCTGTGCCAGATCATAGACCCCGTACGGCGCGGCGCGTCCCAGTTCGGGAATCACGAAATCATGCCCTCGAACCTCCGCCGGCTTCCCCTTCGGTTTCCACTCTTGCCCGCTGTTCTTGAAATCGCCTACCAATTCTTTCTTTTTGGTATCCACCGAAATCACCGGCTGCTTGCGGCCGAGGTACTGCTGCACCCGGGTGTTGTTATGTTCGAACTGCGCGTTGCGATCCGGGTGCCAATCCCCCTCTTTGGTCTTGCGATTGGCCTGCAGGCTGTAGTCCAGTTCATGCAGCAACTCCGCCACCACTGGATAACTCACTGAATGTCCCATCTGCTCCAACTCTTCAGCCAGTCTGCGGACACTCTTGCAGGTCCATCGCAAGCTGGATTCCGGGTCACCTCGCGTCGTGGACTCCACCAGCTTTTCCAGATCCACCGCGCAGGGCATCCGCCAGCGTTTCCGGCCCGCACCGCAGGCTCTCCTCGCCCAGTTCGGCTAACCGCACTGGATCGGTTTCTCCTTCCGACAGCGCGTGCAGTATGCGACGGCTACTCACGCCGAACAGGTCGCTGATCACTCCCGACAGCTTGATCCGCATCTCCTCCAGCAGGGCTTCCACCCGGTTCTGCAGGCGGGCCCGTTCGGCCACGTAATGGTCCTTGGCGCGCGCCAGTTCACGCCACCTGCGCTGCTCGCCATCCGGCACAAAGCTCAGCATCAACTCCCCCGCCAGCAGCCGCCGGGCCAGCCGTTTGCCATCCCGAAAGTCGTTCTTGCGCCCTTTCGGCGCACGATTGGATTGCGCCTGCGCCAGATGCAACTTCCCGAAGTGCGGCTCCAGATCCAGCCACACCGGCTTCCAGTACTGCGCGGTTGACTCCATCACCACTTCCTGGACTTCGCGTTCCTTCAGCCAGTCCACCAACTGCTGGCGGTCCGCCTCCAGGGCACCGAAGCGTCGGCCTTCGAATTCCAGCGCTTCGCCAACCGGGTCTTTGACCTGTTCGGCCGCTGTGGCCACTACCACCATCAAAACCCTTTTGTGAACATCAATCGCTGCTATTGTGTAAGCCATCCTCTTCCTTTCCGGCAGCGCTATGGCGAGCTGTTCGGGGCCGAGTTTGACGTGCTGCTCTACGATCTGACGAGCAGCTACGTGGAGGGAGCCGCGGAGAAGAATCCGCCTGTCGCGATTCCTTTCCCCGATCATGGAAGTCTGCCTCATGAAATGCGGCAACCCCATGGGCCTGGCTTCGCTCTGCAATCAGCGCGTTCAACGCTCGTTCTCGAAGGCCATGGAGAAGGCCGAGAAGAGAGTCGTCGCTTACCTCGCCGGCAAGCCCAAAAGGCCGCCTAGTCACTCCCAAACGATGCAGAAACCCGGCTAACAAATCGAACCGCCGAGCAGGCCTCCGACATCTGTCTTCATGTCGGAGGCAAGAATCAGACTCTTCCTGATCATGGCAAGCGCGGTCCGCTCACCACAGGAATAATCGAGCTGTTCGGAACACTAACTGCTGGCAGTGAGCTCCTGGCCCGCAGGTGTTTCGGCGCGGAGGGGAGCAGAGGTACCAGCCGGGAATTCGAGGCGAAACCGGGTACCGGCGCCTGGGTTACTATCCACCTCAATGATGCCGTTGTGTTCCTGCATGATGCCGTAGGTGACGGAGAGACCGAGGCCGGTTCCCTTCTTCGCCCCTTTGGTGGTGAAGAATGGGTCGTAGATTCTGGCGAGGTTCTCCGGGTCAATTCCGTGTCCGGTGTCGGCCACCTCGACGTGGGCGAACCCGGCCTCGCCCCAGGATCGGACGGACAACGTCCCGCCGTTGTGCATCGCATCACGGGCATTCAGGAAAAGATTCAGGAAGACCTGCTGGAGTTTGCCGGAGTTGCCCCGGATCTTCGGCAGATTCTCCGAATAGACGGCTCGGACGGAAATGCCGGATTTTTCCAATTGATGCTCGATGAGGTTGAGCGTTTCCCGTAAGACGCGGTTGAGATCGAGCTCTACGAATTCGGTGGGCGAGGTGCGCGAAAAGTTGAGGAGGGAGTTGACGATCTCACTGGCGCGGAAGGTTTGTTTGGAGATTTTGTCGAGTAGCCTCGATTTGTGCTCGTCACCGATAACCTGCTTCGCCAGCATCTGCGAGTAAGTCGAGATCACGGCGAGCGGCGTATTCACTTCATGGGCAACGCCCGCGGCCAGCAGACCAATCGAGCTTAACTTATCGGCTTGTACGAGGCGCCGCTCCAATTCATCGCGATCGGTGACGTCGTCGAAGATAATGAGGCGGCCGATTTGACGGCCGTCTTTGGAAACCAGTGGCGCAAGCGCTACGTTGACAATGGATTCGACGGGCGGATCCGGCAGCTGTCCATTGCGCGGGAGGCCGTTGGCCGTAATCGCCTTGAAGCTGCCGCTGCCAAGCCCGTTGGTTCCGTTTGACGTCAACGCACGGGCGCCATGACCGTTCGGCCCCGGCGGCTGAATCGAACGCGATTTCAATGTGACTTTGTACAAATTATGAATGCCGGCCCGACCCTTCAACTCATCGAACCTCTGGCACATGTCTTCGTCAAAAAGGTCATGGAGACGCCGCCCGATGGCGCGGTTGCGCGGGATGCCGATCAACCTTTCGATCTGGGGATTCCAACTTTCGACCCGGTCTTCAAGATCGGCGGCCAGTATGCCGACGCTGATGGATTCGACGATGTTTTCACTGAACTCCTTTAGTCGCTCGTACTCGTCGAACTTACGTTGGAGAGAGTGATAGAGACGGGAGTTCTCGATGGCGATGGCGACGGATCCGGAAAGAGTGCGGAGCAGTTCTACATCTTCAGTGGAGAGGAAGTCGCCATCGGTGGTGCGGCTGACGCCAAACCACGCAATAGTACGGCCACGAACGACGCAGGGGATATAGGTGGTGAGATCGAGTTCAGCCACGGTGTGGCGAACCGAAGCGGGAAGCGACTCGGATATGATATCGCGCAGCGCTCGAGGGCGCTCGAAGAACAGATACTCCTCGGTGGGCCGAGCTTGGTCCAGGAATTGAAGATCCAGCGAATCGGCGTCGTAGTTCACCGGCTTCCCGGATTTCTGCGTGGCGGAAGAGAATCGGAACTGACCGGTGTTCTCATCTCCGATGAAAAAGGCGATTTGCTGCAATGACAGGGTGTCCAACAGCCGGCTCGAAACGGAAGCCAGCATCGTGTTTAAATCGGTCTCAGAACTAAGCTCGCGGGCGAACTCAACCAAAGTAGATCGGTAATCGTAACGGTCCCGATAAAAGACGTAGCGCTCCAATAGCTCCTGGATCCAGCGGCGGATGGGTTGGAAGATGAACGTCGCGAAGAGTATGAGGACGAGAAATGCCGGAGCGGTAATCGTGGCGGGATTGAAGATGACAAAAATCAGGCCGTAAAAGGCGCCGAGCACTGCGAGTGTGGCCAGGGTGTATACATAGCCCTGCTGGAAAATAATATCGACATCCATGAGCCGGTAGCGAGTTACCGCGTAGGCCCAGGTAATGGGAATCAGCCCGAGCGACAGCACGCTGAGGCTCATGAGGTGCGTCGGCACAGAGCCAAGCAGATAGGGAACTACGTAGCCGACAGCAAACGGCAGGAGGCCCACCACCGCGCCGTTGCGCAGATACTTCAACTGCCTGCGGACGATGGGATCGTCGGCAAAACGATAGTCGAGGGTGAGGGCGATCACGCCAAGCAGATAGAGGGCCATGGAAAACGCCATCAGCCCGCGGTCAAACAGCCAGCGAACTTCAATCAGCTGGAGTGTGAAGCGCACCCATCCTTGCGCCGTCGCAGCCAGCAGGGCCAAAATCGCGATGGCCGGAAGGTAGAGAATCAGCCAGCGAAGCCCCTTTGAAAAGAAGTTGGGCCGCTCCAGAAATGTGACGCAGAAGTGCAGAAAGATAGTAGGCGCCAGCAGGTTGCCTAAGAGGTTTCCCCAATACATGGCCTCGTCAAAGGTGTTGAGCTTGCCGGTGTAATGGAAACAGAACGCCAGGAACGAGAATAGGCAGAGAAGAAAGAAGTGCAAGGCTTTGCGGGCGTTGGTGCGGCGGTAGAAAACGAACAGGCCAATGGCCAGATACGCGAAGCCGATGGCGTACTCATACAGCCGGCCCGCATCGGGTTCGGCGTTCTGAACGAAGATCTTGTCCTTCTGAAACTCTATGCCGCCACGCCGGAGCGTGTATTGGGTGGGCTTTTCATCGATGAGCGGGATGCTCCACAGAATCCGCGCTACGTCGAGCGCGTGGTGGACCGGAATGCCGTCGATCGCGACGACTTCATCCCCGAGGTGAATCTGCGCCTTATCCCCAGAACCACCGGGGCTAATGTGGATGGCAAGGACGTGGCTTGGCCGGTTCGGTTCGCCTCGATCAACCCACGTCACCCCGTCATCAGGGATATGGAACTTCCGCAATTGCTGGAAGTTGATGATGGCGGCGACAATCGCCGCGGCGCTCAGCACCAGCAGCAAAGTATTCGCGAATTGGCTTCTCAGCTCGCGCACAGACCGGGTGGCTATTCGAACGCCGGGCCACATCCCCTTTCCAGTTGCAATGTTGAATGCATTTTACCTTCCATCGGGCAAGGATCGCTAGTGCCTTGAGAATATAACAACTTAGTGGCCTTGTTTACGTGAATTCTCACTAGCAAAACCCGTTTACGGGATAAGCGATTCGATTATTAGTAGAAACATTCAATCGAGCCCGTAAGCAAACGTATGACAAAGCCTATTTACAGCCATCTTTCAAGGCTTCGAGCCGATTTTTTGCTGGAGTGCTGCGCGGTTTTCTTGCGCGACCTGGAGTGATGGATCGATCAACAGCGCATCGTCAAACTGGCTCAAAGCGTCCTTTAAGCTTGCCCTGCCTCACCAAGGCCTCGCCGAGGCTGACGTGGGCAAGAGGATCCTTCGGCTTCAATGCAACCCATTCCTGATAGACCGAAAATGCCTGATCCCAATCGCCGGCGCGACCCAGTTCCCCGCCTCGGCGCTCAAGGGCGCGGGCCAACTGATCGGTGATCACCGTGTCAGTTGGGAAAGTAGCAGCCGTTTTGCGGAACTCGACAACGGCGTCGGCCGTTCGGCCGCCCTTGCAAAAGCGCGAGACCGAGGTTGTACTGGGCAACGGCCAAGTCAGGGCGAATGCGGAGTGCAATCTGGAGCTGGTCAATCGCCTCGGAGGAACGGCCAACCGCACGCAGAGCGATGCCCAGCGTCGACCGGCATTCCGCGTCGTCGGGGCTGATGCGAACCGCATCGAGCAGCAGCGGGACCGCGCCCTGCGGATCGAGGCGGGCTAGCCGCAATACTGCCAGGTTGAGGCGAGCCGACGAATCGCCGCTATACTTATCGACCCGGTGTTGCATGATTGCTTCTTCCACGACGCGGCGGCGGTCGCCAGCTCCGCGGGGAAGAATCTGCAGCCAGAGGTGGGCCATCTCATCACTGGCGTGGTTCCCGCCCATCACGCGAATGGGCGGATGATTCGGATTACGCGGGTTGGCCTCCGAGTTGTCGTAGTGGTACCGCATGGAGATCACCGAGCTCTTCGGCAGAAAGACGGGCTCCCGATAGCGAAAGACGCTTTGCCAACTCAAGTTCCAGTCCGGAATTCTGAGGAGCCACTTCCGCTCGCCGCCGGGCAGCGTGGCATAGACTTCCATCAGCCTGCCGAGGTAGTGGGCGTGGGGGTATAGGGCGAGGAGATCGGCATCCAGGGGCAGCTTGAAGTCGTCTGCGACCAGGAAGTCGCGACGGCCGGCGGGAACGTCTAGACCGGGGTCGTTCTCCATCTGAATGACGATGGGAAACTTGGCGGGCTTCGTGTCGGTGAAGTACAAGGCGACGACGGGACGCACCTGTTCTGCCTTCCCGGAAGGTCGCAAGTGCATGTTGAGGACAAGCACATTTCCGGGATCAAGACGCCATGCGAAGCCCTCCGGTTCAACCAGGGGTACGCCGCCAGGACTCCAGAACAGAAACTGGCCATCGGGGTCGAAGACGCTTCGCGAAATCGTAAGGTCCATCCCGGGAAAACCTGCGCCGGACGTTTTCTCCATCCGCTGGGCCGACTGCGTCCGGTCAATCAAAAGATTGGCGTGATGCACAATGCGCCGGTTCCCGGGATGAATCTCGAGGGCCCGGACATAACGGGTGGTAGTCAGGCCGGGTTTCAGGAGGAAGTTCCAGTAAACCTCAGGGCCAGTCGCAGGAACGTCGAGAGGAACCGGCGCTTCCACCTGCAAGTCGGGGGGGCCAAGCTTCCAGTCGACTGGATACACCGGCGTGGAGGGAACATCGGCTGGCGGGCCCAGCACACTGCCTTGCTCCACCCATCGTGCGATGGTGCGAATCTGCTCATCGGTCAGGGTGCGCGCCTCGGCCAAGTCGCCATAGCCCCGTTCGGGAAGCCAGGGCGGCATGATGTGCGATTGGGTGACCTTCACGATCTGGTGCGCGTGCTTCTTGACGTCTTCGTACGAGAGGAGCGAGAAGGGGCCCGACTCACCCGGGCGGTGGCAGGATGCGCACGACCCGTAAATAATGGGCGCGACATCGCGTCCGAATGTGACAGCGGCTGGCGACGAATGCGGTGTGGAAACGGCGGAGGGGGACTGGGCAAGGGTTGGCTTCGTGGTCAACAGGCCGACAAGGAGGATTGGGGAAAGGGTTCTTAAGCGAAACAAGAAACAACCAGGGGAACGGTACTGGCGAGAGGCGAAAGTCATTCGGGACCTATTCGAGGGACGCCTGCGCGATGAGGTTGCAACGCAGAGAACGGAACACCGCCTACACTCCTAGGGTATTCCACCGGCACGTCCACTCTGGATTAAGCGGCCTATTGGGGTGGTTCAATGACGCAGCCCACAGGGCGGGTTTCCCGAAAGGCGGGAATTTTGCCCTCGCTGATCAGGCGTAGCACATCTTCCAGGCTGTGTTCGGTTGGCTTGGGCTGCGATTTCCCGATGTCGATGTACCAGTTGTCGATGCGGCCGCGGTAGATCAGTTTACCCTCCACGAAGACGGCGGCTTCGGGTGTTACCGATGCCTTGGCCAGATTGACGTAGTGGCGGTAAGGGTCGAGCGAGGCCGGGATCTTCAAACCATATTCAGTGCGATGGTGGTCCATGTCTTGCGAGGAAAGGCCTGGTTCGGGATATACCGTCCGAAAATCAATCCCATCTGCAGAGTACTTTTCATAAATCCTCTCCAGTTCCGGCGCATAGCGATTGGAGATGGGGCAGTCCGTGCGAACAAAAAGCAGCACCAATGGTTTAGCGGGTTGGGTGGGGGCCTGATGGAGCTGAAACGCAAGGAGAAGGGAAAGCGGCAACATGATGGCAACCCCATCCACGGCCAAAGGGGCTATCATGATGATAAGAACTTTTCTGCCATCGTGCCTCCTTTCTTCCCATGAGAGCGCGTTGGCGGGGACTGGCCGAAAGTCCGAAGCCGGCGAGGGGCTCCGTGCGGTTGGTCCGCATTGACGCACTTTGAAACCGTTCCGGCTTCTGAGACGTCCGAACGGCGTTGACGCTTGATTGAAGCAACCGTAGAGTGAAAGGTAGCCCATCGTTTCGTTTAGGTACTCCATGAAGTTAATTCCTTGTCCCACCGCGCGGGCTACGTTCCGCTCACCTCGCATGGCTGCCGTGGTTTCAGGCTTGCTGCTGGCATCGCTTCCCGCTCTTAACCAGCAGACGGCCAGTCCGAGCGATCAGAGTGGCCAGAAGGCCAGCAGCTCGGATACAACCGTGAGCACCGGAACCATCGCCAAGCCGCTTACCGAAAAGCAGAAGAAGGCAAAAGAAAAGCAACTCCGGAAGGAGTTGGAGGGCCCCTGGAAGAAGTGGTTGAACGAGGACGTCTTTTACATCATTACCGATGAAGAGAAGACAGCATTCAAACGGCTTCAGACGGACGAAGAGAAACAGCAGTTTGTGGAGCAGTTCTGGCTGCGGCGCGATCCGACTCCGGATACGGAAGAAAACGAATATAAGGAAGAGCACTATCGGCGCATCGCTTACGCCAACGACCATTACGCCTCCGGCATCCCGGGTTGGAAGACAGACCGGGGCATGATCTACATCAAGTACGGGCCAGCCGATGAGATTGAGTCGCATCCGTCTGGCGGCAGTTACGAGCGGCCCCAGGAAGAGGGAGGCGGCGAGACTTCGACCTACCCGTTTGAGCAATGGCGGTACCGTTATCTGGACGGAATCGGCACCAACGTGATCATCGAGTTTGTGGATACCACCATGAGCGGTGAGTACCACATGACGATGGACCCCTCCGAAAAGGACGCACTGCTGTATGTTCCCGGGCGCCGGGTTGACGCAGATGGAACAGATGGGAATGGCTTGCAAGAACCAGCGTTTCATGCGAACGGATGGCACGCATTTGGGAACCGGAACGACGCCACTGCCGGAGAGCATGAACGAGTTCACGCGGCTCGAGAAGTACGCGAACCTGCAGAAGCCGCCACCCATCAAGTTTAAGGATCTGGAGGCCCAGATCAACTCGACCATCAAGTACAACACCCTTCCCATGCAGGTGATGGTGGATTACATCAAAGTGACCGACGCGACCGTGCTGGCAAACATCACGATTCAGTTTGAAAACAAGGAACTGCAATATGTCACCAAGGATGGTGTGGCTAAGGCTACGGTCAACATGTACGGCCGTATCACCTCCATCTCGCGTCGCCCGGTGAACTGGTTCGAGGACACGGTCGAGGTTCAGATCCCATCGGAGATGCTGCAGCAGGCGATGAGCGGTTCGCGGGTTTACTTCAAATCGATTCCTCTTCCCCCGGGGACCTACCGGCTGAACATTGCGGCCAAGGACGTGGTGGGCGGAACCATCAACAACTACGAGAAAGCGCTGACCGTGCCGCACTATGACGAGGATCAACTCGGCGTCAGCAGCGTAATACTGGCCGATGAGATTGAAAGGGTTCCGACCAAGAGCATCGGCACGGGAAACTTTGTCATCGGCTCTTCGAAGGTGCGGCCACGCGTATCCGAAAGCTTCAAGCGCGAGGAAAAAATGGGCGTCTACGTTCAGTTTTACAATTTTGCGATGGACGACAAGACCCGCAAGCCGGACGGCACCATTCAGTATGAAGTGGTGAATAACGGCAGCAAGCAGACTGTATTCACTTTCACGGAAGAATTGTCCAAGATCGAGAACGCGTCGCCATCCTTGGTTACAGTGGAGAAACTGCTTCCGCTGAACAAGCTGGAACCTGGCTCGTACAGCTTGAAGATGACGGTGGTGGACAAGCTGAAGAACGCCACACTAACGACGCCAGCGGCGAATTTTACGGTAACATCGTAATCGGAAGGGTGTGCGTTCGGATCAAACGAACGCGCAGCTAAGCGTAGGAGTTTACTTCGTTGGTTATCGGTTCGAAACGCATCGCGGCTTTGGTGATGGGTAGCCTTCTAGCCCTAGCTGTTGCCGCGCACGGAGCGGACCTGAAGACCAGCTTTTCCGGCAACCTTCTCGGTATTGTGAGCGATCCCAGTGGAACGCCTCAGATGGGTGCGGCCGTCCTGCTCTTCGACCGCTATCAAAACCTGGTCCGGCGTACGTTTACCACCGCGGATGGGCGATTTGGCTTCCCCGAACTGCCTCCCGATCTTTATTCTGTCCGGGTGAGTGTGCCGCGGCTGTTCCCGGCGGTGCGCAACAAAGTTGAGGTAAAAGCCGGGTTGAGCAGCGTGCTGGAGATTCATCTGGCCTCGCTGGTTAGCAGCGTCGAAATACGATACACCATTCCAACGGGATCGATGAGCGATGAGTGGAAGTGGGCTCTTCGATCCTCCATGGCGACGCGGCCCATCACGCGATTTCTACCCGGCCGCGCTCGACATCCAACGCTCCGCAGCAAAGCCTCTTCTCGAGCACCCGAGGCATTCTGTCGGTGGGCGGCGGGGATGGAAGCTTCACGCAAGTTGGCTTGCCTGCAAGATATGGGGACTGCCTTCGCGATATCGACCGACCTGTACGGCAAGCACTCCTTGCAAGTGAGCGGGTCGTTCGGCCAGAGTATCCGCTCGGGCGCTCCGGTGGCCGCGATGCGCGCAACCTACGCGCCGGGTGCGCCGCTAGATATGATCTCAAGTCCGGAAATCACGGTGAGCATGCAGCAACT
Source organism: uncultured Acidobacteriaceae bacterium (assembly GCA_963771305.1). Classification (GTDB taxonomy): domain Bacteria; phylum Acidobacteriota; class Terriglobia; order Bryobacterales; family Bryobacteraceae; genus CAJCIT01. Next base: position 384,647 of record CAVYTS010000039.1, read on the forward strand.
CTCCATGCCGTTGACCGGGATCTTTGGGCCAGCCATGACAGACAACGACGCCGCGTTGCGCAGTCTGGGCGTCAGCTTTTACGAGAAAGCCGATCCGCTTGCCCGACTGCATCTGGAATATGGCACGTCGTTCGACTCGGTTAACTACTTTACGCACGTAAACCGGGTTAGCCCATTCGCACGCGCCACGTACAATCTGGGTGGAGTCGGTTCGCTGATCGCTTCCTTCAGCAACGGCAAGACGCCAACCGACCTGTTAACCCACCAAGCCGGCGGAGCCGAGGGCGACAACATGATTGCAATGACCGCGTTGTCGGAATTGCCGCAGTTGTCGTTCCGGCAGGGCATGATGGAGGTGCAAAGAACCAGGAATTCGGAGATCGGGCTGGTACGGATGAGCGGCAGCCGCACTTACGGGATCAGCGCCTTCTACGAGGATGTGCAGGATGGGCAGTTGAGCGCAGCGGGAAATCTGGGCGTCGTGAATGCCGGAAACATCTTGTCTGACATAGGCGCCAAAACCTCGATTTTGAATATCGGTAATTTCAGCCAGCATGGAGCGGTCGCTTCGGTGGATCAGAGGCTCGGCAGTCTGTTTGACGTAGAGGCCGCGTACGGGTCGATGACCGGATTCACAGCGAGATCGATCGCTCCGGCCGGCTCAACCGCGCAATCCTTCCTGGACCGCAGCGACCGCGGGGTCGCATCGCTGAACGTGCAGGCGGTTGTGCCCTACACGGGTACACGATTCACGGGCGATTACGGCTGGGTTGCCGGCGGTGCGATCGTCCCGCAGCATTTGTTCACAACGCAGCAGGTGATGGTGACACCGGGGTTGAACTTTGTTGTGCGGCAGCCGCTGCCCAGTTTTTTTGGGCTGCCAGGTCACATCGAGCTGACGGCGGAACTCCGTAATCTGCTGGCGCAAGGGTATGTTCCGATCAGCACGCCGGACGGCAGAACGATTCTGCTGATTCAGTCGCCACGGGGAATTCGTGGCGCCGTGAACTTTATTTTTTGAGCCCTACACGGCCGCCGGGCTCGAGATTCACCCTTCTTAACAAGCCGTTTGCCCGTCGAACCGATGGGTCATTCGTGCTTGGCCGAATCGGCCGAATCTCCTTCGCGGCCAGGAAGCCTTCATGCGGCGTCCGATACTCTAAAAACAGAAAGCGGTCTCGACTCTCCTCATGCTGCGCAAATCCGCCGCCCTTGTAGTGGGCTTAGGCATACTACTGTCGTCTGTAGCCTTACGAGCGCACAGCAAGAACTCGAACGATCCGGTTTTTCAGCAACTTGATGCGATCGTGGTTTCTCTATCGGAAATCACCGGCCTGGAGCAAAAGCATCACGTAGCTTACGGGCGGATGTCAAAGCGCCAACTTCGCCAATTCCTGACCAAGCGCATCAAAACCGGGCTCAAGCCCGACGAACTCCGGGCTGATGAGCTGTCCCTAAAAATGTTTGGCCTGGTGCCGCAGGACTTCGACCTAAAGAAGTCCACCTTGGAACTGCTGACAGAACAGGCCGCAGCGTTTTACGACTATCAGGAAAAAAAGCTGTTCTTGCTGGACACGTCTTCTTTCGCCGAAGAGGAGGTCACCCTGGCGCATGAGCTTTCGCATGCTCTGGTCGACCAACACTTCAATATGGAGAAGTTCATGGAGGAGGGCCCGACCAATGACGACGAGAACTTGGCTCATACGGCAGTGGTGGAGGGACAAGCCACGTGGTTGATGGTGGCTTACCAGAACAAGAAATCCGGCGCTGAGGCAGCGCCCACTGCGGAGATGCTGAAGCAAGTCACAGACGGTTCGGACTCCAGCACGGGGCAGTACCCGGTGCTGAATGGCTCTCCCCTTTACATCCAGCGCTCGCTGCTGTTTCCGTATTCGGAGGGAACGCTGTTTTTCGACACGGTCTATAAAAAGATGGGCAAGAAGTCGTTCGCAGCGGTGTTTACTGACCCGCCCAAGGACTCGAGCCAGATCATCCATCCGGATCGTTACTTTGCCCATGAGGTGGCCACGAAGCCAGCGCTGCCACCGTGGAAGCTGGACGGGAAGCAGCGGCTTTTGACAGAAGGAACGATGGGGGAGTTCGACCATGCCATCCTGCTGGAACAGTATCTAGGCAAGGCGCTGGCAGCCGAGCTCACGCCCCATTTAAATGGCGGAAAATACAAGATTCTCGAGATGGGCAAGGAGCGAACGCCGCTGCTTGAATATGTCTCCGAGTGGGACAGCCCGGAGCAGGCCAGGAAGTTCTTCGCTGCCTACCAAAAGGTTCTTCAGGCGAAGTGGACAAAATACCACCCGGTGATTTCGAATAGTGTTCATGTGGCCGGCGAAGGGGACAACGGTTTCTTCACGACGGCGCTAGACGGGTCCTTGGTAACCAGTCTAGAAGGCGTTCAAGACCGCGAAGAGTGGACGCGACTCGTGGGTGGAAACGGCCTTTCAACGGCGGAAAAAGCTTCCGCCGCAGTAGCGGTTCCGTAAGCGATCGGGCCGGAACTTGATAGCGTCCGTCACGGAGGCGAAAGCGGGCGACCTCGTCCAGCAGGCCCTACTGCGCGAGGCGCGCCAGTTCAACCGGCTCCATCGGATAACCCAGCGCCCGCCAAGCCTCGAGACCACCTTCGAGGGGCCGCACCTTCTTGAATCCGGCATTTCGCAGTTGAAGCGCCGCACGGGCGCTGGTGGCTTCATTGGGTCAAGTGCAATACAGAATCATTTCCTGATCGCGGGGGATCTCACGGGACCGGGCCCGCAATTCATCAGGCCGCATCAGGAGCGCCCCGGCCATTTTGAAGCCATCGCGCTCCACCTCCAGCGGATGGCGCAGATCGACGACGGTGAGATGCACGCCGGCATCCAGCATTTCCCGCAGTTTCTGCGGCGAGAGGCGGTTGATGCGGAAATCGCGCAAGAAGCGCCAGCGTTGAAAGTACTTGAAGCCCAGGTACAGCGCGAGCAACGTGATCAGCAGGATGCCGCCCCAACGGCCCAGCTTGCTGATCAGGTCCATCACCGCTTGAACCTCTTTCCGGAAGATGAGGCCGGTGAAGACATATGCCGAAACCCAGAGTGCGCAGCCCGCTACGTCATAGAGCAGAAACCGGCTGCGGGGCATGCGGATGACGCCAGCCATCGGGATGGAGACCAGACTCAATCCCGGAACGAACTTGGCGAAAAGCAAGGTGCGCGCGCCCCTTCGACCAAACGCATCTTCGGTTTTTCGCACGCAGGTGTCGGGTTCCAGCGAGAGCCGGCAGAGTATCTTTAGAATCGAAGTGCCGCGGCGCCGCCCCGCCTCGTACCAGATCAGGTCTCCCAGGAGAGCGGCCAACATACCGGTCAACAGAGTCAACCAGAGGGAATAGTGCCCTTCCCCGACGATGGCGCCCATGACGAGCAGCATGGGATCGGCTGGGATGGGCATGCCCGCTTGCACGCAGAAAACGTACAGGAATACAAACAGATAGCCATGTCGAAACAGCAAATAACGGAGGAGGAGCACGAGAGCGACCTATTCGCAGTTTAGACGGAGCGGTTTCAGAAGCCGTGGGCTGGCATGAAGGCGGGCTTAGGGGGAACAAGGCCTGGCGGGAACAGCACCCGTCTGCCGTGAGCGGGCCTGTTGGGCTACACTAGATAAGGAGTTCCCCTTGAGACGAGCTTTCTTTTCGATAGGCATCGCGATCCTCTCTGTGAGCACACTGGCGGCTGCGGACGCCCCTGCTCTACCACGCAAAGCTCCGGAGTTGGCTTTTAGCGTGCCAAACCAGGGACAGAAGCTTTTGAGCCAGTATCGTGGCAAGGTTGTCGCGCTCGAATTGGTGTACACCACCTGCCCGCACTGCCAACATGCATCACAGATCATGACCAAGTTGCAAAATGAGTACGGGCCCCGTGGTTTCCAGGCCGTCGACGTTGCCTTCAATGACAACTCTGATTTGCTGGTCGAGAATTTCGCAAAGGACTTCCAGGTGGGCTTCCCGGTAGGCTGGGCCCCCCGCGACCAGGTATTGGCGTTTCTGAACCTTTCCGTGATGGACCGCTTTGTAGTGCCCCAGTTGGTACTGATAGACCGCAAGGGGATGATTCACTACATGACGCCTCCCCTGGGCGACGACACGTCGATGACTGAGCCGGTCATTCGCCAACGGATTGAGGAGTTGCTAGCGTTAGGTAGTGGCACGACGGTGCGGAAGTCCGCTTCAGCGGCTCATCCGGCCGTCCCGAAGAGTTAGTTTTCCCCAGCGCGCCCGTAGCTCAGTCTGGATAGAGCGTTTGCCTCCGGAGCAAAAGGCCAGTGGTTCGAATCCACTCGGGCGCACCAAATTTTCCTGGTTAAGTTATCTCAAATCACGAGTGTCTAGTATTCCCATCGGACTCATCCTCTTTCCATCCTCTGAGTTAGCTCTAGTTTGGCCTTTTTCGGCCACATTCGGCCCATCAGGTGGCCTAAAAGGTGGCCTGGGCCACCCCTGCTGCTCCCAATTACCTTCCCCCACGATATGTTGTTCCAGATCGTGAAACACTGGCGTCGGCGCGCCGTTGTACCACTCCATTGCGCGGTCCATGTCCACTTGAGACGGATGAACGTAGCGCATGAGGAGGCTGAGGTCGGCATGTCCGAGGATCTTGGCTAGACGGGCAGCGAACCGCCCGCCAAGGCAAAGCGAGTCGCAAAAGTGTGCCGAAAGTCGTATAGTCGGCACTCGACACCGCAGCCGCCCCGGTACTTTCCTTCCCGGTCCCGCCGTCCACGTATGGTCAGTTGGTGAGCTTTCTGCAGGGTTGTCCTCGGTCCATTCATCTTCGGTGAAGGAAAGACCCAGATACCGGGAGTGGCGAGACGGCGGCTGAAAGATGCTGAATACTTGGTCGGTCATTTTCAGCGTGCGATGGGCGTTTCGCGATTTGCCCTCGGCATTGGAATCCCAGATTTGAACCGTCGATTGAATAGATCGACTTGATCTTGGCGAAGGGACATCACCTCGTCGGGTCGAGGACCCTGGGCAACCATGAATGCTGGCGACGTCTGCCAAGATCCATGCTGAATTGCCTCGTGGCAGTCGCAAGGTAATCTATCTTCCTCCTGGGGCGAAAGGACGCGCATCGCAGCCGGAATCTTGTTCCGTGGGAATCTTGACTTCGCTCGTCCGTCACCTTGCCGAACGGATCACTGTTCGGTCCAGCCTTGTTTCCTCGCATAACGAAAGAACTGCCCAAGAAGAAGCAATTGTTTCCGAAGAGTATTGTCATGGATATTGTTTTCCCGACGCCACATCTTGAAGTCCTCCAGTTCGCCGGGCCCGATCCGAGACAGCAAACAGCTTTTCTTCAAAGTAGTATTGGAACGAGGCCAGCAAACTGACTGCCCAACCGCATTTCCGGTTTTGGTGTTCGCTCCGATACCAAGCTAAGAATTTGGCAATGGCTTCGTCGAGGTCAACGCTGATCTGACGAACAATCCTTTTCCCTTTCCTAAGTTCCTCAATGTGCGCCACCTTTGGGCCTGAGCCGCCGTGACGTTTTCCGGCACGGCCTTTAAATCGGTGACTCGAGAGTGGAGTTTTCCTTTCAGTTTGAAGCGGTACTCCCATTTCCCGTTCTTCTCTCTGATGCCCCGTTCTGTGGATGTTTTGATCGTGCGTTCACGTATCCACCTCTCTATTTCATAGTCTGGGTAGCGGATGAGCCGGCCTGTTTTTGTGTACGCCGGTCCCTCATTGCGATTCGCCAGGAATGCAGAGTGGCCTCTGCGATACCAAGCAAATGGGCTGCCTCCGCCGTGGTCAATTGTGCCATTTTGACGTCCCTTGAATTGATCGGATCGTAATCAAATCGCTTTGTCTAAACATCCCAGCTCCGAATGCGTAGAGAAGGAGTTTTCGGCATTGCGGGAAGTCACCGCGTCGGCCGTTGTCAAACTTTCCCTCGCCCCTCTCACTTCTTGCTCCTGTCTTTCAATAAACAAGAGGCTTTTCTAAAGCGGAAACCCGTAAAAAAAAAAGAAAGCTGCGAAAAATTGTGGGGCTTTGATGTGTCTACAATGGTTCGCGCAGCAACAACCCGCCTCGCCTGAATTCTGGAGGGCGATCTCGAAGAACGGTGGAGCAAACGGTTGCTTGACCTTCTCATCACTGGACCTCAATCTAACGAGGGTTCGGGAAGAGAAAATCCGACAACTTTAGATTTAGGTGTTTAAACTCGGGAGCGAAAACGCCTCGCTAGTGCCCAACTGGTGGCCGATAAACTCTTGCGTCGCCGGACCGACTTCGAGCACCGGACTTCCGAGGGGGTGAAAGGTGAATCGGTTGGCAACTGCATGGCGCCACGACCGAATGCCGTGGTTGAAATTGTACCCCCTCTTTGGCCCCTCCTGGGCGAACATTGTGCCCAAAAAACTGGCGCTTTCTTAATCGTTACTGAATCTTTTCACCCCCGAACTTGTCTGGAAAATCGCGCCTCTGAATGCCGAAGGGCTCATTCAAACACTGCTGGCAGATGATTTCAGCCATCAATAGCCATAGATCGCCTACCGGCTCTTCGATTTTCTTGAAGGCCGTATCCATCCTGATCCCTTGCTGTTGAGCCAGGAACGCGGAACATACGTTCCGTCCGAGTTGCTGGTGATAAGGCGATCGCCGCAACTCTTCGATTGATTTCTTGGTCTGGAATTCAAAAGTGTGCATAAAATCCTCGTTTGAGAATGCCAGCTTCCCAAGCTGGACGTCGCGGGTTCGAACCCCGTCTCCCGCTCCATATTTTCAATAACTTGGGAAGTATTTGCAAATTCTCAGCGTTAATGCGATTACTGCTTTAAGCTCCCGATCACCTCGCGGAGCCGGTTGGAGGGTGTTAGCAGCACCCTCCAGCCAAACCTGAAATCTCCTCGCGTTGCCTCAGTTCAGAAAGCCTCACGTTCGAGAACTCCCTGCGCCGTCATTGAATGACGACTGATTCCAATTTGCGAACAGCCGCCAGCTTCTGTTCGAAGCTCGCCACCGCGTACTCGTTTTCATTCACATCCACCGTATTACCCATCTGAGCCGACCGGGTATGAGCATCCACCCCAGCCGCCTTCGACAACGTCGCGAACGTCCGCCGCATGACCTGGAAGGTCGCCCATTCCAATCCCACCAGCTTCAGATTCGGATGCATGCATCTTCGCCAGATATTGTCCCGCCTCATCGGCCGTTCCTTTCTCCGAGCCGAAACAACCAGCGTCCGGCGGCCAACCGAGAAGCGGAGCTTTCAACCCACATCTGAGCAACACCAACGTACCGATTGTGAGCGCAACCTGCCGGCTTGATCTCTTTGTCTTCGGTATCGTCGATATCGCCCTTGTAAACCCGCCGCCGGACCCAGACCGAGTCATCATCCAGATCGCCCAGTTGCAGCGCAAGGATCTCTCCGGGACGCATCCCTTCCCAGGTTGCCAAGCCGAACGATCACCTGTTCTCGGAGTTCCAGCGCTCCGATCAATGGTCGGCCGCCTGTTCCGGAGTCAGAACCTTCCGCTCACGCCCTTCCTGATAGTGCCGCGGCGTGAAGAGCGCCACAGCCGGATTCCGATCCACAACACCCTCGCTCATCGCGAGCGCGAAGACCGACCGCAACCGAAAGCGCAAGATGATCGACCATGCTCCGGCCGCAACTTCTGTGCCGTCTCATCCAAGAAGCTTTTGCAGTCTCCTCTCTGCGTGATATCGCTGCATCAACTTCTACTGCCAAGGCTCGTAACCAGATGCACCTCCAACCGATTCGATCTCAACCATGTCCGGTTGACGCCTTCCACTTCCGATGACAGACCGGAAGGTAAACGACCTCGACAGAACTTCGCGAACGTCCACTTGATCTTCTCTCGGCTTCTCCGCCTCTTCGTTGATCGGCTTAAGGATCTCCTTAAGCATTCCTTCGGCGCTGATCCTGCTCATCTTCGAGCAGAGACCCAGATTTCTTTCGATTTTGGTTTCTCCCTCCTCTCTCCACTGGGCATACCAGTAGTTCTTTCCATTCCGCTTGCGGGTCTTCAAGCTCCCCCGCTGAAATCGCTTTCGACGCATTCGTTGTTACTCTTTCTTGCGTCCGAAGCGACAAATCCTGACATGGCACAGATGTTAACACTGTGTTTTGTACGCGTCCATCCACGTATCGAGCCACTCTCGGCGCACGAGCTTGCGCCGGCCCATCGAAATATGCGTGAGTGTTGGAACACCCTCAACTTTCCCATTCATGAGATTCGATACATGGGCTTTTGAGCATCGAAGTCGCTGAGCGACTTCCCTGAATGGTCAAAACATCGTTCGAGTTCGCTCTCTCCAAGGTGCCTTCTTCCATTGGCGCCGCCTCCCACTAGACAAGAGGACTCCAAATCGACAGAACCCGCAGCTCGGTGGTCGCAGAAGGAAAAAAACTTGGGGTTTGAGTGGAAGTGTTCGGAAAGTCACTCAATAGTTGACGGGACTTTAGGGGCGCTCGAATCAACGCTGCTGTGGAAACTGAGAATTTCAACGGGACTCTGAGGGCGCTTCTGACCGCACACGACGGGACTTTAGGGGCTTTCTTCCGGGACCTTGGGGGCGCCTTCTTATTGCTTATTCCTGTAGCGCCAGATAGAGAGATCCAATAGCAGAAGCGTCAGCGGTTGTAGAAATGTGCAAACATTCGGTTCAGCCCTAGCGCTCTGGGCCGGTTTTGAGGTGACCACCGAGGCTCGGAGAATGTTTGACCGAGATTCTTCCGGGCAACGACGCCGTTATCGTCAAATTACGAGAACGGCTGGGGCTCGACAGCCTACGCGTCGACGGCCTCACATTACCTGAATTCATCGCCACGGCGTTTGCCATCTTCTCGTACGGCAACGCCGTTGAGAGGGAAAACGTGTCTCGAGTCGTCCTCGACCCAACGGTCTTCTTCCGCGAATTCCCCAACGCGGGCGAGTTGCTAAACCAGTTCCTCAACACGCGTGCCTTAAGCGTAGAACGATTGCAAGAAGCATTCGGTGGCTCCGCGCCGATTACGCGCGACCGGTTCGACGCCGAACTCGCTGAGAAGACTGCTTTGGATGAGAGCCTTCGGGTGTTCCGTCTCCGGCCGTTCATGCGGTTGAGTGATGGGCGCGTGCTGATACTCGACCTCCAATTCGCAATGGATCTCTGCACCACAGGCATGTACTGGCTGATTTTCGACGCGTTGCCGGGCTTGCCAAGTCCAGATCGAAACGTCTTTCGAGACCTGTGGGGCTATTGCTTCGAGGCCTACGTAACCCGCCTGCTGGAGAAGTTTTATCCGCCAATTTCGCAGATCCTGCGCGCCAACGTAACCCATCCGGCTGGGCAAATCAAACGGTTGAAGCGCCTCGTAAGGGTCCGACGCAATCTGGCGTTGGCAACCTTCGAGAATTTGGTCATCTGATGTTCACAGCGTCTTGGCAGCTGTGATCGCAGCGTTCAGTTGGCTATCCACTCCGTTGCGGGCATCCTGGTACGACCAGTCGATGACCGAATCGGGCGTGATGCCGGTTCCATCTAGACGGGTTCCTGCCCAGCTGGCGTAGGCCGCAATTGGCAGAGCCAGTGTAAAGCCGTGTCCTAATTTGAAGCCGGTATGCGTGACCAATCGCCCGGGAGTAGGAGTGCCAACAATCTTGGCTCCCGCTTCTTCGCGTGCGAATAACGCAACCATTTCAGAAGCGCAAGTCGTGTGTTCATTCACCAGCACAACAACGCGGCCGTGAAATCTTCGATCTCCCAGTCCTTCGGTTACTAGAACCACGGATTTTTTGCCGATGAATCGCAAAGCTAACCACGGAACTTCCAGCTTGGAGCGCGGAATCCGATCGAAACGAGGCAGTTTGGCACGGTCAACTCCACGCTCCGCCGCCTTGCGATCGACGCTAAAGCCAACTGGCTTCTTGGCTGGCGTGAGGAGGCTCATCAAACGCAAACAACCGACGCCTCCCCCGGGGTTGCCTCGTAAATCCAGCACTAACCGATCTGCTCCATTCAGTCGTGAATCAAACTCTTCAACCACCTTTTGAGCGAAGTCGATGCCCAACTTCCCGCGAAAGAGTGGGATCTTGACAATGGCGACACCGTCTTTAACATCGGCCCTAACGTGGTCTGGCACTGCGCATGGATTTTCCGAATGCTTCGCCACGGGCACCTCGATGCTGACCGTTGAACGTCCGCCAGCGCGTTCGACGACCACTCGGTGAGATCGCCCCATCGCGAACAGCGGCTTTTCGGGAGGAACAATCTCCCGGTCTTCGACCGAAATCAAAACATCTCCACCCGTAAGGCCAGCGTTGGCTGCGGGACCGCCCACGTGAACATCTTGAAAGACCCACCGGCGGCCATATTCCGTTTCTGTATCACGGAACGTTGCGCTGATGGCGTTCTTTGGTGCGATCTTAGTTGTCGGGCTGATCAAACCCAGGCCTGCGGATCCTAATTCCCGCAGCATAACGTTCACGGCAGTTTCGAAGTCCTCGGATTCCTCCTGGCTCAAGATCTTTTCGCGATGGGTCGCCACCAATGCCGCCCAATCGTGGCCCTTGAACTTCGGATCGTAGAACTTCTCCGCAACCAGCCGGTCGATCTTTGCGAGGACGTCTTGCCGATTTTTTGCTGTCAATTTCATCGTGTTGGAAACAGAGCTCCTTTCGGATCACCGACAATTTCGTAGCTGGCCCAGTAATAGGGTGAAAGGCCACTGTGTAGAAGGTCCAGCTTGGCTTGCCGCAGGGCATCTGCTTTATCTGCGCTGCCAAGGTGCACATAGAACGCTTTCATTAACCTGTTGGAAGAATGATCCTCCAACTCCCACAAGGTTGACACGACGCTATTCGCGCCCGCCTGGATGAAGGACGCTACGATGCTTTCCACGCCGGATATACCAACCGGTCCTACGCCGGTGTCACAGGCACTGAGAGTCACCAGGTTGGCGCGCAGGTGTAGTCGCCGAATATCGCGTGCTTCAAGCCGGCCATTATCCTTCGCCGAAGGCGCGAAGACGAGTGCCGATCTGTCGGGAAACACCGGATCCACAGAACCGTGAAGTGCCAGGTGGAGTACCCGATAGTCGCTCAGCGGCAGGCGCTCGAACGTCGCTTTCGTCGCCTCGTGTCCCAAGAGCACGGTCGCCGGCCGCGGCAACATAGCGGCAATGCTTTCAACTTCATCCCTCGATTCAGGAAGTGGCAGCAAATCCTTCGGTGACGCGTCAGAGGAAACGGATCGGAGAACCCAGGGGCGGGAATCAACGGCTTCCGTCCAAGCTGCCACGCCTAAGTAAGGTCGCGAACCAGCAAGAGTTGGCCCCCTGCGCCGAAGAATGGAAAGGACCGTAGCGCTGGGCGTCATGCTGACCGCCTTGTCTTCGAGCAGATACTTACCCGAGCTCTCGACAAGAGCGCTGAATGGCAAAAGATGGAGGCCTCCGTCTGGGACGACAATCAGTGACTTGGCCTTTCCAAAGTCATTCGTAAATCCCAGCAATTGCGTAAAGAGTTCGCTGCCAAGATGCGCGTCTGTCTTCTGATGCCGGAGCGTATCCCGATACCTTCTGACCTCTTCCTCGATGACTTGCTTAGGGGGAAGCTCATACCGAGCCACTCGCGAAGAGCTGACCGCCAGCGCGTAGGATTGTCGCGCTGCGAGTACATACTCGATTAGCAGTTCATCGGGTCTGAGCTGCTGCTGAATTTCGCCGAGGGAGGCTTCCTCCTCACCAGCTCGGTTTTCAGGGTTGCCCTGATCTGGACGAATCCTTCGGAGTGTTTCCTGCCCGGTTTGCGAATCGTCCTCGCGCAGAAGCGTGACTTCGAGCGCCTGCAATTGTTTTTCCTCTGGGGTGGGGCTGTGCGGCGCCTCCGTGTGATCGAATTCAAGCTCCTGGGCCTCGATTCGCCCGTGAGCTCTCTCGATGACTCGAAATGCTTCGGAGTAGCGATGATCGTTCGAAAGCAGTTCGAAGTATCCCGAATACAAATCTTCTAGTTCCGTTAGCAGCAGACGTTCCATCTCAGGTGTGGGAACATGAGCGAGCATCAGGTCCAGAATGTCTGAACCCTTAACGTAGAGCCTTTCTGCCTGGACGCGGTGGCCCATCTCAGCCTCAATCCTCGCCTTGATCGCCATGTTGCCGGGAACCAGGAACATTTCTCGTGGCGTCTGCTGATTAGCCTTGATGGCGTCGTCGATCGCACACAAGGCTTCGGGTAGTTTTCCCAGACGTTCAAACGCGGCCGCCAACCTGGAGTCGATGAAGGTGATGGCGCGCCAGGAACCCACTTTCTTCGCGTAGACGAGTGCTTCTTGATACCCGTTAATTGCGTCGTTGATCTTGCCGGCGCGCACTTCAACTTCCGCCTTGCTTTCCAGCAACGATTGGAGCTGGCCATAAAATTGATGCTCACGCGGAAATCTCAGCGCCTGGTCGGCAAGGGCCAGAGCTTCACTGTAACGACCCATTTGGCCCAGACCATCGATTTTGGCGTTATACGCGATGGTAGGGCGCGCAATTTCAGGATGTGCTTTCTGGGTGGCAATCGCCTCGTCAAGGAACTTCATGGCCTGCTCGGGGCGGCCCATGTTTACGATTCCCATGCCGATCATCTCGGCGTATCGAACATGGGCGGCTGGATCGCCAAGGTATTTTGCTACCCCATAAGCTCGCCGGACTCTCGAAGTTGCCTCTGCGATGTCGCCTAACGTGAATGCCAGTATGCCCTGCTCGCCACTTGCACGTGAGGCCAGATATAGCTTGCGTTGTTGGAAGGCGAGCTTTTCGACGTCGGCAAAGGTCTCTTTTGAAATGCCGGCATCGTACTCCTGTTCACACTTTGCTTTCATTTCGAGCACTCTCAGCCGAATGTCCGGCTGAGATGCCTCAGGCAAGGCAAGGTCCGCACGCAACTCAGCAATCAACTGCGAGAGGTCGCTGTTCTCCATCTTGACGGCGAACTGGCTCACGTGGGCGTAAAGCGCATGGCCTTTATCCCCTTTGCTTCGGAACAATTGCTCCGCGCGCACATAGAGCGGGAGTGCTCCGAGCCAGTTGTTGTTCCATGCGAGTCCATCGGCGGCGGCAAGGACATCCTCTGCGGAAGTCGTAGAACGGTGTCCGATCCGGAAGAAAGCTAACAAAGCAAGGGCAGCACAGACTGCGGCGACAGCAACGACACGGCCTGGAGAGGTCTTCAAGACATTCACTCATTTCCTCGACAGTTTTTAGTTCCCAGGAAGACTCACCGACGGGGTGTCGCAGCGTGATCAGAACGCCACATGGGCGGGGCATGAAGTGTACGTTGATACGCTTTGCCCAAGCTCGAAGTCAACCTGAGGTTCAAACCAATAGACGAGGCAAAAAGCAAAAAGCTTTCAGAGAAAATTCGGCGGGTTTATTTGTGAAAAAGCTGACATTTAATTGAGTCAACCTGGCCCAATTTGGACTGGATAGTAATACACAGCATCCTGCTGTCCCTGTTCCTCTAGTCGCGTGGCCAGGAAATAACGGCCCGGCTTCGTGCCAGACAAATCGAACGTGAGGACGAGACTCGGATTCACGTCTGTTCCCGTAGTCGTTGCTGAACCTAAGGCGACCGCAGCGTTTTGTGACTTGGATTGCAGGATGGCCACAACGTAGCGCCCGCGCTGGCTGAAGACTGGCAATTTCAGATGGATCTCATCCAGTCTTGTCGGAAGTTCGGCCAAGACACGAGCATTGTCTTCGGCGTCGCCGCGGACGGTACCTGCGTTGGTCAGATCGATTGCCACCACGGCGGCACCGCCACGCGGCACCCAAATGTTGCGGTAAAACAACGCGGCGATGATAATCGCGCAGACTAGTACCGAGGCCGCCAACACCAAATTGCGGCGGCGTCTCTGAGCACGGTATCTACCCTCGATCTCGGCGAGCCGCGCGTCACGAATTACTTTAAAGTCTTTGAAGCAAGGGGAGCAGTTCCAAATGTGCTCCCACGCTGGATCGTCTCTCCCGATCTTCTTTTGCCCGAGGGCCTCTATGACCGCAGATGGAGGGCAGCCAACCCTGTCGGGATTAGGGAACCCAGTGAGTAATATCTCTTCAATGGGGTTGTCATCATCAATGGGTTCAATGGCCACGCGTTAACGTTCTTCTGTCGAGGTCTTGATCAAGAAGTTTCCGAAGGATAGCTTTGGAAGCACGGAACCGCGTCTCCGCAGTGCGTGGTTTCAGTTTCATTTCATTATCGATCTCCGGGAAAGTGTCCCCCGATACTCGTCGCATGACAATCTCTCGATCCCGCGGCGAGAGAGTATCCAAAAGCTCTCGCACCAAGATCTTCTTTTCAATTTGGCCAACATCAGCCGGACTGGGAAGGACTGCCACATCAGTTGAACTACGGACAGCCGAATCCTTCTTTGCTTGCTCGAACCCCTTCTTCTTCATGGCGCGAAAAATAGCCCGAATCGCATAAGCCCGTATGTCTTTTACCACATGAGTCTGGCGCGCAACCCTCGCCGCCGCACGCAGAGCAATCTCAGGATCCCGATCAATTTGGAGGATCGCCCTCTCTGCGGCGTCAAGGATAGTCTCCCGGTCCGCGTCGCAAACCGGAAGACCCATTTGCGTTCGGAGGTCAACCGCATCCCAGGCCATGGCACCCCGCAAAGACAATCTCTCTATCTGCCGCGACTGCCGCCCGCTGATTTGGCGACAGCAAAAGATCAATTGTAATACCTAAAAAGCCAATCGCAAAAGGGAGATCGGAAAAAGACAAAAATATTTTGATTGCGCTACGGGAATCGTGCTGCGGCAGGCCTCTTTACTAGTGATATCGCGTCGATGGAGTTGCAATGCGAATTCTAAAGCTTCCCGAATACCAACACTTTCGCCCAACGAATAATGGGACAACTCGGAGTCTGACGGGACTCGAAGAGGGGTCACTCTCATGATGACGCCCGAATTGGTTCCTTCCTGGAAGAGAGTTCCTCTGTCGCGAATCGACGCCATAGTCGCCGCACATCTGGGCGAAACGCGAGTCCCCGGAAATGCGCACCCAGCGGCCCTTAACCGCCAGATCGCGATGTATCTGGCCAGACAGGTCGGCGGCTGGAGCTATAAGACAATCGGACGTTTCTATAACGGTCGTGACCACTCGACCGTGTACTACGCGGTCCAACGCGTCGAAGCGCTGCGAGAGAACAGTCCCGACCTGGATGCGCTCTTGTGCGATCTAAAGCGAGCCATCTCCGAAGCGGCCAGCGAATCTTCTTTGTGGCGTCAATCCCCGAACTGGCAACGAAACTCAAGGAAAGATAATGACGCTCGCGAAGAACGAGGCCATGCTCGAAGCGTTGGCAGAGCGCGTGGCGTCAAAGCTTCGCGCTGAGCTGACGCAAGTCCTCTCCCTCGTTCAGAAACCAGTGGACGGAACTCAAGCGGAACGAATCGACTCGGCCAATGCCGTAGAAGTTTCGGATCTGTTGGAAGAGTTGACGGGACTCGGGCGGGCGGAGCGCTAAAGGGCCATGGTGGCGCTGCGCGCGTTTGATTCTATATCCCGGCAGGGTGTCTCAGTTCGGCAAACGCCTTCTCTCTCGTGCGCATCGCGCAGCCAGCTCAACTTGCAAGAACTTGTTTTTGAAAACTCCTCTCGCCCTGTGTCTTCGGCAAAAAAAGTTCTGGCAAGCCAAGCGCTCAGTCCGCGCCACCCCATGCGCCGAGAGGCGTTCGCCGCGCCTTTCCACCCTCCGCCGGGGGGATGCAGTTTGAAGGCGAGACAAGAAAAGGAGACAAAACATGATCGACACAAATGAAACACGCTTGATTGGATTCCTCGGGGCCGACCCCGAACTGAAGACGACCGATAAAGGCACCGGCTACGCAGTACTCTCCGTTGCCACGTCCGCCTCGTGGAAGAAGGCGGACTCGAATGAATGGGAAACCCGCACCGAATGGCACCGCGTCGTGGTTTGGGGCAAACAGGCTAACCGTTTGACCGTCAGCAAGGGCGACAAGGTTCTGGTAATCGGTGAGATTCGCTACCGGGAGTACGACGACGAAGTGGCCAAAGGTAAGACCAAAATCGAGGTCAAGAGACGAATGGCTGAAATTCACGCGGCTGGGGTGGAACGACTCTATAAGGCTGAAAAGGCCGACGGCGGCGAGTAATGCAGCGAGGGGCGGGTTAGCCCAACCCGCCCCTTTACGCATTTGTTCTTCAATCTAAGAACCGGAGGAAGTGATGAGTAAAAAGCACACGGCGGAAGCACTGGTCGTCGCGTATCACGTGCGCGGACGACTCAGACGATCCTCCTTGACCAGGCGATGCTTCACACTCCAAGACATCATCCGACAGGGAGAGGAACTCTTTCCACTATTCCTAGCTCGGAATCCCTGGATCTCCGTCGATTCCCAACGAAACACGGTGTTCGTCGGCGTCGACCCAGAGGAACAGAGCCTGACTGACGAGGCCAACCGGCGGTGCGCCCCGGAGTAATTTGATGCGTTGACCGGAGACCTTCCCGTCGCTCCCAACATTACCGGAATGCTGCATGCCCAGGCGTACTCCTTCAATGGCGCGCCGGGTAGTCACCTGCAAAGGGCCAGGGAGATGAGCCTAGGGACTCGCGTGGCTCATGCGGGAAGCCCAGGCCGCCGCGCACGTCTAGTGCTGATCACAAGCCTATTGTTTTCGGCCGGAAGTAGGAGTTTTCTTCAGTACTTCTGCGGCCGCCTGCTTCACGTATCGATTGACCAAAACGGCCGGTGCACCCAGTCGAGCTTGCACCGACTTGCCAAGTTCAGTGTCCGCGGCTTTGCCAGCCTTCTTGCCAACCAGGCGCTGTTTCTCGGCCTGAACGGCGTTACGAATCGCATCCTTCCCTCGCGCCGTGATTTCACCGGCTGCTGTTGGTCGGCGCGTTCCGCTTGGCCTCTGAGAGAACCGGATACGCTCGGTCCCAGATATCTTCAAGACACCCTTCGCCGAACTCCTGAAATACCAGTTCGCCATCATCCGTTAGGCTAAAGTCCAGCATCAGATCCTGAACCTGCCTGAGTTCTGCCACTTCGGCATCGCCCCATTCATCCAGCATGACGATAGCCTCCTCCTTGTTCCGGGAGGAGACGAATGACAAATCGCCGTTCGGCCAACGACACATGAACATTGCCACAGAATGATTGTATTGTGTCTTTGGCAATCGAGTGCAACTAGCAGCTAGGGAAAGGGTTGGCCTCACAATAGAACCATGCCCGAGCCGAGGGCCAAAGCCCGATTTGTAGAGCCGATGCTGTTGTTACGCACGGAGCGACTTCCCGAGGGAGACGACTGGCTCTACGAAATTAAGCTGGACGGGTACCGAGCTCTCGCGATAAAGAGCGGGGGGAAACTCCACCTGCGCTCAAGAAACGACAACGACTTTAATGCGCGGTATCCGCAGATTGCGAAAGCGCTCGCCGCTCTTCCGGATGAAACCGTGATCGACGGCGAGATCGTTGCGCTCGACGAACTTGGTAAGCCATCATTCAATACTCTCCAGAACTACGGCACCGCTGGTGCGCCGCTACATTTTTATGCCTTTGACGTCTTAGTTTTCAGCCGGCCGCGACTTGATGTCTGAGCCGCTCATCGAGCGACGACAAATCCTCGAGAAGCGGATTCTTCCAAAGCTGTCGGAGCCCATCCGTTATTCGCCTCAATTGAAGGCGAGCTTAGAAGACCTGGTTCATTCTGTAAAAGAGCAGGGCTTGGAAGGCCTCGTTGCAAAGCGAAGGGACAGCCGGTACGAACCAGGCCAACGATCAGGTTCGTGGCAGAAAATGCGAATCAATGCCGGGCAGGAACTCGTCATCGGAGGCTACACGCCATCGCCCAAGAACTTCGACGCGCTGATTATCGGCTACTACGAGAGTTCAAAGCTGATCTACGTGGCGCGAACACGCAACGGCTTTACGCCCGCTTCCAGGCTGCAATTGTTCAAAAAGCTACGACCGTTGGAAATCGCAGAATGTCCGTTTGCCAATTTGCCAGAAGCCAGAGCTGGCCGGTGGGGACAAGGACTGACGATTGCGAAGATGAGAGACTGCCGGTGGCTAAGGCCGGACCTGGTTGGCCAGTTTGAGTTTGTGGAGTGGACGCCAGACAACCATCTTCGCCACACGCGTTTCATCGCCCTTCGTAATGATAAAAGGCCGAAGGACGTTCGGCGCGAATAGGCGCGAGGAGCTTGACGCGCTATTCGCCGGTCAGCAGCTTGCGCAGTCGATCCCGAAGAACGATCCCAGCTGGACCATCCTTCGTCGTCGGCTGAACCCACTGTTGTACTTTTTTGAAATGGATTCGATGTTCGATCGGCTTGCGCATAACCGTGACGCAAAACTCGGTCATCGGGCGAGGAACGTCGGTGATGATTTCACCTTGCCGGAATTCGGCTACGGCGAGTGCCACGGCTTCGTAAAGTGAATCTGCGTCCACCTCGACCGAATGGACGACGCCATCAGCATCGGCATACGAAACCCGGCAGCGCGAGAGAGCCATCGCTCCAATTATAGCCATGGATTCGCTGTTTATTCGCCTAATAGTGGATTGGAGACGATAACGGGACTTATCAGGATTAATCCACGCAAGCCACTGTAAATACGTAGTTTATCTGCAAAAGATGGCCCGATTCGCTAGGCAAAATCAAAATGTGCGCCTTAATTAAGCCTGGCGGAAGAGACTTCAGGGAGCGACTATCCCGACGATCTCCTGCGTGAACTCAACTATACGGTCTGCTCGATTCATTCGCGCTTCGGACTTAACCGGGAGCAACAAACCGAGCGCTTGCTGCGCGCCATGGATAACCGGTACTTCAATATCCTCGGACATGCGACGGGACGCTTGCTCCTTAAGCGTCCCGGTTACGAAATCAACGCCGATCGGGTCATCGAGCAGGCGCGGAAGAACGGCTGCTTCTTCTAGATCAATTCGAGCCCCGACCGGCTGGACCTTTCCGCCGAGAATGCGCGAAAAGCAAACGCGGCGGGGGTATTGATCGCCATCAATACCGATGCCCATGGCACGGGCGAACTGCCGCTCATTCGGTGTGGAATTGACCAAGCGCGTCGTGGGGGCCTTGAAAAAACTGCTGTTCTGAATTGCCTTCCTTGGGAGAAGCTGCAGTGGCTATTCAAGCGATGAAAGTCGACGAGCGGCGAAAATCATGTCCGGCTCAGTCGCTAGCGTTTCTTCTGGTCGCGCCGGTCGCCATCTCAAACTCTTGGAACCAAACGTGCTCGATGGTTCGCATGTTGATCGACTTCGCTGAGTTCTCACGCTTATTGGTGTCTTTCGGCGCGGCCGCTTTTCGGCGATGTCCACCCGCGTCCAGGTTGCAGGTGCAGAGCGGCATAGGCCGCCACAGCGGCGAGCGAGATCGTGACCAGGTTAATCAGGAAGCTTTCGAGGCGCGTCCAGACAACGCCGTCCGGCAATCCCAGAATAGTCGACGCTCCCAGCCAAACGGGGAATATAGCCAATTGGACCGCAGCCGCTACACCGATGAGGTAACGGCGACCTGTGTCATCCGCATTCGAGAGGCCCGCCGAATGCCGATCAAGGCGGAAATCGCGAAGCTCGCCAGCGGACTCTTGAAAGCCGTGAAATGGATCGGTCCTCCCTGGATCGCAGCAACCACGGCGCCAGCCGCAAACGCGAGCGCCGCGCTGACCACGACCGCCCTCAACCCGCGAAAGATCAGACGCCGGTCGCTGCTCCAAAACCCGAAGCTGATCGCGAGAACTTCCGCGAGAAACGGCAAAAACAGGGCCGCCACGACGATGGCGACGGGATTGTCGTCGAGAATGCCCGTCGCCATAAGCACCGCGCCTGCCGCCGCCCGCGCGATATAACTTACCGTGAGATGGCTCAGTTGCCAGAGGTCCTGGATAACGTCCAGGAAGGGTTCGCTCATGGGCTTGGTCAGGTCAAGGATATCCTCGCCGTTCACAATGGCCCTCAGTTCCCGCGAGGTCAGCGAGTAATCGACGCCCTTCAGACTGGCGGAGCCCAGAAGAGCGTCGACAAAAGCGCGCGCTCTTGGCGTGGAAGTTTCGACGCTCACGATCTTCCGTTCTGCTTCCGGGCCGTGAAGATAGACGTCCGAGACCGCTACGCTGGTGATGCCGGCCTCGTGCGCCAGCCGCGCTGCCGTGCCAACATGTTCCGGCGGAAGGGTCGCCCTGATTTCATGCATAACGATAAACTCCCTGACCAAGAATGGAGGATCTAAACCATGGCCGATCTGTCGAAACTTCCAGCTCAGCTCGATGTTAAGAAGCGCGCCTGCCGGGCCATCATAGAAACGCCCAAGGGCTGCCGCAACAAGTTTGATTATGATCCGGATTCAGGTCTGTTCATGCTGGGCGGGTTGTTACCCGAAGGAATGATGTTTCCCTTCGACTTCGGCTTTATTCCGTCAACGCTCGGCGAAGATGGTGACCCCTTAGACATTCTTGTCCTCATGGACGCACCGGCGCATGTCGGCTGCCTGATCGAAGTTCGTATTATTGGAATCATCCAGGCGGAGCAGGCCGAGGACGGCAAGACCGAGAGCAATGACAGGCTTCTGGGCGTCGCTATTCACTCCTATGATCACGAGGACCTGGAATCCATCGACGATGTGAGCAAGACCCTTCTCGATCAGTTGGAGGCTTTCTTCATTTCCTACAACAAACAGCGGGGCAAGAAATTCAGGGTGAGGGGCACTGGTGGCCCCGGCAAGGCGATGAGGTTCCTGAAGGCGGGTATCAAGGCACATGAGAAAGAGGGAAAGACGTAGGACGGTTTTCCGTGTAATCTTAAAACCGACCCACCGCGTAGCTTACCGAATCCATAGCCTCGTGTTAGAAAAGCAGCGCGCTTGCCGGATGGTCCGATCAAGGAGAAACCATGAAAAAACTCACTCTCAACAACGGTGTCGAAGATGCCCGCTCTTGGGTTCGGCGTTTTTCAATGCAAGACCTTGCGGAGTGCGAGCGCGCTGTCAGGGATGCAATTGAGGTTGGATAAGCGCGAGGAAATGACTGAGCCCAATGACATGTCTGCGTGCCTTGAATCGGTCTTGACCTGTCCGCACTGCGGCTTTTCCAAACAGGAAACCATGCCTGCGAAAGCCTCCGCCCGCGAGCCGGCGACTGTTGCGTATTCTGCTCCTTCGGATTCGGTGAAGTGTCCACCAATAAAAGCGCAACGCTCCTGCTGTAGATAAAATCTTTGGCTTTAGCCAAAAACTATGCCTTCCGGGACGGTGGTTCCGCCACTCGCTCGTATCACGATTAAACGGGAGGAGGTCCCTGCCTAATACGGCAGGCTTCGTGGGAATTAGTCACGATACACGGCGTTATCGTCTGGAATCCTCATTGTAATTCCGGGGCGGGTCACCGATCACAACCGGACTTAACCGGCCAATGTCTGCCCATTTTTAGGAGGGTTTGAGTTTTCCTGGTTTGAGTGAGAATCTTGACGATGCGGTTAGCAAGGCGGTTGAGAAGACGGCGTGCGGAAGGATCGGTAACGTTGCGGCGGTAAATCTCCAGCACGTGCTGAGCAGCCTTCAATGAGTTGATCAGGCCCGATAAATCTGCGCGAGGGGCGGGGCTAGGGAGATGGTCGGAGACGGGGCCAGGTGTCTAGGATGGGAGAGAGCCAATTGGAATTCGCGCTGGAGATCCTGCTGGGTGATCTCAAGATACTCCAAGGTCATGTGGGGACTCTTGTGGCCGAGAGTTTGATCACGGCGGCAAAGCTGACGCCCGCGCGTAGCATCTGCGTAGGTGTGGCGGAATTGGTGCGGGACGATGCGGGCGGGGATAGCGAGGGCGGCTGTAACTTCTCGCAAGGCGGCACGCAGTCTGCGAATCATCTGGTAGCGGCCGCGAGGCCGAGGCAATAGGAGGGGACCGGCCTTGGGCGCGGTGGGTGGCCGCAGCGAACGGATGCGTTCGACCAGCTGACAGACCACGGAGTCCACGGGAACCAACCGCTCCGTTTTGAGTTTGCCCAACGGCACATGGATAGCCCACTGCCCGGGGCCGACAAGGCGCAAACAATCGAAGGAGAGATCGGCACATTCGCTGATTCGCATCCCGGTGTGACGCATAAGTAACAAGGCATTGCTGAGGAGGTCATCGCGGCGTAAGAGTTCCTGCTGCACCAACTCATCCTGTTCAGGCGTGAGCGGGCGCGGCAGATGTGCTCCTTACGCGGCACATCATCACGACCGAGCAGATCAGCGAGGTCTGGGAGGTGCTGCGTCCAGGCGAGTTCTTCCAACAGACGGCGCAGATAAATCACATAGTGTGCGCGTGTGATGTTGGCGAGCGGCGGGTGGTGCGATCGCAAGAGAGCCAGCCAACGAGGAGATGGGGATCGCGGCGCAGTTGCTGGAGAGAGCGAACCTCAGAATACTGAGCGCCGAGATACGTCAGAAAGTAACGAACTGTTCCGCGGTAGGATGTGACGGATGCATAACCCAACGAAGTCGTGACCGATTCCACGGCTGGCTCGAAGAACTTGGTCAGAAGGTGTGTCGGGAGCGGAAAACGTGGTCGTTTCATGACGGCTTCGGCGGAGTGGGCCGAGTGAGCTGAGCGACCGCGCGAGCGTACTGCTCCCAGACATCCTGTGGAGTGAGATGAAGGTAGACCATGGTGGTTTGAATCTGTGCGTGCCCCATGAGGTGCATGAGCGCCGGTAGACTAATACCTGCGCGCAGCATGTCGGAAGCAAACGTATGTCGAAAGCGGTGCGGTTGGCTTTCCTCAACCGGTGGTTTGCCGGTGATGACGAA
>CAVYTS010000040.1:0-80724 GCA_963771305.1 uncultured Acidobacteriaceae bacterium
GAAACTCCAGCAGCAGGTGGTGCGCCGTTCGGCCTTTCAGCCACTGCATAAGCGACTAATCGTCACTTGTGGAGGTAGTGAAATCAGCAGTACATGGCCCTTCGAACGTGCCCCTTCATGTAGACACCTGATATTGGCCGCAGATGTCCCGGATCGGATCCAAGTTGCACGCGACCTCGCCTTCAGCGCCGTCTTCGGTACTTGGTGATCCTCACCAGGGGAGACGGATTTCAAATACAGCGGGCGCGCGACGTGGGTATTCGCCATCCCCAAGTTTAGCTGGCGCGCAGCGCTGAAAGCCGTCGTCAAGGCGAGGGCTCAACCCTCCCTTTCGGAGAGAAGAAACAATGACGAATCCCCATAGGTCTCAGGATGACGTATCGGGCTACCGCGAGGTATCAGAAAATCTCCGACCGGAGTTATTGCTGACGAGAATTCATTACTGGTATTAAAAGGTCGTGTGGATCCACTTCTACTCTTCTAGGAAACTGAATCGGAGCGTGACAATGTTACGGATATTACCTTTAATGCAATGCCGGATCGAATGAGAAAATGTCATTAGAGTTTGGATTGCTGCATTGACGATTACCGGACACAAGTCTCTAATCTTGATCAAAAAGTGCCTCGGGTCGGGTCGCCTAAGCTCGCCGACCGTTATCCGCCGAGTCACTTTTCGATCAAGACTAAAGACTTGGTGCTCCTTGATTAGCGACGTCCAACCTGGTGAAGCAACTTGCGGGCACTTTCCGACAGAACTACGTTCTGCCTTTCGGTGGTCTTGTCGAGTTCGTCGGCGGTCTCCAGACTTCCGGCGCTGCACCACTTCGTGTCAGCGTGCGGACCACATGGGGTTGCCAGGAAGGCGTGAATGTCGCGGGCGCTCGTCACGCCAAACCCTGCGAGCTGCCCAGCATCATTGATCGCATTAGCGACCAGAAGGTACAGAGGTGCGTCCGCGGGAATAAGAGTGTTGAGGTCGGTCATCGTGCCATTCTGCTGGAGGACCGCGCGCGGGTTCAGGTTCGTAGTACTCCGTGAACTAGGCGAAAACCACCTCACCTTCGTTGTTAATGTCGATCGCCAGACTCGCAAAGTCCCCGGGGAGGGTGCCGAGGTCTGCATCCCCGCCTCCCTGCTCCGAGGAATCCGTGAAAGGTGATGTCGTTGGATAGCTCCGAACGACCAACCACTCACCGTGGTTATTGATTGCGCACGCGTGGTTCCCCGCAATGCCTCCCGTCCCGCCGAGGTCGCCGAGGTCAGTCATCTTGCCGTCTTCCCAAAGCAGCGCGGTTTCTCCGAGAGATAGAGTTCGCTGTTCGGGTTGAAGGATGCGCAAGCACCAGACGAGCCGACGACCTGACCCTTGTCGTTGATCCAGGCTGCGATTCCGTACTCGTCGCCAGCGTATGTAGGAAGCTCCTGGATTTCGCCGTTTTTCCAGATGACCGGCTTAAACTTAGATACCGGGCAGGCCGGATCCCGTTTACTGTTCTCCGCATATCCGACTACTTCGCCAGAATCATTGATCATGTTGGCGACGGCGTTGGCGCCGCCCAGCGTTGGCAAAGTGTTTATTACTCCGTCTCGCCACGAAAAGGGGAGACACGCGGTGGTGGAAGGCGGAGCCCCAAGCGCATTAAAGCCGCAGAAGTCCTCACTATTCGGAGCTGAACTTTGAGCTTCACCCACGGCGCGACCATTCACGTTGACACCAAATGCTTGACTATTCGAACCTCCGAGCCCTGGTGTGCCGATGTCCGCCATCAGGCCCTCGTACCAGAGGGCGGCATGCCATGTGCCGTCAGCGGAACTCGATAGGCCCCCGGTCAAGCCATGATTGTTCAGGACGAGCGCCTGGCTAAAGGTCCCGCCCGGCAGCGCGCCAAGGTCCCTAACGGTGTAGCGGACCGGGGCCTGGGCCGCTGATTGCGTCTGCGCGACCACCACGGCCGGTGCTCCCAGCACGGCGAATAAACCTGCCACGGCAATCTGGGTCAATATTGACGATTTCATCTTGTCTCCTTTGGGGGCGTCATGAGCAACCTCAGCCGCCCTCATCTGGAGAGGCGCAAACGGCGCGGCGAAACTATCATGTAATCGGCGTTCGTTTTCGCCGCGTTATAATACTGAGCCGACCGGCGATGCCTCTAGAGCAGCATGCAACTGGAAACCTCATCCGCGGACGTGAGCCGGCTTCTCCGAGCCTGGAGGGATGGCGATCGATCCGCGCTCGACAGGCTGACGCCTATGGTTTACGAGGAACTCCGGCGTCTTGCGCGGCGCCATCTGCGCGGCGAACGCGCCGGTCACAGTTTACAGACCACAGCCCTGGTGAATGAAGCCTACATGCGGCTAGTGGACTACAGGCGCATGCAGTGGCAGGACCGCGCACACTTTTTTGCGGTATCGGCGCAGTTGATGCGGCGAATTCTGGTGGAGCATGCGCGGCGCACAATCTGAAGCGCGGAGGCGGCATACAACACGTTTCGCTCGACGAAGTAGCTGCCGTGGGCAGCGACCGGGCTGCGGATCTGGTCGCGCTGGATGATGCGATGGGCGCGCTGGCTCAGATCGACCAGCGCAAGGCTCAGGTGGTCGAGCTGCGCTTCTTTGGCGGACTTAGCGTTCCGGAGACCGCGGAAGTGCTCAAAGTATCGTCTCTGACCGTGATGCGCGACTGGAGCACGGCGAAAGCGTGGCTTTACCGCGAAATGACAGGCGGGGCCGCCGGTGGATCGTGAGGGATGGAAAAAAGTCGATGAACTGCTGCAATCCGCGTTGCAGCACCCACCAGGTGAGCGCGCAGCGTTTGTGCACCAAGCGTGCGCAGGCGACGATAGTGTGGAACAGGAGGTCCGTCGCTCCTTATTCTCACCAAGAGGCCGGAAGCTTCCTTGAAAATCCGGCCATCGAAGTAGCTACGCGCGCACTTGCCTTGAACCAGGACGAAGAGACAAGAGAGAGCGTCGATTCCCTCATCGGGAGAACCATCTCGCATTACCGCATCGTCGAAAAGCTTGGCGGCGGAGGCATGGGTGTCGTTTACAAGGCTGAGGACATCCGGCTCGATCGAATGGTTGCATTGAAGTTTCTCCCGGATGAACTTGCTCGCGATGCCCAGGCGCTCGCACGTTTCCAGCGCGAGGCGCGGGCTGTATCGTCGCTCAATCACCCGAACATCTGCACTGTTCACGATATTGGCGAGCAGGACAGCCGAGCGTTTATCGTGATGGAGTATCTCGACGGCGCGACGCTGAAGCACTTCATCGGAGGGCGAGCGTTGGAGACGGAAACGCTCGTCGGTCTCGCTATTGAGATATCCGACGGCCTTGATGCGGCCCATGCGAAAGGAATCGTACACCGCGATATTAAGCCGGCGAACATTTTTATTACGAAGCGTGGAAATGCAAAGGTGCTCGATTTCGGACTGGCGAAGATTTCGGGCCTCGAGCTTGCGGAGGCGCAACCGATCGCGCCCGATGAGATCACCAGAGCACGCGACCAACTCACCGATGCTGGCGTGGCGCTGGGAACTGCGGATTACATGTCTCCGGAGCAAGTGCTAGGCAAAACGCTCGATGCGCGAAGCGATTTGTTCTCTTTCGGTGCAGTGCTCTATGAAATGGCGACAGGAGTTCCTCCGTTCACGGGTGAAACTGCCGCCGCGATATTCGATGCGATTCTGCACCAGACTCCGGCATCTCTCCGAAGCCTGAATGCCAAAGCGCCCGAGAAGCTGGAGCGCGTAGCCTCCAGGTGTTTGCAGAAGGACCGCGATCTGCGCTATCAGCATGCTTCAGAGATACGCAGTGATCTCGAACGACTGAAGCGGAAGCAGGACTCGCTCCTTCGTCTACGGCGAGCACGGCGTTTCGCCTTGCCAAGTGCTGCCTTGATTTGCATTGCGATCGCGATTTATCTCCTCATGCGCCCGCTGCCGCCACCGAACGTATCGGGTTTCCTTCAGATCAGTAACGATGGTCGGCCAAAAGCGCCAGCCCGGGGTGCCATGGTGACGGACGGGTCGCGCCTTTATTTTGCGGAGGGGTCGGGCATGGCGCAGGTGATTGCCCAGATTTCCACAAGCGGCGGGGAGACAGCTTTGCTGCCGGAAGCTCCGGTCGGATTGCCTGAGGTCGTGGACATCTCGCCCAGCCGGTCCGAACTGCTGCTGTCCAACTATTCCGGTTATGGACATGAATTTGGATGGCCGCTTTGGATCTTACCGTTGCCGGCGGGAACGCTCCGGCGCTTGGGGAACGTATTGGCGACGGGTGCCGCTTGGTCTCCCGATGGGCGGGAGCTTGCCTATATAAGAGGAAGCGATTTGTATCGGGCAAACAGCGACGGAAGCGAGGCCAGGAAGCTTACGGGCCTTCCTGGAACAGCATGGCTGCTCCGTTGGTCGCCCGACGCAACCTGCTTGCGGCTGACGCTGGGTAATCCCCTCGCCGGCAGCGGCACGGCTGCGATCTGGGAAGTGTTAGCAGATGGAAGAGGCCTCCATCCCTTGCTTCCCGGTTGGAGCGGGTCGTCCGCAGCGTGTTGCGGCAACTGGACACCGGATGGAAAATACTTTGTGTTCCAGGCTACCCTCAACGGCAAGACAGAGATCTGGACGATTCGAGAACGCGGAGGCCTGCTGGATTCGTTCCGGAAGGCTGGGCGCGAACCAGTGCAACTCACCGCCGGACAGTTGAACTCACTGATGCCGGTGCTTAGTCCGGACGGCAAGAAGCTTTACGTCATCGGTCAACACCTGCGCGGCGAGTTGGTGCACTACGATTCGAAATCGGGTCAGTGGGTACCCTATCTCTCCGGAATCTCAGCGGAGCACATCGATTTCTCTCGCGACGGACAGTGGGTCACCTATGTTAGCTTTCCCGAGGGTGCTTTGTGGCGGAGCAGAATCGACGGCAGCGATCGCCTTCAACTCACGGCTCCTCCCATGCAAACCGTGCTGCCTTGCTGGTCCCCGGATGGTAAACGAATTGCGTTTATGGATGCGTCGCCAGGCAAGCTTTCGAAGATCTACCTGGTTTCCGCTGAGGGCGGCACGCCTGAGCTGCTCTTCGAGCAACAGCGAAATCAAAACCGCCCCAGTTGGTCTCCGGACGGGAACTCCATTGTTCTCGGTTATCTCCCAGGGCCCGAGACCGAACACGGAATGGTTGTGGTGAACTTGAGAACCCGCAGAGGAGTGCCGCTGCCCGGCTCGGAGGGACTCCTGTTAGGCGAGTGGTCACCCGACGGCCGATACATTGTTGCCCGGCGCTCAGATCACCAGGCCCTCATGCTCTTCGATTGGAGGACGCACACGTGGGAGGAGCTGGCAAAAGGCGAACTTAATTGGGCCGACTGGTCAAGAGACGGGCGATACGTCTATTTCGAACGACACGGGACTCAACACGCCATATTACGTGTCGGAATAGATGATCACAAAGTGGAGGAGGTGGTCAGCCTGCAGAACGTGAAGCGTACCGGATTGAATGGGGGCTTCTGGTTCGGCCTTGCGCCGGACGATTCGCCTCTTGTGCTGCGCGACACCGGAACGCAGGAGATTTACGCGCTCGACTGGCATTCGCCGTAAGCTCGCAGCAAGAGCATGCGCGGCTCGAACCCACACCAATCACGGAGAGCGTTGGAGGTGCTAATTCTGCTCTTAGAGTTTTGGGATTTATTCCGTGCTTTACGGTCGGGGCTGGCAGCATGGGCGGTCTTCTGGGTGATTCCGATGCTGGCCCTCATGCCTCTGGATCTCTTTCCCAACGGCCTGCTGGCCATCGTAATAGCTCTGGGCTTTGTGGATGCGGCTCTGGCGGTGCTGCTGGGCGCGTGGCTTTACAAGGCGCGGTAAGCCCCCACGGCGATTAACCCTCGGCCTGGGCTCTGTGAAACGCAGCCCAGCGCTTCTTCTGTGCGGCAGCGATTCTTTTTCCCGCTTCTGCACTCAAGACTGGCTTTTTTCTGAGCGGTGCCACAGCGACAACCGAACCTACCTTTTCTGTCCTCGGAGGTCTGCCCACACGTTTGCCCAGCATGCTCCCAACCTGTCCGATCTGCTCTTCTAGATTCTTGGACGGGGAATCGTAAACAGAACTACTTCAACAATCCGGCGTGTAACATTGTTACCTCCCGCCCGTTAAGCCATTGGGATTTCAAGGGCGGAGTCCTTGGCTAGTTCTAGTTTTTGCTTTTGCGCTTCCAGGCCATGGAGAGCGGCTTCTAGGATCTCCCGACTTGGGATCGATGAATTTGCCATCACCCATTGGTAACACGCCTTCGCGGGTTATCCGATTGACAGAAGGAGCGGGAATTGTCGGGCGGGAAGCTGTTACGCTAGAAATCGATTGCAAACCGAGGTGAGTTCCGTTGGCAGAAGTTCTGCTTCAAGATGGCGAGAGCCTGGAAAGTGCACTCAGACGCTTTAAGCGAAAGGTATTGCAAGAAGGCATCATCAAGGACATCAAGCGCCACGCCTTCTATTTAAAGCCGGGCCATTACCGACGCGCTGCAAAACCGCTCGGCTCCGACCTCCAGTCGAGCCACCCAACCCGAACGCCCCGAACCGTAATGTTCGAAGACCGCTACTTGTAACCACTGAAGGCCGCGCTGCATAGTTTGCGAGAACCACAGTCTCGCAGCCGGAGGCATCGTGACAGCTAGCAATTCTTCTGGACATCGTTAGATGGTCAAGGACGCAGCTCGATCCAGGCTGGAGCATGGTCGCTAGCATTTTCCCGCCCGCGCACCCATCGGTCTACACTGCCGTCGACGAGTCGCTCCGCCACGCCCGGCGATAGGAGGAAGTGATCGAGCCGCATGCCCTTGTCAGCCGGCCACCGCTCGCGCTTGTAATCCCAGAAGGTCCAGAGCGGCCCCTCCGGGTGCAACCTTCGGAGCGCATCGGTCCAGCCTTGAGCCAGCAATCGCGCAAGCGCCTGGCGGCTTTCGGGTTGGATCAGAGCGTTGTCATCTAATGAACGCGTTGGATCAATGTCATGCACCGTAGGCACAACGTTGTAATCTCCCGCTAGCACGACGGGTAAACCGGCCATCATCAGCTCGGCACCGTGGCCGATCAGGCGCTCGAGCCAAGCCAACTTGTATTTGAACTTTGGCCCAGGCTGAGGATTGCCATTCGGCAGATAGATGGACGCGACAAGAATTCCTTTCACAGCCGCTTCGATGTCGTAGTGTCCGAAAACCCGAACCGTATTCCCAAGCACGTTCGATCACGCCAGTAACAATGTCACAAGAACGCCGGCCAAGTCCTTGATTCTTCGTGAGGCGGAGTATTTGGTAGGGACTGTCGATCTATAGACCGTCTGAACTCTTTGGTGCCAACGACCTCGCCGTCCGCCGAGATGAAGTTGATGATAAGAAGCCGGTCCTCGGTTGCTGGCAGCAAGCGCGCTTCCAGTCGTTCGAGTCGCCGCGTGAGATTTCTGATCATCGTCCTTCTTATGTACCCTTCTCCGCGTCACGCACCGTCACGCAATATCCTCCCGCTTGACCGTAATCGTCAGGGGCGCTTGGGCCGGGCCACTGTGCTCGTTGCTCAACACATCTCTATAGCCCAACAGATTCTTCGACAAGAAGATCGCCGCTGCGACGTTGCCGTTGGCTGCCAAGCGAAACAGATAGCGGCGCACCGAGACCCGTCCCTTGGCCTTGGCGTTGTCCATGATCTCGCGGTACCGCGCCACCTTACGTCGGCGTTCGATTGTTTTCTTACTCACGCCGAAGAATGCCGCGATCTCCTCGTCGGTGCACTGCATGGTGCAGAGTTTTTCGAGTTCCACGACATCGATCTTCGTTTCAGGCCGCGCCATGCGTCATCTCTTTCCTAGCAGGCGTAACTCGGCACTCCAGTCCGAAAGCCCGAGCGCTTCGATCTCCGCGATCTCGCGGCGGCAACGCTCGATTCACACCGTGACTCCGAGTCTTGCGTCCTTGACCTGTGCGAACGTCGGGCCGCCGGCGCCGAGAGTTGCCTGTTCGCCCGTGAAGTTCTGCCAACGCTCAATGATGACCCGGACATACTTCGGGTCGAGTTCGATTCCGTAACAGACACGTTCGGTCAGTTCAGGCGCGATGAGCGTGGTCCCGCTCCCGAGAAACGGATCGTAAACCGGCTCGCCACGTTTGGTGTGATTCAGGATTGGCCGGCGCATCAGTTAAATGGGCTTCTGCGTGGGGTGGTCGCATTTCTCTTCTTTTGAGCCACCCATGATGAACTTCGGGCTAGCCGAAGTTCGTCACGACGGAGGCCAAAAGGCACCTAAGTCATTCAGAATGAGTTCAGGCAATCGCCGAGTCTACACTACATTTGCGATGAAGTTCGAACCTCTCGGGGAGGCTGAGCCCGAGTTGCTGGAGGAGCGATTTCTGCTCGGCGGTCGGCTCGGTGATGCGGCGCAGGCGGATCTCTCGTCCATCGGTGGTGGGCAGGATGATGTCGGCGCTGTGCAGGCTAGAGAGCAGGGCGAGCGCCTTCAGCGCCGACAGAGGCTGGGCGTGGTTGACTCCGCTGCTCGATGGTTGCGGGACGATCGCCGGGCGGCGCTTCAGCAAATGCTTGAGCGTGACCCACAGGGCATAGCCGAGAAAGGCCACCATCACGTGGGCCTTGACGCGCGCCTCCAGTTGATGGAACAAGGGCCGGATGGACAGCTCGCTTTTGAGCGCGCGGAACGATGCCTCAGCCTCGGTTAACTGCATGTACCGAGACCAGAGCTCTTCCGAGGTGCCGACCTGGAGATTGGTACGGAGCATGTAAGCGCCTTCCCGCAGTCCGCGCCAGACCTTGCGATCTTCTTTGATCGCCCAGTGGAGACGAACGCCCTCGGGCGTGTCCCGCAGACCGACCTGGTAGAGATCGTTCACCTGGGGATGGCTGGCTTGTATCCGCCCCAGACGCCGCTCCATTTTTGTGGCGGTCTTTCAGCCGACCGGTCTCGATCGTTTTCGCCAGACGTTTCAGGGCATCCTCCATACGGCTGGAAAATCGGTTCCGGATGGCCTGCTCTTTTTCTTTCCGGCCGCTGGTGCGGCACAGGATGAACGTCTCCTCGCCCCGAGGAATGGGTACCTTCTTCACTTCCACTTCCGGCCGCACCTGAATCCAGTCGTCCTTAAGCAGTTCTTCTTCAAACCGCTTCATCTGGCTGCGTGGCGTGCCCACCAAGTACTGGCCGCCGCGTTGGCGGATCGCCTGTAGATTCTCCTCGCTCACGATGCCGCGATCAAACACCCAGATCCGCCGCGCCCTGCCATACTTGCGCTCGACCATGCGCAGAATCACTTCCATCGTGGACACGTCGGCCCGGTTGCCATCAAACGTCTCATAGCTGAACGGAAAACCTTCGCTGTTGACGATCAGCGCGATCACCATCTGCTCGCAGTCGGGACGATGATCGCGCGAATAGCCCCGGCGCATCATCGGATTCTTCTCCGCGGCGCCTTCCACATAGCTGCTCGTCAGATCGTAGAGCAGCACGTCAAACTCGGCCCCGAACAGCTCGCCATAGCGCTGCTTGAGATGCCGCTCCAGCTTCGTTTTGTGCGGCAGAATCCGGTCCAGGCAACGGTACAGCCGCGTGTCGTTGAGCTTGCCTTCTTCGATGCCCAACAGGTCATCGAGCGCTGTGGAGGGATACCAACGCTCTTCGATGGACAACTCGCTGCCGGGCGCGCACAGCCGATTGATGGCCAGCACGGCGGCCACGCGCGACCACCTCACGTCGGCCTCCTGCTCATCCACCGCCTCTTCGAAGAAACGATCCAGTTCCAGACGTCTCCACAGTTCCAGACCGAGCCAGCAGGAGCCGAACTGCCGCGTGCGCTCCAGCCGCACCTTGTTCACCAGCACCCGTGCCACCTGCGGATCATCCGCCGGCGGCTCCACGTGCGAAGGAAAAAGCTTCAGTTGCTGCGCCTCTCCCTGCTCGTTGAAGACTTCGATCGTCTTCAGCCAGCGCGCCTGCGCCGAACTGTTCAACTCGCCCAGATAGCACAGCGTTTTCTGCCGGGGTCCATCGGGCGTCCGTACCGTCTCAACCAGCGACCAGTAGGCGTGGTCCTTGCCGTCCTTGCTCCGCCGGTTCGGCCGCAGAAACATTCTAAGTGACTGTAAGGAAATAACTGTGGCATTATGAGCGAGGCAGGATGGTGTAGTTCCATTCACCGTGAAAGGTGTCGGGGAGCATTTGGATGGCGGTAAACTCCTTTTTGCCCACCTTGATTCCTTTCGGGTACTTGCCTGTGTCCAACTGGCTTTGAACTCGTAGTCCGATTTTTGTGGTGGTGGCCGCGATCAGGTTGACGATCACTTCATGGCTGACCAACGGTTTGCCCCGCCAGTTCTTGGTGATGAACGAGAATAGGCGATGCTCGATCCGGTTCCATTTGCTGGTTCCCGGCGGAAAGTGGCAGACCGAGATCTCCAGCCGCGTTTCGTCGGCGAGTTTCTGCAACTCCAGTTTCCACAAACGCACTCGCGATCCGTTGCTGCCTCCACTGTCTGCTGTAATCAAAAGCTGGCGGGCTTCGGAGTACGCGTCTCGGCCCATCATGTTCCACCATCTCCGGATGCTCTCGACGGCGAACGCTGACGTGTCGTGATCGGTGCCAACGCTGACCCAGCCTACGTTCTGCCCCAAATCGTAAACTCCGTAGGGCACGTCCTTTTGTTTTCCGAAATCATGTACCTGAACCGGTTCGGGCTGGCCCTTTGGCCGCCATTCGCGGCCCCCATTCTTGTACTCCCCTACCTGTTCCTTCTTTTTCGTGTCTACTGAAATAGCTGGCTGGCCATTCTTCAGGAACTCCGTCGCCTTCGCATTGATGTATTCAAACTGAGCATTGCGGTCCGGATGTGAGGAACCCTCCTTCGTCTTGCGGTTCGCCTGCAGACTGTACTTCTGTTCGTGCAACAGTTCCGCCACCAGCACATGGCTCACCTCGTGTCCCTGGGCTCGCAGTTCGTCGGCGAGATTGCGCACGCTCTTGCAGGTCCACCGCAGCGGAGACTGTGGATCCCCGCGCGTAACTGGCTCCAGCAGTTTCTCCAAATCGACCAGCAGATCCGGATCCTTGAGGGCTGCCTTCTTGCGACCGCCTCCTGTTTGTCGAATCGGCAAACGCGTCCCACGGGCGCGGTCTGGCTTCTCCCGCAATTCCGCTAAACCCACCGCAATGGCGCGCCGAGAAACGCCACTGGCGCGCGCCACCAGCGATATGCCTCCCCGTCCGTGTGCCACGCTTTCCGCCGCCGCCCATAGCCGCCGCGTACGTTCATCCAGCCACGCCTCCAACTGGGAGAAACGCTGCTTGATCTCACCTTCGCCGGCCACAAGAACATTCTAGGCCAGAAATGGTTTAATTGCTACACTTATTTTCTTACAAACGCTAAGGCGATCTTGTCATGAGGCTCGAACCTCTTCAAGAGGGTTGGTCTACACTACATCGACTTCTGCCCAAGCCGCGATTGGAGCCAAAGACACTTATCCCATTCGGGAGCCCCGACTTTGCCTAAATCGATGTCCCCGTGACGAACTTCGGCTAGGTGAATCCCACACGGTCGTGTTTTCCCCGGGCTTGCCGTACCATGGCGCGTTCTTCTTTCTCACGAACCAGCACGGCTCGTGGGAGAACCAGTATGGGGCGTTCGCGTGAGGACGGCCCTACCTTTGTTCCAGATTATTTGCTGGTGGTGGAGGAAGCCGATCCGAAGCAGCCCGGCGAGGACTTCGCTCGTGAACTTGGAGGCATGCCAGGCGTAGCCCACGTGAAGGTCCGGCACGAGGGCGAAAGCGTCCGACCAATCGGCACGTGTATCAGACGAGATCGATGTATTCGTGTGGCCCGCAGTGCGGTGCTTCATGTAGCTCGCCTCTGCCGGCCCGCAGCCATTCAACCCAGCGCGATCACGCCACTCGGAGTCTAGCCCGATCCCGTACGGCGGGTCTGTGGTCATGAGGTGCGGTTTCACCGCGCCTAGCAGCAGTGCGACAACCTCGGCCTGCGTGCAGTCCCCACACACGAGCCGATGCTTGCCCAGTACCCACAAATCGCCCAGCCTCGCAACCGGATTCTCGGGCACTGGCGGTGCGGCATTGGCGCGGTCGTCGTCATCAGGGTCGGAAAGGAATTCGTCGATCTCGCGACCATCGAAGCCAGTCAACTCCAGATTGAAGTCGAGTTCCCGCAGTTCCTCAAGCTCTGGCATTAAGAGTTCCAGGTCCCAGTCCGTCTCCTGATGGCTGCGATTGTCCATCAGTCGGTAGGCTTTGACCTGGGCTGGCGTCAGATTGTCGGCAACGTGCACGGCACTTGCTGGAGGCCGAGCTTCTTTGCCGCCAGCAGCCGCGTGTGACCGCAGATGATCACGCCGTCTTTGTCGACAACGATTGGGACGCGCCAGCCGAATTCCTTGATCGATGCGGCGACCTTATCGATCGCTCGCTCTGGAATCTTGCGGCTATTACGGGCGTAGGGAATCGGCCTGTCAATGGGCCACGAGCACACCTCAAGATCATTCATCCGTGCACCTGCTGCAACTGGAATTTGGGATCTTTCGGAGGGTGCGCTTTGCGCTGGCCTGTCGAACCGGGCCCTGATTTAACTATGCGTCGATTGGGAAGGGATGTCTACCCGACCCGCCTTGGAGCGCGAGCAGGTTCTCGGCTTACCGCAATAATGACCGTTGGAACGGCGTTCCCGCCCAAGTAGACTCGTACCGGATTACTCGTACCGGACCGACGATAAGACGACCTTTTCAGCCTTAATCTGCGAAATTTGCAACAACTTCAGCGTTTGTAGGCTGTTAGCATGCTACCGAATGAGTCCACGCAAGGGCGGCACATGACGCGAAACCTGGTAAATGCGGAGTCTGTCCCGGGTTCCTTGATCGCGACGACGTTTACGGGGATGTAAGCTCCCACCGCAGTCCGCAAGACGGGGTGGGGTCGCGCAGGTGCTCGTGGTTCAATCGGAGAAACCAGTACAATCCGTTCAATGCAAATCAGTCAGCACACGAGCGGCCGGAAATACACGTGGCCGCGCCACAGGCTATCGGGTCTAAAGCAAACAGTGAGGTGAGCGATATGGACTTTCAGCGTCACGCATTCATCAGTTACGCACATATTGACAATGTCCCCCTCACAGAACATCAAGAAGGATGGATTACCCATTTCCACAACACCCTCTCGTGCATGCTCAGCATGAGAATTGGCCGTAAGGCGGAGATCTGGAGAGATTCGAAACTCTGCGGCAACGACATCTTCGCAGACGAAATCATTGAACAATTCCCCAAGACGGAGCTTCTGATCTCCATTCTGACTCCGCGCTATGCAGAGTCAGAGTGGTGCATCCGTGAAGTAAACGAATTTTGCAAGTGTGCGGAGCAAACCGGAGGACTGGTCGTCGGCAACAAATCTCGTGTCTTGAAGGTCATCAAAATGCCAACTGACGATCAAGTGGCGCTACCACAGGTGATGAGGGAGGCGCTGGGATACGCCTTTTATGAGTTCGATGAACAGCAAGTGCCCCTCGAGTTGGATTCCGCATATGGTGAGGAGTTCGAGCGGAAATACAATCTCAAGTTAGCCAAACTGGCCTTCGACGTTGCGCAGTTGATCAAGAAGATCGAGTCTCCCAGGGCTGCAGTCGGCAAACTCGGCGAACCTGCCGGTTCGGGAACCCCGAAGTTGGCTATTTATCTTGCTGAGTGCAGTTTTGATCGTCGCGACGCTCGTGAGGCCCTGGAATCACAGTTGCGACTTCATGGCTTCTCAGTATTCCCCGACACTGAACTGCCCAGGTCAGAAGAGGAATACATAGCCGCGGTCGAAGGATTCCTGGCCCGATGCGATCTCTCCATTCACCTAGTGGGTGCAAGGTATGGCGTCGTTCCCGATGGGCCCACCGACAAGTCTGTGACCATCTTGCAGAATGAGTTGGCGATCCGGCGCTGCAAGAAGGGGAACTTGCGCCGAATCATTTCGCTGCCGGAAGGGACTAGGTCACAGTCTTCGGCCCAACAGGAGTTTATCGAGAGGCTTTTGACAGATGCGGAGCTTCAAACGGGCGCGGACTTAGTTACGGGGGACACAGAAGATCTGAAGGAAGTTGTGCGCACCGCACTCAAGAAGCTGCAAAAGCCGGAACCACCACCTCTTGAAAACCGGGGGAACAAGCTGGTTTACTTGATCTGCGATGAGCCGGACCGGCACGCGACCATTCCCTTGCGCAAGTTCCTCAAGAGCCGGCGATGCGACGTGCAAATACCGCTCTTCGAAGGCGATGCCGCCGCTATTTGCCAGAACAACCAAGACCTTCTTGCCGGGTGCGACGCGGTGATTCTCTTTTACGGCCACGGTGACGAGTCGTGGAAGCGCTCTATGGACAATGAACTGAAAAAGGCTTGCGCATACCGCTGTGCTAAGCCTCTGTTGGCCAGCTTCATTTATCTGGCAGAGCCGATTACTGAGTGCAAGAGGGAACTTATCGAGCTAGAAGAGCCCAACCTGATTAACGGATTTCAAGGTTTCTCGGACTCGGAAATGATGAAGTTCGTCGATGCCGTGGAAGGCAGCTCTGCCGCATGAGCACCCCGACTGGCACCGGTCTCATAAACCCGTTTCCGGGATTACGACCGTTCCGCGAGGAAGAGGAGTATCTCTTCTTTGGCCGGGAAAGCCAAGTCGACGTGATGGTGGACAAGCTGGCGGCCACGCGCTTTCTCGCCGTGGTTGGTACCTCCGGCAGCGGAAAGTCGTCGCTTGTGAACTGCGGTTTGAGGCCGGTCCTGCACCGTGGAGTGATGGCCGGAGCCGGTTCGGCATGGCGTATGGCGCAGTTCCGGCCCGGCGGCGATCCAATTAGGGCCTTGGCACGGTCCTTGGCCCCGTCCGAGGTGTGCGGGCTCGAAGCCGGCAGCGCCAACCTGGAAGAGCTGATCGAAGCAACTCTGGAGATGAGCGACCTAGGTGTGGTCGACCTTTTCGAGCAGGCGCAACTCGCTGGTCGGGCAAATCTGCTGTTGATCGTTGATCAGTTCGAGGAACTATTCCGCTACGCGAAAACCCAGACTCCCGTTGCCCACAACGAGCCATATCCAATGCAGGAGGCATCGGTTGCGTTCGTAAATCTGCTACTGCAGGCCGCCAAATCGGAACACCCGATTTACGTGGTCCTGACCATGCGCTCCGACTTCCTTGGCGACTGTGCGCGTTTCCCCGGACTTCCCGAAGCCATCAATAAAGGACAATACCTGGTCCCTCGTCTTACGCGAGAAGAGAGAAGAACCGCTATCAGCGGGCCCATCATGGTCGGTGGCGGAGAAATCAGTCCCGTTCTTCTCACCCGGCTGGTCAACGATGTGGGCGACAATCCTGACCAACTCCCGATACTTCAGCATGCCCTGAACCGCACCTGGGCACAGTGGCAAGGCGAGCGGCATGGCAACGAACCCATTTCCCTTTCTTACTACCAGGCGATCGGTACCATGGCACACGCGCTCGACCAGCACGCTGAAGAAGCCTTTGCGGACCTGACCTCTGAGCACCGGAAAAAGACTTGCGAAGTGATCTTTCAGGCCCTCACCGACAGGGGCAACGACGCTCGTGGAATTCGCCGCCCAACCGGCTTTGCAAATCTCTGCGCCATCACCAACGCAAGCCCGGCTGACGTGGCCGCGGTCCTCGACGTCTTTCGCGCTCCGAGCTGTTCATTTCTGATGCCGCCTTCTCCGGAGTCGCTGGAGCCAGACACCATCGTCGACATCTCCCACGAAAGCTTGATGCGAGTCTGGAATCGGCTGAGAGGCTGGGTCGAACGCGAAGCTGAGTCGGCGGGAAAATACCGTCGTCTGGTTCAAAACGCGCTCTTGCAAGCCAAAGGCTTGGCCGGGTTGATGACGGACCCCGAGCTTGCGCTCATGTTGGAGTGGCGGCGGATTTTTCAGCCAAGCGCTGCATGGGCGGAGCGCTATGATTCTTCGTTTACCCAGGCGATGGAGTATCTGGACCGCAGCCGGCTCGAGCGGGACCGCCTTGCCACCGAGCAGGAAAGAGCACGGAAGAGAAAGCTCAAGCAGACTCAGTGGGTTGCCGGCATTCTGGGACTCCTGGCTGCAATAGCGCTTTCTCTGGCTTTTGTGGCCATCTGGGAAAAGAACCGTGCCGAAGCAAACCTGCAACAAGCGAAGAACGCCGTGGACGAGAGCCTGTCGTCCGCCGGGCGTCAGCAAGCGCGAGCCGCAGGCGATGTGCCCGAGTTGGAGGAGTTCCGGAAAGAACTATTGGGCAAGGCAGCAGGGTTCTATGCCGGTTTCGCCAAGCGGGACTCACACGACCAGGGACTCCGTAGCGAGGTGGCCTTGGCACACTCCAGACTGGGAGACATTAACCGTTTGATGGAAAAGCACGAAGAGGCCGTCCAGGACTACAAGGAAGCGATTTCTCGTTTTGAAGCCTTAGTTAAGGATCACCCCGGCAGCAAAGAATACCGCCGGGCGCTGGCTTACGCCCACAACTGGCTGGGGGAAACCCTGCGCATTTGGCGGGAAGAATCGCCGGACGCGGCAGCTTACAGCCTCTCCGACGGAGAGAGGCAATACGATGAAGCCCTGGCATTGCAAAGCAATTGCACGACCAGGAGCCAACGAACTCCCTGTATCAGCAGGAACTGGCTCGCACCTATTACAACCGCGGAA
The DNA here is from genome assembly GCA_963771305.1 of uncultured Acidobacteriaceae bacterium. Classification (GTDB taxonomy): domain Bacteria; phylum Acidobacteriota; class Terriglobia; order Bryobacterales; family Bryobacteraceae; genus CAJCIT01. Next base: position 16,724 of record CAVYTS010000040.1, read on the forward strand.
TCATTCGACACGACGAAAAGAACGAAGATGGGGCAGTGTCAGACTCTCGGGCCGCAATTGCCTTGCTTGAGCCTTTGACCCGGGAGCCGGCGACGGCCTCAAACCCGGGAACAACTCCAGGGCCGCACGAGGAGCTAGCACGCGTTTACAGCAATCTGGCGAACATGATAAAAGGCACAAATCCAAAGATGGCTGAAAGGCTTTACGGGCGGGCCGTCAATCTGGCTGAAGCATTGAGCAGCGCGCAACCGGGCAATCGGCAATTTCAGTTTGAACTTGCCGAGTACCTGGACAATCAGGCGAGATTGCTGATGGCCGAGAATGAACTCGACCAGGCTATCGAGAAGAATCATAAGGCTCTGGACATTCTCCTGGCGCTCGTCAACCCTGCCCCTTCCCTATCCATAGAGCTACTCAAAACTCTGCAACTTCGTACCGAGATATTAGGGGCGCAGGGTTCCAACGAAGCGAAAACCGAGTCCGACAGGTTATTCGAGGTCTTAAAAAGATTGAATCGCGACAAAAGTGTCCAGGGCCACCCGGTTTTCCATGTCATTATCCTCGATTTAGGTATAAACTACTTGGAAATTGCAAAGAGAAGTCTTGAGTCGGGCGATTTGAATGAGGCTGAGGCGGCGCTTGAGAAACTGGCGCAGATGCTACCCGAACTCCCGGCAGCGGATAGTACGACTCTCACACAGGCTTATCGAGAATTGAGAGAGGAATTGCAAAAGAAGCTCGGCAAGCACCCCCGAAGGAAATAGTAGCGCGAAAGGAAACCTTCGTGAAACATTTGTCTTGGCTCCTCTTGGTGTTTTTCGCGGTGGCAGCTACCGCTCAGCAAAGTGATGCCAACCTTCCTAGAAGCCAGCTCCTTTTATTAAATGATGCGCCATTAGCCGATGTCGACGCGGGCAGTAGCCAGTCCGCGAGTGCGTCTAACCAGCAGTCAAAACCAGCCGAAGCGCAGAAAAAGAAGCCGCCTCAACCCAGCAAGCCGCCGGAGATCAAGCGGCCAACCATTGATGCGAGTATGGTCGGCTATATCGAAAACGCCATCGTGGGCTCCGAAGTCAGAATTCGCTTTGATGCAGCCTTCAACGATGCATTCCCGGATCGCGCCGAGTTCATCTACGGTAAATGCGGCTGCTTCCGGAATCCTTTTTTAGTAAAAGGACCTCCCGACTCCGACCCAAATGCGCCGGGCCCAGGGCCAGGAACAACGTCAGGCATACCCAAAGACGTAAACTTCCAGGAGCTGTCCTTCATGGGGGAATATGCCCCGAGGGGTAACAGCCGTTTCTCGACATTCGTCCTAGTCCCTTTCCGCTGGCTTCAGCCTCAGGGTGTGGTGGCTCCTGGATCACCAGGCGCTACAGTCGCCTTCTCCAATGGTGCCGGCATTAGTGACGTCGAGGCTGGCGTGAAATTCGCTTTGCTCGCTTCCCCTACTCGTTACCTCACTGCGCAGTTGACGAGCTATTTCCCTTCCGGATCCGCATCGCACGGATTGGGCACGAACCACTGGAGCCTTGAACCGGCGCTGCTTTATTATCAGCGGTTTTCCCAGAAATTCGAGCTGGAGGGTGAACTGGGAGGCTGGCTTCCAATCGGGGGATCCGCGGGAGCTCCAACGGCGGGTTCCCAGGGGTTCGCAGGTAACATTTTCTTCTATGGGCTGGGACCAAGCTATCGCCTTATTAACAGCGAGCAGTTCCGGCTTGCCGCGGTCATTGAATTGGTAGGTTGGAACGTTACGGGAGGGCAGGAGACTGGCTCCGGCGTCCCATCAAACGCCGGCGGCACAAATATCGTCAATTTAAAATTAGGCGCTCGTATGTCATTCGGAAACCACAACTCGGTCTACATCGGTTACGGAAGACCGCTTACGTCTGCGGATTGGTATGACGACATTCTCAGAGTCGAGTACCGATATACTTTTTTGAGCAATCGGGGTGGTCAAATGAGCTTACCTATACGGAAGCAAGTTCTTCGGCGACCTCAGAGATTGTGCGCCGCACGTGGGTGCGGCGCTTTCACATTCCGGTCTGCCGATGTGCACAGTGCGACCAGAGAGTGCAGGGGCGTCACCCGCTGCAAACCTCCGATGCCTTGGGGGCGGCGGCGGTGCAAGTGGGACCGGAGGCGGTGACACTGGGAGTGTTGATGAACAAGTCCCTGGGATTGCCGCACGCCGACGCCGCGGCCATTCTCAAGCAAGGCTTCGGATTGACGATGAGCCGGAGCGGGATTTGCCGGGCCATCCAGCGGGTGGCGCGCAAAGCGGAAGCCACTTGGCACGCTCTGCGGGATGCGGCGCAGCGCAGTGCGCTGGCCCATATGGACGAGACCGGCTGGAAGGTGGAGGCGCAGTTGCGCTGGCTGTGGGCGGTGGTGACCGAACAGGTCACCTTCTGCGAGATTCTACCGGGGCGCGGGTTTGCCGAGGCGGCGGCGATTCTGGGAGCGCGAGTACGCGGGCTGGTTGATCCACGACGGTTGGGCGGTGTATTACAAGTTTTGAAGGCGGCGCATCAAAGTTGTGTGGCGCACTTGATCCGCCGCTGCCGGGATTTGGCGGCAGTGGCGACACCGGCGGCGGCCCGTTTTCCGTTGGCCGTGAAGCAACTGTTGGAGGAAGGGCTGGCCTTGCGGGACCGCTATGTGGAGCAGAAGATCTCGCTGCAGGGGTTGTGGACGGCTACCGGTCGGCTGGAAGCCAAACTGGACCGCCTGCTGGCGCGCACCTATCAGGACCCGGCGAATCGCCGGCTGGCCAAGCATTTGCGCCACGAGCGACCGTATTTGTTCACCTTCCTGTACTGTCCGGGTTTGGTGGATGCCACCAACAACCTGGCCGAGCGCGTGATGCGCATGCTGGTGGTCATCCGCAAGAACTGGGGCGGCAACCGGACCGAGAGCGGAGCGCGGGCGCAGGCCATTCTCACCAGCGTGTTGTGCACCGCGCGGCAGCAGGACAAAGACGTCTTTGAATTGTTGACCGATCTGCTGCGATCCCGGCAACCGAAGCTGCTCGACATCCTGCCGGCGGAGGATGGGGCCGTGGCGGAATCCACCGCGGTGGATTCGGTCGCTGCTAGGGGGCTGGTAGTGGAAACTCTTCCCACCTGCGCCGATATCCCACTGTTGCTGGCCTTGCTGCCACCACCCGGAAATCCCTGCCTGTTCAGTTCCGCCTGAGGTCCTGCCATGAATGCAATTGTCGAGGTGACATTTTGCGGGCGGAGGTTCACGGCGCAGGAAGTGGAACTGATGCGCGTGGTGGCGCGGGACTATGCCGGTCTGGGAGTGACCGAGATCGCGCGCACGATCTGCGAGCTGTTGGAGTGGACACGGCCCAACGGCGGGCTGAAGAATCACGAATGCCGGCAACTGCTGGAGCGTCTCGCAGCCGAAGGAATGCTGACGCTTCCGGCTCTGCGCAACTTGGGAGGGCGAGGGCCGCGGCGAGTGAATCTATCTCAGCAGCACTCCGAACCTGAGCCAGTCGAGTGCGCGGCCAGGGAATGCGAACCGCTGGAGTTGGTCTTGGTGGAAGGTGAAGGGGAGAGCCGAGGGGAGAGCCGTAGGTGGCGCGAGCATGTGGAACGCTATCACTACCTGGGGTGCCGCGTGCCGTTCGGCGCCAACTTGCGCTACTGGGTGCGGAATCGCGATCGGGAACTGGCGTGTCTGCTCTGGACCTCGCCGGCTTGGAAGATGCAGGCGCGAGACGCTTGGATTGGATGGAATGATGAGCAGCGGAAGCGCAACCTGCAATGGATCGTCAACAACGGACGGTTTCTGATCTTGCCGTGGGTGCGAGTCAAAGGATCTGGCGAGCAAGATCCTGGCGCTAAGCGCCCGGCAAATGCCGCACGACTGGCAAGCCCGATATGGGTATCGTCCCCTGCTGCTGGAAACGCTGGTAGACACGAAGCGCTTTCGCGGAACCTGCTACCGGGCAGCCAACTGGATCCATGTTGGGCAGACCGCCGGGCGCGGACGCATGGACCGGGAACACCAGAACCACGGTCAGGCCGTCAAAGATATCTACGCACTAGTTTCTTTTCTCGGATTACAGACGACAACCGGACACAATAGGACTGATCCTCGCGAAGCCTTGTAGCGGCTAGCTTGGCGCGCCATCAGGCGTGCGGCGGCATTCCCGATACTGAGAGGCCTCAACGTCGCCCCTAGAATCAGTGGACGTCTGAAAGCGGTACCTCGTGCCATCGCGAACTGTCACTGAAGGCCTGGACCCGTTCGATGCTAGAGCATGCTTCGCTGTCGGGTCGGAGGTGGCGCACTCAGTTGCCCGAGTGCTGGCCACCGTCCGCCGCCCAAACGGGGTGTGCGGTTTTCCCGCGCCCCGCTTTCACGAAGGCACAAACAACGAGACACGATTCCAACCCTATCGAGTGGGGCTGGCTCCGCACCTGTCAGGTTGATCTGGTCCGCCAGTATCCTCGGATGATGATGTACGGGTTTTTCCCAAAAGGAACTGATCCACCTCATCGCCCTTACGCGCTGACTTCCCTTCTCTTTCCTCCTGCCTTCGTCTGCCGCCTTCCCCGACCCACTCCGGTCGCCGATTGCTCGGTCACACGGCTTTCACCATGTTTGAAGTACTATTCGGCAGTCCGACTACTGACCGAGCATCGCTTCCCATTTCGCTTTCGCTTATAAGGTCGCTTATCCCCATACCGCGGGGAACTCTGCCAGTCCTCCTGAGGTCACGCATCACTCTTCTGTACCGTGCCATCCGCAAACACCTTGGTGCGGCGGGTGAATGAGTAACGCCTTCGCCTCCATAATGCAGGCTCGACCTTGCCCCGCCTTTGGCCGACCGGTTCATCTTCGGGGCAGCCCCCATCGATTACGGCCCGGTACTTCTCCTCATGCCCTTCGGATTCCACCTCGCGGTGGACACCCTGCCCTCCGGAGTCCTGCGAAATGGTGGCTCCAGGTCCGCCTTGTTCTGTTTCCGGCTTTCGCTTTCGTGCCCGTGTAGACGTCTCCATACCTTCCTTCCTTCTCCGGCCCGCGAGGCATTACCCCCGCGTTCGGATATGGCGCTCCTCATTCGAGCGCCAGAGGGACTTCAACCCTCCTGAACAATGCGCTGCTCAGCGCACATTACGACCACGCCGCCTGACAACCCAGCCCAGTTTCCGGATAGTACGGGATTCAAAAGAGGATCTTGGCAGAAAGCTGAAGCTCGCGCGGAGTACCTCGACCTGTTGCGTAATTGCTGATGGTCGTAGTGATGACCCCGAAGTTAGCAGGATTAGACACGTCCGCATTGGGCGCTCCATATTGCGCCCGGTTGAAGACGTTGAACAAATCCGCTCGCAAGCTCAAACTCACCCGCTCCGTAATACCCACGTACTTCGACAGGCCCAGGTCCAACTGCGAAATGCCGGGCGCTCGAAAGGCGTTTCGTCCCAGATTGCCGAAAGTCTGGAAAGCGGGCTTGGCAAACGCGAGTGGATTTATCCATTCGTTCGGGGTCGATCCTCCGGCGGGAGTCAGAGAAACATCGGCGACATAATCGGGCCGCATCCAGCCGCTAATTGCGAAATCGCCGGGAACGGAGGCGTTGGTACGGTCGATCGTGATGTTAACTGGCAGACCGGTTTGCGCAGTTCCGATGGCGCTCAATTGCAAACCTCCCAATAGGGAGCGCCCGGCACCGGGTTTGCTCAGGTACTTTTGCCCAGCTCCGAGGGGCAAGTTGTAGACAGCGGCGAGATTGAACATCTGCCGCACGTCGTCATCGCTGCTGCCTTTGTCACAAGCTCTGCAGAAAGTATCCTGCGGGACGTCCGACTCGCCTCCGCCAATGCTGCCGTCATTGATCGAATGGGACCACATATAGTTTGCTGTCAGCGACAATCCGTTTTGAAACGCTCGGCGCGCCGAAAAGAGCAGGCCTTCGAACGTGGAGTTGCCCACGTCGCCGCGCCACGTGAGAGGACCAAACGCCGGATAGGGCCGGATGCCGGTCGCCGGATCAACGAGGTTCGTGTAAGTCGTGGTCAGAACATCCGTGCCTTTATTGCCGAGGTAGGTTGCTGTTCCGACAATGCTCCAGGGGAACTGTTGCTGGATGGACGCTGTCCAGGCTGCGACGTAATCATCCTTGCGGGGATTGCGGGCCAAGTCGCGCGGCGTGACAACGCCTAAGCCGCCGTTTTCCGCATAGATCAGGTACGGTGTCAATGGGTATGAAAGGCCGGGGAACGCTACGTTGGTGAAGGTGTAACGGTCGACGGTATTCGAGATTGGCAGGTTCTGATCGTCTTCCTGCCCGTCGGTGTGATAAATTCCGCCGCCCGCCCGCACGACCGTGTTCCCGTGCGACCATGCAATGCCGAGCCGCGGGTCGAAGTCGTCGTACCGGGGAACGAAAAAGAAATCGGAGCGCGGACAAAAGCCCCCGGGGCCACAAGTGGCAAAATCAAACGGCACGGCATTGTCAATGGCGTGCAAGGCATTAAAGAAGTTGTACCGGATGCCCGTCGTGACGGTCAGATTGCTGGTCACCTTCCACTGGTCCTGCACATAACCCCAATATTGCGTTTTGCGCTGCCTCACCAGCGGTTGCACAGCCGTATAAGTCGCCGACGACATGGCGTTTTTCAGGAGCGCATCGGTCGAAAGATAAGTTAGGGTCCCACTCTGGGCCGAACCCTGATTCATCAGGAGCCATCTGATTTCAAATCCTACCTTGATGGTGTGTTTGCCCTTTGTCCAGGCCAGGTCGTCGATCAGATCGAACGTTTTAGACGGGTAATCATTTGCGGTCTCGCCGCCCAGGGAACTAAAGCCCGTGACGTTCACGGTATAGGGCACCGGCGAGATGTTACCGGTCAAATACTGGGTTTGATTCACTCCGAACTTTGCCTCATTGACCATCGCCGTTGTGAAAGCATGCGTGACGCCCACCACTCCATTGAGGAATAAGGTGTCGTAGCCAGTCATTACGATGAGGTTTCCGGTGGGAGTGTGCTCCACGGCTTCGTCCGCATTGAAGCGAACGAACGCTGTCGTTTCGTCGGAGAAGTTCTGGTCCAAGCGGACCATTCCGGAGTCTTCGTTATCAATTTGCCGGCCGTTGGCGTTGTAATTCCAAATGTCAGGATTCGACGTCGGCGAGGTCCCCTTGGGATAGGCGTTCACGATCGGGATGAGGGCGGGAGACTTTACGGATGCGTCTTGAATGAAGGACGGGCTTGGCACAAGTCCGATCTGCGTCCCATCCAGCCTCTGCCGAAGACTCTCGTAGTTCGCGTAGAAGAACGTCTTGTTTTTCTTGATGGGGCCGCCCACGCCCCCGCCGAATTGGTTGAGAAGAAAGGGATTCGGCGACGGTCCGTTGAAAGGCGTCCGCGCCTCCATGGCGTGGTTTCTGAAGTACTCAAAGGCATCACCGCGAAAGCTGTTCGTTCCGGTTGTCGAAACCACAGCCACTTGTCCGCCCGCGGTGCCGCCCTCGGTGTCGGCTCCAAAGTTCTGGGATTGCACCTGAAATTCGTTGATGGAGTCAAGCGGTATATTCAGCCGCATGTACTCTCTTTGCATCTGGTTGAAGACCGCCGTGGCATCCACTCCATCCAACGTCAGGTTGTTGTCATCCAATCCATGGCCGGCAAATCGAATGGTCCGCTGATCTCCGGCCCCATTGTTGATCGCTCCCGGAATCAGCGCTGTCAACGTAGCCCAGTTGCGCCCATTGATCGGCAGTTCATTGACATCGTCCTGTTCGACGGGGGCGCCGACCGTCGCATCAACTTTGTCGACCTGCGTCAAGGGCTCGCTGACGGTCGTTTCCTGCCTCTGGCCGGTCACCAACAACCTGGCGTTCATGGTCCGTGTTTGTCCAACCACCTGCTCGACGCGCTGCGCCCGAAATGTCAGAAACCCAGGTTTGGAAATCTGCACAGAGAACGTGCCCGGCGGCAAGTCAACCAATACGTAGTCGCCTTTAGAGGTCGACAGCGTCTCCCTCCGAAGTCCTGTATCGACTTCTGTTGCCACTATCTTTGCTTCTGGCACGAGGTTGCCTTGCTGATCGGTGACCGTCCCGTTTAGCGTGGAACGTTCCATCTGTGCCAACGTGCTGTCCGGAAAAGAAATGAGCAATAGAAAAGCGGTGTAACTGGGAAGTGCAAGCAAATGTCTCATAACGCCCTTTAAGCAGAGCAGACCGCCGGTTACGGCCAGCTAAAGCCTAGCAGCAGCCAAGACGCGTCTCGATTGTTTCGCACAATTCTTTTAGCCTTTGATCGTTGAGCATCGGAACCATCATGAGCCTGCTAGTCGGTTGGGCGCCCACTAGGTGCGGCGTGGAGGCGTTGGAGCCGAGGCAGGTCGGCAGCGACTAATTGTGGTTCTCGCAAACTCCGATGCGGTTGATAAATTGGGAGTTGCCGCTCATCCTTCGTTTTCGGTTGGGGCCCGTTCTCAGGGCTGTCATCGCCTTCGCCATGGCCTCATTTCGGAGCCGTGCCGCGCTTCAGTTCGAGATTCTTGCGCTCCGTCACCAGATCGGTGTCCTGCAACGCTCCGTGAAGCGCCCAAAGCTGACCCCGGCTGATCGTGTCTTGTGGGCGTGGCTCTGCTGCATCTGGAAGGGTTGGCAGTGCGGTGCGTTCATCATGAAGGCCGCCACGGTCGTTGGCTGGCATCGCAAGGGCTTTGCTTCGTTCTGGAGCTGGAAGATTCGCCGCAGCAAGCTCGGCCGCCCCGAGGTCCCCACAGAGGTTCGCGAGTTGATTCGCATGCTGAGCCGCGAAAATCCTCTTTGGGGAGCTCCCCACATTCATGGCGAGCTGCTGAAGCTTGGCATCCATGTCGGTGAGACCAGCGTCAGCAAATACATGGTCAGGCGCCGAAAGCCGCCCTCGCAGACCTGGAGAACGTTCCTCGACAATCATCTGAAGACGATGGTGTCGGTGGACTTCTTCACTGTGCCAACGATCCGGTTCCAGATCCTATACGTATTCTTGGTGCTGGCACACGATCGGCGGCGGATTGTCCACTTCGGCGTGACCGCCCATCCGACGGCGGAGTGGACTGCACAGCAACTGCGTGAATCGTTTCCCTGGGAGACCGCGCCACGCTATCTGTTGCGGGATCGCGATCGAATCTTCGGCCAGGACTTCGTGGAGCAGGTGAAAGCCATGGGTATTAAACAAGTGCTTTCGGCGCCACGATCACCGTGGCAGCGAGCGTATGTCGAACGTGTGATCGGTACGATCCGCCGCGAATGCCTGGATCACATGATCGTCTTCAACGAGCGAAGCCTGTACCGCCACCTGCAAGGATTTCTGGAATATTATCATCGGAATCGCACGCACTTGGCATTGGAGAAGGACAGTCCAGAGCCACGGCCGATCCAGCCGCCGGAGTCGGGCCGGATCGTCTCGATTCCGGTGCTGGGCGGGCTGCATCATCGTTACGGACGGCGAGCGGCGTAAATCGGGCGATTCTGATGATCCATCTCTCGGGACGAGTGTCGACAAACCGGCGATCATCTGCCGCGCCATTACCGACGCGCTGCAAAACCGCTCGGCTCCGACCTCCAGTCGAGCCTCCCAACCCGAACGCCCCGAACCGTAATGTCCGAAGACCGTTAAATGTAACCACTGAAGGCCGCGCTGCATAGTTTGCGAGAGCCACAGTCGGCCTATCTACCTTTTCCGTCGGCACGTAATAGCGGGAGTGGCAGTGGTTGCACTCGTAGTCAATGCCGATGATCTCGTCAGGTGAAATGAGCGTGCGCTTTTGAACCGTCACAGCTTCACGCTATCAACTTGGCCCATTTCTGGAGTCGCCTAAAAGAAGGTGGCATACTGACGGGGTGCCTACAACCCCTCATCAATCGTGTGCTGTTCGCAGTGAGCTAGCGGCCAAGGTTGCGAAGGCGGTACGGGAAGTTTTCGACGCCAGTGCTGACCTGAAGAGGGTCCGGGCACTCAAGCAAGATCCTACGAAATTCATCCTTCATCTTGCTGAAGCCCGGAAAGCGGAGGATGACGCTGCTGCTGCTCTTGAAAAACATCGTAGAGGGCATGGCTGCTGATCCTTTCACCCTCAACGCACATTTCAGACACTACCCGCCGAAACGTGTAAGTAGGAGACGAGCCATGTCCCATAAAACCCACACCCCATTTCGCGGCCTTTCCTTCTTTGACCATTGCTGTTCTTTCGGCAATGGCACAGACGGCCGAGCCATCAGACGCCCAACAACAGAAAGTCCTGCAGATGGCCACAGCCATTCGCAAAGCGATTGTGGCGCGTGCTCGCGATGTTGTACCTTATTCACATTGGCGTTCGCGGTGAGGCGGTCGGGCCGCTGTTGTGGGTCCATGCGATCCTGATCGTCCTCCTAGGAGGCGCATGGTTGAAACAACGAAAGAGCGTGGCCACATAAGTAACAACAGGACCGAACCCGAGGAGTTGTTCCGAATGAATGCGGTTTCTGTTGAGCCCGCCTCGGACCATCAAAAGACGCCCTTGCACCCGGGATCACGGGATTCTCGCTTTACAACCTTGAAGCGCTGGCTGCGCGAGCCGCTACTGCACTTCCTGTTAATAGGGATCGCGGTGTTCGCTGTCTACGCCTACATGAATCGTGGCCGCGGCGGCTTCGAGTCGTCCAAGCAAATCGCGGTTAGCCTGGACGATCTTCGGTTGATGGAGACCTACTTCGAGTCGCAGTGGCATCGTCAGCCAACACCCTCCGAGTTTCAGGCCATGGTGGAAGACAAAGTTAAGGAAGAGGTGCTCTACCGCGAGGGCCTCGCCCTGGGTCTCGATAAGGACGACACCATCGTGAAGCGCCGCATGGCGCAGAAGATGCAGTTCCTGGCCGAGGATGTGGCCGCTGCTCACGAACCATCCATGGCGGAACTGAAGGCGTGGTTCGAAAAGAACAAGGATAAGTTCGCGCTGCCCAGCCGCTACAGCTTCCGCCATCTCTACTTTTCTCCGGACAAGCGTGGCAGGAATGCTCAGCAAGACGCCGGTAAGACATTGACCCAAATCGCCGGTCAGCCGGAAGACTCCAAGCTCGCCGTCTCCCTCGGTGATTCCTTTATGTTTCAGGACTACTACGGTGACCGGGCGCCCAGCGCCATCGCGAAGGAATTCGGACCGCAATTCGCAGTGGCCCTTGAGAAGGTGAAGCCTGGCTCCTGGCAGGGTCCTATTGAGTCCGGCTACGGATGGCACCTGGTGTTTGTCGATACGGTTATCCCAGGGCACATCCCGGCCCTTGAAGAAATTGAATCCGACGTGAAGACCGCGTGGCTGGGCGAGCAAAAGGCGACAGCTTGGCAAAAGGCCTACGCGGAGATGCGGGCCAAATACGTGGTGTTATTGCCTGGTCCTCCCGACAAGGAGGCCGCTCAGGCCCCGGTTCCTCCGCCGAAGAAGGACGTTCCCGCCCCATCCGGGGAAGGGCCGCTGTGAGTTGTTTGGGTTCGCGCCTGGCTGGGAGTGTCATCGGCTGCCTGCTCGCCGCTTCGATTGTCTCGGCACACGAGGCGCGTCCCGCCTATCTGGAAATCAAAGAAACCACGCCCGGACAATTCAGCGTCCTGTGGCGCACACCGGTGCTCGCCGGTATGCGTCTGCCCATCGTGCTCAAGCTTCCAGACGACGTGAGGAACTTGCGCGAGCCCAGCGTACAGGAGCTGGCAGACTCTTTTCTGGAACGCCGTTGGATCGAGGCCGGCCCCAATGGGCTGGCTGGCAAGCGTATCAGCTTTCCCGGACTGCAGGCGACCATCACCGACGTGCTCGTTCGCATCGAGATGCTCGATGGCCGCAAGTGGACTGCGATCATTCACCCGTCACAACCCTGGGTGGAGATCGCCGCTTCACAGACTTGGATGGAGGTGACTGGCACTTACATCGTGCAGGGAATCCGGCACATTCTTTTCGGCGCCGACCACATGCTCTTCGTACTGGGCCTGCTGTTGATCGTGAAAGATCGCTGGATGCTGCTGAAGACAGTCACCGCCTTCACCGTGGCGCACAGCGTCACACTCGCGATTGCCACACTGGGATACGCCGCAGTTCCAATGTTGCCGCTGAACGCCGCCATCGCGTTGAGCATTTTGTTTCTGGGGCCGGAGATCGTTCGCTCTTGGCGGGGCGAGACCAGTTTCACCATTCGTCATCCCTGGGTTGTGGCATTTGCATTCGGCCTTCTGCACGGCTTTGGCTTCGCCAGCGCGCTGACCAGCGCTGGCTTGCCCAGGCAGGAACTGCCGCTGGCCCTGGTCAGTTTCAATGTCGGCGTGGAACTGGGCCAACTCGGCTTCATCGGGTTGATTCTTGGGCTGGAGCGCGCCTTCCACATTCTGGAAGTGCGCTGGCCGCGATGGGCACAAGCGATTCCTGGTTACACCGTGGGATCGCTGGGCGCGTTCTGGACGGTGCAACGCCTGTTCATCTTATTGGAAGGCGCACGATGAAAGCTCCGCAACCACGCTTCATCGCGCAACCGCTTGCTTTGCTGTGCGCGCTACTTCTCTCCACTCAATTAGCTCAAGCTCATATCCAAAAAGGCGAGGCTGCCGGATTTCTGAGCGGCGTTCGCCACCCCATCTCAGGACTCGATCACGTGGTGGCGATGATTGCTGTCGGTCTGTGGGGAGCGCAACTCGGCGCACCGGCCATCTGGGTTCTCCCGGTTGCCTTCCCGATGGTGATGGCGTTCGGGGGCATGCTCGGATTGATGGGAGTGCCGCTGCCGGGAATTGAGTACGGTATCGCTGCCTCGGCCATTCTGCTCGGAGCAGCGGTGTTGTTGGACCTTCGCCCGCCGCTCGCCGCAGCCGCCGCGCTGGTGGGATTCTTCGCCATCTTTCACGGCTACGCACACGGCACTGAATTGCCGCCCGGCCAAAGCGGACTGCTCTACAGCATGGGCTTCGTCATCGCAACCGGTTGCCTGCACGCCGTGGGGATTAGCATCGGTACAGTTCATCGCTGGCAATGGGGGCAGACGTTCGTGCGGGCCGCCGGCGGCGTCGTAGCCGTAGCAGGCGTCTACTTCTTATGGAAGGCATTCGCGTGAACTTCGCTGGAAGGATCAAACAGAAGCTGCTGTCGCTCGCCGGGATCCTGCTGGCCATCGCACTTTTGCCGTTGTCCGCTGAGGCGCACCTCAATTCCACCGGGATGGGGCCAGTCTATGACGGGCTCCTGCATTTCCTGCTGAGCCCCGAGGACCTAGTGCCCGTGATCGGTTTGGCTCTCCTCGCTGGGCTGCGGGGAAGCGCGTACGGCCGGCGGGCTCTCTTTGTGCTTCCCGCCGCCTGGCTGCTGGGCGGTTTCATCGGTCTCGCGACAACCGCCAGCGTTCCTGCTCTCCTCACCACCTTCTCGTTCTTGCTGTTCGGAGGCTTGGTGGCCGCGGACGCCAAACTCTCACTGCGGGCCATGACCGCCCTCGCTGCTCTGCTCGGCCTCGTCCACGGTTACCTCAATGGAGCAGCCATGGGCCAGCCGGGCGTCGGCGCCGTCGCGCTGCTTGGGCTAGTATTCGCAGTATTCGTCCTGGTTGCACTGATGGCCTCGTTCGTGGTCTCTCTCCGCTGGCCTTGGACCCGCATCGCGGTTCGAGTGGCCGGGAGTTGGATCGTCGCCAGCGGATTGCTTATGTTGGGCTGGTCCGTCCGAAAAGCCTGAGAGTCGGCTGTGGTGAGCAACAACCGATAGATGAAGCAGCCGGCCGCAGAAGTACTAAAGAAAACGCCTACTTCCGGCCGAAAATAATAGGCGTGAGATCAGCACTAAAGGTGCACACTGGCCCTTGCTTCCCGGGATCGATCTGCTCCTGGAAGCGGCAGTTCTTAATCGCCGCCAGAGCATGCCGGTGACTCTGAACCGCGAATTCGTTCTGTTGCTCACGGCTGATCTTGTACTTGGTCGCCAGGTTCTCAACCGTGAGGCCCATATGAACGTTCTCGATAGGATCGGTTAGGGCCGCGTTCAACGCGTCAACCACCGCACCATCACTCATCCGTTGGCCCCACCGCATGCTGGGCAGCCAGTAAAGCGACCGGTCATGCATTCGGCACCCCCCGCCACCGCAGCCTGGGCGTCCCCAGCTTGATCATTTGCGGCGGAGACGATGGCTTGCAAACCGCTTCCGCATAGTCGGTTCAGCGTTAAGGCCGGGGTCTCGACGGGAATACCCGCGTTGACTGCCGCAACGCGTGAAATATACATGTCCTTCGGATCGGTGTGGATCACGTTGCCGAAAACCAAATGATCGACAGCTTCCGCTTCGATGCCGGAGCGCGAGACAGCCTCGCGGGTGACAACGGTTGCCAAGTCCGAAGGGGGTTTGTCTTTCAAGCTGTCTCTGTACTTGCTGATCGCCGTGCGGACGGCGCTAGGAACTACGACGTCATGACTACTGTCCATGACACACTTCTTGTGGGCTAACACCCAGACCCTGAGCAATAAAACTCACCCAACACCGACTTCCTCTTGAGACACAGGCTCCGAAGAGCATGGAGCGTATGGGGAAGAGTGTTTGTTCGAGCAGGGAGAGTGCGATCGGAACACACAATCCAGACCAGCCGTCCAGCAGCAGGATGAAGCTTAGTTTGTGTTCTAACGATCGACTCTAAGCTCCGTAGGTCCTCCACATGCTCTTCGTGAAGGACGTCTGGGAGGAGGTTCCGACATTATGGATTTGGCCGGGGAGGTCAAGGATTTCCTGAAGGACATCGATGTCGAGAAAGGAAAATGTGTCTCCTTCAGTGTGTCCGCTACGACTTCCGGTATTCGAGACCTTCAAGTCGCCGTGTACCCTACTGCGACTGGCTCTGTCATTCACACCTTCAGTCTTCGAAACGGGCTCAGCCCGACGATCAAACGTGAGATCCGCCATTGGTTCGAGCGGTTCTTGGAGCTAGAGAGTGCACGGGAGTGAGGTGCATTATCAGAGACGTTGCTTCCGTCTGGTTCCCTGACCGTTGCTCGCCGAAGCCGGATGAGCGGTCCGCAAATCTGAAATCACCCAAGCCACTGGCCAGAAATCGCTTGAAAACAAGGCAAAGAATCCCAGCGCTGAGTAGCATCCTGCAAACGACGCAACGACCGCAGTCGTGGGCTAACCAGCAGGTTTGGCCAGCTGGAGGCACTCTCCCGCGCGGCCAGTTTCACCGCCAGCACGTTACGCCAGCCTTTCCGGTAATGCCGATTGCCACCAGCACCGCCTAATTCCGCATTGAGCCGTCCGCGCGTCCAGAGCCAAGTACCGATACGGCTCCCCGCTAGCCTTCACCGCTAAAACTTCTCCAACTCCTCATCCAGCGTCCGCACCCTCGGCTAGCGGTCGTGAACTTGCGGTCGTGAACTCATGCCCGGAGAGTTCTTCCGTGATAATCTTCGGGATGTGAAGCCGCCAGCTGTGAAGCTTCGCGAAGGACCAGACATCTTAATCGGGGCCGAAGCGATGGGGCTTCGATTGGAAACGGGGGACTACCCTACTCGACACGATGGCGCAGGGAGGCTGCGTCAAAAACAGCAGGCGCATGGATAGGCGTACCCCACTGGTTGTCTTTGATAAATCAGTTCATTATCAGTGGACCTGCGCCGTCTTCTGTACCAGGAGGGACGCCGCTCGATTGCTTGCCAGCGCAAAGCCGGGTCGCTCCCTATTGGCAAATCCAAGATCGGCTCGCAGAGAGGAAGGCGAGCAACTATGAAGCTACGTATTGTCATCGCGATGGCGATGTTCTCTGTTTTGGCCGGCACCGCATCGGCCCAGACCGCGTTGGAAGGAGACTTCTCCAAGGACATTTCCGCGGACAAAGATTGGCACTTCTTGATTACCCCCTACCTTTGGTTCGCGGGCATTGACGGCGACATGAAGCTCGGTCAACACGAGGTCAATTTCAATGTGCCTTTTAAAGATATCTTCAACAACCTCAAGTTTGGCGTGATGGCGACCGAAGAAATCCGGAAAGGCCGCATCGTGTTCCTCAGCGATCAGCTCTACATGAGAGTGGGTGCGCAAAAGGTGAAGGCGGTGGCGGGCTTCCCCCGCGAATTAACCGTCAACGCGAGCAATAACACCTTCTATTGGGACAACGAAATCGGGTATCGCGGCGTGGCGACCGACCGTTTCAACCTAGACGCTTTAGTCGGTATGCAGTACTGGTATGTCGATACGGGGCTCAACGCGAACCCTCCTCTTATCAGCAGTGGTACGGGTCTCTCGCAAACGGTCGGTTTCGTGAACCCAGTTCTGGCCATGCGGGCTCAGTTCAAGATTTATAAGAGCCTGGGTGGCTTCGTCAAAGGGGATATCGGCGGCTATGGAGTGGGTTCCGATCTGACTGGCCAGGCCTTTGCCGGCATTGGTTTTCCGTTGAAGAAGATTGGTTTGGACTTTGGGTATCGGCGCTTATACCTGGATCAGACGCACAAGCAACTCTCCCAGCAAATCACGTTTCAGGGCCTTTTCCTGGGTGTCACCTTCGGCATCAAGTAACTGCCGCGCGGCATCATACGGGCCTCTAACAGCGCGCGTAGCTCTCCGCTTCGGAGGAGAGCAAGCGGACCCAGCGGAACCGCGTCAACAAGCCGCCACGTCCCGAAGGGCACCAATAGTGACGAAAGTCTTCCGAACGCCGCTCACGAGCCGCCATTGGACGGCGACTCTCGACGGACCGGTTTCGGCCACAGTCAGCACCCCCGTAAGAGCCTGGCCTTACCGGAATCCCTGAATCGCGTTCCAGAGGGTGGAGTCTTGGGGACGATGGCCTCGATTGGACGGCAGATGGAAAGGGGCTGCCAGTGTCCAGCCCCATACCAGGTGGTGTAGCCTTGCTGCGTCTAGATCTGAAGGGTAATGTCCATCTCCTATGGGAGCAGAAAGGAGGCGTCGTCATGTGGTGTTCGGCGACAATTAGATCTCCTGGCCGCGAAGAAATAGTTGACGCCGAACACGTGGGGCGTACCTTCCCCGGACGGCCGCCACGTGGCGATGCCCGGCAATACTCAGAACAGTAACGTCTGAATGATTGAGAACTTTTAGCACCAATAGTGTGGGCAAGCTGTCCTGCCTATCACCCATGAGGCGTTCCGGCACAGCTCTCACCGCTACCATGTGCCGACGCGGAGAACCACTTCGGCTGTTAGGCGAAATCCATTCTCAGGGCGGATGGTTTGTACGGTTGGCATCCACGAATGGGTGTATTGTGAGCTGAAGCGCCACGCGAAAGCACGAGTGAACACCAGATCAACGCCACCGCCGGCAGCAATGCTGGCTCCATTGCTGGCCGTCTCAAAGGACCAATCGCTTCGTTTCGGATAGTGTGGCAGTGTGCCGTTTCCATCGTTCCATTCAGTCTTCAAAAGCTCGTGAAGCGACGGATCGTTCACATCATAGGTGACCTTTCTCCCGCCGACGAGAAACTCTAAATAGGGTGACACCTTATGAGAGGCCCGCGGAGTCCACCGTGGACCGCCACCATAAAACAACGAGTCGCCGCTCTGGGTGGACACCGGGAAGCCCATGATCAGACAGCCGTTCACTTCCGTAACGATTTGCCAGGCCGCATTGATCCGGGCAGCGCCAGAACCTCCGCCGCCCATGCAGTTCCTCCCGGAGAATCTCTCGTAGTTGGCGTACGCCGCCAACTCGATCACTGCGACATTCGAATCGGAATGTGGGCTCACCTCTGTCCGTTTAACGAATTCAAATAGCTTTGGCCCAACTCCAGCCTTGTAATCCGCCACCACTTCTCTGCGGATGAAGAAATCCTGTGCGTTCTCCAACCCCATACGCGTTGCTCGATACCATGGCTCTTAAATGCCGTCACGTTGGCGAATGATCTTCCGGGATTCAGAAAGGTCCGTGCCAGAATAATCAACGTCCCGTTGGTCGATCTGTTTTCGAGGCCGATAATGAGGTACCGGTCCAGCATGTCTTCTCCAATCATTGTGAGCGCTCCCAGCGTTGGAGTCGTCACCAGGCAAATGTAGCCTGGGGACGCGTGCAGCATGACATTGCCGATGGAGGCTTCGCTGAGGGGGCCAATCTTCCATTGGGCGTGCGCTGCCGCCGAGAAAGCCATGGAGCGGAGGATGCTGATCCAGTAATCGCGGCCATCGCCCCATTGAACATCGCGATTTTGGGGATCGTTCTGGCGCAGGGTGAAACAATAAATCGAGCCTTGAATGGAATGGCCGACGTATGGAGCCATAAACCTGTCGCTGTCGCTCCATCCCCGCAGTTCACCGACCGAACGCATCCAATCCTGAAACCAGTGTCCATAGAGGGCATCCCGCGTCCCTGCTTCGGTCCACAGGTTGAAGGTGTGCATGATACCCGTACTCAGGAGCGTTTCCAGCAGAAGGGGCTTCCACTTGATCCTTGCCGCAGCTTGTTCTTGCTTGCCGGCCTTATTGGGCTCGACAGGTGCAATACTCGGGTCGGCACGATCACTGGACTCTGACTCGGCGTTGTTCTTCATGGCTCGGTCGTCAATGCTATTCCGTGCGACCGCCATTACATCCGAGAAAGGCACGGCCGTAGACAGCGCCTCGTTTCGCGTTGCAAAATCTTCGGCGGAAGCGTGATGCGCGGGTGAAGTGAGAGCGCTGCCAGTCGGGGGTTCAGTTTCCGGTGTGTCCTGAGCGAATTGAAGGGAAGTCAATGCGCCGTACTCGAGGCAGTTAGCCGCACGGTCGAGTTGAGGACCCGAACAGGGACCCGCAGCAGTGAGATGAAATTGATGTTTTCTCCGAATTGGAAAGGCCTGCTGTCAATTCGCGTCACTGCCGCCGGTCCCGGGTGAATCGAAACGCGCGCCCGGGCTGTCGACTCGGCGACAATCCCTTGTGGCCACAGACAAGGCGAAAGGGTAGTGAAAACGAGGCACAAGATAGCAATTCGGCAAGCCGGAAACCGTTTCATCGAACCGCCTCGCGGGAACCGGAGTCAAGTTTTTTCGACTGCCGCTCGGCTTTCACGACTCGCTTCTTCTCAAAAAAACTCCGGACATTTGCTGTTCGATCATCTGACCGAACCAGACCCGCCGTATGACCGGTTTCATTGCACTCGAGATCCAGTGCCCCTTGCTACGCAAAGCCTTGATTGACGTCGTAGGTCTCGGCGCAGTCCCCTTCCCCGTCTCGCTGTGGGACGGTGTGCACGTCCCCGGGTTGTCCAGATCCCCTTCCCTTCCCAGCCCGCCTTGCGGTCATCGATTCGGCCATCCATGCCTGTGGCGAATCGCTAGGCGCCAATGGATCGATAGCGCTGTGAAGGGTCAAATTCACAGCAATGAACTCTTCGACTAGCCACTTTGTCGGCCACTGGGATTATTTCTAGAGCCCAACCGAATCGGCTATTGTTTGAAAGACGGCGGAGGTCCGCTGATACGATTTCCTTTGAGATCGACACTTACCTCGACCCGATTAGCTATTTTCATGAATGGAATGCCGCTGTTCATGCCATAGTCCTTACGATCAAAGGCCATCGTTCCTGTGATACTGCCTGAACCTGTCCCCTTGCCAGACATCACTACGCTCAGTTTCTCAGGCTTTGTGACTCCGCGTATCGTAAAATTGCCATCGACTTCAAAGGTATTCGGGCCATTCTGTACAACTTTTGTCGACTTGAATGTGATTAGAGGATCTTTGTCCACGTCAAAAAAGTCTTTGCCCTCTAATGTCTTGTTCTTGATTCCACTTCCTGTGTCGACACTAGCGGCCTGAATCTCAATATCCAAAACGGCTGTCGACACGTCAGTCGAAGCAAAAGTCAGGGAAGCGTCCCATTTGTTGAAGGTTCCGTCAATCTTCGACGATGCATCCACATGGAACGTAATCTTACTGCTGACAGGTGAAACCTTAAAAACAGGAACGCCCGCTGGAGCCTGCGTCTGTGCCGTTGCAAGTGTCGTGAAGACGAATAGTGTTGTAAGACTGGCAAACCAAATAGTTTTTTTCAAGGCTGCCTCCGTAACCCAATATACTGCGATAGCTGAAGCTGCTGACTCCCTGAAGGTTTGAATAAAGCGCTGTATCGGCAGCACCACGGCGCGGGTAAGCAACGACTCGCGAATCTTAATTTCAAGTGCCCCGTATTTGCGAGGGATATTCGCATCTTCCAAACTCTATCGTCCAATCCGGCCACAGAAAACTCTTCCGATCTGGAAGGAGAATTTGGCGTGGCCGAAATCGCCAACCCGCCAACCCCCGGTTACCTTGCCACCGGAAGACTAACTGGTTGTTGCAGCCGAAATTCGACTAAGGATTCGCTTGACACAGATACTTGCTTGCCCTTTGTCGCTGCGGATAGGGTAGTTCCAGCCGCCGCGCCTGCACCGGCGCCGATTGCGGCGCCTTTACCCCCGCCCGCGAGTCCGCCAACTAGCGCACCGAGTCCTGTACCTCCCACGATTCTGCGTGCTGTCTTGTTACCCTGTCCCTGTGAGGCCACTTCATAGTTACTGGTAAGAAGCGGATATGCTGTGCCACTGATGACGATATCCGTCAGTTCCAGCGTCAGTTCGGCTCCGCCGGACATATTGCCCGCTGACTTGGCCTTGGCAAGGCGGCCATAGACGGTCGTAGCCCTCGGTGCAACTACTACATCCCCAACCTGCAGATTTGTCTCGAGCCTGGCCGTGAAGCGATATCCCGTCTCTTGTTTGCTCGAATCCACGGAATCGACCATTCGGACCAGGATCCGCGTTCCCGCCGGGACGGTTACTCTTGTCGGTGCTGCCTGCGTTTGCACTTGCGTTGGCGTTGGTGGCGGTTGTCGTTCTATCGGACCTGGCAACGCGGAAGCAATTTGAAGATCGATGATTGCAAGCAACTGACCTTCAATTTGAAGAAACCGCATGGCTTCGACGGGGCCCAACGAGTCCTTCATGCGCCCGTAGCATCTCGCCAAAAGATCAGAACGCTGCCTCTGATAATTGAGAGAATCCTGAGCCAGCTTATCCGCCTTAGGATCAGTCAACTGGGAGTAATTGCGCGTGTAGTCCTGAACGTTCCCGGCTCTCAGAATGTTCAGTTTCGTCAAGTCCGCATCGTACTGACCATAGATCGGCCAAAATTTAGCCGACTGATCCACGCCCAGGCCCATCAGAGCGCCCATGATCTCGGCTTTCTGACCCTGCACGTCCGTACGCAAGAGTTCGATGTACTCTAGAACATTGTTCCGTTGCGTATCCGTCAGAGACGGCGCAGTTTGCGACGGTCTATTTTGCGATTGCCCTGCTTGCTGCACGAAGGTGACGAGGCAACAGGCAAGGAACATAACAAGCGCGCGACGTACCGCGATTTGTTTCTTCATCTGACTCTCCTCGGCAGAGACTCGACTGCTCCTACTTCAATCTGATGGTCACTCCCGCGCCCCCGACTGATGGACATCGTAAACGAACAAGGCTGATGCATTCGTATCGTGGTTCACATTGAGGTAGCGCCAGCCGGCCTGCAAGCACTCTTTGCGAAACTTTCAGAGCAAGACGGGCGACTTCATAATCCAGATTGGCACCGCCACCACCGGCGTATCCAAGAAAGGTGACCAGCAGCTTGGGCGTCAGCACGCCCTCGAATTTTCCTCTTGCAACGGCATCTACCCAGTTGGCAGACTGTGAGGAATTGCTAAAAATCCCAGACCGCTGGAAGCTCAAGTTTTGTCCAAGATGCCTATACCGCAAGCCGACTCTCGCATCGACCTTCAGCTTGTCCTGGTCCACAAACCGGTAGCCTGCTCCTGGGGTCAGGATAGCTTGTTTTCGTTGACATTTAAGTAGCTCACGCCGGGATTGAACGGAGGGGGTCGATCACCTTCCCGCTTGACCCACATAAAATCGGCCGGGAGCGCGAAGCGATTTCTTCGGATCTCCATGGCTTTCCTCAGTCCGATATCTAAATGTGAAAGGATGTCGCCTGGGCTGGCACATGCACGCTCGCATTTCTGCCGAGTAGGCCCCAGCAGAATCAAGAGGTGTTCAGAGCGGAGATGCCTGATCAACTCTTGGCCGGTCTTCCAGCGCGTCTCGAGGCAGAACCTATTCGGGTTTCCAGCTTCCTGAAAAAGATCACAACCAATGCAGCGTGGCTCGACGCAGGTGGGTCCTAAAAGCCAGGAGCGCCCGCCGAACAATACCCGATCCTGGACAAGGTCGCCGAAAAGATGATCCAGAAGTATCCGACATCTATATGCGAGCAGTTGTGCACCAAGAAAAGCGAAAAGGCTCCGCCAAGCGCTGAAGAACAAAAAGCGATCGCATTTCTCAAGAGCAATCCGCAGGTGCGCACTATCAATAGTGTTGCGGCGCCGATCGCTAAGGAGAGTTCGAATGCGGGATAATTTCCTAGAAGCGTCTAGTTCAATTCAAACGTTCGAGGCAACCATGAGAAGGATGTTTGGGAAGGCATTTCTGACGTCCCTGCTGACTCTCTCGATGATGGGCGGAGTCGCAAACGCTCAAAATACAACGCCGTCCGCAGAGAAGAAGACCACGCAGGCCAAGAAGCCGCCGACCACGCCGCCCAAGCCGGATCTCGAGCCCAAGGCAATCGAACTACTCAAAGCTGTGAGCGAACGTTTGGCTGCTGCGCAGACCCTGTCGTTCACGGCAGTGCAACTCGCCGAGTCCCCTAGCCGCCAGGGCCCTCCCCTTGTCTATGCGACAAAGTCAGAGGCCACTCTACAGAGGCCTGACAAGCTGCGTGTGATCATTTCTGGTGACGGTCCAGCCTCGGAGTTCTACTACAATGGCAAAACCATGATGGCCTACGCGCCGGCGGAGAACCTGCTCGCGGTTGCCGATGCTCCGCCTACGATTGACGCCATGTTGGAAGCCGCCTACCATTCCGCCGGAATCTTCTTCAACTTCACCGACTTGATCGTTGCCGACCCCTATAAGGATATGTCCGGGGGGCTGACGCTTGCCTACTATATCGGCCAATCCCACGTGGTCGCAGAAACGACGACGGACATGGTCGCATACATCGATAACGGGGTGTTTATCCAGCTGTGGATTGGAACCGAGGACAAACTTCCCCGGATGGTCCGCGCAATTTTTCTAGATGACCCAGAGCGTTCGCGCGGCCAAGTGGAGTTCTCCAACTGGCAACTCGACAGGACGGTCCCCCCGGATGTCTTCGTGCTCTCGGACACCGCCAATGCGAAACGCATTCCGTTCGCTCACCTCCAGGCGGAGCCTAATCCAGGCAATACGGCTCCGGGCGCGCCTCCGTCCAAAGCGAAACGACCCAAAGTGCAACCGTAATGAAGGAGGAAATCACGTCATGAAAAAAGTGATTGTTAGCTTGGCCAGTCTGGTAATCGGCTTGGTCCTGTGCGCCACGGCCCGGGCCCAGGCGCACAGAAACGCCTATGGCGGCAGCACGTCGCATAGTTACGGGTCAACCAGCCACACCAACGCCTACGGTGGCAGCTCGTCGCACACGGCCGGCGAGGGTACAAGTCATACCAGCACATATGGCACCAGTACGTCGCACGCCTATGGTGGCGGCACGAGCCATACCAACGCCTACGGCGGCACCACAACGGGAGCTTATGGAGCAGGTGCGACCCACACGACCCCGTACGGAACGACAACCTACGCTTCTGCGTATCATCCACCCACTGCCTACTATGGGTATCATCCGCCCACAACCGTGGCCTACTACGGAACAGGGTGCTACAACTGCGTTTCGACTGGAGGGGCCGCAGCCGCGGGTGCTGTAGTCGGCATGGCCGTTGGCGCCGCCGCAGCCTCTTCCAACGCCAGTTCCCAAAGCGCGAGCGCATACAGTTCGGGCTACTCAGCCGGCGCGGCCAACGCGAACACTGCCAACGCCAACGCTGCGGCTGCGAATGCTAATGCGGCGGCAGCGAACGCCAATACGGCCGCAACGAACGCCAATGTCGCCGCCGCCAACGCGAGTGTTGCTGCGGGTACCGCCAACGTCACGTATCAGATGGGCGCAGTTTATGGAGCGCTGCCTGCCGGCTGCATCAGTCCCCATGTTTCGGGAGGTGGAACTTATTATTTGTGCGGCAACACCTGGTTCAGCCCCTCCTATGGTGCGAATGGTGTCCTCTATCGCGTGGTGCCTACACCGTAAGGGGAACGTGCATCGTTGACATGGCTCTCATTTGGAAAAAGATCGAGAAAACTGAGGAGACTTCACGAATCAGAGCATCCCATGACAACCAATCGGTCGCGGGTGTGCGACTTTTAGAGAGGGCGGCGAGATGCAAGGATACGTATTCTGATTTTCTTCGTTTTTGGGCCGACTCATTGCCTCGTTGTGATGCTCTGTGCAGGTTGCGGAAGGAGAGTCCGATGAATTGGAAAAGTAAACGCATGATGATCATTGGCGCCGTAGCGGTTGTCGCTGCCGTCCCGGTACTTCCCCAGAATCCTGAGCTTCAGGGAAAGCTAGCCGCTGTAAAACAGTCCATGGCGGAGAACAAGCAGAAGCTCCGGCAGTATCAGTGGATCGAAACAACCCAGCTCACCTTGAAGGGTGACGCCAAGCCTCCGACCAAGAATAGTTGCCTGTACGGCCCTGATGGACAGGTTCAGAAAACTCTGATCGGTCCTCCTCCGGAGCCTCCGAGTGGTGGCAGGATGAAGCAAAGAGTCATCGCGAAAAAAAAGGCGGAAATGCAAGACTACATGCAAGACGTGAAGGCTGTCCTCACCATGTACGTGCCGCCCGACCCTCAGAAGATGCAGACGGCCTACCAGGCAGGCAAGCTGTCCCTGAACCCTGTACCCGGCGCGCTGAACTTGGTCTTCACTGATTATGCCCAGCCCGGCGATAGGATGACCCTCACGTTTGACACTGCCGCCAAGAAAATAACCGCTCTGAACATCAATACCTACATGGGGCAGGAAAAAGATGCCGTGAAATTGCAAGTGCAGATGGGCAGCCTTCCAGACGGCACCAACTATGTTCAGCAGACAGTGCTTAGCGCAACCGCAAAGCAACTAGTCGTCACAACCACGAATTCGAATTACCAAAAGCTTGGAGGGTAATTATAGCGTTAAGAAGCCCCCCTTCCGGGTCGCTGGATCTCTGGCTCGCGGTCACGCCAGGTGAGAGTTGTGAAGGAGAATTCGAATCGAACAAGAAATTTTCTCAGGGGCCCTCGTGACAGCATGGCGAAAGCGACAAGCACGATGGATTTAGGCCTCTTCTTATCAATGGGTTTGCAAGAAGGGATCACTTATGAACATGAGGAGTCGTTGGATCGCAATCGTCTTCTTGGCCATCGCCGTAACTTTGGCGGTCGCACCGGCATTCGCGCAGCAGCCGAATCCCGAGCGCAACGCATACTTCGGGGAAACCCACATCCACACCAGCTGGTCGTTTGACGCCTACGTTTTTGGCAATACCAAGGCCGGACCCGAAGACGCTTACAAGTTCGCCATGGGACAGCCGATCGACCATCCTGCCGGCTACAAAGTGAAGATCACTCGTCCGCTCGATTTCATGGCGGTAACCGATCACGCCGAGTACGTTGGCACGGTTTCTCTGGCAAACGACCCCGACTCACCGATCAGCAAATTACCCATTGCGGAAAAGCTGACGGTCCGAAGCAAAGAAGACATCATGCGCGTGTACATGTTTCTTGGCGGCTCAATTAGTAAGAACGAGCCACTCCCGGAACTGACGAACCCCGAGGTGAAGGGCAGTGTCTGGAAGGAGATTGTCAGCATTGCGGACAAGTACTACCAGCCGGGCAAGTTTACGACCTTTGCGGCCTATGAATGGAGTTCGACGCCGGACAATCGCAACATGCACCGCAACATCATCTTTGAAGATTCCAAGAAGGTGCCGGGATATCCCTTTTCTTCGTTGGACTCAGATCAGCCCGAGGATCTATGGAACTGGATGGACGGACAGCGCAAAGCGGGTAATGAGGTATTGGCGATCTCGCATAATGCCAACCTGAGCGACGGTATTATGTTTCCGCTCGAGGTTGACAGCAAGAACCGGCCGATCGACGCTGCCTGGGCGCAGGAGCGGGTGAACAACGAGCCGCTAACCGAAATCCATCAGCTCAAGGGCACATCAGAAACCACTCCAGTACTTTCTCCCAACGATGAGTTCGCTGACTACGAGTTACTCAATTACCTGCTAGGCGGGGTGGAACGGACTCCCAAAATCCACGGCAGCTACATCCGTGAGGCATGGCAGAACGGCTTGGCGATGCAAGATAGTCGCGGATACAACTCCTACAAGATGGGGGTCGTAGGGCGCCAGCGATTCACATGACACCGGTGCCGGCTACAGCCAGAGCGACTATTTTGGCGGACACGGCTTGCTGGACGCCACGCCGGAGATGCGCCTGAGCGGCAAGAAAGAAGCGGGCATGAATCTGGGTCTGCTCAGCACTGGCGGCCTGGGTGGTGTGTGGGCGGAAGAGAACACTCGCGAGTCGATCTTCGCCGCCATGCAGCGCAAGGAGACCTTCGGCACCAGCGGCGTGCGAATCAAGGTCCGGCTCTTCGGCGGCTGGGATTTCCGACCCGACGTACTGAGCCAGAAAGACTGGGTGAAGACCGGGTATGCCAAGGGCGTGCCTATGGGCGGCGACCTTCCGCCAAAAGCGGGAAAGGCGCCAACTTTCATCGTGTGGGCGGTCAAAGACCCTGACGACGGCAACCTTGACCGCATTCAAGTCATCAAGGGCTGGACCAAGAGCGGCCAGATCTTCGAAAAGATCTACGACGTGGCATGGTCCGGCAATCGCAAGCCCGATTCGGCTACCGGCAAAGTCCCCGCGGTAGGCAACACGGTTGATGTCAAGAACGCGACTTACACGAACAGCATCGGTGCAGTCGAACTCAGGAAGGTGTGGAGGGACCCCGACTTCGATCCCAGTTTGCACGCGTTCTATTACGTCCGTGTGCTGCAGATACAGACGCCCCGATGGACCACCTACGATGCCAAGAAGTTGGGAGTGCCACCACCGACCTTCGCGCCCGCCACGGTCCAGGAGCGTGCTTGGACTTCTCCCATCTGGTACACCCCGACGCCGGAGGAAGCGCGCAAGGGCGAAAAGCAGGTCATGGTTGCAGATCTGAAGCAGAAGCGGGCCGAGACTCTCGACGATGCCCAGTTAAGGCAGTTGGTGGTGGGAAAGACGCTGACCGTTCGGAACCTGGTTACCGGTCAGCGGTTCACGATTTCCTACGGCAAGGAAGGACGACGTCTGCTTCTCAGCATAGATGGGAGGCCACCGCAGCAGCCGGGTGAATTATTCGACGTGACGGGCGCGGGTGCCTTGGGATCGCCGGCACCGTACGAGATTCGCGGCGGGCAAATTATCACCACGCTTGGCGAGACGCCTTTCGCAGTGACCGTCTACAAGCTGGGCGACAAGTACCTGGCCGCTCGGATCAATGAATTCGGGTACGCCAATTACGAGCTCGAACAAGTGCAAGAGTAGTCCTGAGAGGCAGCGAGATACAAGAAAGTGGACGTGGTCTCATCCATTCCTGCGAGTTCGTGCAGGGACGCCCATGCGTCTATGCAAATCGTCCTCGGCCGCCCGGGAAGTACTTCGAAAACATACGAATCCAACTGGGCTGGCGCAGCGCAAGCCATGGCTCGTGGCTTTCTTGTTTGATCTGCTACATGGCCTCGGATTTGCGGGTGGACTTAGTGCGGCGGGACTACCCACTGCTCATGTCCCGTTTGGCCATTTCTCGTTTGTCGGACTAGCGCTCCTGCTCACAGGCACGCTTAAGCGCTGCTTGTCTCACCTACCTTGTTGGTCGTGGCTAATCGCGCCTTATGCCATCGGCGGCCGCACCCTTGTGGCTTATCGCGCGCATCGCGGCGTTCTAAGGGTCCGAGGTTCCAGATCTCCGACTCTTCGAGATGGCTATTGGAGGCTGCTGAAATGCGTACAGGTTTTCTTCCATCCCGAGCGGTTGCTCTACAGCATCTGTGCACGCGGATGGTGATTTTTTCTTCTACGTTTGCCATCGCTATACCTCTTGTGGCCCGAGAGAAAACGGACATCCTCGTGATGAACAACGGCGATCGGCTGACAGGCGAGATCAAAGGCCTTAATTCTGGCACTCTTTTCGTCAGCCTCGATTACATATCCGGCACCAGCTCGGTGGACTGGGCGAAGGTAGATCACCTCGAAAGCAAGCAGCTGTTTCTCGTGAAGACACAAGATGGATCGGTCTACACCGGCACCCTACACTCGGTTCAGTTGTCTGGAAAGCGGCCGATCCAGATCGAGATTTCAGCGACTCCCAATGAAGTCACGGTGCTGGATCGCTCGAAGATCACCAGAATGACGCAAACATCGGAAAACTTTTGGCAGCGGTTCAATGGGCAGATCAATTCGGGGATTTCGTACTCCAAGGGCAATCAGGCAACGCAATATAATATCGCCGCCCTGCTTGAGTATCCAAGGGAACGATGGGTGACTGCGGCTAACTACAATTCGACGCTAGCCTCCAGCACTGGCTCAACGGCTTCGACACGAAACGCGCTTGACCTATATGCCGGCAGATTGCTTCGGTGGGACAACTGGTTTTATTCGGGAGTCACTGACTTTCTTCAAAGCTCCGAACAAGGAATAGATTTTCGGACAAATCTCGGGGGTGGAATTGGCCGATATTTGAAGAATACAAATCGCACGAACATCTGGTTACTTGGCGGCTTAGCCTGGCAAAACACGCGGTATTCCCAGTCCTTGGGCCAGCAAGCAACGCAAAACGTTGCCGCCGCTTTGATCGTTGGTCAAGCTCAGTTTTTCGCCTTCAACAAAACGAATTTGACCATTAGTGGGTCCGTGCTCCCGGCCGTATCCCAACCTGGCCGAGTGTTCACGAATACGACGGCTACTTACTACGTGAAGGTCTTTGGCGGACTCACTTGGAATGTCTCCTTCTACGGTAACTGGGACAGCCATCCTCCTAAAGGTCTTTCCGGCAGTGATTATGGAGCTAGCTCAGGGCTAGGATGGAGCTTCGGTAATCGATGAACCCGGGAGCGATAGTGCACGCTGGAGCATTGCAAGATCGAGCGATCTGCCGCCAGCGATTGAATTTGCTGCGAGACATTACGCGATGAAGTTCATTTGCGCCCCCGGCAAGCAGAGAACGGCTTGGAAGTCGCCGGACGGGCAGGCCACGAGCCCCCTCGGGTCGCTGGCGGCCTTGGCAACCGCTGAAGGATATCGCGTGAAGCCGGAGGCGCACATGCGATTCCACGGCTACTACCTCCACGTGCCGACTGGCCAAAAGCAGCAAGGCGCCCGGTGGCGCGAAGAGTTATATAGTCGACGGAAAAGTGGTCAATGGATTCGCCTTTGTCGCCTATCCGGCGGAGTACAACACCTCGGGCGTGACGACCTTCATGATCGACCAGATGGCGTGTCGCTGAAAAAGGATCTGCGGAAGGACACGACACAAACGGCTACCGCAATGCCTGACTTCGACCCCATTCCACTTGGACCGTAGTAGAGCAGTAACACCTATTCGCCGATTTACTGGTCAAGCGAATCCAGGCTGAGAAATAATGAAGAGGCGTCCGCAGAGTGGTTTACAGTATCGAGGCGCGGCGCCAGAAAAGAGAGCAGCAAACATTATGAATTCAACCGTGGCCAGCTTTATAACGTTTGTATCTATCTTTGCCGCCGCTCTCATTGGCATGGCTCTCCGCCGGCTCCTTCCCGAAGATCACGTTCGATCGGATCCAAAGGAGGTCGTAAGGCTTACGGCCGGTCTCATAGCTACCATGGCAGCGCTGGTCCTGGGGATGCTGGTGTCTTCCGCAAAGTCCTTCTCCGATGCCCGCAAAAACGACGTAGCGGAGATTTCCTCGGAGGTTGTCACCATTGACCAAACGCTGGCAAGGTATGGCCCTGAGACAAGAGAAATTCGGGCGGAGTTTCGCCAAATGGTACAGGCCGGGATCGACCGCACCTGGCCAGGCGAGTCGTCACGTGCAGCCGAGCTCAGGCCGAAGAAATACGGCGAAATCGTTTTGGACCAACTGGAACTTCTGACGCCGAAGAATGACGCAGAGGCCGCCATCAAAACCCAGTCCCTCTCCATGATCCTTGCCTTTCGGCAGTCCCAATGGCTGCTGTTCCTCAAATCGGAGCAGAATGCCGTGCCACTCCCACAACTGGTGGTAGTAGTCTCATGGCTTGCCGTCATCTTTGCCAGCTTTGGTCTCTTCGTCTCACCGAACTCAACTGTGGTCGTGGCGCTGGCGCTCGGCGCGGCTGCAGTCTCCTCCGCTATCTTCATCATCCTGGAGATGTACAAGCCATTCGGCGGAATGCTAAGAATTCCGCCAACCCCAATTCTCGACGTACTAAGCGAGTTGGGACGTTGAAAGTTGATATGTCTAAACAGGGCCCTGCACAAGCGAAGTTCTTGGGGTCTCGCTCGTGTTTAAGCTTCCCCCCTAAAGCAACTGACGCAATAGCGTCAACGAGGCGCGATCGCTGATACGCTTTACACTACAGTCCTTCTAGGTCCCGGCGATGGCTTTATTCTGAAGTATCCGGACGACCACGCGACGATTCGCGGCTTCAGTGTCCTGCGTTTTGTCTTCCTTGGCTGCTTCTTCACTCTCACCCATTGCCCCCGGGGCCAACATGTTCGTCAACGGGATATGCCCCTGCTGTAGCAGGATGTTGGTAACGTTGCTGGCCCGTTGCTGACTTAGCTTCTGGTTCAGGACGGCACTGCCGGACGCTGAAGCGTAGCCTCTTACCTCGATCATGTAGCCCTTGACGGTCTTCGCTTTTTCGGCCAACGCAACAAGTTGAGGGCTGTACTTGGGCTCCACTCTTGCCTGGGCGTTGCCGAAATACACCGTCACTTCGTCGATAATGTAGTAGTCGTGGAGCTGGCCAAATCGCGCGCTGTTAGCGGCGATCGCAGCCTTGTTGGCGGCGATCTTCTTCTCCTGTTCGGTCAACGCCTCCTGCTGCTCTTTCAGCGCTGCGTTCTGCGCCGCAAGCGTGGCATTCTGCTTTTCCAGCTCCTCTTTGGTCTCGGACAAACCAGCCTGGATGGCATAAGCTTGTTCCAGATCGTTGCCCTTGAACCTAATGGTCTTGGCAACCAGCTGGTTCTTGTCGTCGTAAGCCCCCTCTACCTGTATGGGTAGACCTGGAATGAGGGCGGCCATTGACATTTTCTTGTTGCGGGCCTTGAACATGCCCTGTAGCTGCCCTACATCCGTGCTGTCAGTCAGCAGGACGATTACCTTCGGCGAATCCTCCGTCTGTAGAATGATTTCCGCGCCGCTCCGCCCTGTGATCTTTCCCTGGAGCTTGGTTGGGCCAATGCGATTGCGCACGAGAGTGTCACTAACGTCAGCAACCGCACCGCAATGGATGTGGTGATTAGTGTTCTCCGATGAGTCATACT
This sequence comes from uncultured Acidobacteriaceae bacterium, assembly GCA_963771305.1. GTDB lineage: Bacteria > Acidobacteriota > Terriglobia > Bryobacterales > Bryobacteraceae > CAJCIT01. The sequence continues at coordinate 48,172 of CAVYTS010000040.1, forward strand.
TTGATCATACGTCTCCTTCCGCAATCTGCAAGTCCATCACGGTAATAGCTCGTAATCGGCTGGATTCGTCCCAGGGCACAGGACCTGAGGTGACATTACCGCCGGGTGAGAGAATCTATCCGGAAGCCTGTCGGGATGGGCAGAAAATCTTGAGCAACGAGTGGGAGGCCAGGCGGTCGGCTTCGGTATCGCCGGAGAGGCCGGGCTGGAGTGGCTTCATCTCCGACGATCATACCTTCGCACCAGTCTCATTCCCCTCGTAGGGCCGTCATGGTCCACTTGGGGAGGGCCGAATCGGGGAAGGGTAGCGAAGGTCCTCCAGGGCCTTCTATTTCAAAAGTGCTGAAAGGGCAGGGACCCAATGCGCCGCTAGAGCAACTCGATTGATTGGTCGCTGGGTTGGCGACCCGTCCCTCATGCGAGGACAGACTGACGCTCGCAGTCCACAGAAGATTCAGTGGCCGATTGGAGCTGAGCATCTTCGGTTCCGTGTAAGATGCTTGGAAGCGCCTAACCTCAGGGTGGCTCACAGCGGGCTTAGAAGGAGGAATTTAACAAATGGAGAAGCGCGCGTTTGTTGACGTCACCGAACAGAAGAGGCTGAACGATGCGCGAGAAGCCGGAATCCCATGGAAGAAATGGGGACCTTACCTCAGCGAGAGGCAATGGGGCACCGTCCGGGAAGACTACAGCGACGACGGTAACGCGTGGAACTACTTCCCCCACGACCAGTCCCGCTCACGCGCCTACCGCTGGGGCGAGGACGGCATGGGCGGAATCTGCGATGAAAAGCAGCGGCTGTGTTTTGCTCTCGCCTTATGGAACGAGCGCGACCCCATTCTGAAGGGAACGCATATTCGGGCTGACCAACAGCGAAGGTAACCACGGCGAGGATGTGAAGGAGTACTACTTCTACATCGACAGCACGCCTACGCACTCCTACATGAAGTATCTGTACAAGTACCCGCAGCGGGAGTTTCCTTACAGCGAACTGGTCGAGACAAATGGCAGGCGGTCGCGGGAGGAGTTTGAGTACGAACTGCTCGATACCGGTATATTCGACGACGACCGCTACTTTGACGTGTTCGTAGAATGCGCTAAACAGGGTCCGGAAGACATCCTTGTCCGGATTACGGTTCACAATCGGGGACCGGAGACGGCACGTCTTCGCATGCTGCCGACGCTATGGTTCCGAAACACATGGTCATGGGGCGAGGAGAGTTCGAAGCCCTCACTGCGGCAGGTAGCGCCTGGTCTCATAGGCGCCTCACACCAGGAACTGGGCGAATACTGGCTAGCCTGCGATGGATCACCCGAACTGCTCTTTACCGAGAATGAGAGTAATGCCGGCCGGCTTTGGGATCGGCCGAATGCGTCTCCCTATGTGAAGGACGCGTTCCATGCCTACGTAATAGCAGGGCGCGCCGAGGCCGTGAATCCGGCCCACGTGGGAACCAAAGCCGCGGCCCACTACCAGCTTGGAGTGCCAGCCGGCGGCAGCCAGACGGTGCGCTTGCGGCTCAGATCCACTCAGGCCGACGACGCGTTCAGCGAGTTTGAGCAAATATTCGAAACCCGCATTGCCGAAGCGGACGAGTTCTATCACCGGATCACATCGCAATCGCTGACCGAAGACCAGCGACGTGTGCACCGGCAGGCGTTGGCGGGCATGCTGTGGGGAAAGCAGTATTACTATTTCGACTTGGAAAAGTGGCTCGAAGAGCATCGCAGTCACCCGCTGGCTGAATCGCCCCGGCACGGCGTTCGGAACACCGAATGGTTCCACATGCTCAACGCAGACATCATCTCAATGCCCGACAAGTGGGAATATCCGTGGTACGCGGCCTGGGACCTTGCTTTCCACACCCTCGCGCTCTCGCTGGTGGACTTTGATTTTGCCAAAGAGCAGCTTCTGCTGATGCTGCGCAATCTCTATTTCCACCCCAACGGGCAGATTCCCGCCTACGAGTGGAACTTCAGCGATGTCAATCCGCCCGTGCACGCCTTTGCGACGTTGTGGCTCTACAAGTACGAGCGGAGCCTCGGCCGGGCCGATCCTCGCTTCCTGGAACGGTCGTTTCAGGGGCTGATGCTCAACTTTAATTGGTGGGTCAATCGCAAGGATCCCTCCGGCCGCAACGTCTTCGCCGGAGGCTTCCTCGGTCTGGATAACATCGGCGTCTTCGACCGCAGCGCCGAACTACCCACCGGCGGAGCGCTGGAGCAGGCCGACGGCACGGCCTGGATGGCTTTCTATTGCCAGTGCATGCTCGAGATGGCCCTCATCCTGTGCGATTACGACGCGATGTACGAAGATTTGGCCTTCAAATTCCTTCAGCATTTTGCGTGGATCTCCTACGCTATGGACCGCATCGGCGAGAATCAGGACGACATGTGGGACCCACAGGACGGCTTCTACTATGACGTGCTGAGACTGCCCGGCGGGAAGGCCATGCGCTTAAAGGTGCGCTCGCTGGTGGGGCTCTTGCCACTGTGCGCGTCCACCGTCTTTGAGGCAGATTCCGCCACTGTCATCCGAACCTGATGGAGATGATCGCCCTGTTCCGGAAACGTCATCCGGAGCTAGTGTCTCAAGTGGCCCCGACCGACGAGGGGTTCATCGGATACAAGGGACGTCGGCTGCTGTCGATCCTGAACCAGGAGAAGCTGGTGCGGGTGCTGGGCTACATGCTCGATGAGAACGAATTTCTGGGACCTCACGGCATTCGTTCGCTCTCCCGGTATCACCTGGATCATCCGTTTACGTTCTTGGTAGGTCATCAGGAGTTCAAGGTGCAATACCTGCCGGCTGAGTCGAACACGGGGATGTTTGGCGGGAACTCCAACTGGCGAGGTCCGGTGTGGATACCGGTCAATGCGTTGATCGTCCGGGCTCTGTTGAATCTCTATCAGTTTTACGGCGACGAGTTCAAGGTCGAATGTCCAACCGGTTCCGGACAATGCATGACGCTATTTGAGGTGGCGCAGGAACTCACGCGCCGGCTGACCGCCACCTTCCTGCGTGACGCCAATGGGAAGCGGCCGGTCTATGGAGGGACGGCCAAGTTCCAAGAGGACCCGCATTGGCGCGACTTCATCTTGTTTTACGAGTATTTCCACGGCGATAACGGCGCGGGACTCGGGGCCAGCCATCAGACCGGTTGGACCGGTTTGGTCGCTCCCTTGCTCGACCTCTTCGGGCGTGCCGACGCCAAAACCGTTCTCGAAACCGAACGGGAACGGCTGACCGACAAGCTCATGAGAGAGCAGGTGGGCGGAGAACAGCCCCGGGGCTGACACAGGAAGCGGCGCCGGATTGGCTCTGAAAGCCTTGGCAAAACGCGCTTCTCCAATAGCCCACCGCGTTTTCTGAGGGGCTCGCCCATCACGTCGCGCCAGGTCAGGATGATCACGTCAAACAAATAGAAGTGGAGGAGGCGAAACGAAGATCCATAGTTCTGCGCCCTCCGCCTACGCGACCGTTTCGACAATCCCGGTGCTCAAGTTATAATAGCGCCAACAACTTCTTGTCAGCCACTGCTTGACTCAAGATGGGACTAGCATTCTTCAGTCGTTCCACGTTCAGCCGCACATTTGCCTTGGTTGCGTTCACCAGCAAATCGCCCGATTCCGACCTTGCCGCATTCACCGCTTGCGTCAAGCTGGCAACCAGCGACGGCAAATGTCCCGGCAGCGTGGTGTTGGTGTCGAGCGATTTAATCGTCGAACTCACGGCACCACAGGAGGCATGACCCAGTACCATCAGCAGCGGCGTTCCAAGAACTAATACGCCGTATTCGAAGCTCGCTAGATTCTCACCGTTGACAAAATTGCCCGCAACCCGAACCACGAAAAGGTCTCCGCGGTAGCTATCGAAGGCGAACTCCGTCGAAACCCGGGAGTCCGCGCAGCCCAAAATCCCCGCGTAAGGATTCTGTCCGGCGGCCAGCGCCGCCCGCTCCGAGCTGAAATCATGACGCCGGGTCAGGCCCTTCACATAACGGTGGTTCCCTTCCATCAGCTCATGTAGGGCAGCTTCAGGTGACAGTTGATTCCCCGGTTTCGGCGCAGCCTTGACCTCGTCGGCGCGCACCAAACTCGGCATTAGTGCGCCGGCGCCAGCGAACCCCAAAAAACTCCTACGTCCGACGGAACTATGGGCAATCCCAGCTCCGGAATTTCCGTGATTCTGACGAGTCATCTTTTCCTCCGCCACAAGTGGCAAGGGCAGACGCTACAGAAACTCTCCGTGGTTTCGACACCCGCTGAAATTCCTCGAAGCGTTCGGAATTCCTTGCGAGCCTGAGCATTCGACTGTAGACCATAACACAAGTTCATCGGACAATCTCATCGAAACTGTAAGGAGGAAAAGAGTCATGTTCCATGAAACCCGCACCCCTTTTCGCGCGCCTTTCCTTCTCTTGACCATTGCTGCTCTTTCGGCAATGGCACAGACGGCCGAGGCAGCAGACGCCCAACAACAGAAAGTCCTGGAGATGGCCACAGCCATTCGCAAAGCGATTGTGACGCTGCCGCAGTATGGCGTCTTTGACAACATCAACTACGGCATCAAAGGCTCGACCGTCATTTTGAGCGGGCAGGCGTCCCGGCCGACGCTGAAATCGGGTATTGGGAACGTAGTGAAAAAAGTGGAAGGCGTAGAAGTTGTTCAGAACGACATCGAAGTTCTTCCTGTCGGAATTAACGATGACAACATTCGAGCAGCCACTTACGCGGCCATTTATAGTTTCGATCCGCTGCAAAGGTATACCGCGAATCGTGGTGGTAGGCGGGGCGGCCCGTCGGTGGCCCTGCGGGCAGGAGGTATTACGAACGATCCGCCGATTGGCTGGCATGCCATCCATATCATCGTCAAGAATGGGAACGTGACGCTGACCGGCGTAGTGGACACTGAGGGCGATCATGCCGTTGGCTGAAATGAGGGCGAACTCGGTGCCCGGGGTGTTCAGCGTTGAGAATGACCTACAGGTGGCCAACTGTCGGAACCGCAAGAAGGACACGGGCCCGGAAGGCTCTAAGGGGAAGTAAGGGACGACTAAGCCTGGTCGGACAGCAGATCCACAATTCATAATGCTCAGAGCAGGGCTGCGAGGAAAACACGCAGTCCCGAGTATCCAAAACAGGTTTAAGATTCTGCTGTGCCCCGAACCGGCGCAACTGGGAGAACTCTTAGGTGAGTCTGGCCGCTCGCGCCTAGCAGTTTTCCTAGTAGCCCCGACGGGCTGCGACAACTATCGTCTAGTTCCAGAACCAATCAATGTGAGGAGCCTGTCGCCATGAGGATGTTTGGACCAATTCCCAAGACACATCTCGAAACCATGTTGCTTCCAGCAAATGGACGTGCTGTTGCAGCTGCAGGACAAGTCGTTCTGCTCCTGATATTGATCTTATGTTCCAGGGCATTCGCACAGAATGGACATAGATCGGATTACACGAGCAGCTCACAGCCGCCGCTGTTGAACTACCAGGAACTGGTGGCTCTCGGTGAACAGGAAACCGTTGATCCCGCTCTGGCCGACAAACTCGACACGCTGCTGACAACGCCTTTTATCAATAATGAGGCGTACTTCGCTGGGACGAAGCCTCTTCGCCCCGATCTCCAGGGTGTGGGACCCTCGCTACGCCTCGTCGAATGGAACATCGAAAGGGGAATCGAGTTCGATGAGATCAAGTTATTGCTAACCGATAAGCAAGGATTCATCGCCAAAGTACACAGCGAGGCCGCCACCAATACGAGCACCGCAAAGGTAGATGACCAGGTGCTAAATGCGCAGATGGACGCACTTCAATCGGCAGACGTTCTGGTGCTGAATGAAGTCGATTGGGGCATGAAGAGGAGCGACTACAGAGCGGTGGTAAAGGATCTCGCCGATGCGCTCAAGATGAATTGGGCCTATGACGTCGAGTTTGTAGAAGTTGATCCCAAGGTGCTAGGTACCCAATCGTTCGCGAATGTAAAAAATGAAGCCGAGCGAAAGCAATGGGAGGAACTTTTCAGCACCAACAAGCCGCGCCTTCTTGGGCTGCATGGCAATGCAATTCTTTCTCGCTATCCCCTTCGGGATGTGAAGCTCGTGCCCTTTAAGTATCAGGCTTACGACTGGTACAACGGCGAAAAGAAATATGGAAAGGTCGAGGCCGGAAAACGTAAGGGCGCCAGCCTGCTCTTCGGAGAAGAAATCGTGCGCGAGGTGCGCCGCGGAGGCCGTACCAATCTTATTGCGACGATCGATATACCTGATCTCCCGGGACAGCAGGTCACCATCGTTGCGGCTCACCTTGAGAACCGCACGACACCGAAAGGCCGAGTCAAGCAGGCAGATGAGCTTCTTGACATGATTCGTCCAATTCACAATCCCGTGATCATCGCCGGGGATATGAATACGATGGGGCAGGATGGCTCGGTTCTCAGCTTAAGCTCGGCTGCGCTGAAGAAGCTAAACGATCCTGCGTTTTGGGCCACACAAGGAATCAAGTACGCGACAGGAGTGGGGCTCATCATGGACGTTGCGAGTTTCGGCTTTAAGACGGCGAAGTTCCAAGCCGACCCGACTGCGTCGGGAGTTCCTTTACTGGCGGCCAATCCCGAACAGGGATTCTTTAAGGACTTGAACAAGTATCGTTTCGATGACGGAACCCGCATTGATTTTCGCGGAGATGCGGAACTCTCGGTGAACAGCCGCGCGGGGACCTTGGCAATTCGAACGAGCGCGCCAGCAAAGGATTTGTTACAACGTTCGCCCTGCCCCGAACCCTCGGAGCAGTGGGAAAATTCAGGCTCGACTGGGTATTTGTGAAAGGCTATTTGAAAGACGACCCCGGAACGGCTGACTCCTATCGCTTTGGGCCAGCCTTTGCACGCACCATGAACGAAGCGAACGGAGCGCTGAACGATCTTCTATCGGACCATGCGGCAATCAGTGTAGATCTGCCAATCACACAGCCGGCTTTGCCAGCCTCAAAAAAATGATCGTTTGGAATGGACCTCTTCAATCTTCTTCTAAAAAAAGACGGCCTCGAGCGTGTCTAACAAACGGCACTGGAAGCCCTGGTTCCGTTTCGACCAACGGCGGAATTACGCTCCCCGGAGCGCAGACGGTTCCACATTTGGGCGGTTGACGAAGAGGCGCACAGTCTGCGTCTTTGCGGTGCTATGCAGTTTCTTGGCTGTGCCGGCCAGGGCGCAGCAACAACAAAAGCCCGAGGATCCCGAAAATGAGAAGCAGATAGGGCTCTGGCTCGATCAGGGAATTTCCACCGGACTTTCGGCCAATAAATCTCTGGATGTCGAATTCCACGAGCGGCTGGACGAGGTAGTATCCAACTTATTCGAGTACTTCGTTCAAGTCGGCGTCGCTTTTCGGCTGCGGCCCTGGTTCACGCTGATACCGATTTATCGTTACCAGCGATTTCCTGGAAATCCCGCGATTGCTTACGAAAATCGATTGCAGCTCAATCTCACACTGACCACATCCCGTGGCCCGTGGCGGCCGATCCTCCGCACGCTCATCGAGGAACGCTTTCCTGGTAACCTGCCTGCTTCGGCACGCCTTCGATTTCGCCCGGGCATCGAATACACCTTACCGCTTCGCGTGGCGCGGCGTCCGGTGCTGGTCGTGAACAATGAGTTCTTCATCGTTCCCGGAAACAATCCCTTCGCGAACGGAGGCAGCAGCTACACACAAAACCGCTTCCAGGTGGGAGTCCGATTCCCCATCGCCGATTCGTTTTCGGTTCGGCCTTACTACTTACTACAGTCAGTTAACCTCCCCCATGGCTGGGACACAAACGAAGTTCTTGGTATCTCGCTCGCGTTCATGGTTCACCGCAAAAGCAAGTGAGGCAATAGCTTGAACGAGGTGCGGTCCCGCCGATAACTTTATACTATGGTCCTTCTAGGTCCCGGCGATGGCTTTATTCTGAAGTACCCGGCCCACCACGCGACGATTCGCGGCTTCGGTGTCCTGCGTTTTGTCTTCTTTGGCTGCTTCTTCACTCTCACCCATCGCCCCTGGTGCCAGCATATTCGTCAGCGGGATAAGCCCCCGCTGTACCGGATGTTGGGTGACGTTGCTGGTCCCGTTCTTGACTCAGCTTCTGGTTCAGGACCGCACTGCCGGACGCTGAAGCGCAGCTTTTGACCTCGATCATGTAGCCCCTCTTGCCTTGATTCCGCCGGTTAAGTCCTTTATACCGGCCAATCTTGAGTCACCGTGGCGGCTAAACCACAAAAGGGAGTATTCTTTTCTCGTTCGACATTGAATACACCAGGAGGGTGAAGGCCGGTCACCGGACCAATCCTGGCAGGGAGAACCCAGTAGCAGGCCTTCACGCCAGCCGGGATTCTCTTTATCTCATTACCGCCATCAGATGACAAGTCGGTTCCGGGGTAGCCCGGATCAGCCTGCAACAGCTGCCACGTTGGTGTCCAGTGTGCCGACAAGCGTCGATCATCGGACATGGGCAACGGCGCAAGCCAGCGCATGACGAGCAGCACGACTGCGTGTGGGTGCGGCGCGGACGATGCCGGCTGTGCGGCAAGACATTCACCGTCCTGCCCGGTTGGTCGCTGCCCTATGGGCATTACACGCTGCGTTGCCGACAACAAGCCTGGGACGCCGTCTGCAGTGGCGGTGAAAAATGGGAACAGGCCGCGCCTCTGTGCAAAGATCCCACTCGTTTGCCAGATCCCAGTACGCTTCGTCGCTGGGCTTGGCGCAGAGTGGTCAGCCTCTGGGGTGAGGCAAAACCCTGCTTGTGGAGCCACAGCGCTTGGAAAGTTTTGCGGGCACCCACCATCCTTGCCTGGGATTGGCCGGCGGCGAGCCGTATTCTGCTGCTGGAGGGAATCTCGCCATGAGTTGGCAGGCAGCCGACTTACTCAAACAGCAGATCCCGCTGTTGGATTACCTACAAGGACAAGGATGGAAGGCAGCCCGCCGGTCGGCTGGTGGCCGACTGTTGGGGTCTGTGCCCACTGCATCCCGATCAGCGGCCGAGCTTTCTGATCGATCCCAGCAAGAACCTGTTTTACTGCTATGGGTGTGGCCGGGGAGGCGATGTGATTCGTCTCGCCGAGTCGTATCACGGTGTCCGCTTCGCAGAGGCGATGGCGCTCCTGCGGCATGGGAGTGGACTCGGATCTCTGCTGCCGGACGTCGCCCAGTTCTACCCGCTACACTTACAGCGTCACGCTGAGGCAGCCGCCTACTTGATGCAACGCGGCTTACAGGCCGAAGTGATCGAGGAACTGCGCATTGGCTATGCCCCCGGCCGCTGTTTGCGCGCCTGGTTGACCAGTTTGGGATACCCGCTGGCAGTTCTTCAGCAGGCCGGTCTGGTGAACGCCGAAGGACACGACACCTACAGCCATCGGATCGTGTTTCCGCTGGAAGGGAATCTGTACGGACGCAGCATCGGCGCCGCCATGCCGCATCGCTTTCTGCCGGGGAGCAAGGGCGGCCTTTACGCTTGGGACAAGGTTCGCCACTACCCCGAGATCATTCTGGTGGAAGGCCTGTTCGACTTGGCCGTGCTCTGGCAAGCCGGATTCCACAACGTCACCTGCGCTCTAGGGACTCACTTGAATGCGCTGCAGTTCCGCCAGTTGAGTTCTGACAACGAATGCGGTGGCAAGCGTAGAGCGGTGTACCTGGCCTTAGATTCCGATGCCAATGGGAGCGGCCAGAAAGCGGCCCAGGGTTTGTCGCAGCGTTTGCGAGCCGCAGGAATCAGCACGCGGCGCGTAGAACTGCCCGCTGGTCACGATCCCAACAGTTTCTTTGTCAGTGGCGGCAACGCTTACCAGTTTCAACTCCTGCTGGAGCGGGCTTGCCTATGAGATTTCATGTCGCTGAACAGCATAAACTGAGCAACGCGCACAGTCCGTTTCGCGTGATCCAGCAGAGCGGCCGGGAAGTGCAGTGGATCAATCGTTTCCTCGACCAGCAGCGAGTGCGCGGCGTGGCGGATACTACACTGCGTAGTTATGCCCACGACTTACTGCATTTCCTCCGTTGGTGGGTGGCGGCGCATAAGACCGCCGCGATCACCCAAGAGGCGCTCACGGAGTGAACTTTCCTCGACTACATTCGCTGGCAGGTCGACCAGTATCCCGCGCCCGCGGCCGCCAGCGTCAACCGTCGAGTCGGAACGGCCGAGCGTGCCCTGCGGCTTGAGTTTCCTGACTCTCCTCCTCTGTTTGCGCCCGGCTTTCAGCACTGGTACTGGCGGCAATCACGGCTGGGCTATGGGCGCCTACGCCCCGCACTCACTCAGTTGCGGGTGAAGAAGCCCAAACGCTTGATTGTGCCCTTGTCGATCGATGAGGTCCATCGCTTCTGGCACAGTTTTCGCAGTTCGCGCGACTTGGCCATCGTCGGTCTGATGGTGTTGCACGGCTTGCGGTCGTGTGAAGTCTTAGCCCTGAATCACGACGACCTCCAACTCGCTGAGCTGCAGATCCGCGTCCCGGGCAAGGGCAAAAAGATTCGCGTGCTGCCCCTAGATCACGACTCTGTGAAGCTGCTCGATCACTATCTGTGCTTGGAACGGCCTCCGCAGTGTGGCCTACCTTTATTCGTCTCTCTAAAAGGACCGTCGCGCGGCCATCGCATGACAGCCGCCGGTCTGCGTTCGTTGTTTCGTCATAACCGCCAATCCACCGGCGTGAGGAAAGCGAACCCGCACCGCTTTCGACACACATTTGCTTCCGACATGCTGCGCGCAGGTATTAGCCTACCGGCGCTCATGCACCTCATGGGGCATGCACAGATTCAAACCACCATGGTCTACCTTCATCTCACTCCACTAGCGGGAGTTTACTCGTAAGCCGCAGCGGCGGCGAGTCCTGTAATCGTAAGTCATTCTGAACGCGGGCCTTGGAGCGCCGCGCGCCATTCGTTTGTGTATTACCCCATATAAATAATTTCTATCGACGATTGCGCCCTTCTCTATTGACGGCGGAGGCTGGACGCCGTAGACTGGTATTACCCTATATGGCGTCCCTCATCGCCAAGAAGAAGGCCAACAAACTTTACTACTATGTCGTCGAGAGCGCCCGCCTGGACGGTAAGCCCCGCATCGTCCACCAGACGTATCTCGGCACGGCCGAGAAAGTCGCGGCGCTGGTCAGGGATCGCACCGCTCCGGTGCCATTGGAAGCCACGGCTGCCGATGTGGGCCTGCCGGGAGCGCTCTGGCTCGCCGCTCAGCAGAGCGGTGTTTTTGCCTTGCTCCAGTCTCTCTGGCCCGAACCTCGCTCGGGCCCGTCACCGGCGCATTATCTGCTCCTGGCGGCGATCCATCGGATCTGTCAGCCGGGTCCCAAGACGGAGGTGGCTGGCTGGTATGACCGCACCATCCTGCGTTCGCTTTGGGACTTGCCTTCGGAGCGATTCAGCTCGCAGGAATTCTGGGACTGCTTCGACCGCATCCGGGAGGAAGATCTGGAACAAGCCCAGATTCGTCTACGGGGCGTGTGGAAGCAAAAGCAGTTGGTCGGCCGCCGCCTGTTGGCTTACGATACGACCAACTTCTATACCTATGTGGCCAGCACCAATACGCGCAACCAACTGGCGCAGCGTGGACACAACAAGCAGGGCCGCCACAACCTGCGGCAGGTCGGGTTGAGCTATGTCATGGACGGCGACAACGGCCTCAGCCTGTGCCATCATGTCTATCCCGGCAACCGGGCTGATGCCGAGGAACTGCCCGAGGCGCGGTCGCGTATAGGGGCTTTGCTGGACCAAAATCAGATGGCCCGCGACTCGGTCACGCTGGTGCTCGACAAAGGTTCGGCGGCACTGGCCAACACGCTGGAATTAGAGCAGGCGGGCCTAGGCTGGATTTCGGCTCTGCCCTGGAACCAGGCACCGGCGGAACTGCGGAACCGGAGCGTGGAACAGTTACCGGCCTGCGGCAGCTCCCAACCCGGCGTCAGGGCGGCAGCGGAGAAGCTGGTCGTACATGGCAAAGAGTATCTTTGCGTGCTCAAATATTCGGCTTGTTTCGCCAGCGAACAACTCAACAGCACTACCGCTGCACTCGCCCGTGTGACTCAGAAACTACGGCGGCTGGCACCGAACTGTCCAGGCCACAGGCTCGCTTTACCGAACCAGGCATTCGCAACAAGATCCATCGCTGGCTGTTGGACCCGTTCGTCCGCGAAGTGCTCCACTACGGACTGGAACAGCGCGACAACCGCTGGCATCTGACATTCGAGGTGGACAACCAGGCGCTCCAGCAACTGTGGACACAACGTCTCGGCCGCACCGTGCTGCTCACCAACCGCATGGATTGGACCGCCGAACAGGTCGTGTCCGGTTACTCCGGCCAGCAACAAATCGAACGTGTATTTCGCGGATTAAAGGACGGCGACTGGCTCGGCTGGGGACCGATGTACCACTGGACCGACAGCAAAATCCGCGTGCATGCTTTCTACTGCATGCTGGGAATCTCGCTGCTCCAGTATGTTCACCGCCAGGCCCAGTGCGCCTGGCCTGATCTCACCGTGGAACAACTACTGGAACAACTCATTCCCTCGGTCTGGATGAACTCTGTAGTACCCAACGTGGGTAATACAGCGACGCCGCGCTAACCCTCCCTAAAACAACTATTTACAGTCTTCCCTTCCGGCTTACGAGTAAACTCCCGCTAGATGTCTGGGAGCAATACGCGCGCGCGGTTGCTCAGCTCACTCGGCCCACTCCGCCGTCGCCGTCATGAAACGCCAACGTTTTCCGCTCTCCGCGCACCCCCTGTCGATGCTCTTCGAGCCAGCGGTGGAATCGGTAACGACCTCGCTCGGTGATTCATCCGTCACTGCTTATCGCGGAACGGTTCGACTTTTTCTGACTTACCTCGGCGCGCATTATTCTGAGGTCCACTCCCTCCAGCAGCTGCGCCGCGATCCCCATATCCTCGGTTGGCTGGCTCTTCTCCGCTCGCACCGCCCGCCGCTCGCCTCCATCACGCGCGCCAACCGCGTGATTTTCCTGCGCCGCCTGTTAGAAGAACTCGCCTGGACACAGCACCTCCCCGACTTGGCTCATCTGCTCGGTCGTGATGATGTGCCGCGTAAGGAACACCATCTTCCGCGCCCCCTCACACCCCAACAGGATGAATTGGTCCAGCAGGAACTACTGCGCCGCGATGACCTACTCAGTAATGCCCTGTTACTTATCCGTCACACCGGGATGCGCATCATTGAAGGTGTCGATCTCTCCTTCGATTGCTTGCGTCTGGTCGGCCCTGGCCAGTGGGCCATCCACGTGCCGCTGGGCAAACTAACTAAAAACGGAACGCCTGGTTCCCGTGGATTCTCACCCAGCAGGATCTCCAGCGCGAATTCCACTTGGCTCTCTCCCATCCCAGACACCTGGCCCCGTCTCCGACCCTCTCTTCTGGCCCAGCCCCTCGCGCAGATTTATCGGGTCTGATCAACTCATTGAAGGCTGCTCAGCACGTGCTGGAGATTTACCGCCGCAACCTTACCGATCCTTCCGCACGCCGTCTTCTCGACCGCCTTGCCAACCGCATCGTCAAGATTCTCACTCAAATCAGGAAACTCAAACCCTCCTAAAAATGCGCAGAGATTGGCCGGTTAAGTCCTCTTGTAGGAAGTTTTGCCAGATTAGGAACGATATACGGCGATATCGTCGGTAATTGTGGCGAGCGCCGGGTCGGATCGGGTGCTTTAGAGGGTCCTTTGCAAGCACGACAGGGGCTGCCGATCCTTCCCTTCCAATAAACATGCGGGTAACGCGGAGCCCGTTTCTACGCCTGCTCACAAGCAACCCTCGCCGTTACTTCCGAGGTGAATCGCGCTCAAAGTGTCATCGGGGTCGGGCTTCACGAAAGTTCCGCCAACTTCCTGTCTGGCGCCCGTAAACTCGAAGTGCACATAGATTGGCCAGTCGCTGCAGAACCAAGGAACGTCCTCGTTCCCGACTTTGACAATAGTCGATTACGCCTTCCAGCCCTCGGTGCAGCATCGCTCCGCGAACACTGTGTGGTGCGCTTTCAAGTAGTCTTCGATTGTCTTACGGGTGGTGCCCGGATGGAGCTGTTGGGAATAATTCTCAAGCGCGACCTGCGCCTCGGCTGGAGGAGTGTGCCGCTTATGCACAGTGCAGGCCATGAACGAGAGTACGGCGACCGCAACTGCAAGCGTCCATCTGGACGGTCGACGACTCATGCACCCGAGTATATCGGCCCAACGACTTCTAACGGTGTAGTCCACGAAGTACCCTCTGAAAAAAGAACTTACACGCGACCCCAAAGCGTTATCAACCTGGGAGGATATTACACCGCTCGCACGCACAGGTCTTTCTTTAGGATCGGTAAACGGCGTTTCGTCTGTAATCGCGGCGATCTGCTTGCCTAGCCATCCGAGGGCTCGAAGGCGGAGCCGGGCTTGCCACTCCATATCAGCGACATGCACAAAGCCAACCTTGTTGATAAATTGGGCGGGGAGCAAAAACTTCTGACTTTGTCTCAAATCTGCTTCGCCGATATTCCCCATTCACTTCTTCGGGCAAACCACCAGAATCGTGAGGTGGCGACCCAGGACAGCAGCCCGGGCGCCAAACCTGAAGGCCAAGACGCCAAAGTGTTGGCACCATGCTCCAATTAGCTGCGCTGCAATTCCTCCTAGTCACTCTGTCGCCGAACGGCGCGTCGATTGTCATCGGCCCCTGCGATCTTACCGATCCAGCACACGATCATTCGCACGTCGTCGTAGCGGTAAGACTCGCTTTCACGATGCACGGCCCGTCCATCCTACCCGCAGTGGGATGTAAGGCGGGGTCGGGCGTTTGGGCCCAACTGTCCTTTCCCGAGGAGGGAAATCCTGTCGTGGACTTTTCTCTCGAGACTGGATCGCTCGAGAAGCTCTTGCCGTTTTATCGTCTACAAGGCGCGCCGACGGTCGCGTGCGCAATCCTGGATGGACAGCTCATCATCACCAAACACTTCCGCTCGAGACGGATCAAAGGGCAACAAATGGGAAATGGATTCGGTGAGACAGGAATGGCTCGGTCGGCCCTCGTCGTGCAGCGAGTCGTCGACATCAGGCCGTGTGAAAACTAAAGCCTCTTGTAGACGGCCGCAAAAAGGTAACCCCGCTGTTGCAACGCTACTCGTGATTACTCCTGTGAAACGGCGTTAGCGTCTGGGATCTTCTCGGCCACCGATATCCGGACACGATTAGTAGACACTGCGCCGTTACACATTAGCGATGTTGGCAGCCACACCTAGCGAACACAAAATCCACGGAGTCAAGGCTCTTTCGAGCTACATCTTAGCGCGGCAAAAATCATGTCATCTGAGCTGAAACGGTTCGATTGCAGTGCCCCGCTTCTCGACGCTCATCGCCCTGTACCCGGCTGCAGCGACTTGTCTCTAGCTCGCCGGGCCGCAACGAGGCGGGCGATTTCGGCTTGATCCGAATATTCTTTACCGCAAGTCGGGCACTTTGCAAAGTCGTCGTAAGCGAGCGGTCCTCCCGAATAGGCACCGAACTCGACAAGAACCGTAGTGCGACAATTCGTGCATTCAAACTGTCGTTCTCGTGACTTCATTGGTATGACGGCCGGCGCGCGGCGTAGCAGCTTCCTTCAGTCTCGTTGACGTTCCAAGTATACAAAGCTGCCCCCCGACAGAGATTTGGATCGCCGTGGGAGGTCGAAGTGTCCGAAAACCCGAACCGTATTCCCAAGCACGTTCGATAACGCCAGTAACAATGTCACAAGAACGCCGGCCAAGTCCCTGATTCTTCGTGAGGCGGAGTATTTGGTAGGGACAGTAGGCCATTTTGCTCCATTGCCACCCTCGCGCACCAGCCTGAGCTCCTACTCCATCCGCACTGCGGACATCGGGTCGCCCGCTGCCGCACGGCGCGCGGGAATATAGGCCGCGAGCATTGACATCGCGCTCAGAAGCACGATGGCGCCCGCGAGCGAAACCGCATCGCGTGCCTTCACGCCGAAGAGAAGCTTCTCTGCCAGTTGGCCTACCCCTAACGCAAGCGGCACCCCGATCATCAGACCGACTCCCAGCAGCAGAACGGCCTCCTTTAGGACAAGCTGGACCACGCGACGCCGGTCGGCTCCGAGCGCCATGCGCACGCCAATCTCTTTTCTCCGGCGCGCAATCATGTACGACATCACACCATACAGCCCGAGCGTTGCCAGCAATGCGGCCAGGGTTCCAAATGCACCTGAGAGGATCGCCATAGCTCGCTCGCCGCTCACTGAGTCTGCCAATTGCTCCGAGAACGTCTTGGTCCGCCAACTGATTGACGAACTGATCCCGGCGATTGCCGTTTTCGCGGCGTTGACAACCGGACCTGGTGATCCTGCTATCCGAAGCACCACATTCATGCCGGGTCCCGGATTCTCATCTTGCGCGACGGGGAAGAACCCAAGCGGCTTGAACTCCTCTTTTAAGTCGTAATACTTGGTGTTTCGCACCAAGCCGACAATTTGAAAAAGCGGCTCGGGCTTGCCGGCGGCTTGTTCCAGATGAAATGTGTGGCCCACTGGATTGATGCCATGGAAATACTTGCGAGCGAATTCTTCGTTGACGATCGCCACCTTCGCCGAACCCGTTCTGTCCTGATCGGTGAATTCTCGCCCCGCCAGAAGGCCGATGCCCATGGTCTTGAAGTAGCCAGGACCTGCACGGTTGAACCAGGCCTGTTTGCTGGTACCCGCCGCCGGCTCGTTTTCCGGGCCGATGCTGTTGTCCCAGCCGCTTCCGCTGACGGGGGGGAAACCCACTTGCGCCGCCGAGACGACTCCCGGTATGGCCGACAGACGCTCCGTTATGTTTTCATAACGACCGAGCCGTTGAGCCTCAGGATATGACGCCTTGCTGAAATCGACCTGCACCGCAAGAATGTTCTCGGGCCGGAAACCCGCATCGGTGGTCAGCAGTTTATGGAAACTACGGACAAACAGGAGAGCGCCGACGAGCAGCAAAAGCGACAACGCCACTTGCCCTGTCACCAGTGCGCGCCGCAGTCCAAACCGTTCCTTGCTTGCGGTAGAGGAGCGCCCGCTGGCACGCATCGCTGCTGCCGGTGACATCAGGGTCGATCGCAGCGCTGGAACCAAACCAAACAATAAGCAAGTCCCTATCGCGAGGGCTGCCGTGAAAAGTAAAACGCGCCAATCCCACGAAAGCGAAAGAAACGTAGGATTATCCGGCGTCTCGAGCAGCGCGATCAATCCGCGGCTCAATGCGTAGGCGAAGAAGACGCCTAGCAACGCTCCGAGGACCGCCAAGATCAGGCTTTCGGCTAAGAGTTGCCGTACGACTCTCCCCCGCGACGCCCCCATCGCCAGACGTACCGCAATTTCTGGTTCTCGCACCGTGGCGCGTGCAAGCAGTAAATTCGCCAGGTTCGCACATGCGATCAATAAGACAAGTCCGGTTATCGCCAGAAGCATGTTCAAGGAATTTTCGGAACCTTCTCGAATATCGGAAACGCCATTGTTGGCATCCTTGGCATTCAGCTTGTTGGCGAGATATTTCTTCGCCAGGCCGGGCTTGTAGTCCTCCGGCAGAGTCATTTGCATGAAGGTGGGCGAAATGGCTGTCAGGTATGCGCTGGCGCTCGCGACCGTCCAGCCAGGGTTGAGTCTCCCCATGACCGAAAGCCACCAGGAATCCCGGCCCGGTATGCGGCCTTTGTGGTCTTCTGCCATCAGACGGTCTGCACAAAGCGGAATCGCCACGTCATAGCGATGGCCAACCTCCACGCCAAAAAACGATGGGGGCGTCACGCCGACAATGGAAACCGGATAGCCGTTCAGCGTCAACCGCCGCCCCAGCACGTTCGGATCGCCCCCGAATTCGCGCTGCCAGAATGCATGGCTGATGACCGCCGCTGCATTGCAACTCGTGTTGTCATCCGCCGGTTCGAGGGTGCGGCCCAATTCCGCACCTACACCCAGTAGAGGAAAGAAGCTGCCGCTCACATACGCGCCTTGCGCAAAGCGGGGTTCACCGCCGCTGGTCAGATCGAAAGACGACGCGCTCCAGGCAATCAGGTCTGAAAACGCCTTCTGCCCGGAGCGCAGCGCATCCCATTGCGTGTACGTAAAATTCGCGCTCCGAGTAGACCAGTATCCTGCGCGCGCGGCATCTCTGTTCCAATCCACTACCGCTAATTGCTGAGGATCCTTCACGGGCAGTAGTTTCAACCGCACGGCGTTCACCAATTGAAAAATAGCCGAGTTCGCTCCAATTCCCAGCGCTAGGGAGAGCACGGCAACGGCGGTAAATCCGGGACTCTGTTTAAGCTGCCGGATTCCATACACGAAATCTGCGCGCAGTTGATCGATCCACGTAGCCAGGTTCATATCGCGAGTTCGTTCCTTTTGTGTGGTGTAGTTGCCCAGTAGCCGCCGGGCTGCCAGCAGCGCTTCCGCTTCGGGCATACCCTGCTCCATGAGCCGGTCTGCGGTTTCGGCCAGATGGTACGTTAGTTCGGCATCTAATTCCGTGCTGAGCGCATCATCACGAAACACGTTCCGCCATCGCCGGTACCAGGGCATATTTCAAACCGCACTTACGAGCAGGTCAACACGCGCATCACACCCGCAGTCAGGCGCTTCCAGCTTTCGCTCTCTTCGGCTAGTTGTTTCTTGCCCTTCGCTGTTATCGAATAGAACTTCGCCTGGCGACCCTTGTTTGTGGTCTCCCATTTCGAGGAAATCCACTGGTCCTGCTCCATGCGGTGCAGTGCTGGATAGAGCGATCCCTCCTCCACCTGGAGCAACTCTTCTGAAACAGCTCGAATGTCTTCGCATAATCCATAGCCATGCAAAGAACCCCGAGTGTTCAGGGTTTTTAAGACCAACAGCGTGAGGGTTCCTTGTAGCTTGTCGTTTGGACTCTTAGGCATAGCTAGCTAAGCTAGATGCTCCCCAACACCATCAACCGGCGTCGCCCATCAGCTTCGAGTGTTGTACCGCAATCCAATACCGCAGGAGGCTTATGATCCCGCAAGAAAACAGCGCTGCCGTGACTCTAGCTTAGCTAGGCCTGAACGAGACTTTCGGTGCCGCCGAATTCGAAGACATCCGCGACCTCACCGAGCGGCCCGGCTCGAACAGGGCCTTCCGCATTATTGTGCGAGGATCTGGATACCTTCTGCGGATCAACACACGTCCCGGCGATATGGCACGTCACCTTACCTGCATGCACGCGGCGGCCGATGCAGGCTTGGCTCCCCGTGTGAGGTATGCCAGTACTGAGGATCGGATCTCTATCACCGATTTTGTGGAGGCTGCACCTTTGTCAGCGCCGGACGCGCTGGTCCGGATTCCCGCTGCGCTACGGACCCTGCACGCGCTGCCGCCGTTTCCCGATTCCCCCTTCAATACGACATGCACCTTCCTCCTAAACAAAGGACCTGCCCTGGACGGCTTCCTCGAGAAGTTCCGGGCGTCGAGTATTCTGCCTGCAAACGAGACCGAGGAACTTCTCGCTTGTCACCAGCAAGTGGCTGCGGTGCACTCGCGTCTCGATCCGGACTTGGCGCCGAGTCATAACGACCTGTTCAAGCCGGACAATATACTCTTTGACGGCGACCGTCTGTGGCTGGTGGACTGGGACGCTGCTTTCCAGAACGATCGGTATGCCGACTTGGCGGTGGTCGCGAACATGATCGTCACCAATGAATCCGAGGAAAGGATCTATCTTCAGGCGTATTTTGGCGAACCGCCGGATGAGTATCAAAAAGCTCGATTCTACTTGATGAGACAACTCGCACACATGTTCTACATCATGGCGTTCTTGACGCTGGGATCGTCGGGCAAGCCGCTCGATCGGAGTGAGCCCGTGCCCAGATACAGTAGCTTTCAGCGGCGCTTCTGGGCGCGCGAAGTCCGTCTGACGGACAACCAGGCGAAAACCGTCTTCGGCAGGGTTCATTGGGAACAACTTTCGCAAAACATCCGGCAGGCACGTTTCGATGAGGCCTTGAGAATCGTCTCGGACCGAAACACAAGCCAGGAATGTGCTCGCATGCCGCTGCCGAGTGCTTCATAAAAGGAGCCGTCGCAAAGTAGCGGTTGATCAATCGCTCCGCCGATTGCTATGAACATCATCGTTGACGGACTCACCATCGACGAGGAACCCGACCTCGAACGTTTGCGCCGTCCCACTTTTACCGGCCGCCCGCTGAGTGGGAGGGGGCCCTCGACCCCCGGCCCCCTAAAACCCGGGTGGCCGAACGAAACGACGCACCACACCCATTGGGCTGCGGGGCGTTTAGAACCTGGTAAACGCGGATACTGTCACGGGTTTCCGATTCCTTTGAAGCCTCCCTGAAATCACGAACTAAAAGCACCGCCAAGGACTCTGCACACGCCCTCGGGCGCTTAATGGCGTGTCATGTGAGATGCACTGTTCGCTTTGTCTTGACCTGCCGCGTCTTGAGCAGCAGCCGACGAGTCTTGGTAAAGTTCGAACCGAATCGTATCGAGGCGGTGATGGGGCTTGCAACGTGAACACTGCCACTTCATCTTGTTATCCAAATAAAACGAATGGCTACCGCATTCACAGGGTCTGAACCAGTTTAGGTTTTCGAAGGAAAGAGCCTGGATGTCTAATGTCATTTGTCACCTCTGGGAGTGCCGCACGGAACCTGCTCCGCGCCAGTCACCGGGGCGGGGGGCGCCCACTCACTTCGGAACTGCACTAGTGGGATTTCTCTCCACTAGCCCCTTTCACCACGACTGAGGGCACTTGAACATCCAGAGCCGACGGCCGAACCCGAAACGATCCACTTTGTTAGCGGATGCTCGCAAAGCGATGTAGACGCGGGGGCAGGCGGGGTGTCGAAGCGTGCTGTGGTTCGACGCAGAACATTTGAAAACGTAGCGTTTTTTCCACGCTGAAGGCGGAACGCTGAAAAGTTTGCAACCGGGCTAGTTCCTGCGTGCCGGGGACCGTCGGGCAAGGCCGGAGTGCAAATGGCAGACGGACCTGGGGCAATCGGCCGATGTGACCGCCACCGCGGCAACCGGGAAAGACGGACGAATCGGCTCAGCAGGCCGTCGGCCCGGCGCGATTGGCAGAGCGGCCTTCCGGTGCTGCGACCATGCCGCCGCACTGCTACACTAAGATGATTCCTCTTCGGAGAATCATCAGGGAAGTCTGCCACGATCCTCGTCTTTTTCGTCCGACAATATTGGTCGGTTTCGTCTGGAAGGTAGCCTGACCCAACACTCTAACTAGGAGCCCTTGCCGCTTTCCATGAAATACATCTTTACGTCCGAATCGGTCACAGAAGGCCACCCTGACAAAGTTGCAGACCAGGTTTCCGACGCGGTCCTCGACGCCGTTCTTGCGGCGGACCCGACGGGCCGAGTGGCTTGCGAAACGCTTGTAACCACCGGCCTTTGCCTGGTTGCCGGCGAGATCACGACCACCACTTACGTCGACGTTCCCAAACTCGTCCGTGGCGTCATTGCCGATATTGGCTATACGGACGCGGCGTTCGGATTTGATGCCAAGACCTGCGGCGTGCTGAACGTGATCCAGGCGCAATCACCCGACATCGCCATGGGCGTGGATACGGGCGGAGCGGGCGACCAAGGTCTGATGTTCGGTTATGCTTGCGATGAGACCGTCGAACTGATGCCGCTGCCCATCATGCTTGCCCACAAGCTGGTTCGTCAGCTCAGCGAGGTTCGCCGCGCCGGAAAACTCAAGTACCTCCGGCCCGATGGCAAAAGCCAGGTCAGCGTGGAATACGTCGATGGCAAGCCGAAGCGGATCACCGCTGTGGTGCTGTCCACGCAGCATGACGACGACGTCACCACCGAACAGCTGCAGAAAGACGTAAAGAAATACGTCATCGATCCGGTCATTCCTTCGGGCATGGTCGATTCCTCCACCGCCTATCACATCAATCCCACCGGCCGATTCGTCATCGGCGGACCGCATGGGGACACCGGATTGACCGGCCGCAAGATCATCGTCGATACCTACGGTGGCATGGGACGCCACGGTGGGGGCGCCTTTTCGGGCAAAGATCCGACCAAGGTCGACCGCTCCGCTTGCTATATGGCGCGCTACGTCGCCAAGAACATCGTGGCTGCCGGCTTGGCCAGCAAGGCCGAAGTGCAGTTGGCTTATGCTATCGGCGTCGCCGAGCCGGTCTCGATCAACGTCAATACCTTTGGCACCGGCAAGATTGAGGATGCCCGCATCGCCGAGCTCATTCGTGAGAGTTTCAAACTCACACCGGCCGGCATGATCAAGCACCTCGACCTCCGCCGGCCCATCTACCGCGCGACCGCGGCGTTCGGCCACTTTGGCCGGACCGAAAAGTCATTCACCTGGGAAGCGACCGATCGTGTCGAAGCGCTCCGCGAGGGCGCGAAGCTCGCGGCCGCGGTCTAAGGCCGAGGCTGCGAATCCTTTATACTTTGAATTTCTCGCTACGTGGATAGGTCCTGGTAATGGCAACTCCCACTACCGATTCGCCGACCGGAACACTTGCCTATAACGTCAAGGATCTATCCCTGGCCGACCAGGGGAAGCGCCGGATCGAATGGGCTTTTCAGTCCATGCCGGCGCTTCAGACCATCCGCAAGCACCTGATCAAAACCCAACCTCTCCGGGACCTTCGGATTGGTGCATTGATCGACATCAACGCGGAAACCGCCAACCTGGTGATCGCACTTCGTGATGGCGGCGCCGGCATCTCGGTTTCGAGCCCCAATCCTGTCGCGACACAGGACGACGTTGCCGCCTCCCTGGTGCGGGATTACTCCGTGCCCACTTTCGCGATTCAGGGCGAATCCGATGATGTCCATGCCCAGCATCTCGAAGCGGTCCTCGCTTGCAAGCCGCACTTCATCATCGATCACGATGGCGAACTCCTGTCGCGGCTCATGGCCAAGTCTCACGAAGCGCTGGAGCAAACCGTCGCTGTATCGGAAGGGACCAATCGCGGGTTGAGGCGGCTGCGCGCGATGGCCGCAGACAACAAACTTCCTTACCCGGTCATCGCCGTGGGCGATTCCCAAACTAAACACTTATTGAACGACCGCTACGGCGCGGCACAAAGCATCGTGGACGGCATTCTTCGCACGACTCATGTCCTGTTCGCCGGCCTGACGGTCGTGGTGGCAGGCTACGGCTGGTGCGGGCAAGGCGTCGCCCTTAAGCTCAAAGGTCTCGGTGCCCGAGTCATTGTGACGGAGATCGATCCGTTCAAGGCCATGACAGCTGTTATGGATGGCTATC
The DNA here is from genome assembly GCA_963771305.1 of uncultured Acidobacteriaceae bacterium. Lineage (GTDB taxonomy): Bacteria > Acidobacteriota > Terriglobia > Bryobacterales > Bryobacteraceae > CAJCIT01. The sequence continues at coordinate 71,464 of CAVYTS010000040.1, forward strand.
GCGTGATGTCCATGAGCGAAGCCTCGTCCATCGGGGACCTGTTCATTACCGTCACCGGCAGCAAGAACGTCATCGGCCGGGACCACTTCGACAGGTTCAAGAATGGGGCCATCCTTTGTAATGCCGGACACGCCGATGTCGAAATTGACCTTGAAATCCTGGGCCAGCTGACTTCATCGCGCCGTTCGATGCGGCCTTGGGTCGAGGAATTTATCCTTCGCGACGGCCGCCGCATCCACGTGCTGGCTGGGGGGCACGCCATCAATTTCGTTGCAACCGAAGGTAGTCCGGCCTCTGCCATGGACTTGTTTCTGGCTAATCATGCGCTGAGTGTGGAGTATCTGCTCAAACATTACGGCTCGCTCGCGAAGGCCGTCCACACGGTTCCGTACGACATCGATTGCCAGGTCGCACGCGCCCGGCTGGAAGCCATGGGCCTGAAAATCGATCGGCTCTCTCTGGAACAAGAGCAATACCTGGCGAGCTTTTCGGAGCCTGTGTAGCAGCGACGTCCGAACAAAGGCAAAGCCAATAGCCCAAAATAGGAACTGAGGATATTAACGTAGTGACAACCGCAGTCGATTGCAAACGCTCCCTCGAGATTGAGATCCCACTCGAGGAAGTTCAGAAGGCCAAAGAAGAGATTACCGAATCGATCAGGAACAAGGCCCGTCTGCCTGGTTTTCGTCCGGGCAAAGCCCCGGTCAGCCTCATCCGCTCGCGCTTTTCGTCCGAAATCCGCAGCGAGGTCCTCGATAAGCTTCTCGGTCAGGCATTTCGCGCCCGCGTTGAAAAGGAAGACATCAAAGTTGTGGGCACACCCGATATCAGTGACCTGCATTTTGAGCCGGATGAACCCATCCGGTTTAAGGCGGAATTCGAAGTCGCGCCCAGCTTTGAGATCAGCCCGTATCATGGCCTGCAAGTACAGTACGTCGAGCCCGGCGTCACCGACGAGGAAGTGGATGCGCGCATCGAATCCATGCGCGAGACCAAGGCCGAGTATGTGAACGTGGACCCCCGGCCCATTGAGACCGGCGACTACGTCGTCGTGCACGTGAAATCTGTCGCGGGCCTCGCCGAACCAATCGAGCAGGATGCGTTGCAGGTTCAGGTTGGCTCGAACGATACGCTGCCCGAGTTCTCTCAGAATCTACTCGGCGCAACTCCGGACGAAGTGAAAGAGTTCGATGTCACCTACTCGGAGGAATACGGGCAGGAGCGTTTGGCCGGCAAGACAGTGCGCTTCCAACTGACGCCCAAGGTGATCCGGCGCAAAGAACTGCCCGCGCTCGATGATGAGTTTGCACGCGATCTGGGGGATTACCAGAGCTTGGACGAGCTGAAAGCAGCCGTCCGCAAGTCCATCGCTCACGAGAAGCAGTTCGCGGCGCAGCAGACCGCGAAGGAAGCCCTTATCGATAAGCTCATCGACGCCAATGACTTCCCGGTTCCAGAGGCCTACATCGATCGGCAGATTGAGAATCAGGTGCGATCGCAGTTGGGGCAATTGGCTGAGAAAGGCATCGACCCTAAAACCCTCAAGCTCGACTGGGCCAAGGTCAAGGAGTCGCAACGCGACAAGGCCTTGCGCAATGTGAAGGCCGCCCTGCTGCTCGAGAAGGTTGCCGATCGTGAGGCCATTCACGCGACGCGCGACGAAGTCGATCGCGAAGTGCAAAACTATGCCAAGCGCGAACGCGAGCCCATCGCGGTGGTCCGCGCCAAGCTGGAAAAAGAAGGCACCATGGGTCGCATTGCCGATCATATTCGCACTGAGAAGACCATCCAGTTCCTGTTCGACCAAGCCGAAAAGCAGGCTTGACAGTAGAATAAGAAACGTGGACGAGCGAGCTTTTTATAAAGAGTCGCAGGAGACGAAGAAGGCAAGTCTCAACTGCCCCTATTGCCGGACCGTCGAAACGTATGACCTGCGCTGGCTAGTGCGGCGGAAGCTCGATCGGCTTCCGCCCCGCGCCGACGAGCGCGATCGCGCCAAGTTCGCCAAGTCGCAAAGCTACATGGTCCTGCTGGATGACAAGGCGCAATGCAAGAACCAGCGCTGCCGCAAGTCCTTCGATATTTCCGGCGTCAAAACGACAGCCTTCCTCACCGACTAGCTGGACCGCTGCCATTAAACTTGGTTCAGAATCAAAGACTTAGCCTGATACCTGGAAACGGCCTCCACCGTGCTGGCATCTATTGATCAAGGAGGCGACCTCGCATGTCAGCCTAACTCGGAAGCAACTCTCTCAAACTCTCTTTTCTCGTTTCTTGCATCTTCGCCACTCATGTCTTCGCACAGGGTGACGGGGATCCGCCCAGCCGTGTCGCGCGCCTGAACCTGATGCAGGGCGCGGTATCGATGCAGCCTGCCGGCGCAGACGAATGGGTACCCGGTATCATCAACCGGCCTTTTACGACCGGCGACTTCCTGTTTGCCGACACCGGATCGCGCGCCGAACTGCATCTCGACACGGCCGTGATCCGCATGAGTGAGCAAACCAGTTTCGGCTTTCTCAACCTGGGCGATCAGGTTGCTCAACTGCAGCTCTCTGAAGGCGAACTGCAAGTCCACGTTCGCCGGCTTGGTGGCGAGGACGTCTTCGAGGTGGACACCCCGAATGCCGCCATCACGATTCTGCGCGAGGGCGATTATTCGTTCACCGTCGATCCGAACAATGGTACGACTTTTCTGGTGATCCGCCACGGCCAAGCCGAGATCACGGGCGGTGGCCAGGCTTTCACGTTGCAGGCGAACCAGAGCGTGCAATTGAGCGGCACTGATCAGCTGGGCTATGACGTCGAGAACGCGCCGGGTCTGGATGACTTTGAGAACTACTGCCTCCAGCGGGATCAGCGCGAAGCGCACCTTCAATCGACGCGCTATGTGCCCGCCGACATGATCGGCTACGAAGATCTCGACGACAACGGCACTTGGCGAACAACGCCCGAATACGGGGCTGTCTGGTATCCAAACACGGTCAATGCCGGTTGGGCTCCGTACCACAACGGCCACTGGGCCTGGGTCGATCCTTGGGGGTGGACTTGGGTTGACGATATGCCCTGGGGCTTCGCGCCTTTCCACTATGGACGATGGGCCTATGTCGGCGGCGCGTGGGGTTGGACCCCTGGACCCTCCGCGGTAGTCGTCGTGGGCCGGCCGGTTGTTCGGCCCATCTATGCCCCGGCTTTGGTCGCCTTCATCGGCGGAGCTAGTTGGGGCGTAGCGGTCGGTATTGGCGGCACAGCTCCGACGACGGGTTGGGTTCCACTCGGGCCAGGCGAACTTTACTCGCCGGCCTACCACGTGAGCCCGGGCTACTACAACCATGTCAACGTCGCGAACACGGTGATTAACAAGAACGTGAACATCACCAACGTCTACAACACGACGTACGTGAACAAGACGGTCGTCAACAACACCACCATCATCAACAACAACCAGACCTATGCAAACCTGAAAGCGCCAAACGCCGTGATGACCATGCCGCAGAACGCGTTTGCTTCCGGGCAGTCCGCAAGCCGGGTTGGTAAGCCGGTTCCGGCCCAGGCTGTTGGCAAAATTCAGATGAGTTCGGCGGCTGTACTGGCTCCGCCGGTCGCGCCGACCAAGCAGGCCTTGACGGCCGGATACAGCGCTGGGCAAAAGCCGGTTGCGCACCCTCCGGCGCAACTGATGTCGCGGCCCGTCGTGGCCAAGGTCGCTCCGCCACCGGCACCTGTTTCCTTCGCTTCTCAGCAGCAAGTTCTGCAGCGCAATGCTGGGCAAGTGTTCAATGCGCAGGCCGTCCGCAAGTCTGTACCTGCCCCCGCAGTGAAGCCTGCCGCTCAAGTCACGATCGCGAATCAAGGCAAGCCGGTAACGAAGACCAACGTCGTGGTAGGCCAAAGAGCTGGGCCTGTGGCGCCAGCGCCCGCCAGGATGGCGCGGCCCGCCGTCGCCAACACTCCGAGTACCGTGGCCGCAAAGCCCGCGCAAACCCCGGCCAACACCCAGCCACCCGCTCCAGCTAATCTTCATGGTGTTCCTCCCAACCGCACTCCGGCCGCGGCGGAACGGCCGGCAAACCAGCAGCCCAAGGTGAATGCGGCTGTGCCGCAACCTGCGGCGAAGACGCCAGAACCGCCCGCGAAGGTTGAGACCGCCAAGCCGTCTCCGACAACACCACTGCCGCCAGCCCGTATGGAGGAGCGCAAGCCGCCTGCACAGCCAGCAGCCAAGGCTCCGGCTCAGGTTGAGCCTAACAAGCTGCCTCCGGCACCGGCGCGTACTGAAACATACAAGCCTCCTCCGACTACCCCTCCGCCGGCGCGCGTGGAGGAGCACAAACCTCCTCAACAGCCGGTTCACGGTCAACCTCCGAAGAAGACAACGAAGCCAACCTCCAAGGAGGAGGAAGACCGGAAAAAGACGACTGAGCACTAGCTAGTTTCTGTCGCGAAATCCGTAAGCTATTGATTTCCAACCTGTTAGCAAATCTCCGGCCGCCTCAAGTGACTGAATCGGCATGCTCGATGCGTCACGACTCCGTGGCAGCCGAGCCTCACCGCCCGCGGTTGGTCGACCTACTATTAAACAAACCTGGAAGAAAATGTCGGGGGTGCACATCAGATTTATGAAGTGAAATCACGCGGCAGGCTCGATCGGAATTGAACGACGTTCCCAGAAGTCCTCGAAGCGTCCACTGAGTTTGGAACAGCGCAGAGCGATGATGTTGTTGGCTCCGGAGACACTCCAGTGCATGCCGGACGCTTGAGTCGTGTTCCGATCAGAACTTTGCAGCCAGCCTCCAGAACGCCGGTGGAGGTGCATAAACCCTGTGCATGAAACTTCGGGTATCGCATGCGGGCGCGATTGCGGATGATGTAGAGCATGCATTTGGCCGCTTCGGCGAAAGAAATAGCATAGGGACGGAGTGCGTGGACAACGGCCTGCAACTTTCCCTCATCCAGTTCTGTGCAGCGCGCCGTTGCCCATGCTGTGGCTTCGTCGCCGGTGACCCCGAAGATCGACTGAGCAGTGCGGTGCAGGGTCTGTTTGACGTGGAACCGGTCAAGGATCTGAATGGCGTGTGGAAACAGTTCATTCGTGGTATTCCAGATCCAGGCCGAGCCATCGCCCAACACCGCGTATCTGGGTGCTTCCGTGAATCCTCGCCGCGTGGCTTCCCGCAAGACACGCTCGGCGAGGTCGGATCGTTTGAGGCTGGTGTCCGGAGCGGCGGCGCTTTCGATAGCGGCTGAATAAGTGATCGATCCCGGGTCCCGCATCGGCTTGTCCTCCTCATCCCGCGATTCTGCGCTCCACACCGTGACGACTTTGGCCTCGCGGGTTCGTGCGGAGCCATCCGGCTGTTTGCCGGCGCGTCCGGCGACTTCCGAGGGGCGCATCGGCACGCCGGTGCCATCCATCCCCAGGTACATGGTGGGAGCTGGCTGGGCCATTCTTTCCACGCAGACGCGTTCGTCGGCAGCAATTTCTGCGCCCAGCGATTCGGCGGCTCGCTGCACCTGGCTGACACTGACCTCCACTCCTGCCAACTCGTGCAGTAAGGCGCTGCTCTCCTCGAAGCTCACCAGCGCCGCCGTACTGCCTGTCATGCGCAGAACCCCGGGTGTGAGCGAAAACAACTCCAGCCGCAGCACGCGGTCGCGCGGGCAGAAGCCGGCCTGGCACCGGGTGCAGTGATAGTAGGCCCGCTCCAGCCGCAGAGGCCCCAGCACGCTCTCGAACGTCTTCTCGTGACGGCCCCGATACCGGGCCGGTTCTCCGCAGGAGCATGGCAGTTCCGGTCCGGCGTGATCGGAAGTATCAGCGTTCAGCCGTTGTTCCAGCGCTCGCGCGGCCAGCCGGAGAGCCTGGCGCCGCGCCGCCATCTCCACGGCTTCGAAATCGAGATCGGCAACCGCGTGCGGACCTAAGAGGGTTTCGATTTCCTGGACGATTTCGTTTTGGAGATTCGCCTGGAGCCCCTTTTTTTGGCCTCTCCGGAGGAGGCTGAGACATGCGCCAGTTGACTGTCTGCCCATTCTTCGCAGGCATCCCAATAATCGTCCACACGGGTACGAAATTCACGACCGACATCCAGCTGCTGCCGGACTATACCGGCCTGATCGGCGATGAGGAAGCGCGAGCGTGTCTTGCCTCCCACCGCACGGGTGAGGCTGTAATACGGACCGTGACGAGCTTTGGGGTCTTGAGCACAGGCGCAACCCGGCTTGCCGCATTTGATCGTGCGTTCAGAGAGCGAGCCGCGGCGCATCGGATTGGCATCGGCTAACTCGGTCGCTAGTTGACGAACCCGGGGCGGCGCCTCAGGAGGAGAAGAAGTGGGCATGTCTTTATATTACGGCTACTATAGCCGTAAGATAAAACAAAAAAATCAGGGCATCCAACAAAGTTTCATTCTGGTGGTGTGCGCCCAAATGTCGGAACGCACTTGACATGTTGTCGTGTCCGTTATTTCATCTATATAGATGAATCAGAAGCGCTCCTCTGCAAACGCGCCAAACTCGCCGCGGCCCTCCCTTTCACCGCCGAGATCGTCCGCGGCTCGCTACTCCGCCGCATCATTCGCCATCGCTCCGGCTGTGCCGTGTGCGCCGCAGGAAAAGGCCATCCCGTGTGGATATTGACGGTCAGTTATCCGGGCGGGGGCACCAAGCAGTTCAGCCTCCGCCCCGAACAGAAGCCCGTCGTCGAGCAGTGGTTGCGCAATTACCACAAGCTCAAAGCCTGCTTGGAGCGCATCTGTGAAATCAATCTTGAACGGTTGCGAGCGGAGAAGAAAAAATGAGCCGCCTCCTCATCCCTCAACTCAGCTTCGTCGATCTCCAACTGCAGCATCTGGGGATCCACCTCGACCCCGCCTTGCAACGCATCGCCGATTTCCTGAAGCAGCATGCCGATCTCGTCGAATTCGTACGCAAGGACCTGGAGCGGGGCCTGAAAAATCCAGGCGCCGGACGTCACGGCATCACCCCTGAGCAGACCTTGCGCTCGTTGATTCTCATGCGCGTCAAGAACTTGGACTACCGCGACCTGCGCGATCGCGTCAACGATGGCTTCACGCTGCGTTCCTTTACCCAGTTCGATAGTCACTCCGTTCCCAAGCACGATGCTTTCAATCGCGCCTTCAACCGGCTGCCGAGTCGCCCCGGGGAATTTCACCCCGAGGCGCTCACAGATTCCGGACGTGAACCTCTCGATTCATCCGGCTCGTGCCACCCAGTGAAAGCTGCCGCCTTCTGCCGAAACCAGCGAGTTCCTCCGGTTGCCCGTTGACCCTGACGGTCTCGACACGAGTGACCTGCTCCCTTCGCTCCTCGGGCATTACCCCGGATCACCGCTGTCGGGTCGGAGGTGGCGCACTCAGTTGCCCGAGTGCTGGCCACCGTCCGCCGCCCAAACGGGGTGTGCGGTTTTCCCGCGCCCCGCTTTCACGAAGGCACAAACAACGAGACACGATTCCGACCCTATCGAGTGGGGCTGGCACCGCACCTGTCAGGTTGATCCGGTCCGCCAGTATCCTCGGATGATGATGTACGGGTTTTTCCCAAAAGGAACTGATCCACCTCATCGCCCTTACTCATCTGACTTCCCTTCTCTTTCCTCCTGCCTTCGTCTGCCGCCTTCCCCGACCCACTCCGGTCGCCGATTGCTCGGTCACACGGCTTTCACCATGTTTGAAGTACTATTCGGCAGTCCGACTACTGACCGAGCATCGCTTCCCATTTCGCTTTCGCTTATAAGGTCGCTTATCCCCATACCGCGGGGAACTCTGCCAGTCCTCCTGAGGTCACGCATCACTCTTCTGTACCGTGCCATCCGCAAACACCTTGGTGCGGCGGGTGAATGAGTAACGCCTTCGCCTCCATAATGCAGGCTCGACCTTGCCCCGCCTTTGGCCGACCGGTTCATCTTCGGGGCAGCCCCCATCGATTACGGCCCGGTACTTCTCCTCATGCCCTTCGGATTCCACCTCGCGGTGGACACCCTGCCCTCCGGAGTCCTGCGAAATGGTGGCTCCAGGTCCGCCTTGTTCTGTTTCCGGCTTTCGCTTTCGTGCCCGTGTAGACGTCTCCATACCTTCCTTCCTTCTCCGGCCCGCGAGGCATTACCCCCGCGTTCGGATATGGCGCTCCTCATTCCAGCGCCAGAGGGACTTCAACCCTCCTGAACAATGCGCTGCTCAGCGCACACTACGAAGCAGTCCGCCCCTGATTAACGCTTCGGTACTTTCAGCCTCGGAGTTCGTCCCCTTGGGCCTTTTCCCTTACCATCGTCAACCAGGTTCTCAAGTTCCGTACGAAAAGCCCGAGCTAGAGTCACGCCTTCTATACACCGGACATCACCCGGCCAGTAAGCAGGTAACCGCCAGGCTGCTCCCGGAGTAAGGGTGCGACTCCGGTTTCGATGCCTTGTAAGGAGTTTTCGATGCGTCATCGAAGGTTCGTTTACACTCGTCTCTCTAACCTATACATGACGTGATCAAATGCCACGCCTTTTAACCATAACGTTCACCACCGCAGCCCTTAGACCGTAGCAGCTTATGGCAGTTTGAAGCCTCCCCCTAAGCTCTATTCGATCTTCGAACCCCACACCGATCTGATCAAGCGGGGCAAGACACTGAAGCCGGTGGAATTCGGCCACAAGGTTTTCCTAGCCGAAAGTGCTCATGGCTTGATTACCGACTATCGAGTGCTGGAGGGGAATCCTGTCGATAGCGATTATGTGCAAGCTTCCTTGGATCAACACCAGAAAACTTTCCAACACGCACCGGACCGCTATGCTGGCGACCGGGGCTTCTTCAGCGATGAGAATGTGCGGAAGTGTAAGGACGTCGGCGTGAGCCAGGTGTCCATACCCCAGAGGGGCGGGCAGAGGACTGCGGAGCAGGAAGAATTGGAGAGCAGCCGTGCCTTCAAAAAAGGTCAGCGATTCCGGGCGGGTATCGAGGGCCGCATCTCGGTGTTATTTCGCGGCCGGGGCATGAAACGCTGTCGGCTCAAAGGCCGTGAGCGGTTCGAGATTCTGGTGGGCGCCGCGGTGCTGGCCAATAATCTGATGCGGATCGCCGACCTCTTGGACAAACGCAAACCAAACCGCCGAAGAGCCGCAGCATAAGCCTTCCAGAGAAAACCTTCATCGCAGAACCGAACGCAGTGTTCGGCTAAATGCCTATTGAGGATTAATCGGCCTTTTATACTGTAATCATTGGCAGGAAGCAGACAATAGCCGACAAAAATACGGTAACC
>CAVYTS010000041.1:0-81175 GCA_963771305.1 uncultured Acidobacteriaceae bacterium
GGGATAGGGGGAAGCTTCGCGGCTCCCCTCCTCCCACACCACCGTGCGTACGGGTCCGTACACGGCGGTTCGAGTCGGTTACGCTAACACTCCTCGAACAATGAGGGAAGTCCGAGCGATTTGAAGTAAGCGTTAGAAAGCCCTACGCAGAGGGCCGTGGCCTTCGCGAGATACCAGGGGCCGCGACCGCTGCCGGCGGTATTGCTCGCCAGCCGCTCCCGTACCCCCAGTTCCAACAGAGCCGCTCGGCGACGGCGCGGAGTTTTCCACTGCCGCCACATAGCTGCCCTGAGGCGCAGCCGGACCCAGCGGGTCAAGCCGATCAACACTTCAGGCGTTTCGCAGAATCCGAAATAGCTGCGCCAGCCCCGCATATACGGTGCCAGTTCCTCCATCGTCGTCTCCATGCTGACGCCTTTGGCCCGTCGCGTGATCTCCCGGATTCGCCGCTTGAACCGATCCATGGCCTTACGCGCAATCACGCGCTTGACCTCCGGACCGGCCGTAAAGCTGAACCCGAGAAACTTCCGTTCCTGCGGTCGTGCCACCGCACTCTTCGTCTCATTCACCTTGAGCTTGAGCTTTTGCGTGATGAATTGCGTAACGCTCTCCATCACCCGTTGCCCCGCCCGCTCGCTGCTGACGTAGATATTGCAGTCGTCCGCGTATCGAACGAAGCGATGGCCCCGGCGCTCCAACTCCCGGTCGAGTTCGTCGAGCACGAGGTTACTGAGCAGTGGTGAAAGTGGGCCTCCTTGTGGAGTCCCTTCTACGCTTGGGCTGACCAACCCGTTCTCCATCACCCCGGCATTCAAGAATGCCCGGATGAGTTTCAGCAGCCGCTTGTCCTCGACCCGTTTGGCGATCTGACCCATCAGTTTGTCGTGATTGACCCGATCGAAGAATTTCTCCAGATCAAAATCAACGCACCAGCCGTGGCCTTCGGCGATATACTGCTGCGCCCGTGCCACCGCCTGATGAGCCGACCGTCCCGGTCGGAACCCATAGCTGTGATCGGAAAACGTCCGGTCCCACCGCCTCTGCAGAACCTGCAACACCGCCTGTTGGATAAATCGATCCAACGCCGAAGGAATGCCAAGTTTTCGCACCCCTCCATCCGGCTTGGGGATTTCCACCCGTCTCACCGGTTTCGGTTCATAGGTTCCATTCAACAGTTGTTCCCGGATGGTTGGCCAGTGCTGTTTCAGGAAGTCCTTCAATCCGACGACGGTCATCCCGTCGACGCCCGGACTTCCTTTATTGGCCTTCACCTGCCGCAATGCTGCCTTCAGGTTTTCTCGCTCACATACTGCCTCCATCAATCGATTCGTGCTAGCTGGGTTTTCGGTCCCATTCGTCGCCCCGGACGGTTCAATCTCTTCCCTTCCCGCCTCTCGGGCTTCACCCGTCGGCTCCGATGAGAAGTCCAGTTCCCTCTGGATATTCCGCTGCTTGTCGTCCTTGAGACTCATGGCCTACTGGCCTCTCCTTCTCGTTCGGGCCTTCGGCCATCGTTCCCGGCTTGGCCTATCCATTGCTCCGCCTTTCGGCTTTCGGAGTGCCTCACTATCCTTGCCGACGTCATGACCTGTCGGGTCGGAGGTGGCGCACTCAGTTGCCCGAGTGCTGGCCACCGTCCGCCGCCCAAACGGGGTGTGCGGTTTTCCCGCGCCCCGCTTTCACGAAGGCACAAACAACGAGACACGATTCCGACCCTATCGAGTGGGGCTGGCACCGCACCTGTCAGGTTGATCCGGTCCGCCAGTATCCTCGGATGATGATGTACGGGTTTTTCCCAAAAGGAACTGATCCACCTCATCGCCCTTACTCATCTGACTTCCCTTCTCTTTCCTCCTGCCTTCGTCTGCCGCCTTCCCCGACCCACTCCGGTCGCCGATTGCTCGGTCACACGGCTTTCACCGTGTTTGAAGTACTATTCGGCAGTCCGACTACTGACCGAGCATCGCTTCCCATTTCGCTTTCGCTTATAAGGTCGCTTATCCCCATACCGCGGGGAACTCTGCCAGTCCTCCTGAGGTCACGCGTCGTTCTTCTGTACCGTGCCATCCGCAAACACCTTGGTGCGACGGGTGAATGAGTAACGCCTTCGCCTCCATAGTGCAGGCTCGACCTTGCCCCGCCTTTGGCCGACCGGTTCATCTTCGGGGTAGCCCCCATCGATTACGGCCCGGTACTTCTCCTCATGCCCTTCGGATTCCACCTCGCGATGGACACCCTGCCCTCCGGAATACTGCGAGGATCGGCTTCAGGTCCGCCTTGGCCGTGTCCGGCTTTCGCCTTCGTGCCCGTTTAAGCTTCTCCATACCTGCTTCCTCTTTCCGGCCCGCGAGGCATTACCCCCGCGTTTGGATATGGCGCTCCTCATCCGAGCGCCAGAGGGACTTCAACCCTCCTGAACCACGCGCTGCTCAGCGCACACTATGCCCTCTGCTGACTTCTGCTCCGCGGTCAGGCCGCCTTTCGACAGCCTCAGTCGCCGAAGCGACACAAAGCAGATCTCCTGAGGTAAGTTCAGCTGCCTTCCGTGCACAGTCGCCGAATCTACGCTTCGCATCCTTGATGGATATGGACTTTGCGGTAAGTCGCCCGCTCGTCCGACGCTAACGCCTTCTATCCGGTTCTTGTCCATCGACTCGCACATTTGATCCATGCTTCTTTCAGACCCCGCCTCGCGGCGGTAGCCCTTGCATTATCACTAGCCCTTCACCTCCATCAGGTTGGGCCGGGACTTTCACCCTTAAGCTGCTGAACATGCTCAGCACACGACTACGCCGGCTTTCCAAACTCGCCTTGCGTCAGCGCAAGCAGGGACTGGCAAAACTGCTGCCGCCGGTGACGGAGATCCTCCGCGGCTCTCTGGTCGAGCGCTACGTGACCTGTGGTAATCCCGCGTGCAAGTGCGCACGAGGCGAGCGACATGGTCCGATGTGGTATCTCACCGTCACCCTGGGACCTGGCCGCACAACGGGCGGCATCATCAACGCCGAACACGTCGAGCAGGTTCGCACTTGGATTGAGAACTACCATACCCTGAAAGACCACCTGGAGAAGATCTCCGAGATTAATCGCGAGTTGTTGCGGCGGGACCGCAAGCAGAAGCGAAAGACATAGATGTTACAAACCAAGGAGGAGCGGATATAGTTGTTTCCGTATTCTTGCATTCATGAGAAGGCAAGAGAACTCGACACACGAGATTCCGTCCTTTGCGCGGTATCTTAATCAGGTCTTCGGATTTCGCGCCGCCGCCGGACAACTGACCGATGCCCGGCAGGATCCGGACATCTCTCCCAATCGGTCTTCCTGGCCGCTTTCTACGGTTTTGTCTTCCGGCTGCCCAGCTTCCAGCAACGGGAGTCGGATCTGGCTCAACCTCAGTTACAGCGATGGATCGGCAGCGAGCGAGGGTTTGGCGATGACGTGCTGCGCTATAGCCTGTGCGGCTTCGATGTGCCCGGCGTGGAGCAGATGTTGGTCCAGGTCAATCGAACCCTGAAGCGGGGCAAGGCCTTGGATGAGGGCCGCGTGCAAGGCCGCATCGTCGCCGCCCTGGATGGTGTCGAAGTATTGTCCAGCTACAGCCGGTGTTGCGACTCCTGCTTGGAACGTCGCGTTTCCTCGCGCCAGGGAGGCGTGAAGGTCGAACAGGTGCAGTACTATCACCGCGCGGTCGGCTGCCAGATCGTCAACAGCCCGGTCAAGCCTTTTCTGGCGATGGAGTGGCTGCAACCCGGCGAGGGCGAGGAGACCGCCGCACTGCGCTTGCTCAAACGGATCGCCGATCTTTATGGCAGCCGTTTCTTTGACATCCTCCTGCTGGATGCTCTCTACGCACAAGTCCCGGTCCTCCAACTGGCAGAACAGATCGGTTGGGATCTGGTGATCAGCTTGAAACAAAATCTGCCGGATTTGTATCGGTCGGCAATTCGGCTGTTCGCCCACCGTGATCCCGATTCCTCCTTCACCGACAAGCACGACGGCAAAACCTATGAAGTCCAACTCTGGGACACGCAGGGGCTGCCCTTTTCCGGTGACGACCCGCGCCCCGTACGAGTTGTTCGCTCCGAAGAAACGCTCACCGAGAATCATTATCGGCAGCGGCGGCTGCAGCCGAAAACCACCTCGCACGAATGGCTTTGGATCACCACTCTCGATCCGACTGTGTTTTCCGCCAGCCAAGTACGCCAACTCGGCCATGACCGCTGGAAACTCGAGAACAACGGCTGGAACGACCTGACTCAGAACTGGGCCTTCAAGCATGGCTATTTACACGCTTGCCGGCATCGTCCCGCCTATCGCTCCGAGAACGGCGGGCGCCAGCTCGTCCCCAACCGTGGACTGCCTGCGGTCACCTTGATCCTCTTACTGGCCTTCACCCTCTGCGCGTCCTTCACGCTGCGCCACTCCAGCGCGCTCTCCTGCCGCTCGTGCCATTGTGCGCGCAGTAATCCGGCAATGAACTCCGAATAGGAGGGGTTGGACTTCTCGGCCGCCTGCAGTTGCTCGTCGTAGACGTGCAGCATACGCCGCAGCTTGAGATTCTTCAACAGTTGTTCGAGTTCTTCAGTCATGGTCTGTATCGAGTAAGAAGTAATCGCGTGCCACGCGGCGCAGAATCATCCGCTCCAGCCGGTCGAGATCATAGAGGCCATACTGGGCGGCTTCGCGCACCGCGGCGAGGAAAGGCTCGCGCGGGTATTCGCGAAGCAGTCGCAGCAGTTGCCGCAAAGACAAGGCCACCACTTTACGGCCCTTTTGCTTCAGTTCCGCCACATAGTCGGCAATCTCAGGAGCCGCGTGTAGGATGGCTTGTTCCTCCGGATGTCGCTCGATCAGCTTCACTCGCTCACCACGCGGCGGCTTGTGTTCGGCCAGTGTGATGCGCTGCGAAGGCGCCATCGTGCGGACATGCGTGACTAAGTGACGGGCATCGAGTTCGATCTCGACCTTGTCGCTCGTCTCGCGGACCTCCACCCGCCGTCCGATCCAGGAGACTGGCACCGAGTAACGCGTGGCATGCAGCGAGACGTAGCCTTCCACATCCACCGTGCGCTCGTGCAGACGGTACACCTCCGGAATCCAAACCGGCAGTGGCTTCAGGCGCAGCCGCTCGACGGCAAACAGTTCGCGAGGCACGGCGCGGATATGTTTCTTGTAAGTGCCATTCACACGGTCGCACCACTGGCGTGCCTGGTGGTTCAGATCGTTCCAACTGCTGAACGTGCGTCCGGCGAGAAAGTTATTCTCGATGAAAGAGAATGGACGCTCGACACGCCCGGAGCGGTTGGCATCGCCGCGTTCATGCGACACAAAGTCGAATCCAAAGCGTTCCGCGAACGCCTCCATCTCCGGCACGGGGATCATCGCGCGTCCGGTTCCGCGCAGTACGACGACATGGGTGTTGTCGATCATGATCTGTTTAGGAGTGCCGCCCATATAGCGCAGCGCCTCCGTGAGAAACACTTTGCAATCGAACCTCTGAAACGTGGGGTTGATCTGGAAGAACAGCAAGCGCGAGTAACACAACACCGCCGACGCGGTCTGCGCCTTATATGTTTTTCCACCCACTTCCACTTCATGCGGAGACGTATCATGCTGCATCTCCACGCCGGGCTCAAAGTGATACTGGCCCGCCGGCTCACTGGGAGATTGGCCGAGGCCGTGCCGGCGGCAGAAGGCCGTCAGCGCCTGATAAGACAGCGACGCGCCAGATGCGGTTAGTTCCTCATGGACTCGCACCAGATTGCCCTTGCAGGTGCTCAAAAAATCGAGGATCTGTGGCCGGTACGGTTCTGCCTTCTCCGCTCTGTGAATCTCCGGCACCAGCGTGGAGTTGGAACGCAGAACTTGACGTATGACCTGGCGTGACAACCTCAACAGGCGCGCCATCTCGCGGATGCTGACGCGCTGCGAGTTCATCTCCAAAATCGCGGTCCGTTGCGCCTGGCTCAGCATGTTTGCTCTCCTGTTCCTTTTCCATTCGTGTGGCGATGCGATGGAGCTCCCGGCGAGCATCCTCAAGGCGGTGTTGCGTTTGCTCCTGTTGCCGGCGATTCATCTCCGGCAGAGCAGCGCAAAGCCGGCGGCTGACACGCTGCAAGAGGGCGACGGCCATCTCCAGATCCCGCTCCAGGGCCACGCCCGCCGGCTGAGTCTCCCTCTCCGATGGCTGTTGTGTTCTCAGAAACAGTTCCGGTTCTTGGAGAATGCGCTCGCGCACCACGCGTGATCCTCCGCGCCACGCCGTATAAAGCTGCGTGGCTTGCCGGGTGTCGCAATACTGCCTCACCCAAACGGCGGCCATTCGTTCGCAATCCTCCGCGCTGACGCGCCCGATCGGCACCAGATACTTCATCGCCAGCTGTGCCGCAATCTTTCCCTCGCGGACTTGCTGCTGAATCGTCGCCGGTAATAACTCGACCAGCGCCAGACGCCTAGCCACCCAACTGAGACTGCGATCGAAGCGGCGCGCTAACTCCTCCATCGAGTAACCGAACCGTTGCTCCATCTCCGCCAACAGCCAGCCTTGTTCCAGCGCGCTTTCCTGCCGGCTGAAGCGCAACGATCGGTCCAGCAATAAAGCTTCTGCAGCACTCATCGGCCATACCGTGGCGTCCACTGTGTCGCGCCCCAGTTGCCGGAGAGCGGCAATGCGCTTGTGACCGTCGATCACCAGATAGCGGCCGTCTCCCACCTCGGACGCCACCACGACGATCGGCGTTTGTTGACCCGCTTCAGCCAGTGACGCCATCAACTGCCGCAGCTGGGCCGCGGGGCGGACTCGCAGATGTTCCCAGCGCTGATCGAGCTGATGAAACTCCAGTTGCATCGTCGTCGGTTCGGGGTTCAGTATGGCCGAAGGTCAGACTGGTCTTTCGCGGCGGGACGGGAAGTGTGCTGGAAACCCCAACCGAATCAGAGACATAAGGCCGGAACTGGTCTTTCGCGGATCGCACCAGAAGTGCTCCCATAACCCCTAGGAAATCAGCGCCTTGACTGCCGAACTGGTCTTTCGCCAGATCCCATGGCAGTTGAGTCAGCGGAGCGGGTAGACGGAGCGGTTCCGGTTCAGGCTCTTTCTGTGCGGCCCGCCGATCCATCCGGTAAGCGATGGCATAGTCGGGGTTACCTGCTGCGCCCGCTGCCTGTCCTGCATCCCAGCCAGGTCGTAAACGTTCAGATGACCTCACCCAGCGACCCCAGGGAAGGCCTGTCGTTCCGGGATTACATCGATTTCCGCGATAAGAACCGCAGCTTCGACAGCTTGATTGCGCGGTTCCGGCGCCGCCAACCGGCTTGTGTTTTTTTCCGGCGAGCCGTCTGGCACTCGGCCTGACCGCAGGCATGCTGTCGGAAACCTACTCGCGGGTCCGGCCGAAACCACCGGCGGCATATAGAACAGGGTCTCTTCTGGGCCTCTGGCATGGTGATGACTATCGTCACCACTCGCCAGCGGCTCACGGAGTTCTCAGTTCATGCCAGGTGGGTCAGTTTTGCAGAGCACAGGTGGGTAACTTCTCGCGAGCGCCGAAGCTCAACCGGATTGAGAATCAATTAAATCCACCGGCTCCCAAACCACGGACGTGGTTTCGTGTCGTGGTTCGCAGGGGGGGATGTCGATTCGCCCGTGGTGCGCAACCGGGACAGTGAGCCGAGCTTCGAGAAGGCGACGTGCACCAGGACGCTCTGCCCGGACGGCACGCTCTGGGAGGTCGTGCGACTTGACAAGATGAGCGAGGGCGTTGGGCAACCAACCGACACGGAACTGAACACATGGATTGCCGGCTTCCCGATAGAGCCTTTGCGGCCGTGGCAAAGCTTGATCCCTGTTTGATTGAAACGAGCCATGCTGTGGACGCCGTACCGATAATTGCCTTGTGAAATTGGGCACAATTCGCTTACTTGGCGGCGGCATCAACCCAGACGTTGTCGGGCGCTAGTATTTCGGACTTTGGGGCTTCCGTTTGCACATTCACGCGCTGGAAACCAGCCTTCTTCTTCGGCACTGCGAGGAAAACCAGATAGTACTGATTGTTGAGAGCCTGCTGAAATTTCTTCAGGTAGGGATCAAAACTGACCAGGTCCGTCGTTGCGAGGTTATAGCACTCTCCTCCCGTTTCATCGGCCATCTTAGTAAGTCCCGAAAGCCCTAACTGAGCGTCCCAAGAACTTCGGCCGGCGCGTCCGATGCCGCGGGTGTATATGGAATAGACAAGAACGTTATTTCGCTGGCAGACTTCGCTAGCCGATTGTGCGTCAGGGCTTATGATAGGCATGCTGTGGTAAACAGGACCAAAATTGGGTCCGAACTGAGATTGCCGGGGTGTTTCGCCGCGCAGCCGGTCGATTCCGTCGCTCAGCATCAGAACCTCCCTCCGAACATTCTGTTTCGGCCATCCCTTTACTAAATTGATGAGCGACAGGTACGGGCTATCCATGGTTGAAGGGCGACTTAGCGGCAGACGGATCGCCTTTATAGCAAGATCGTGATCCGCCGTAAAATTCTGAACGACGTTGACCCCGGCGTTCGACATGTAACCTATGCCGATGATCGTGCTCGCAGGCTGATTTTTGATGAATTCCTTGATGTCGCCAAGGTTGTTGAGATTGTTGCCAGCCGACGACATCGTATCGTCAATCAGAATCATCAGTTGGAGCGCGGCCTGATCGCCCTGCGCGGGAATGAACTGCGTAACCTGAAGCGTGGTCTTGCCTTGCTTGACCCCCACATCGTTTTTCGAGAGGCGCGGGATTTCACTGTCGCTTTGGAGGCCCATGTCCGTGACTACCACATGAACCTGGACTGACGCCGGAGCAGCTTTCTCTTGAGCGTTCACAGTTAGGGCTGTTAGTGCGACGGCGCACACCGCACCGAGCATCATGTACACCATCTTGAATTTCATGTGTTTCTCCTGGTTATGAGGAAATCGAACAGCCTGGAACCGTTACCCCTGGTGTTAATAAGAGAATACACCGCATCTGGTTAGCATTGATGCAGTATACTCCCGGAATCAACGGGCAACAAGTCGCTGCCTGGAATCGACTCCGCTAGCAGTCGGGCGGCTGGACCGTCGGCGGCGATTCCCGCGGGGTATTGTATCCTTAACCTCGAAATCGCGGTACGAACTGGTCCTCACGAATTGGTCTTCACTTATGGCTGACTTGCACCGTGTCGATCGACATCGGGCTCCGTGGCGGGACAAATGGCACGAGGTAATTTTCGGCCACGACACAGCCGCTGGCCGGCTCTTCGACGTTGTCCTACTCACCCTGATCCTGCTCAGTGTTCTTACTGTTCTCCTGGAGAGCGTGCGTTCTATTCGCGAACAATATGGAACCTATTTCCGCGTCGCTGAGTGGACCTTCACCTCGCTGTTTACCATCGAATACGTTGCACGGCTCGTTTCCGCCAGGAATGCCAAACACTATGCCACGAGTTTTTTCGGCGTCGTAGATCTGCTCTCGATAGCGCCAATTTACCTGAGCTTCGTGTTTGGAGCGACGCACTCCTTCACCGTAGTGCGGTCTCTTCGCCTGCTCCGCGTCTTCCGCATATTGAAACTGACCGAATACATCGGCGAAGCGGCGGTTTTGCGGGTCGCTCTTCAGGAGAGTATTCGCAAGATTACCGTCTTTCTTTTCGCAGTCCTTGCCGTCGTCATCATCGTCGGCGCGTTGATGTTCGAGATTGAGGGCGAGGCAAACGGTTTCACCAGCATTCCCACAGCTATGTATTGGGCGATCGTGACCGTGACCACCGTCGGCTACGGTGACATCTCCCCGAAGACTGTGATTGGCCGCATCCTGGCCTCCATGCTGATGATCGTTGGCTATGGAATAATCGCGGTGCCGACCGGAATTGTGACATTTGAGTTTGCCCGGGCTTCAGCCGCCGGGCCCGTCCGGATCTGTTCCGCCTGTTTGCTACAGCCACATGACCGGGATGCGGTCTTTTGCAAGCGTTGCGGTACCCGGCTCTAGATCATCCTTTAGATTTGCACCTTTGAGCACCGCCTGAACAGCCCAAAAGCTTGTTAAAGTAGTAATCCGATTGGAGAGCCAAGATGCCAAGCCCTACCAAAGCGCCGCTGAGGCGGTTACTTTTGGGAATCAAGAAATTTCGAAATGAGGTGTATCCGAAGCAGAAAGAGGCCTACCAACAGTTGGTACGCGAGGGCCAGGAGCCTCACACCCTTTTCATCACCTGTGCGGATTCTAGAATCGACCCCGAAGCCCTGACCCAGTCCGGACCCGGCGAGATCTTTGTCTCAAGGAACATTGGCAACATCGTGCCTGCATATGGAGAAATGCTGGGCGCCACCTCCGCCGTCGTCGAATATGCCGTGGTCGCGCTCAATGTCGCTCAGGTCGTCATCTGCGGCCATACCGACTGCGGCGCAATGAAAGCTCTGCTGCACCCCGAAAAACTGGAGTCGGTGCCAATCGTAAAAACCTGGCTTCGGAACGCCGATGCAGCGCTCAGCGTCGCAAAAGCCGGCCACCCGCACGCGGATGAGCATGCCTTCGTCAATCAGCTCATTGAACACAATGTGCTGTTGCAGTTAAATCATCTGCGGACTCACCCGTCAGTGGCCGGACGTCTGGCGCAGCGAACTCTCGAGGTCTCCGGTTGGGTCTATGACATTGCTCACGGTAGCGCAAGCATCTACGACGAAGAGCAACGAAAGTTTCTGCCGTTCGAAGACGAGTTGCAAACCCTGGCGGCGAAGTCTTAGACCGATTCGCCGAGGAGTTTCCGATTGAACCGTACGCTCCCCGCGCGGTCCCTTGCAGTAGTAGTCGATAGCTGCCGATAACACCAGATAACGTGTGAGTGCCACGCCATATTGTGGACGAACTTCTGCCGCGAAGCCGATTCTGTCTGCGTCTTGGCAGCCATTTAGAGCTATCCAATCCGCTTCGGAGCTTTCACCGTAGTAGCTGTAGCAGGATGCTGAAAAAAGGCTAATAGGGTGTTACGGGCCAGAACAGATTGACGTCTTAATGTTTTAAGATATGCGCGGCCAAGACACCCAGCAAAGCACAGCATTCAGTTATCTTTCACCAGAGGAACGAGTGCCGATGGACCATCCGTTGCGACGAATTCGACCGATGGTTGACAGCGCCTTGAAGGCGCTCTCCCCCTGCTTTGATGAGATGTACTCGGCGGTAGGACGTCCGTCCATCCCGCCAGAGAAATTGCTGAAGGCGCTGCTGATCCAAGTCCTGTATACGATTCGCAGCGAGCGGCTGCTGATGGAGCAGTTGAGCTACAACTTGCTGTTCCGCTGGTTCGTCGGTCTGAGCATGGATGAGTCGGTTTGGGTGCCGACGGTGTACAGCAAGAACCGCGACCGGCTGCTGGAAGGCGAGATTGCCGAGAAGTTCTTCGCCCAGGTGCTGGGCCAGGCGCGGGCAGCCGACCTGCTCTCCGATGAGCACTTCAGTGTGGATGGGACATTGATCGAGGCTTGGGCCAGTCAAAAGAGTTTTCAAAGAAAAGATGGCGGCGACTCAAGGCCGAAGGACGATCCCGGCAATCCAAGCGTGGATTTTCATGGCGAGAAGCGCCGTAATGAGACTCACGAATCGACCACCGACGCCGACTCACGGTTGGCGCGGAAGAGCGGCGGGCATGAGGCGAAGTTGGCCTACTGCGGCAACGTGATTATTGAGAACCGGCATGGACTGGTGGTAGACACCGAACTGCTGCAATGCAACGGGACGGCGGAGCGGGACGCAGCCCTGCTGATGGTGGAGCGGTTGGAAGGCACGCAGCGGGTCACGGTAGCCGCCGACAAAGGATACGACACCCAAGACTTCGTGCGGGAGATGCGCGGCATGAAGGCCACTCCGCACGTGTCGCAGAATCAGAAGCGAGCCGGCGGCAGCGCGATCGACGGCCGCACAACCCGGCATGCCGGCTACCAGGTCAGTCTACGGGTAGAGGGCAGTAGCACGAATTTAACTCTCGTGCTACCATTTGCTTGGCTGAAACCGTAGCACGAATATGAAATTCGTCTGCCTCTGGTGACCAGAAGCTTCGGAGACCGAAGATGAGAGGGAGACACTGGGCTTGGGATGGCGGGCTCATCGCAGCACTCCTTTCAGCCGCTCCCATCTGGGCTGCCGTGGGCGGCAGTATCACTGGTGCAATCAAGGACCCCAGCGGCGCTGGTGTACCACAGGCGCAGCTAACACTGACCAACACAACGCTAAAAACAAAATTTGAGCTAAAGTCCGACACACAGGGGTTCTACTCGTTCCCGGCGGTGCCGGTCGGTCAGTACGATTTACGGATCGAAGCGACAGGATTTAGACCGCAGCAAAAGACCAACCTCACCGTCAACGCAGATGGAGCGTTTCGCGTCGACGTATCGCTGGAGGTAGGCGAGAGATCCGACAGCGTCACAGTGACCGCGAACGAGGACACGATTGAAACGCAGGTCGATACGGTGGCAACCCACCTGGGCGAAGTCGTATCCGACAAGCAGATGGAGGCAGTGCCCTTGAACGGCCGCAGCTACACGGATCTCCTGGCGATCCAGCCTGGCGTAAGTCCGGTTACGACTCTGACGCCAACTTCGGTCATCATGGCGGGCGTCACCGGGACCATCAATCCTTCGGGCGATTTAAACCCTGGAGATGTCTCAATCAACGGGCAGCGCGAGTCGTCCAACGGCTTCTTCGTGGATGGGATCGACGTTCAGGAGCATATGAACGGCGGAACGTCGGTCATTCCCAACTTGGATTCGATACAGGAGTTTCGCGTGCTGACGAACAACTTCGACCCTGAGTATGGCGACTATAACGGCGGTCTGATCAACGTGGTGACGAAGTCCGGTACCAGCGCCTTCCACGGTGATGCCTTCGAGTTCTTGCGGAACACCGATCTCGATGCCAGGAACTACTTCGACAGCACCCGCGGTGTGTTCCGCCAGAATCAGTTCGGGGCCACGCTCGGAGGACCCCTCAAACGGGAGCAAGTGTTCTTCTTTGTCGACTATCAGGGAACCCGGACTGTGGAAGGGATTACGTCATCGGAGACAAGCGTGCCCTCCAGTCAGGATCGCTCCGGCAATCTCAGCGATATGGCCGGTTCGCTGACCGGAACTGTCAGCGGCCCCTACACCGCGCAGCTTCTGGCGCAAGAACTGGGCTACCAGGTCAAACAGGGCGAGCCGTACTATACCCCAGGCTGCGCGAGTTCGGCGTCTTGTGTGCTCCCGAATGCGGTCATTCCCATGAAGGCTTGGTCAGCCCCGGCTACGAACCTTCTGCAGTACATCCCAACGCCGAACATTGGCGCTAATCTGTTCGCGACTTCGGCTTATCCGGAAACCGTGAGCGACAACAAAGGATCAGCGCGGATTGACGCGAATACCCGGTGGGGCCAGCTATCCGGCTACTACTTCATCGATAACTATTCGTTGGACAATCCTTATCCCGGCGGCCAGGGCGGCGCCAGTGTCCCCGGTTTTGATGCCTTAACCATCGGCCAGGCACAGTTGTTTTCCATCGGCGATACCAAAACCGTTGGAACCACGGGGGTTAATGGATTCCGTGCTGGTTTTCTGCGCAATGCAAACAACATTGGCCAGCCACACGGTGGCTTGGGTGTCACTCTTCAATCGCAGGGTTTCGTAACCGGTGCCGGTACGCCAGGCATCGTCGTCCAGGCGCCTCAATTCGAAGGTGTGGAGAACATTTCTTTCCCCTCCTTCGTCATGGGCGTTCCTATTACAAACGTCGACCAGTGGAACAACACGTTATATCTCTGCGACGTGTTCTCGAAAGTGCTTGGCAATCACACTCTGAAATTCGGCGGTCAGTTCCATACCGATCAAGTCAATGAGTATCCCAATGCGACGTTTAACGGGACCTTCAACATCGAAGGAACGGAAACCGGGTCTGCGTTCGCAGATTTCTTATTGGGCTTCCCGAGCAACTTTACGCAGACCTCCGGTCAGAGTTTCTATCTCCGAAACCGGTACGGCGGCGCATTCGTCGAGGACAGCTGGCGGGTTCGCAGTAATCTAACGTTGAATCTGGGCGTGCGTTGGGATCTGATTACACCTTGGTGGGAAAAATACAATCAAATCCAGACCGTCGTTCCCGGTGAACAATCGGTTCTCTTTCCGAATGCTATGAACGGATTGGTTGTGCCCGGCGATCCAGGTATTCCACGCACCCTCTCCCCCGCGAGGTACGGCAACTTTGCTCCCAGGGTCGGTATTGCCTATTCCCCGGACTTCCAGAACCGATTTCTGAAAGCAATCTTCGGCGATGCGGGAAAGAGTAGCATCCGGGCCAGTTATGGAATCTTTTATACGGCATTTCCGGGGCTGACGGCAGGCATTATGTACGGCGTTCCTCCCTATGGCTACAATTACCTGAGTCCGCAACCGCCCCTGTTCGCGACGCCGTTCATCAGTTCCTCGAACGGAGTTGAGAATACCGATCCATTTCCGTTGACCTTTCCGCCGCACAACGTCTCGGCAAACAATCCGTATACCGGTTTTGATTTCGCGGCTGTGACGCCGATCAGCGCCGATCCCTATTTCTACTACCGCAATAATGTGCCTTACACCGAGAACTACATGTTCTCAATCCAGCGCCAAATCGCCAGGACCGCGCTCTTAACCGTCAGCTACGTGGGAAATGAAGGTCATCATATTCTGGTGCTGGTGCCCGCAAACCTAGGCAACCCCGCGCTGTGCCTGAGTCTGAGCCGCCAAAGCCAGGTGGCACCTGGCACGTCCACCTGCGGGCCATTCGGCGAAGATGCTGCCTATACGTCCGCATCGGGCAAGTTCTATCAGGGAACTCGAGTTGGCTTAGGCTCCAACTTCGGTTCCACCATAGCTGACCAATCCGTCGGTAACTCCAATTACAATGCCCTCGAGGCGACTCTACGTTTCACGGTCGGCACGCGAGGAAATCTTCTCGTGGGCTATACCTATTCCAAATCGATGGATGATGCATCGAATATTGGAGAACAAACGAATCCGTTCAACCGCAGCTTAACCTGGGTCCCATCATCGTGGGACATGAGGCAAAATTTCGTCGCGACCTATACCTACGCCTTGCCCTTCGATCGCTTCTTCGGGCGCAACCGTCTCACGGAAGGATGGAGTCTGTCCGGCACAACCCGATTCAGTACCGGTTTCCCCGTGACGTTGTTCGACGATTCCGACCGGTCATTTCTCGGGACGCTGGGCAACGGCGTCAACGACCAATTGCTAGACACGCCGCAGTACTTGGGCGGCCCGCTGGACATCAATACAAACCCCCGTAACGGGAAACCCGAGTTCAATCCTAGCGCCTTTGCCCCGGAAGCTCTAGGGCAATTGGGCAACGCTGCTCGCCGTTCCT
The DNA here is from genome assembly GCA_963771305.1 of uncultured Acidobacteriaceae bacterium. Taxonomy (GTDB): domain Bacteria; phylum Acidobacteriota; class Terriglobia; order Bryobacterales; family Bryobacteraceae; genus CAJCIT01. The sequence goes on from CAVYTS010000041.1 coordinate 15,394, forward strand.
TCTACGGTCCTGGCATCGAAAATTTTGACATACAAGTCAGCAAAACAGTACTCGTGACCGAAACGAAAGCCTTCGATATCCGCGTGGAAGCGTTCAATGTCTTCAACCACGCCCAGTTCTACGGGCCTTCTTCGGCCGATGGAGAAGTGAACAACTCGAACTTTGGGAGTGTCGTGAGCGCAGCCGCTCCCAGGTTGGTTCAAGTGGCAGTGAAGTTCCATTTCTAGGGCGCGTTGGGGTCATAGACGAGGGTAGCCAAAGCTGGGCTAAGCTTGGTGTGGGGACGATATGGAACACGAGCACGAGCATAGTCACGAGCATGACCATAAACACAAGCACGGAGACATTGAGCACAGTCATCCTCATGAGCACACCCACAGCCACGAGCACGAACACGAAGCGGAACGCGAGCAACACAAGCACGAGCATCCAGAGCACGAAAACGAAACCCACGACCACCAACATAAGTAGGGCATAGATCGCCCTTGTGCCTGGTCTGCATCTCTCGGGGCATCGGAGGTATCGCGTCCACGCGCTCTTCATGGAACGACGTTTGCGACCTTCTGCCGCCGATTGGGAGAGCGCCTGGCTAGTCCGCTTTGTCCATCCGCGTCTTGATCCTTCGCGGATTTGGTCAGATCTCGGGTGCTGCCGAGTCCAACACGTTCGGTGCCGATGAGCGAACCAACAAGAGCGAGCTCCGCTGAGCTAGTCTCCCTCGATGAGTTCATGAAAGAGTTCCCGCACCTTGCTTGTCGATGCGGCTAGTGCCTTCCGTCCCAGCGAAGTGGCTAGATACACGCGCCGAAGAGACTTCCCGTTTCGTTGCTTGGTAGATCGCAGATACCCTTTCTTCTCAAGCCCCTGAAGTAGCGGGTAAAGGCTCCCCGGACTGATCCGATATCCGTGACGGGCAAGTTCCTCGGGGGTCACCCAAAACCGGCCAGTCGGGGTCACTTCAAAACCGGCCAGTTGAAATCGTGATCTAGCAGCCCGTGGTAATAGTGAGATGGGGGGCCCGAAACATGTGACCTCGGAAATGTTCTGAGCGTCTATATGACATGGCAATGGGAACCCGTCGGAAGCGCGAACGGCAGCAGGATCTGTGGATCGCGACCAGCGATGTAGTCGAGACACCAGCCAACGTCTTTTACGACCGCCTGAATCAGATTCTGGATGAGCACAAGTTCGATGCCAAGGTGGAGAGACTGTGCCAGAAGTTTTACAAAAAGAGCGTATACGGTCGGCCCAGCCTGGCACCAGGTGTCTACTTTCGGTCGCTGCTGATCGGTTTTTTTGAGGGCCTCGATTCGGAGCGAGGGATCGCGTGGCGCACGGCCGACTCGCTGTCGTTACGGAAGTTCCTGGGCTACGCGCTGGATGAGGCAACGCCAGACCATTCCACGATTTCGCGCACGCGCCGATTATATTGGCTGGAGACGCACAAGGCAGTCTTCCGATGGGTGCTGAAGATCCTGGATGAAGAAGGACTGGTCAGCGGACGGACGGTATCGATCGATGCCACTACCCTGGAAGCCAATGCGGCTCTGAAGAGTATTGTGCGGCGGGACAACGGGCAAAGCTACAACGACTATCTGAAGGAACTGGCCAAGGCCGCCGGGATCGAGAATCCGACGCGCGAACAGTTGGCGCGACTGGATCGCAAGCGGAAGAAGAAGGGATCGAATCAGGAATGGACGAGTCCCAGCGACCCCGACGCCCGAATCACCAAGATGAAAGATGGACGGACGCATCTGGCCCACAAGGCTGAGCATGCTGTGGATTTGACCAGCGGAGCGCTGCTGGCGGTGACGCTGCAACCGGCCAATGAAGGCGATACGACTACGATCCACAAGACACTGGAAGAAGCGCAGGCCGCGGCCCGCGAGATCAATGACCAAGGAGTGGAAGAGGTGGTAGCGGACAAGGGCTATCACAGCGGCGCCGTGTTGATAGACGTACATGAGCAGCAAGTCCGAAGTTACATCCCCGAGCCGGAGCGTGGGCGGCGGAACTGGCAGGGTGAGGGGAAGGCGGAAGAGCAGAAGCGGACGTATGAGAATCGTCGGCGTGTGCGCGGCGACCGCAACAAGCGACTACAGAAACTGCGGAGCGAACTGACGGAGCGGAGCTTCGCGCACCTGTATGAGACCGGCGGAATGAGACGGGTCCACCTCCAGGGCCGGAAGAACATTCTGAAGCGTCTCCTGGTGCACGGAGCCGCGTTCAATCTCTCGTTGATCCTGCGCAAGACTATGGGAGTGGGAAAGCCCCGGCGGTTACAGGGGCTTTCTTTGCAGCCTTTTATGCTGTTTGCTCGCATTTTTTCGTGGCTTTGGGTCACCTCCACGACCACGGAACTGAAGGCGGGTAACTTTGCGCTGCAAAGTACCTGTACGATGCCCATGCCGGCGTCCGATTCAGGCATATATCAAGTGATTTGCTTCGGGCTGGCCGCCTGGAAAACACCTACTTCTGCCACGGGCAGCTAGGACATTGAGCAGGACGGAGGACGTTATCCTCCATCCTCGTGAGCAATGTCTTGAGCGAGGAACAGAAACAGCAAGTCATAGCCTTAGGGCGCTTGGAATGGTCGCTACGGCGGATCCAGCGGGAAACCGGCGTCCGTCGCGAAACCATATCGGCTTATTTGAAAGAAGCTGGGGTCGCATTTCGGCCACCCCGCGGCCGCCGGATTCAGGCAAAACCGGCCAGTTCGGGCGGTGAGGTGACCCCCGGCTCCACGCTGGCAAAACCGGCCAGTTCGTCGGAGGTGCCCCCCGACTCGGGTGGGGAATCGCTTGGCGAAGCACCAAAAGAGCCGAAGGCCGGTCGTAGCCCCTCGGCCAGCGCCTGCGAACCTTTTGTCGAGGCTATCGAAGTTGGTCTCGCCAAACGTCGCAATGCTAAGGCAATCTGGCAAGATCTGGTGGATGTCTTTGGTTTCGCCGGCGGATATCAGAGCGTCAAGCGGTTCATTCGTAAGTTCCGTGGGCAGCAGACGCCGGAAGCCTGTGCGGTAATCCAGACCGCGCCCGGTGAAGAACTTCAGGTCGATTACGGCACTGGTCCTATGGTTCGTGATGGGCACACCGGCAAATACCGGCGCACGCGCCTATTCGTGCTGACGCTCGGCTACAGCCCCCAAATGCATTCGCCTGCTGGCGTTTGGCTCCAGTTCTCAAACATGGGCTGAACTGCACGAGAAAGCTTTTCGCCGACTGGGCGGAGTGACCAAGGTCGCTGTGCTCGACAATCTGCGGGAAGGAGTGCTGAAGCCAGACATCTACGATGCCACCGTGAATCCGCTGTACCGCGACATGCTCCGACACTACAATGTCGTTGCGCTGCCCTGCCGCGTCCGCGATCCAGATCGCAAGGGGAAGGTGGAAAGAGGCGTCGGCCATGCCAAGAATACTCCCCTGAAAGGACTTCGTTTCGAAAGCCTGGAAGAAGCGCAGACCTATCTGGACCACTGGGAAACACGCTGGGCCGACACGCGCATCCACGGCACCACCAAGCGGCAGGTTGCCGCGATGTTTGCCGAAGAGAAACCGACGCTGCAGCCACTTCCCGTGGAGCCCTTCCGCTACTACCAATACGGCAAACGCACGGTGAACCTGGATGGCTGCGTGGAAGTCGAGGCGGCCTACTATGGCGCACCGCCGGGCTGGATCGGCCGGTACGTCCAGGTGCAATGGGATTCCCACCAAGTCCGCCTGATGGACCCGCAGACCGGGCAACTCCTCCGTGAGCACCTACGCCAGGCGCGCGGGCGCCATCGCATCAAAGACGAAGACCGCCCCAAGCAAACTCCGCTGACTACCCTGCAACTGCTGTCACGCGCCGACAAAGCCGGCGCGCAAATCGGGGCAGTCTGTCGCGGCATGCATCAGAAAGACGGCGAGACCGCCGTGCGCCGCATCCTGGGTGTACTGTCACTGACTAAAAAGTACGGCTGCGCCTCGGTTGAGGACGCTTGCGGGGTCGCCCTGGAAGTCGGTGTCCGCGCCGACTACCATTTCGTGCGGCGCTATCTGGAGCGCCACCCCCAACTGTCGTTGAGCTTGCGCCAGGTTGATCCTCTAATCCGCGAGCTCACGTTGTACCGCGATTTCATCGAACGCAAAACCAAGGAGAGCACCGAATGAACCTCATTGAATTACAACGTGCTTTACGTCAACTCCGGCTCGGCGGCACCGCCGCGGTGCTGGAAACCAGACTGCACCAGGCACAGGTTGAAGCCATGGCGCCGATTGATCTGATCTCCTGCCTGGTGAGCGACGAGCTTGCCCGCCGCAGCGAGCGACTGTTGGATCGCAGACGCAAGCAGGCCGCTTTCCGCGATCCCCACAAGACTCTGGATAACTTCGACTTCACCTTCAACCCTAAGATGAATCGCAGCTTGGTGTTCGATCTGGCCACCTGCGCCTTCATCGGCAAGCGGGAAGATGCCTTATTCCTAGGGCCAGCCGGGACGGGAAAAAGCCACTTGGCTCAAGCCATCGGCCAGGCCGCCATACAGCAGAATTATCGCGTGATCTATCGGGAGACGCAGGTCCTACTGGAGGAACTCAACGAGGCCGTCGTGGAAGGGAAACGCAAGCAGTTCATGGAGTCGGTGTCCACGGTACCGCTGCTCATCATCGACGACTTCGGCATGCGAAAGCTGCCGTTGACCGCGGCTGAAGATCTGCTGGAGATCATCATGCGACGCTACGAACGCACGAGCACGCTTCTCACTTCCAACAGGCCTGTAGAAGACTGGGGGAAACTGCTGGGCGACGTGGCCGCGGTCACCGCCATGCTCGACCGCATCCTGCATCATGGGCATGTGCTCAAGTGCGGCCCCCGAAGTTGGCGGACAAAAGCGGCAGCAGGAGGCTCCCAATGATCGTCAGTCCCCGATGAACTTCAAGAAAGGTGGACTTCATCCTGACAGCGGAGAGCCATTTTCTCTATTGTTGCAACCAAGGAAGACTCCTCCAAGGTCTGGGCTTTCGCCGACACGAAAGCCCACTCGCGAAGAAAGCGCTCGATCTGAATGCGATTGAAAACAGTGTCGCCGTAAGGATCAATTGAGGCCAACATCGGATGGGAGGAATCCTAGCTCAGCGGCAGCAGCCGACCCAATAGGTTCTTCGGATCGGCGACGGATTTCAGTGTCTGGCCCTGTTCGTCTTGAAGCTCGATGCCGAAACCCATCTCAGAATAGGCGACTATCAATGTGGAAGAAGGCTCTCTTAGTTGGGGACTCCGTCCCCAAAACCCCTGGGATTTAACGCCTTCGCGCCAGAATGTCTATGCTTCATGGGGCGGCTGGCGCCGCCCCGCCATTCCGGCCGCTGGGTCGGCGCTCGGGTCGCATCCCTGCGTTGCCCTATCCTCCGCCCAGGTGAAGCTTAGTATAAATCGGGTTGGCGCGAAGAAAGAAAAAAAAACTCTTGCCGAAAGTGTCAACGGTAGGGTAAAACTATGGCTGTCCTAGACGATCAAACTGGCCGGTTTTGAAGTGACCCCGACTGGCCGCTTTTGAGGTGATCCCCGAGGGCAAGTTCCTCGATCATCCCAAGACCGAACACGGGACCTTCAGCAGCATGGTGCAGAACATGTAGCCGTATCAGGCCCGAGTACAGATCGCGGTCGGCTACAGAGGCGTTCTTATCCAATTTCGATCGCGACATCTGGTTCCGAAAGATGCTAGCACGGTTATGAACGGCATGTTAACGGAGATCATCCGTAGGCGCGGGCGTCACGATCAGATGCCTGACGAAAACTTGGATCGATTCGTCGAGACGTTTCCGATCGAGCCTTACGTTCCCGGCGCACCGGCTCGGAAGTGATCGCCTAGACCAATTCGCTGAGAAGTTTGGTAGGATTTCTGCCAGTGCCGTCCGATTTGTATGAATGAGACCGAAGAGCGAGTCGTCGATATTCTGACCTCGTTTCCCCCCGGTGATAGGCCCTGGGGCGAGCCGATCAACGCCGTAATGAGGGCGATGAAGTGGGATAGCTCCAAAACGAAAGCCTATGTCGAATACTTGATACACCGCAACCACGTGGTTCTCAAGAACGATGAGCCGAATGCAGCTGCTGACCGTTTCGGCAAATTGCAATCGTGGTGGGATTCTTCCGAGAGCAGGTAGGCGACCCGTCTGGTGTGATCCAACCGAACTCTACGCTCCCGCGCTGTCGCCGCCCGCCCGAAGTCCGAGAGTTAGCTGCTAGCGATAATGCCTCATATCGTTCCGAGTTCGGCCGCACTCCCTCTACCGCCCCGGGGGAAGCGAGGGCGTTACCAAACCCTACACGCTTCAACGGAAGCCATCGCTCATCCCTCATTCGTTTTTTTCCACCGGATGGCCAATTTTTCTTAAGTTACGGCGCACCTCGAAGGCATTCGCACGTTTCTCGTCGCACCGCGAGAATGCAGCTCGTTATTGCCTCTCGATGTCAGGCGGAATGAAATAGAGACGAATTGATTTGCCGACCATATCAACCGGAAGATACGGTTCTAGCCAGGCATAGGCATCGGGCTGATCGGCTGTACCAAGCTTCAGCGAAAACACGCTAATAGCAATCCAGCCACTCACACGCTGCTGCGGGGCCAGCCGTTTCCAGGGCGGCAGGTCGAATAAAGAGAGATCCGCCGACCCGAAGTAGGCGACGTGCAGCGACTCAATGTGATGACGGGCACAGGCGGTTGGCAGGCGCGCCAAGTCCTGACCCCAATCGAGATCGGAGTCAATGCCGAAGTTACCCTCACTAGAGCCGGCAGCGAGTCCGTTGAAGTAGGCCAGATAATCGGGATGGGCGGATGCCGACGCGATCCCAAAGAGCAACAGCAGCAAAACGCATAGTGCGCGGCCCTGACGTGAGTGCGCAAAGAGCCGGACGGCAGCGAAGCCGGCGAATCCGGACAGCATCACATAGATCGGCAGAATGTGCCGGATGCCGATGTTGACGTGACTAAGAAGCGCTGTCAGGAGTATTGCAGCGCACGGGAGCAGCAGAGTCCAAGGTCGCCAACCGGGATCGTGAGCGGGGCTTGTTCGAGCCCCGTGGAAAAGAAAGACAATCCCGACGGGAAGTAGTAACAGGAACGCGAACGGCGTTTTGGCAGCCAAGGCGACCGGATAGTAGTACCACCACCCGTGATTGCGCTTCTCGCCGAGGAAAAGGTTCCAGTGGTCCGACTCGTCGTTGTGTCGGATCAGGTCAAATATCCCTCGAAAGAAGGGATAGGCTACCACGGGGACGTGCGAAGTATGCTCCAACACATCCCGGAGAGCAGCATTGGGGAATGCACCGGCTGGACCAGCCACCTGGTTGAGCAGACGTTGATCTCGTTCGGCGCGCATGCCATCGGGGTTTATTGAGAACCGGTAACCAGCCCAGATGACAAGCGCCGCAACCAATGCGGAAAGGACTAACGTCTGGACGTGCCGCCTCACGGGTGCGTGATCTGTACTTCTTTCTTGGGAAAGCCAATACGCAAATACCAACGCAATGGCACAGACGGGTAGGAATGCCAGTGCGCTGAGCTTTGACAGGATGGCAAGTCCAGTGGCCAGACCAAGCGCAGCGGACCGGCCAAGCGATGGCGATTCCAGCCACAAGCAGAAGGCAAACAGAGCAGCGGGCAGCGTGGCTACCAAGGACATGTCCGTCATCGCTAAGCCAGAGTGCCCGAGAATAGCCGGCAAGGAGCCGAACAGGGCGACCGCAACCAATGCGGTGGGCCGGCCCCAGATCCAGGATGCCCAGGCGAAAACGACCAGGCAGGCCAAGATGAAGAACGGCACCTCGGCGAGCCGGGCCAAGGTCAGATTCGTCCAGTATTGGCCTCCTTCCCCCAGAATTCGGTTACCGTCCACGTAAAAGTCCACGCTCAAGCCACGGTCGCTTCGAATACCGCGCATATACAACGGAAACGCAGCAGCTACGCGGGCCAGCGGGGGGTGCTTGGGGTCAAGATCGTAGGCCCCCGACTGAAGCCACTGCATCCCACAGGAAGCGGTGGCAGGTTCGTCGTAGGCTTGGCTGAAAACAGAATACGTGGAGTAAATGCGGATCATCCCGATGAGGATGATGCTCCATAGAATGATCCAGGCTATGCCGCGGCGGTGCAACCAGCGCGATGAACCTTTCGGCAAGGGCTCTGAGGCTGCCCGAGGGACATCAGTGGGTGGGCTGTTCACGGGCGGTAGTTGGCGATCGATGAACTCCGGCAAGGCGCCGGCGTGCGCGGGTGGCTGGCAGTGCATCCCCGGTCATGCCGAGAACAAACGTGGTGCCGAATCCTATCTGGATTTTGCGCATTGGGGAGAAGTGAAGTCGGCGAGGAGCGCGATCTTCCATTTCTGCCTCCGCACAGAGTGTACACCTGGGTACCTCAGTTTGCCCCGGATTTTGCAGAAATTCGTGTTGGCCGTCGCCGTGTGGGGTTGTGCACTTATCGAACTTGGCTTTGTTTTTTGCTCGTGTCACAGTCATGATCGTAGCCATACCTTGGAACATGGCACCTGCCGCATGGGTCAGTTGTCTCCTGGAGTGGGTCCGATTTCGAAACATGCCCATCGCTTTTCCAGATGTGAGCGCACTGTGAATGCCCAGTTGAGAAAGTATCGGGTGACTCTGCCGATCTCATCGCAAATCTGTCATTAGGGCCGCTGGTAGTCTGTAATCCTCTCGGAAAGGACTCGACTCGCTGGAGAACTGCGGGTGGTTGTTAGCCGCTGCGTTCGCTAGCGATATTAACTGATAACGTCCCAGGCTGCAGGGCTGTGACACAGAGGAGAGTCGCTCTCCGGTTCTTTAATTGCTGCCACTTCTCACTGTAGGCGACAACTTGGATCATGTTTCTCAGAAACACCGAGCCCAGTAGGCAGGAGCCTTTCGCTAACATCGAGCAATGAAATGGACGGATACGACAGGGCACAACGCGAGCGATCCAGGTTCGGTCGAATCATGGCTGGTGTCGGCAGGACGAGACCGGCGCTCGGGCTCGCCGCTAAACGTGCCGCCCTGGCCGGCGTCGAACTTCGTGCTGGGCGAGCACCGTGCGTACTCTCGTGACGACGGCACGCCGGGCTGGGAGGCACTGGAAGAGATCGTCGGCGGCCTTGAATGTGGCTCTTCGGTCTCCTTCGCCTCCGGCATGGCAGGCATTGCGGCGATTTTCGATCAACTGCGTACAGGCTCGGTTGTGGCCCTTCCGGACGACTGTTACCAGGGAGTCGCGGGACTCGCCAAAGCTGGCGAAAGCCGCGGGCGCTGGACTGTTCATCGCCTCGCCGTGGCGGACACCGCAGGCTGGATCGAGATGTGCGGCGCGGCCGACCTGTTGGCTAGAATCGCCCTCGAACCCGCTGCTAACGGTGGCTGACCTGGACACCATCTGCGCCGCACCACGGAAGCGTGGCACGATCCTGGGTGTGGACAACACCTTCGCTACGCCGCTGAATCAGCGTCCACTGGCGCTCGGCGCCGACGTGGCCGTGCAATCAGTGACGAAGTTCATCGGTGGCCATTCGGACCTGCTCGGCGGCGTCGCCACGGTGCGCGACGCGAACCTGCTGGCGGCCCTGCGGCTGGCCCGCGAGCTCGCGGGTGCTACACCCGGCACTCTCGAAGCATTTCTCGCGGTGCGCGGGGCAAGGACTCTGGCACTACGGCTGGAGCGGGCGCAGCGCAACGCGATGATATTGGCCGAGCGTCTCGAGCGCCATCCTAACGTCACCCTGACCCGCTATCCCGGCCTGGCGAGCCACCCAACTCACGATGCCGCGCGACGCCAACTCAAAGGCTTCGGGACGATTATCTCGTTCGACGTGCGTGGCGACGCCACCACCGCCGACGCCGTGTGCTCCGGACTGCAGCTCATCCAACACGCCACGAGCCTCGGCGCGGTCGAATCCACGATCGAACGGCGGGCCAGCGTTCCCGGGCAGGAGCACCTGCCTCCGACGCTGCTGCGGCTGAGCGTGGGTATCGAGGCCGTCGAGGATCTTTGGACTGATCTGGATCGAGCGCTAAGAAACGTCCCTTAAGGGTCGTACCGGGCGGCATCGGTTGTCTCCCTATAGGTTCGGGCGGCGCTCCGTCGGCACTCCGAGTTGCCAAGGAGGCGGCCAACCCACCCGACTCTCTTGCACAAACTCAGGGGGCTACTCTTCGCGCAGAGCGATCATCGGGTCTACGGTGCTCGCGCGTCTCGCTGGAATATAACAAGCCAGAAGCGCCGCAAAGAGTAGAATCGCAGCGACAGCCCCAAACGCCCCCCAATCCATGGTTCCCGTCCCATACAGTGTGCTTTGCATTGCTCGCGCTACGAAGTACGCGCCACCCATCCCGATAACTAGTCCGCCCACGGCCAGCGTCATGCCTTCCCGCAACACTCTTGTAATAACATCGCTGCGCCCCGCGCCAAGGGCCATTCGCAGCCCGATCTCCGGGATTCTTTGCGCCACCGTGAACTGCATAACCCCATAAATCCCCAGTGCCGCGAGCAGCAGAGCTACACCCGCCAAACTCCCGTAGAGAATCATGCCGAACCGATCACCCACAAACCGCTCCTCCTTCACCCGCTCCATCGTCCGCACATTAGCCAGGGGCAAGGTGGGATCGAGCGAGTGCACGGCCGCCGCGATCGCTTTCTGCATCTGGTCTGGATTCATTCCCGTTCGAACGGCGATCCCGGCGCCGGGCCACGGACTCTGCCAAAAGGGAACATCAATCTCGGGCCGGTCGGGATCCCCCAACCGCCCCCCGTTCTGCACATCGTGAAATACGCCAATGATCTGCCAAGAAATGGCTGGCCCCAGCTTCGTCACTCCGGGAATCAACTGTTCGACCTCTACCCGTTGCGTCAGTGGATCTTTCCCGGCCAGATATTTGTGCACGAACTCTTCGTTCACCAACGCCACGGGTGTACTCGACGCCCTATCCTGCTCGGTGAAAACGCGCCCCTTCACCAGGCGAACTCCGAACGTCTCAAAGTATCCGGGAGTCGCCATTTGAAAACCCGCCCCTGGCCTTGACGAAGGGTCGCTGACTGTTGCACCGGCCAAGTTGAATGGCATTCCGAAACCTGTCCCTTCGAGAGGCAGACCCGTGGCCGCCGTCGCGCGCGTTACACCGGGCACGGCCTCAATTCTCCGCAGCAACTCCCCATAAAAGCTTGTAATCTGTTCCGGCTTAGTCAGTCTCCCGTCCGGTACCGGAAGGAAGAATGTCAGGACATGGTCGGCCTTGATTCCTAGGTCCACCTGCGTGCGGTTTACAAAGCTATGAACCGTCAATCCGGCGCCCGTGAGTAGCGCCAGCGCAAGTGCAAACTCCGCGACCACCAGCGCGCTCCGCAGTCCTCTGTGGCCGCTGCTTACAGATCGGCCGCCGCGCTTGAGGTTCTCGTTCGGATCGACGGCGGTGGCCTGCCATGCCGGGGCGCACCCAAAAAGCAAACCCGCGAGAATCGTTGTAGCCAACGTAAACAGAAGCACGGGCATGCTAAGGCGCACGTCCGCTTCCGAAGGTAGCGTCGAGGGCGGCATCAGGGACGTCGTGATCTTCAACAAAATAAAGCTGAGCGCAATGCCTAGGGCGCCCCCCACCAACGCTAGCGTCAGGCTTTCCGTCAGTAGTTGCCGGAACAGTTGCCCCGGCGAAGCTCCAATCGAAATCCTCAGCGCCACCTCCCTTTGCCGCGCCGTCCCGCGCGCCAGAAGCAGGTTCGCCACGTTCACGGACGCAATCAATAGGACGAAGCTTACCGCCCCGAGGAGCAGCCACAAACTAGTCTTGGTGTCTGAATCCAGGAAATCGTTCTTGAGCGGTTCCACGGTCGCGCCCCAACCCTTATTCGATTTCGGGTAGGCCTCTCCGATTCGCTTCGCTACCGCGTCCATATTCTGCTGGGCTTGCGTCATCGACACCCCTGGCTTGAGGCGCCCCATCACCAACAGCCAGTGAAAGTCGTGATTGATCTGCTCTGGCTTGAACGTCAGCGGGACGAAGATCTCGGCGTCAAGGCGATCCGCTCGCCCCGGCTGCAGTACCCCGACCACGCGATAAGGTTCTCCGTTCAGACTGATGTCTTTGCCAATAATTCGCGGGTCTGAGCCAAAGCGATGCGCCCACGTCCGGTGGGCCATGACCATTACATGGTTCTTACCGGCCTGGTCCGCGTCCAGCGGATAACCGGCTCCGAGAAACAACGGTTCGCCCAGCATCCGAAACCAACTGGAAGATGCGGTCTGCCCCTGAATCTGTTCGGGCGCATCCTTCGTGGCAAGGTTAAAGCTGTTGCCGGTGAACGCAACAAGATCCTGAAATACGGTCGCCTGTTGCTTCCAGTCCAAAAAATCGCCGGCTGAAACACCATTGCGGCCTCCCCCAATTTTGGACCAGACCATTACCAACTGATCGGGATTTGGGTACGGCATTGGTGCCAGCAGTGTGGCGTAGACAACGCTGAAAATAGCCGTATTGGGACCGACGCCAAGTGCCACGGCGAGCACCGCTATCGTAGCGAAGCCCGGGTTTCGAAGAATCTGTCTGAAGGCGAAGCGAATGTCACGGACAATCTGGGTCACCTTACACGGCTCTGCATGTAGACGCCCAAGGTACGAAAGACAATCCATCTTCTTACCTATGACTTACAGAAAGGAGTGTGCGAAATGTGTTCGCGAGTGGAGAGCGCTGTCCGAATCAGGACACCCGGACTCGATCACCAAAGGCCACGGCGCTAGCTCGGACGGCAACAATCGCTGGCCCCGGACCGGAACGGCTACCGACATGGGACGATATCGTTCGACCGGTAGGTGGACTATCTCTCGTCAAAAGCTGAATTTTATCGCCAACTGCACGATTCGTGGCGGGGCGGCGCTGACCACTTGCCCGAATGAGGAGCTTCCAAGCACACTGTTTACCGACGAGGGTCCGAAGAACTGAGCGTGATTGAAAACATTGAAGGCTTCTAAGCGTATTGAGAGAGCGGTAGTTTCTTTAAACAAGATTGTCTTGCTGATCGCCATATCGTAGTTCTCGGCGCCGGGACCGTAGAGAAAACGTCGCGGGCTGGTGCCCGGCGTTCCCAAGGGCTGCAGGCTGAACAACGACGTGTTGAAGTAGCTGTTGCCGTTGCGTGGATTGCGGTTGATGGCCAGCGGGCCGGGCGTGTACTGCGGCTCATCGATGCTGGCGTTGTTGACGCCATTCGGGTTGGTTCCCAACAGCGAGTTGTCGCCATTGTTAATCATCGTTACAGGAAAGCCGGTGCTAAAACGGGTAATGCCGGAGAGACGCCAGTCCCGGGTCCAGCCGTTGCTCGCGTGAAACAGGCGATCGAGCGGGAGTTCGTAGTCATAGCTAGCAACAAAGTTTTGCGTGATATTGAACGATGAAATCGCATAACTCAACTTTCGGTTGGTAGGATTTACTTCCTCGCCCAGATTCGATGAGTCATCCAACGACTTAGAGAATGTGTAAGCCGCCAAAAGTTGCAGCCGGCCGCTGGTATGACGAACGCTCAGCTCGAGCGCGTTGTAATTCGAGACGCCGACCGTGGATTGATAAGCATTACTGCCGAAGTTCGATCCGAGCACCTGGCGCGTGCCGTTCACCGTCTGCCCGGATGCGGTGGTATAAACATTGCCTTCTCCAAAGGGCCCGCAGGCGGTTGTCCCCGGAGCCACTTGGCTCGGCTGGCTCAGGCTGAGACAGAGGGCCGGATTGCCGGGATTTGATTCCACCAGAACCAGGAGACGATGACCGCTATTGCCAACGTAACTGGCGCTGGCGATGGTGCTGGCTCCCAACTGCCGCTGCAACGAGAACATATATTGCTGGGAATAAGGAATCTTGTTGGCGGTGTTGTAAGTAGGAATCCCACTGATGGGAATGTATTGAGACCAATCGATATTGGAATCGGGATTGGTTCTAGAAACGTTTAGCGGCGCGAGGCTGACCGGAAATGGCTGGCCGAAATTCTGTCCGGTGGACGCCGTCACAAACGGATCGTTGAAGAAAGGCGAGACTGGACTGGTATAGGTCGTGCCATAGGGCGCGTTGCCGGCTGCAACCGCCACAGTCAGGGCCTCGATCGCCGTGTAATATATGCCGAATCCCGCGCGTATGCTGGTTTTTCCGGGGCTACCTACTAGCTTGCCAAGGAAGCTATCTTCCTCGAACTGCGGCGAGTAAGCGATGCCGACGCGTGGAGAAAACTCATTGCCCGGCGGCGCGATGGTGCGATCGACGCCGGGATCGCCGGGATAGAGAATGCCGGAAGGCGCTCCGGGAAAGACCAACGAATCCTGGCCCGGCGAAAACGTGGAGATCTGGTTGTATTTCTCGTACCAAGGCTCGATGCGATCCCAGCGGAAGCCATAGTTGAAAGTAAGCTGCGAATTGATGCGCCAGCTATCCTGTGCGTAAGCGCCGACATACTTATTGCGGCTGTAGAAGAAATTCAGCTGGCTCTGGTTATACTGGCTGGGCGCTCCGAGCAAGAAGTCCGCGAAATCGCTGCCTGTTTCGCTTCCGACAAAGGAGAAGCTGCCATTGAATTGCGCAATGGGATTCGCATTCACCTGGTCGTAGTGGGCCTCGCCGCCGAACTTAAAGGTGTGCGTGCCAACAACGCGGGAGAAGCCGTCGGAAATCTGGTAGGTATTGTTCACCTGCTTTAGTTCGTTAGTGTTGGTTCCAATGGAAAAGCTATTGAAGACGATGTTCTCCACACCCTCATTCTGAGGCGCAAGGGGCACGATGCTCGGCTCACCGAGGGCGGTAACGAACCCCTGCGAAACCAGACTAACGCCCAAACCGCCTTGCGGCTGCCCCAGCAGCGTATAGTCCCGTATGAAACTGACATTGAATTCGTTCACCGCATTGGACCCGAACGATTTGGTGTCGCTTAGGCTGAGCAGTTGAGCGCTACCCACTGACAACGCGTTGAAGCCAGGAACACTGGCTCCTCCCTGGGCCACCGGATAGGGATTGTCGAGAGTGTAGTCATCGTGGAAGTAATAGGCGGACAGCATGCCGAAACGGGTGATCGCGTCGAGTCGCGCGCCACCTTTGTCGTCGCCCAGCGTCTGATTATAGGACGAAGTCGCGAAGGAGCTGGGGCCTGCATTGGGCAGCGGAATATACTTCAGCAGTTGCTGCGCGGGCCCAGACCAGACATTCTTCGGAATTATCGCGCTCGGGAATACACACTGATATGGACTCACGCAGCCGGGCGTGTAATAGTCTTCTCCGGCGGCGACCGGATATCCAAGCTTTTGCGAAAGCAGGTTTGCGAAATAGGACCCGTTGACGGTACCGGTGAGGGAGGACTCCAAATCCGAGAGGTTCCCTAAACGGTCCTGCAGAGATGGGACCGGAATGGACCCGGTGTCGATCCCTTGGATTTGGCGTGTGCCCTGGTAGTCGACGAAGAAGAAGACCTTATCGCGGCGCACTGGGCCACCCAGAGTGGCGCCAAATTGATTCTGATGAAAAGTGCCGCGAGTGGGCGAGAAGTAGTTACGCGCATCAAGATCGGTGTTACGAAGGAATTCGAAGACGTTGCCATGGAGGTCATTGCTTCCCGACTTCGTCACGACGTTGATCTGTCCGCCGCTGAACTCGCCATATTCGGCGTCGAAGTTGTTGGTAAGGACACGGAACTCGGCAATGGAATCGAGGTTGGGGACGATGGCCGTGCCCATGTTGACGTCCTCTTCGGCGTCGCTTCCATTCACGATGAAGGCATTGGCGAATTCGCGCTGGCCGTTGACGGAAATCGTGCCCGGATTCAGGCTGCCGGACGGGGAAAAGACGCTCGCTCCGACGTCCTGCACGGTATTGGAGGTGATGGATGTGGCGGGAGCAACGCCCGGCTGCAAAGAGAGCAAGTCGGTGAAGCTGCGGCCATTGATGGGCACTGCCGTCATCTGGTGACCTGAAATGACCTCGCCCATTTGCGTGCTGGCTGTGTCCACGTGGACGGCACTTTCATTCACGGTGAGCGCTTCGGTTTTGGTTCCTGCAACCAGCGAAACGTTTACCACCAACGCGCTATTGGCGTCGACCGCAATTCCAGTGCGTTCGTAGGGCTGAAAACCCTGAACCGTGACGCGAATGGAATACAAACCTACTGGTAAGACTGGGAGCGCGTACGAGCCGTCTTGAGTCGTTGTCACACGCTGCTCGACGCCAGTGCCATCATGAGTGGCGACAACGGCCGCCCCTGGCACGATCGCTCCGGTTGGATCGGTGACCGTTCCCTCAATGCGGCCGCCCACACTGGCCCATACTGACACCCACGAAACGAGAGATAAGGCTGCAATCCGCAGCCCGCCATTTTGCGTTACAACCTTCTTCCGTAGAAACACACTAAATCCTTTGCCTTTCTTGACTTCTTTGGGCAGTGTCGGCTGGACGCAGTTTTGGCAGCTTCCTGCAACACGATTGCGTGTCAAGTACCTAGAGGTTGAGCCTATACGCCGGATTGCGACTCGCGAAGATTCGAACGCTGATTACACGCTGCGCGATCTCCTCAGCTCCGCAAGGGTTCTAAGGCGACGGAACCAGTCCAAATGGTCACAGAATCAATATACGATCAAAATAGTCTTCAATGCAAATTGATTTCATATGGAAAGTGAATGACGGCAGGGAAATGACGTTATCGGGAAGAGAAGAGAGGAAAGGCCTCGGGCGCGCCCCGCACCCGCCTGGCTGGATTAATGGGATTTGCACAGCCACCGCCCTGGGCGCGCCGGACATCAACTTGACTGTTCTTCAACACCATTACATGAATGGAGTCCGGACAGAGTTCACCGCATGAGCGTTTTCAAGAACGGCAAGTTCTATCATTACGAGTTCAGACTGGAAGGGCGCCGGCATCGGGGTTCCACCGGCACCGCGAACAAGCAACTGGCCATCAACGAGGAGCGCCGGCAGCGTGAGCAATTGAAAAAAAGCTACGGCCAGGTCCTGGAAGCGGAAGCCCGCGAACAGCAAAGGAAGACGATTCAGCAAGCCGTAGATGAATTCCTAGAAGATTACCGGCCCAAACACCAGTCGGCCACGTATGCGGAATATGCGCTCGGGCATGTGAGCAGGCTACTCGGTGGCAGTCTGGTGGTAGAAATTACGCCAAATGCAGTGAAGCGATATCAGGTCGATCGTCTGCGAGAGAAAGCCAGCGCGAAGACCATCAACGACGAAGTGCAATTGCTGATCCGGCTGTGCGGCGAGCAGGGCGCTTTGATTCGGGCTACTCTGCGCCGCGATAAGGCGTTAAGGCTGGCGCTGCCTCCTTCGCCCGGTCGGCCGTACAGCAGCGATGAGAAGGCGCGCATGCTGGAAGAGGCGCAAAAGCTACGCACTCCGCAGATGTACGCAGCCCTCGCATTGGATCTAAACACCGGTCTCCGAGATAAGGAACTGCGCGAAATCAGGTGGCAGCAGATCGACTTGATCCAAAAGAAAACGCTCACGGTGGGCAAGTCGAAAACCGACGCAGGCACCGGGCGCGTGATCCCGCTGAACGTCACGGCCATCGCTGCGCTCGAAGCGCATGCCGCCTGGTACACCCGCCGGTTCGGGGAGTGTCGGCCCGAGTGGTTTGTCTTCGCTTTTGGGAAGCCCCTTCCCAATGACCCGACACGCCCAATCACGTCGTTCAAGACTGCGTGGACCAGGGTTCGGCGGAAGGCCGGTGTAACGGGTCGATGGCACGATAATCGCCACACGCTGATCACGGAACTCGCGGAGTCCGGAGCGGGCGACGAGGTGATCATGAGCATCGCGGGGCATGTCTCTCGCGCCATGCTATCGCGCTACTCCCACGTCCGCATGGAAGCAAAGCGGCGCGCTCTCGACGAAATCGCCACCCGCCAGCTAGCTGCCGACGAGAAGCGCCAACAGGAAATCATAGAGCAGCAGGCTGTGGCGGTCTCTCCACTTCCGCCGGCAATGGTTCAGTAAATGCGAAACCGTGTCATTGGCTGGCTGGTGGTGGGGCTGTAACAAAACGACCCGCATCCCCGGCATTAACGAGTTCGTTGGCATTTCCTGGGGGCCGCGGGCCGCGTTGTCAGTACAGCGGCTCTGTCAAACCTGCAGCGCGAAGGCGAAAACGTCTGCGGTTTCAGGCGCTGGCGAATCCGAGTCGTCTCTTATGGCCGGTCCATCGAACCTTAATGAGGATCAACGATAAGGCTCACCTTCTCGTTCTTCAGGACGAACTGAGATTCGTCCATGCGATGCAGCCTGGCGCTGACAGTCACTCCATTCACGATGCCGGTGAGATTGAGAAGGTTCGGCTGCGACTGCTGCAGGGTCAGTCTCCCCTTCCAATCCGGGTCGCCACTGTCCGAAAGGTTCGCCGTCGTGGCCCCATTGTCAAGATTGAATGCGATGTAATCGACTTCACCATTCCGGATCTGGATCGCAGCCTCGCCGGGCGCGTCAAAAACCAGCCTAACCCACCGGTCATCGCCTGACCCGATATGCAGGTCGTCTGCAAGGTGTTTGGTAAACAGGGTATGCTGCGGTTCCCCTAAAGGCGAGAAATCGTCGACCGTCCAAATGCCCCGCAGCGGAACCGCAATAGCGGACGCCTTTGTGATCCGGGCATATCGCGAGGCATTGTCGGCGAGGCAGACCACAAAGAGACATACGCCGAGCGCGGCCTGCAGAATGCGAGCTCCCTTATCGATCCACTTGCGTCCGGACAGGGGCACAGGCCGCAGCGGAGAGGCGGACCGATTCAGAACCAAGAGCCTCGCCAACCGAGGAATTTCCGGCGCTGCCAGAAAAATCGCCATCAGCAGCAGATTGAAGGAGAAAAGTTTGACGTTCACGTTGTAGGCGATGTTGAGAGCGACTACGTTGCTCAACACAAGGACACAGAGGATGGCCCCCAGATTAGACAGGCGAGGGACGAGCAACAAGATTCCGCCCAGAACCTCAAGAGAGCCGCTGAAAATCGTATAACCTTTCGAGGCGGCCATGAAGCGCCACATGAGATTAAAGTGATTCAGATTCCCGAGCGGCTGCACCAGGTCCATCCTGGTGATGGAGTGGAATTGCATCGGAAAAACCTTATCGAATCCATACATGAACATGATGGATGCCAGCGCAAGCCGCAGGAAAAGGCTGAGCCATGCGTGTAGCCTCCGGTAATCCGTTCGCTTGCTGTCCCGGATCGACCAGAGAAGCACGCCAAAAAGCGCGGCGGCAACAAAACAGAAGTGCTCGACCCAGTCAAACAGACTGTCGCTCGATCCGTCCCCGAATTCAATCGGCTGCTGAATGCCCAGCAGATGTCTCCCCACCCAGGGGATGACACCGTGTAAGCCCGCTTCGAGTGGAAAGAAGGGCGGCCTTCCTTGTTGATGGATAACAAGCGCCATCAATGTGGAAAATGCATACACGGCGTAAATGACGAAATAGCAGAAGGAGATTCGGAAAAGGATGCGGGTCGCGGGGTTCCACCCAGCGAGCCAGTCGCTGTCATGTGATTCCAGAGATAGTCGTTCTGGATAGAACTGAGGGTCGCTTTTCAATTTCACGCATCCCTTTCCGGCAACGCTAAAATTCAATACCGTATACCTTCGGCGATTACGTGGACTAAGCCATGCTCAGCAAGGTCTACCAGGCTGCTGAAAAAGGGGCAGTCAAAGCGGTCGGCCTTCTCATTTTTCGCTTCTTGACGCTATTTAAGGCTGATTGTAAGTTCCGCTGTGGGGGAGTATGTGCCCAAAGTCTGATTTTAGGGACTCCGGACACACTTCTCCCCCGGCTTATACGGATTGAACTGTCGGCGACAGCAGATTCCCCATGCGCACAAGGTTGTAAGCGGCGGCCGCAAAGGTGAACACCCATCCAACCTTGAAGACGCCCCGGTGCCGTGTCTTGCGCAACATCCCTACTGTCTTCATCCAGCCAAACACTTCCTCAATCCGCTTCCGTTTCCGTAGACTGACCTGGTAGCCGGCATGCCGGGTTGTGCGGCCGTCGATCGCGCTGCCGCCGGCTCGCTTCTGATTCTGCGACACGTGCGGAGTGGCCTTCATGCCGCGCATCTCCCGCACGAAGTCTTGGGTGTCGTATCCTTTGTCGGCGGCTACCGTGACCCGCTGCGTGCCTTCCAACCGCTCCACCATCAGCAGGGCTGCGTCCCGCTCCGCCGTCCCGTTGCATTGCAGCAGTTCGGTGTCTACCACCAGTCCATGCCGGTTCTCAATAATCACGTTGCCGCAGTAGGCCAACTTCGCCTCATGCCCGCCGCTCTTCCGCGCCAACCGTGAGTCGGCGTCGGTGGTCGATTCGTGAGTCTCATTACGGCGCTTCTCGCCATGAAAATCCACGCTTGGATTGCCGGGATCGTCCTTCGGCCTTGAGTCGCCGCCATCTTTTCTTTGAAAACTCTTTTGACTGGCCCAAGCCTCGATCAATGTCCCATCCACACTGAAGTGCTCATCGGAGAGCAGGTCGGCTGCCCGCGCCTGGCCCAGCACCTGGGCGAAGAACTTCTCGGCAATCTCGCCTTCCAGCAGCCGGTCGCGGTTCTTGCTGTACACCGTCGGCACCCAAACCGACTCATCCATGCTCAGACCGACGAACCAGCGGAACAGCAAGTTGTAGCTCAACTGCTCCATCAGCAGCCGCTCGCTGCGAATCGTATACAGGACTTGGATCAGCAGCGCCTTCAGCAATTTCTCTGGCGGGATGGACGGACGTCCTACCGCCGAGTACATCTCATCAAAGCAGGGGGAGAGCGCCTTCAAGGCGCTGTCAACCATCGGTCGAATTCGTCGCAACGGATGGTCCATCGGCACTCGTTCCTCTGGTGAAAGATAACTGAATGCTGTGCTTTGCTGGGTGTCTTGGCCGCGCATATCTTAAAACATTAAGACGTCAATCTGTTCTGGCCCGTAACACCCTATTAGCCTTTTTTCAGCATCCTGCTACAAGGCAAACCCTGCCGAACGCAATTATAGCCCTGCCGAAGTGTCCAGCACGGAGGTGGTCCCAATCTCCGATAATCCTGATCTTGCCCGCATCCAGCGTTCCCAATCGGCGGGATACTACCACATCTGTTCGCCAGGAAAATTTCGGCCGTTCGGCAAGCGACAGATCCCGACAGCGCCTCAGCATGACGACTTCGGTGTTTGAATTATAGGCTTCCTGACGTCCTCTGCAGAGACAGCTTTGAACGAACTTAGCCGGATAGTCAGAGTCCCCCCAAAGTCCCCGCAAATTCCCTCGAAACTAGATTCTTGAGGTTCTAAGTCTCGTGTTTGCAACGTGAGGCGGCTATAAGTATTTCGGCTGTTAACCGAAGGGTTGTAGGTTCGAATCCTACCTGAGGAGCCAAATTATTTGTGCTCAACGTCTTTGACGCAGTTAGTTGACTCCATCGCCCCGGTGGAATTGCGCAACTGGCCGACGTTTGGCGGATTCCCCGTCTCTCCGTTTCGCCCGCGTCCCTCTTGACCTGCCAACCCTGTACGTCTCCAACGTTTACCGGACGCCGTTTCTCCGCGTCTCCAGTTCAAACCTGGCTTTTGGTTAACTCCTAAAAGAAATTGCCCATTCCGACCCGGACACTTTTCCGACATCCCGCGTATATAGTTAACGGAAGTCCACCAGACAGCGCGTCGACCGCCAGGCGGAGATCGTTGTGGGTGGTCTCTAAAAGGAGACCGCTCATGCCCGATCCCGATCCGGCGCTCGGCGACGTCATTCGCCAAATCGCCAATCTTCTCGCCACGGCATACCTCCGCATCCGGTTTCCGGACCCTCCCGGCCGAGTTGACTCTGCGGAGACAGAGAGCGCTCATGTGACTGAGGAGTTAACGCCATGAGAGAAGAGACGATCAACACGACCGCCTTGCGGGAGCAGATCGAAGGGCTGCGCCACATGACCGTGGGCCAGCTCAAGGACAAGTACGCCGAGGTATTCGGCGAGCAGAGCCGATCCAATCACAAGCAATTCCTTTTCCGGCGCATTGCCTGGCGCATCCAGGCGAATGCCTTCGGCGGCCTGTCGGAGCGAGCCCGGCAGCGAGCGCTCGAGATCGCCAACGACGCCGACCTGCGCATCCGGGCGCCCAAGAACTTCTTGAAAGAAGCGCTGGATGAATCGCGCACGGTCGAGTCGCGGGTCTCGGCGGCCGCGGACCCCCGGCTGCCTATTCCGGGTACGCTTCTGGTGCGCCGCATCCAGGGAAAGGACGTTGTCGTGCGGGTTCGCGAGGACGGCTTCGAATGCGATGGCCGGCTGTACAAGTCCTTGAGCGCCGCCGTGCGCGTGGCAACCGGCACCCGATGGAATGGCTTTGCCTTCTTCGGATTGGGTGACAGGCCGGGGAGGCAACGTGGCGAGTACAAGTAACGGGTCGCCGAAACCGATTCGGTGCGCGATCTACACGCGGAAGTCTACCGAGGAGGGGCTCAACCAAGACTTCAACTCTCTGGATGCGCAACGTGATGCGGCAGAGGCTTATATCCGCAGCCAGGCGGGTGAGGGCTGGGTTGCCTTACCGGCGCAGTATGACGACGGCGGCTACACGGGCGCCAACATGGAGCGGCCCGCACTGCGGCGTCTGATGGCCGACTCTCAGAACGGCAGGGTCGATTGCGTGGTCGTTTACAAAGTGGACCGGCTGAGCCGATCCATCCGCGACTTCGCCAAAATCATGGAGGTCTTCGACAAGCACGGAACGACCTTCGTTTCGGTCACGCAGCAGTTCAATACGACGACCTCCCTGGGCCGTCTGACCCTGAACATCCTGCTCTCGTTCGCGCAGTTCGAGCGGGAGATCATCTCAGAGCGCACGCGGGACAAGCAATCGGCCGCGCGGAAGAGGGGCAAGTGGACCGGTGGCCACCTAATCCTCGGCTACGATCTCGACTCGCGCAGCAGCCGGCTGGTGATCAACGCCGAAGAGGCGGAACGAGTCCGCTCCATCTTTGAGTGGTACCTCGCGGGAGAATCGGTATTCAGCATCACGGCAAAGGCTGGCCGGTTGGGCTGGCACAACAAGCAGTGGACCACGCTGGACGGAAGGCTCTACGGTGGCCACGGTCTCGGTAGGTCGCACATCTACAACCTGCTCGCCAACATCCTTTACACGGGAAGGCTTCGGGTCGATGGCGAGTTGTATCCGGGCGAGCACGACGCCATCATCGACGAGCGGACGTTTGATCTGGTCCAAGCACGGCTGAAGCAGAACTCCGTCAACGGCGAACACCGTCACCGCATCAAGATGGAGTCGCTACTTCGGGGATTGATTTACTGCTCTGGCTGCGGTTCGGCGATGTACCAGACATATTCCTCCAGCGAGGAACGGCGCTATCGATATTACGTTTGCTCGCGGGCGCAGCAACCAACCGACAACTCCTGCTTGACCCGGTCAGTTTCGGCGCCCGCCATTGAGGATGCGGTGGTCGAGAGCATCCGGCGCGTAAGCGTGCATCCGAGGGTGTTGGAGGAAACCGCCCGCGTGATTCGCCACCAGCTGACCGAGCAGATCACGGGGCTTCGGGAGGAGCTAAACGGCGTACACCTTCGCGTGAAGAATCTGAAGTCGCAGGTCGCGCGTCTCCGCAAGCCGGACGAAAAACGCGCGGCCGAGTTGAAGGAACAGATCGCCGCCGACGAGTCTCGGGCGGCCGAACTGAAACGCGAGATCGTGGTCCGCGAACGCGGGCGCGTGAACGGCGATGAACTTCGCAGCACCATAGAGCCCTTCGAGGTGTTGTGGAAGGCGATGAATATCCAGGAGCAGAGCCTGCTCCTGCGACAGCTTGTTGAAAGGGTCGGCTACGAGGGCCGCACGGGCAAGGTGACTGTCAGCTTCAAGTCGGCCAGCGTTAAGGAACTCTGTCAGAAATGAGCACCGTAGATGTTGAAATCACGATTCAGCGGCGTGGCGGCAAAGCAGTACGCAGCGCGATCTCGCAGCCCCGCGCATTCCCCGAATCACCCGACTGATGGCGCTCGCCATCAAGTTCCAGGACATGATCGATCGCGGTGAGGTCAGAGACTACGCTGACATCGCACGCTTGGGATATGTCACGCGGGCGCGAGTCACTCAAATCATGAACCTCCTGAATCTGGCCCCTGACATACAGCAGGACCTCCTGGAGCTGACGTGCGATTCACGGACGGCGCGCGAGCGGCACCTTAGGCCATTGGCAGCGCACGTTCACTGGGAAGAACAAAAGCGAGCTTGGCATTGAACTCCTGTCACGCTGACTCGTGGGCGGAAGGATTCGAACCTCTGGCACAAAATCGGGCGCCAGTTGGGACGCGGTCGCGCCGTCACGCGTCGTGCTTTGGGGAGTGTTTGGGGGAGTGCCTGAAAGGATTTGAACCTGTGATATGATCCAACGGCTGCGACCACCTACGGTTTTTAAGGATTCTGTCCGATGTCTCTATTGGTCTGTTTGCGGGGAATTGATGGTCTGGTTTTGGCCACTGACAGCCGCGGAACGTTTGGCGATCCTCGTGGGGTGACCGCTCAGAATGACGCTCAGCAGAAACTGTACTTGCCGAATGAACGATCTGGAATCATGATAGCCGGTACTGGAGACTTAGGGGCGACAGTATACGCAGAATTCGTCCAGTCAGATCTAGCCCAGAACGGGGTCACCGATCTCGCGATGAATTTCCGCAATCTAGTGCGGACTCGGTTTTCCGAATGGTTCGAAAAGTTCTCGATTCAACCACAACCGCAGGACATAAGGCCAAGCCGCCCTGATCTGGCCCTGATTGTCGCAGGATATGAAGCAGACCGTCCCGAAACGAAGATTTATCATTTGATTAGTCAGTATGATTTTGCGCCAATGCTCGTCAACTACGGATTCGCCCTTGCTGGCGTTGGGCAGTACGGCCTTTACCTTCTGAATCGGTTATACGACGGAAGTTGTAACGTGGATCAACTTGAGCACTTGGCCGCCTACGTAATAACCGAGACGGCCAGTCAAGACGGTAAAGTTGGTGGCCCCGTGCAAATGGCCAAGATAACGCCATCGGCCGCGTCTCTATTGAAGCCCGATGAGGTTTCGGCAATACTTGAGGCAAACAAGGCTCGAAGCTCAGCCTTGAAGGCTTCATTCCTTGGAACCCAGACAACGACACAGACGGTAAACTGAGGATTAAACCGATGCAGAATCCTGAAATCATCGTCATCACTGCGCCGACCGTTCCCACTCGCGATACAGGGAGCTTTCCTTACAGTGTGATTTATTCGGTGCAACTCGCCAACGGCTTGGTGATTACAAATCCAACGCAATTCCCGACTCTCGCTGAAGAAGTGCCGCTATCGACCAAACCCCGCCTGGAGCCAACTCACGAGGTCGAGCCGGGCGGTTTCTAGCCGAGAAGAAGCCCAAACACCAGAGCCCTCGGATCTGTTCTGCCCGTCACGCGCGTTGTGCTGATTCGGGCGCATCGCTTCGCTCAACGCTCGCGCACGCCGCGCGCCGGAACCGGCTTTCTCTGTCGTCGGGGCAGATTTAGAAGCGTCTGCGGCAGCATGGAACCCGCGCACCGAAGGTTCTTCCGTCTTAACACAACGATGCGATACGCTTACACCTGAACGACGAGGACGTGCGGAAGGCCATGGAAAAGGCGGAAGATCACCAAAGAACCAGACGCAGTTCGCGCTTGGATGACATTCCAGGGCAAGACGAAAGGGTGCCGAACCTTCGTCCGGCGAGGAGTTCCTAATTCGTCGCGAGGTTGATCCGACGCCATCGCGAGTTAACCTCAAAATATCTTCTCGATAGGATCATGTGAGATAAGAGGTTGATGGTGGGAAACAGGCGCGACAATACCGGACAACCCTACGAGATTCTCGTGCAGGCAATCTTTCAGGCCATCCACGATCAAGAAGAAGTTGCCACTCTGATTGTCGAGCGAAATAAAATCCTCCAGGGCAAAACCACGCCGCACCAAATCGACGTGCACTGGAAGTTCGAGAAAGGCAAAATCCCTTACGAAGCTATTGTTCAAGCGAAAGACTGGCAAAGCCGGGTCAAATTAGGGCAGCTTTTGGAATTCAAGGGCGTTCTGGATGATCTTCCGGGCCAGCCGCGCGGAATATTTGTGACGCGGAGCGGCTACCAACGAGGAGCAAAAGAGTTTGCGGCCGCTCATGGAATCATTTTGTACGAGTTGGACGAACCGCCGAAGCGACCGAACACCACGATAACAACGTGGGGCTGGATCAAATACGAAGCAGAGGTCAGGTCTTTTAGACTCCCGGTTAACAACCCAGATCACGAACCCATTGAAGAACTTGCAATGGGGCTGAAGGCAACAGTACATGAGCCTCATTATTCCAACATACAGTTTGAGTTCGACTCTGCTTGGTTCGATCAAAATCCCGCCACCAGCCAAATGGACAAATCTGCCATCGAGCTGAACTCACTTCCCATTGTTGAGGTTATCCTCTACGACCAGGATCAGGCCTTTGCAACCAATCTAGAGGAAGTTGTCCGGCAGGAAATTGCCATTGTGAGAGACGAAAAGCCCGACCGGAAGCGTCTAGTGCACGTTTTTGCGAACGACACATTCATCGGACCGCCATGCACACCCGGACCCTTCATCAAAATTAACAAGGTGTCATTCGATCTTGAGATTGATGTCACCGAGAGACCTACGCACTTCAACCTGTCAAAATTTGTGTGGCTCGTGCTTCGCGAAATTCCCTCCGACAAGACACGAACTTTTCTCGCGCCGAAGCATGATTCCTAGTCGTGGGAAGGTCGCATGAAAGCGAGCTAAGCCCGTCCATCTCTTCAGGTTCGCCCACACAGACGTCTCGATATAACCGGTTGTCATCCTCTATTCGTGCTATTAGCCGAAGTGAAAGTATAGGGTGGGCACAAAATCGGGCACAGTATCCAGCAGTCAGATGCGGGGAGCGAAAAAGCCGCCACCAACCCACGTGAGGACGTGGACGGCACCCCAGGGGATTAGAAAGCCGAGAGCCGGATAGAGTAGAAACACGAGATAGGCTCGCGGGTTAGGGGCTGGTGTTCTCGCGACAACTTCGCCAGTCACGAGCTTCATTCCATCCACTATGCCGGCAGAATTAACGTGCACCCACTCGATGCCATCCTTGTTCCCTTTTAGGAGTTCGTTCGCGTGAAGGATGTGACGTCCACCTACTCCGTCGGGCTCGTCAGTAATCTCCCAGTCGCCAGAATCAGGTACTGGGACGGGTAACGGATCGAGAACATATCCCTGCGGGGGGGCAATGTCAGCATCAGCGTACTTCCCGATTTTCCCGGACGGCAGAGCCGGCGGCTCATAGGACTGCCCCGTGGAAGTCCATCCGCTCGGGGGCGGTTGATGGGACGCACTCCCATCCTTCTGGGCACCCGAAGGCTTCTGTACTATCGGGTCCCCCCGCCCCCATTCGTTGGTTTGGGGCGGCTTGCTTGGCGCATGCTCTCTAGCCTGCTGTGCAAGCGCGCCGTAGTCGATCTTGTGCGCACTCGGCGGTGGTTGGGGTTCGGACACGGGGATGCCCCCAAACTGAGAAACAGCTTGGCTACGCCGGACCTGTGATTGATTCTTCTGAGCGGCGATCCCCCGCATTGCGGGCGAAGCCATCAGCGATTCGAACTTTCGATGGGCCATGAGGGTGCTTAGGAGTGGGCGGCCTTGCTCGTATGCGGCGAAGCCACCCATAACGGCGCCCAAGACGCCAAGCAGGATGCCAAGTCGGCGCATGCCTTCTCTGACATTCATGTTCATCTCGCTTCTCCGGCTGAAAACCCTATCCCAATCCAAGTGAGGGTCCTTATAGCTCCCCACGGAACAAGGAAACCAAGGGCGGGAAAAGTAAGAACGAGAAGGTAAGACGAAAGCGCGGGCGGAAGGGTATCATGTAGTTTTTGTCCGTCATCTGTTTCTATGTCGCTGATATCGGCGGCGGTGACATTTCCTGCCAATCTGGACTTCATCTTTTCTTCATTCGTGGTTCCCCAAAAACCAATCGCTCTTACGCCACCTTTGTTAATCTTCCAGCCATCAGTGGAGCCACACAGCGCTGCAAGCAGATCAAGATCTTTATCTCGCGCAGTTGCTTGCGGCGAACTAACGGGCGGTGAGACAGCTTTGGAGTTCGGAGCGTTCCGCTGAAACCAATCTCCACCTGTGGGCACGGGCAGTACCGGCGTCGCCCCTGGCGGCAGAAGAGGTTGGTCTCTAATGCTGGCCCGGAGATATTCGATTTCCTTACTCACGGTCGGAGAGGAAACCAAGACTTGAAAGGCCTTGTATTGCCCCCTTTGCGCCAGCAGTGGCTGCAGTTGGGTGTAAGCCGCCAACGCGCCCGCAATGCCGCCCAATACTCCAGCCACCAAACCCACGCGGCGCATACCTTCCCTGACATTCATTGCCCATCTCCTTCAGTGCGCTTCCAGTGTTGATCGTAAGTCATTCGGTATTCGGGCCCGACTCGTTCAGTCTGAGCGGTGAAGTTTCGGGCCGTGAAATGTTCGAAACAATCGTTACATGATATGTTCGGAATTGGCCCGCCTAGCCCCGGCGATCATGAACCGCGGCGAAGGCTGGGAACCCTACCCAGGGGCGGCTACTCCACCTAGGGAATCGCACAGGACGCCGTCATCAGCGAATACCCTCCTCACAGGGACTTCGTCAGTTCACGACGTCGTTTTTCAATTTCAGAGCGATGCCGCGTCACCCAATTCACTTTGACCCCTTGGCTAGCTGCTTGGTAGCGGGGCTTCTCGGTGAAGAGGTGAGAAACCTTGGCAGCCAGGCGAATCTTTAATGCCTTGTTATCATGCCAGCCGGGGCCCTTCTTCCACTCAGTTAGCAGCTCCGCGGCGCGTCCGAGTAAATCGCGGGTCAGGTCAGACCTCAGCGTGTTTGTAATCGCACCCGCGCTCGCTCGCCTTTGATGTTGGCGGCTGCAAAATATCCCGCGTCGGTAGATGGTGCGCGGGTTTGGGTGAAGGAAGTACAACCCGCAGCGTGAGTATGCGCATTTGCAAATCTGGTACCTCCACTCCCCTGATGTCATCATGCCCGTGAACATCCTGTCTGCTTCCGCGATCGCCTGATCAAACGGGAACAACGGGGTCGGCGACTTGGGGCTGACACCCACGCAAACGACCAATACAGAGGTCTCGTCATCGAAATAGAGGCTGCACGGATTCGCTCCAGCGCACTTCTTAACGGCGGCAACTGCAACCTTGGTCCGCGCTAGCTCCCTGCTCCATGGGCCGTCTTCACCAGAGATCAAACCCGTTGAGATCCACTCGTCCACAAGCTGGCGGAGCCGTGTAGTTGTCACGGGGGACCCTGGCTGATCGAACTCCTCGCGGCTGTTCGCATTCAGCATGTCGGCAAGCGTGCGACGTGACTCGCTTCGCCGCGCTATGATGCTGCGGTAGACGGCCGGGTCTAGGGCCTCTCGGTTAAGCGCACTGACTACGTCCTCAGGTCTGACCAGGTTGATTGAAGCCGGGCGGTTCAGATCGCGTTCTTTCATCAAAATCTGCTAGAACAAAACAGCAGGCTAAGTCTCTCCAAGTTTATCAACGTTTCAACCAAGCGGGCCTTTATAAGTGAAGGAGGAGCCAAAATGCACGAAATCCTCCAACCCGTAAAGCATGCCGCAAAGCGCCTTGGCATCAGCGTATGGACCCTCCGCAAAAAGGCCTACGAGGGTAGTGTCGCCTCCGTAAAGATCGGCGCCAAGCTGCTCATTCCCGAGTCGGAAATTGAACAGATCATCCGAGATGGAATGCGCCCGAGGCGCTCCGAAGACAGGCGGTGAAGAATGAGCCGCCCAACGTCCACCCGCGATCTGTCGCCGTCGGAGCAGCGCTTCGTCGAAGCGATGACCGAACTTGGCTACGGCCGCTTCGAGTCTCTCCGGATCGACCGCGGCGAACTGATCCTTGATCCGTGGCCATGCACGGTACGCAATGTGAAGTTCGGCACCGCGAGTCAGGCGGAAACGAGGGAGCGGCCAGCAGAGTTCGATCTGAAGAGGCAGGTTGCCGAATTCTTCGAGTACGTGCGTTCCGTTGAGGCGGGCGAGATCCGGACGCTCGAGGTTCAGCACGGCCTTCCTTTCTCGATGGAAATCGGAGGACGTGGCCATGCATGAAGACGCTTTCGCCCAGGCCTACCCGCTGGCACTCCGCTCCGCCCAAGTGCAATCGGCCAAGGCCGTGGCGAGCGGCGCCGTTCTCGCTGCTGATCGCGAGCACCTGGAACAGGAAGCCCTAACGCGAATCTGGCAGGCGCTCGTTAAGTACGATCCGGCCAGGGCTGGGCTCCGCACTTTCATCGAACTGGTGGTCAGAACGAAGTTCCGGTCCATGCTGCGCTCGCTGCGGTGCCGTCCTCTGCCTGAATGCCTCGACGGGCAGCAGGTCGCCGTAAGCGATGGAGCCGAGGACATGCATCTGAGCACAGACGTCGCACGTGTACTTGCCGGTCTGAGCGATGATGATCGCCAGCTAGCACGGCTGCTGATGGAGCACTCGCCGTCGCAGGCGAGCCGGGAGCTGCGAATCCCCCGGTCAACGGTCTACGACGGCATCCGTCGAATTCGCGGGGCGTTCGTGCAAGCCGGACTTGGTCCCGATGGGCCCGCGGGCTCCAAGCAGGCGGCCACATGAACGGCGACGGGCAATTCCCGGCAGAACTAATCCAGCGGCATCAGTGGTGCCTATGGCGCCTTGAGCGGGATAAGAACGGTCGCCCGACCAAAGTTCCATACCGGCCCGACGGTCGGAAGGCGGCAAGTAACGATCCGAGAACCTGGAACACCTTTTCGTCTGTCTCTGATGCATTCGCCCGGCAGCCAGAGTCCTTCGGTGGTATGGGTTATGTCTTCGCGGCTAATGATCCGGTGTGCGGAGTCGATCTGGACGTATGCTTGGACGCGAATGGCGATCGGCAACCGTGGGCCGTAGAAATCATCGACCGATTTCAAAACACCTACCGGGCTCTCTCTGTTTCCGGCTTCGGGTTGCACACTGTCTGCTGCGCGCAACTACCCGGCAGAGGACGGAACTTCAACGTTCCCAATGGCCCAGCAGATCCCTCTGGTAAGCGCGCACAAATCGGTCTTTTTGACCGCGGCAGATTCTTCGCGCTGACGGGCAGCGTGTATCAACAATCCCCGCTCGCTCTCACCGATCACCAGAAGACCATCGATTGGTTGCTCGGTTTGATGCGACGCGAGCGATGGAAGAAGCCGGCGGAACCAAGGGCGTCTACTCACGAATTGACGGATTTTGAGATCGTCGAGCGTGCCCGTCGGGCGAAAAACGGTGCTAAGTTCGCCATGCTTTGGGTGGGAAATTGGCAGGACGAGTACGCATCGCAATCCGAGGCCGACTTGGCTCTCTGCTGCATGCTGGCGTTCTGGTGCGGCCCGAATGTCTCCCGTATCGAGACGCTCTTCGCCCAGAGCGGTCTTGCCCGCGAGAAGTGGTCGGAACGAGAAGACTACCGAGCCCGCACCATTCAGGCAGCGATTGAGAAGACAACTGAGTTCTACAAGCCGGGAAGCCGGCAGTCGCCACACGCCGGTACTTCTTCCACGACGGTCGGTGTGCCCCGAATCTGGATCGGAGCGCGGCAACTCCATAAAATGTCGGGCGACGTGCTTGCGGCGTTGCAAGCTGCTAATGAGCCTCCGGAATTGTTTGCTCGAAGCGGCCGAATGGTGGCGATTGTTCGCGACGAGCGCAACCGGCACGTCATAGCCGAGGTCGGCGAGGCCGCACTGCGGGGCCGAATGGCCCGGAGCGCCTTCTTCTACAAGGTGAATAAGTACGGCGAGGAGTACGAGTGTAGTCCACCACTCGATGTCGTGCGAGATGCTCTGGCGCTGCCTCCGGCGCAATGGCAGTTTCCGCCCTTGGAAGCGCTCATCGAGACACCGATTCTGCGGCCCGATGGAACAATCTGCGATCGCGCCGGCTACGACGCAAGAACCAGCCTTTTCTACGCTCCGGTGCCAGATCTCCGGTTACCGAAGATTCCCGAAGCGCCGACGCGGGACGATGTAAACGTGGCGCTTGATTGCCTCAACGAAGCGATCGGAGAGTTTCCTTATGCCGATGAGGCTAGCAAGGCCAACGCCGTCGCCTCGATGTTGACCCCCCTCGTTCGACCCGCGATTGATGGCCCAACTCCATTGGCGCTCTATGACGCGCCCCAGGCAGGCACTGGAAAAACGCTTCTGGCCGAAGTCGTTTCGATCGTCGCCACCGGTCGCGCGGCAGAGACATTTTCGGCACCCAACGACCCGGAGGAATGGCGGAAGAAGATCACAACGGTGTTGTCGACCGGAACCAGCGTGGTCCTGATCGACAACGTCATCCGTCGTCTCGATTCCGACGCTCTGTGCATGGCACTTACCGCAGACACCATTTCTGACCGCTTATTCCGCACCTTTGAACGGATCGTTCTACCGGTCAAATGCGCCTGGATTGCTACCGGTAACAATCTCCAACTGGGCGGCGACATGCCGCGCAGGTGCTACTGGATAAGACTGGACGCAAAGGATTCGCAACCGTTCCGGCGAACCGGTTTCCGGCACGCCAACCTTCGCGCCTGGGTGACCGAGCATCGTGGCGACTTGATCGCCGCGATTCTGACGATCGCACGATACTGGTTCGTGCAAGGACGGCCCGCGCCTAAGAACGTGAGGCCCTTGGGCAGCTACGAGTCCTGGTGCAACGTAGTCGGCGGCATCCTCGAACTAGTCGGCGTTCAAGGTTTCCTGGGCAATTCGGAGACGATGTTTGAGCAGGCAGATGCAGATGCCGTCCAGTGGGAATCGTTTCTCCTGGTGCTGGTGGACCTATTCAAGGGTCAGCCGTTTCGCGTCACGGATGTCGTCGCGAGGCTGCGCGGTGAAGGATCTTCCGGTGTCAATCCCCTGCGGAGCGCCTTGCCCGACTTCCTTGCCGAGGCCGCGGACGACACTGACGGCTTTTTTCAGCGGCGTCTCGGGAAATCCTTCGCTTACCGGGTCGAGCAGCGCTTCGGCGATAGCAAAGTCTTCCTGGAGCGAGCGGACCAGGACCGGAAGGCGGGAGTCCAGCGGTGGAAAGTCGTAAAGCCCGACGGCGGGGTTAGTAACCCCGCCAGCCACAGCTAACCCGCCCCTAACCCGCCACCGCAACTATCACCAACGTAATGAGTTACGTCACTTGGCGGGGTTAGCGGGGTTAGAAATGCCTCTTTCCCGTACACGTGCGCGCACGTGCGTACGTACACGTACGCACGTAAGCCTCTGGCGTCAAACCGGAACTAACCCCGCTAACCCGCCGATTCTCCGTGAGTATGGCATTGGACAACCTTGGGCGCCCGCCCGCCGCACGACGTGACCTGACCAGCGCGCAGCGCCGGCTGCTCGAGGTCATGAGCGCCCGCCAGTTCGGCCGCATCGAGAACTTGGCTGTCCGCGCTGGACAACCTGCCTTCGACCAGGCTGTAAGGATTGTGCGCTCGGCGCGACTCGGTGGCGAGGACGGTGGAACTGTTGTTTCCCGCAGCGACGAGTACGAACTGAAGCAGGTTGTTTGTGATCTGTTTGACGAATTGATGCGGTTGCAAGAGGGTACGGTCGTGAGGCTTGAGTCCGGCACGGGTTGCCCTGCCTGCTCGAAACAGTAGCGGCTGAACCGCCGCGAGATGGTGGCTGCGTAATTGACGCACGTTCGAGGTTGCGTTTCCTCACACAAGTGCGGGATCATCCGCGTTGAAGCGTCAAGATGAAAACCCTCCTATCCCAAGACAGCATACTTTCCGCCGTTAAGAATCTTTGCCGAACTGCGAAGAAAGCTAGGGCAGCCCTGGCCCTCATTAGTCTGGCTGGCTGGAGAATCGTGGAAGAGGACCTGGGCCGACTTCTTGGGCGGGGTGGAGAACTCCAACTCCTCCTCGGGACCGACATGTGGACCGATCCGGATGTAATCGCGGCGCTCCTTGCCCTGAAGGACCGTTACAAGACTCAGGTTGAGGTAAGGCGATTCGACACAGGTGGGAGGGCCATATTTCATCCGAAGACCTGGATTTTTTCTCGACGAGGCGGCTCGGCCGTTGTTCTCGTCGGATCCTCAAACACGACGACCGGCGGACTGGGCCGGAACTATGAAGTCAATGTCCGACTCAACGATGCTGCCGTCGTAGCTGAATTCGAACAGTACTTTGACGAACTGTTTGGAGATGTTGCCGCCACGCCAATTGATCGAAAGTGGCTAGGGGACTATCGGAAGATTTGGAACGAGCATCGCCCGTTACAGAAGCGACTTGTTGCTCTCCAAAGGAAGGCGCGTTCCATTCCCGCTCACATGACCTCAATTCCAGATCGAATCTACGGCAACGTATTCGCCTTCACCGGAAAGATTCAAAACTATCCTCGAGAAGCAGTACTCTACCCGCTCGTCACCAAATACGGCGGCCAATTTGTCGAGATCGGGAAAATTCAGAAAGCAAATTGCCTTGTCCGCGCTGATACTCCCAGTAGCCGACAAAAGACCAGAAAACTGGTGGAGGCCCGGAATCGGAATATCGCTCAGATCAATGAAGGCAAATTCCTTTCACTTCTGAATAAAGAGAAGCGCTTAAGGCAACGCAAGCAGCACTCTTGACCGCTG
Organism: uncultured Acidobacteriaceae bacterium; assembly: GCA_963771305.1. GTDB lineage: Bacteria > Acidobacteriota > Terriglobia > Bryobacterales > Bryobacteraceae > CAJCIT01. The sequence continues at coordinate 50,077 of CAVYTS010000041.1, forward strand.
CTAGAAGGCGTTCGTCGCGTGCAAGGCGAAGCTCGCCAGCGAAGGCAACGCCACGATGCAGATTTGGTTGGGCAAGCAGCTACTGGGCCAGCGTGACGTGCAGACCTGGAAGCCAATGGCGGCCCGACGGGCACCACGATTCAGTTGGTCGTTTCCCAGTACGGCCAGAAGGAGATTGAGGGTGGGCCCGTTTTGGATATAACGAGTCTCATAGAATACTGACTCTTCGGAATTCTGTCGTTGATCAGTTCGGGCAGCTTCGATAGGGGTTCGATAGCGTTAGGGAATGTCATTCCAACGAGGCGATCTCGTTCGGCTCAAGACAGGCAGTCCCGTGATGACGGTGGTCAGGGTGCATCACATGCATGACAGCCTCCACGTAACCGCTTTAGTCACCTGCCATTGGTTGGTTGAGACACACCCTCCGAACAAGATGCGGCCATTCTCACCGGAGTTGTTGGACCATCTCGCGCCGCAGTAGTGAATGTTCGCTGCCCACCAGGTTCATCGGGTCAGTCAGACGGCGTCAAAAAGAACTTTCGTCTAAGCGGCTTCTTATTCTCTTGAGTTGGTTCTAGCTCCGGAGATGGCTTTGGGGCATCGTCAGACCAACACTCAACATCTTCCCCGAAGTAGGCTGCAACCACCGTTCCATCCAGTATCCGCAGTGTGAATCCTCCGTAAGAAGAGGTTCCGGGCACCCCATAGTCTTCGCGATAGTCCGCTTCAATCTGTTCTATCTTGCTCGGCTCTTTTCGTCTTTTGACATTGAAGACTTTGGGCACTATACCCAACCTCGCTCCGCGTTGGTGTCCCATCGCGAGAGAGGACCCCACTTCTCGACGTTTCTCACTACCGGGCCCAACTTCGGCCCGACCGGCCTCAGTAGGTCCCCACTTGGATCGCGAGCGGCAGCGTCAGATTTTGGCCGCCCGTCGTCACCACTAGCGCCTGGGGCCCGGCCACCACGTTCGCGTTCGCCGTCAGCGTTGCAGAGATCGAGGTCGCCGAATTCACAACCACGTTGTTCACCGCCAGCATCCCGCTCGGCACCGTCACCGTGTCGCCCGTTTGGAAGTTTGTGTTGACGCCCGTGATCGTCACCGTGATCTGAGTACCCACGGTCACAGCCATCGTGTTCGGACTTACGCCCGTCACCTGTGGCGCAGTGGGCCCCAGAATCGTCGTCTCATTAAACAATCCACGCATGATGAATGACGCCATCTGTCCCCGCGTTACTAGCTCCTCAGGACAGTAGACCAGCGGATTAGTCCCGCAACCGGCGGTTACATGCTCTTCGTAGGACCGCTGGATGAATGGAAATGGTACTCCGTTGCCCTCCACGTTGGTGGGCACGTCCGCGAAATAGGGCGTTGTGGCCGTCGTGAACGTCGCCCCATACAACGCCAGGCGGGCACGAATCATGAAGATCGCCATTTGCCATCGTGGAACGTTGTCTGTCGGACAGAACAACCCCGTTGCGCAGCCGGAGGTAATGCCCAACTCCTCCATCTTTTGGATGTGCGGGAAGAAGAGGTTAGTCGTCGGCACGTCCGTGAAATAGGGAGTCGGGTTGTAATTGGCAGGCGTCGTTGTGCCGGTGACGGCTCGGACAATAAACGCCGCCATTTGCTCGCGAGTGACGTTGTCGTTCGGGCAGTAGCTCCGGGTCTGAGGTGTGCCGCCCGCAATGCAGCCTGTAGTCACCCCTGCCTGAAACATCAGGTTCGCTGCATCGAAGTACGTGGCGGATGGCGGGACATCGTTGAACTGGGTACTGGTAAAATCCTGCGTAACCGTGAGTGGCTGGTTGCCCAAGCGAAAGTAGACGTGCGCAGTACGATCCACGCCGGTATCGTTGGCGATTACGCTGTAATTGAGCATCCCAGAGCCGTTGGACGAAGCGTTGTTCAGCGCGAGCCAGCCGGTCTGATCATAGCTAGACGCGTCCCAGGCGCAGCCACTCAGGTTGGCTTCGATCTGTGCCGAGTACTGGCCGGCGTCCCCTGGTATGGCGATGGTCGCTCCGTTAGGGAACGAAAAGGTGCAGCCACTTAACTGTAAAACACCTGCGTTGGTTCCGCCAAATTGAAACTTGTAAAAGAGATCATCCACACCGGTGTTGGGCGGAATTGAAACAGTTACACTTCCATTGCCCGTTCCGGTGGACCCGGAAGTCACCGCGGCAGGATCGCTGTTCTGCAGTTCGAAGTCCCATGGGCAGCCAGTTGGGGCGGTGATAGTAAAGATGCCCGTGCCTCCGGCCGAAGGCGCGTAGAAATCGACACCCTGGTACGTGCAGTTCGAGGATGGCTGCACAATCGTGTAAATCTGGTTATTCACGGAGACCGTCCCGGTCCGGGTACTCGCCGTCGTGTTCCCGTCGACTGTAAGAGGAATCGTACCGGAGCCAGTTCCGGTGGGCCGGATCAGGTGGATCCAGCTGTCGGAAGGCGTGGCCGTCCACCCACAGCCGCTGGGAGCCGTAACCGAGAATGCCAGCCTTTCAGCCGAATAGGAGTACTGCGTCGCCGGGCTGATCGTGTAGTCGCACGACGCAGTGGAATCCGCGATCCGCGCTAAGAAAGCCGGGCTGCTGCCATAGGTGTTCGCGTTCCGGGCGTCAGGGGTCAGCGGAAGGCTTCCGGATCCGACGTAGCCGGCCACCCAGACATCACCCGAAGGGGACAGCGTTGCTCCGCCCACATACGAGTTGTCGTACGGCCCATAGAAGGTTGACCAAAGCAGCGTTTTGCCGTCGGCGCTCAGCTTCGAGACGAAGCCGCTCTGCGTCACGCTGCTGCTCACATAGAGTTCTGCCGGGTTTAAAGGACTGACCGAGAGATCATTGATGGACCTCGAATCCAGTATCGCCCCGCTGGCTGTCCACGTCGTACCGCCGTCAGTGGAGCTCAAGATCCCCCCAACGGCGGAGCTCCCATAGACATGGAGTGGATCGGACGGATCGACTGCAAGATAAGTCACGCCCGTTCCTGGGCCAATCGTGCTCCACGACGCGCCGATATCCGTGCTCCTGTAGACGCTCGTGCCGTCGGCGGCATAGAGGATGGAAGAGTTTCCCGCACTGAACGCGAATCCGCTGAGGTTGGCCGGCAGCACGCCACTGCCCAATTTCATCCAGGTCAGTCCTACGTCCGTGCTCTTATACAAGCCGAAGGACGGGCTAGCGGCATATAGAGACCCATCCGGGCTCGCCACAATTTTCGCAGTATCATCTGTGGACATAGGTATCGTTATACCCGACGAAAGCGTCTGACCACCGTCCGTGGAACGGTATTCCTTATTCCCGCTAAACAGAAGAACCGTGTTCGGATCGATTGGACTAACTGCGATCCCGTTTGTGGAAGTGCAATTCGAGAACGAGTAAGTACGGTTGTTATACCACGTCTGGCCTCCATCGCTCGACTTAGCCACGTAGCAGCCGGTGGCCTCGTAAAGCACCGACGGATTTGAGAGGCTGCGAGCCATGCTTCCGATGTTGTACCCAAAACCGGATGTCCAGGTGGCGCCGTCGTCAGCACTGCGAAAGGCACCCGCGTCTGTGTTCAGCACGATAGTACCCGCGCTCGTTGGATCCGGCAGGATAGCGCCGTTGTGGCTTGCTGAAAGGCCACTGTCGGCCGGGGCGAACGATACGCCCGAGTTCGTGCTCCTGAGGAACGCATAGGGCGAACCAGGAAAAGTCGATTGGACGGCGTTGGTAATCGGGAAATCGTGCGAGAGGGTATTGCCAGCTAAGATTAAACCGCCGGCGCCAGCCGCCAGCGATATGAGGTAATCGTACTTACCGCCGCCCAGGTATGTGACAAATCCGAAGGAGTTGCCATCGGCGCTCAAGCTTGCCACGAAGGCATCTGAGACTCCGCCAAAGGTTCCTTGAACCGCGCCCGAGGTGACCGGCAGATTGGGGGACCAAGTATGGCCACCGAAGTAAACCACGCCGCCCACGCCCAGTGCGATCACATTCGGATAGTCGGAAATGCTTCCTCCCACGAACGTCGCCCAAACCAGTGACGTTGCATCTGGGCTTAGTTTCGCCACAAAGCCCCCGCCTCCTGCATTGGTCGTGCGGGCTCCCGGGGGATTATTCGGAAATGAGCTTTCGGTGCTTTGCCCTGCAATGTACGCCGCGCCGAGTGCGTCCACCGCGATCGCATTGCCAGTGGACCCGCCGATGAGCGCGGCATAAACTTGGCCGCCCGTAGTCGATAACTTCTCCACAAAGGTGCAGCAGTTGTTCAAGGCGCCGGGCGTGGCTTGAACACTACCGGAGGACTGGCCTGTGACGTAGGCGTTGCCGGAAGGGTCTAGTGCAACTGGTTGGCCGTTAAAACCGACAGACCCACCCAGATAAGTGGAATATGTGAGAGCGTTCCCGGCGGCATTCAGCTTAAAAGCAAACCCATCGCCATTCGCCGTTTGGACGGCATTGACCAACGGAAAATCGGGCGAGTACGTGGTGCCGACGCCGACTAAGTCGCCACTTGTCGAGTCCACCGCGATACCGGAGAGGTAGTCCATCCCTGAGCCGCCGATATAGGTTGAGTACAGAACGGTTTTCCCCGTTGGGTCGAACTTTGCGACGAACGCACTTTGTAGCCCGGGGATTCCTGCCTGAAAGGCATTCTGGGTCGGGAGATAGCCGCCGCTGGTGTAACCGCCGATATATACGTTGCCGGTTGCGTCGACCGCCACCGCCTGAACGGTTGGAGTGTTGCTGCCGAAATACGTCGCATACACCAGAGTCGGGTCGATGATCAGCGGCCGTGCTTTATCGAAAGCCGCCAGATGGAAGCCCACTTCATTTCCGGCCCGCAGCTCATATCGGCCACCGATGCGCTTCCGTCCGTCAGTGCTGTCCTGGTAGACGTCAGGCTGCTTCAGAGATATTGACCCACCGGCCATCTCTACCCGCAGGTCTCCGTTCGCTTCAACCGCCAGTTTCCGCGCGCCTTCAAACCGCATCGCGATCTTGCTGGTGTCGGCGCCCGGCTCTATTTCCAGGTCGAATTCCAGCCGCCCTTGCCTGCCATACCAGACCGTGTCGACTCCCGGGTACACGCCTTTGTAGCGCACTCGGCCATACGTGGGGATATCGCGCAGCCAGCCTTTCTGATCGCGTCCTAAAAGGTAGTTCACCTTACCCGGTAGCTCGTCAAGAGCGGCCGAGGGAGCTTTCGCGTCAGCACCGACGAACAGGATCCGTAACCGCTCGTTGTTCAACCCGAGTTCGACGTCAGCTGCGCTCACGGCCACGCGATACCCCTGCCCGCGCGCCATCCAGCGGGTGTTGCCGCTCGTAGCTCGTTCAAACGAAAGCGGAACCTGACCTGCCACCGCGATTGCCGTACGATGATCCCCGCCGGGGGCGGCAGTAAGGACACCCACCACCAAGCTTGCCAAAGCAAGGCATCTGTTCACCCGCATCGTACCCTTCCCCTTGCTAAGTCCAACGTGACGGGCAGCTTCAATTGCGTTACGCGATGAGCCGGACTCGCACGAATGACACTTGAGCGGATTCTACATCAACCATGTATGTTGGAGCAAACAATTCTTGCCAATCGAATCACCAACACGACCCCCTTTTTCCGCCCCCCGTTCTGTCGCGCCATAAAAAGGCCCTCCGCACGCCAGCTTCAATCGCGTTCGGATGTCCGTCTCGCCAACTCCGTCATCACGATTCGGCGATTCCACCGTACGAGAGCGCGAAGCGAATGAAGGTCCTCGCCTGTCGGTGGTGGGAAAACGGCGGCGAGCGCATCATCGAGGGCAGAAATCACTCAGCGAAGCTGATTTCGTCGTCGAGAAACAGCTTTATTACGTCCAGGGTCTGTTGCCTGTATACTTCCATGGTCCTGCTTGAAGTCTGCGCCCAATCTCAAGCCGAAATGGGACTTACTTCGCCGCGCGATCATGCTTCTGTGCCGACGGTTGGCCTCCAGCCCAACATTTCCTGAAGATTCTGCTTGCTTGTATCTGGCACCCGAGTGATGAATTGTCGTGCGCGAAGCCCGCGCAGAAAAGGATGACCCGAAACACATGACAAACGCAGAAGCCACTACGATCGCCACCGTTACGGAACCCGTCGCGCCGGCGAAGAAAGTTGCCACCCCGAAGAAGAACGCGCCCAAGGCCAAGAAGACGGCCAAGGCCGCGAAGCCAGCCAAACCAGCTAGGAAAGCGCCGAAACCCGCGGCGGAACGCAGCAACAAGAAAGCCGACGTTATCGCGATGATGAAACGTGCGAAGGGCGTAACGCTGGCCGAGATTATGGAAGCCACCGGGTGGCAGAAACACACCGTCAGGGGCTTCGTCAGCATTCTCGGCAGCAAGGGCGGCGAGACGATCGAATCCTCGAAGAACGCTGCCGGCGAGAGGACATACAGAATCGCAAAGTAGCCACCGCCGTTTCCCACCACGCCGCTTCTGGCACCAGCCGGGGCGGCTTTTTTGCTTTCTGTTGGCCGAAGCGCCACGAGCCCGAAATGTTTTATCGCTTCGAGCGCGAATGGCCAAAGTTGGGGCACAGGCGCGCAACGTAGCGTCGCTGGGCTAGCTGTCGGACCATTGGCGCAGCTACCTCTCGCGCCCGTTGGGCGATAACTCGGTATAAGTGACGTCACGGACCGGTCACGTCACTGGAAAAGGCCTGATTTTGGTCGAAATTCGGCACGCGCCGGTCTTGGCCAGCCGTATGCCATGCCCTCGCAACCGCATCATTTTATTGACGTTGTGGGCGCAACGGATGGATAGACGCCGCTGCGCGGAAACGGCCGGGTGCTCGGACAAAACCCCGCATTCTCGACGCGAACAAGGAGGCGTCGCCCGGTTTTCTGGTCGTGGGTAGGTGTTTGCTCGGTCCGACGAATCAGGAGCTATGCTTTAGGCAGCAAGATGCCAGAGCTATTCCAAATCGATAACCAGCTTTCAAAGCCCAGTACCGTGACTTGGGCACCGGTGGGCCGTTCCGCCACGGTTTTCTGGCTACAGGGAATCACCCTCATCTGGATGTTGGTCGAGTGCGGCCTGTCACTCTATGCCGCAGCGACAGCGCGTAGCCCCGCAATGCTCGCTTTCGGCTCCGATAGCTTCGTGGAGCTACTGTCCGCTGGAGTGGTTCTCTTACAGTTCCTGCCGCGGGTTCCCATCTCCGAACGGAGCGCAGCTCGCGCTGCTGGCGCGCTGCTGTTCGCCCTTGCCCTTATCGTCTGTATCACGGCAACTGTTTCCTTAGCGCTGCACCTGCGCCCCGAAATGAGTCGTCTCGGTATCGGAATCACCGTGGCTGCTCTAGTCGTAATGCCTATTTTGGCTGAACTGAAGCGCCGGGAAGCACGCCGCAGCAACAATGCCGCTCTCGCTGCCGATGCGGTGCAGTCGGCCACGTGTGCGTATCTGGCGGTTATTGCCTTAGCTGGCCTGTTAATCAACGCACTCTTCCATATCGCTTGGTTTGATTCACTTGCCGCGCTGGTGGCCATACCGTTGCTCCTGAAGGAAGGCCGAGCGGCCTGGCGCGGTAAGGCTTGCGGCTGCTGTTGAGCCACACGCCGGTGGAATCGATCTGACCCCGCAGCGGTTTTCTGGTTGTCCAGCCGTGATCAGGCCTCAAACATTCTGAGCCGTTCATGTTCCAGACCCTAACCCCGTAGAATGGCCGCCGCTCGCGCAGAAACGCGCCGGGTGGCGCCGGTGCTCCGGGACGGGGGAATGGTGGCTGAGGGCCGCAGCGAGCGCCAGTTTCGCGTTAGCGCGTGGCCTGCTTCAGGACCCGTGCGACCGACTCCAACCGCCAGGCCGTGCCCCGCCGCGTTCGGTACGCTCGATGGTTCAGGGCAGCGGCGATCCCGCGCAAGGCAAGGCCGTCGCTGCGCAAACGCCGGATCTCCGTCAGCGCTTGTTGCTCACCAGGATCCAGTTCCAGGTGGTGCCCGTCATCCGCGAGGCGGTAACCGAAAGCCAAGTTGCCAACTCGCTCGCCCTTGCCGCGCTTGTGGCTCAGCGCGTCGCGCGTCCGTTCACCGATCGCCTCGCGTTCCCACTGGGAAACAGCGGTCATGATGTTCAGCACCAGCCGCCCGGCCGCCGACCCCGTATCGAGCGACTCCGCGACCGATACCAGGGCCACGCCGCGACGCTCGAAGCGCTCCAGCAGCGTGCACAGGTCCTTAACGCTCCGGGTCAGGCGATCCAGCTTCGCCACGATGACGGCCTGGACTTCGCCGGAGTCAACGAGCGCAAGCAGACGTACCATGCCGGGCCGGTTCAGGGTCTTGGCGGACTCGCCGCCGTCGACGATGACGTCCATCAACTCGCCGCCTTGAACTACCGCCATGGCGCGAATCTTCTCGGCCTGGGCGTCGAGGGAAACGCCTCGATCCGCCTGTTTGTCTGTAGAAACGCGAATGTAGCCAACGGTTTTCATCAGTGTCATGTTGTGCCATGACGGCAACGGAATTCAAGTGAATTGGAAGCTAGGTAGACCCTGCGTTTGGAAATCCCGAGCAGCACAAGTCCGAGATGCCGTTTATAACCGGCCAAGTGCCATCCGTTTCACTGGGAGTTATCTCCCAGCGGACTTCTTGCCAGTATCGTGGTTGGCCTCACTCCCCTTTTCCGTGGATCAGGCACGAACAGATTCAGGGTCGCTAATATCAGAGGTTCAGATTGCGATTGACACCGAAGGCGAGTCCTTGCTTCACACGATCAGTCATGGTTAAATTTGTGGACAACCATCGAGAAACAATCTCCGAGTGACGTTGAGAAAGCAGGTAGTAGCCTTGAACCGAAGAGAGTTTTTGAAGGCGTCTGGGGCGGTATCAATTTCGCAGCTGCAGCCTTGCAGCGCGTTCGCAAGACCCGCCATCCGCCGGGTGCGTCCTTCAGACCCAAGTTGGCCCTCCAACGCGGCGTGGAAGCGCTTAAACGAGGCGGTCGGCGGCAACCTGATTCAAGTCGATTTTCCGATGAACGCATGCGTGTCCTCCTCCCAGCGCGTGGACTGCAAAACTCTCTTGGCAAATTTGAAAAACCCCTACTATATCGGTGACAACCCCGGCATGACCCAAACCCTGGGCTGGGTCGACGGCTGGGCCACCAAACCTAGTGTCTACGCTGTCGCTGCAAGGAATTCCGATGACATCGCAGCCGCCGTAGATTTTGCCCGCGACAACAATCTGCGCCTGGTCGTCAAAGGAGGCGGCCATAGCTATCAGGGCACATCGAATGCGCCCGATTCTCTCCTGGTTTGGACACGTCATATGCATGGCGTTACCATCCAGCAAGATTTCGTTCCTAGTGGTTGCATGTCCACTCACGCTCCTCAGCCAGCCATGACCGTTGGCTCGGGAACAATTTGGTTGCAAGCTTACGACGCCGTCACCACGAAGGCCGGCGCCTATGTTCAAGGCGGCGGCTGCACCACCGTCGGCGTCGCCGGCCTGATTCAAAGCGGCGGGTTCGGCAGCTTCTCGAAGCATTACGGAATGGCCGCCGCCGGCCTCCTAGAAGCTGAAGTCGTTACCGCGGACGGCAGAGTGCGAATCGCAAACTCTTGCACCAATTCGGATCTGTTCTGGGCTCTGAAAGGAGGTGGAGGCGGCACTTTCGGCGCAGTCAGCAAATTAACTCTGCGGGTACGAGATCTTCCAGAACTGGCCGGAGGCGCCAATTTCACCGTCAAAGCTTCTTCCGATGATGCCTATCGCCGCCTGATCCGCCGCTTCGTTGCCTTCTACCGCGAAGCTCTCTTCAACGATCATTGGGGCGAACAAGCGCATTTCTCTCCCGACAACAAGCTCGAAATCAGTATGGTTCATCTTGGACTGGACACGGAGCAATCGCGAAAAGTCTGGCAGCCCTTCCTCAGTTGGCTGGCACAGTCCTCCACCGCCTACACGATCGAGTCTGAGCCCAGGATCGGCAGTATGCCCTTCCGCCATTGGTGGGACGTTGAGTGGCGCAAAGAACATCACCATGACGTTTTCAAGGTAGACTCCCGCGCCGGCGCCAGCCCATTTAATGTCTGGTGGAAGGGCGACGGCGACCAAGTCGGCTGGGTCGTCTGGGGTTTCGAGTCGCTCTGGATGCCCGCATCCCTGTTGCAAGACGATTCCCAGGAAAAATTGGCCAACGCCTTGTTCTTAGCCTCTCGCCTAACCGAGGTGGAGCTCCATTTCAATAAGGGGCTTGCAGGCGCGCCTTCGGAGGCCATCGAGTCAGCCAAAGACACGGCGATGAATCCCGCGGTGTGCGGTGCCTTTGCTCTCGCCATCGTCGCCGACGGCCAGGGGCCCGCGTATCCCGGAATTCCCAATCACGAACCCGACGTTGCTAGGGGTCGCAAAGCCGCCGATACCGTGCGGCGCTGCATGAACGAACTCCGCACCGTCGCCTCCAGCGGCGGAGCCTACGTCTCGGAAAGCAACTTCTTCGAGTCCGACTTTGAGCATTCCTACTGGGGCGCCAACCACGCCCGCCTCGCCGAAATCAAGATGAAATACGACCCCGACGGCCTCTTCTTCGTCCATAACGGAGTCGGTTCAGAACAGTGGACCCCCGACGGTTTCACCAGGCTCTGAAGGCGGTACGGTTCAAAATCGGCCGGGAATTTACCGATCTCCCTAATTCCTGGATGGTCGTTTTAATCCGGCCAATCCTGATGTAGGTCTTTCGATTGGCCGAAGCGCCTAGGGTCAGATGGATAGGCCCTCATTTTTTCTTTTCGTTCGAGCATTCCTACGCGTGAGACCCGCTGAAGCGCCGTCTGAGTGGGCTCCCGGGATTGAAGCCGAGTTCTGACAAAAACCTCTTGCAGTGGCCATCCCTATTGTGCAGAATGGCAGTGCGAGGTTTGGAGTAACTCTCCTTTCCATCACAGAAGACCGGGCAGAGATTGGCCGTATAAGTCGGCAAATCGGAGACTATCCCGAAACGGCGTTGGGGGAGATTACTCATGTAATGTCGGCCCGTTCCTGACCGACACGCCGCGGCGTCCAGGGCGCCTCGCTATCAGATCGCCCTGGCAATGGCCTTAACGGCCAATGTTAGTTAGCCGAAAACTACGTTCAACGGATCTATCGTGTAGCCTTCGTCCGCAGCAGTTCTAACAGCGGCACCACGCAGCGTATCCTCATCGGCATTCTTCGATTCATGGCAATGTCGGCGAATAACTTCCCCACCCACTTGGATGCGAATCAGCCACCGGTCGCTTTGTCCATCACGAGAGACTTCGATGCGGTCTGCCTTCATGTTCGTCATGTTCATTAGGATGGCAGATTACAGAGACTGGGGTTGCCGAGCGTTTCGTGCGCGCACTGGAACAAGAGTACCGGACGAAGGAGCTGGGGATAACTCGGCGGCGAAGCCCATTCTGGCGTAGAATCAAGGCATAGGTTCGGTTCGACAGGCCAGCGCCAAGCGCATCCTCCGAAAGATCCCAAATTCCAGTCGCATTAGGTGCACGGATGAATGATCTCGAGGTCTGCTCATGGCCGATTGATAGGGTGATTCCATACGCTCGCAATAGCCGTAAGATTCCGGAGCGCGCGGTAGACAAGGTCGCCGCGTCGATCAAGGAATTCGGCTGGCGCGTTCCAATCGTTGTCGACAAAGACGGCGTCATTATCTGCGGCCACACGCGGCAGCTGGCAGCCAAGAAGCTCGGCCTTCAGCAAGTGCCGGTGCACGTTGCCGATAATCTGACGCCGGCGCAGGTGAAGGCCTATCGGCTGATGGACAATCGCAGCCATCAGGAGACCGACTGGGATTTGGAGCTCTTGGGGCCAGAGCTTGAGGAACTCCGGGGGCTCGAGTTCGATCTGGAGTTGACCGGCTTCGACGGACGCGAGATCGACGAATTCCTTTCCGATCCCGGTGACGACGACCGAGCCAATGCCGCGCCGCCGGTGCCGGAGAATCCCGTCGCGAGGCTTGGCGATTTGTGGGTGCTTGGAAAGCATCGGCTCGTCTGTGGGGACTGCACGGAGGCCGATGTTGTCGCGCAGCTGCTCGGCCCGGTGAAACCGCACCTGATGGTCACGGACCCTCCCTATGGCATCGAGCTCGACAGCGAATGGCGGGACAGAGCCGGGCTCAATGGCTGCGGCCCTGCCGAGGCCAGCTACATGAAGCATCGGACGGTCGGTCACACGAATACTTCGATTTCGTCCGACACCCGAGCAGATTGGTCTGAAGCCTTCGCCCTCGTGCCGGATCTTCAAGTCGGTTATGTCTGGCACGCCTCGAAGTTCACGAGCGAAGTCCTCGCCGGTCTGCTCCGCATCGGCTTTCTGCATCATCAGCAGATTATCTGGAACAAGGGCCGCACCGTCTTGACCCGCACGCACTACTGGTTTCAACATGAGCCCGCGTGGTACGTCAGGAAGAAAAATGCGCCATGGTACGGAAGAGCCGGTGATAACTCTACCATTTGGGATTCGCCATCGCCGAAATTCATCATGGGCGGATCTAAAGAGGAGAAATGCGATCACCCCACGCAGAAGCCCATCGAACTAATGCGCCGGCCGATCCTGAATCACACCAAACGTGGCGAGCCGGTATACGATCCGTTTCTCGGCAGCGGGACCACGCTTATCGCGGCTGAACTGACTGGGCGTGTCTGCTACGGGATCGAGCTTGATCCCAAGTATGTGGATGTCATCGTCGAGCGCTGGCAGAATTTCACGGGCGAGCAGGCAACGCTCGGCGGCCAGACGTTCGCGCAGGTCAAGGACGCGCGGCTGGGAGTCGCGGCATGAATGGACCGCTGCCGCCGCGAGATCGCGGAGATCGAAGCGATGATTCGGGCCGGCCATCCCGATCTCCAAGGATTGCTCCTGGGCTCTCAGACTGGAGAGCCGAATTGCGTCTACTTGCAAAGGAGTGACGAATGGCGCGGCCTGAAACCAAGATCGACCTCGTTGAACTCGAAAAGCTCTGCACGATGCAGTGCACCGACGAAGAGATCGCGGCATTCTTCGGTGTGAGTAAGAAAACAATCGAACGCCGACGCAAGGTGGCGCGGTTCCGAGAGATCATGGACAACGCCAAGGCCAAAGGCCGCATCTCGGTTCGCCGCAATCTGTTCCGCATGGCGAACAACAACAACGTGGCGGCGGCCATCTTTCTCTCGAAGAACTTGCTCGGCTACCGGGACGTGATGAGCAACGAGCACAGCGGCCCGGACGGTGGCCCGGTCCAGTTCTCCGTTGTCGAGGCGCTTCAGCAGCGGCGCAATCGCCTCGCCGAACAGCGGAAGCTCGCAGAGCCGGTGATCGAGACTTCCTTGAGCGACCCGGAAAAGAAGGATTGAGTGGTTTCGATCCATCCCAACCTCCAGATCGCCCGGGTCATCGGTGAGACGTACGACGATCCGTTGGGGTTCGTGCAACTCGCCTACCCCTGGGAAGAGCCGGGCGAATTGGCGGGCTTCAAAGGCCCTGACAACTGGCAGCGAATCTTTCTAGAGGATCTGGGACGCGAGGTTCGCGCCCGCGGCTTCGACGGAATCCACGCCGTCGCGCCCATCCGGATGGCTACTGCGAGCGGCCACGGAATCGGCAAGTCTACCCTCGTCGCCTGGATCGTCGATTGGCTCATGAGCACGCGGCCGCACTGCCAGGGAACCATCACCGCCAACACCTATACGCAGCTCGAAACCAAGACCTGGGCCGCGATCCAGAAGTGGACGCGGCTGTGCGTAACGGCTTCATGGTTCCTCGCGACGGGGAACAAAATGTATCACCGGGAGCATCCGCAGACCTGGTTCTGCTCGGCGCAGTCCTGCCGCGAGGAAAACTCGGAGGCATTCGCGGGCCAGCACGCGGTCAGTTCCACCTCGTTTTACCTATTCGACGAAGCGAGCGCGATTCCCGACAAGATCTTCGAAGTCGCCGAGGGCGGCCTGACCGACGGCGAGCCGATGATTTTCGCTTTCGGCAATCCAACACGAGCCAACGGGAAGTTTCACCGCGTCACGTACGGATCGGAGCGCGAGCGCTGGAATCACCGCTCGATCGACTCCCGAACCTGCATGCTGCCGAACAAAGTGCAGATCGCCGAATGGATCGAGGACTACGGCGAGGATAGCGACTTTGTCCGGGTTCGCGTTCGCGGGTTGCCACCGAGTGCCGGCGACCTGCAGTTCATCGACTCGGAGCGGGTGTGGGAAGCGCAGCGCAGGCAGGCGCTGTTCCTGGTGGATGACCCGCTCATTTGCGGCGTGGACGTCGCCCGCGGCGGCGGCGACTGGAACGTGATCCGTTTCCGCAAGGGCTACGACGCCCGCACAATTCCGGCAGAGCGAATTCCTGGAGAGCAGACCCGCGACAGCACGTTTCTGGTGTCGAAGCTCTCCGAAGTTCTCGCGGACCAGCGGCCCGGCCGCAAGGTCGCGCACATGTTCGTCGATGCGGCGTTTGGCGGTCCGGTCGTCAACCGGCTGCAGCAGCTTGGATTCACGAACGTGAGTGAAATCAACTTCGGCTCCCGATCGCCCGATATCCATCAAGCCAACATGCGGGCCTACATGTGGCAGAAGCTCAAAGATTGGTTGATCCGTGGAGCCATTCCCGACGATCAGCGGCTCGAAATGGACCTAACCGGGCCCGGATTCCGGCACAACAATCGGGATCAGTTGGTGCTCGAATCGAAGGAAGACATGGCCAAGCGCGGACTCGCCAGCCCTGATGATGGCGACGCGCTGGCGTTAACGTTTGCGCGGGCAGTCGCGCCGGTGACGCCCGTTAAGAGATTGGAACGTTTCCCGGTCCCGTTTTCTTCCTTCGGGTACGCGCCGTTTGGCTAGTATGGGGCCGAGCAGCGGCTCTCGTGGAAGCAATCGGCAAAGACCCTTGCAGGCGTGCGAGGTGTCATACCGCTGCCGCTTGGGGGACCCAACTTGGCTCCTCCGGCTTTCAGGCTGATCTTCCATTGGAATCACCTCGTTCCCCAGGCTCATTCTTGTTGGGCAAGACTGTCTGAAACCACATTGGAGGAATCTGGTATGGTCAAAGAGGATGAGTCGAGCTATACATATCGTCGTGGCTCTGGTGGCAGTTTTTTTGTTGGCGCGGCCGTTCGACTGCTTCTCTGTCGGAAAGGCTGATAAGAAGGCCGCCGACTGTTGCAGGAAGGGCAAGTGCTCGCCTTCAAATCCCGACGACTGCTGCAAGGCTACAGTTCCAGGCGCCAACCAGTTCATCGCAACCCAAGCGACCGATCACCCGGCCTCCGTCCTCCATGATGTCGCGGCGACGGAATTTCGAAGCGCGACATTGCAGCCGCCGGCAGCAGCCTTTTTTGCCGAGATCCACCAGCCTCCCGGCTCACCGCCCGATCTCCACCTCAACCTTCCTCTCCTGATCTAGACCTCCACGCGACGTGTCTTCTTCGGCACGTGCAACAATTCTCCTTTTCAATTTCAAGTTCGGTACTTAGGAGGTCGTATTATGCCTGCCAAATGCAGGAACGGCTTCTGCATGCTTGCGCTGACGTTTGCGAGCTTGCATGCGGAGGAAAAGACGTTTGGGCCGCAGGATCTGCTGAATGGCCTGATGCAGAATAACCCGGAGATTCAGGCAGCGCGATCACGCTTCGAAGCGGCAACGAAGAGGCCCTCGCAGGTCGGAACCCTGCCGGAACCAACGGCGAGTTATACGAATTTCGGTGTCGGTCATCCCTTTTCGCGCCTGAACGCTAGCGACTTCGCTTACCAGGGCTTTGGCGTTTCGCAGGAACTTCCGTTTCCTGGGAAACTCGCGCTCGCCTCGGAGCAGGCCAAACGTGAGGCAGAGAGCGAGCAGCAGAATTACCGGTCGGTGGTTCTGGACGTAACCGCGCGACTGAAGGTGGCATGGTTCGAATGGCTTGGCGTTCAAAGAGCGATTGACTTGACGCACAAGGACCGCGACCTGCTCAGCCGATTCGAGGAGATCGCGCGAAATCGATACACCGTCGGCAAAGGACTCCAGCAGGACGTTCTCAAAGCGCAGCTCGAAGTCTCCGCTATTGAACAGCAGTTTGCAATCTTGGACGAGAAGCGTCAACGCGCAGAAGCCGAAATCGCGTCCTTGTTGGCGATGCCGGGCATCGCTTTACGAGCACCTACTGACATCCAGCCAAGCGCATTATCCCTGTCACTCGAAGACTTGCTGGCGGCTGCCGCTGATTCTCCGCGCGTGCGAGCCGAGCAGAAGATGGTGGACGCAAGCGCCGTGGGAATCAATCGGAGTTTGAAAGACTTCCGTCCGGACTTCGGCGTGGATTTGCACTGGGAGTATACGGGGTCGAACTTTCCTAACTACTACGTGGCTGAGGTTCAAGTCAAGATTCCGCTTTACTATGCGCGAAAGCAGCGCTATGCGCTCGAAGAATCTTACTCCCGCCTTACGGAGGCCAAGCAGAATTACCGGTCTGCGCAGCAGCAGGCGATCTTCCAGGTGAAGGACCAATACCTCTCAATCCAGAGCAGTGAGCGCATTTTGAAGCTGTACAAGACGACGCTACTTCCTCAAGCCCAGTTGACCGTGGACGCAGCTTCGGCGGCATATGAGGTTGGAAACACGGACTTCCTAACTCTGGTGACTAACCTGACGAGCCTGATCACCCTAGAACGCCAGTATTACGACGAAGCCGCCCGGCACGAGGAAGCCCTAGCCCGCCTTGAGTCGATTGTCGGCAAGGAACTCGTTTCCTCTTGGGAGGCGACTCAGTGAAACGAAGTCTTATGCGGAAGATTGTGATCGCAGGGCTAGTCGGTTTTGCTGCGATCGTGCTTGCCTGGTTTTTCTTCCGGCGACAGCCGACGCAACAAATGACCGCGGGCTCATCCGCTACTGCTAAGGACGTGTATTACTGCCCGATGCATAAGAACTATCACTCTGGCAAGCCCGGGAACTGTCCAATGTGCAACATGAAGCTGGTGAAGCTGGAGAAACCAGGTCTGGCAGTGGGCACCGACAAGATGGATTCCAAAGGGATGGCGGGGATGCCGACGCCTCAGTCCACTCCTGCCGCCGGTTCGCCCAGCGGTCAGCAGGATGGCGCGATCTTTGTTGCGCCGGAGAAGCAACAACTCATCGGGATGCGCTCGGTCGCCGCCGAAGTGGGAACCCTCACCAAGGATATCCGAATCGTCGGGAAGGTGAGCTACGACGAGACGCAGCTTACGCACATTCACAGCAAGGTCTCCGGCTACATCGAGGAGGTCTTTGCTGATTCGATTGGTAAGGCCGTTCGCGCTGGCGATCCTCTGTTCACAATCTACAGTCCGGACCTGGTCGCCACCGAGCAAGACTTTTTGCTCGCTCTGAGATCCCGCTCCCTGCTGCGCGACAGTACTGTTGCATCCGCCGCGCAAGGCTCGGAAAACCTGATCGTCGCGGCGCGCGAACGTCTCCGTCTTTGGGATGTCACGGAACAGGAGATTCAAAGCCTCGAAGCGGAAGGAAAGGTGAAGCGAGCGCTCACAGTCTATTCGCCAATCTCTGGAGTCGTTATGGAGCGTGCAGCCTATCACCATGGCACGTTTGTCGATTCCTCTAAGGACCTGTTCACGATCGTGGATCTTTCGCGGGTCTGGGTGTTGGGCGAACTCTATGAAGCGGATATTCCATTCATCCACACCGGACAAGCCGCTGAGATTGAGCTCCCCTATTCTGGCGGTGGACAGAAACTTCGAGGACGTGTCGAATTCATCTATCCGTTCCTTGATCCGAAGAGCCGCACGGTCCAGCTGCGTATGGAATTTCCGAATCCCGGTCTGTTGCTGAAGCCCGAGATGTTCACGAACATCACAATGGCCGTTTCGATCGGGCGTCTAGTGCTGGTCCCGCAAGACGCGGTGATGGATACCGGTACAGAACAGTACGTGTTCATCGATAAGGGAAACGGCTACGTCCAACCGCGGCAGGTGAAGGTCAGCGCCGACTCTGGTGACAAAGTAGGCATTCAAGAGGGTCTCAAGGCGGGCGAACGAGTCGTAACCGGCGCCAATTTCCTCATCGATTCGGAAAGCCGTCTGAAGGGAGCGTTCGCAGGGATGGGCACACCTTCGCAGCCTCCCAAGGTAGCAGCGGCGAGCCAGGTCGTTATCGGTCGAGGTGCTTGATCCGAAAACAGCCAAGACGGGGATGAACTCCATTCGATTGTTAGTGAGGGATACGACAGGTAACCCGGTCACCGGTGCACAAGTTGATGTCGGCCTATTCATGCCGCAGATGGGCGGCATGGCACCGATGACTTCCAAGGCGACGCTTACGGAGTTGGGGAACGGTGTCTATACCGGCCAAATCGAGTTCCTGATGGCCTGGACGTGGCAGACGACAGTAACCGTACGGAAGAACGGAAATGTGATGGGCGTTGCTCAGACGAGCATCACCGCGCAATGAGGACCCAAATGATCAACCGTATCATTGAATTTTCCGCGCAGAATCGGGTACTGATTGTCGTTCTGACAGATCTGTCTTACGCTATACGGCGTCTGGTCGATGCGGCAAATTCCCCTCGATGCAATCCCAGATCTCTCCGACCCGCAGGTCATCATCTATACGGAGTGGCCAGGCCGCAGTCCCGACTTGATTGAAGACCAGATTACGTATCCGATCATTTCAGCGATGCTTGCAGCGCCCCATGTGAGCGTCGTGCGGGGCAGTTCGGATTACGGCTTCTCCTACGTCTACGTGATCTTCGAGGAGGGCACGGATATCTATTGGGGTCGTACGCGCGTGCTCGAATACATGAGCAAACTCAGTGGCCAACTTCCGGAAGGTGTCGCGCCAAAATTGGGGCCGGACGCCACAGGGGTCGGTTGGGCGTTCCAGTACGCTCTCGTGGATAAAACCGGGCAAAACAATCTCCAGCAGATGCGCTCATTCAACGACTGGTACATGCGCTACTGGCTCGAAAGCGTTCCGGGGGTGGCTGAGGTGGCAACGATCGGCGGGTTTGTGAAGCAGTACCAGGTCAACGTCGACCCGGATCGCTTGCTCGCCTACAAAGTGCCACTGACGCAAGTCATGGACGCAGTCCGCAACGGCAACAGCGAAGTCGGGCGCGCGCAGCCTCGAAATGACCGGGAAGGAATACGTCGTCCGAGGGCGGGGATATATCCAGTCCCTGGCTGATATTCAGAACCTCTCTGTGGCGGTCGGTGACAACGGAACGCCTGATTCGCGTGCGTGATGTTGCGCGTGTTGAACTCGGACCCGAAATGCGCCGTGGGGTGACGGAACTAAATGGCGAAGGGGAGGTGACGGGTGGAACCGTTATCGTTCGATACGGACAGAATGTCCGGAGTGTCATCGAGAACGTGAAAAGCAGGCTGGCCGGACTGAAATCCAGCCTCCCGCCAGGCGTCGAAGTCGTAACCACGTACGACCGATCAGATCTGATCGACCGGTCGATCGATACGCTGCGGCACACGTTGATTGAAGAGTTGCTCATCGTCAGTCTCGTCATTCTGATCTTTCTCTGGCATGTTCCAAGCGCGATCATCCCGATTGTCACGATTCCGATTGCGGTGATCCTCTCCTTCATACCCATGCAGGCAACGGGCTTGACTGCGAACATCATGTCTCTCGGCGGTATTGCCATCGCCATCGGCGCGATGGTAGACGCCGCTATTGTAGTGGTCGAGCAAACTCACAAAAAGCTGGAGCAGTGGGAGACGAACGGTCGGCCGGGTTCCGCCACAGCAGGTGATCATCAAGGCGGTAAAGGAGGTCGGCGGACCTAGTTTCTTCTCTCTGCTCGTGATTGCGGTCTCCTTCACTCCCATCTTTGCGCTCCAGTACCAGGAAGGGCGTCTGTTCAAGCCGCTCGCGTTCACGAAAACCTTCTCAATGATGATCGCCGCCGTACTGGCCATCACGCTGGACCCCGCCATAAGGCTACTTATTATGAAGACCAGCGAATTCCAGTTCCGCCCCCGGTGGGCAGCCTGGATTGCCAACGCGGTGCTCGTCGGCAAGTTTCATAGCGAGGACCAGCACCCGATCAGCCGGCTCCTGATGCGCATGTATTATCCGGTCGTCAGGGCGGTGCTGAAACTCCGGTGGCTCGTCGTCGTTGCGGCGGCTGCCATCGTGCTAATCACGATACCCGTTTATCAACGCCTTGGTTCTGAGTTTATGCCTCCGCTCAATGAAGGCTCGATTCTCTATATGCCGATCACTCTGCCTGGCATCGGGATTACCGAAGCGAGCAAGTATCTCCAGATTCAGGACAAACTCCTCCATCAGTTTCCGGAGATTCAAAGCGTGTACGGGAAGATCGGGAAATCGAACAGTGCGACCGACCCGGCGCCACTCAGCATGGTGGAGACAACCGTATTGGTCAGGCCGGAGAGTGAGTGGCCAAGGGAGCACAGGGAGCGGTGGTATTCGGGGTGGGCTCCGCACTGGGTTAAGCCGCAACTGGCGAGATTTTGGCCCGAAGACCAGCCGATCAGTTGGGAAGCGTTGATTGAACGACTCGATCGGGCGGTTCAGATTCCGTCATTCGCGAACGCGTGGCTTTTCCCGATCCGGACTCGCATCGACATGATCACTACGGGGATTCGTACGCCGGTCGGCGTTAAGGTGATGGGGCCGAAGCTGGAGACTATCGAAGAGATTGGCCTGCAGGTTGAGCGCGTGCTCCAAAGCGTCCCTGGAACACGGAGTGCCCTCTTCGAGCGCGTTACCGGCGGATACTACATCGATTACCAGGTGAAGAGGGCCGAAGCCGCTCGGTACAACTTGAGCGTTGTGCAAGTGAACCAAATGATTGAGGCGGCTGTGGGTGGCCAGAACGTCACGACAACCGTAGAAGGACGCGAACGCTATCCGGTTAACGTTCGATACGCTCGCGGCCTTCGCGACGATCTATCGAAGTTGAGCCGGGTATTAATTCCCACCGCTGACGGGGCTCAGATTCCGATTTCTGAGTTGGCGGATCTCACGGTTCGAAGCGGTGCTCCGATGATTAAGAACGAAGAGGGCTTTCTTGCCGGCTTCGTCTATGTCGATACCACTGTGGATCTGGGCACCTATGTTACGGCCGCACAACGCGCTGTGGCGAAGAGCGTTCATCTGCCGCCTGGATACCAGCTCGTTTGGAGCGGCCAATTCGAATACCTCCAACGCGCGACCCAGCGGCTGCAAATCGTGGTCCCGATTACTCTGCTCATCGTGTTTTTGCTGTTGTTCTTCAACACAGGATCATTCGCCAAGACTCTGATCATCCTGCTCGCCGTTCCATTTTCGGCAGTGGGCGCCATCTGGTTGCTCTATGCGCTTGGTTACAACATGAGCGTGGCGGTATGGGTCGGATTGATCGCACTGCTCGGTGTTGACGCGGAAACCGGTGTTTTCATGATGCTCTACCTTGAACTCGCATACGACGAACGAAAGCGGTCCGGCCAGATGCGAAATAGGAATGACCTGCGGGCCGCGATCGAAGACGGGGCGGTGAAGCGTCTGCGGCCGAAGGTAATGACTGTTGCGGTGATGTTTCTTGGACTTGTGCCAATCATGTGGTCGCACGGTGCCGGTTCCGATGTGATGCGCCGGATTGCTGCCCCAATGGTCGGCGGCATCTTCACATCGTTTTTGCTTGAACTGTTGGTTTATCCAGTCGTATACGAGATCTGGAAGGGATTCGAGGTTCGCAAGTTGGCCAAGGAGATCGAATGATGTTCATGAGAGTTTTTGCTTTGGCACTCTTACACACCTCGCTCGTTATTGCGGCGGAGGGTAAGGATTTTTTCGACCTGGACGTATTGCGGTCGACTATTTCCAGGGACCAGCCTGGAACCCTGCATATCGACTCACAAGGCGTTACTTTTCAATCTCGCGACCGCAAGACCCGGATTATCATCTCACTTCGAGAGTTGCGCGAGGCGGATGTGTCCGACCCCCGCGAGCTTCGATTCGAAACCTACGAAGTCTCAAAGTGGAAGCCAATGGAGCGCCGCGCGTATACGTTTCGGGCACCATTGGATGCGCCCGTCGAGGATATCGCGCGGTTTCTAGCGGAGCGCGTGCACCGTCCGGTCGTGGGGCACTTTCCGGAGGGCTCGCAATTCCGGATCGCCGCCTACCATCGACGCACGTTCAGTGGCACGAGCGGAATCATTGAAATCGGCGAGGCCTCGATTCAGTTTGTGAGCGACAAGCCGACAGACTCGAGAACATGGCTTTATCGAGACATCGAAACGATCGGAAGGCCCGACTCGTTTCGTTTTCGCGTCACCACGAATCGCGAGACCTATGTTCTCGAACTGAAGGAAGATCTTCCGGAAGCTGCCTACGAGTTCGCCTGGAGCAGGATTTATCGCCTCGAAAGGAGCAGCAAATGAACGATATCTAGCCCTCTTAACACGGGCGAAAACGGGACATGTGGAGCAAGTTCGAAAGATCAGATGTAAGACACAAAAGGAGATTGATACGTGAAACGCATATTTACAGTCGGTGTTCTCAGCGTCCTCGGCAGCCTTGCCATTTCGGCTGCCCAGCAGACTCTAACGGGTGAGATCAGCGACAGCATGTGTGGCGCAAGCCATGCCAGTATGGGCGATATGGGCAAGAATGCAAAGGAGTGCACGTCGACCTGTGTCAAAAGCGGAGCCAAGTACGTGTTTGTCACCAAAGGAAAGATCTATGCTATTCAGAACCAGGACTTCGACACACTTCCCGCGAACGCTGGGGCGAAGGTCCAATTGGCAGGAGATGTAGACAGCGATGGGAAGACCATCACCGTAACGAAGATCGCGCGCACTGGAAAGTGAACCGCGACAGATGCGTGCAGCTAAGGACACGGAGGCGTCGCGGCTGAACGGTGACCGAGCGCCACACGGTGCCAGCTCGTCTAAGCGGGTTCAGAGCTATTGCCCATTGGCGAGTATCACGCCGCTTTCACGGCATGTGCCTTCTGGTCGATCTCTCATTTCTGAAATGTAGCGCTTGGCCGGCCAAGCCTCACGCTGCCGAAACGGAGAGAGCGCATCCCATCGCCCGTTGCCTGACCGCGCTGCGCAGTTTACCGAACTATATTGCGAATCAATAGTTTACCAGCGTCTCCCGCGCGGTTGAGACTCCAGAATTTCCTTCGTGTAGCGCCTGAGGAGCCAAAATAACTCCTTTATTTTCAACGCAACCATTTGACGACGCGCCCTTTGTGACGCTGATTGTAACTACTGCCGGTCTTCATCGAATTACTCATATTTACCCGAATTTCCTATTCCATGGACACTGGGGTACCCCCAGTTTTCCCCCAGTCCGTCGTGTGGTCGTCTAGTTCTGGTGATGAAGGGAAGCCGACACTCATGGTCACAGATTGGTCGCTCTTTCGATCTCCTCAGTGGCGAAGTGAAGTGAGGAGCGCGAGGAGCCAAGTGGCTTCTCCAGCAAGAAAGACGCCCCAATGAAATGCCCTCGGATACCCGCCCTGTGATGTATTTAAGAAATCGGCCGTAAACGCGACAAACACTAGAATCCAGCCAAAAAGTACAGCGACCCAAACCGGTCCGTTCAAGCGAACGGGGGTTTGTTGGTATTCTCTCGACAAAACCGTGAGCCCGGCGGCAATCATCGAGATGGCTACTATCACGGGAGCCAGAACGGGGCCCACCCAAGGTACGGGCAGCAGAAAAAGAACATCCCATGTCAGCAGCGAGGCGGGCCAGCCGAGCAGAGCCTTCAGGCACAAATAGAAGGTAATGTCCCAAATGCCGAAGCAGACGAGAAAGGCCGCAAACCATTCACGTATGTTGCGTCCGGTCATCAGCGCAGCGCCCCCTAACATCAGTAACGTAGCGAGTTCTCGAACAAGTTCCGTCTTGAAGCGTGTGACGTGCTCTTGATCCAAATCACGGAGTCGATCAAGCGAAAGCAGAGGGAAGAGTTCGTTGGCGGGCCGGTCCGGATAGAAGCGCAAATGCAAGGGCGCATAAATCGCACGTAGGTAGGCAACCACCGCCGCTTCCACATATCCAAACGAAGCGCTAAACAGCACGACACCCGCAACAGTCCGCCACCAGACCGATTTCGAAGTCATGACTCAGTTTAGTGGCCGCGACGCCCGTTGCGACGGGACCCGCCGCCCACTTGGCATGGCGTGCTAAATGGCCAGGGGGTGCGCGAAAAGCGCGGTAAGCGCGGAAAGTGCCGGCACTCGCACTCTTGCGGCTATCGTGTTAGTCATGGACTGGGAACACAACGGCGTCAAAATCGTTTCAGCCGGCGATCTGGACTCTAACACACCGCAGACTCCCGGCATGACTCGGGCGGCCGCTATTACGCACGCCCGAACGGGAGCAAGCAAGCTGTGGGCCGGCACGGTGGTAGTCCAGCCCAACGCAAAGACTGGACCGCATCACCACGGCGAGCTCGAAACCGTCCTCTACATAGTTCGCGGCAGGGCTCGCATGCGGTGGGGCGACCGCCTCGAGTTCAGCGGTGAAGCCGGAGCAGGTGATTTCATCTGTGTTCCGCCGTTCGTACCGCACCAAGAGATCAACGCTCTCACCGACGAACCCTGTGAAGCCGTCGTCGTCCGAAGCGGTCAGGACCCTATCGTAGTGAATCTCGACCTCGCAAGTCCTGAACCAGCCAGTGCCCCTTCGCCAACCCCGTTCCATCCCAACGGTTGAAAGAAGCGTCGCACAAGAAGTGAGTTCTGGCGTAAAGTCAATATTAGAGGCTCGGTTCGCCAGGCCAGCGCAAAGTGCACCCTCCGAAAGGCACCTCCAATCTGACCCATCGGAAGGTGACGTGTGCTCACGCAGGAAACAGCGGCGCAATCCCGGCAGATCCAAATCTGGCCGTTCGACAGGCTCGTTTTCTACGCACGCAACCCGCGGAAGAACGATGCAGTCGTCGATCGCATGTGCAGCAGCATCCGCGAGTTCGGCTTCAAGATTCCGGTGCTCGCCCGCAGCGATGGTGAAGTGGTCGATGGCCATTTGCGCCTCAAGGCTGCTCAGAAGTTACGGATCACCGAAGTGCCAGTAATTCTCTGCGACGAGTGGTCTGCAGCGCAGGTCAAGGCATTCCGGCTCATGGTGAATAGGTCGGTAACGTGGGCGCAGTGGGACGACGAGCTATTGGCTCTGGAGCTTCAGGAACTCAACGAAGCAGATTTCGATCTCAGCCTCACAGGTTTCGACCCGAAGGAGATCGACGACCTGTTGCTCGATCCGGGCGACGACGATCAGGCGAACGCCGCACCACCGCTGCCCGAGAATGCGGTGTCGCGACTTGGCGACCTGTGGCTTTGCGGGCCGCATCGTGTGCTGTGCGGGGACGCGACGAGCTCAGAAGCGGTCGCTCGGCTGCTAGAAGACCGAGCGCCATCGCTGCTGGTGACCGACCCTCCCTATGGGATCGAGCTGGATTCCGAATGGCGCGATCGCGCTGGCTTAAATGGCTGTGGTCCGGCTCAGCCCAGTTACATGAAGAAGCGCACGCAGGGGCACACCGAAACGACTATCTCCGGTGACACGCGGGCCGATTGGTCTGAAGCATTCGAGCTGGTGCCGAGCTTGCAGATCGCCTACGTGTGGCACGCTTCCGTCTACACCCGCGAAGTACTGAACGGCCTGCTCCGGATCGGCTTTCTGTATCCGCAGCAGATTATCTGGAACAAAGGACGCACGGTGCTGACTAGAACGCATTACTGGTATCAGCACGAGCCGTGCTGGTACCTCCGGAAAAAGAACGCTCCTTGGTTTGGCAAAGCCGGAGAGAACTCCACGATCTGGGACTCGGCCTCACCGAAGTTCATCATGGGTGGATCCGACGAAGAGAAGTTCGATCACCCCACGCAGAAGCCCGTTGATCTGATGCGCAAGCCGATCCTAAACCACACCAAACGAAGCGAGCTGGTCTATGAGCCCTTCCTTGGCAGCGGAACGACACTGGCCGCTGCTGAACTCACCGAGCGCGTTTGTGTCGGCATGGAGTTAGACCCGAAGTATGTCGATGTGATTGTCCAGCGCTGGCAGACGCTGGCCGGCAAGAAAGCCACGCTCGACGGCGATGGCCGCACATTTGAAGTGCTGGCTGCAGAGCGCATCAAGGGAGCGGCATGAATAGCGCGTTGCCGCCGCGAGATCGCGGAGATCGAGAAGCAAATCCGGAACGGGCATCCGGACCTGCAAGGCCTTTGCCTTGCGCTCTCCGACTGGTCGGCGGAGCTACGGCTGATCGAACGAGAACTGGGCCTAAACGCAGAAAAGCCCGCCGCGGCCGGAGCCGGGCGGGCCAGAACGAATCGCAGAAGCTATTGGTTGATTCGGTAAGTACGTTCCCCGCCCTCCGGCTTGAAGGACTCGACGCTGTAACCGGCCTTCTTCATCGCGCCCGCCATGAAACCGCGGACCGTGTGCTTTTGCCAACCCATCGAGGACATAATCTCGGAAAGCGTGGCGCCTTCCTTGCGTTGGAGCATCGCGACGACCTGGGCGGTCTTGCTGCTCTCGCGCGGCACCTTGGCAACCTTTGGGGCCTTCGGCGCGTTCTTGCGGGCGGTGGCCTTCTTCTTCGCGGGAGCCTCTTCCGGCGCAACGTCCGGCGTCTGTGGCGCAACGGGCGTAGCCGTCGCGGCTTCGGGGACGGGCGTGGGTTCGTCTGCTGTGACGGCCTCAGGGGCAGCCTGCCCCAGGCTTTGAAGCGCTTTCCAGATCCGGCTTACGGCGGTCTGGCGGTCCTTGAACTTCTTTACAGGAGTCGCGCCCGGCAGGCTGTTCCAAATATCGACCAGGCGCGTCGCCGACCAATCAGCCGCCAGCTTATTCAGTCCGGCTTCGTTGCGGAAGCGCTCCGCGTTCGCCACGGCTTCGGCCTCCTGAGTCGTAGCGTGAACGGCGATGTTGTTCGTCTCGGCTTCAATCGTGAAGATTTTCATGTTGGATCTCTTTCTGAGGGCTCTGCCGCACTGACATCCATCGCTCGGGTGGGCGAACACAAGCAAGCGGATTCTACGGGAAATCGACGATGGCGAAGGGTTGGCGATGGCTAACGTCATAGGTGGCAGTAAATGGCAGGAAATGTCACAAAACTGAAGCCCAAACAGGAAGAAGCGATCCTTGCGCTCCTGTCGAACCGGACGGTGGAAGATGCCGCTCGCGCCGTCAGCATCGCACCCAGAACGCTATACCGATGGCAGCAGGACCCGGTGTTTGAGGTAGCTGTCCGAAAGGCTCGTCGTGCCGGCTACGCCCAATCGATCGCGCGGCTTCAGCACGCCTCCGGCGTCGCCGTTTCGGTCCTGCTGAAGGTATTGGCGGACGGCGCCACACCAGCGTCGGTCAAGGTCCGGGCCGTCGATAGTGTGCTGAGCCATGCGGCCAAGGCAATTGAGATCGAGGATATTGAGGCGCGCGTAGCGGCTCTGGAACTGGCGTCGGAGCAGAAGAACTAGCTGCCGATAGTGACGCATAACACCCAGTTTTCGGCGATGAGGAAATGAAAGCAATCACGAGACGGCTCAACCGGATTGAGAATCAATTAAACCCACCGCCTCCCAAACCGCGGACGTGGTTTCGTGTCGTGATTCGCAGGGAGGATCCGGATGCGCCAGTGGCGCGGAGGTTGGGCCGTGATCCGAACTTCACGGTGGCAACGTGCACGAGGTCGCTCTGCCCGGACGGCACGCTATGGGAGGTCGTGCGCCTTGACAAGATCTGCGAGGGCGGCGAGCAACCAACCGACGAGGAACTGAACACGTGGATTAGAGGCTTCCCTATCGAGCCTCTGCAACCATGGCCAGGCTTCACGCAATGACGAACAAAAACCTCACGCGGCGCTTGGAACGACTGGAAGCGCGACTGCTGCCAGCGAGTGAGGAGCAAATTCACATCGTTCGATTCATCTCACAGGACGGCCAAGTCGCGGACACGAAGGAGTTTAAACGGGCTGCAGATCGATCTCTAGTGAAGCAAAAGAGGCGCTGGTGGCGGTGAAAACAATCTGCAAACGGTTCAACGACTCGGAGACCAAGCTAAACCACGGGTGAACGAGTGCGCAGAAACAGCAGCCGACGCGATTCGGGGGCGCCGGCGTCGCCGCTGCCGCGTTCGCCTCCGTCGACCGGGTGCGCATCAACCACGGTCACGGCTTGGGTGCACCGAAGAAAGCCGTCGTTTTCGAGTTGCTGCCAAACAACCCGCGTCGCTCTATTTGGCGACAGCGTGAGGAGGTGGCGCGGGAGCGACGATTGTCGAGTGGTGAGAGTAGAGCCTAGCTCTTCGCAGAGCGTTTGCGGCGCACCATCGCAAGGCCGGCGAGTCCGGCGCATGAGAGAATGGCAAGCCCGGCGGTGACAGGTTCCGGAACAGGATTCGTGGTCACGTATGCTCCGTCAAAGAATAGAGAACCGCCCTCCACCTCCTCAGACCACCAGATTGCGCTATAGGTACTGTTGCCGCTGAGATTAACCGTCCCGCCCGCTGGCGTCAGGGCCGGGTCCAAGACCAAGGATAGAAAACAAGGACAAACATTGTCGCCCCAGGCAATCAGCTCGGTTGAACTCCCCACGAGGGGTTCGGCGGGGCTGGTGTTCGTGAACGGGATCGAAGCGGGCAAGAAGCTGTCATAGACCAACAAGTTGATGGTGGTAATGTTGGTGCCGTCGAAGGTGAACGATCCGGTGAGGTCCGCGACAGGCGTCGGGTCACTAGGCGCGTAAAGCGACCCGTTCTCGACTGTCCAAGTGGTGGTTGTTGCCCGCAGGGCGCCGGTCATCAAGAACAGGCCGCAGACCAGGCTGGCGAAAGAAACGCATTTTGCCTTTCCGAGTAGTCTCATCGATCCACTTCCTCCGAGTGAAACCAGTCCCACGAAAAATACTAGCGAGCCTTACTTGAATCCGCATCGTATTGCATCACAAAAGAAAGATCGCGGTCAAGCGATTGTTTGGAGTTTGTCGGGGCAAAGTAGAAATGTCCCCATCCCGAGCAAAGTAGAAACGTCCCCTGGCAGGCATTCCAAAGGCTCCCATTCCCTCTTATCAAGAGAAAGTGGTTTCAGGTTGCGGCGGGTTCAGTCAAGGCCGTGCGCCGCGTTTTGCGCGCGCCGAAGGGAAGCCTTGACGGGTTCCGCCGCAAGCTACACAATGCGCGCGAGAGGGGATGGGAACGATCTCTGAAATCGAGGGGGACATTTTCTACTTTGCTAAAAGGGGACATTTCTACTTTGCCGCGACAGCGATTGTTTGGAGTTGCTTGGAGTGCGATTGTTTGGAGTGATTGTTGGGACTGCCGATGGGTTCCGCTCACCGGTAGCGATGAAAGGTGACATCGTTAAGTCGGGACACCACTTCTTCTGATTGCCGCGTGACACACACCAACCCTGAAGACCGTTCGCTGATACTGCCTGCGGACACGGTGTTCTGATGCCCTAGCGAAGCTCTGAGCGTGGCATCTCCTCTAGAGGGTGGATGTCGTTCAAGACAAGTAATAAACCAGGCCACTCATCCTACGAGCATGCGTCTCGCCGGCGGAGCGAGCTTTCGGCGTCCAGGGACTACACCTGTCGCCAGCGACAGTAGCTCGGGGGGTTGGGGAGATCGATAATGATGAAACCTTGCCTATGATTAAAATGTTGTGGCGCGGGGAGATGGAGAGTAGGGAGGGAAAACGTGAAATC
This sequence comes from uncultured Acidobacteriaceae bacterium, assembly GCA_963771305.1. Lineage (GTDB taxonomy): Bacteria > Acidobacteriota > Terriglobia > Bryobacterales > Bryobacteraceae > CAJCIT01. The sequence continues at coordinate 79,725 of CAVYTS010000041.1, forward strand.
AGTGAAGCGAACCGCCGCAGTCCTTGGCCTGGCGGCCATGGTCGGGCTCTCATTCTTGGCATGCAATAGCAAACCAGGCGCCAGCACCGAGTCACCTGGCCTTAAAGAGGCAGTGAGCGCAGCTACTGACGCTTATATCTATGGCTATCCGCTTGTCACGATGGACATGACTCGGAAGCAATTTACAAACGTAGCCATTCCTGACGCGGCGCATGCGCCAATGGGCCAGATTCTTAAGTTGCGGACATATCCGGCGGTCGATAATCACGCCGTTACCGCCCCCAACGCAGACACACTGTACACAACAACATGGTTGGACGTTTCTCGCGAGCCGTGGATACTAAGTGTTCCCGGCATGGGCGATCGGTACTATCTACTGCCGATGCTCGACGGATGGACGAATGTTTTTCAAGTGCCAGGAAAGCGCACTACAGGAGGTAAACCGCAGAAGTATGCCATCACCGGACCAGGGTGGTCGGGAACGCTTCCTGACGGCGTGACGGAATACAAAGCACCCACCGGGATGGTGTGGATTCTTGGGCGGATCTACTGCACAGGAACTCCTGAAGACTACAAGGCGGTGCATGCGCTGCAAGACAGGTTCGAGCTGGTTCCCCTGAGCTCCTATGGAAAGCCTTATACGCCGCTGCCGGCTGAGGTGGATGCAAACTTCGACATGAAGACAGGCATCCGCGACCAAGTGGACGCGATGGATGTCGATTCCTACTTCAAGTACTTGGCTCGTCTGATGAAGACAAGTCCTCCCGCGGCCGAAGATGTCCCGATGGTGGCTAAGATGACAACCATCGGTTTGGTGCCGGGCCAGGACTTTGATGCAGCAAAACTGGACGCATTCGACAAGGAGGCCATCAAGGCCGTGCCGAAACTGGCTCAAGTCAAGATCATGGAGTATTTCAAACAGGCTGCCGAGCCCGTCAACGGTTGGACATATATAACGAAAAACATCGGCACGTACGGCACCGACTATATCCAGCGGGCTCTCGTTACGGCGATTGGCCTGGGAGCCAATCGTCCCCAGGATGCCATTTATCCCACATCGCAGAAAGATGCGGCGGGCAGCGAATACGATGGGGCTTCCAAGAAGTACATCATGCACTTCAATAAGGGCGATATGCCTCCGGTCAACGGCTTCTGGTCGCTGACTATGTATGACGCCGCTTATTTCTTCGTACCGAACCCACTTAACCGCTACACGCTGAGTCAGCGCAACAAATTCGTAACCAACGCGGATGGATCGGTGGACCTGTATGTCCAGGCCGAGTCTCCGGGAAAGGCGAAGGAGAACAATTGGCTGCCCGCGCCTAAGGCCAGATTCATTCCCATGCTGCGTTTGTACTGGCCAAAGGACACTCCACCTTCCCTCATCGACGGAACGTGGAAACCGCCCGCTATCAGCGAGGTGAAATAACGCTTAGGGGCGGCCCAGTCTT
>CAVYTS010000042.1:0-247274 GCA_963771305.1 uncultured Acidobacteriaceae bacterium
CCTTCTTCAAGGTTGGCGAGACGTCCGGACGGGAGGCCTGCATCGCCGGAATCAAGCCGAACAGAAGCGCGGTCAGCAGAGTCACACAGAACGTGAATGCGAGCACCCGAAAGTCGGGTGCGGTGGAAATGTTGAGTTGGTTGGAATCCGCGGGTAGGTATGCGTTGAGCAGAAGGCTGTCGGCTGCGTAGGCGAACAACAATCCCACCAATGCCCCCAGGAACGATAGCAGCAGGCTCTCTACCAGCAACTGCGAAATGATACGGCCCCGGCTAGCTCCGATCGCCACGCGGACCGCGACTTCCCTCTGACGGGCGCTGGCCCGAGCCAGCAGCAGGTTTGCGATGTTCGAGCAGGCCATCAACAGGACTGCTCCGGTGATGGCCATCAACACCCAGAGCGATGTAGTGAGCTGCTCTCGTAAGTATGAGCGCCCCTGCGAACCGGGAAGGACGTTCATCCAACATTTCAGGAACTGCTGACGCGTGTGCTCGGACGCATTGCGAAAGGCGGGCTCCTTCACTTCCATCTCCAGCATGCTATGCATAAAGGGCTGCAATGATGCCTTCGCCTGTGCGGCCGTGACTCCGGGCTTCAAACGCCCAAACGCATTCACCCAACGCTGGCGGCGGTTCGTCAGGCCGTCCGTCAAGGGCGTCATTTCCTTCGCCATCATCATGGGAACGAACATCTGAGCCGTCTGGCCGAGTTCAACACCATCGAAGCCGGCCTGCGCGACGCCGATGACGGTCATATTGCGGCCGTCGATAACCAGGGTCTTGCCGACGATGGCCCTGTCGCCGGCGAAACGGGATTGCCAAAAATCGTAACTCAGAACAGCTAACGGATGGCCGCCCGGCGTGCGATCGTCATCGGGCGAAATGGTCCGACCAATGGTGGCCCCGATTCCCAACACCGGGAAATAGGTGCCGGAGACAAGCTCAACGCTGACTCGATCCGTCTTCCCGCCGTATCCAAGACTGGCCGGAAAGGGGAAACGGCAGAACATATCGGTGAACACCTGGTTGTTGGCTTTGAAGTCCTTGTACATGGGGTAGGAAATGGCGTTGCCACCCCAGTTGCTGCCATAGTGTGGTCCGCGCATGGTCAGCAGCACAAGTTCCTGCGGGTCCTTGACCGGCAGAAGACGCAACAGGATTTGATCCAGCAGTGAGAAGATCGCCGTGTTCGCGCCAATGCCAAGGCCGAGGGACAGCACGGCCACGCCTGTGAACAAGGGAGCTTTCCGGAAGGTGCGCAACGCGTAACGAAGATCGTTCCAAATGTTCATTCTGAGCCTCGAAGCATAGGATCAATTACAAGACAGAGCTACTAGCTCCACCTGGATGCAAGCGCTTTTTAGACTGTTGCGGAGGGCAGATTGTTGGCCGCTGCCGCGATTATTTTAGAAGTACGAAACGGAACCGAAGAAGTTCCCGTGGCCTGTGTGGCCCTGCAATAACAGTACTACGAAAGACTTCGTATAGTCAACCCCAAACCTACGATCTAGCCCAACTTGCCCGCCTCCACCTTGCGGGCCGTCTCGGCGCCATGGACCGGCAGCGACTCGTCGGTCAGCAGTCCGATCTGCTTCAAGACGGAAGCTTGGTCCCAATAGATATGCTCATGGGCGAGTTTGCCATCGCGGAAATGAACGATGGCGACCAGCGGCACCTCGACGCGCTTGTTGGTAGGCGGCACGCCCGGCAGCATCCACGGCATCTCGTGAGTGTGGGTGAAGGAGAAGATCATTTCGTCAACCAGTTGATCCGTACCGACGGTGCGGGAGATTGGCTTGAGCGCCGTATCGGGGGGCATCTTCGAAATGAAGTCCTGCGAGTAGAAGCGGTGCAGAGCCGCCTTTCCGTAGCCGCCAGTCATCACTGGGATGTGATTGACGTAGGCGTCGTCCACCATAGTCGCGATGGTGGCATCAGTGTCACGGGTGTCGAACTCGTATTTGGTGTGCTCGTCCCACAGGTCAATCAAGCTTGGATGGCTCATGCGATTCATATTACACACGGGCCCCCGCGGCGGGCCTCCGTCGGAAGACTAAGAAGTAGACGACAGTCAGAAGCGCAAGCCAGGAGACGCCTGAGATGAGCGTGATGCGCATGCCCTCCACCCACCAGGTAGTGGCGAGAATCGCAATCATCGCTGCGGCGCCCAGCATGTGACGTGAAGGGATAACCGAACATGCGCGTGCTCAATGGCGGGCGCCCCTCGGCGGCGGTCTGCGCGGTCCATGCCGGACGGAAGAACAGGTGAGTGATGAAGATCATCAGCCACGCGAAGAGCCCGCCGAAGAGCGAGATGCCAAACAGGTAGACGAAAGCACTGTCCGGAAAGAAGAACGAGATGAGAATGGCCAGTGCGAGGCCTGCCGCGGACACCAACAGTGCGGGCACAGGCGTTCCGCGTTCGGAGACCCGTCCCAGCGAGCCGGGCGCATATCCTCCTCGGGCGAGCGAGAACATCATGCGGCTGACCAGATAGAGATTGCAGTTCATGCTGGAGGCAGCCGCGGTGATGACGACGAAGTTCACGATGTGCGCCGCGGCCGGAACGCCGATGAGCTGGAAGACCCGCACGAAGGGACTGGCGGTGACGCTGGCGCCCGGCTGGATCTGATTCCATGGAACGATGCTAAGCACCACCACGATGGCTCCCAGGTAGAAGAGAATCAAACGCGCCGCCATGGTCCGCATGGCGCGCGGCACGGCAACGGACGGATCCTTCGCTTCGCCGGCGGTGACCGCTATGACCTCGGTCCCGATATAGCTGAAGATGACGAAGACCATGGCCATCCAAACGCCGCGCCAGCCGAGCGGCAGGAAGCCACCGTACGCGGTGAGGTTCGAGAGGCCGTGTGAGCCAAGGCTTCCGCGTGGAGCGACGATGAGCGCCCAGCCAAACACGATGAACAGCACGATGGCGACCACCTTGATCATGGCGAACCAATACTCAAAGCTGCCGAAGCTGCCTACGCTGCGCGCGTTGACATAGAGCAACGCTACCGCGAAGCCCAGCACCCAAAGCCACTTCGGCGTATTGGGAAACCACCACTGGCAGTAGATGGCGATGGCGGTGGCTTCGCCGCCAATCGCGACGCATTGTGCGGCCCAGTAGGTGTAACGAACCACGAAGCCGGCCCAGCGGTTCAGATAAACCTCGGCATAGACCCCAAACGAGCCGGCGGTGGGATGCGCGACCGCCATCTCTGACAGGGCGCCCATCAAAAGCAGAGCGATGATCGCGCCGATGGCGTAGCTCAAGATCACTCCCGGGCCGGCCGCGTGTACTGCCAGCGAACTGCCGAGAAACAACCCGGTGCCAATGGCGCCGCCGATGCCGATCATGCCAAGCTGGCTGCTGGTCAACTGGCGTGATAACTGCTCGCCTCGTTCGACTGCAGCGGCTTCGGTGTTGGAGAACTGGCTCATGTGCGCGCCATCAGGTCCACGTTCTCTTTGAGAACGGCGAGAGCCACCTCCACGTCATCGAAGGTGTTGTAGACGTGGAACGCGAACCGTGCGCCGTCGCCGCGCGTCGAAATCACCACCCCGCGCTCCGCCAATTTGCTCGAGACGGCCTGAACATCCTTGGCGCGCACCACAACCAGGGGCCCAATGGAGGAAGCCGGCGTCTTGCTGTCCAGTCCGAGGCGGTCGACGCCGTCCAGAAACGCCCGCGTCAACCGTTCCGCTTGCCAGGCGACGTTCTCCAGGCCGATGTCGACCAGAAGACGGAGAGCCGGCCTCGCCATGTAGACGTTCGGCACCGGCGGAGAACCACCCTCAAAGCGGCGCGCATTGGGCGCCGGATCAAGCAGCTTCGCATTGAACGAGAACGCATCGCGCTGGGCCAGCCAACTGGTAATAGGTGGATTAAGCGATCCAACGAGCGCCTTCTTCACGTACAGGAACGCGATACCCGGCGGCCCGAGCAAGTACTTCAAGGTCCCCGTGACGTAGAAATCCACATCCAGCGCCTTCACATCGATCGGTCGCGTGCCGCAATCCTGAAACCCGTCCAGGAACAACAGCGCACCACGATCGTGGGCCAACTTGGTGATAGCTGCAACATCCGACCGGGAGCCATTCACGAACGAAACGTGGGTCAGCGGAACGATGGCTGTTCGCTCGTCGATAGCTCTCGCATACGATTCGACCGGAACCTGATTGTCGCTGCCATCCAAGAAATGGATCTCAGCGCCGCGGGCTTTCTGCGCGAGCCAGATTTGCCCCATGGTGGGGAACTCGTATTCGCCCATCACAACTTTGTTGCGTTGTTGGAAGTCGAAGGAATTGGCGATCGGGTTGATGCCGGCCGATGCACTGGTAGTAATGGCTACTTCGTCCGGTTCGGCGTTGATGAAACGGGCGAACTCGGCTCGCAGAGCCTCGCAGGTTTGGACCCATTCGTCCCACGGCGCAGCGGACGTGCGCCAGCTTTCGGCATACGCTTTCATGCCGGCTTCGGCCGCATCGGACAGCGCCCCTTGCGAGCAGCTATAGAGGTAAGTCTTATCGCGCAGGATCGGAAAGTGCGACCGCACCTCGGCAAGTTGTTGTTCGTTCAACATCCAGTTCCTAAAAGAGAGTGTCCAATCCCGCCGCGTTACGAACGTCCAACAGCACGGAACCGCGCGCGTGAGCAAGCGGCTCCGTTCTCCCGAAGATTGGGTACTTTGAGCGTCATTACTGTCCAAGCGTAGGCATTACCGTCACTGTGGAACGAAGGCCGTTCATGACCTTTGCCGATGAGCTTGCATTTTACGAAACGGCTAGCGAGCTTGTCGCGAGACTGGAGTTCTATCTCGCCGAGATCGCCGATAGAACTCGTCCGCCAAGTCCACTGCGACGGCTGCTAAGCGCCGCGAAAGAACGAAGCCAAGCGCGATCCAGCCCCAACCCGGCAGTTTTTGCGAAACGGAGTCAGATTCCGCACCACCGCTCTTTACGCAGACGAACTCAAAGTACTGAAGACAAATAGGTTAGCTACGATTCCTGAGGCTACCAGCGCCTGTACGAGTCCGGTCAACGTTGAGCCGAATCCCTTTTATCACCCTCCTTAGGGAATGCCCGCATGACCCGACCGGGTGAACTTTAGGCCCGATCTGGTTTCTGCGAAACGAACTGTCCGTCGCCGGCTGACCCCGGCGACCGGATGATTTTAAAATACGAAGCCAATTGTGATCCCACCCGACGCGAACCGATCTTGCGAAAGGAAAACCGTTATGACCGGAAGCCGTTCGCCCACCTCCCGCGCAGTTCGGATAGGCAGATGTGGGCATCCGGCGCCAGCGAGGGCGCCCGCCCCACCTCCGGAGCCGAATTTTCTGAAGAGACATCGCCGCGTGAAAAATCAACCCAATCCCATGGCGCGGGAATGCCGGCCCAACTGGCCGCTCCCAATACCACGATGAAGCGGGGCGAGAGAGCCTTCACAGCGGGGTCTCCCCAAAATGCCTGATTCGGTTCGTGAAATTCCGGAGCTGGTTCGGTGACCGCCTTTGGGGGGCAGCTGCGCGCCGGGCCTCACGTCACATGACTCCGAATCTTTCGAAGGCTGAGACGGCGCTTGACTTCTCGAGAATCGCCTTTCGGACGAGGTTCTCCTTGCTGACCTTCTCGATTGCCAGGCGCACAACCTCGTCCTCGGCCGCTCTTGGAATCGCCAGGACGCCGTCGACATCACCGAACACGATGTCGCCCGGATGAATCTCGACCTGGCCAATCCGGACCGGGACGCGAAAGTCCACCACCTGGCCGCGGGGCGCCTGGTCTTGTGCATAGCGCCCCCGTGAGAAGACCGGGAAATCGAGTTTCAGAATGCCCCATGTGTCGCGGGAAAAGCCGTCCAACACGGCGCCTGAGGCCTCCAAAACCCGTGCTCGGGTGCTCATCAGTTCGCCCCACATCGCATACGGGCCGGCGATGCCGCCGGCGACATAGACTTCACCGGGCCTCAGGCCGTCCAGTGCTTCGAGCATCAAGCCGAACGGCTTCACGGGCCGATCGCCGGTCAGGTCCTGCTGGAGGACGGGCATGGCGCGCCCGACTACGATCATGTCGTCCCGTAGCGGCCGTATCTCCGCCGGAAGGAACTGCCGCAACAGCCCCAGCGAGTCCATCACATCGCCCACTACCGCGGTGAATAACTTCTCGCGTATGGTCGCAAAGCGGTCTGTGTCAGTCTGCATCGGCTGCCCCCTCAGACATCCCAGCCTATCGCGCCGATTCTGGGGTCTAGGCCACGCCGTGCGCGCCACTCATCCATACGGTGCTCCATTACCGCATGGACCGGAGCGAGCGGGATGCCGCGGCGCATCATCTCCTATTCGTCATGCGGAGAAAGGCGAAAGTCCATTGTGGGCCTACCTTACTGTGGCCCCGGAGCCGGGCCGAAGAGACTAAATGTCCGGGTGGCCCCATTGCCCGTTGCTGGTCCGCCACGCAGTCACAATTGCGGGCGGGTGTTCATCCCCGTCCACCAGGACTCGCAACAGGTATATCATGCGGTCTCGCTCGGATAGTTGAAGAAGAGCTGATTGCCGTCGGGATCATCGACCACCAGGAGCCGGTAGCCCCAGGAACCCTCCCTGACCGGAGCGCCCTTGGCCTCGAGTTCGGCGCGCAGCGCGTCCACTGCGGCGATCGCGGCCTCGCGCGTCGCCGGCTCGACGTTCAGGGAAATGAACATCAGCCCCTTGCCAATCTTCTCCGGCCACGTATCGGCCAGGATCAGCGAGCAGCCCTGCCGGTCCACCTGTGCGACGCACGCTCTGCCGTCCTCCTCATATCGCCAAGGGATGGTGAAGCCGAGCCGGTCAACGTAAAAGCGGAGCGAGGCCTCAACGTCCGTCACGTGTAGGACAGGGCGCGCGAACCAGTCTGTCATAGGCTGTACATCCTCGAAGAATGAAGACAACTTTTTCCTACGTTTTGAATTCTACGCCCCATTCAATGAGTTCTTGGCCGATGCGAACCCGGCTGCAGTAGCCGGTCATCTCGACGTCATCGTACCGCCGGAGAATTGGTACCAGGCGCGGAGCGACAGTTGCGTTCGGTTCGGGCGTCCCGGTACACTCTGCCGACCCCCGAGGGGCGTTCGATCGTCCCATCGTCGCCGCACGCACTTCACGTTCGTGGCCGTTCTCAATCCGGTCTCGCAGTTCAAGCCTCCCCAAGTCCCGAATCGCTCAAGGGCGTCCGTCAGGCTGTTCTCTTCGGCCTAAATAGACGCGGCTGACTTCGTTGCACCTACTAGCCGGAAACCGGCCAGAGACTCCGTAGGTACGAATTCTCGGGATCCTTCGCGAAGGTTATCCTGACTGTTATGACGACCACGGAAGAAGTGATTGACAGGATAAAATCTTCGGCGGAAGAACAGACGTCCGTGGTCCAGTCTATCGACTTTCTCGCGCGGCGGCAGGTTTCCGCACGAACGCCCTTTCTCCATGCTGCGGAAGAGTTCATCGCGCAGCATCCTGAGCTTCCGCGCAGCCTTGCGCAGTGACCATCTATCCGACAGCGCCCGGAAATCCTTATAAGTTCACGGGATGCTGATTGAGCGATTTGGCGGCTCGCACGGCATTCGGGACATAGGCGCGCTGGAATCGGCACTGGCCCGTCCTCAGATCGGATACTACCGGGACCTTATCGAAGACGGTGGCGCCCTGTGGGAGAACTTATTGCGCTCAAGCCCCACTTACAGCGGGATGAGTTGCAGATCGGGAATGCGGTTAAAATCGCGCACGTTGCTCGTGCCGCTGGCGTAACCGAGTTCCAACGCACATGCCCCGATCATGATTTCACCCAGCGGCAGGTTGATTCCATTTGCAGCTAGTTCGCCACCGATGCGGGCGACAATTTCCGCCGTCGACTCAGTGAGTGGATAGATCGGAACGGTCGCCTTTAGATCGTCAAGGAACGTGCGGCGGCGAAGACGGGTTTCGGGTGCTTGGGCGCGGTAGATGCCGTGGCCGATCTCAGCAACCGTGACTGCAGACAAGACAAGGGCAATTCAGGGATTGTTTTCTGGACAGTCTCGATGGCTTGGGCGGCGGTCATGTAGAGTACGGTGCCCCGCCGCTCGGCGGCGATGATTACGCTCGAATCGAGCACTACTCCCAGGATGGTGGATTCCATGGCTGACGCTGGGCCTTGATGCCTTCCTCGGTATCGCGGGCGAAGTCGTCATCCATGATGGCTTTGACCCACGAGCCTTCAGATCGGCCACAATTTCCGAGATCAAGCGGCCCGCCGGCGGCGACGATTTCAGCACGGCGAAGGGCCGGTGGTCCTGCTCGATGACGATCTCAACGCCCTGCCGCACTTTGGCGAGCACGGCATGAAGATCGCGAGCCACTTCGGCTTCGCTCATGTGGACAGTAGCCATGGCTTCCATTATGACGCGTACTCCTCTTCGACACCGGCCAAGTGGCCAGGTACGCGACGGCGGGTAACGGGCGGAGGCGGCGAGGTACTCGCTACCGTCTCCGTTTGTCAGTAGAAGGCGTGGGCGTCAAGAAGCGCCAGCTGCGTGACATCCAAAATGCAAGGGCCAGCTGGGGAAGACTATAAGCGGCGAAGGATCTAGGAGGAGAAAAAGTGGCACTGACCAAAGACTTTCGTGAAACCATCCGCGAACGCGCCCAACGGGAACCAAAGTTCCGAAAAGCGTTGTTGCGTGAAGCGATCGAACTCATGCTTTCCGGCGACGACAAAATAGGCCGCACCATTTTGCGCAATTACATTAACGCCACTGTGGGCTTCCGGCAACTGCAGGAGGCGACATCCATCCCCGCCAACAGTCTCATGCGTATGTTTGCGCCCAGGGGCAACCCCTCGGCGAAAAACTTTGTTTGAGTCTTCGCCCACCTTCAGCAGCAGGAAGGAGTCAATTTCCAGGTGAAGCCACGCAAAACCTGATTGCAATCAATGGCCAGTCTCAGGCAGAGTACTCGCTCAGGCAATCGCGGCTTCGGTTTTGGAATAGTGGTGACGAGTTCTTGGCCGATGCGAACTCGGCTGCAGTAGCCGGTCGTCTCGACGTCATCGTAACCGCCGCGAATTGGTACGAGGCGCGGGCGACAGTTGCGTCCAGCCGTCGCGGTACGTTCTGCCGATCGCCGCTGACACCTCGGCTACCGTGGCTCCCAGCTCTGTACTACGCCGCCCGAAGTGACGCACAAATCTCGAAGAACCAGGCGGGCATCGGGTTCCTGATGTCCCAATAGATGCTCATTGGGCGACTACCGGTATGAGATGAGTATTGGAGCGGCCCCAGGAAGACGAACGCGGTGTCTTTCCTCGGTCGCACGAAGGGCAGGAAGTCGGCCCCGTTCCGGGCCTGTTCGATGTAACGTCGATCCGGTGGCAGATTCCTCGCTTGTCGTGCTCTGCGATTGGTAATGGAACCGCGTCGGGCTGACTGCAAAGTCCTCATAGCAAGTAGTCGGTGAAAACTGTTTGTCGCTTTTGTCGAGGGTCACGAAGAGAATCTCTGTGTTTTCGTTCATGAGCCAAAGCCGGCCCTCACGGAACTGCGGAGGCTTCTTCTCCAGGGTCTGGTATCCAACAGCGGTCAGTATCTCTTCTCGTAAGTAGCTTCGATGTAGGTAGAGTGGCCATTCAGGCCGATATGGCTCTTCTTGAGAATGAGAGCGGACACCATTGCGCAGAACCTCAACCAGTTCTAGAAACTCCCCTCGGGCGGCGGGAGCGTTCTTCAGTTGCCGCAGGGCCGTTGCCCAATCATTCCCTGGCGCGCGCGCTTCAGTCTGAAGAAGTCGAAACGCCAGCATTAAGACTGTTCGCTGGAATAGGATCGCCGGATTTTGCTTGATCTCTTCGTCCTTCGTCAGCGAGTCCTCGTAGGTATTAAGTCTCTGCAGCGAGTCCACATGCAACAGATGCTTGAAATTGCTTTGACAGCGTTCGATCCAAATCGCTCAGCGGAGACGCGAGCAAATCAGCGTCGTACAGCAGCCCGCCCACCCTGCGATAGACGGCTTGTAAATATCGTCCAGGTCATATTGCGTTTCTTTGAGGAATTCTTCCAGGCTGGGTTTCCGACCGAACGCCCTGAGTTCTTCCAGCATTCTTCTTCGGCTGGCGCTGAGTTGGTTTCGCAGATTCCGCAGTATCCGCGTTCTCGACTCCTTTTCAGGGCGGAAGTAGCAATTTCCCGGCAAGCGGGTTACTCCCGTCTCAATCTCGCGAATCGTCTGCTGCCTTGTTCCGCCGAACAGGGCCCGATACTTGAGGTCGAATCGAAACTCTCGTCGCTGATTTCCGATGAAATCCAGAACTAGGCAACTCGTCTTCCCGGGTTGAGCCGAAGCCCACGACCTAACTGCTGGATGAATACGGTTGCGCTCTCGGTCGGGCGGAGGAAAAGAATGCAGTCGGCCTCCGGTATGTCCACGCCCTCGTTAAACAGGTCAACGGTGAAGAGAACGTTGACCTCGCGGGTGCGCAACATGTCTGAGGTCCTGGAGCCCAGTTCGCTCGGGCTCCGACTGGTTACTGCGCAAGCTGGGATTCCCGCCTTCGTAAACGCTGCCGCCGTGAATTCGGCGTGTTCCACGTTAACGCAGAATCCGAGGGCCCGCGCGTTATGCCAGTCTCCATAGATGTAGAAGAATTCCTTGATCACCAGATTGGTGCGATGAATGTCACGCGAGTACAAGTCGTTCAACTCGCTGATCGAGTATTTGCCACGGCTCCATGTGAGTTCCGAGAGGTCTGTGCCGTCAAAAACGCCGTAGTAATCGAAAGGGACGAGGTACTGGCATTCGATGGCGTTCCAGAGCCGCATCTCGTCAGCAATGTGACCGCCGAACCACTCCAGGATGCTCTCGCCGTCCATCCGCTCAGGGGTCGCAGTAAGCCCCAACAGTATCTTCGGGTTCAAGGTACCAATCAGATCACGATAGCTCTGGGCCGGCGTATGGTGCGCCTCATAAAGCACTGCGAAGTCCCAGAAATTGGCAGGTTTCTGGCTTAACAACTCGCGGCTCTGAAAGCTTTGGATCGTGGCGAATAGATGATCGTAGCTTTGTGGCGCTGCTCCGCCGACGAGTAATTCGCCGAAACTTCCTTCCCGCAAGACATGCCGAAACGCGGTGACAGCCTGCTTCAAAAGTTCTTCGCGATGGGCCACAAACAAAAGCCTCGGACGGAGGCCATCCTTCCCTGTTTGTCGGGCATAATCAAACGCGGCTATAAGGGTCTTTCCGGTGCCCGTAGGTGCCACCACGAGGTTTCTATACCGACCTCGGTCGAGTCGTTCGGCTTCTAAGAGGTCGAGCGTTGCCTGCCGATAGGGATGCGGTTTCAGATCGAAGAAGACCAATGCCTCCGAATCCTTGCGGCCATCGCCTGAGCGGGCTAACTAACGCCAGCGCATCTTGCACTCGTCCGCAGGAGCCTTCGTCGTCCGGCCTGAAGCGTTCAAACTCCACTTCCTCCCACATCGAGTCGAAGGCACCTCTGAATCTCTCAATAACGTCAGGCGCCTCGACTTGGCGGTCCACTTGATACCGTCTTCAAGGGCTGGGCCCGATAGATTAGCGGAGCCGACATAAGCGGTGCTGAAGCCGTTCAGACGCTCGAAGAGCCAGGCCTTGGCATGTAGTCTTCTCCTGCGGCCGCCGAGGGAAATCTTCAATTCGACGTTGGGTAGACGGGCGACGGCTTGGAGTGCGCGGAAATCGGACGCGCCGATGTAAGTGGTAGTGAGAATTCTCACCCGCTTCCCGGCTCTCGCAAGTTCCTCGAATGCAGGTTTTAGACGTTGCCAACCGCGCCACTGGATTAAGCTCACTAGCATCAAGACGCTGTCCGAACACTGCATCTCCCTTTCGAGCTCAGACCCAAGCCTGGCTTAGCCTAGCGAATTCATGAGAAGGCTAATCAGGCTGAGAGGCGTTGTTGGGCGCGGTGCTGTTGGCGGAGAATAGATGGCCTTAAGCAATGCGGCGGGCTCTCTACTGGGTCGTCGCCGATTGGATCCTGTGTTTCGGGTGCAGTGAACGCCAGCAGAGCATTCGCGATTTCAACTTGCCGCCGCAAGCGATCTTCCACTGGGACCGACCGCAGGGCTGCCTGGATCTGTCGAGCAACGTGCCGCGCAAGATAATCTGGACTGTCGGCCTCTTCGAGATCCTCCAGTTGCGCTTTCAATTGCCTAGGATCAAGTTGGTCGAGAGCGCCCCGGACTGCCTGAGTTACCAATTGGTCGTAGGCACCCTCTTTCATCGGCATGAGGAAGGATTCTATCGTTACCCCTCGGGCGCATTTGGCAGATACCCGGCGCCGCCACTCCGCCCGCCTCTGACCCGATGGACTCGCAGCGGCTCTCAAAAACGGTTTCAACAAAAGTCGTCCAACACGCAGTGAAGACGTGTAAAAGAGAAAAAAAGCATCACGATTAATCTGGCGCGGGCAGGAGTTATGATGCATAATCTGGTCTGAAAGGAGTTCATCAATTGACAAAAGATCTTGTGTTCCCCCCTCAAAATTCGGACACGACCGTTGCCGCGCCCCACGACGATTCCCGATCGATTGAAAAACTGGACGCGCGATTGAAGATGGAAACCAGCCCGTCATCCGAGCTCACCCTTCTTCTTTATCTGTATTAGTATTTACGCCATGTGCAGCCCTTCTCCTGTGGAAACTCCGGTCAGTCTGCAGGAGGAGGGGGCTCGATGCAAAGCATCACTGCAGGCTTTCACGTCCGGTGTTATCGCCAGACTCGCATTGCCGCCGAGCAACGCCGGGCACTTGTTAACGCGTGACAGCGCCACCCGAGACGGCAATGTCTATTTCCACTTCCCGTTTTGTTTTAGGGAGGCCTTCCCCGGCGTCGCACTCGAACACTTAAGGGCGCTCGCTTTGAGCGGAGCCTTGTGGATGAGCTATATGCGTGCGCAGGATGACACGATCGATTGCATTGCGGCGGGCGATCCCGCAATCCTGTTCTTGCGGGATATCTACTTAAGGGAGTCGCTGAGTCTGCTGTACGGTATCTTTCCCTACGAGTCCAGCTTTTGGGCGTTCTATTCGGCCTATTTCGACGAATATGCGCGCTCCGTGCTGGCCGAGAAGAGTGACCACTTGTCTGCCGCCTCGCGCTACCTCGATGATGACTTTCACAGGATCGCCAAAGGCAAGGCGGCGATGGCGAAATATCCGGTGGCTGCGCAAGCCCTGCTGAGCGGGAGACTCGAGGGGCTACCGATGTTGGCGGAGTCGCTGGACAGTTTTCATGTCGGCTACCAGTACTGGGACGATCTGGTCGATTGGAAGGAGGATCTCGGAAACGCGAACTACTCCTTGCTGCTTGCGACGGCAATCCACCGGCTGCCGCCGGACAAGCGCGATCTGTCGGACGTTGCCTTGAGGGAAGCCATCGGACGTGTTGTGTATTACTCCGGCTTAGCGGAAGAACATCTGGAACGGGCATTCACGTGGTTCGAGCGCGCCTACGAACTGTCGCTCGCGGCTGGCTGTGCCACGTGGGGCACCCATGTGAGGCGCCTGCAGACGCAAACGGCCGGGCTCGCACGCGATTTGCGCGCGATTATGGCGCAAGAGTGAAGCCGACGGCCCTTCGATTCCTGCCCGGGCGCTCTCGTTGCCCATGATCGACCCACCGAAGCGCCTTGCGCTGAAATGGCAAAACGAATGGAAACCGGAGATGAAAGCCGAAGGCTACTCTCACTTGACGATGGAACTGGAGCCGATGGATGGCGCGGTAAAGCTGAGCATCCATCACGAGATGGATCGAGCGGAATCGAAATTCATTCAAGCTGTTTCTGGTGGCTGGCCCAGCATCCTTTCCAACCTGAAATCGCTTTTGGAGACAGGGGATGTCGTTCTTAAGACTTACGCAAAGAAGGTAGACCCAGTGGAAGCTACGCGCGTTGGGGAGCGGGCTCAAACGGTTTCGTAATCCGCAGGTCGGTGGTCGTCGATCTACCCTGCGCGAGGAGGGTGGATTTAGCTTTGGATAAGGCAGTCGTCATTATCGATTGCCAAGACCCCTACGGGGGGATGTCGCTCCGCCTACCGCTGAATGCTATTTCCGAATCGCTTTTCCACTCGGATAATAACGGGACGAGAACCCTGCGCGGAACCGGCTGCTCTTCGGCGGCATTTTGTAGCAGGGAAACAATCTCGGCCGCAGGCACACGCCTCACAATCCCGTCCACCGCCGCGTAACATACCACGTGGCGGGGTTCAATAATGAAGACGGCTGGCTTGGCGATGCCGCCTTCTCTCCTGAATTGTAGATGCCCCAGTCCCTAACGACGCGACGTTCCGTATCGCACAAAATCGGAAAAGGCAAAGAGAGGTGAACCCGCAGGGCCTCGGATTTGTCGGGTGCATCGACCGAGACAGCTACTGCGCTCGAGCCCGCCGACCGGATTTCCAGGTAGTGCTTTCGGTAGTCCGCCAACTGGCGGAGGCAGAAAGGTCACCAATTACCGCGATAGAAGAGTAGCACCAAGGAACGATGCGAGATCAACTCCGACAGCCGCCGTGGCACCCGTGTCGAGTCTGGCAGTTCGAATTCCTGCGCAAGTTCGCCAGCGATGGGAACCTTTGCCATCGCCCCACTTTAACGCTTCGGCTGCCAGGTTACTTCGACCGGTCGGCTTTATCGTGTATCCGCTTGCTGGCTCCGAGGCGATCGGCTTTGCGCGGCTGAACGTCGACCCTCCGCGCATGTCCGCCAGCGCACTATGAAGCCGCAAAACCGACATGTTCGGCCCCGCTCCGCAACCTTGGCGGTCCCGACGGGATCAGCGGGCCTTCTTTTTAAGGCGTTTGTGGCCGGCGGCCTCGCTCAAAGCTTGCGCCAGAAGGGTCTTGATGACGGCCTGACGGCTTACGTTGAGGCGCGCCGCCCGCCCGTCGAGTTCCCGCAACATCCCTTGCGTCAAGTCGATGTTGACGCGCCGAATGGGCCGGACAACGGTGAACTTGTTCGTGAAGAACGTTGAGACATCCTCTCCGCGAGATGCCATTTCAGCGATTTCGTCGGCGGTCCTTACTGGCTTAGACGTTTTCGGCATAGCTTTGCTCTTCCCGTTCAGTAGACTTCCATGCGGTGATCAAATGATAGAACTCGCCTTCGGAATCGCTCCGGATCTGAAAAATCACGGAGCAGAGACGGCCGGAGCACCAGCCAACGGCTCGGAACTGCTCCGGGTCGTCGCTCTTTTGGTCGACAATATAGACTTGATCGAAGATTTCCTGGGCCTCATATAGGCTTACTCCGTGCTTCCGTTTAACCTCGCGACTTTTCTCCCGGTCGAACCTGAAGCGCATTGCAATATATAACTGTTATACTTCCGATACGGGTACGCGAGCAAGGGCTGTATTTCACAGGCTCTGGCTCGGAGACGCCATGCCTACGAACACATTGATCGGGACGCAATCTGCAGTGCGCTGACGGCGTAAGCAGGAGAAGTATGCCGGCAAATTACGGCTCAATGAGCGGCAGGGCCGCTGCCAGCTGCAGGTCAATCATCAGCTGAACCCGCCTGTCCAGCTGGTAGAACAGAGCGGTGTTCTTGGCCGACAGGACCTTGCGGAAAGAGGGAACATACTTCAATCGCAAGTCCGAGACCGATTGGTCCACTCCGATCCACTGTTTCACAGCGGTGTCAGCCTGAGCGTCGGTCAGATTGCCCTGAGCGTTCACATACTGTTTGATCAAGTCGTATTTCGTGGTGTTAATCTGCACCAGATCTGAGACGTATTGATCGTAAAGCGGCCAGAACTTCTCCGCCTCGGCATCGGTGAGCTTCATGTTCGCCGCAATGATCTGCTTGCGCTGCGAGCGCAGGTTCTTGCGGAGCATCACGATGTCCTGCTCCGGAATGCCTTGGTCCGGCGCAGGGGAAGGCTGCGCCTGGGGGTTCGCGGACTGGCCTTGCGCGCCGGCGCCGTAACAAAGCACCATCGCGATTGCCAGAAGCGAGGTGATACTACGGCTTTTGAACTTGGACATTTGGGACTCTCCTTTACCGTTTTGCCGGGCTGCAGCCGTTGGCGAGACGCCCTACTTTGACCCAGGCTGGCGCGGACGGCAACTCGTAATATTGACAGGTGATAGGCCGCGGAAGCCGCCCCGTTTGGTCGGGCCATGAGTCATTCCTAGAAAAACACAGCCTCAAACCACATTTGGAATCAATGAATTGGCAAATCGTCCTTTGACAGTGCTGCCGATCTGCCGGTGACTGTCCACTTCAGCTTGTAGGGTGGGTCCCCCGACCCGCAATCGACGCCCCGTCGATTCTCCGAGGCGTTCAGTGAATCTGCCAGCGGCTCGAAACCTATTCATCCCCCGTTGTCACCGGACTCCTTACGTAATTTGCTGAACCGAATCAGTTGCTTAGATCGCACCATGGTGGGAAGCCGACTTGACATGCGTCATCCTGAGAACCGGAACGGTTCAGTCGGGTGGTGGTCTGCCTGTCGCGATTGGGTTCGAATTTCCGGATGGCTTCGCTGAACATTGGTCTCATTCGTTGTCAGGAGTTCGTTTCGCAAAAACGGTTCCGGTATGGTCAGCCAGTCTGGTACTTGGGTTCGTATTTTCAAATAGCTTTAGAGCCGCGAACGTTGTCGATCCTCAGTCGGTGATGGGAGGAGTTCGTTTCGTAAAACCGGATTTGGCACAGGTCCCATAACGGCGGTCTTAGCAGGTTGGATCAGAGGCAACTGTGTTGTATTCAGTAAGTTGAGTTCGTCCACACAATGGCGGCACGAGCGGCTGGAACGGACCACTTCGTTTCGTAAGAGCGGTCGGGCCGGGCTTTCGTTGGAGTTGGCTTCGTTCGTTCGCAACGGTCCGAAGCGCCCCGGCTACATCTTCGACAGCAGCGGGATCCTCGGCGCAATGGCGTAGATCAGCTGCACGAGCACAATGAAGCCCATGCTCCAGTAGGTGTTCACAATGCACAACAGGGCGCCGAAGGCGTACAGGGATTGGGCGACCAGAATGCGGCGTTCCACAGCGCAGGCGAACTCGCGGTCGCTTTCGTCTTTCAATAAACCGGCCCGTTGGGCATAGCGCCAGCTGACATAGAGCACGGCGCCCAGGATCAGGATGTTGGCCCAGTAGATCAGCAGCGCGGTCCGGAATGTGATGAATTCGGCGAGCAGCGAAGTCGAAAACGGCGTGATGGCGACCGCCGCCAGGAACGCCATATGAATCCAGGAGAGATCGCGGTCCGACCGGGCCAGCGCGTTGAACTGGGTCTGCTGGCCGGTCCAGAAGATGCCGAGCGTCATGAAACTCATCAGGTACATGACAATGCGTGGCAGCAGGGCGCTGAGCGCATGCCAGAGGTCCTGTTCGCTGTGAACGGCCTCGATGGAGGGCGCGTGGATATCCAGCACGAGCAGTGTCATGGCGACCGCGAAGATGCCGTCGCTCAGGGCCGCGAGACGTTCCAGGCTTTGGCCGGCGATGCGGTTGTAGGTCGTCGTCATGAAAGAGAGGGTAGCAGTGTTGGCGCAGGCGGCGAAAAGCCGGGACGAATCTCGGCTCAGCAGGCTGACAGCCCCGCGCCACGCAGCGGGGGGAATGGCTGCCGCATATCCGTGTGATAGTCTCTCCGGGGCGGCACATTCTCAACCTATATGTCTAGCTATATCGGCGCAGTTGACCAGGGAACTACCAGCACACGCTTCATCGTTTTCGATCGGGCGGGACGCATCGTGTCGGTGTCTCAGAAGGAGCACGAGCAGATCTATCCCAAGCCCGGTTGGGTAGAGCACGATCCGGAAGAGATCTGGCGCCGGACGCAGGAAGTGATGGAAACTGCCATGGCTCAGCGCGCGCTCCATGCGAAGGATATCGCTGCGATCGGCATCACCAACCAGCGTGAGACCACTGTGGTGTGGAACCGCAAGACGGGCGATCCCGTGGCGAACGCACTAGTTTGGCAGGACACACGCGTGGCGTCGGAAGCGACGCACTTCGTGAAGACGGTGGGGCACGATCTGTTTCGCCAGAAGACCGGCTTACCGCTGACAACTTACTTCAGCGGGCTGAAGATTCGCTGGATCCTGGAGCATGTGCACGGCGCCCGGCGGCATGCCGAGGCGGGCGACTTGCTGTTCGGCAACATCGACACGTTCTTGGTCTGGAACCTGACCGGCGGCGTGAATGGCGGTATCCACGTCACCGATGTCACCAATGCCAGCCGCACGCAGTTGATGAACCTGGAAACGCTGGAATGGGACGACGAAATCTTAAAGCACTTCGGTATCCCCAAATCCATGCTGCCGCGGATCTGTTCCAGCAGCGAGGTCTACGGTACGGTTGCGGGGGGACCGCTGGCCGGCGTTCCTATCGCGGGCATCCTGGGTGACCAGCAGTCGGCGCTGGTCGGACAGGCTTGTTTCGAAGCCGGAGAGGCGAAGAACACGTACGGCACCGGCTGTTTCCTCCTGATGAATACGGCCGATCGGCTGGTGCGCTCGGAACACGGTCTGCTGACCACCGCGGCCTACAAGTTCGGCAAAGCGCCGGTGCAGTATGCGCTGGAAGGCAGCGTGGCGATTGCCGGAGCGCTGGTGCAATGGCTGCGCGACAACCTCGGGCTGATCTCCAGCAGTACCGAAGTGGAAGTGCTGGCACGTAGTGTCAAGGACAACGGCGGCGTGTACTTTGTGCCCGCGTTCTCCGGACTTTATGCGCCGTATTGGAAGGACAATGCCCGCGGCGTGATTGTTGGGTTGACGCGCTATGTCGGCAAGGCTCACATCGCGCGCGCGGTGCTGGAGGCGGTGGCCTATCAAACCCGGGAAGTGCTGGAGGCGATGGAGAAGGACTCAAAGATCGACCTGCAAGTGCTGCGCGTCGATGGCGGCATGGTTGTCAATGATGTGCTGATGCAGTTCCAGGCGGACATATTGAATCGCCCGGTGGTGCGGCCGGTCATTAAGGAAACCACGGCGCTAGGCGCCTGCTACGCAGCTGGCCTGGCTGTTGGTTACTTCACCGGCCTGGCCCGACTTGAAGGCGAAGTGGGAAGCGGATTACACCTGGACGCCGAATATGGATGAGGCGTCGAGGGAACAATACTACAAGACGTGGAAGAAGGCGGTGACGCGGTCGTTTGATTGGCTGGAGTAAGTCCGCTTGCTGACGCGCGCGGTTCCGTGCTGGAGTAGTCTTCGCTTAGCGCATGGTTGCAACGGCCGGCGGCACAGCGGGAACGGCCGAGTCGCGAGCGGGCGGGTTGGAGCCGGTATGCAGCGTTGCCATGAACGCCACCAGCGATTCCACTTCTGCGGGGTTTAGGTTCTTGCCGTAGGCTGGCATGTTGCCGCCGCCTTGGATGACTTGCCGGACAAGTTGGTCTCGGGTAAGCCGTGAGGCGACATCATCGAGGGCCGGGCCGCGCTCTCCACCGAGGCCGCCGAGGGAATGGCAATTGCGGCATTGCTTGGCTTGGAGTACGGCGGCGCCGCGCAGTTCTATAGGCGTTCGTCCTTTTACGAACTCCACCGGGACTGGATCAGCGGTCCACGCATTCATCTTGGGCGACCAGGGCGCGACATCCCCGAGGTAACAGAGAACGGTGATGATCAGCATGACCAGGATGACCGTAAGGACAGCGACGGGCCGCTTGCGAAAGCTCTTCTCTCCGGCTGGTGAGATGAACGGCAGAGCGAAGAAGATGAGCAGCAGAATCCCGGGCACCACGAAGAGGACGAAGGTTTCCATCCAATCGGGCAGCAAGGCGAGGGCCGCATACAGGAACAGGAAGTAGAAGTCGGGACGGGGAACCGTATCGACATGGGCCGGCGTGGGTGCGCCGGAAGGCCCGTGGGGACCGAATACGAGGGCGCAAGTAAGGATTGCCGACAATGATCAAAGCCGAGAAGATCAGGTCTTTGCCGATGGCGTGAGGCACAAACGCCACGCCTTCTTTGCGAATGATCTCGGCGTATTCAGCGTCGTAGGTCGCTTTGCTGATGGGCTTCCCGGGCGTTGGGTACTCGTTGATGCCCTTGCTGAGAACCAGGCGGAGGTGGATACTGACCAGCGCAATGATGAAGCCGGGAATCATGAACACGTGCAGGGTGAAAAAGCGGGACAGCGTTTCACCGGCGATAATTGGCCCGCCTAACATCAGGTGAACCATGTTGCCGCCGATGAGGGGTAATCGGCCCATGATGGAAGCGCCGATGCCGAGGCCCCAGTAGGCGTCTTCATCCCAACGCAGAACTTGCCCGTGAAGGCCATGCCGAGGGTGAGTAGCAGCAGGACGATGCCGCTGATCCAGGTCATCTCTCGCGGGTACTTGTAAGCGCCAAAGAGGAACACCTGAATCATGTGCAGCGTCATGATGGCGACCATGAAGTTCGATCCCCAATAGTGGATGCCGCGCAAGAAGCCAGCCCAGGGTCTGCTCTTGATTCAGATACTGCAGGCTGGTCCAGGCTTCGTTGGTGGAGGGAACGTAAACAAAGGCCAGGCAGGTGCCCGTGATGATCTGGATGACGAAGCAGAGCAGGGTAGCGCTGCCGAACACATAGAACCAGCTGCCGGCGCTGGCCGGGACATGGTGGCCGGCTGTGGATTCGAAGAGCTTCGTGATGTGGAGCCGATCGTCGACCCAAAGCGCAATTGACCGGAGCGTGTTCATAAGGGTTCCTGTTTAAACGGGATTAGCGAGCGTGGGCATTTCTCCGCCCTTGACGAACACTTCGCCGTTCTCGACCTTGTAGTGGTATTCAAAGAGTCCGCGCGGTGGCGGGCCGGAGGCTCGGGAGCCGTCTGAGTAGTAAACGCCTCCATGGCAAGGGCACATGAAGAGGCCCGATTCCTCGAACCAGCGGACGGGGCAGCCGAGGTGGGCGCAGTTCACCGCGAACACCTTGAACTTCTGGTCAGGCAATTGGCGCACGTAGCAGGGGATGTCGGCGGTTTCACCGTCCCAGGGACGAGTGAACGGGTTGCGGAAGACGGTCAGCTTGGTTTGGTTTACGGGAAACTTGTCGAGAGTTCCCAGCGAGATCCAGCTGTTGCCAAGGTGCTTGTGGAAGAAGCTGGAGAACACGAACCCGATCAGCGGCAAGCCGAGGAGTAAGCCGCCGATGGCATTCAAGGCCATGCCAGCCTTGAAGAGCAGATTGCGGCGGGTCGGCGCGGGCGGCGTGGGGCTCGGCTTCCGGTGAGCCGAGTACGGGAGGAAGTGTCGGGTTCATGGCTTAGGCTCCTTGGCAGCCGTCGCTGTAACGGGCGCCGGCAAAGAGGCGGTTGCTGGTGGAACGTTGGAGTAAGCCGGCCGTTGAGACGCCAGCCACGCAACGACGTCTGAGATTTCCTGATTGCTCATGGTGTGGTTTGGGATGCGGTTGCGCCAATCGGGCATGCCGAGATCGGACCGGCCGATGATGGCCGTGGTGCGCAGGCTCTGATTGCTAACCAGCGCCAGGTAAGCGGGATTTGCGATGGCGCCGCGCGAGCGATTTGCCGTTGCCGATGCCGTGGCAATGGGCGCAATACAGCAGGTATGTGTTGTGGCCGCGATCCGGATCGCCGGGCTGAAGACCCGCGGCAATGGAATCGGCCTCGCTGTACGGAGGCAGCGCGGCGCCATGCAGGTCAACCGGCGTGCCCCAAGTCTTCTCGATGCCATCCACCAACGTATCGATCTGTTTGTCGGAGAGCGGACCGCCCAGCGCAGCGGAGAAGACCGGCATGGGCGTGCCGTGGCGTCCTTCTGCGATGACCTTGCGAATGGCCTGCGGGGTGGCCAGCTTCAGGTACAGTGGATCACTGATGTGAGGCGCGGGGCCGAAGCCACCATTCTCGCCGTGGCATCCCTGGCAATTCTGAGCAAAAAGATCTTTAAAATCGCCGATCTCTTCCGGCTCGAGTGGGGCAGGTTTGGGCTTGCCACATCCAGCCAAGAGCGCGATTGAGGAAACGGCGAGCACTGCCGGCAATAGCCTTCTCATTGCTCTTTCGGATCCTCCCCAGGTTTGCCCGAGCCTTCGTCACCGTGGCCGGGCGGACGCATGCCCCCGGCCGCAACGGAAGCGCGATACGCGAATGGCCAGGTCTGCATGGTGTCGACCCGCTGCGTGCGAAACACAACGAAGCCACGCTACCAGGCCGAAACCGAGCTGGCAGACGATAAACCAGGGCCAATTGATCCGCGAGTTCAGTGCGGGGTTGACGAGTTCGAGGCTGGCGGCAACGATGCCGGTCCAGAAGAGTGGTGCGATGATGCCGGCCCAGAGGGGCGCTTTCCTCGGGAACATCGGCAGTGAGACGGCATACAGCATGCCAACCAGCAGTGAGATGACGCCGTGACCGACGAAGGCGATGCCGAATGCCATTCCGTTGAAGGCCTTCAACTGCTCCAAACTGGCGTTGGCCATTGATGGGATAGCGCCAGCCGCCAGCAGGTTGATGGGATACCAGATGCTGCCTTCAGCAAACTGGCCGTACAGACAGGCCAGGACAGCCATGGCCGCGCCGCCGGCGAGCCCGCCTTTGATGCCGGACGAATACGGATGAATCTCCTCAGGTATCCTGACCCGGTGTTGTTGCTCTCCAGCTTTCAGGTGCACCACACTCCGCGTGCTGGTGCGTATGGGCGATGCCCGCAAAGCGTGCGCGCGCAGCGGCACGATCTCGTGTTCTTCATGCGGGATGACGTTATGCCACCAGCCGTAGCCGGCGCGAATGAAGATGATCAGGCCAACTATGCTGACCGTGATCTGCGTGACGAGACCAGCCATTACTAGCGTGAGCCCGAAGGCAAACACCATGGGCCAAAACGTGGGCGCAGGCAGTTGCACGCCGTCGCCGGCTTGATGCGGATCCGGATTGTGATGATTCGATTCAGCGTCCAATGACATAGACCACCGTGAAAACGATTATCCAGATGGCATCCACGAAATGCCAGTACCAGGAGAGAAACTTGACGCGCCGCAGCTGCGTGGCGATGGGAAAGCCCGCCAGTGTGACAAAAAGCGTTAGCAGCAGGAAGGACATGCCGACGATTACGTGGCTGGCATGGAGGCCAACCAACGAGTAAAAGGTGGATCCAAACAGGTTGGTTGAGATGGTGAAGTGCTTATTGACGATGAAGTCGTGCCACTCAAGCCCCGTTTGGCGGAGGAACTCGAGGCCGAGCAAGATGGTGATGGTCCACCATAGTTTGAACTTGCCCATCTGCTTGTGTTCCAGAGCGTGTTCGGCAAACACGATGGTGCCGCTGCTGGAAAGCAGGCAGAAGCTCGCCCACCATGGATATTCGAGAAGGTCTTTCGGATACGGCCCATTCAGGCTTTTGCCGATGTAGAAGAGGTAGGCGACTACGAAAATGGTGAACAGCGCGGACTCAGTGGTGATGAGGCAGATGATGCCCATCGTTCCGCGGTCTGGCAGTTTCCAGGTTGGGGTTGCCGGTAATGAGGCTGTGGCCATCGGTCGCTACTCGTTTTCCTTCCTGTGACGTTAGTGCTGCGCGGAAACGTTACTCATACTTCCAGTCCGGGTCTTCGGGATGCTTGAGGTCCCATAAGGGCCGGCTGCTCCGGATTTCCGGGACCTCTTCGAAGTTGTACTCCGGAGGGGGCGACGTGGTCGCCCACTCCAAAGTCCAGGCATCCCATGGATCATCACCCGCTTTGCTTGGCCTTCCACAGCGTCCAAATGATGTTCACCACGAAGAGCGCTACGCCAAGGGCCTGCAGGGGAACGCCGAGCGTCGAGATCATGTTCATGGTGTCCCACCCACGGCCCAGCTTCATAGGTATAAATTCGACGGGGCATTCCCAGGATCCCGAGGAAGTGCTGCGGGATGAACGTCATGTTGAACCCAATGGCAAACAGCCAAAAATGCCATCTGCCTATCGTTTCGTTGAGGCACTTTCCTGACACCTTTGGGAACCAGTAATACATCCCTGCGAAGAGGGCGAAGATGAGCCCCCCGATCAGTACAAAGTGGAAGTGGCCGACCACGAAATAAGAATCGGTGAGCTGCCAATCGAAGGGAGCAATGGCCAGCATGATTCCTGTGAGTCCGGCAACCAGGAACTGGAATAGAAAGCCGCAGCAGAATAGGAGCGGCGTTTCCATGCGCAGCTTTCCGCCGTACATGGTGGCCAACCAGTTGAAGATTTTAATCCCGGTGGGAACGCCCACCAACATGGTGGACGCTGCGAAGAACGTGTTGCCCATGGAGGTCATGCCAACCGCGAACATATGGTGCGCCCACACGCCAAGGCTGATAAAGCCAATGGCAACGGTCGCGCCAATCATAGCCGGGCGGCCAAAAATCGGTTTGCGGGAGAAGACCGGGATTACTTCAGAGATGCATGCGAAACCGGGGAAGATAAGGATGTAGACTTCGGGGTGTCCGAAAATCCAGAAGAAGTGTTGCCATAGGACAGCCGAGCCGCCGGCTTGCGTATCGAAGAATGTCGATCCAAGGAAGCGGTCCAGCAAGAGCATGATCTGGCAGGCCGACAGGGGCGGAAGCGCCACCAGAACCATCCAGGCATCGACGAACATCATCCAAACGAATAGCGGCATTCGTCCCAAGGTCATTCCGGGAGCGCGCATCGAGAGCGTGGTGACAATGACGTTCAGGGCGCTGACGATACTGCCAATTCCCGTGAGCAGGATGCCCAGTATCCAGTAGTCGGTGCTCGACCCGCGTGAAAAAGCACGACCTGTTAGTGGAGCGTAGGCGAACCAACCAACATCGGGTGCGGAGCCCGCGCCGTAGAGGCCATCGCCTCCTAGATAGCTGAAATACAGCAGCAGGGCGCCAAACAGGAAAATCCAGAAGCCGAACGCGTTGAGCCTGGGGAAAGCCATGTCCCGGGCACCGATCATGAGCGGCACTAGATAGTTCGCAAACCCGGCCAGGATGGGCATGCCGACCAGGAAGACCATGGTGGTGCCGTGCATGGTGAACAGGCGGTTGAAAGTCCGGGGGTCAACGAAATGATTGTTCGGGATCGCGAGCTGAATTCGCATGACGGTCGCCATCAGGCCCGCGACCACCAAAAACAGCAACGCCGAGACGACGTACATTATGCCGAGTTTCTTGTGGTCGACCGTTGCGATCCATTCAGAAACGACCGTGGATAGCGAGAACTCCTTCCGCTGCGGGATTGGTCTGTCGAGTGGATAATCTAGCGTCGCCATCCAGGTCTCCTATTTCAGCGTCTCGAGATACGAGACGATCTGGTCCACTTCCTGGTCGGAAAGCTGCATCGCCGGCATCAGGCTGCCGGGCTTGGCTTGGTCCGGATCATGGATCCAGGCTCGCAAGTGCTCAGGTGTGTTGGTGAGCGCCCCGGATGCGATCACTTGCCGGCTCATGATGTGAGTCAAGTCGGGTCCGAAGGCCCCGGCCGCGACTGTCCCGCGAATGGCATGGCAGTTGACGCATGAGAGTGACTCAAAGGTGGCGCGGCCCTGCGCGACAGATGGGTCGTTCACGGCCGGCTTCTTCTCGTTGGCGACCCACGCTTCAAACTCGGCCTTCGGGTGGACCACAACGCGTATCAGCATGTTGGCGTGCTGCGTGCCGCAATACTCGGCGCAGTTGCCGAAATAGACGCCCGTTTCGCGCGGGTCGATCCACATCTTGTTATCCCGGTTTGGAATGACATCGGTTTTGCCGGCGAGTTGGGGTATCCAGAAACTGTGAATCACATCCACGGACTGGAGAGTTAGTACCGTGGGCAATCCTCCGTCGGCGGAGCTTACCGGGACGTGCAATTCGTTGGCGGTTACAATGCCGAGATCCGGGTAGCGGAGTTCCCACCACCATTGGTGTCCAATCACGGTGGCGTGAATGGCGTCGGCCGGGAATCCCTTATTCTGCACGGCCGAAACGACGCGGGCCGTGACCATAATCAGGACGAAAACGATCAGCAGTGGAATGACGGTCCAGGCGATTTCAATCTGGTTACTGCCGTAAACCTGAGGTGGCTCCGCGGTGTCGTCGCCCGGCCGGCGGCGGAACTTGAAGATGATATAGACAAGCAGCCCGGCCACAATGACGAAAATGGCTCCGCAAATCAGGAGCGAGAGAACCGCCATCTTGACCACTTCATCCGCAGGCGTAGCCAGCGGGTTGAACATGTTGGCGATGCGCTTCTCTTCCAGGCCAAAAGCCATTGCCGGGGTCAACAACGTTGCCGCAAGCTTCAATGGACGGATATTCATGAGATTTCCTGAACCCAGGCGGCCGGAGGCTCACTCCAAACCGGCCCAGGACAGCCGGACCTGCGTTCCCCCGTGTCGAAAGCCAACTCGGACCAATGTACTACTTCCTCTGCAGTGCGCGCTATTACCGTTTTCTCATTAGACGCCGAACGGCTTTGGGGGTCAAGTGAAAGTGCTGCGACGGGATTGCGTTTGTCCGGCCGCTCCCCGGTCACAGCCTCGTTGGCTTGGTTGGCCCAGCTACGTTGGGCTAGGTCACATGGGTTCCTTTAGTTGTAGGAGACTGAAGTCTTATGCCAAACGCCATTCGATGGGGAGTTTTGGGAGTTGCAAATATCGCGGTGAAAAAGGTGATTCCCGCCATGCAGAAGGGTCGCCTCACGCAGGTTTCAGCCATTGCTTCGCGGGATCTGGATAAGGCCCGTGAAGCCGCGCGTCAATTGGCGATTCCGAAGGCCTACGGCAGCTATGAGGACCTGCTCGCGGATCCCGACATCGACGCGATTTACAACCCGCTGCCCAATCATTTGCATGTGCCGTGGTCGGTCAAGGCGGCTGAGGCAGGCAAGCACGTTCTATGCGAAAAGCCGATTGCGCTATCCGCCGTGGAGACCCGAACGCTCATTCGACGCTCGAGACACGGCCGGTGTGGTGATTGGCGAGGCATTCATGGTGAAGACCCATCCGCAGTGGCTCCGTGCGCGGCAGATTGTCCGGTCGGGCGAACTTGGCGAACTCCGCAGCATCGTGGCAGTCTTTAGCTACTTCAATCGGGATCCGGCCAATGTCCGCAACGTCCCGGCGTACGGTGGAGGCGGCCTGATGGATGTGGGTTGCTACCCGATTACGATGTCGCGTTTCATCTTCGAGAGAGAACCTATGCGAGTCTCGGGGTTGGTGAACTACGACCCGGAGATGGGCACGGACTATCTGGCCTCGGCCATTCTTGACTTTGGCTCCGGTGAAGCGCTGTTCACCTGCAGCACGCAATTGGTGCCGTACCAGACCTTCCAGGTTTTCGGGACAAAGGGCCGCGTGCAGATTGAGATCCCGTTTAATGCACCGCCCGACAGGCCATGCCGGATCTTTGTCGACAACGGCAAGGACCTGTTTGGCGGGGGGATGCGCACGGAAGAACTCCCGGTCTGCGACCAGTACACGATTCAAGGCGATGCCTTCGCCCAGGCGATTTTGGAAGGCACGCAGGTGCCAGTGCCTCTGGAGGATGCGTTCCGGAATATGACCGTTATTGACGCCGTATTCAAGGCAGGCCGAAGTGGAAAGTGGGAAACACCGGCTAAGGAGGACAGATGAATCGCCGGAACTTCTTGGGCGCGTTGTCGGCGGCGCCGCTAGCCGGGGCGGCGGGATCCACAGGATCGCCGGTGGTTGAATCCGAATTATTCATTCCCATTTTCAACGGGCGCGACCTGGATGGATGGACCGTCACCGAAGGGCCGGAGAGCGCCTTCTCTGTGTCGGACGGAGCGATTGTTGTGAATGATAGTGCGAGTTATCCTACCTGGCTGCGGTCGAACCGCCAGTACGAGAACTTCGACTTTCGGGCGGAGTTCTATATGAAGGACTGGATGGACTCAGGCATCTACCTGCACGCGCCGGAGAACGGCCGACCGACCTGGGTCGGCATGCAGATCAAGTTGTTTCATCAAGTTGATGAGAAGCCTATGTCGAACTCGATGGGTTCCATTTTTCCACTGGTTGCACCGCGCAAGGTGAATGTCAAAAGCAACGGCGATTGGAACGACATCCGCATCTGGATGGACTGGCCATCGCTGCGCGTGTGGACGAATGGCGAGCTGATCCAGGATTTGAATGTCGAGGAGAATCCGGAACTCCGGCACCGTCTGCGTCGAGGCTATCTGGGTCTCGCGAGCCTGTCCTATCCCATCCGGTTTCGCAACCTGAAGATTCTGGAACTCCCGTCCAAGGATCGAAAGCAGGTACTGTATGGCTCAGCGGCTGATTTCGACGGCTGGTACGTCTCGGAGCACAAGCCCAACTTCCAGCCCATGGGACGCGTGTTGCGCGGAGACGGTGTGGGGCACCTGGCTACTAAAGGGAAATACCGTGACTTTGAACTGACCATGTATGTTCGTGGCGAGCGGGAACATAACAGCGGCGTTTTGTTCCGGACGGAAGGGAAGGGCCTTTCCGGCAAGAACTATGAGATCCAGTTGCACAACGTGGAGGATGCCCACTATCCCACTGGGTCGCTCTATCACTTTAAGCGGGGTGTATACCCACGGATCGAGCCGGAGGTGTGGTTTCCCCTACAACTGATCGTGAAGGACGCGTATGCGATGGTGCGCATCAATGGCGACACCGTAGTGGAGTACGAAGGTCTTGAAAACCTCGACGCGGGGCATGTTGAACTGCAGGCGCACCGTCAGGCCTACTGGACCGAGTTCAAGGAGATCGAGATCAAAGCCCTCTGACTTGGGATGTTGCTGAAAAAGGCAAGAAACCGCTCCCTGACGAGTCTGTGTAAAAACTCTGCGACAGAGTGACGAGTCGACAGTACTGAATCTTGGGACAGGCTCGCTTTGTCCACGCGGCGATTGGGCTTGGGTTGACAACAGTGGATTTCGTGATCGCATTGGAACAGAGGCGCCTATCCCGGTCGGCCTTGTCGGTCCGCTCGCTGACGGTCACTGCTCCGTTAGCCCGAACTTCTTTTGTGGAGTTTGCGGTAATCAACAGCAATGATTGAAGTTACGCAATCTTGCGGTGTCGCCTACTGGGTACAGCTACAAAGACGCGGAGACCTGGAGTAATTGGAAAGCGCGCAGTTGGACGGGTGTTGTATTGGCTAACAGGCGGAGGTTTTGAGCGCCGACGCGAACCTCGTTGAGCGTCAGGGTGGCAAGATCTTTCAACAGAGTTTGAAAGCTGTGCACGGGTAAGTGATCAGCGGTGATCTTGGTGGCATCCTTGCGCTTGGCTTTGTCCGATCGCTGGGCAGGACTGACGATGCTGCTGCGCGCGGCGTCTGCCGCCTGCACCTCGTCGTCGTCGAAGAGCAAAGGAGACAACTCTCGTCGCATGTGCCACTCAACGTAGTAGGCCAGCATGCACAAAAAAACATGCGCCCGCACTCGATCGGCCAGGTCATGATAAATGGGGCGGACCTTCAAATCCACGCTCTTCAGACTGCGGAAAGCGCGCTCGACGTCGGAAAGCCCCTTATAGTGACCGACGACCTTCTGGCTGCTGAGTGCCTCGGCCGGAACGTTGGTGCGGATGACGTAAATGCCATCCAGGGCCGCTTCCCGTTCAATGTTGTCCGGCTTGCGCTCGAAACGAAAACCGTCATCCTCAATGAACAGCTTGAAGTGTTTGCCCATCTTGTAGCGGCCTAGAATGCGGCCCACGGCCAGGCCGATCTCTCTGCGGCCGCGCAATGGTTTTTTCTTTCGCTGAGTAGATTTCACAATTTTGTTGAGCTGCTTTTCAGTGGCCTCCAGTAGTTCATTACGCTTACGAGTTCGCT
The DNA here is from genome assembly GCA_963771305.1 of uncultured Acidobacteriaceae bacterium. Classification (GTDB taxonomy): domain Bacteria; phylum Acidobacteriota; class Terriglobia; order Bryobacterales; family Bryobacteraceae; genus CAJCIT01. The sequence goes on from CAVYTS010000042.1 coordinate 29,759, forward strand.
CTTCAGCGAGCAGCGGGTTGAGGCAGGCAATTAAGCGTTCACCTGGGAAGGATGGATGCTGGATTTCCGCCATGTCCTGTTGATCGAAGAACGACAACTGCAGTGCGCCTCCCGTTATCAGTTTCTGAATCTGGACCGACTTGAGGGCCGAGATCCATTGCAGACCTGCATGCGGGTTAAGGTCTTCGCGGATGCGTGCCGAAGTCAGCATCCCGCGGTCGCCGACCAGGATCACTTTCTTCAGGCCAAAACGGAGCCGCAGTTTGTCGACTTGCGAGGCGACGGTCTTGGGATCGCCTGTATTGCCCTCGAAGACTTCCACTGCGATGGGGCGACCTTCCGAGGCAGTCAGCAGTCCGAAGGTGATCTGCAGATTACCACGGCGCTCATCGCGCGAATGGCCAAAGCGGGCCAGCGGGCAGTGACGGCCTTCGAAATAGGTGGAACTGAGGTCATAGAGGACCAGAGAACCGTCTGACAAGTGGCGCTTGGCGAGAGCATTTTCGATGCTGGATTGGCGGGTAAGCAGCCAATCCAGGGCATTGTAGAGTTGGGCCTCCTCGAATGTCGTGACCCAGTCCGAGGAGGGAGCCAAGCGAAGAGGTGGCCGGGGTATCTTGTCGGAGACCGCGACAGGTGGCGAGTTTGGAGGATGGGGCCAGGATCCGAGCGACGATCAAGGCCAACACCAAATCACGATTCGGGGCAACGGGAGCGAGACAAGAGGCGGTCAAGATCAACCGGCGAAGGAGCCGAGGACAGCGGCAACATGGCCATGAGGCGGGAGCGGATGAATCTGGAATGCTTGCGGCAGGGGGAACCGAGGGATTGGCGCCTTTCAGGACACGTCGAAGCGAATCGAGCTGGGCGGCGGGCCAGTGGGAGAGATTGGCGAGGTGCGGTTTTGAAACCGTGCCGTCCAGCTCGCTGGAAGCTCTCGACGGAGGAGGATAGCGGGAGGGGAGTTGCGGTTGGGGACGACGGCGACGTACATGGGAACATACTATCACAAATAACCTGACAATACAAATTAAATATAGTAATATACATGGGTACAAAACTAGAGTTGTAACGATGCTCTACTTTGGCGAAACTGCTGATGGTTCAAAGACTTAAACGCATAGGGAGCCCAAACCGGCGCAAGAAGTTCGGGTTAGCATTCGGTCGACTTTGGCATGTATCCGCTTGTTGAGTCTGAGGCTGAGCTAAGAAGCTGTGAAGAAATCAAGCCATGGCCGCTGATCAAGGACGATGAACGCGGATTGTTTGATTCATCGAGCGAGACAAGCACTCCCCTCACGGTCGCGCCTCAGTTCAGCTTCGCCGCTGGTTTATGAGCCGATGATACGGATTTCGCCGATCCCGCCGTGGACTTTGAGTCGCAGATTCACCTTGGCGCGTCCGTATTGGTCGTTTTCGTAGTAGCTGCCGCGCTTTTCGAGGCCACTCACATTGATGCTGCCGATCCCGCCGTGAGCTTCTGCACGAACGCCGACTCCGGTCGGCAGGTACACAGTGGCTTGGCCGACCCCTCCCTGCACACTCACGTCGAAGTCTTCTTTGGGAGTACCGCGCAGATCCAGATCAATCTGCCCGGCGCCGATCTCGACCCCCAGATCGCGCAGCCGCACATCGCCGAGTTTCAGGTTGGCCTGACCCGCCCCGCATTTGACGGAGAGCGAAATGGGAATCGTATTCGAAAGCTGCAGGTTCCAGGTGTATTTCAAGTTGTGGGGCATTCCATGGGTGTCGGGCTGTTCGACGCGTAGCCGCGCGAAGTGCCCCGCGGTGGTCTGATGGATGACTGGTTTCCAGGACGGGATGTTGTAGTCGAGCTGGCCATCGGCAAGCTGGGAACTGCCTCCCCGGATGTTGAGTTCGCCGGCACCCAGGTGCAACTCCACGGTTGCTGCGTCGACGCCTTGCGGATTGAAGTTGAGCGGCAGAGTTTGATTGGGGCCGCCCTCCACGCTTTCCAGGTCGCAGGCAATAGTTGCAAGTCCCGCCAGCAGGACAAGTCCGAAAAGACCAAGGCGCATAAAAGAGACCGCCGTTCGTAGATAACCTACGAACGGCGGCCTGGTTTTGTTCCTGAGAAGTTCGGTCTGGTCTGAGAAGTGTCGGCGAGTCCGCTTCCTCACGCGGACCGTTCTGTGCCGCCAGTAGCCAGCTTAGTGGTGTCCGCCACCGCCACCGCCGGCATGGCCACCGCCGCCGACAGAACCTCCACCGTGATAACCGGAAGACATGGTACCGCGGTAGGCACCGGTAGTACCGCGATAGGCACTGGTACTGCCTGCGTAGTGGCCGACATAGGCGCCGCCGTTGTAATGGCCGCCTCCGTAGTAATGGCCGCCGTAGTAGCCGCCGTGGCCATAGTAGTAATGGCCACCGTACCAGTAGCCGGGTCCGAAGTAGAAGCCTACGCTCGGCCAGTAGGAGTAGTAGGGATAACCGTATCCCCCAGCCATACCCATACGGATATCCGTAGTAGGGGGCCGGATAGCTATAAGCGTATGCAGGAGCAGTCGCGTAGCCTTGAGGCGGTCCCAGTGGTCCCTGCGTTCCCTGACCCTCATAGGGCGCACCGTACTCGTTCGGATCAATCCAACGGAAGGCCTGAGGAGCCTGTTCGGTAGAGATCGCGAGCGGAGCTGCGAGAGCGAAAGTCATTTCCTGCTCGGGAGCAACGATGGTTGGTGCACCGCGCGTTGCCAGAACACCGATGACACCAGCGGTTAAGCCCGCACCGGCTCCGATGGCGGCACCGACCCCCCAGCCGACAGCCGCGCCGATCGCTGCGCCCGTGGCGGTGGTGGCTGCCAGCGTAGCTGCGTCACGCCCGCCTCGTCCTGGGCCGCTGCCTGTAACAAGCCCGGACTGGATAGGCACCTGTTCGCCGTCAACCAGCGTCAGGCTGATCAACTGAAGGCCTAGATGCGAGTTGCCTTGTCCGTGGCCTGCTTTCTGCGCTTCCGAAACTCGACCCGCCACCACTTGGCCGGGACCGGCCACAACGACGCCATCCACAACGATTGGTCTCGACAAGGTGGCCGTAAAGGCATCGCCGGTCTGGTTATGATCTGACGAGAGCGGCTGGTTAATGCGCACGGTGATGTGCGTTCCGGGCTTCATCGTCAAATGAGCCGGAACCGGAGGTGGAGGATTATAGTTTTGGGGGTAATTGCCTGCTTGCCCATTGCCCTGCTGGCCATAGGCCGGCTGATTTGGGTAAGGCTGATTCGGGTAGGGCTGGTTCGGAGCCTGATTGGTTGGGGATACTGCGGTTGGTTCTGTCCACTCGGATCTACCCCGTAGCCGGGATCAGCGCCTGATGCCGATTGATTCGCAGAGTCGCCAACGCGACGCCATCCGCCGGTAGTGGGTAGCGGCTGGGTCTGTACCTGCGAGGCAGAAGCAGATGGTTGGGAATCGAGCGGGTCCTGGGCCCAAACGAGAAGCGATGGGGTCAAGAGACAGGCACTGAGAACTGTGGCGGAGCGGCTAAAGGTGGCTCTCGAATGATGTTTAGAATCTAGACTGCGCATATAAATGCCTTTCACGTAGTGCGGCAGGCTTATTAGAGCATTTGGCTCGCCAAAGTGATGCAGACGCTAACACCATACAAACAAGCAACTTTCAAACCTGGCCCTCGAAAGCGAAAAACCACGGCTCTGGTGCTTTTGAGCCACTCTGGACGGCTAGAACCAGTGGGAGTGGTTAGTTGGGGTCTCGACCAGGCAGCATGGACACGCGACCGGGCGTCGCCGGTGGCGGGTTACCCGCGTCACCCACCCGCCGCAGGATTCCATCCGGCCGGCATTGAAGCCTGAATCAGTTGTTACTCTGTAAGGTCTACTCATGATAATTGAGGTTTTGAAGTGACACACCGACTCCGCTGGCTCCCCGCTTGCGGCCTGCTTGGCGTTTTGACGGCGCATGCGCAGACAGCATCCAACACCTTGGATGCGAAATTAGCCGCCTTAGACGCGGCGACGAAATCCGCGCAATCGGCGGGGGACAACGCCTGGATGTTGACGAGCGCCGCGCTGGTGCTGATGATGACGGGCCCGGGTCTGGCTTTGTTTTACGGCGGACTGGTGCGCCGGAAGAATGTGCTGAGCACGATGATGCACAGCTTTGCGCTGATGGCGGTGGTGACCGTGATCTGGGCGATCTATGGCTACAGCCTGGCATTCGGCGAGGGAACGCCCTTCATCGGCGATCTGCATTATCTGTTCCTGAGCGGGGTCGGTAGTGCCCCGAATGCGGATTACGGCGCGACGATCCCGCATGAGACGTACATGATCTACCAACTGATGTTCGCGATCATCACGCCCGCGTTGATTTCGGGCGCTTTCGCCGAGCGCATCAAGTTCAGCGCGATGCTGGTCTTCACGGTACTTTGGTCGACGATTGTTTACTTCCCGATGGCGCACATGGTGTGGGGTAAGGGCGGGTTTCTGAATGCGTCCTTGGGCGGGAGGATTCCGTGCTATGACTTCGCGGGAGGAACCGTGGTACACATCACCTCTGGCGTCAGCGCATTGGTCTGCGCGCTATACCTCGGCAAGCGCGTTGGATACCCGCGAGAACCCATGAAACCGCACAGCATGGTGCTTAGCGTGATCGGCGCATGCCTGTTATGGGTGGGCTGGTTCGGGTTCAATGCAGGTAGCGCGGTGAATGCTTCCGGACTGGCGACCAGTGCTTTCGTGGCGACGCACTTCGGAGCGGCAACGGCCACCCTGGGCTGGATGCTGGCGGAATGGTTCAAGCATGGGAAGCCAAGTGTCCTCGGTGCTATTTCAGGCGCGGTGGCCGGTCTCGTCGCCATCACGCCCGCTTCTGGCTACGTGAAGCCCTTCGCGGCGCTGCTGATTGGCTTTGCCGCGGGACTGTTCTGTTTTTTCATGGTCACCTGGGTAAAGGGAAAATTTAAGTACGACGACACATTGGACGCATTCGGCGTTCACGGAGCGGGTGGCACGCTGGGGGCATTACTGACGGGGGTCTTCGCGACGAACGCTATCAACGATACGTTTAAGGATTCATCCGGCCATTTGCTGAAGTTGGGATGGGTGGATGGCAATCCCGGACAAGTGCTTAACCAGGCGGCGGGTGTGGCTATTTCCTGGGTGTTGGGCATCGTGGCGACCTTCGTCATCCTGAAAGTGGTCGATATGACAATAGGCGTTCGGGCGTCGCAGCCGGATGAAATCGAAGGGCTCGACCTCAGCATGCACGGCGAAGAAGGATACAGCCTGGAGGGTTAGCCCCGGGAAAGGGTGCGGTCGCGATAGGATCGAAAGCTAATGAAGAAAATCGAAGCAATAATCCAACCCCACAAACTGGATGAGGTCAAAGAGGCGTTAAAAAGTATTGGCGTCGACGGCATGACGATCACAGAGGCGCGTGGTCATGGGCGCCAGAAAGGCCACAAAGAGGTCTACCGCGGGATGGAGTACGAGGTTGACCTATTGCCGAAAGTGAAGGTCGAATTGGTTGTACCGGACAGTCGCCTGGAAGAGATCACGAAGCAATTGGTTAATGCCGCGCGCTCAGGCAAGATCGGCGATGGCAAGATCTTCATCTATGAAGTGGCCGACGCAATCCGCATTCGCAACGACGACACGGGCGAAGCAGCTCTATAGATTCCGAATTGCCAGGCGCACCAAAGGACATGGAATTGTCACCGGGCCGCGAGTTGCTTTCCGAGCTAGCCGCCGGCTTCCAGCGTGACGGCGATGCCGCCGAAGTCTTGCGCCAGCGAAGTGCGTACGTCGATGAGACGGTGAGGTCAGCGGTGGAAACCCTGCTGAAGCCGCTGGTGACGAACCGCTTCGCCGTGGCCGCGTGCGGAGGCTATGGGCGATCGGAGCTATTCCCTTTCTCGGACGTCGATCTGATCATCCTGGTCGCAACCGAATCGGATTTGGCGGCGCTGAAGAACCCTCTGTCCCGCTTTCTGCAGGTGCTGTGGGACCAGTCGTTGCGAGTGAGTCATTCGGTCCGGACGGTTTCCGATTGCGTGCAGCTTCACGACCACAACATCGAGATGCACATCAGCTTGCTGGACCTCCGGTTTCTGAGTGGCGATGAGGCACTGTGTGGTGAGCTGGGGGGGCGGCTGGTCGATTTTTACGGTCGTCATGGCCACACTCTCATGAAGCGGCTGGCCGAAATGTCGCGGATGCGTCATGCGAAGTTTAACGATACGGTTTTCCACCTGGAGCCGAACATCAAGGAGAGTCCGGGTGGCATCCGCGATTGGCATCTGCTGCGATGGCTCGGCCAACTGATGCCGCAGAACGAGGCGATCCGCGAATCGTGCGCCGCGATCAGCAAGCCGACCGAGTTTCTTTGTCAGGTGCGATGCTTCCTTCATTTCCGAACCGGTCGCGATCACAACCTGCTGAGTTTTGAGTTGCAGGACGAAGCGGCGGCCACGTCAGCCGCCAGCCATCCGGACCCCGCTGAGTGGATGCGGCTCTATTACAAGTGCGCCAGGCAGATCTCGCAATTCGCGCTGCGAGCGCTGGAGTATACCGAGACACAAGATACGTCGCTGGTACGGCAGTTCCGGGACTGGCGCTCGCGGCTTTCGACCAACGAACTCACCATTTCGCGAGAACGTATTTTTCTGCGGCAGCCGGCGGAGATCGTCCGTTCGAATGAAGCGCTGCAGCGGCTGTTCATTTTCGTCGCGCGACACGGCATTGCGCTCTCGTGGGACGCACAGCGGAGGCTGGGGTCGCAAGCACCGGCCATTGCCGAACGGTTCAAGGAGGCGCCGCCGACATGGGAATTCTGGAAAGAACTGCTGGACCAACCGCACGCATCGCTGGCTTTGCGGCAGATGCAAGAGACAGAAATCCTGACGGCCGTGATTCCAGAGTGGCACGCGATCGACAGCCTGGTTGTACGGGACTTCTACCACCGCTATACGGTGGACGAGCACACGCTCGTGGCGGTGGGCGTTATCGATGATCTGGCCAATTCCCGGCCGAACGGTTCACAGCGTTTGCGCTTGTTGCTGAAGGAAGGAGACGACCAGGACGTGCTTCGGCTGGCGCTAATGCTTCACGACACAGGAAAGGGCACGACGCCCGGCCAACATATTCTGGGCTCAGTGGAGATCGCGACGGCTGTGATGGAACGTGCCAACGTGCCGCTAGAACAGCGGGCCATCATTCACTTTCTGATTGAGCACCACCTGGACCTATCGCTTATCATGGGCGGCCGCGACCTGGACGATCCGGCTACGGCGCGAAGCTTGACGCGGCAAGTGGGAACCATTGAACGCCTCAGGCTGCTGACGTTGCTGACGTACGCGGATATCAGCGCAGTCAATCCCACGGCTATGACGCCTTGGCGCCTCGAGCAACTGTGGCGGGTTTACACCACAGGTCTGGAGCAGCTGACGCGCGAGTTGGAGATGGATCGTATTCACGGCATTGACAACGAGCATCACTCGGAGTTTCGCGTGAATGCCACGCCGGAGCTGGAACAGTTTCTCGAAGGGCTGCCTACGCGCTATTTGAGGACTCGAAGCGAAGAAGAGATCCGGCATCACATGATGCTTGTACAGGCAGTTCAGAAGAACGGGCTCGCGGTGGAGATCAATCGACAGGCCGATGGATGGCAAACCACGGTGTTGGCGATGGACCGGCCGGGGCTTTTCGGCATGATCTGCGGCGCGCTAGCCAGTTTTGGAATGAACATTGCGAAAGCGGAGGCCGCTTCAAATGCAGCGGGAATCGCGGTCGACCAGTTTCGCTTTTCCGACCCGCTGCGAACTCTGGAACTCAATCCGGGTGAAGTGGACCAGTTGCGCTGGACGATTGAGCGAGTTATCCAAAACGTTCTGCCGGTAAAAGATTTGTTGAAGCGCCGCCGGCCCGTTCCGCGCCCGAGCCGCGGAGCACGCATCCTACCGGTGGTGCGGTTCAATCGAGAGGCATCGGACTCGGCGACATTGATCGACTTCATCGGCGAAGACCGACCAGGGCTGCTTTTTGAGCTAACGTCGGCCATGTCCGAGGCCGGCTGCAATATTGAGGTGGTTATGATCGACACCGAAGCGCACAAAGCGATCGATGTCTTTTACGTAACCAAGTCGGGGAAAAAGCTGAGCGAGGAGGACCAGGACAGCCTGCATGCCCAGCTGATTCAGATTGCGACCCGAGATTTATAGGCACTCCTTAACAACTCGCTCGAGTCTCCCACTAAGAGGACGACGGTTTCCTTTTGAAGCAATTGGTTCTAAAATTGCGGTAGGAATCCCGTTACGGATAATTCCGACCTCAGCCGCAGGGTGGGAGCCCGGGTTGAATCGTTGCTCAGTTGAGAACATCTGTAGGGTTTATGCATTTGCTGGTGGCATTCAGTGTTGCTGCGGGTCTGGTCGTCGGAGGAGCGCTAGCTCCGATCGATACTGTGCCAGTTCCGACCAGTACTGCTCTGCCGCCGGACAATCCTCCCCTTCCAATCGCTCGCGCTGTCACTCCAACGGCGCCGGAAGCCGATTTCCAGTGGCAGGTGGAAGAGCTAGAGGATGGCGCCGAGTTGATCACCCTGATCGGGAGGGTGGATCACATCGTTCCCTCGGGCGAAGATCGCAAACTTGCGCACTCCAAAGCACGGGTTCACGACGACCCGGTGCCGCTGTTGTCCGTGCTGCGCGATACGCTGGGCGACAAAGATCCAAAAAACGACCGCTTGCTGACAATCTGGCTGTTTACGGACTCCAGGCCGAGCAATGGCCGGCGGATTCTATCGGCGGTCCCTTTTTATTACCGCCGGGATGACGACGCCAACGCGCCCGCCACGGCCCGTCTGACCAAGCTCTCCGATCTGACCCAGCCGGAGAGTCATGTGACCTCCTCTGTGGCCCACAGTATGGTGCAGTGGCTGGTGCTGGATGGGATTTCGACACCGGTGCGTGCTTCGTCTCGCACCTACCGGACGAACGAAGTCGCGGCGCGCCGGCTCTATTTGGAGGAGGCGATCACATTTCTGCGCCGAGCGCGCGATTCCGGTGTAGCGAGCCCTTTGTCGGCCGCCGAAATGGATAGCATGCTCGGCCGGCTGGAGCTCAGCAAGCAGGCTTTCGGGGGCCTGACCGGTGACCGCCGGCTAGCCGAAGTAGCGGAACGCGAGGAGGTCACACGAAAAATCGCCCAAGGGCAGAATTGGGAGATCCTTCGCCAGGCCGCCGAAAAAACGGGCTTGATTTTTGAACCGATTCAAGTGGCAGGAATCTCTGGCGAGTTTGCACTGCTCTGGATGACCGCGGATGTTCACGGGTCGGCGCACGCTCCTGCCGCTGAAAGCCCGGAAACCGCCTCTATTTTCAAGCTCTTAAGCATTTCCAACCCAGCGAATTCAGGAGCCTTGAAGCATTGGAATGGATACGAGGAATCACGCTCATTTACAGAAGATGGAGCCTTGCTGCCGTTGGGTGAAACGGGCCAAACCGCCCACCGCCTGATCCCACTGGCGCTGTACAGCCTCGACTACAACCGCGTTCCGCTGCTGTTGATAGACTTCCTGGATCCGACGCGTGCTAAACGCCGGGAAATCTCACAGCGCGCCTGGAACGACGTGGTTCACGGCGTACTGGGACTCTCGCTGACGGCAAACTGGTACTACTTCGTCGGCAACGCGGTGCTTGAGTATATTGAATCCCGGCACGGGAAGGCCTTGGACCAGGGAAGCCGACTCGATTGTTACGCTCGTTTTCGAGCTGAACTGATGCTAGATCACGACCTGGACGGCGATTTTCGTTCTCTTATGCGGGAGAGGCTGAGCCGGATGGCCACCAATCCGCTGGAAGTGGCTCCCAATTGGGAGCTCGAGGTGGCAGGCCTCAACTATAAGAAACTCGAAGCCAACCTCGCAAAACCGACGTTTGGCAATACGCTGGACAATCAACGGCGAGCGGAGATGGCCGAAGATACGGACACCGGCGGGCAGCGTGTGGCTGCCTCCATTGAACATGCCGTGACCCTGGGCGGCTACACAAAGCGGATGCCAAAAGACCAGTTCAATCTGATTGACCTGGAACACGAACGCCGCATTCGGGCAGACTTAGCCATCCTTGAATCGGCCACGCGCAACCGAACCGATCCGGAAGTTGCCTACGACCGTAAAACGATCGAAGACGCTTTGGTTGAGCTGGCGGACTTGATGGACGCCAAGACGCCGCAAGCCGATCAACAGCGCGCCAAACTGGTCGTTGCCAAGCTAAAGGCTAGTTCGAAAAACGGAACATTGCTTGCACAGTCGGCCCAGCTGGAGGAAGCGCTGGTGAGTATCCACGGCGGCAAGCGGTCAGATGAGTTGACGACGGTTACCAAGAAGCCCGACACCTCGGGAAGTCCAACACTGGAGTGAAGCGTTTTCGCCGTACCACGACCCTGGCGGCGGGGCTGGCTGCCTGCGCAGTGGCTACGTGCCTTGGCGCAGAAAGCAGGTCAAAGGATCAGACTTCTGAGCCATCCACTAACACAACGAGACTGGTCATCCTCAAGGTTGACGGCTTGAACGCGGATCTCCTTTACCGGACCATGGCGGAGACCGACTCGAAAACTGGTAAGTCCAAACTGCCGTGGTTTTCACACATCTTCGCCGAAGACGGCATCATCTTTGACAACTTCTTCACGCGCGGGATCAGCCTCTCGACTCCGTCCTGGTCGATGCTCGATACCGGCGTACACACGATCATCCACGGAAACGTGGAGTTCGATCGGTATACAGGCCGGGTCTACGACTACCTGAATTTCTTTCCCTTCGTTAACAACTACATCTGGTTAACCGAGGTGGACATGCCGGGTGTGGAGGTATTGGATGCAGCGGGTATCCCGATGTTGAGCGACCGCTACCCCTACAGCGAACAATTCCAAGGCATCCAACTTTTTCAGCGCGGCCTTCGCTGGACGACCTTGGGCTATGGCTTGGAACATCGTGTGTCCACCGACTGGGTGCTCTCCGTGCTGGAGCAGCCGCAAGCCGGATTCGGATTGGCCGGGGGACTCAACGAACAGACCATAACGGAGATGTTGGACAAGATACAAGGCAACCACGCCCTTTATCTGGATTACTTCAGCGGCGACTTCGATCACATCTCACACGCGACCAGTTCGCCCGAGATCCTCTACCAGGAACTGCAAAAGCTGGACACGCTCGCCGGGCGAATCTGGACGGCTATTCAAGCGAGCTCACTCGCGGAGCATACATTGTTCGTGGTGGTGTCAGACCATGGCATGAATACCTCACCGGGAATCTACAGCCAGGGATTCAACCTACCGGACCTTTTCAATAGCGCCGGCGCAGGCGCGCACCACGTTGTCACCAACCGGTATCAACTCGATCAGTTCAAGCTGAAAGGGATGGACCCCATGGTGTCGCGGGTGGTCAATCCCAGCAAGGCTTCGTTTTACCTGGGAGGCGAGGCGGAGCAGTACCCCACCGCGTGGCTCGATCTGGACGGGAACGAGCGTGCGGCGGTACAGTTGCGCAACAGCGATCTGAATCGCATCCACATCCTGCTACTGCAGTTGAAACGGACCGATTTACCGGCACCTGTCCGGCAGGCCGCCGCACGCGAATTGGAAAAGACAATCAACCGCCATCGCGCGGAATGGACGGACTTGGAGTCGAGCCTCCAGGCAGAGATCAATACACTTGGAGCCGCGATCGAAGCACGGAAACAGCTTTTGGGAAAGATTCCCAAGGATCCCAGGAAGTGGCCGGCAGCGGAGAAAGAAGTGGGCGCGGACAAGACGACCCGCCGAGAAATGGCGGAGGCAGTCAGCTGGGAGACGGAGAAGAAAGCGTATCAAAACTACCTGGACCACATCCAGGCTTTGCTGGACCTGAGGCCCGATTCGAAACATCCGCTCAGCGCGAACATTTCGCATCTGATGCCTGCGCTCGCGCTGGGCGACCAGAATTCGGTGTTCGATCTGCAGAATTACGTTGCCGGTCCGGGACCTAAAGGATTGGTGCTGGATGCCAACGGAGAACTTGATGAGGCGCAGTCATTCCGCCAGGTGAATTACTTCCCGCTGCTGGTTTCGCAGCGCGTTCGCAACGTGCCACAGCGAGAGCTTTCGGCGCGCCCCATTGACTTTGTGGCCGTCGGGCTTCCCGGATCCACATCCCTAACAGAGGAAGGGTCACCACCGGCGTTCGGCATCTGGCTTTATGCGGATGATGAGCACCAACTTTTGGAGCTGGTTCGGAACACGAAGGATTTGGAAGAAATTCAGCTCATCCCCATCAAGCATTTGTCGCAAGCACGAGATGGGAAGGTGACGTATGACCAGGGGGAATGGACGGACGGCCTTCCATTTCATTTGCTAGAGGACAAGGCACTGCGGCCCCCGGAAGGCGTGGAAGCCGAGAAGTGGCTGTCGGAGTGGCACTCCGAGGTCGACTGGTTTCAAGCGACCTACGCTTGCCGTTACACGAATGGCGTGGTCGGCATCACAGAAGAGCTACTGCCGATGACTGATGCAATGCCCAAGCGCGAATCCATGTCACCTCTGCTGCAGCAACTTGAACTGCGCCGCCGTGAATTAGTGCAGGCGGACTTCCACATCTTTGCGAGCGACCATTGGAACTTCAACGCACGGAACTTTAATCCGGGCGGCAATCATGGTGGCTTTCTTCGTCAGTCGACTCACTCCGTATGGATGATGACCGGCGCAGGGCTCGCTTCCGGCATTCATTACGCGGACCCCGCGGATAGTTTAAACTTCGGATCGACCGTTATGCAGTATGCCGGCAAGGCGGCCCCAATTCCCAAGCGAGTGTTGCATCTGCCCACGCGATCACCCGGCAGCGCGATCCCTACGGATGAGTAACTAGAGATGTGGGGAGGCCGCGCCCTCCCGATAGGAATTGGCGAAGAAATCCGCGCTCTGACGCGCGTGGTTGCTGTGAAAACACCCGGGAGTTTGACCTGAATTCCGGGAAAAGCGGTCCGTGACCATCGCGCCTCAGCTGATCTCAGTAGGCTTATTGCCCGTGAGCGGTGCGGCGTTTATGCTGGGTTCCGTGCCGGCAAATGCGTTACAGCTTCAACATCGCGCGCAAGCGCTTGGTTTGAATGCGGCTTACTGGGATCTCGGTCTGCTTCTTGTCGTCCATGCGTAGCTGAAAGCTCGACTTGAACCAGGGGATGACTTCGCGGATCCGGTTGATGTTGACCAGAAACGACCGATGCACACGCCAGAACGTGTTCGGATCGAGGTTTGACTGCAGCTCTTCGATGGTCCGGTAGTTGGAATGCCCTTCCACGTTGGTCGCGACGATGGTAATCAGGCCATCGTCGATGGTTGCGTAGATCATGTCGTGCGCATCCAGGATCAAATTGCGATTGTTGCTGCGCACCAGCAACTTCGTCCGCTGGAGGCTGGGCTTCGGAGGAGGCGCGGACTCGGCCGCTTTCGCTTCGTTGACCTGCCGGGTTTCGATAATTCGCCGCGCCCGGTCGATGGAAACGGCCAGGCGTTCCTTCTCCACGGGCTTTAAAAGATAGTCCATGGCTTCGAGGTGGAAGGCTTCGACAGCGTACTGGTCGAAGGCGGTCGACACCACGAAATAGGGCAGGACGACGCCCTTCTCCTGGAGCTTGCGGATGACGCCAAGCCCGTCGAGCCCCGGCATCTGAACATCCAGAAACACCAGGTCCGGCTCCAGGTTCTCGATCATCGCGACCGCTTCCAGGCCGTTGGTGGCGGTGTCGATGACTTCGATATCCGGAAAGTCCTTCAGTAGGAAGGACAGTTCTTCACGCGCTAGAGGTTCGTCGTCGACCAGCAAGGTCGAGATGGTCGTGGTGCTGCGCTGAGGCATCAGAGTGTTAGTATATCGTAGGATTGCCAAACAATAGCCGAAGGCGCATGAGCCCTACGCGTGAGCGTGACGGACGGTCGCAACCCGTTCTTATTCAAGGAGTTCCAAACCAAAGTGTCAAAGCAGCCTAACGTCAAAATCGCTCCCGCGACAGGCAAACTCGGAATTCTGATCCCGGGCATGGGCGCGGTAGCGACCACGTTCATCGCCGGGGTTGAAGCCGTCAAACGCGGCCTCGGTCACCCGATTGGGTCACTCACCCAGTTGAGCACCATCCGTCTGGGTAAGCGCACGGACAACAATACGCCGAAGATCAAAGACTTCGTTCCTTTAACGCCACTTGAGTGCCTCACTTTCGGCACCTGGGACATTTTCGAGGACAACGCGTACGAAGCCGCAGTGAACGCCAAGGTCCTGGAACCAGCCCTGCTCGAACAACTCAAAGAGCCGCTGTCGGCGATCAAGCCGATGAAGGCTGTCTTCGATAAGACCTATATCAAGCGGATCGACGGGCCCAATGTGAAATCGGCGCCAACCAAAATGGAGTTGGCGGAAGCGCTGATGCAGGACATCCGCGACTTCAAGCGCAACAACAACTGCTCACGCCTGGTGATGATCTGGTGCGGATCGACCGAGGTTTTTCACAAATCGGCGGCGGTTCACGAGACGATCGAGTCGTTTGAAGAAGGCTTACGGAAGAACGATCCGGACATCGCGCCCAGCCAGATCTACGCCTATGCCGCGCTGAAGCTGGGCGTTCCCTATGCCAATGGCGCTCCCAACCTGACCACCGATACGCCCGCTCTGCTGGAACTGGCCCGGCGAAATGACGTGCCGGTGTGCGGCAAAGACTTCAAGACCGGTCAGACCTTCATGAAGACACTGCTGGCACCGGGATTCAAAGCGCGGATGCTGGGCATGAACGGTTGGTTTTCGACCAACATCCTGGGCAACCGCGACGGCGAAGTGCTGGAAGACCCCGGTTCCTTCAAAAGCAAGGAAGAAACCAAACTTTCGGTGCTCGAGCAGATCCTGCAGCCCAAACTCTACCCCGAGCTCTACAAAGATCTGTATCATGCCGTACGGATCAACTACTACCCCCCGCGCGGGGACTCGAAAGAGGGCTGGGACAACATCGACATCTTCGGCTGGCTCGGCTATCCGATGCAGATTAAAATCGATTTTCTGTGCAGGGATTCGATTTTGGCCGCTCCGCTGGTGCTCGATCTGGTACTTTTCCTAGATCTTGCGCAGCGCGCAGGCATGAAAGGGATCCAGGAATGGCTATCTTTTTACTTTAAAGCACCAATGACTGCAGTTGGTCTGTATCCCGAGCACGATATTTTCATCCAACTAATGAAGCTCAAGAACACGCTTCGTTGGATGCAAGGTGAAGACCTCATCACTCATCTCGGGCTCGAATACTACGACTAGAGACGACCGAACAGGCGATGCACCCCCATCGCTGCGCGTGTTAGTGATTGGCGGGACCGGCTTCATAGGCCGCCTGCTGGTGGCGGAATTACTGCGCAAAGGCCACAACGTGACCCTGATGCACCGACGCGCCAAACATACATTCAGCAAGCGGGTGGGCAATCTGGTAGCCGACCGTAATGACGCGGCGAGCGTCAAGAAGGCGGTTGGCAGCACACGGTATGATGCGGTGTATGACAATGCGTATGACTGGGAGCGGGGAACTGCCGGCGCGCAAATTGAAGCGACCGCCCAAATCTTTGAAGGTCACGTGGGCCGGTACATCTTCATGTCGAGCGTCGCCGCCTACGGCGATGGCTTGAACCATCATGAGGGCGACGCCCTGGCGCCCGATGACCACAACAACTCCTACATCCGAAACAAAGCGATGAGCGAACGGGCCCTGTTTCGGATGCATCAGCGAAGCGGCTTCCCGGTGGTGACACTCAGGCCACCGTACATTTACGGTCCGGAGAACCCGTTCTACCGGGAGGCTTTCTTTTGGGACCGCTATCGCGCCGGGCGGCCGGTGATTCTGCCCAGCGACGGTCATCGCCTGATGCAGTTCATTTTCGTGAAGGACTTGGTTTCGGTTGCAGTGAAGGTACTGGAACAAAGAAACGCAATTGGGCACGCGTTCAACGTGGCCAATGCCAAGGCTGTCACGCAGAATGAACTGGTCCATGAACTGGCGAAAGCGGCCAACGTGAAGGAACCGCTGATTGTCTCTGTACCTCGCGACAAGATTGTCAGTCTGGGTGGTCAAGCCATCGGCGAGAGGCTGTATTTTGGCCAGTGGCTGGACATGCCGGCCATCACGCAGGTTATTACCAAAGCGCAGCGCATGCTGACGTTTCGGCCCACGGACTTCCCGACGGGCCTGAAGTTGACGTACAAGCACTACCTCAAGAAGCGCAGCTTTCCGAGGCCCGACTTTTCTTTTGATGAAGAACTGCTGGCGCGGGCATCGGCGAAAAACATGGTGAAGACCGGTTAAGCGTTCGGGAGTTTGTGTGAAGACTCCAGCACTGAAGCGCGCGCGTTAAGCTCGACTTTGTCCATTCGGGAACTCAGGTGCTTGCGGCGAACCTCCTGTTTTTTGAGCCTCAAACCGATTTCTTCACATCACCGCCGTTCGCGTGATATGAAAAATCCCACAGCCAACAACAAGATCGTGTAACAATGTTTCATCCATAGAACCCGCGATTGACGGGCCTTGGACAGTCCTGTGGGAGGGGTCTCCGCACTTTCCCGAATGGACAAAGTCGAGTTAAGTTAAGAGTCTGTGTGAAAACTCTGGGAGACGAGTCGACTGTGCTGCAACTTGGGAGAGGCTCGCTCTGTCCACGCGGCGACTAGGCTTGGGTTTACAAGAGTGGATTTCGTGATGGCCTTGGGACAGAGGCGTGTCCCGGTCGGCCTTGTCGTGGGTCCGCTCGCTGTTAAGCAAGCGGACCCGAACGGGCTGCGGGCATAGAGTCCCCAGCGCCACGCCCCTTCTGCACGGCCCGTTATGGCGGAGCCGCTTTGTTAGCCTGCGCCACAAAACCGGGGACGGACCTAATTCCCGGACGAAAACGACCCGAAAGCGATACCCGGAAGGGTCGCGGGTTTCGAACTGGCTTACTTATGCTTCCAGGTAATGTGGAAGCTGGTTCCGTCGGTCGTCAGTGCTGACGGGACTGATTCGTTATGGCCATTCTTCGCCATCGTGATTTGTTCGATAGTCGGGAACGAACCGATCGGGCCACTGTTGGAACTGTCAGTCGCGTCGGAAGTGCCCGTCACGGGGGTGTAGTCGGAGCCAAACTCTACCTTGCCGTAATCGGCTAAGGGCAAGACATTGCCTAGCGCTGTGCAGCAGGGCGCTTCGGCGATCCATTCGGCTGACGATCGCGCCGCACCCGCGACCGCGAGGCTCGTGCTGAACGATTGGCCGCTCCGCTCATCTTTGATCTGAACCGTGAATTTCCCGGTGGTGCTGCTGTAGGTCACCGACGCCGACATGCTGTCCCCGGGCAAAACAGTTATGGAGGGGATCGGGATAATCGACTGGGCGGGATAAAATTCATACCAAGCTGCGTATTGTGGCGTGCCGCCGCTGCAGACGGCCAGCGTGCCGGTTTGTTCGACTGTGGATGAAGAATAACCATCGATGCCTACCCAAAAGACAGCGTATTGGGTCCCGGTTGTGCAAGTGATTGCCGGGACAATCCAGGAGCCTTTTGCCTTGTTAAAGTGTTTCCCCGTTACGGCGTAGCCGCTCCAGTTGCCCGAAGTGACCGTCCCGTCAAGGTTGTCTACCAGGCCTTGAATCGTTGGGCGCCGGCCGTGCATTAGTTCCTGAATATCAAGGGGCGCACTCTGAGCCTGCGCGAATGCAGGCAGTAGCGCGAGAGCGCATAAAGCTCCAACTGTTTTCAAAACCATTCTTAACTCCTTGGTGTACGGAAGGGCACTTCCAGCCAGGAGTTTCCGTCTTGGCTTCCTGGGCTCCCTGGATTGTACATCCAAAACGGAGGACTTTGATCCACCTAATCTCAAACAATGGCGTCAAACGGGCCGAGGAGTCGTAGCTAGTAAAAGACCGAGTCGATAATGCCTGGTGAAAAGCCCCGAGGAAAAAGGTGATCGGCCTCGGCAGAATCTGCAGGCTCGACGTAGTGGATGCTTGAACAGCATCGTAGAGGCGCGGGTTAAAGCAAGGCGAAGATTGAAACCGCCGCTTCACCTACCTCTAGGTGGCAGTTACATTCTCGGCTTTATCGGGCAACCGCTGATTGTTTGGCGAGGAAAATGCAACGACCCATGTCGTCGCTTCTAATTTAGAATAAGACGACGAATTCAAAGGGCGGTGCGTAGGTTTAGCAGCGACAGGCAGGAGAATTGAAATGAATCAGACATGCACAGTCTGCGGGGCCACCTGGAGTCAAGCGGTTGCTGATGCAAGGGCGCTCGGAATTCAGCCAGCACTTCTAAGAAGCACTTACACTTGCTGCCAGACAACGGAGTGGGCCCTTGAGCAACAATTGGTTTGGGCCGAGGCGGCACAAGAGAAATGCAGAGTCGCCGAAGAAGAGGAGACGGGAGTATTGGTCCCAGTTCGCCTCCGCAAGCCGCAGAGCGGACAGTTTGAAGACCGTGGGCGTCGCGGCTGAGAGGCATTGCGATGCGCAAAGACACAGTCTATCTGGAAGCACCGGAGCGCACACAAGATCTCCTGAATATCAAGTGGGCCCTGCGCTCGGCGGCTTATGCCATCGGCTCCAGTTGGCACGATGATTCAGGCGCTCCGTCTGTGGCTTCGAATGATCACTGGAACGCAGGGAGCCTGGAACAGCTGCAAAGGTGTGATTCCCTGGTTGTGATTTGTGGGGAACAAGAGAGCATCGTTCTCGAGGTTGCCATGATGGCGGGCTTCGCTCTTGCGCACGGCTTGCGAGTCATCTGGATAGGCAGGCCAGTCTGCGGCCTGAGCGACTTCCGCGCTGTGCAGCAATTCGATAAGGCGGAGGACTTCCTAAATCAGATCCTATTAGATACGTTAGGTTTGCATCCACAGCCAGTTCCTGAAGCCGACCGCTTGGCGGCCTGATTGCTGCCAAACGATGTGACGAACCATCGATCGTCATTTGTCGAACTTGCGACAATCTCGGCCATGAGCATAGCCTGATATCGCGCCGCTGAATCGCCGTCGGCATCCGAGGTCGCATGATAGACTTCGGGCGTCAATAGACGCGGAGGTACGCGTGAACCCTCTAAGCAACCCCGGCAGGCGCGATTTTGTGAAGTCCGCCACGACCGGGCTCCTGATTATCAATTCAAGAACAGTCTTCGGCTCGCAAGCGAACTCGACCGTCGAACTAGGACTGATCGGCTGCGGCGGGCGCGGCAATTGGATCAGCCCGTTCTTCCCGGAATACACTGGCGCGCGAATCGTCGCCGTTGCGGATGTGATCAAGGATCACTTGGACTCGACACGGCCCAAGTTCGACGTGGATCCGTCGCGGGCGTATTACGGTCCAGACGCCGCGAAGGAGTTGTCGCACTCGAAACTCGACGGCGTCATTATCGAGACGCCACCGCTCTTCCATCCGGAACACGCGGAGGAGGCCGTCAAAGCGGGCAAGCATGTCTATTGCGCGAAGCCCATCGCGGTGGACGTACCGGGATGCTTGAGTTTCAAAAGCACGGGACAACTGGCCGCAACCAAGAACTTATCCTTCTGGGTCGACTTCCAGACGCGGGCGCAAGAGGTGTTTCAGGAAGTGGCGCGGCGCGTACACGCTGGCGACATTGGGAAGCCCGTGTTCGCCCAGGTCTTCTATTATGCGGGCCGGCCATCTAAGGACAGGGGCACGCCCGGCATGGATCCAGGCGAGCAACGGCTGGTCAATTTCTACATGGACAAGGTGATCGGCGGCGACATCATCGTGGAGCAGAACATCCACGTCATTGATGTTGCCAACTGGCTGATGGATGGGCACCCCATCAAAGCCACCGGCACAGGCGGACGCGCCGATTGGAAGGGAACGGGCTACGACGCGGGCGACGCTTGGGACCATTTCCAGGCGACGTTCTGGTATGGCGATGGGGTCCAAGCCGATTTCAGTTCCAACCAGCTAACCAGCAGCTTCTCCGATTTGTGCGTGCGAGTGTTCGGAATTAAGGGCTGCGCCGACACGCATTACGGTGGTTTGGTGCGCATCACGGGCGAGAATGCATGGAAGGGTTCCGACAAGGACGACACTTTCAAGCAAGGTGCGATCAACAACGTCAAGGCGTTTGTCGCCAGCATTCGCGACGGCAAGCCGATCAACAACGCTGATCAGTCGGTGGAGTCGAACCTGACGGCGATTCTTGGTCGGACCGCAGCGTATCAACAACGAGTCGTGACGTGGGACGAGTTGCTGCAATCGAAAGAGCGGTTGCATGCCGACCTGAAGTTGAAGTGGTAGTGGTGCCGGTAAGCCATGCGGGGTTCCACCGCTTGTTACCCTGTTTGCATGAGCGCGCTTCCGGCCGCCCTCGGCGCCACGGCGCTCCTTAGCGGCCTGGCGGGAACAGTGACGTACGGCATTATCGGGCGATCGGCGCGCATCTTCGGGCCATCTGTCTATCGCGGCCCGGGCCTTCGGCGCTCCATAGCCCTGACCTTTGACGATGGTCCCAGCCCCGCTACGCCGCACCTGCTCGACTATCTCGCCAGCGAGAACATCCGCGCGACGTTCTTTCAATGCGGCATGAACGTTGAGCGCAATCCGGCCATCGCGCGAGCGGTCCTCGCGGCCGGTCATGATGTCGGCAATCATACCTATTCGCATCCCCACCTCTATCTGAAGTCTCCAGCCTTCATTGATCGCGAAATCACGCAAGCTCAGGACGTCATCAACCAGCACCTGGGGACCGCACCCACGCTTCTACGAGCGCCTTATGGGCAGCGCTGGTTCGGCATTGGCGTCGTTCAGAAACGGTTCGGCCTGCTGGGTGTCATGTGGACGGTGATTGGCCAGGATTGGCGCTGGCAAGCTGAGCGAGTCGCCGCCCTGGTGGTACAAAAAGCCTCACCGGGCGGTATCGTGTGCTTGCACGATGGTCGTGGCGTCCAACCCAATCCCGACGTTCGCAACATGTTGGAGGCGGTCAAACGAATCGTGCCCGTTCTAAGAGATCAAGGCTATGGCTTTGAACCCGTCACGACGTTGCTCAAATCATCCTGAAACCGCCGGGGAGTAACTGCGTCCGTCGCCGACGTCCGTTCCTTCGGGAGGCGCGAACACCACGAGCAACTGCAGATCCTCGTCGATGTCATGAAATTCGTGCGCTTCATGCGCCGGCACAAACAGCACATCGCCGGGCGAGACCTCTGTATCCCACCCCGCTGCGCCAAACCGGCCGTGACCAGAGATCACAAAGTACATCTCGTCTTCGCTATGCGGTTTCTGCTTGTCCACGGCACCCGCGGCCAGCCGGTAGACCCCCGCGCTCATGTACTCCGTCCGGAGGAACTCCTGAAAAGCTTGGCCCGCGGTGCCCAACTTAGAGACCTTGTACAATTCCATTCCACCAGAGTAGCGGTTTGGCAGAGTCGGTTCACGCCCTCTTTGTTCTAGGCCCGGATCGCTTGTGTCGGGAGCCCTGACTCGCGCCTAGCAGCGTGGCTTGGTGCTCTGCCATATGGACTCGTGACCCTCGAAATCGGACGCCCTCCATTTCCAGCCGCAAGCGCTGTTCCAACCCGCCATCGAGTCGGGTCTTGATCTGGCCGCCGGCGCCGAGCACACGGTGCCAGGGAAGCGAGTGACCGATCCTGTTCAGCACCTGAGCCACCTGCCGGTGATAGCGCGGATAACCTGCCGCAGCGGCCACCTGCCCATACGTGGCCACACGTCCGCGAGGGATCTGTTGAATCACCCGTACGATCGCCGTCTCCATGGCCCCCGCCTTGTCGTTCTGCGAGTGCGGCGCATGGTTGAATTTCGAAGATCTGGAAGCCATCTCTCGCCAGCTTACTGCGAGTGCCTGGGTCAAAGCCACTCGACTTCGGCCACCTTTTTGCGACATTACATAACAGTAACCTTGAAGTCCGGGCCGATGATTTCAGATTGTTAGCATCTATAGCGACAAACGAATGTCTTCATCCAATGCTACGAATGCGGAGCTTGGAATGGGTATAGAATGACCCGATGTGCCCGCGGTCTTCCGCGCAATCAGGCGCAGATAGAGAGGCCAATTATGTGTGACCAGGATCATTTCGAAACGGATCGGCAAGAGTACGAGAAACGCGGTCTCGTAACGAGGAAGCAGTTTGGCATCATGCTGGGGGCCGGCATGGCAATGATGCTGCCACGGGTGGCAAATGCCCTGGCAGTCACCGAATCGGACGTGAACGTGACAACGCCGGACGGCACCGCGGATTGCTACTTCGTACATCCCGCAACTGGAACAGCTCCAGGCGTTCTCATGTGGCCCGATATCTTCGGGCTGCGCCCTGCATTCCGGCAAATGGCGAAACGGCTCGCTGAATCGGGTTATGCGGTGCTGGTGGTCAACCCGTTCTACCGCGTTAAGAAAGCCCCGACGGCCGAGACGGGCTCGGCAACGCCAATCCAGCAGCTGATCCCGCTCGCACAGAGCCTGAACGCGCAGACGCAGATGACAGATGCGAAAGCCTTCATCGCGTGGCTGGACGCTCAACCATCCGTCGCCAAGAATCGGAAGGTGGGAACCCAGGGCTATTGCATGGGTGGCCCGATCGCGTTTCGTACCGCTGCTGCTGTGCCGGACCGGGTCGGAGCTGTCGCATCATTCCACGGCGGTGGACTGGTAACAGATAAACCGGATAGTCCGCATCTTCAGGCTGCGAAAAGCAACGCGCAATTCCTGGTCGCGATCGCGGCAAATGACGATGCCCGATCGCCCAATGACAAGGTCGTTTTGAAAGAGACCTTTGCCAAAGCGAATCTGGTCGCGGAAATCGAAGTATATGTCGACGCAGCGCATGGCTGGTGCCCTCCGGATTCTAAGGTCTACAACGAGCAACAGGCCGAGAAAGCATGGAGCCGCTTGCTTGTGCTCTACGGCAAAGCTCTGGCCTGACCAACGAAATCGCGATTGGCAGGCACAGTCGCCGGCGTGCGTTTGATCCAATTTTCAGACTTCGCTGATAGGTTAGGCCCGGCTGCAACCTGCGGGCGGCGCCGAGAACATTTCTATGGAAGGGAGCTACCGTGCGCTGTTACACTCCCCACGCTCGTAATGAGCGCTCCTGGGTTCGAAATCTGACATTGGCGTTGGCTGCTTGCGTCATGCCTGCGTTTGCGCAGACGGTCAGCCTCTCCGTGCCCACCCAACCCAGCGGTACGAAGGAAGCTCCGCCGACGCTCACATTGAGGGACGCGATTGCACTGGCCGAGAAGAACGATCCGGCAATGCTCGCTGCCGCTAGTGACGCTCTCGCAGCAAACGAGGACCGTAAGCAGGCTCGTGCGGCTCTTTACCCATCGCTCTCGGGCAGGTCGGAATACCTGGGCACCCAGGGTGACGGAATTCTGCCCCAGGGCCGTTTCGTCACCAACGACGGTGTCCACGTTTATCGCGATTGGGCCGTCGTGCACCAGGATCTCTCGCCCGGTGTTCTGAGCCGGGTTGCGGTCCAACGCGCGACCGCGGCAGAAGCGATCGCAAAGGCAAAGGTGGAGATCGCGCGCCGGGGCCTTGTCGCTACAGTCGCCAAAAACTATTACGCCCTGATCGTCGCCCAGCGCAAGTACGCGACGGCGCAACAAGCTCTTGATCAGGCGCAGCACTCGCTGAAAATCAGCCAGGGCCTTGAACGGGGTGGGGAAGTGGCACACAGCGATGTGGTGAAGTCGCAGCTTCTGGAGAACAACCAGGAGCAGGCCCTCCAGGAAGCTAAACTGGGTATGGAAAACGCCCGGCTCGATCTGGCGGTGCTGCTGTTCCGCGACTTCAACGAGAACTTTTCGATTGTCGACGACCTGGATTTGGCGCCCACACTGCCTCCGCTCGATGCTGTCGAGAGAATGGCAGGCCGGCAGAATCCCACCCTGGCAGCGGCTATGGAAACGGTGCGTACCGCTCGGCTGGATGTCACGATTGCGCGCCAAGCTTTTCTCCCAACCCTAACGGTGGACGCCGTAGAGGGCATCGAAGCGAACGCATTCGCGCTCCACAGCGCGACGGCCGCTAACAAGGAAATCGGCCCGGTCCCGAACCTCGGTTACTTTGTCACCGCTAGCTTGAACATTCCCGTTTGGGACTGGGGCATTCGGCGTAGCAAGGTGCGGCAGAGCGAACTCAAACAGAAAGAAGCAGCCGCGGACCTGAGCTTCACCCAACGGACGCTCATCAAGAACTTGCACAGCTTCTACGATGAAGCGCAAACCGCCCGCCAGCAGATCGATTTACTGCGGTCTGCGGTCGACCTGGCGTCGGAAAGTCTGCGCTTAAGCACCCTCCGCTATCAGGCCGGCGAAGCCACCATCGTGGAATTGACGGATGCCCAAACGAGCTTGGTCCAGGAGCGCAACGCGTACGATGACGGGCTGGTGCGCTATCGGCTCGCCATCAGCAATCTTCAGACGATGACTGGGACATTCTAGCTATGCTGCCCAGGATTCACTTTGCAGTTCTTGCCTTCGTTTTTCTCGCGGCCTGCAATAAGCCTCAGGAAATAGAGAAAGCGCCCGCTCCGGTGCAAGTTACCGCGGTAACCCAGGCGACCATTCGAAGGATCGTTCACGGCGATGGAGCGCTCTTCCCTCGCGATCAGGCCAACCTCATGCCGAAAATCACGGCGCCCGTGCAGAAGTTTTATGTGAACCGCGGCGATCACGTCAAGGAGGGGCAACTGCTGGCAGTACTCGAAAACCGCGACCTGATCGACATTGCCGCGGAGAGCAAAGGCGCCGTGGAGCAGGCTGAATCAAATCTTCGAACCACCGAAGTCGAAACCGTTCCCGACTCGGTCGTCAAGGCGCAGACAGATATGGAATTCGCCCGCGAAGCCCGCGACAATGCTAAGGCAGTCCTGGAGAGCCGCCAGAAGTTGCTTAAGGAGGGCGCGCTGGCAGGCCGCTTAGTAGACGAATCGAAGGTTGCGTACGCGCAAGCCGAGAGCCAATATCGCGCCGCACAGGAGCACCTCAAGACGCTCGAATTGGTGAAACAAGACCAGATCAAAGGCGCTGCGGCGCAGGTCAAATCTGCCAAAGCACACAACGACTCCCAGGAGGTGCAGGTCGCGTACTCGCGCATCATCAGTCCCATATCGGGCATCGTTTCCGATCGGCCGCTCAATGCGGGAGAGATGGCGAACCCCGGCTCGCCTCTGATCAGCATCGTGGATATTTCGCGCGTCGTTGCGCGCATTGACGTTCCTCAGGCTGAAGCGTCCACTGTGCAAGTGGGTCAGACCGCCATTCTCAGTCGTCCCGACAGCAAAGATGAAATCGAGGGCAAGGTCAGCGTGGTGAGCCCCGCCGCCGATCCCAACACCACCACCGTTCAAGTTTGGATTCAGATCGACAACCCCGGCGAACGGCTGAAGCCCGGAACGACTGTGCACGCTGCCATCGCGACCGAAGTCTACAAGGCCGCCACGGTCGTGCCCGCCGCCGCGATTCTGCCGGGCGAGGAAGGCGGCACGGCCGTGCTCACCGTTTCATCAGACTCGATTGCTCACAAGCGCACCGTAACCCTCGGCGTGCGTGAAGGCAATCAAGTTCAAATCTTGAGTGGCGCAAATCCCGGCGAAGAGGTGGTCGTCGTGGGTGGCATGGGCCTCGATGACAAAGCCAAGGTGAAGATCGTGACCACCGCCGTCGAAGAATCCGACGACGAGGATGGTAGCGGGGCCGAAGCGCCCGCACCGGCCAAAGATCGGAAGGCCGCTCCCAAAAAAGACCCGGCAAAACCGTAGGAACAATGAGCGAACTTTCCACAGCTCCGCCCAAAGCGAGTACCGGGAACGAAACGCCACACTGGACGGCGCGCTTCGGCAAGCCGATCATCTTCGTCATCCTGACACTGCTGGCAGTCGGCATTTACTTGGCTGTCTCGATTCCCGTCGCGGTTTTCCCGAGCACCGACTTCCCCCGCATCGTGGTGGGCGCGGACGTAGGTGTCTATCCCATCGACCAGATGTTGGTCACCGTCACCCAGCCCTTGGAGGAGGCAGTCAATACCGTTCCCGGTTTGGATCACGTGACTTCCATCACGAGCCGAGGCAGCGCCGAGATCGATTTGTTCTTCGATTGGAACGTCAACATGGACCAGACGCTGCAGCTGGTGAACGCGGCGCTGGCGCGTGTCCAGCCCACGCTGCCCGCTAACGCCAAGGTGACGTCGAATCGGCTGACGTTCGCCGCATTTCCCATCCTCGGCTACAGTCTGACTTCCGATAGAGTTCCCCCAACGACCCTCTGGGAACTCGCCAATTACACTATGAAACCCCGCCTGAATCGAGCGGCTGGTGTTTCCTCGGTAGTCGTGCAGGGCGGCCAAGTGCCCGAGTTTCAAATCCAGCCCGATCCCGCCAAGTTGATCGAGGCCGGCGTCACAATCCCGAATATCCTCGACGCCATCAGCCGGAGCAATATGATCGATTCGCCCGGCCTCATCGAAACCAACCATCAGCTGGTGCTGACGCTGATGAGCGGCCAGGCTCGGGACATTCACGACATCGGGAACATCATCGTCAAGACCACTCCCGCCGGCGCTGTCGTACACATTAATGACGTCGCCGGCGTGAACAACTCCGTAATGCCCGTCTACACGGTCGTAACAGCCAACGGTAAGCCGGCTGTTCTGCTGAACATCTACCGGCAGCCCAACAGTAATACCGTGGACGTGGCGAAGGCCGTCCATAGCGAAATTGCGAATCTAAAGAAGGACCTTCCTCCCGGCGTAGACGTTCGCCCCTTCTACGATCAGTCGGAGTTGGTCATCGATTCAATCGCGAGCGTGCGCGACGCCATCCTTCTCGGCTTGATTCTGGCCTCCCTGATCATGGTTCTATTCCTCCGCGACTGGGGCACGTCGCTGGTGGCCGGCCTGGTGATTCCCGCCACTATCGGAATTACGTTCATCACCATGCGCATCCTGGGTGAAAGCTTCAACCTCATGACGCTTGGCGGGCTGGCCGCGGCCGTCGGATTAGTGATCGATGACGCCATCGTGGTGGTTGAGAACATCGTGATGCATCGCGATTCGGGGCAGTCGCGTGCAGAAGCCATTCGCAGCGCCATCCGCGAAATCCGCGTCCCCTTGGTGGGCTCTACGATTACGCCCATCGTTGTCTTTCTACCGCTCATCTCCATAACCGGAGTCACCGGAGTTTTCTTCCGCGCTCTCGCCATCACAGTTGGAACGGCACTTCTCACATCTCTCGCTTTGGCACTCACCTGGACGCCAACGCTGAGTCATTATCTCCTCCGAAATAGACAGAGCGATGGCTCCGCCCCGGCAAGGCATGAAAGTGTGCCGCCGTGGCTGATGCGGGCCTACGAGCGCACCCTGCGCTTCACGCTGGAGCATCCCCTGGCGCTCGCGCTTTTCACTGTTTTGCTGATTGCCGGTTCCTACCTATGTTACTCGCACACCGGTTCGGATCTCCTGCCCGCCATGGACGAGGGTGGCTTCATCGTCGATTACACAATGCCTCCAGGATCTTCGCTGCGGGAAACCAATCGTGTTATCAGCCACGTGGAGAAGATCCTGCGAGACACGCCCGGCGTCGCCACCACCGCGCGCCGCACCGGCCTGCAGCTTGGTTTGGCAGCGGTCACGGAAGCCAACCAGGGCGACATCAGTGTCAAGCTGAAGCCCATGGCGCCCATCTGGTCCAGGATGTTCGGAACCAAGCCGGGTCCCAATGAGCGCTGGCGTTCGGGTGAAGAGGTGATTGCCGACGCGCGCGCGAAGATCACCGAAGCCGAGCCAACTCTGGATGTCGAGTTCCCACAACTTCTCCAGGACATGATCGGCGATCTCACCAGCGCGCCGCAGCCGGTGGTCATCAAGCTCTTCTCGGAGGACGCCGATCTCCTGCGCCACTGGGCGCCCGTGGAAGCGAGTGCCATCGGGAAGATCCCCGGCGTCGTCGACGTCGAGGATGGCATCGATAACACCACTAGCGGCACGGCCATGACATTCACGATCGATCCGGTTATCACCGCGCGCGCCGGTTTCACCCCGCAGGAGGTGGAACTCACTGCCAGTGCCATGTTGCAGGGCGAGCCCGCCTCTCCCCCGGTGGTGTTGAACGCGCGTTCCTACACCATTCGCGTGCAGTTCCCGCCTTCCGCGCGGGCAACCTTGGAGAGCATGCGCAACACCCTGATTGTCAGTGGATCCGGCAAAACGGCCACCATCGGGTCACTTACAACCTTGACCGAGATTCCCGGACAGACCGAGATCATTCGCGAAAACTTGCAGCGCTGCGTCAACGTTACGGCCCGCTTCGAGGGCATCAACCTGGGCGACGGCATGAAGAAGGTTCAGCAAGCGGTGGCAGAGTCCAACCTTCCTCCCAGCATCCGGGTCGAGTACGGCGGCCAGTTTGCCGAACAGCAAAAGTCTTTCCGCGACCTGGTGTTCGTGCTGGCGCTGGCGGTTGTTCTGGTCTTTATGGTCTTGCTGTTTGAATTCGGCGATTTCGGCGCGCCCATCGCAGTGTTGTCGTCCGCCTTGTTATCCACATGCGGCGTCTTCCTGGCACTCCTCATCACGCGCACCACCTTCAACTTGTCCTCTTTCATGGGGCTGATCATGGTGATCGGCATCGTGGCCAAGAACGGCATCCTGCTGTTGGATGCCGACCAGAGGTTCCGAGCTGAAGGTATTGCCCCCGAAGAAAGCATGATTCGCGCGGGCGAGCGCCGCCTGCGGCCCATCATGATGACCGCGCTCGCAACGGTTGCCGGCATGCTTCCACTGGCCTTCGCCGTGGGTGCCGGTTCTCAAATGCTGCAACCTCTTGCCATTGCGGTCATCGGCGGAATTCTCGCCTCCATGGTTCTCTCTCTGGTTGTCACACCGGCCGTTCGCTTCTATGTGGGTGGCCGGCACTGATTCGAAAAGGAGTAGTAAATTTATGACGAAAAAACTGCTAATAGCAGGCTTGGTGGTCATTACGGCTGCATTTGCCGCCGAAGGCTTCAAGGTCATTTCCAAGATTAAGATTGGCGGCACGGGCGGTTGGGATTACGTAGCCGTCGATCCGAACACAGATCGCGTCTACGCTTCCCACGGCACTCTTGTGGAAGTCGTGGATACCAAGGCCGGCAAAGTGGTCGGCCAGATTACCCAGTTACATGGTGTGCACGGCGTCGCGGTTGCGCCCGAGTTCGGTAAGGGCTTCATCACGAACGGCCAGTCCAATAGCGTGACTATCTTCGACTTGAAAACGCTCGCCAAAGTCGGCGAGCCGCAGACCGGACAAAATCCCGACTCGGTCTGCTTCGAGCCGAAGACCAAACGGATTTTCACCTTTAACGGCAAGTCGAACGATTCCACCGCCATCGACCCGAAAACCAATGAGGTGATTAAGAGCTTTCCGCTCGGCGGCAAGCCGGAGGAGTGTGTGGCCGATGGCACGGGCAAACTCTACGCTAACCTCGAAGATTCCAGTGAGATCGTTGAGATCGACGCCGCAACGACAACGGTGCTGCGGCACGCCTCGTTGGCGCCCTGCGAATCCCCTTCCGGGCTCGCAATCGATATCAAGAACAAGAAACTCTTCTCGGCCTGCGACAACAAGCTGATGGCCGTGACCGATATTCCCACCTTGAAAGTGATTGCGACCCCGCCGACGGGAGCGGGGGCGGATGGTGCCGGGTTTGACCCTGGCCTGGGCGTGGCCTTTAGCTCCAACGGCGGCGATGCCACACTCAGCGTAATCAAACTGGTCGACGGCAAGTGGCAGAACGTTGAGAACGTGACCACGGAGAAGGGCGCCCGCACTATGACGGTAGATACCAAGAACCATCGCGTGTATCTGCTGGCTGCGGAATACGGCCCCGCCCCGGCGGCCGAGCCCGGAAAGCGAGTCCGTCCCCCGATCCTGCCCGACAGCTTCCACATTCTCGTGGTCGGCCGATAACGCCTATTCGAATCGATATGCGGGGATTGCGCCGGTGCGCAGTCCCCGACAACGGCCTTCGCGTAGAGAAGTGAGGGATCTTCGCCTGCATACTCTATGCCCAGCCGAGGAGGGCCTGACCCAGGGCGCGGCGGCGCCCCCCTGCTTTAGTTAGTCTGAAAGGACCCGCGGCGGCGGAGCTCCGCTCATGCTTGGCCAAGTCATCTCCCGTAGTTGCACGGCGTAATAGCGGCTTTTTTCGATCTTCGGTACGCAGATCACAAACGTTTCCGAAGATCGGCTTGCACCGTTGAGTGCGGCGAAGGGTTTTAGTTTACAGTTTCAGAGGAGCATCGCTCTTCTACAGCTTCATCTTCTTGTCCAGAACGAACGTCTTCACGGTTTCTCGCTTGACGCCATCAAAAACCATGGCTTCTATCGTCGCCTGCGACTCCATGTTTTGCTCAAACGTATCGAAGTTCTCAGGCTCCATACAGATCGTAACTTCATTCCCCGTGATGTTGTAATGAATCGGTGCGTGCAGGGTATATGTACTGAATAAGTCGCCGTGCGTCCGGAAGCCCGCTTCCCACTTCACTGGGTCTTGAACCTGCGCTGTGATGATTACTTTAGGCATTTTGAATCTCCTCGGGGTATTTGAACTTGCAAGACCAGGGGCATGAAAACACCTCACCAACTTTCCCGTCTTCAACCCGTCCCGAGTAATCTTGTCCGTGGCGCCACCAACCGCTTCAGCCGCAACCTTTCGGACGCCGCGAGCGGAGGCAAGCAGGGCGCTCCCAGGAGCTTTTGCTGATTTTTCTCAGTCCCTCCGTCTTAAATTCGTCACATCCTCTGGTAGTTCGAATTCTGTTCGTTGACGGTGAGATGTTTGATGACACCGTTGATTGTGGTGCTGGCGACGTGGTTGGTCCCATACGGCAACTGCGCGAATTGAGCCGAGATGCTCAACGCGTCTTTGGGGTCGCTCAAATAGGACGAGACAGTCCCGGCACACAAACTCTCACGCTTGCGGTTCAGTGCTGAAGTCTACGAACAGGCTCTTACGCTCGCGCGGTTGAGTAATGGAGTTTTCTATCGCTCGCGATCGGGGCTCTTGGGCTTGCGTTTTCGACGGAAAAGAACACCGGCAGCGACGAGACCGCCGCCCATTAGCAGGGCGATTAAAGGCTCCGGTGTAGCCAGGGGCGATTGGAGATTCTGCTGAGTGGGACCGGAAGGCCCACCGGACGGCGGGTCGATGAGTTCGACCGCATACTGCACGCCTTTGAATACGCCAGCTCCGACGATGTCGCCGCTGTTGTCGATGCCATAGGCCTCAGTGATGGTCCACCCGCTACCAGCGGGCAGCAGTGAGTTCAAGTCGGTCATTACGCCGTTGGTGTAGAGGAAGGCATGACTGCCGCGTTGCCCGGTGTCAGCGAATAGCCGACCACACTGCCGTTGTCGTTGAGTCCCAACCCGAAGCTGTTCGAACCACCCAGCGCGCCCAAGTCCTGCATGTTTCCCGCGGTCCAGAGGAAAGCATGCAGGTAACCCGAGGCGGTCTGAGATGAGCCGACGACTTGCCCGGACGCGTCGATGGCGGCGCCGTAGCTCGAGGATCCGCCCAGTGTCTCCAGATTCTGCATGGTCTTGCCATTCCACCGGAACGCCGCCATGGCGCCACTGGGAGTCTGGCTGGTGCCTGCAATCTGGCCGGCGTTGTTAACGCCGTAGGCCGTGCTGAAGTTCCCACCCAATGTTCCCAAGCTCTGTATCTGTCCATTGCTGAAGATCACGGCGAGAGTTTGACTGCTGTCGTTCGAGGCACCGCCCACCACTTCCCCGGAGCTATTGACGCCCGTGGCGGCGCTGGCTCCGCCGCCCAAACTCCCGAGCTGCGTCATGACGCCCGATTGCCAAGTGAACCCCTGATTGCCATCGTTGCCGACAGTCTCACCCGATGAATTGACGGCGTTGCCTTGGCCCGAGAAGCCCAGTGGCATCGGTGGCGCCATTCGCATAAGCCGCCACCGGGTTGCTCTGTGTATCGATGACGTAGCCCACGACCGTGCCGCCCGCGATGGCGAGAGCCGTGCCGGACGAGCCCTGCAGATTGCCGAGATTGGTGACGCTATAGATGGAGCCGGCTTGAACGAAATACCGGCAGCGCCATTATCACCAGCGACGCGGCAAGACGGGCTACGCTCGTTCGCAGGCTAGTCATATTGTTCTCTTCGGAACGGTATGGCTTGAGTATGGTAGGAAAAGTCCGAATCTCCAATGGAACCAACGTCCTGGAACCAGCCGGTCTATTCCGGTACGGGATACGCGTTGGGCGAACGCCAAGCGTTGGGACGGGAACAGATAGCCCGGAATGGACTATGCCCGGCGCAAGGTTCTAAGCGCTGGAACGGCTAGGCGGCTTCCGCCAAGCGACGCGCACGCTGCCATTGCACCCTGTCCTGATACTCCTGGTACAGAGTAGTAAAACCGGCCCAGTAGTAACCGCACACGAAGAGTGAAAGGAAGGGCACCGAGAGAAGGTTCATGGTGTCGATGGCGAACGTGACCATGGCGAGGAAGTAGGTTCCGATGGCCAGTTCGACGTAGGGCAGCCAGCCACTACGCCTGCGATAGGCAGCTGAAGTAGTTGTTCGTACGGTGTCCGCCCCGATGGCGTATTTGGGCGTTCGCACGAAGCTGGTCTGCACGCCGATCAGCGCTTCCAGCACGGCGCGAGTGTTGCTGATGGTGAGCGCGACGCCAGCGGCCATGAGCATGGGCAGGAAAACGATAGACTTCCACCAAGTCTTCGGATAGAGCTCGCGCTGCGCATAGAGATAGAAGGCGGAAATGGAAACGAAGGACGCGATGATCAAAGGGAAATCGATCAGCAACATCTGCAGCCAGCCCATATAGAATCGGACGATCATGACCGGCAACATGAGTGCGGACACGACCACCATCAGCGGATAGGTGATGTTCGGCGTCAAGTGCAGAAAGGCTTCCGCCTTAACGCGCCAGGGAATATCGGCCCGCAGGATGGTGGGCAGCAGTTTCTTGGCGACCTGGGTCAGGCCCTTCGCCCAACGCGATTGCTGAACCTGAAAGCCATGGGTTTCAACCGGCAGCTCGGAAGGGCAATCGAGACCGGGCATGTAGATAAAGCGCCAGCCCTTGAGCTGCGCACGATAGCTGAGGTCGGAATCTTCCGTGAGTGTGTCGTGCTGCCAGCCGCCGGCGTCTTCAATCATGGCGCGGCGCAGGATACCGGCGGTGCCATTGAAATTGAAGAAGAGACCCGCTCCATGACGCGCGCCATGTTCGAGGACAAAATGCCCGTCCAAAAGCATCGCCTGGACTTGGGTTAGGATGTTGTACTCCTTGTTCAGGTAGCTCCAGCGTGTCTGGACAACACCCACCGTGGAGTCGGCAAAGAAGTGAACCGTGCGGGTGAGAAAGTCGGCGGGCGGGACGAAATCGGCATCGAAGACAGCAATCAGCTCGCCGGTCGCGGTCTTGAGACCTTCCTGTAAAGCGCCCGCCTTGTAGCCATCGCGATTCGTGCGATGCAGATACTGGATGGGAAACCCCTGGGCCAGGTATTCATTGCAAAGCCGTTCGGTGTAGGGATGGGTCTCGTCGGTAGAATCGTCCAGAACCTGAATCTGCAGCAAGTCGCGTGGGTAATCGATCTTCGAGATCTCTTCCAGCAGCCGGGCAACAACAAAACGCTCGTTAAAGAGCGGCAGCTGGACGGTCACTTTCGGCAGCTTGTCATAGTGAACCGGAGACTCTTTGGGCAGCTTCTTACGGTGTTTAAAGTAACCTCGCATCGTTTCATAGCGATGCATTCCATACACAGAGAGGATAATCAAGATGGTGAAGTACGGGACCAGCAGAGCCCAGTCAAAGAAAGTAAGCCGGTAAATGCCCTCAAACGTGTTATCAAACAACCGATCAGCCAGTCGCGAGGACAGTGGCTGGGCGGCCAGCAGAAGAGCGAAGGCGAAAGGCTTCAAAATCATAGAATCGACAGGTTCCGGCAGTTGCAACGTCTTGATGGCCGGCAGGCGACACAAACCTCTTCGCGGGGCAACTGGGTCGGGCGGCGAGGCAAGAACTGCTAGCCAAGAACATTTTAGCGTCTTTCGAAGGTTTTTGCTTGGCCGTTGTCGCTGGAGGAACTTCGTGCTAGTTGCCCTGCTGGGGATTTTACCCATGGCCTTGCAGGCCGGCGAGGGCCGGCCGAATCTGATCTGGCAGGCAGATCTCCAAGGAATTCATGATCTTGTGGTTCAGGGCGACCGGGTCACGGTTGAGTCGAAGTCGGGGCCGATGCCCACCCACGTCGTCTACCGGTTCGTCACGACGATGCCGGCGGATGATATGGAAATTGACGTGGAACCGCTCGCCAGCCGGGGTTATGTGCATGTGGTGGAGCAGCCAAGTTTATCGAACGGATACGCCCTCCGCGTGCGTATTGAAGATAGGCAAGACGGCTTGTATCCCTATCAATTGGCGATCTCCTGGAACGGCTTGGGGCATATGACGAAGAAAGCAATGGCGGCCATGGGGGATCACAATGTCAAGCACAACGTGCACCCGCCGGAAGACAAGGCTTGGGTGGTCGATGATAAAGCGGAAAAGATCACTTGCGGGGCGGTCTGGCGCGGCAATGTGCACGGAACGGCACGGCTGGCGATTCGAGAAGATGGCGTGCATGTGGTGTCGGGGGACGGGGCCGGGGGAATCGAGAGGCAGGCGGGCGCCAAGCCGATGAAGTCGGCACATGTCGCAGCGGCGCTCTCGCTGGTTGGGGGCGTCTCCGCCAAGGTTGTGGAACCGCCCGGAGCCAAAAATGACTATACTCTGGTCATTGATGTAACAGGAGATACCGGCTTGGCTGCGGTTGAACTGGCTTGGTAGGAGAGAGTTAGAAAACGGAGGAATGCGGTGAGGGATCACGTCAAGATCTTAGGAATTCTAAACATGGTTTGGGGAGGCTTGATCGTGTTGGCAGGCGGCATCGTGCTGCTGGTATTCGGTGGTATCGCAGGCTTTCTAGGCCTATCGTCCGGCAACGACAGTGTGGTCGCAGCGCCGATCATGGCCCTCATCGGAGTGGGCATTGCCTGCCTCGTGGCCCTGGTAGGTCTGCCAGGAATTATTGGCGGCTGGGGTCTGTTGAACTTCAAAGGCTGGGCGCGAATCCTGATGATTATTGTGTCCATCTTGCATTTGCCCACGGTTCCGGTTGGGACTGCGCTGGGCGTCTACGGCATTTGGGTGCTTTTCAATCAGGAGACGGAGCGGCTCTTTCAGACGGGCGGGCAGACGCCCTATTTCCCGCCGAATCCGCCGGCCGCACCACCGAGTCCGCCGGCAGTGTATTAGAAGGCGAAGAAATCCGGCGGGATGGTCAGCGCTCGAATTCATGAGTTGGTGCTGGACACTAAAACGTTCAAGGTGCGCGCACCAAGTCCCAATGTATCGCTACCGTTGCTAACTCCTGCCTAACTCTCCGAGTCGCCGAAGTCCAGCCGAAATTGACAAGTCGAAAGTTCGAGGAACCGGCTACCCTGCCAGATACGCAAACCGGAGGATGCACAACACCGCGAGCAGGTACAGAAGCAAGTCCGCTTTCTGAAAGCGCCCGGCTACGAGGCGCAGCAAGGCGCTGGCGATAAAGCCGAGTGAGATGCCGGTGGCGATGCTGAAAGTCAAGGGGATGGTGAGGATGGTCAGAAAAGCAGGGATTGCGGCCACTGGATCCGGCCAGTCGATGTCCGCTGCGCTCGCCATCATCAGCGCGCCAACCAGGATCAGTGCGGGTGCGGTAGCGCTGACCGGAAAGAGACCTGCGAGGCTGGCGAGCGGCAGTGACAGTAGAAACAGCAGACCGACGACGATGGCTGTGACGCCGCTACGCGCGCCAGCGGCAATACCGGCAGCGCTCTCGACATAACTGACGACGGTGGATGTGCCCATGAGGCTGCCGAACATGGTGGCGATGGAGTCGGTCAGCAGGATTCGCCGCAGACGCGGGATTTCTCCGTTCGCTTGCGTCAGGTTCGCTGGCACCAAACCGGCCTCCCGGGTCACCGCCAGCAGGGTCCCCAGATTGTCGAAGAGATCCACGAACAGGAAAACAAAGACAATCTCCAGGCCACCCAGTCGCAATGCCGAGGGCACATCAAGGTGAAAGGCCGTGCCGGCCAGTTCCGTCACGGAGAAATGAGCCGGCTTCGACGACACTTGACCGGTGGCGATGGCCACAAGGGTGGAGGCGACGATACCCAGCAGAATCGCGCCGGGAACGCGCCGGACGAACAACACTAGCGTCACCACGAGGCCAAAGATGGCAAGCAGAGCCTGCGGGGCTCTGACATTTCCGAGGGCCACGTAGGTGGCCGGTGACGCGACAATCAAACCAGAATTGCGAAGCCCGATGAATGCGATAAAGAGCCCAATGCCGACGCCGACCGCCGAGTACAACTCTCTCGGGATGGCCTTCACGATGAGTTGGCGTAATCCGGCAAGGGTTAACAATAGGAACGCCACGCCGGACAGGAACACCGCGCCCAATGCCGTTTCCCAGGGCACACCCATTCCCTTCACGACGGTGTAAGTGAAGTACGCATTCAGCCCCATTCCTGGAGCGAGGGCGATGGGGTAGCGTGCGAAGGCGCCCATCAGCATACTGGCGACGGCGGCGCACAAGCAGGTTGCCACCGTGACGGCCGCAATGGGCAACCCCGCCTCGTGCAGGATGGCAGGGTTGACGAAAATGACGTAGGCCATGGTGACGTAGGTCGTCACGCCGCCTAGCAGTTCGGTTCGCCAGTTGGTACCCAGTTGTTTGAATTCGAAGTACTGCGCCAGCCGGTCAGGAAGCGTCATGCGGGATCAGTTTATTGTGGCGCACGCACCGTATTCATTACCCCGCGGGCGAAGTCAGTCTGATCCCAGAATTGATTTGGCGCGGGCGAAGACATCGCGGAGCATGTCCGCCGTGAGCCGGCCGGTAGACGTGTTCTGCTGGCTGGGGTGGTAGGAGCAGAGAACGAGTGGGCCCTCAACATGGGTTTCATACTCGGCCCCGTGTGCAAAACGAAAGGCACTGCGAGCCCTAAGGATCCCGCGCCGCTGTAATGCGGCGAGGTAGTTTTCAAAGGCGATGCCGCCGAGCGCAACCACAACGCGGACGTTCGGCAGTGCTGCCAGTTCCTGGTCGAAGAACGGACGGCAATTTAGGATCTCGTCGCGCGACGGCTTGTTGTCAGGCGGGGCACAACGGACCGGCGCGGTGATGTAGGCGTCAGTCAGCGTAAGTCCGTCGTCGATCGAGGTGCTTTGGGGCTGGTTGGCAAAGCCGGTCTGCCACAGGGCACGGTAGAGGAAATCACCCGAACGGTCTCCCGTGAACATGCGCCCGGTGCGGTTCGCACCGTGGGCGCCCGGGGCCAAACCAATAATGAGGAGCCGCGCGGCAGGATCTCCGAAAGACGGGACTGGCCGCCCCCAATAGGTCCAATCCAAATAGGCACGGCGCTTCTCCACTGCTACACGCTCGCGATATTCAACGAGGCGCGGGCAGAGACGGCAGGCGATGACCTGCTGGTTCAAAACTACAAGAGCCTTCGCCGCGTCCACGACTGTGCTGGTCCGCGCCACTACAAATCGAATTGGATTCCCTGCGCCAGCGGCAAATCGGCTGACCAGTTGATGGTGACGGTCTGACGGCGCATGTAGGCCTTCCAGGAATCGCTGCCAGCCTCGCGGCCACCGCCGGTTTCCTTTTCGCCGCCGAATGCTCCACCAATCTCAGCGCCGCTGGTTCCAATGTTGACGTTGGCGATGCCGCAGTCGCTGCCACGAGCGCTCAAGAATGTTTCGGCCGAGCGCACGCTGTCCGTGAAAATGGCGGACGAGAGGCCCTGCGGCACTTCGTTGTGCCAGGCCAGAACGTCATCGAGGGAATCGAATTCGATCACGTAGAGGATGGGCGCGAAGGTCTCATGATGCACAATGGGCAGATCGTGACGGGCTTCAACGATGGCCGGCTTTACGTAAAAGCCGGGCTGATCGCTGATCCGGCCGCCGCCGGTTAGAACGGTTCCACCTTGCTCTGTGGCGAATTGAAGAGCCTGATCCATCATCGTGACCGCACCGGCATCAATCAGCGGACCGACCAGTGTGGCTGGTGCGAGCGGGTCGCCGATGCGAATCTGCTCGTACGCTGCGAGCAGTTTCTCCTTGAACGCGGACGCCACTCCGCGCTGCAGGAAGAGGCGGCGTACGGACGTACATCGCTGGCCGGCCGTGCCGACGGCCCCAAAAAGGACGCCACGCAAGGCCAGATCCAGATTAGCGTCGTTCATCACAATGACGGCATTGTTGCCGCCCAATTCGAGCAGGGTGCGACCCATGCGTTTGGAGACCACTTCCGCAACTCGGTAACCCATGCGGGTGGAACCGGTGGCACTGATGAGTGCGATGCGCTTGTCATTGATCAAGCTTTCACCCACCTCGACATCGCTGCCGATAACCAGAGAGAAGACGCCTTCCCAGCCATGGTCAACGAGAACCCGCCGGCAGATGTGCTGGACCGCGATGGCGGTAAGCGGCGTTTTCGGAGAAGGCTTCCAGATGATGCAATCGCCGCAGACCGCGGCGACGAGGGCATTCCAGGACCAGACAGCCACCGGAAAGTTGAAAGCCGAAATGACACCGACCAAGCCGAGTGGATGCCACTGTTCATACATACGATGCAGCGGGCGTTCGCTTTGAATCGTCAGACCATAGAGCTGTCGCGAGAGGCCGACGGAAAAGTCGGCGATGTCAATCATCTCCTGGACTTCGCCCATCCCTTCCGCCAGGATCTTGCCCATCTCGAGCGTCACCAAGTTACCGAGGTCGTCGAGGTGTTTCCGCAATTCGTTACCGATGGCGCGTACAATGAGGCCGCGCTGCGGAGCGGGGAGCATTCGCCAGCGAGTGAAGACCTCTTGCGCGTCCGTGATGACCTGCTCGTACTCAGCGAGCGTAGCGGTCTGCACAGCGCCAAGCAGAGATTCATCGCGCGGGCTATAGGACGACAATTCGGGCCCGGAGCAGGTGAGCCATTGCTTCCCGCAGGCGCCTTGCGAGATGCCGCGGATGCCGAGCCGCTCAAGAATGACGGCAGGAGTAGGTTGGTCTGTCGTTGCAGTGTCGATCAGGGTTGTGCCAGCCATTGGAAGCCCTCGGGCCCCGTGGCGAAGTCAAGCTTCGCCGCACGGGCCACACGCTTCATAGTATGAACAACCGATTCCTGGAAGGCAGGGTCGAACCACTCTGTTTCGCCGTGCCGCTCCGCGATTTGAAACGCTGCATGGCGGGTGGTGGCGCCGCGCGGCTTGACGCCACGGACATGCAGGGGGTCGCCAATGAGACCCCGGCCGGTGGCTTCCAGCGCGTCATGCACGAGGCGCTCCGGATCGCATGGCAGGAGTGGAGCAAGAGTCGCATACACCTCAATTCCAGCGGAGCGCAGTTCGCGGACGGCCGCCAGGCGCTGGTCATTCGATTCGCAATGCGGCTCGTAACGGCGGCGGACGTCGTCGCGGTTGGTGGTGATGGAGAAGCTGACGCGCAACTTCGTACAGCGAGTCACTTCTCGCAGAATCGCGAGGTCGCGCAGAATTAATGGCGAACGGGTTTGGATCACGAAGATACGAGGCGGAGCTTCCGCCACCGCGGCTAACAGCGGAGGCATGTGGGGATCCACCTGTTCAGCGGGCTGGTACGGGTCCACCAGAGGTGAACAGTAAATGATTTGAGCGGGCCGGAGTTGCTTCCGGAGCAGCGGCGCGGCGTTTGCTTTGAAGGTGGTGAACTGGCCCCAGTGCTTCCAATCCTCCGGCTTCAATCCGCCGTAGATGCCCATAGTTGGTACGTAGCAGTAGGAACAACCGTAGGTACAGTTGCGGGCCGGCGTCAGCGAGTGGGTGAAGCCCGCTTCGCGAATGAATCCGGTGGTTGGACTGAGAATGCTCGACGCGGGTGTCTCGAAGATCCGGAACAGAGACGGCCT
This sequence comes from uncultured Acidobacteriaceae bacterium, assembly GCA_963771305.1. Classification (GTDB taxonomy): domain Bacteria; phylum Acidobacteriota; class Terriglobia; order Bryobacterales; family Bryobacteraceae; genus CAJCIT01. Next base: position 69,787 of record CAVYTS010000042.1, read on the forward strand.
CTGACAACGAGTATAATGGCTGACCGAATTTAGAAGGGGCCGATTCGTGATTTGGAAGAGCCGGACGTAGGCGTCCTGCTCCGAGGCGGAGAGCGGCGCTGTTGTTGGCGTCCACCCCACTGCGCGGGTGGACGTTCGTGCGGCCGGGGGAGCCTCTGATAACCTGCGAATGGAGAGCAGCGGGGTTATGAAGAAGTTCCTGTTGGGCGTACTCGTCGGTCTTGTGTTTGCGGCACTGTGCGGCGTGATTTTCCTGCTGGTTATTGCCAAGCTGGCGACCTCCAAGCAAGCGCCGACGATTGCGGGCAATTCCGTTCTGTTACTCAATCTGGATGGCGACCTTCCCGAAGCCGCCCCCATCGAAGTGCCCCTTCCGTTTTTCGAACAGCAAGCCCCTGTCACGGTCCGCGACTTTTGGTCGTCGTTGCGCTTTGCGGCCACTGACAAACGAATCAAGGCAGTGGTTATTCGCCCACGCGGGCTGAACGTCGGCTGGGCCAAACTGCAGGAACTACGTGACGACCTGGTTACGTTCAAGAAGTCGGGCAAGCCGCTGTACGCACAGTTGCAGGGAGCGGGCCTTCACGAGTACTACATCGCGTCGGTGGCCGATAAAATCTACGACTCGCCTGACGATCTGGTGAACGTGAAGGGCATGCGGCTGGAGACGATGTACCTGAAGGGCGCGCTGGATAAGCTGGGCGTGTCATTCGAGTTCGACCATATCGGACGCTATAAAGACGCCGGCGACATGTTCACGCGGAAAGACATGTCTCCCGAAACCCGCGAGGTCTTGAATCAGGTCCTCGACCAGTTGTACGGCGATTTCTGCAAAACAGTCGCGAATGGCCGCCATAAAACATCCGAGGATGTCGAGGCGGCAGTGAATCAAGGACCGTTCACGGCCAGCCAAGCGAAGGATGCGGGATTGTTGGATGTGCTTGCCTACGAAGACCAGATGTTTGATGAGCTGAAGAACAAAGTGGGCGCGGGCGACCTGAGCAGAGTGTCGCTACGAACTTACTCTCGCGCCATCCCGTACAAAGGTGACCACATCGCGTTTCTGGCCGCCGACGGCGACATTGTTCGCGGACGGGTCGACGACATGTTCGGCAACAACGATGTGATCGCTTCGGAGAACATCTCGAAGACAATCCGCCAACTCAAGAACGACAACACTGTCAAAGGCGTGATCCTGCGCGTGGATTCACCCGGGGGCGATGCTGTTGCGTCCGACGAGATCCTGCACGAGCTGAAGATGCTGAGTGACGCCAAGCCGCTGGTGATTTCGATGTCGGACTATGCGGCATCCGGCGGTTACTTCATTTCGATGACAGGCAACCAGGTGGTGGCCTACCCCAACACGATCACCGGCTCAATCGGAGTGATTTACGGAAAAGCCAATGTGAAGGATCTCTTCAACAAGCTCGGCATCGGGGTGGATGCGCTGGAGCGCGGAAAGTTCGCCGGGATCGATTCGGCATTCACAACGCTTTCCGACGCGGAGAAGCAAAAACTGCATGAAGGCATCGAGGCGACTTATCATTCCTTTGTTTCAAAGGTGGCCGCGGCGCGGAAAAAGTCGTACGACCAGATCGACCCGCTCGCGCAAGGGCGCGTTTGGATGGGAGCTCAGGCCAAGTCGAACGGGCTGGTGGATGATCTTGGCGGAATCGATTCGGCGATCGCCATCCTGAAACAGCGCGCAAAGCTGACGGGAGAAGTTACGTTGATTGCGTACCCGGCTCGACGGAGTCTGTTGGAGTTGCTGACGAGCAATCCGGTGGACCAGATGGCCGACGCGGCGGCCCAGGACAAGATTCGCAAAACGCTTGGCTTCATGCCGAGCCCATCACTGATGAGGGGCGGCATCCTGCAGTTGATGCCTTATCAGATCACGGTGAAGTAGGGGTGCCCTGGGGTGGCGGAATCGGTTGGATGGAGTTTGCAGCATCTTCAGGACACCGGAGTCTGACCAGTCTATGCTTGTTCCGCTGGCATTAGGGCAATGTAAACGCCACGACGTAATCGCCGAGCGGCAATCCGCCGGCGTCGTGTCCGCCCGCGCAAATCAGCACGTACTGCTTGCCGTCCGGTCCTTGAAACGTCATGGGCGTAGAACGTGCGCTGGTAGGTAAGGTTGCTTTCCACAACTCCGCGCCTGTTTCGCTGTCGAATGCATGAATGGCGGCTTCGATGGTGCCGGCGATGAAGGTGACGCCGCCGGCGGTCGTGATCGGGCCGCCCAGGGAAGGACTGCCCCACGACTTAGCCGCCGGGATCTTCTCCGTTCCCGCAAACTGCCCCAGAGGAACTTGCCACTTCACTTCTCCGGTGGAAGCGTTAATGGCGGTCAGGACACCCCACGGTGGTGGCGTGCAGGGCATATGATATTTCGGGGCCAGCAAAAAGCGGCGCGCCATTCCGTATGGCGTGCCGCGCTGCGGCGCGAACTCCCATTCGCCGTGGAGGTCGCGATTGGCCGACCGTTCTTTGGCGTAGTCGTCTCGCGGAATCAGGCGAACCTCTGCCGCCAGATTATTGGCAGGCAGAATGAGCAGATCGTGCGCAGGATCATAAGCTGAACCTCCCCAGTTCATGCCGCCGATGTTGCCGGGGAAGATGAGCGAGCCTTGGAGGGACGGCGGCGTAAAAATCCCCTCATTGCGAAGTTTCGAGATTTCGGCCTTACACCAGGCGCGATCCTCATCAGCGATGCCCCACGCTGTATTCGGGTCGAACGATTGCCGCACCAGGGGCTTGGGAAGAACCGGCACGGGTTGGGTGGGCGAGGATACCTCGCCGGGAATGTCGCTCTTGGGCGCAGGTTTTTCTTCCACGCCGAAGACTGGTTGACCCGTTTCGCGGTTCAAGATGAAGAGATGTCCGGTCTTTGAGCCAACCGCCAGCGCGGGAATCAGCTTGCCGTTTTGGTGAATGTCGTAGAGTAGGGGTGGCGATGCAACATCGTAATCCCACAGGTCGTGGTGAACGGTTTGGAAGTACCAGACAGGCTGGCCGGTTTCGGCATTGAGGGCCACAATCGAGTTGGCGTAGACGTTATTGCCGAGACGCTCGCCACCGTAGTAGTCCGGGCTCGGGCTGCCGGTGGGAACGAACACGAGATTGCGTGCGGGGTCGGCGGCAATGATCGACCAGGCATTTGCGGCACCGGTTTTTGCGGCGCTGCCGTTTTTCCAGGTTTCCGCCGCGGGCAAGTGAGGATCTTGCGGGATGGGATCCCATGACCAGAGTTGTTTGCCGGTTAGGACGTCAAAGGCGCGCACTTCACCACTGGGTTGGTCGGTTGCACCGTTGTCGGCGATGCCCGAGCCCACAACAATCGCGTTGCGAATGACGGCAGGTGGCGAGGTTTCTTCGTAATCGGCAAAGCCGCGGGGTGCGATGCGCAGGCCATGGCGCAGATCAATGACGCCGTTGTCACCGAAGTCAGCACACGGCTTTCCATTCGGGGCGTCGAGGGCGATCAGGCGGGCGTCGACGGTCGCTATGAAAATACGCCGCTGGCCTTTGGCGGACACCCAGGTGGAAACGCCGCGGTTGGCGTAATCGCCGTAGCCCTTGTCCCTCGGAATCCTCGGATCGTAGGACCAACGCTCCTTGCCGGTTGTGGGGTCGAGCGCGATGACTCGGCCCAGTGGAGTGCCTAGAAAAATTGTCCCATCGACATACAGCGGCGTGGCTTCGAAGGCGGTTGCACGACTGTCTGCCGGCTTGTAAGCATCGCCGGAGCGGAACGTCCAGGCGGTTGTCAGGTTCTTGACTGTTTCGCGGTTTATGGCCGTCAGCGGCGAGTAGCGCTGGCCGCCGGGATCGTGGCCATAGGCAGGCCAGTCGCCGGTGGCCGCGGGCGAGGCGGCAGATAACAGAGGGACAGTTGCGATGAAGCCGAATGCAAAGGAAAGGATTCGCCTCATTGACGGCGCGTTCGCTGGGGACATTTTTTGATTATGGCGCTTATGCGTTCGGGCAGCGAAGATCGGCTAGCGCAAAGCGGCCAGGAACGGCTCCGCGAATTCCCGTGCTGCGTCCGGCTGCGAGCAGTTAAACACGAGAAACAGATCGTTGCGATAGGCGATTGACTTACCCGGTGTTGTACGCCATCTCTGTGCAGCCTCGAAAGCGGATCCGCTGGAAGGCATCTGATAAAGATCAACGGTAATCGGTAGAGGGCCGGTATAGGTCAGACGAGCGTTCGACACCGCACCGGACAGCAACTCGTCCGGAGGGATGGCTTGCACGTCCGTGCGATTCCATTTGGCTGTCCCCTGCTCAGGGACGGCAGCGGGGGAACGCTCGGCCAGAGACCGCTGCGGCTGGCACGAAGCCATCACCAAAACCACGAGGCAAGCCGAACCCACCGCGATCGATGGCCAAACGCGCTTAGCTGGCGAGCGGAATTCCGTTGCGCTCAAGGACTCCCTTGACGTCGTTGGCGGAAAAGCGGGTGGCATCATATTCCACGAAGAGTTCATCCAGCGATGGGCGCACGCGAGCCTGGAAAATGCCGTAGACGGAGTGGATGCGCGAGACGGCTGCGAGGTCGTCATCACGAAGCGCCCGAGAAAGCCGATAGGTGTGTTGCATCTTCGTCATCGGCAATCAGGATATCATCGCCCTGATGGTCGCCAGCAATAAGCCGCACCAGGTCGGCTTTTCCGAGTATTCCGTTTGCTGACGAGTCTGTGTGAAAACTTTGCGATAGAGTGACGAGTCGACTGTATTGCATCTTGGGACAGGCTCGCTCTGTCCAGGCGGCGATTGGGCTTGAGTTGACAAGAGAGGATTTCGTGATCGCCTTGGGACAGGCGCCTGTCCCGGTCGGCCTTGTCGGGGGTCCGCTCGCTGACGCTCGCGGTTCAGTGCTGGAGTTTTCACACAGACACTCACGCGCGCGGTTCTGTGCTGAGATTTGACAGATGTTTCACTAGCTTAGCTAGCTGCGATCGATTCTCCAAAGTATCTGCCGGAAGATTCCCAGCCAGACTTCGGCGTCGTGGGCAGGCAGGTGAAGGCGTTTGATGAGGCGGCGCAGTTTGAGCTCGGTGGAATGGCGCGTCCGCTCATTGATGTAGCTGCTCTTGGAAAGAATCTCCAGCAATAGCGCGTTGATGCGCTCGAGATCCTGGTTGGTCGCATTGGCAGGCGCAGGAAACTGATGCGAGGCGGCCCGGCTGTTCCGGCTCAACTCATAGAGGCAGATGGAAACGGCTTGGCCCAGATTCATGGACCCGTGCTCGTCCCGGGTCGGAATTCGCAGAAACCACTGGCAGTGGCTCAGGTCGTCGTTGGAAAGGCCGAACTTCTCGGAACCAAACAACAGCGCGACGCGAGCGGTCTCCCATTGCCCCTTGACCAGCCGGCCCGCGCTTTCCAGGCGATGAAGTGGCGCGTGCAGGTCGCGGCGGCCGAGTGAAGTGGTTCCAACGATCAACGAACAATCGGCCACGGCATCGACCAAGTTCTCGAAAACCTTGGCGCTTTGCAGGATGTAGTGGGACTTTACCGCCGAGACAGCTTCCCTGAACGCGACATCGTAAGGGTTCACGAGACGGAGATCGGCGAAACCGAAGTTGCTCATGGCCCGGGCGGCCGCTCCGATGTTGAGCGGATTGCGCGGAGAGACCAGGACGACGCTGAGGCTGCCCGGGGTAGCTTTTTCCTTACTGTTCGAGATACGTGTAGCCGTTGAGGCCGTCCTCGTAGAATTTCAACAATCGGCCCGATTCTTCGTATCCGATGCGCTGTTCGCGGACGGCGGTTTCCACATCTTTGCGGAACTCGTCGAGCAGGTTTTGCGCATTGAACTGGACGTAGGCCAGCACTTCTCGAACCGTATCGCCCTGGACCACCGTTTCCAGCACCACTTCGCTCTGCTCATTCAGCGTGACGTGCACTGCGTTGGTGTCACCGAGCAAATTGTGAAGATCGCCCAGGATCTCCTGGTATGCACCGAGAAGAAACGCGCCCAGGTAATAAGGCTGCCCGTTGAAGGAGTGCAACGGCAAAGTCTTCTTGACGTCCCGGCGGTCGATGAATTGATCCACTTTGCCATCGGAGTCACAGGAGATGTCGCCCAGCACGCCTCGCCGCATTGGTATTTCGTTGAGCCGGTGGATGGGCATGACGGGAAAAAGCTGCTTCACGGCCCAGCTGTCCGGCATGCTTTGAAAGAGCGAGAAATTACAGAAATACGTGTCGGACAACATGCCATCGAGGCCTTCGAGCTCTTCGGGGAAGTAGTCCAGTTCGCCGGCGATCTTCAGGATCTTTCGGCAGATGGTCCAATACAGGTTTTCGGCTTGGCTCCGCTGTTCGAGGGTCAAGTAACCAAGGCTAAACAGATTCAGCGCTGAATCGAGCGCCTGCTGGGAGTCGTGGTAGGTCTCCATCAAGTTTTTCTTGCTGAGCGTCCGATGCGTCTCGAACAGGTCGATGAGGCACTGCTCGGAGTCCTCGGGAACGCTGGTCGGCAATTCCTCTTCACCGAAACCGCTGACACCCAACACATTGAAGACCAGCGCGCTGTGATAGGCCGCGACCGCCCGGCCGCTCTCCGTGATGATGGTCGGATGCGGCACTTCTGCTTCATCGCAGATGCTCTGTATGTGATAGACCACGTCGCGGGCGTACTCGTCGAGCGTGTAGTTGACGCTGGATTCGAAGTCGGTTTGAGAACCGTCGTAGTCGACACCGAGACCGCCGCCGACATCGAGGCAACAGAGACCGGTGCCCATGCGCTTCAGGTCGACATAGATGCGCGCGGCTTCAATCACCGCGGCCTTGATCTGACGGATGTTGGTGATCTGACTGCCCAGATGGAAGTGCAACAACTCGAGGCTGTCCTGAAGGTCGTTCTCTTTCAAGTACGCCACGGCCTTCAGGGCTTCGGTAACGGTCAGGCCGAATTTCGAACGATAGCCACCCGAGGACTTCCAGCGGCCTGAACCGCGGCTCGCCAGTTTTACACGGATTCCGATGGTTGGCTTTACGCCGACCTTCTTGGCGTGCTTCACGATCAGTTCCAGTTCGGTGTACTTCTCGACAACCGGTGTGATGCGGCGGCCTATCTTCTTGGCCAGCATGACCATCTCGATGTATTCGTCATCTTTGAAGCCGTTGCAAACAATGGGGGTCTCATTGTCAGCGATGGCGAGCACAGCCAACAACTCGGGTTTTGAACCCGCTTCAAGACCAAAGCGGTACGGCCGTCCGTACTCGAAGACCTCCTCAACTACCTGGCGCTGCTGGTTTACCTTGATGGGATAAACACAGCAATAGTTGCCCTGATAGCCGTGCTCGCGGATGGAATTATCAAAGGCCTGGTGCATCTCACCGAGACGGTGCTTCAGAATCTCGCCGAAACGGATCAGGATGGGCATAGAGATGCCCCGCCACTCCAGCGTGTCCACCAGTTCCTTGAGGTCGATCTTACGTTCCGGGTCTTTTCCCGGATGGACGAAAACGTTTCCGTTAGTCGCCTATTGAAAAGTAGCCTTTGCCCCAAGCAGCAATGTCGTACATCTCGGCAGCGTCGGTGGTGGTCCAGCGCTCCGCAGGTTCGCGCACCTGCGCCGGGTCAGCAACTTTTACAGCCAATTTAGGACACTCCTTAAGTCTGGGGACACTGGTAGCGTAATGAGTTTCCGGCAGCGTCCCGACATCCCAATTAAAGCATGGGAACGGCAGCTGTTGAGAATGCAATTTAGTAAATATAAGTGGGGGCGAGCCGTCAGCGGCCCGGAATCCAGACAATGCCATTTTCCACATCCATCTCGTCGGCAATCCCGGCGGTGTTAGCCGGACAGAAAGCGCTTGTGACAGGAGCCAGCAAAGGGATTGGCCGCGGCATCGCGGTCGCGCTTGCCCGCGCCGGGGCAGACGTCGTCGTGAACTACAACTCCGATCGCGCGGGGGCCGAGGAAGTTGTGAAAGAGATTCAGGCCATGGGGCGGATGGCCGTCGCGGTTAAAGCAAACGTCGGCCGATCTGCCGACATCAACCGCATGTTCGATGAAGTGTTGCCGCATGTTCTCGCCGCTGACCATCTTAGTGAACAATGCGGGCGTGCAGACTTGGAAGCCGCTCCTGGATTTGACCGAGGACGAATGGGACCACGTGCTTGACACCAATCTGAAGGGTTGCTTTCTTTGCACGCAGCAGGCCGGGAAGGCAGATGAGAGATCACGGCCTGGGCGGAAGCATCATAAACATTGGCTCCGGATGCAACAAGCTGGCGTTCCCCAATCTGGTGAACTATACGGCCAGCAAGGGCGGCATAGAGATGTTCACGAAGTCCGCGGCGGTCGAACTGGGCAAGTATAAAGTCCGCGTGAACTGTGCAGCGCCGGGAGCAATTGAAGTAGAAAGAACAAAACACGAGGGCGGGGAATACGCGGCACTCTGGTCGAAGGTCGCGCCGATGGGCCGCATCGGCCTGCCGGAGGACGTGGGCGAATTCGTCGTGTTCCTGGCGAGTCCCGCCGCCGAGTTCATCAGCGGCCAGACCCTATGGATCGACGGCGGCGTCTTCGCCAAGCCACATTGGCCCTATGCACTATGAATTGCCAGCCTCTGATATTCCAGCGCCGTTAGGAGTTCTCGCACAATTCACGGAAGACCCTGACGTGAGGCCGGCAAGAAACGCAGTTTTGCTTAAGCGAAACGATAGGATGAACTCAGGGGCTTCGCGGGCGCCGCGCAGTCAGGTTACGGGTGAGTTACTTTCGGCGGACTCGGGGTGCTCAGGAATTGCGATGACCCTCATGCTCTCGGAGCAGAAAGGTCGCGTAGAGAAATGATCCCGTCAGGGAATTCATTAGAAGTCTTTTTTAAGCCCAAACATGTTGCTGTCATCGGGGCTACGGAAAGCAAAGATAGTGTCGGCCGAACCATTCTTTGGAATCTGATCAGTACTCCGTTCGGCGGTACTGTTTTTCCTGTCAATCCAAAGCGTCCCAGCGTTTTGGGAATCAAGGCATATCCCTCCATCGCGGCGGTTCCGCTGAAGGTGGATCTGGCGGTGATCGTCACGCCGGCGGACACAGTGCCCGGCTTGATTGAGGAATGCGTCGCGGCTGGCGTGAAAGGCGCGATTATTATCTCGGCCGGATTCAAGGAGACCGGGCCAGCGGGTTTGGAACTGGAGCAGCGGATCCTCGGAATCGCGCGCCGCGGAAAGCTCCGCATCATCGGACCGAACTGCCTTGGCGTGATGAGTCCGCTGATCGGCTTGAACGCCACGTTCGCGGGCGCGATGGCGCACGCCGGCGGCGTAGCGTTCATCAGCCAAAGTGGAGCGCTCTGTACGGCGGTTCTGGATTGGAGTTTGAAAGAGCTGGTGGGATTCAGCGCATTCGTGTCCATCGGTTCCATGCTCGACGTAGGTTGGGGAGACCTTATCCAGTACTTGGGAGACGATCCGCACACGCGCAGCATTGTAATCTACATGGAATCCATCGGGAACGCGCCGTTCATTTCTATCAGCGGCGCGCGAGGTGGCATTGGGCAAGCCGATCGTGGTCATTAAGCCGGGCCGCTCGGAAGCAGCCAGTCGCGCCGCGGCTTCTCACACTGGCTCATTGACAGGCAGTGATGAAGTGCTGGATGCGGCATTCCGCCGCTGCGGTGTCTTGCGGGTGAATTCGATCTCCGATCTTTTCGACATGTCGGGAGTTATCGGACGTCAGCCGCGCCCGAAGGGTCCACGGCTGACGATTATCACCAACGCGGGCGGCCCCGGTGTCTTAGCTACCGATGCGCTGGTATCGCTGGGTGGTGAACTGAGCGCCCTCTCGGACGAATCCATTCAGGCCTACAACGAAGTACTGCCGCAGCACTGGAGCCACAACAATCCAGTGGACATACTGGGAGACGCAGGACCCGAGCGTTACGCCAAAGCCGTGGAGATCGCGGCGAAAGATCCGGCGAGTGACGGTCTGCTGGTTATCCTGACCCCGCAAGCGATGACTGACCCGACCATGACCGCCGAGCACTTGAAGCCCTACGCGGATCTTGGGGGGAAGCCGATACTTGCCTCCTGGATGGGTGGCGACGACGTCCTCGCCGGAGAAAACATTCTGAATCGCGCCGGCATTCCCACGTTCCCGTATCCCGACGCGGCCGCACGCGCCTTTCATTACTTGTGGCAATACAGTTACAATCTGAAGGGCCTGTATGAGACGCCGACCGCGGTCGAAGGTTCGGTAGCGGACCCCACCGCGCGAACCGAAACGACCAAGCTGCTAAAATCCGCGCGCGCAGAAGGCCGCACGCTGCTGACGGAAGAAGAATCCAAGCGAGTTCTCGCCGCCTACGGAATTCCGACTGTTACCACGACCGTCGCAGCTTCTGAAGACGACGCGGTTCAGGCGGCGAACGAAATCGGGTATCCAGTCGTTTTGAAGTTGCACTCGCACACCATTACCCACAAAACAGATGTCGGAGGCGTTCAGCTCAACCTGCCTGCCGAGAAGGCGGTCCGCGATGCCTATCAGCGGATTCGCCAGTCGGTTGCGGCCAAAGTCGGCGGGGAGCATTTCGAAGGCGTCACCGTCCAACCGATGATTCGCCTCAGTGACGGCTATGAGCTGATCCTGGGCAGTAGCGTCGATTCACAATTTGGCCCGGTGTTGCTGTTCGGTACAGGCGGCCAATTGGTGGAGGTGTTTAAGGACCGTTCACTGGCGCTACCGCCGCTCAACACTACGCTTGCGCGACGCATGATGGAGCAGACCAAGATTTTCAAGGCGCTGAGGGGTGTGCGAGGGCGCAAACCGGTCGACCTCCAGGAACTGGATGGCATCCTGGTCAAATTCTCGCGGCTGGTGTGCGAACAACCGTGGATCAAAGAAATGGACATCAACCCGCTGTTGGTGTCCGCGGACCGCATTATCGCGCTGGATGCGCGAGTGGTGGTGCACGGGCAGGAGATCTGCGACCAACAACTCCCCGCCACCGTGATTCGGCCGTATCCGCTGCAGTACGTCTGGCAGGAGCAGTTGAAAGATGGCTCTACGGTCACGGTGCGACCCATCGGACCAGAGGACGAACCACTGGTCAAGGATTTCCACGAGCATCTTTCCGAGCAGACCATCTATTTTCGTTATTTCCGCGTTATTAACTACACCCAACGTGTCGCCCATGAACGTCTGACGAAGATTTGTTTCATTGACTACGATCGCGAGATTGCCATTGTCGCGGAGCGAAAGCGGTCCGATGGCGAACGGGAGATTCTTGCCGTCGGACGGCTCGCGAAATCACTGGATCAAGATGAGGGCGAGTTCGCCGTCATCGTGGCCGACCATGCGCAACGCCTGGGCCTGGGCACCATCTTCTTGCGGCGAATCGTGGAGATGGCCAAAGCGGAGAAGGTGAAACGCGTAGTCGGCAACATTCTCTCGGAGAACGTAGGGATGTTGAAAATCAGTGACCGCCTTGGCTTCAAGATCAAAGTGGAGATGGGTGAAGAGGTGGCGACGGCGGTGTTAAACATCAATTGAGCGGAGGGCAAGCCGTTTTGGCCCAAGGGTTGCTAGCATCCTGATTAGAGGGGTCCAGCATTCGACCTCCTCTTGCTTATGCTCGTTTTCGAAACGGCCGTTTTCGTTTTGTTCCTGGGCGGAGTTAGCTCATGGCTATTACTTCGGGAGCATTTCATCGCGAAGCGGAAACGCAGGAGCGCGGCGCATATTTCGCGGGTAGTGGAATCACTAGCAGGCCACCCGATCGGCGACGCGAAGCGCCAGTTCGGTCCGCCGATCGAGGAGATATTTGGAGACTCCGGCCGGAGCCTCTACATCTGGAGGGCGCCTCCGGCGGAGTCCTTCCCCACAGTGCCCGGCGTTTTGATTGTGACGCTGACTGCAGATGAAAACGGCGTCGTGACGGATACGGCTTGGCGGCGCTGGTAATGCGCCGTCGAAATCAGACGGCTACGTTAGACTGAGCCTTATGCGACCACGCTCGCGAATGACGCGATGTTGTGTGCTGTTTGCCCTTTTTTCTGCCGTGACTACCCTCGTCATCGCGAAGGAGCCGGTCCGCGCCAAACACGGAATGGTAGTGGCGCAGGAGCACCTTGCCGCCGATGTTGGTTTGGCGGTATTGAAAGATGGCGGCAACGCGATCGACGCGGCGGTAGCAGTGGGTTTCGCGCTGGCGGTCACGCATCCACAAGCGGGGAACCTCGGCGGAGGCGGATTCGCGTTGATCCGAATGGCCGATGGGACTTCGACCTTCGTGGACTTTCGTGAAGAGGCTCCGCTGAAGGCAACCCACGATATGTATCTTGGGCCGGACGGCAACCCTACCAAAGAGAGCCTGGTGGGCTGGCGCGCCGCCGGGGTGCCGGGATCGGTGAAGGGATTAGCCGATGCTTACAAGCGATTCGGTACCAAAAAGTGGCAGAGTCTGTTGGCGCCGGCGGTCAAACTGGCTCGTGATGGATTCGTCGTAGATGAGGGACTCGCAAAGGCCATCGAGGACTCCGCGAAACTACTGGCATCCGACCCGGAATCGACGCGCATTTTTCTGCGGGGCGGATATGGCTACAAGGCTGGCGAAACACTGAAGCAGCCTGAACTGGCCGCGACGTTGGAACGTATCGCCGCCGGGGGCGCGGCCGGCTTCTACGAAGGTGAAACCGCGCAGAAGATTGCCCAGCAGATGGCTGCACACGGCGGCCTCATCACGCTCGAAGACCTGAAAAGTTACAAGGCTGTCGAGCGTAAGCCGCTCGAAGGTGATTATCACGGTTATCACCTGATTCTCCCGCCCCCGCCAAGCGCCGGTGGCATCGGCGTGCTCCAGATGCTGGGGATGCTGGAGGGAACGAAGTATGCAGCCGCCGGTCCTGACGCGCCTTCCACGGTGCACTACATGGCGGAAGCCATGCGGCGATTCTACGCCGATCGCAGTGAATACCTGGGCGATCCGGACTTCTATAACGTTCCCGTCAAGTCGTTGCTTGATCCGGCCTATGTCACGAAGCGGCGCCAGTCGATTGATCCGGACCACGCGACCCCCAGTGACCTGATTGAACCTGGCTTGCCCACCGCGGTCGCGGCGCATGTTTCCCAGTACGAGGGCAGCGAAACAACCCATTTCAACGTGGTCGATGAAAAAGGGAACGCGGTATCGCTTACGTATACATTGAACGCCTACTTTGGAAACGGCGTGACAGTTCCCGGCGCCGGCGTACTGCTCAATAACGAGATGGACGACTTCTCAGCCAAGCCGGGGTCGCCCAATATGTTCGGGGTGATCGGAGGCGAGGCAAACGCCATCGAGGCCGGAAAGCGTCCGCTTTCGTCGATGACGCCAGTCATTCTGACGAAGAACGGGAAGCTGTTCATGGTAGTTGGCGCACCCGGCGGTTCACGCATCACTACCGGTGTGTTGCAAGTAATACTCGATGTCGTAGACTTCAACATGAACCCACAAGACGCGGTAGATCTTCCCCGTTTTCACCACCAGTGGAAACCCGACATACTTTATCTGCAAAAAGGCTTCAGCCCGGAGACCGAAGCGGCGTTGATAAAAATGGGGTACATCGTCAAGCCCACCGGCGGCGTGGCGCGCGTCGAAGCCATCGTGATCCGTGACGGGGTCCTGGAGGGCGGTACCGAAAGCCGCTCGTACGGCAAGGTATCCGGATACTAATGAGGGGCGTTCCAGTCAAGAACGCCTGAGAAGAGCCCTATGCAAATCGCTTTGTCCACCCATTTGGTGGTGAATCACCGCTTGACCACGATCTGGCTGGAACGGATCTGGAATGCCGGGTTTCCGCTGGTTGAGGTCTTTTGCGCGCGGCAGCACCTGGATTATCAAGACAAGGCGCAGCTCAGCGAATTGGCATATTGGTTTCGCGACTCGGAACTAAAACTGCACTCGGTGCATTCGCCGATGTACTCCGACGAGATATGGGGACGTTCCGGGCCGCAATCGGTGATCAACATTGCCCACACGCTGAAATCCAAGCGGAGAGTGGCCGTGGAAGAAGTCAAACGGGCCCTTGAGATCGCCGACGATATTCCCTTTCGCTACCTGGTCCAGCACCTCGGCGTCAGCGGCGATGAGTTTAGCGAGGAAAAGATGGATGCAGCATTCTCGTCACTCGAAGAGATCCGTCTGTTTGCCTGCGCATCGCGGCGTCGAAGTGCTGCTCGAGAACACGCCGAACGATCTGGCGTCGGCGCAGCGACTGCAGTACTTTCTCGGCAGCACGCATCTCCGGATGAACTACTGTTTCGACATCGGCCATGCCCATATGTCGGGAAGCATTTTAAGTGAGTTCGAAGCTATGGCTGACCGGATACGGTCCACGCATATCCACGACAACGACGGGAAAAACGACTTGCATGCCTATCCGCTGGAACAGAAGGGCACTGTCGATTGGCCGAGTTCCATGAAGATGCTGGCTTCGCGGCCGAACCAGTATCCGCTTCTGCTGGAATTGCGGGAGCCACCAGATGTGGAGCATCCCATCGAACACGCTAAGCGAATAGCCGACCAGCTCCTTGCGCTCAATTAAGGAAACAACTATGAGTACAGATTCTAACCTCGCCCCAAATGTAACTGTTGAGTCGAACGCTATGAGCACCGGCGCGCAGCCCGTGGTCCACATCCGGATCGCGGATGCCGGCGAGCACGCTGGAGAGACCGTGGAGATCGCGGGCTGGCTCTACAATCTGCGCAAGTCCGGCAAGATCGTCTTCCCGATTATTCGCGACGGCAGCGCCATGATCCAATGCGTTGCCGTGAAGAACCAACTCCCCGAAGGTGTTTTCGAAGCGATGAAGGGTCTCACCCAGGAGAGTTCGGTCATAATTCGCGGTAAAGTCCGGGCGGAGCAGCGCGCGGCCGGCGGATACGAACTCGATGTGGAAGGCGCTCGCGTCCTTCAACATGTCTCCGAACAGCATCCATACCCGATTACGCCCAAGGATCATGGTGTTGACTTCCTGATGGATCACCGCCATCTTTGGCTCCGCAGCCGACGGCAGCATGCGGCGATTCGGGTTCGTCATGAAGTCATCAAATCGATCCGCGATTACTTCGATTCGCACGGATTCACGTTAGTGGATACGCCCATATTCACGCCGGCGGCCTGCGAAGGCACTTCCACGCTTTTCGAAGTGGAGTACTTCGAAGACGAGAAGGTCTATCTGACCCAATCCGGCCAGCTCTATAACGAAGCGAATGCAATGGCGTTCGGTAACGTTTACTGCTTTGGCCCTACGTTCCGGGCCGAGAAATCCAAAACGCGCCGCCATTTGACGGAGTTCTGGATGGTGGAACCGGAGATGGCCTTTGCTGATCTGGAGGACGTCAAACATGTAGCCGAGGACTTGATTGTCTACACAGTGGGGCGGGTGCTAGAGAACCGAAAGGAGGAGTTGAAGACGCTTGAACGTAATGTAACGAAGTTGGAGTCCATCCAGAAACCGTTCCCGCGGATGAGCTACGACGAGGCGGTGAAAATCCTGCAGGCTAAGGGCAGCGAGATCCAGTGGGGAGGTGATTTCGGCAACACCGATGAGACGCTGCTTGACCGAGGACTTCGACCGGCCCGTGATGGTGGATCGCTACCCGACCGAAATCAAAGCGTTCTATTTCCAGCCGGACGAACACCGGCCTGAGCTGGCGTTAGGCGTGGACGTCATTGCGCCCGAGGGCTACGGTGAGATTGTCGGGGGTGGCCAGCGCATTCACGATCTGGTACTGCTCGAAAAGAGGCTAGCTGAACACAACCTTCCCCGCGAGGCCTTCGAATGGTACCTGGATCTGCGGCGCTTTGGAACCGTGCCGCATGCGGGCTTTGGAATGGGCGTGGAACGATTCGTGGCATGGATGTGCGGACTGGAGCACGTCCGGGAGACCATCCCCTATCCGCGAATGTTGTACCGCACGCGCCCCTAGGGTGCCTGGTCTCAAGCAGCGATTCTTCCCTGTTCAAAGGAAGGCCGGTTCACGTAAACCATGCAGCAATCCACCATCGCGATTATCGGAGCGCCGCTTGATCTTGGGGCGGGCCGGCGCGGAGTTGACATGGGTCCCTCCGCCCTCCGACTAGCCGGATTGAACGCCAAACTGAGTTCGCTCGGCTACAGCGTGGAAGATCTGGGAAACGTTTCTGTCGCGCAGCAGGAAAGCGTACCAATCGGCCCCGACAACGCTCGTTACCTGCCGCAGATCGCCAAAACCTGCACGAAGCTGGCGCAGCTGGTTAACACAGCCATGAATGCGAAGCAGGTTCCACTCGTTCTCGGCGGCGATCATTCGGTAGCGGTCGGCACGGTCGCAGGCGTCGCGGCCTCCTTCAATCAACGCGGCGAGAAGATTGGCCTGATCTGGATTGACGCACATGCCGACATGAATACGCCCGCGACCAGCCCCAGCGGCAATGTTCATGGCATGCCGCTCGCGTGTTGCATGGGCTTGGGCCCAAGCGAGCTGACGGAGATCCTGGACTTCTCGCCCAAAGTGGAATCGCGCAACGTTGTGTTGATAGGCATTCGCGACGTAGACGCTCGGGAGGCCGATGAGGTGCGCAAGTCTGGCGTCACCGTTTTCACGATGCGCGACATTGACGAACTGGGCCTCCGGTCGGTCCTGGAGCGCGCGATCGAAATTGCAGGGCAAGGTACTGCCGGCATTCATTTGTCGCTGGATATGGATTCCGTGGATCCTGACGAAGCGCCCGGGGTGGGCACGCCGGTTCGCGGGGGCATGACCTACCGCGAGGCGCATCTTGCCATGGAGACCATCAGCGATTCGGGACGTTTGGTTTCCATGGAGATTGTGGAAGTGAACCCAGTGCTGGACACGGCGAACCGAACAGCGCTTTTAGGAGTGGAACTAGTGACGTCAGCTATGGGAAAGAGAATTCTCTGATTGTTACAATACGGGGTTCTCGTAGTGAAAGTGGCTGGCTTGCAGATGATTTACGCCGAGTGCCTTAGCGTCCCGCGCCGCGGCTCGCGCTCTTTGCGCTCATAAGGAGATCCATTGACGGTATTCGGGTTTGTACTGCGCCTCTATAGCTACCTTTTTAACTTAATCCTCTGCCTGTTTCTGCTAGGCATCGGCCTCATCGCCAGCGCGAGTCACACCATCCCCAAACTGGGGATGTTGCCTTTCACGGACGAGAACATGAATCGTGGCGTAATTACACTCGCCATTGTCGGCTTGCTGTGTACGCTGCTTGCGGCGACCGGCATCTTCAAGTATCTATTCCCGGTCTGGGCCGCGATTGTGCTGTTTTTGATGGTGAAGGGCTTCATCTTCAGCCACTATACGTTTGCCAACGAGGCGGCGTTCAAAACCGCACTGTGGCTGACATTCGGTGCGTTGTTAGCATTCTTTGGCGGACTGTGGGTGCTGAAGCGGAAGCGATTCTAGATTCTTGGATCGAAGATCGTAAACAAGAATACTTCAACATTTGAAGAGGTAACATCAGGCGGCGGCCAGCAGGTCGACGATATCCTGTATCGCGTTGTCGGCCTTGTGATAGGCGGCTTCTAATTTGGTGTTTGGTCGACATGCGGGATCAGGCTTGTGGTGGAAGCGGCTGTTGGCGAGAGGGCCGCAGAGGCGCTTGTGGAAGAACAGGAACAGCAGCGCAACCTGTAGTCCTTTGGAAGTGAGGCGGTAGGCATAGCGGCGGCCGTCGCGTTCGAGCAGACCATGACCTTTCAATTTGCGAAGGTCGTAACGGAGTTGGTTCAGACCGTAGGTTTTGGCGGAAAGTTCGAAGGTGGTGAGCACAGCTTGGTGAATCTGTTTGGCCGTCCAGCCGCCGACGGTGGTGGCACCATGCAGGAGTACTTCCATCAGGCGAATGATCCGCGGTTCATGGATTTTGATTCCGGGGTAACGGACGGTACCGATCGTCACGGGCAAGGCTAGACGTTGCAGCAGCGGGAAATCCACATGGACGTTGAGCCAGTGGGCCTGGCAATCGGCGAAACGATCCGTAATGATCTGGAATCGTTTGCGCACGGCATCGAGATGATTGAGACCCTTCTTCAATCCGAAATCGCGCAGATTGTTGGAAACCAGTTCGTTGCGCAGGAACCGGGAAAACTTTTCATACTGTTTGAGGAAGGAGTTTTTCCAATAGGCCCGGAAGACATGATGACCGTGCTCGATCTGCTCG
The DNA here is from genome assembly GCA_963771305.1 of uncultured Acidobacteriaceae bacterium. GTDB lineage: Bacteria > Acidobacteriota > Terriglobia > Bryobacterales > Bryobacteraceae > CAJCIT01. Next base: position 87,968 of record CAVYTS010000042.1, read on the forward strand.
ATGACCGTCGCCAGTTTGCCGCGCAGTCGCTTGTTGAGCCGGACGCCGAAGATCTCGCTGATGCGATGGGCCGTCAGCCGCCAGAGCCCGAGTTCACAGCTTCGCTCGAAGATCTTGTGGATGGGAAAGTGGCGTTTGAAGATGAAGTTGCGGCAGTACTCGATCTGGGCGATGGCGTAAAACCGCGACAGGTTCATTTGGCTGCGTTCCTTTTTGGAGAACTTCGGCCCCAACAGGAATGTCCAGTAGTCGAGTTGCTTGCCGATGATCTCTGCGCTCAGCCGGTCGGCGGCCGCCTGTAGTTCGGCCACATTATCCACCGCCAGGAAAGCATTGTCGTTTTTGCGGAAACCGATCTGCTTTCGCTTCAGTTCCTGTTCGATGAAAGAGTGGCCGTTGAGCCAGTAGGTGGCAGAAAAGGGAAAGAAACTCGCCACACGCACGATGATGGGCCCCAGGACTGCATCCCGGATATAGAAGTAGTAGTGGGTGAAGCGGCTTCGTTGGTGTGCCAGAATGCGATGGTTCGGATCCTTGGTCGGGAATTTGGGCACGCTGATGCGGAAGGTTCGGCCTTGCTCCATGCTTTTGAAGATGAAGTAGACGCCGTAGGCGTTCTTCTTCTCCAAGCGGCGCAGCGCGGGCAGGACGTAGTCCTCTTTGCGGGCCCCTTTCTCCGCCCACTCGATCGGGATCTTGTGGTTGCGGGCGTAGGCCTCGACCCAATCCCGGTAGTCGTTGGTGCGCTGGCTGAGAATCTCTTTGCTCACCACCGGGATGCCAAGGACCTGCCGAAAGAAATAGACCACCTGCTCGGGCCGGGACAAACCGTTCAAGTACCCGTGAATGACGATGCGGTCGAAGCAGTGATAGACCAAGGACAGGAAATCCGCGAACAAATGGATGAACCGTTCCATGTCAACGCACTATACTCGATGGAGAGAAAAACGGTGGGCCGCAGAACTATCAAACGCGGACAGGCTAGACAGGTGGTGGACGGCAAGGGCTTCCGCCTGGCCGACGAGATTGCCTACATCCAAGACAAGGCGGCCGATCACGACGGGCGTATTGTCACCATCGGCCAACTCGTCCTCTTCGCTACCGACACCGGTGATGCCTGGCTACTCGACGTCACCGACCAACTTGCGGCCCGTCTCGCCAGAGATGGCGACCCCGAACCGATCTCCCTGGAAGAGACCGATACCAGCTTCGCCATCGAATGGAAGGGCCACTATCGCATTGAGGGATCCGCCTTCGTCTACTCCGATCGCGACACCGGCCGTGTCACCACTATCCTCGGCTATCCAACACAAAAAATCGCTCAAGCGGGCTGATCTAGAAATTTCAAATATCTTTGGCTAGGGTTCAACAGCCTTTACGGTCTCGCCATCCACTTCTCATAAAGGCGGGTGTGCCGCGATTCGAGGCTGACGGACTTCCCTTCGATAAACATGCCCTTGATGTTGGTCTTTGCTTCCAGCGGATCTCCATCGGTCAGGATCAGATCAGCCAGTTTCCCCTTATCGATCGAGCCCACTTTGTCGGCGACGCCAAAGATCTCCGCGGCGTTAATCGTGACGCCTTTTAAAGCCTCGTCTTTCGGCAACCCGAAAGCCGCGGCGGCGGCCGCTTCAAACGGCACATTCCTCGCAAACTCAGTGTCAAACGTGCCGAAGCAAAACTTCACGCCGGCTTTGTAGAGTTGGGCAGGTAGCGCGTATTGTGCGTCGTACGGGTCATCTTCGTTCAGCGGCAGCGAAAGAACCTTGCCTAAAACCACGGGGATGTTGTGTTGTTTGAGAAGTGCGGCGGTGCTGCCCAGTTCATGCGGATCCGCGATGATGATCTTCACCTTTTCTCGCTCCGCGAACTGCACGGCATCCTTGATAGCTCGTTCTTTCTCGGCGCGGATGAAGATTGGCCGTTTACCTTCGATGACCGGAATCATCGCTTCCAGTTTCAGATCCGTCTTGAAGTCCGCACCGCCGGCTGCTTTCGACTTCGTATAGCGGCGTGCGTCCTCGAAAAACGTGCTCATCTGTTCGAGCTTCTGGCGGTACTCTTTCTCGATCTCCGCAAACGGCCGGGGCTGGGTTCCCAGGAAAGCCCGGAGCATCGGGGACGGCGTTCGGATCTCCGGGAAGATCATGTCCAGCGCGGCTCCGCGCTTGAGCAGCATCTGCTCCCAGGTCCAGCCTTCCATGTGCATGAGTGACGCTTGCCCGGTAATGATCGCGGCCCCTTCCCCGGGCAGCCCACTACCGCCTCCTGAAGAAGGCAGGCTTAGAACGGTGGTTATGCCGGAAGCGCGTACGATCGGGATGTGCTCGCTCGACGGGTTGAACGCGACTTCGGCCTTCAACTGCGGATTAAATCGCCCGATTTCATCCAGGTCGACCGTGTCCCGAATGGAGGAGATTTCCACTAACCCGACCGTAGCGGCGCCGTTGATCATCCCCGGATAAAGATGCAAGCCATGGCCATCAACGACCGTTGCAGCGCTCTTGGGCGAGATCTTCGGTCCGATTTCCGCGATCTTTCCATCCACAATCAGCACGGAGCTGCCTTTGATTTCAGGGGAGGTGATTGGGTGGATGGTCACGTTCTTGATCAGTACCGAGCCATTGTCGGCGGCGGGCATCGACACAGCCATGGCGCTTGCCAGAACAAAGGCTGCCAACGTGAGAGTTCGCATTAGCGTCCCACCCCCTGGCCCGCGTTCGCGACGGCAGGCGGTTTGTCCTCGGTCGGCTTCTGACCCTGATTTGCCCCGCCTTTGCCGCCGCCCTTTGGCTTCGACGCTTCCTCGGCCGCCTTTTCCTTGTCCATCAATTCCTGCTTGAGCTTTGATTTCTGGTCGCGTTGCGCCAAGTCCTGGTCACGATCGAAATACTGGTGACCATCGATCCACACTTTCAGCACCTTGGCATAGTTCGAGAGCGGATGGAGATCGAACAGCACCAAGTCAGCGGACTTGCCGACTTCAATGGATCCCACTTTGTCATCGATGCCAAGTTGTTTGGCTGGATTGAGCGTCACAAGCGCCAAAGCCTGATCTTCGGTGAGCCCGCCATAGCGCATGGTTTTCGCTGCCTCGGTGTTCAAGTGCCGCTGTAATTCGTCGGAGTCCGAGTTCAACGAGACAACCACGCCTTTCTTGGTCATGATGGCGGCGTTGTAAGGAATGGCGTCAATCACCTCGAACTTGTATCCGTACCAATCGCTAAAGGTCGAGGCGCCGGCCCCGTGGGCAGCGATTTCGTCCGCCACTTTGTAGCCTTCCAGAACGTGCTGGAAGGTGCGAATCTTGAATCCGAGATCATCCGCCGTCCGGATCAATGCCAGGATCTCATCGGCCCGGTAGGAGTGCGCATGCACATATCGCTTCCCTTCCAGCACCTCCCCCAGCGGCTCCAGCCGCAGGTCGCGCTTGGGGGGAATGGGGTGCTCACCACGCGCCACGCGCTCGTTGTAAGTCCGCCATTGGGCTTGATAAATCTTGGCTTGGATGAAGTCTTCCCGAATCTCATCCTCGACACCGAGGCGGGTTCCCGGATAACGGCGTTCCTGGGCCGCTCCGGTCGAGAAGAAGTCCGGTGGGTAACCCTGCCGCTTGGGATTCTCCCCGAGCGCGAACTTGATGCCGGGCTTGGCTCCTTCAAAGATTAGTTCTTTCGCCGTTTTTCCCCAGCGGAGTTTAATCACGACCGTTTGCCCGCCAATGGCATTCGCGCTCCCGTGTAAGACGTTGGAGACCGTGAGGCCACCTGCCAAGGCGCGATAGATATTAATGTCGTACGGGTCGATCACATCCACGATGTTGACCATGGACGAGTCGGATACGCTGCCCTCATTTACGCTGCCTTCCACCGCTGTATGAGAGTGGCAGTCGATGAGGCCAGGCATCAGGAACTTACCCGTACTATCGACGATGGTTGCGCCCGCGGGCGCGCTGATGTTCTTGCCGACCGCCGCAATCTTGCCGTCCTGAATCAGCACGCTCCCGTTTTCGATGGTTCCCTTAGACACCGTCAGCACGGTGGCGTTCTTGATCAGGATGCTTTGCGCCTGCGCGTAAGCCGCAAGCCCAAAGAGCAGCAAGGAGGAAAGTAGCATGGAAGCGCACCGGCCGCGCGTCGCGGCGCCAAACAGAAGAGTGACTCGGCGGACTTGGCCGCGGCGCGCGAGTCCGTTGTGCGCGTATTCCACCGTGGTGCGCATTTAGTTCTTACCCCCCGTGCCGATTGCTGCTTCTCCCACTCCATCTGCTTCGTCGCGGTGGCCATCGTTTGCGGGCCGCGGCGTCGCGCCAGCCGGCGGAGATGCCGGTGTTTCTTTGGAGGGCTTGAATAGCTTGCCATCCACGAACACGTATTCCACCGTCGTTTTTTCCTCAAAGGCTTCGCCCTTCATCACCACCAGGTTGGCGATCTTCCCTTTGTCGATACTGCCCAAGCGGTCGGAAAGACCGTAGATTTCCGCGGTACTCAAGGTCAGCGCACGGATAGCGTCGCCTCGCGATAGGCCAGCGTCAATCGCTTTCTTGATCGCCTTCTTGAGATCGGCAGCCTGGTCCACTGTGTCGGAGTAAAGCGCGAACTTTATACCGGCCTTCGCGAGCAGGCCGGGTACCGATGGAGCGTTAGCCCGTAGTTCGAGCTGTCTCAAACTGGGAACATCCGCGGGATTCCCTTCGCGCAGCTTCTCGGGCCACTTCAGGCTAACGAGCACCGGCAGGTTTGACTGCTTGATCTCGGGGATTCGTTTGAACGCCTCGTCCAATCCATATAAAACCGTGGGCTGCTTAAGTTCCGCCGAGAAGGCGATCATGCGATCGATTTGCTGCGCTTCCGAGGCCGGCAGCAGAATACGCGGAGCCTCTGCCAGGCCTTCCAGGTAGTGGTCATAAGCCGGGCGTTCCTGACCGCTCACACGCGAGGCGTAGGTCAATTTCGCTTGCTTGTACTGTTCGGAATCCAGATAGACTTGGCGGATGTAGGCCAGCACGCCCATTAAGGAATTGGGGAAGCCTGCCCGGAATCCAGCGGTGCGGAGGTTAATCAGCTCGCCGATCGGCTGCGCGACGACCATCTCCGATCCTCGATCACCGGCCAGATTTATCATGGCCCCCAGACCCGCGATGATGCCGCGATTCGGGAATGTTGCGGAGCTGGTGAACCCAGCCGAGCGGACTGCTTCCAATCGGCGGTCGGTCGGTTTGACCATGTCGGCGGCACGTTCGTAGCTATAGGTCTGAGGACGGTCTTCTGGGCCGTGCGCTCGCGGCGCCTGCGGCGCAGGGCTGGGAGTCGGTGCCGGCGTCGACGTTCCCATCCGCGAAGCACCCGGGGCCGGCGCTGCCAGTTCCGCGATTCCCCAGGTGCTAAGGCCATCGATAAACCCCGGGTAAACCGTCAACGATGTGCCGTCGATCACCCAGGCATCGGCGGGTATTGTCAGGTTCGGTCCCACATCCTGAATCAGGCCGTCCCGCAGTAATACAGTGGCCTTGGGCATATCTGCACCGCTGACAGTCACAACGTGCGCGTCCTTGATGGCAACGGCGCTCGGCACTTCGGCGGAAAGGAAACCCGTCCAGGCAAGGGCTGAAATCACGAGTAAACAGGCTTTGATCATGCGGTAAGAACCCCGGTCACAAACAACGCGAATTTTTTAATTCTGCCATAGATGGTAGCAAGTATCCGGTTTTGCAGTCACTTACGGCGCGACGCTTTTCCGGAAGACTGGCAGCGCCATCAGCGGGGGCCGTGACCACTGCTACCGCATCGCTATGAAGTACAAGAAAACCGGTCCGCAATCCATCACGGCGCCTCTTCTCAAAGAGACCGTCGCGTTGCATCTCGCCAATTTGTCGGCGACGATGCCGAAGCTGGATCCGGATCCAACTATCGGTGCCTCTCTTGAGGTGCCTCCTGAATTGGATCAGGATCCTGGCGGCGGCTACAATGCGAATCGCGTATTTCCGCAAGACTAGTTAAGGTGGCTAAGAAACCGGTGGGGCCGCGAAATCGGCTCCGCCGGGAGGTTTCGCCAGGTCCACGCCTGAATGGTGGAACGAATTGCCCGTTTTCGCGTAAAACTGAATAGAGGTTGCCTGCGGAGGAGCAAAAGAAGATCGCTACTGCCGCGCATCGGCGGGCTGGCCTCGGTTGAAATGAGAGGACAAGGGCGTGCCGTTCTGTACCAATTGTGGGGCTGAGGTGGATGCCACCGCGGCTTTTTGCTACAACTGTGGCACCGCACAGACTCACCACACGTCGCCCCAATATCAGGACTTCCTGCACGGAATGACCGATCGCACCGCGGCCGTTCTCTGCTACATTCCCGTGTTCGGAGTGATCCCGGCCATCATTTTCCTCGCCACGCAGAGGTACCGCACCAACCGGCGGGTTCGGTTTGATGCCTTCCAGTCGCTGTATTTGTTCATAGCGTGGCTGATCGTGTCTGCCGCCGCTCCGATGTTTATGTTTGGCGTGATCGGCTTTCATACCTTGGCGTTAAAGCTGATCAAGCTGGGTATGTTTATCACCTGGGTGTACTTGCTGATCAAGGCCAGCCGGAACGAGCCGACCCACATTCCGGTGATTGGCGACCTCGCGGAGCGATCGGCCGCCGAGCAGCTTTGATTTGATCTGCATGCGTCGGGCAGATTTAGTATAATTATTCATTGTCGTGAATAAATACTCAAAACCACACAACGTTGGTGTGGTCGGATTTAGGGGATACAGTGGCGCAGAGTTGCTCCGGCTCCTCAACCGCCATCCCGGCGTAGACCCTTATCTCCTGGAGCACCGCTCCGAGTCGGAAAAGGGCGTTCATCCGCTTGGCCGAAAGCTTCCCAAGACCATACCGGCTACCACCGAGGCGGCAAAGGACGAAGGTCTTAGCATTGTGTTCCTGGCGACCCCTCCGGAAGTATCCATGGAGTTGGCGCCCGGACTGCTCGGTGCCGGGATCAAGGTCATTGATCTGAGTGGCGCATTCCGCCTTCGGGACGTGGAGACTTTTTCCCAGTGGTACACGGAACCACACACCGCCCCCCAATTGTTGATGGAAGCAGCTTACGGCCTGCCAGAATTCAACAGGCAGCAGATTTCCGGGGCGAGTCTGATAGCCAATCCTGGCTGTTATCCCACGGCGGCTAATCTCGCGATACGTCCGCTCGTGGATGCGGAGGTCATCGACAGGACCCGCGGAGTCATCTGCGATGCCAAGTCGGGAGTGAGCGGAGCCGGCAGAAAGCCGAGCCTGAAGACGAGTTTCTGTGAAGTCACGGATAACTTTAGCGCTTATTCCGTGATTCGGCACCGGCACGTTCCCGAAGTGCTTCAGAATTCAGGTTTGGGCGAGCGCGAATTCACCTTTACCGCTCAGCTTTTGCCGGTAGAGCGCGGCATCCTGGAGACGATCTACCTTCGAACGCAGCGTATCGAAAAGCCTGTCGATCTGCTCACGATTTATGAAGAGCGCTACGCAGATGAGCCGTTCGTCCGGCTGTATGCGCCGGGCAAGTTACCTGATCTGCACGCCGCGCGGCATACCAACTTCTGCGACATTGGATTCGTCTTTGACGCCGGCAGCCATCGCGCTGTTATCGTTTCGGTAATCGACAATCTGGTGAAGGGAGCAGCCGGGCAAGCTCTTCAGAACATGAATCTCGTACTGGGCTTTGATGAGACGGAAGGCTTGCTGTGAAGGTTCTGATCAAGCTGGGCGGAACGTTATTAGAAGAGCCCGCCGCCCGCAATGACCTCGCCCGGCAATTGGCGGACATCAGGCGCGACCACGAACTTGTCGTGGTCCATGGCGGCGGCAAGCAGGTTACGCTTTTTCTCGATGCCCGTGGGGTCAAGAGCCGGTTTGTCGGGGGACTGCGCGTTTCCGACGAAGATGTCATTGACGCCGTAACCAAGGTCATCGCCGGTACCGTGAACAAGCAGTTGGTGACCGCCTTGGTAGCGCAACGGGTTCGCGCTGTGGGGTTCTCGGGACTGGATGGACCGCTCACACTGGCCAGCCAGCTCGATCCGGATCTCGGCTTCGTTGGGCAACCGCAGAAGACCGACGGCACACTCCTGCACCTTTTATTGCAGGGCGGATACACTCCTGTGATTGCGTGTATCGCCGGGGACCAACGCGGCAACATATACAACGTCAACGCGGACCAAATGGCCGTTTCCTGCGCGGCGGGCCTCGGCGCCGACCGGCTCTTGTTTCTCACCGATGTGCCCGGGGTGAAGGACGCCGATGGTGAACTCCAATCGGTTTTGACGGCGGAGGACTGTCTTCGCCTGGTAGCCTCTGGAATTGCGACGGGAGGGATGCAAGCCAAGCTGGAAGCCGCTCAGGCGGCGCTGAAGGCGGGTGTCGCCGAAGTTTGGATCGCCGCTGGCCGCGAGCCGGGGATCTGCGCGCGACTATTGGGCGACTCGTCCTCTTCAGAGGCGGGCTTCGGAACGAAAGTAATTAGCAGGCAAATTCAATGACAACCACCAGCGCCATCGCGGTGCGCAAGGCCGCCATTCGAGATATTCGCCCTATCCTCGCCCTGATCAACTCCTATGCCGCGGATGGCATCATGTTATCTCGCACCGAATTCGATATGTCTGAGCACATTCGGGACTTCTCTGTCGCCTATGAAGGCGACGACCTGCTAGGTTGCGGTGCGCTTCACTTTTACACGCCAACCACCGCGGAGATTCGCTCACTGGCGGTCAACCGTGACATGAAGGGCCGGGGGATCGGAAGGGCGATCGTGGAGGCTCTGGAGGAAGAAGCCTGTCTGAACGACCTTGAGTCCATATTTGCCTTTACCTACGTCTCGGAGTTCTTCGGAAGACTCGGGTTCCAAGAGGTCGAGCGCGGAGAATTGCCCTTGAAAGCGTGGAAAGACTGCCTGCGCTGCCCCAAGTTCCAGAATTGCGATGAGATTGCCGTTTTGAAGCGACTGAAGCCTCTTAACGAATCGGACCATTTCCTTTTGGAAGTCGCTCCCCATTCCTCTGAATTGATCCAACTGAGACCCATTCAAATGTGAATTAAGCTACTTACGAGGGCGTTAAACCAAGTGTTCGTCCTAGAGTTTTCACCAGCTAATGGTAATTCTTACGCTAAGTGGAAGTTTCTCTATCTTTTTCTGAGACTATTGTGCTAACACGTACTGGTAGTAGTACTAGAAGTACTTGAGGTACCAGGGGGCACATGCGGGCACTTACTATTGGTCTGAACGAATCTGCCGGACGAATGTTGTGCTGTTCGATTTTCCGTCCAGGCGGGCGCAAGATTCTTGGCAAAGGACACCTTCTCAACGCGGACGACGTTCGCATGCTGGCAACCGAGGGAATGAGTGAGGTCTGGGTAACCGAGCTTGAAGATGGCGAGGCGGAAGAGGACGAGGCGGTTTTTGCCGTCGCCAATGCCATGTGCTGCGGGTCGGCCCAGATTAAACTAGCCGCCGGGGGCCGGGCGAATGTGCTCGCCACAGAGCCCTGCTGTGCCTTGGTCGACGAAGACCTACTGAAAGAGATTGACCGCACTAGTGGCGTGGTAATAGCCACCTCCAGCAACTTTCGTTACGCCTCAAAGGACGATCGTATGGCGACCGTCAAGAGCGCACCGTTTGCCGTTTCGCGTGGCCACCTTGACGCGATTCTCAAGCTCTTGGCGGACCGGGGCCAGATCCTCCAGGCACGCCCCATACGCGACGCCAAGGTCAATGTTCTCTACACCGATCCGGTCCAAGGCGCGCGGCGCGCCTGATGTTCGAAGGCGCGGTAAAGGCCCGGGGCTGGATGGTCTGAAAGCGCAACTTGGCTATTCGATCGCGTCAGTAGAAGAAGAGGAGCTAGTTGTCCGGGCTCTTCATCACTTGCTACGCAGTCGGCCGGCGGCCGTGCTGGTGGCATCCAGCACCACTCCTGCCGGCCCTGAAGACGTCATCGGACGCGCTTTGGTCCGAGTCGGCGCCAAGCTTGAGCGCTTTCTGGCTCCAGTAGACCCCGGGACCCTCCTGTTGCTGGGCTATCAAGGGGACACGCCCATCCTGTCAGCCCCCTGTTGCTTCCGCTCAGTGAAGCCCAACGTGGTCGACTTGTTGTTGCCTCCGATGCTCGCCCGGTACAGAGTCTCAGCCTGGGAAGTGGGCGGCCTGGGGCACGGCGGCTTGCTTTCCTGAGGTTTCCTCCACAGACCCTGGCGCGATCCCTCCGAATCGCACCAGCAACTCGGCCAGGGCGCTATCGTGCGCCCTGGCCTTTTTTGCTATTCGTCAGACTTTGCGGCGACACCTTCACGTCCCAAAGCCCGCTCCGATCAGCCGGTGACGAGGCGTGAGGGTATGATAGAGCGAATCACTTACTGTATGTCTGAAGCCTCCACCAATGACGAGCTAGCCGTCCATGTGATGCGGGTCATTGCCGCAACACAACATATCCCCGTTGAATCGATCTCTATCGACAGCACTTTTGAAGAACTCAAAATCGATTCTCTGGACGGGATAAACATTGTGTTCGCGCTTGAAAGTGAATTCAAGATCAGCATTCCCGATGACGCCATGCAGAACCTCAGATCGATTCAAGATACAGTGAATGGCGTCCGCGAACTACTGGCCAAGAAGGACGAGGCTGGTTCGCCTACTTAAGTAATGCATCGGGTAGCAGTCACAGGAATGGGCGCGGTCTGCGCCCTCGGAAACACTGTAGAACAGTGCTGGGAGAAGCTCTCTCACGGAGTGCCGGCCATCGAGCCTCTCCGTAATCCCGGCAACCCTCCTTATAAGTTCCAGCAGGGAGCGGTAGCTTACGACTACCATGGCCTGGACCATTTCACGGAAAAGGAATTGGGCATGATCGAGCGCTTTGCCCAGTTCGCCGCCGTAGCTGCCCGCGAGGCCGTCGCCCAAAGTGGGCTCAATTTCCACAGCAAACTGAAAGAGAAAACCGCCATCATCACGGGAACCAGCGTGGGCGGGCAGTTCGCCGAAGAGGAGGGCTACATTCGCCTGTACCGCGAAAACAACCCGCGTATCGCGCCCCTTACCATTCCCCGGACCATGTCGAACGCCGGAGCCAGCCGTATCTCGCTGGAGTTCGGCATCGTCGGCCCTACCTATACCATTTCTACCGCATGTTCTTCCTCCAATCACGCACTGGGGCAGGCTTTTTGGATGGTACGGAGCGGGGCTGTCACTGTCGCCATCGCCGGCGGAAGTGAGGCCGTATTCGCGGAAGGTCTGCTACGCGCCTGGGAGGCCATGCGGGTCGTATCAATCGACACATGCCGCCCCTTTTCGCTGGGCCGCCGCGGCCTGATCCTGGGTGAGGGCGGCGCCATGCTCGTCTTGGAGAACTGGGAGCACGCCGTTGCCAGGGGCGCGCGGATTCTGGGCGAGATCCGTGGATTTGGCATGAGCTCCGACGCCCACCATCTGACGCAGCCGACGCACGAGGGACCTCATCGAGCGATGCACCTGGCCTTAGAGGATGCTGGGCTCGCGCCGGAAGACGTCGACTATGTGAACGCCCACGGCACCGGTACACCCATCAACGATTCAACGGAAACAGAAGCGATCCTTGGAGTGTTTAAGAAGCATGCGGAAAAGCTGCTGGTCAGCTCCACCAAATCTATGCATGGCCATACTCTAGGCGCTGCCGGCGCTCTTGAGGCGGTGGTCTCGCTGCTCGCCCTTCGGCATGGCTTGATCCCCCCGACCGCCAACTTCGTCAATGCCGATCCAGCCTGCGCTCTAGACGTTGTTCCCAACCACCCGCGTTGTGCTCCTATCCGCGTGGCCATGTCGAACTCCTTCGCTTTCGGTGGCTTGAACGCAGTCGTCGTCCTCAGCCACGTTTCCTGACCCGCTCCCGCCGCCTTACCCACACCGCCCCGGGTCCCCCCTCGATGATCCCAGCAGCCAGCGCCATGGCGTCTCTTGGGACCTCCCAGGTTAGTGCATGCTAACTTAGTAGACACTAGCTTAGTGTTTGCTAGCCTCTGTTCAAAATGCCCCAACCTCAGACAAGTTTACGACTGACCGCCGAAGAGCGCCGCGAAGCGATCATCCAGACTGCCATGGAGCTCTTCTCGCAAGATGGCTTTCGAGGAACGACGACGCGCGAGCTCGCCGCCGCCTGCGGCGTGAGCGAGCCGACCATTTACCAGCATTTCGCCACCAAGCGGGACCTATACACTGCAATCATCGACACGGTTTCACTCCGCGAGACAGACACTCTCGGCGAGGAGCTGGCCAAGCTTTTCGAGGCCGGTGACGACATCGCGTACTTCACACGAGTCGGAGAGATACTCATCAACTTTTACGAGCAGAACCCCGCCTTTATCCGCCTGTTATTTTTCAGCGCTCTGGAGAAACATGAGCTGGCTGAACTGTTTTTCACCCGCATGAGCTGCAAGTTTCTGGAAATGATTGCCGGATATATTCAGCGGCGAATCGATGCCGGCCACTTCCGCAAAGTTCACCCGGCGATCGCCGCCAAACAATTCTGTGGAGGTTTGAGCGACTACTCGCTGTGGCGGATCACTTGCCAGTTCAAAACGGAAGACTTGCCGCCGAAAGAAGTCTACCTCCGCGAGGTAGTTTCAATCTTTCTCAACGGGGTGAAAGCCTAATGCACCGCGTTGCGTTCTCCGTTGCAGTCATCGCCGGCCTGCTTTCGTGCGGGTGTTCGCAAAAACCCAAATCGGACGCCCAGCCGCAAGCCGCTGCACCGGTTGTGATCGCAGTGAAGACCGCCCCAGTGGAATCGCGCAAGGTGGATCGGTCTATCTCGGTGACCGGCTCTTTACTAGCTGACGAAAGCGTAGCCCTCAGTTCCGAAGTGGCCGGCAGGGTGGATGCCATCTACGTCGACTTCGGTCAGCCCGTGAAAAAAGGTCAGATTGTCGCTCAGTTGGACAGCACCGAATACCGGTTGCAACTGGAGCGCTCGAAGGCCGCTTTGGCTCAGGCTCGGGCGCAGCTTGGCCTGGATCCGAATTCGGATGGCGCACCCACTGACACAGCAGCTATCCGTCAGGCGCGCGCGCAAATGGAGGACGCCCGGTTCAAATACGAGAGTGCGGCCAAACTCGTCAAGACCGGAGACATCTCCCAGGAGCGCTTCACCGAATTGGAAAAAACCCTGCACGCACGTGAGGCGGCGCTCGAAGCTTCCCTCGACATGATGCGCACCCAGTGGGCCAACATCGCCGGACTAAAAGCCGAGGTGGGCCTGCAACAGAAGCGCATCAATGACTGCAGCCTGAAAGCGCCCTTCGATGCGGTGGTCTCGGAGAAGAACCTCTCGGCCGGACAATACACCAAGGAAAACACCACGATTCTGACTTTGGTGAAAACCAACCCCCTCCGTCTGCGCGCGGAGCTACCGGAGGCGGTGAGCGGCTTGGTGAAGCCCGGGTCAACGCTTGTCTTCACAACCGATGCTGCCCCTGGTATTACGTTCAAGGCCACTGTCCGCGAGCTGAATCCATCGCTCGATCCCAAATCGCGTTCGCTGATGGTGGAAGCCCGTATCGACGGATCCGACGCGCGTCTACGCCCCGGCATGTTCGTGGAAGTGCGGCTCGTCACGCAGATGGGAACCGAAGTCACGGTGGTGCCCGAGCAAGCGCTGTTTACCCTCGCTGGACTCAGCAAGGTTTTCGTAGTGCGCGATGGCAAGGCCCGCGAAGTGCGGCTCACGTCCCCCAACAAGATGGAAGGCTGGATTGAAGTCCCGACTGATCTGATACGGCCCGGTGAGACGGTAGCCGTGAGTAATCTCTCCATGCTGATCGACGGCACGCCGGTGTCAAGGAGCTAGCTGTGCAGAAACTCGCCGAAATCTGCATTAAGCGCCCCGTCTTCGCAACCATGCTGGTCATGATGTTGCTGGTTTTGGGCATCGCGTCATACACCCGCTTGGGTGTGGATCTGTTCCCGAAAATCGACTTTCCAACGGTCACGATCACGACCACGATTCCCGGCGCATCGCCCGAAGAGGTGGAAACACAAGTCAGCAAGCGCATCGAGGAAGCCGTCAACACGATCAGCGGTATCGACGACCTGCGCTCCGTTTCCTCCGAGGGCATCTCGCAGGTCTTCATCCAATTCGTCCTCGAAAAGGATCCCGACGTCGCGGCCCAGGAAGTCCGTGACAAGATCTCCACGATCCTGAGCCAGTTGCCTAAAGACGCGGATGCGCCGGTTATTGACAAGCTAGCAACCGACGCGTCGCCGATCATCAACATCGTCATCGCTTCGCCGCGCGATCTTCGCGAGACCACCAAACTGGTTGACGATCGCATCAAGAAGAATATTGAATCCATCAACGGCGTCGGCCAGGTTCGCTTCGTGGGAGAACGGAAGCGGCAGATACAAGTTTGGATCGACGGCGAGAAGCTCTATTCCTACAACCTGAACATCGAGCAGGTCCGCCAAACTCTGGCCCAACAGAACGTGGAGATCCCGGGTGGCCGCATCGATCAGGGCAATCGCGAGGTATCGCTGCGCACGCTGGGACGGGTGGAACATCCGGACGATTTCAGCCGCATCATCGTCGCCAATGTGGGTGGCCGCCCCATACGCATCAGCGACATCGGCTACGTCATCGATGGCTATGAGGAGCCACGCAGCGAGGCACGGCTCGACGGCAAGGCCGCCGTGCTGCTGGAGGTCCGTAAGCAGGCGGGCACAAACACACTGCAGGTGATCAAAGCCTTGAAGGAGCGCATCGCCGACCTGAAGCAATCGCTTCCGCCCGATCTCGAGATCACCTACACGCGCGATCAGAGCGGCTTTATCTCCGAATCCTTTCACGCTGTTCAGGAGCACTTGGTCCTGGGCGGTATCTTTGCTTCCATCATCGTCTTCGTCTTCCTGCGCGACTGGCGCTCAACGCTCATTGCCGCCGTGGCGATCCCGACCTCCATCATTTCGACCTACACGCTTATGGCGTACATGGGTTTCACACTGAATCAGATGACCATGCTGGCGCTGGTGCTGATGGTCGGCATTGTCATCGACGACGCCATTGTCGTCTTAGAGAACATCTATCGCAACGCGGAAGAGAAGGGTCTCACGCCCTATCAAGCGGCCATCTCGGGCACCAAAGAGATTGGTCTGGCCGTGATGGCTACCACGCTCAGTCTTGTCATCATCTTCATTCCAGTCGCGATGATGCAAGGCATTGTCGGCAAATTCATGTCGAGTTTCGGCTTCACCGCCGCATTCGCCATCATGGTTTCGTTACTCGTCAGCTTCACCCTGACGCCCATGCTTTGCTCCCGATTCCTGCGTATCAAGAAGCACGGCGCCACCAAGGATTCCGTGATGTTTCGCGCGGTCGATCGGCCCTACAGCGCCATGCTGCGTTGGTCCATGGATCATCGCTGGGTCATTGTCACCATCGCGCTGCTGATCATGGTGTCGATCGTTCCGCTGTTCATGGTGGTGGGCAAGGTGTTCATCCCCGTCGACGATCAGAGCGAGTTTGAAGTCTCCGTTCGCATGCCGCCCGGTTCGTCACTCAGCGGCACCGACGCCGTCATGCAGGACATCCAGGCGGAACTTCGCAAACTTCCGGGCGTTAAGAACATGCTGCTCACCATCGGCTCCGATATCAACCGGCAAGTCGATCGCGGTTCGGTGCTGGTCGAACTGGTTCCCATGGACGCGCGAAAGCAAGGGCAGACGGCGATCATGGACATGGCTCGCCAACGGCTGGCTCGATTCCACGGGCTCGTCATCGCCGTCTCTCCGCCACCCGTCATTCAAGGATTTGGCCAGGCATGGGATCTGCAGTTCTATATCCAAGGGCCCGATCTGAATAAGCTCGACTTCTACGCCCGCGAGATCATGAAGAAGCTCTCGCGCTATGCCGGGCGTGGTCGATCTCGATACGTCTTACGAGTCCGGCAAGCCGGAAGTCCGGATTCTCATCAAGCGCGACCAGGCGTCGGACCTCGGCGTGAACGTCGACTCCATTGCGAACGGCATGCGTACGTTAGTGGCGGGCGATTCGCAGGTCACTTACTATCGCGAGGGTGACGACCGCTACGATGTCCAGCTTCGCGTCGACGAGAAGTTCCGGAACTCTCCGGATGCCTTGTCAAAGTTGTACGTTCCCTCCACCAAGCTCGGCAACGTCCCGCTGAGCAATGTCGCCGACCTTTCCGCATCCACGGGCCCGACCAAAATCGAGCGCTATAACCGCCAGCGTCAGGTGCTCATCAGCGGCAACATCGTAAAGGGCCAGGCCATCAGCAACGTTTTGCCGGTTCTCAATCAGGCCGTCAAGGACCTAAACATTCCGTCCACCTACCAGACCGGCCTCACGGGTGCCAGCAAGGAATTCGGCCGGGCCGCGGCGGGCTTTCTCTTCGCCTTCCTGCTCTCCATCATCTTCATGTACATGATTCTGGCGGCGCAGTTTGAGAGCTTCATCGACCCTGTTACCATCCTGATCAGCCTCCCGCTTTCCATCCCCTTTGCGCTGATCTCGCTGATTATTGCCGACCAGAATTTCTCCATCATCTACACCTCGCTTGGGCGTGCTGGTTCTCTTCGGCATCGTGAAGAAGAACTCGATTCTGCAGATTGACCACATTAAGGCGCTGCGCCGGGAGGGCGCGCCCAAGCTCGAAGCCATCATCCGAGGTTGCGAAGACCGGTTGCGACCGATTCTCATGACCACGGCCGCCCTCGTTGCGGGTATGATTCCGCTCGCGTTGGGAACCGGCGCCGGCGCCGAGTCCCGAAGAACGGTAGCCATCGTTGTCATCGGCGGCCAGACTCTGTGTCTGTTGCTCACTTTGCTCGCCACCCCGGTGTTCTATTCCGTGTTCGACGACATCGGCCGCATTCGTTTGCCCTGGCGCCGAAAAGCCGCTGCGTCTTCGCTGCAGCCGGTAACGGCCACGGCCGAGGAGATGGTCAGCTAACGTGACCCGGCAACCGATGAATACGATGACAAGAACCATTGCCACGCTCGTGGCGTGCTCGCTGGTGCTGGGTGCGCAAGGTCCAGGTTTCCAGCTCGCGCGAAACACCCCGGCGGCCAGCCAGAACCGGGCGCCCGGACAACTGCCCCAGTCGCCTGCCACAGTCGCCGTCCCGCAGCGAGTTGGAATCAGCGGCGGCGAAGAGCGCCTGCTGCTCGAAGAAGCCATCCAACTGGCCCTGAAGAATAATCTGGATGTCGCCATCCAGCAAGTCGACGTCGACGCATCCAAGCAGGCCATCCGCCTCGCCCAGGGCGCGTTTGATGGACGCTTCCATTGGCTCCCCGGTATCGAGACTCGCAACAGCCCGACTACTTCGGTGTTGCAGGGCGCGAACGGTGTTCTTTCTGAGCACTTCTTCCGGCAGAACTTCACGTTTGAGCAACGCATCCCCAACACCGGCGCCGCCTTTGGCATTGAGTTCGACAATGCCCGCAACACCAGCACTACACCCTTCAACTCGCTCAACCCGTTCTACACATCGGTCCTGGCTGTAAACCTCAGCATCCCGCTGCTTCGCAACCGCGCCACCGATGGCGAACGCACCCAGATTCTGGTCCGCCGCAAACTGTCTGACGACAGCCAAGTCATTTTTGAGGAACGCGTCATCGACATCGTCACCCAGGTGTCGCAGGCCTACTGGAATCTGGTGGCCGCTCGGGAGGACGTTCAGGTTGAAACCGAAGCGGTGCGTCTGGCGCAGGAGCAACTAAATCAGAACGAGCGCCAGATCAAAGCCGGGACTTTGGCGCCAGTCGAAGTATACGGTTCGCAGGCTGAGTTGGAGCGCCGCCGCGACACGCTGTTTGCGGCGGTCAGCGTTGTGACCCAGGCCGAGAATAACCTCAAGGCACTCCTGCTCCCCGACCGCCAGGATCCGTTCTGGAATAAAGAGATCTTGCCGGTGGACGATCGCCTCTTGACTCCCTCCGGCGCCGCGGAACTTAGCGAGGCCGTTTCGAGCGCAATGAAGCAACGCCCCGAACTGCGCGACATCCGCTACCGCCAGGATGCCAATCTGCTGCAGCGTCGCCTGGACCAGAACCAAACGCTGCCACAGGTGAACCTCTCGGGTCTCTACACCAATCAGGGCCTCGCCGGCACCCTCAGCACCAGCGCCAGCAACCCCTTCGATACGCTGCTGGGCAGCATCTACCAGCAGATCAACATCATCTCCGGCATCGTGGGCATTCCGCCCATTGCTCCGCCGTCGTATACTCTTCCGCCCAACGTCATTGGCGGCTATGGCACCGCCGTCGAGTCGGTATTTGCAGGGCGCTATCAATCCGTGCGGGCCGGCGTCGACTTCGAATTCACGTTTCGCAATCGGGCCGCCAAGGCGCAGCTCGCCGAATCAACGCTGGAAGGGAAACGTCTAAAGCTGGAAGAAACGCAGGCTCAACAGCTAATTGCCGCGGACGTGCGTAACTCGATTCAGTCCTTGGAATCCACCCGCGAGCGGATGACCGCGTCCGACGCCAGCGTCCGCGCGGCTCGCGAGAAACTCGACAGCGAAACCCGCCTCTTCCAGACCGGCGAATCCACCAATTTCCTGGTACTCACGCGCCAGAACGAGTATCTCGATTCCCGTCGCCGTCTGCTGCTCGCGCGCAGTGAATACAACAAAGCCGTGGCCCGCTTCGAACAAAGCTCCGGCGAAACCCTGGGGGCGCATCAGATCAAGCTGCAGTAGCATTGGCTTGTGTGGGATTCCAGCACAGAACCGCGAGCATGAGCAAGCGGATGCGCTGACGTCCCGATGCCTGGTTACCGGTCGAAATCCAAATCATCGCTCTCATTCAACAAATAGACTATCCGCGTTGAACGGCGTTAATACGCGGCCGTCCTCCGGTTTTTTCCAGGTCGGGCGATCTCAGCCGGCCTTGACCCCGAACACGATATCCGCCAGTTCATCACCCATTTTTCCGATGTGGGGCGTTGCCAAATTCGAGAGCAGAATGATGCACGTTCGCGACTCGGGATAACGCGACATCATCGTGGCAAAGCCTGGGAAGTTTCCTTCGTGCGTGTACAAGGTGCGGCCGTTCTGTTTACTGATAAACCACCCGTAGCCATAGCTGCTCTCGTTGACCGTCGTTGTCACGTGCCCTGTGAACATCCGGTCGCGCCATGTCTTCGAGAGCAATTTGTCGGTGTATAGTGACTGGTCCCAGTGAAGCATGTCGTTTACGGTAGAATGCAAACCGCTAGCCGCGTAGGGCACACTCATGTCAATGTAGCTGGCGTTCACAGTCCCTTCCGGCGAGGTCGCATACCCGCGGGCCCGATGCTTCACAACCGACCGGCCCAAGTCGTAGCATGTATTCTTCAGGTCAAGCGGGCCAAGAATGTTCTGTTTCATATAGCCGGCATACTTCATGCCGGAGACCTGCTCAATCACCATGCCGAGCAACACGTAGTTGGTATTGCTGTAGCCCCAGCGTTTGCCTGGTTCGAACTCCAGCGGTTTGTCCCGAACGACCCCAACCAGTTCTTGGGGCGTGTTCGACTTGATCACGACCTGGCTCCAGAATCCCGGCTGGCTAGTGTAATTGGCGATCCCGGAAGAGTGTGTCATCAGTTGATGCAATGTGATGTGCTGCCACGCCTTGGGAAGGTCCTGAACGTGGTTGCCGATTGGGTCTTCAATCTGAAGACTGCCTTTTTGCGCCAATTGAAGGATTGCCGCCGCCGTAAATGTTTTGGTCAAGGCGCCCAGGCGGAAGATGGCCAGCGGAGTTTGTGGCACTTCCCATTCGAGGTCGGCCCAGCCATACGATTTTTCGAATATCGGAGACCCATTAACAGCGATCACCGCAACACCCATGAACTTCTGTTCCTCGAACTTGGCTTTCATCAGACCGTGCGCGCGTTCCGTAATCTGATCCGGGCCTCCGAATTCGGTGACGCTCGCCGTCAGCAGTTGAGACACGCCGAAGCCCACCATCCTGCGGGTGATCAAGCTGCTGTTCAGGATGCTCAAGTAAAACCCTCCTGGCCTTTTCTGAATGGCCATTCCAGTTATGCCAGCAATGCGGTTGCGATTCCGCTAGCGAAACGACGAGCACGGCCATACGATAGGTTACTGCGAGACGTATTCAATCGCCTTTTCCAGTACCTCGTCCCGCCCGTGGCGAATCCCATTGAGCGTCGGAACCACAAACACGTCCGGCTGTAAACCGTTCCGTTGGAGCTGCCCGCCACTCGCCATCCGTACGTCATGCCCCGAGAATCCAATGGTAATGCGGCCGGGAACAACAAAATTTGTGACGTCTCCGTTCGCGCCGGCCGTGGGGCTGCCGATGAACTTGGTCTTATTGGCCGCTTGCAGAAAGAGTCCCGTGTGCTCGGCTTGGCTGATGGTTCGCTCGTCGATCAGCATCACCGTCTTGCCCTTGTACTTCCACTGGTCGCTGTGCGGGATAGTCTGCACGAAGAAGTAGGTGGACGAAGAGTGCGTTGCATCGCCGTTCGGCAGGTCGGGCGTCATCGTGATCGGCCCGGTGAATATCGCCGCTTCCACATCCTGTTTGTCCGTCAAGCGCGGTGCAATCGCCCAAGCTGTTCCCTTCGGGTATCCGCGCATATCGAAGATGATCGCCTTCGTGTCGCGAAACTTGTCGAACATCTCGTCGACCTGATCGGGGGTCAACCGGTCGAGATCGGCATAGCCAATGTTGCCGTCTAGCAGTTTCATCAACTCACCGGAACGCTGGCCTTCGCGCATCTTCGAGGAATAGGCTGTGCGTCGCTCCAGCTTTACCTCCCTTTGCCCCTCGCCGTCGCTCACCACCAGCGTCGCCGTCGATCCATCCGGACCGTTGAGTAGTCGTTGCGCCGCAACGTATCCCAGCCACTGATTCGTGGAGGCCGACAGGTACTTCGCCTCGCGGTTTATCCGCAGTGCAATGTCTTCACCGTCGACGCTGTGCACAATATCACCAACCTTGATGCCTGCGGATTTCGCGGCGTCATCGTAGATGCGCGTTACCACCGGCTTCTTGTCAATCAGCCGCAGTTGTATTGGAACGGGCGCTACACCGAAATACGCGGCCAGTTCTTTGCTCGATACGCCCGCGTGTGAATCATGAACATGCGTCACCATCTCCGCCACCGCCAGGTTGTATTCCAGTGCGTCCTTTGCCGCGACGAACTTCGGCAGGTAATCTAGCAGCACTTGGTCCCAGTCTTCGTCGAGCAGGTCCCGATACGCGAAGAAGTATTTGAATACGCCCCAGATCTTGAAGGCCGCCAGCAGACGATACTCGACGGCGGGATAACTCATCTCCGCATAGGCGCGCTCGGGTTTGGGAGTTGGAAACGCAGGGAGTCGGGCCCCCGAGATGGGCGATGTCCCATCCGCGTTGATCGATTCGGAGAGCCGCACGACGGCCCAATGGCCTTCGCCCAGCGGTACTGAAATCGTTTCGACGCCCGGCATCGTGCCTTCGCCCGGCGTAATGGGTCGCCCCGGCTTGGTATAAAAAGCCGAATAGTAACCGCTATAGCCCGCGCGAGCCTCGGGCGTCAAACCGTAGTGCACCCAGGTTCGCTGGCCCGGAATGTCAGCACCCTTGTCCGGCTTGCTTGTTTCTGGCTTGTAGGGGCCGGCCGCTGCGTTCTGAGATGCTGAACCCAGCATGTGTGTCTCCGGGTCGTGAAGTGCATCGAGCATCTGCTGGGTCGCAGCGGCATACTCGTCCGGGGTTTTCGCACTTCTGATCTTCGGAAGGGCCTCCACCAGCGCCTTGTCCCAGTCGATGTCCTGATAAGCCAGGTACGGGTGGAAGTACTTCACGGTGATCCACAGTTTCGCGGTGGCGGCCAAGCGCGCCGTGCCGGAATCGTACTGTTGCGCAATCCCTGACGCAGCAGCCACTAGAACCAGCGTTGCAATGGCGCCAATGCTTCGAGGCTTCATGGGCGAACTCCAAGGCTACACGTTTGACGATCCAGAAGTGCCGTTAGCCTTTTCTGAAGGACGCTGCTCACCTGCTGGCTGGTTTCACGCGCGGCCGACGAATCCCTGCTAATTGCCGTCGGGTGACCTTCTTCGGTTCAGAAAGTCTCCGAAGGACTTGTGAAATTCGCTGTCCTCGACAAATTGTGAAACGATTGACCCTCGACGCGCCAGTTCCGCTTTGATGCGCCGCCCCCCGGCCGCTGTCAGGGAGTAAACCATTTCTGAATTCGGCTGCTCACCCAGTCCCCGCGCAGCCTCGAGCCATCCCTCGCGCTGCAGTCGTTGCAAAGCCGTCAGCAATGAGCCCGGGCTTTGCTTGCGCTTCCCTGCGGCAACCCGATCCAAGAACGCAAATATCAGCTCAGCTCTCCGCTGAATCTCCAACCCGGACAATGGCCCATCGCTGAACCAATTAAGGATGAAGAAATCAAGCGTGTCCCTGAGGCCTTCGGCATTAAATTCGTCCATGAGATTTATCGTTTCGCCAAACGCAGCTCTCCTCTTTCAAGGCGACGAGCTTACGTACCAATCCGTTCTTCCAATAGCACCGTCACGGTGTCGCCCACTTGCTTCCCAATTGACTTGCGCAGGTCTGCCTTGACCGGCAGCTTATGTGTGCCGTCACCAAGCGCCATAAACGAGCTTTGAAATGGATGGCCGTCGATCTTGCCCCTGACTTTAACCAGACCGCGAGCTCCGAAAAACTGAACCGAGTCGGGCCAGACAACATATGTCCAGCCGCCTTTGTTGGGACTCTTTCGCAGCGTGGCAGTGAACGTTTTGTTGATCATCGTTGCGTCCGGATTAGAGGACACTATTCGGTTCCGGCTCACGATCGCCCACGAGTCCGAGGCCGGCCAGGCGGCTCAAACCGACAGGCGTGTTAGCAGGCGCAACCAGCAAATCTCCGGATCGGTAGTTTAATTCGGTCGGCGCTGCGAATTGCGTGCCGGAAGCCTCGACAATCTCGGCGATCTTGAGGACCACGTCCTGGCGAAGGGCAGTAAAAGCCATCCAATCCGTCATCTTTGCGTAGCAAAACAACTCCAACTCGAAAGCCGCTCCGTCGAACTTGTTGACCCGAATCCTGGAGTTCCCTGATTCAATCTCGGGCAGTCCGTCCAACATGCTCTGGACGCGTGCCAGCACGAGCCGCAACTGTTCGGCTCGCGTTTCAATGCGCAGTAAGAAGGTCTGGTTGATCAGCAGTTTGCGGCGGGTTCTCATGTTCTCGAACTGCATTTGGGCCAGCGTCCCGTTGGGCACGACAAGCAGGCCCTGTTCAGGTGTTCTTAGCTTCAGCGAGCGGAGCCCAATGTCCTCGACCGTGCCGGACCGATCGCCGATCTTGCAGAAGTCGCCCACATGCACCGCCCTGTCCATGAGAAGTGAAACCCCGCCGATGAGGTTCTCCAGTGATTTTTGTGCGGCCAGGGCGATCGCCAGCCCCCCGATGCCAAGGCCGGCGAGTGTCGTCGTTACGTTTACTCCCAATAACGCCAGCGCACACAAAAATGCGGCTACCAGCATCACGATCCGGGTGAGCCGCTGCATCAGGATCACGATGGACTCGCCCCCCGCCGTTTGCGTACGCGTCCGGTTCACGACGCGGACAAAGCCCCGGTCGGCGAATCTGCTCACGAGCCACGCAAGGGATGCTGCGAGAAGCGCGGCCAGCAAACGGAAGTAGTAGTGGCGGTATAGCAGCGGCGGTTCCAGCAGATAGACGAGAAAGCCATGCAACAAGATCGCGATGATGCACCCCAGGGGCACCTCAATGGGTGTGTCCCAGATCGACTGGAAGGGAGTCCTTCGTAGTTTGGACCAGACCCGCCTCGGCACAGAAAACAAGAACCCTATCGGCCAAGCGAGCAGCCAGGCGATGGGAATGGAGAGCAACCATCCGAGCCATTGCGCGAGCGACATCGCCAATACTCGCCGCTGGGTGAGAGCGGATGGGAACAGCCGATCGATTAACTCCGGCTTTTCTCTTTGGAGCAATGCATAGAACTCCGGGAGGCGCTTCACTGTTTCTTGCGAAATCAGCCAGATCTTTCCCGAATCGGGATCGTCCACCCGCACCATGAGTATGTCGAGCGTGGCGCCACCTACTTTGAGCGCGCCGGCTCGCACCTCGCCCGGCGGAAGTCCCGCTTCAATGTTTCCTTTGGGATCGTCGCTCAACAGGGCTATGTCGCTTTGGAACTTGTGGCGCATCGCCACCATTTCCTTGGCCAGTTGCTCGATGCTAAGGTTGAAATCCGCAGGCACTTGCAAATAGCGCGCGGCGGTTGTGAAGTCGTCTCGTTCGCCGTACTTCAGAAGTCCCAACATGGCGCCACGGGGAGTTTCGCGTCCTAGTGGGTCGGTGGGCGGCGCAGGCTCGGCTTTGGGAGGCGGAGCGGCCGCAGGCTTCCGGAGCTGGGCCGGCGAAGGCGCAGGCGAGCCAAGGAATAGAACCACGGCAAGGCCTACGTTCAGAATGTCGGCCCTACCGTGCCACTTCCTTGTTCTTTGTCGTTTCTGACTCTGCAAGGTCTGCCTCGTGACTTAGCTCTTGAGGAACGCCTGGGATCTTCCGACCTCCAGAAGCTGTTTCTCGTCCACGCGGCCGAAGAGTTCGATCAGCTTTGCGACGAGGCCGGTCCAGCCGGTCTGGTGACTTGCGCCGAGTCCCGCGCCGTTATCGCCATGGAAGTACTCATAGAACAGGATGTTGTCCTTCCAGTACGGGTCGGTCTGGAACTTCTCCGTGCCTCCGTAGACGGGACGGCGGCCTGACTTATCGCGCAGGAAGATCCCGGCGAGCCGATTGGTGATCTCCCGGCTTACCTCAAAGAGGTTCATCAGATTGCCAGAGCCGGTTGGGCACTCAATCTTGAAGTTGTCGCCGTAGTACAGGAAGTAGGACATCAGGGCTCGGATCAGCAGCACATTCACGGGCATCCAAATGGGACCGCGCCAATTGGAGTTGCCGCCGAACATGCCGGTGTCCGATTCGGCGGGAAGGTAGTTGACCCGGTATTCCTGGCCTTCGACGTGCACGACGAATGGATGTTCGTCATGATACTTGGAGAGCGCTCGTATCCCGTACGGACTCAAGAACTCGTTTTCATCGAGCATCCGCGTTAGTATGCGGCGAAGCCTTTGCTCGTTCACAAGCGCCATAATGCCGCGTTCCCCTACGCCCAAATGGCCGGGTCCGGTTTTATGGAAGCTATCTTTGAGCTCTGGCATCCGTCGCAAGCGCTCAGCCAGTGTGGTCAACAAGCGAGGCATCAGTTCCCGCTGCCACGGCTCGACGACGGAAGTGGCACATATGGGCAACAGTCCCACCATGGACCGGACTTTCAGCCGTGTCGCAGTGCCGTCTGGAAGGCGCAGGACATCATAATAGAACCCATCTTCTTCGTCCCACATGCCACCCGGGCCCGATTGATTCATGGCGTGGGCGATCCAGAGGAGATGGTCCATTAGCTTCGCTGCCATGTCCTCATAAGTAGGATCGGTACCTGCCAACTCCAGAGCGATCTCCAGCAAGTTCTCGGCGAACAGGGCAACCCAGGATGTTCCGTCCGCCTGTTCCAGATGGCCGCCGGTGGGCAGCGTGGCGCTGCGATCGAAAACGCTGATGTTGTCTAAACCGAGGAATCCGCCTTCGAACAGGTTCTTGCCGAAGCGATCTTTGCGGTTGATCCACCAGCTGAAATTGAGCATCAGTTTCCCGAATGACCGCTTGAGAAAATCGGTGTCGCCACGGCCAAACATAGCCTGCTCCGTCCGATATAAAAAAAGCGTTGCCCAGGCATGCACCGGCGGATTGACGTCGCTGAAATTCCATTCGTACGCTGGGATTTGCCCGGTGGGGTGCAGGAAAAATTCGCCCAGCAATATGTCGAGTTGATTCTTCGCGAAGTCCAAATCGACGACTGAGAGAGCGATGGTGTGGAAGGCCAAGTCCCATGCGGCATACCACGGGTACTCCCACTTATCCGGCATCGAAATGATGTGATTGTTAACCAGGTGGAACCATTCGCTGTTGCGCATTTGCCTGGCGCCGGGCTTCATAGGATCAATGCCGTGTTCTTCCAGCCATTTGTCGATATCGAAGCCAAAGTATTGTTTGCTCCATAACATTCCAGCCAGGGCTTGACGCATGACGCGGGCTTGGTCTTCGGTGGCCCGCTCCGGCGTGACGGCCCGATAGAAATCATCCGCCTCGCTGCGCCGTGATGCGAGGTCTGCCATGAAGCTCTTGAATGGGTCGCCGATCGCCACAGGCGCCACGTTGCTGAGCCGCAGCCGGACGGTCGCGGTTTCGCCGGCGCCGACGGTGAGTTGATACTCAGCCGCCGCCTTGGTTCCGGTCTGCTGCGGATTGATTGCGCCCTGCTGCCCGTTCACCACGTAGTTGTTAATCCCGTCCTTGACGTAGGGCGCGACATTCGGCTTTCCAAAGAGCCGCTGGTTATTGGTTTCGTTTTCAGTGAATAGAATGGGCACCGCGCCATCGCAATAGAGATAGTGCTCGCCAAGATCCACGTGTGATGCGGCGATGGCGCGGGCTCCCCCGGTTGCGGTCGCCTGCTTCAGGGACGGCTTGGGTATGCCCTCCCACCAAGACCAGGTATTTCGGAACCACAACGTGGGGAGGACGGTGAGTGTCGCCGCTTCGGGCCCACGATTGGAAACGGAAACCTGAACAAGCATGTCCTCGGGTGCGGTCTTTGCATATTCGACGAACACGTCGAAGTAGCGATCGCCATTGAAGATGCCCGTGTCGAGTAACTCGTACTCCATCTCGAGCCGGTTGCGGCGTTTGCTGTTCTCGATTAAATTCGCGTAAGGGTATGCGGCCTGCGGGTATTTGTACAGATACTTCATGTACGAGTGCGTCGGGGTGCAGTCGAGATAGAAGTAGTATTCCTTGACGTCTTCACCGTGGTTGGACTCGCTGTTCGTCAAGCCGAACATGCGCTCCTTCAAGATGGGATCGTTGCCGTTCCAGAGAGCGATGCTAAAGCACAACAGCTGCTTTTCATCGCTGATACCGGCGATGCCATCCTCACCCCAGTGATAGGCACGGGATCGAGCCTGATCGTGGGTGAAGTAATCCCAGGCGTTGCCATCCTGGCTATAATCCTCGCGAACCGTTCCCCATTGGCGCTCGCTGAGGTACGGTCCCCACTTTCTCCAGGGGATCTTCTTGTTCTTCGCTTCCTGGAGTCTGATGAATTCCGGATTGTTGTTCATTGGGCTCTCCTCGATGCTCCGCCGGTCCGCGGAGGCGCTGCACTGGGGCAGTAATCGCCAGCCGTATTTCTTACAAGAATGGAGGCACAAACGTGACGGGCACGAACAATTATATTGTGTTGGCGCCGAGTTTCGCCGCTACTGTCGCCCGCGACAGGTGACGGCGCGGAGCCAGTGGCCTTTAGTCTTTCTTCGCTTGCTCCCACTCGAAAGCATTGAGGAAGTGCTGGGCGGCTTGCCGAATCTCCTCCCTTGCCGGGTCGCCAAAAACCTCAACCTGTCTTCCGGTGAATCCCCAAATTGGCGCAACTCACTAAACTGAGCCATCCCTGTCGAGAAGGCAGTATATAATTAGCCGGGATGAGTCAAAGGGGATTGGGGAGTTCAGTGAAAGGAACATAAACCCGATGTCTCAGATTCTCGATGAAGTTCTGGCTGCGAACAAGTCATACGCGGCCACATTTGGAGCAAAGTCCGAGTTGGCGCTTCCGCCGGCCCGCCGTTTCGCGATCCTGACGTGCATGGACGCGCGGCTCGATCCCGCCAAGTATGCCGGCCTCGCCGAAGGCGATGCCCATGTGATCCGTAATGCCGGTGGCCGCGCCAGCGACGACGCGATCCGTTCACTGGTCATCTCTTATAAGCTACTCGGAACCCGCGAGTGGTTCGTCATCCACCACACCAATTGCGGGATGGAGCTCTTCACCAACGAGATCATGGCCGATCTGCTCGCCCATAGCTTGGAAACGGCATCGATCGCGAATGGGAAATGGAAGGACACGGGTAAGGGTCCCGGGTCGTCCGCTGCGAAAGGCATCGACTTCCTGACCATCAAAGATCAGGCCAAGAGCGTCCGGGAAGACGTGGCGCGCATTCGCAACCATCCGTTGGTTCCGAAATCCATCCCGATCTACGGCTACATTTATGACGTGAAGAGTGGGCAGCTGGTTGAAGTGCCCGAAGCCAAGAGCGTCGCCAGTGAACCGTCATCCAAAAAGCTCGCTCACGCCCATCGGTCCTAAGACTGAGATCGGCGATTCCCCGGTCCTCCTGGCTTAACTAAGCATTTTGCCGGTTTAACATTTTGCCGAATCGACGTCATATTCACGGAGGTCTGAATTTTGGCACTTATCTGTAAAGGGCCGGATTGTAAAGAAGTAGTTCGCCCTGTCGTTCCGCCGGGTGGCAAGTTCCAATCGAGAACCGCACCTCTGCAATGGCGTTGCCCAAAATGCGGTAGAGAGAACACGTACTCACAGGCGGAGATTGATAAAGCGGAGGCGAACCCCGAGAATGCTCCGGCGACGACTACGAAATCCGGCGGATCGTAGCTAGATCACGAGGCTGTCCGAAAACGTCGGCACAGAACCGCCCGCGTCACGCTCGCGGTTCAGTGCTGGAGTTTTCACACAGACTCGTCAGCTGGCGGATTCGGCGTTCCTGACGATTTCCCTCTTTCTTGACCGCCGCGTCGCCTTCACGGCATGATTGCAGAATGCCAAACACCGGCTGGCGACGACTGATTCAGTTCATCAGAAGGGGGAATATTAACGCGCCCCGTTCGAACCGCAAGGACATCCGACTCTGCGTGAAGCTAGCGGTCGCCATGCTGCTGGGCGTCGTGGCCGGCGCGCAAGATATCAAGTTGAACGTCACGTACGTCTGCGATGGCGAGCGCATCTACGTCGAAAACTGCAACATCCGCGATCTCTCCGACACCTCGACTTGCATGGTCGGCCACCCTGACCGACCCACGCGCAACGGCATCATGGCGTACACCACGGAAACGCGCGGCACTCTGAAGAAGCTTTTCCCCACCTGCACCCAGCCGACTGCTAAAGAGCTTGCTGCCGCCGAAGCCTTCAAAAAGAAGCAGCAGGAACTTTACGACGCGGCCGTGGCGAAGGCGAATCCCCAAACCAACGCCCCGGCCAGCCCCCAACCAAACGCAGGCATGACGCAGGCTCAGGCGGCGCGGGTAGCCCCACCCAAGAACGCCGAGGAACGTGCCATGCGCCGCTGTGTCTCCTCCGGACGGCTTCCGGCCACCTGCACGGGCAACTCGCTGTTGGGCGCTTTCGGCCAGATGATTTCGGGAGTTCTTCCGGAGGCCACCAAGGAGCCACCTTCCGGCCCAGCCATGGCGGGCGTCTTCCAGGGCGCGGGCAACTGGCGTCTCGACTTCACTGACGGCGGAGTGCTGGTGAACTGCTCCTACCTTTCGCCCGACGAACACAAGTACGTTATCGAGTTCAAGAACAACCATGCCGTGATTACGGTCGCAACCACGCCCCAGCCGCTGGTCCTGAATGTGGCCGCGGATGGAACGATGTCGGCGCCGGGTCCGCGCGTGCTCGACGGCGTAGTTGCGACCCAAACCAGCGGAGGCGGATATAGGAATGCCTACGGAACGCCCATTTCGGACAGTCAGGCTGCTACGAGCCATGAGCCCGTTTACGATTCGTCTGGTATACGCGTCACGAATCCCAACCTCCCCAGTACGCGTACGGCATTCGCGCACAAAACCGTCACTTGTCCAGCGCTCAACCTCTCATCCAAGGGGGCAAGCGTTGGCGTACAGACGATGCAGACCGATCTCCTGAAGACCGCGTTCGGAGGAGATAAGGGGCCGCCGACGCCTCCGGGGATTCGCATGCGCGGCATCTTTGCCGCCGCGACCGGTTTCAGTGCGCAGTTCTTTCCCGAGTCGGTAATCCTGGGTTGCGGTCCGGATGCGGCACGGGCCTACCCCTACACCGTGGTTGCGGATGGGACCAAGGCCTTCATCAAGATCGACGCGCCGGATCATCCGCTCAACGTGACCTTCCGGCCCGACGGTTCGCTCGATGCCGGCTCGGGTCCTTATCAAGTGCATGGACGAATCGTCGTCGGCCAGAACGATGACGGCGCCTTCACCTTCGCACCCATGGAACAGATCTGCGAGCTGGGCGTGCTGGCGCCTAGCAAGCAGATCCCATCCGGTGGGGGTACGGCAGGGACTATGGTTGCGGCATCTACGGGAACATCAGGAGCAGTGGCCACCGGACCGCCCAATGGCGGCGGAAGTCTCGGAACGACGGCAGCGCCGCTGGGCAATGCCACTTTGTCGATTATTTCCGGATTTCCAGCGCAGGCCGGTGCTCCGAATCCGCTCGCTGGGCGACCTTACGTTTTGTTGCGGGACAGCTATCCCGATGCCTTGGCAAAGGGGGGCGTCTCTGTCCCAGCAGGAGTGTCGCCGTACAAATATGTGGGCACGGCCTGTGCCAGCAGGACGCCCGACTGTCAAAAGATGATGGATGCTATCAAAGCCGACGCTGCGTCAGCCGCCCGGGCCGACGCCAACGGCGCCGCAACATTTCCGGGCGTGCCGCCTGGAAGCTATTACCTGATGATCTCGACGCGCTACAACAACCAGCCGCTGGTCTGGGGCCAGGCCGTGCAACTGAAGCCCGGCGCAAACACACTGAAGCTCGATCAGAGCAACGCCACGCCGGTCAATTGATGAGAAGCTGTCCCCATCTCACGCTGATTCTGCTTTTCGCTTCTCCATCGGCCGTCTCTGCCGAGCCGCCTTCGAACGGCAAGTTCATCAGCGCGGTTCGATCGTTTGAACTGACCGTTCCTCCCGGTTATGGCGTGCACACCGTACATGGTGACCGACCAGAAGGCGTTCACTGGCGGGAATTGCCCTGCCCCAAACGTCAGCGAATAGTTATGTTTGCTGCCATCCAGCGGGGCGCCTGTGCTGTCTGTCTTCGCCATGGGGTACATGGCCTCCACCGCATCATTCCCATAGATGCCGCCGAGCGCAGCGGCCGCGCGTAGCAGGAAATCACCGTGATAAAACTCTCGATCCCCGAATGCTGCGCCGACGGCCCAGCCGTCGATGGTCTTGCCGACGTTGTCGAGCTGCTTCCGGATCGAGTCATAGCCTTCTTTGACGCCGAGCGCCAGTTCTGCCTTTTGTAAACTTCGCTCGCAGTTCGGTCTCAGCCGGAACCGGCGGACCGGCTCTTCTCCATCTTGGGAACACAAAAGACGACGCGCTCTGCCCCGCAGATCGGCCTGAAGCATGGAGTACGGCGTGTCGCTTATTGGGCGTGACGATGGCGATCACAAGAGAGAATCCCTGCTTACAGGCAACTGTCATTGAATGTTCACCTTGTCGCTTCGTGGATACGAAGAAAGAACAACTAATTAAATCATGGAGTGAAAAGTCCGGCCCACTGTCGCTGGCGACAGGTGCCGACGGTGCTCAAGGTGGCGAGACGCGAGGCCCCGGGTATAGAATCGGCGCAGACGACACTTGCTTGTGTCGGGCCTCCAGCGCGACGGGTATGAGGCTTCAGAACTCCCCCGGTCTGGCCGGCCGAGGAGTCGCAATATGCAACAAGACGGCCTCCGCAGCCCTCGCCGTATTCCGGCAATCTGGGAATTGTCGGCGAGCATGCCTGGAAGACGTACACCAGCACGAAGTGCTGCCTCACGCCCCGAGTTACACTTTCAAATGACCCATCTGGCGCCGGTACGGGTTACCTCTATTTTTTGCATGACAGGGCCCTCTTCGACTTGGCGTGTCGCGGGAACAATTCCACATGTAGACTTCAAGTCATGAGGCGCTCGTCGTACGGCTCATTGGCAATCGCAGCGTGGGCTCTTTGGTGGTTGGCGCCTGCATTGATCGGGCAAGATAATCCGCCGGCTGCGGTCGGACGCGATAATGAAACTCGGTCAGCTTGGGCCATTCAATGGCTGCAGTCCGACACACCGCTCGACATCGCTTGGGGCGCATGGCTAACCCGTGTCGACCGCTAGCAAGCCGCCGTTCCGTTGCTTTTGAAGCAGCTGTCGAGCCACCGACCGCCGGAAGACCTCGCCGCCGAGAGTCGGAATTCCGATCGGCACGATGCCATGCTACAGGTGCTCGACGCTTTGATTGAACTGCGCGTGCCCGTTCCCGTCGAAGATGGCCACAAGCTGTTTCCCGAGTTCGCCGCGCAGTCTCTCATCTTGCTCATCCGCTCGCCCGATGACCAGCAAGCCGGCCTTCTCGACATCTTCGGTCGCGCCAGGGCGAATTGGAACTGGCTCGCCGCCGGTAATGCCTTGCTGAAAACGCGATCGCCCGGGTTCACGGCGGAGCTTGTGGCCAAGTTCACCGAGCATCTGAAAATATCCGTTTGGGATCCTGGCCGCGGTGGTGGTATGAGCGGCGGCGGCAGCGAATGCGGCTTCTCCCTCAGAACGCCCAAACGCAGTTGGCCGCCGGTCGGTTTGTATCATCTCACCCAGTTTCCCGAGCGAATCCCTTGGCTGTCCGCAACGTTTCTGATCGGCGGCGAAACGCCGGTCTATTATTGGCGCGACGAACCCGGAAACTACGACAATCCACCCGATGCCCGGGGCGCCTGTGACGACGGCAACCGCGACGAATACAGAGCCCAATACCTGATCAAACTCCTGCCGCCGTTCCCCCGAATCGCGTTAGAAGCCTATCCGCACGTAACTCTCGAGTGGCGCGACGACATTCTTTATCAACAACAATTCGCGACGGCCATTGAGAAACCGATGGCGCAGCTTCATGATATGGTGGCTTCCCTCCACCAATCCCAACTTCTCGCTCCCGGCCCTGCCAGTCTCGCAAAGCCTCAGCTAGAGGTCGTCATTGACGACGAACGCCGGGATAAATCCCTGCCGCTTCCTTCGGTAAAAGTGGACGAAACCGTCGAGATAAGAGCGCCATTCAGCAAGCCCTTACACTAGGGACAAAGGCCCCCGGAGTTCGCTTCGCTGCGACACTTAGGTTCGGACGGCCTCGCGAGAATGTGCCGTCGGTTCCCGCTGGGCCGCCACACGCTTGCGCCATCCGATCCAAAGCAAGCAGTCGGCCAGCACGAAGATCGCAAAGCCGGTAAACGCGGGCATGAGATGCAGCACGTCGAGATAGCCGACGGCAAAGTGCACGCCGATGGCACAACCAAAACCGGCCAGACCCATCAACGCCACCACTTCAACCAGGCTTCGATTCAGTTCCGCGCAGCGTGCCATGAATAGCAGTAGACTGCCGATCGAGCAGAGCCCACCTCCAAAACCCGCGCGATCGTGGGATATGACGGGAATCAGAAATGGCGAGATTCGTTGAAGCGCGCCAGGGTCCAACCCAATGAACCGCAGGTCTGAGGGAACGAACACGGTGGTCATTCCAAAAATCGCGATGGTTCCTCCGGCCAGCATGAGTCCCACTGCGCAGGCTCCGAGAAGCATTCGTCCCCACCTCGCGTGGAATGGCTCACCTTTTGGCTTGGCGGACCAAGCCTCGCGCAGCGAGAATGTTCCAGGGCGCGAACGCCACACACCCGCTACAAAAACGGGGATGAGAAAGAGCGTTGCCACGCCGTGCCACGTGTCCAAATAGCCTTGTCCAAGATACGTAAGGAACGCTAGAAAGCCGATGCCCCCGGAGAAGAGCAGCGCCCACCAGGCCCAGGCGGCCCGAGCTGCCATGGGAAAACCGGCCAGCCATAGATAACCGACGCCAATAGAAACCAGGCTTCCACCGTAGGCGACACGATCATGAAACATGAATCCCAGCAAGTGGCCTTTCGCTTCCTGCATCAAGGCCATCGCGTCCTTGCCGATGGCGCGAGCGTCGTGTGGAAGCAGTTGGCCGGACGCCGATTGGAGTATGGCAAACCCTCCACTCAGACAAAGTGAAATTCCTATCAGGGCGACGAGGAAGCGCCCATCCCCGAGCGCCGCTTGTAGAAGGCCTCTCTCGTCCCGCATTAGCCTTCAAGGTATACCAAACCTGACAGGTGCAACCGCAGGCGCCGCGAGTTGCTGAGTTCGCGACAAAACGTTGGTATATCCAAGCTTCGGAACCGTCGCCGCGCTGATCAGCTGCTGACCGGCGGCGAACCATGGGTATTATCGAAGAACTGCCATGGCCCTTCGTTCCGGCACACGCTTCGGACCCTACGAAATCCTGGCCCTGCTCGGCGCGGGCGGGATGGGCGAGGTATATCAGGCCCGCGACGCACGGCTAAACCGAGTGGTGGCGTTGAAGTTTTTGCCACCCGACAAAGTGGCCGATCCGGATCGCCGCCGCCGCTTCATCAACGAGGCCCAGGCGACATCTGCGCTGAACCATCCGAACATCATCACCATCCATGACATTGCCGAGGCGGACGGCGCCGCGTTTATCGTGATGGAATTTGTGCGCGGCCGCACGCTTGACGAGATCATTGGTGGCCGGGGGCTTCCGGTGTCCGATGCGATCAGGTATGCGACAGAGGTTGCAGATGCGCTGGCGGCGGCCCATGCAGCGCAAATCATTCACCGGGATCTGAAACCCGCCAACGTAATGGTCACAGAGGACGGCCGCGTGAAGGTGCTCGATTTCGGCCTCGCAAAGCTGGTGGACGAGTCGCACACGGGACCGGAGACGGCCACTATGCACACCGATGTCGGCGCCATTCTGGGAACAGCCGCATACATGTCGCCGGAACAGGCCGAAGGGCGCCAGTTGGACACGCGTTCAGACATATTCTCTTTTGGCCTGGTGCTGTACGAAATGCTCTCCGGTCGTCGTGCCTTTGATCGGAAAACTTGGGTCTCGACGATCACGGCGATCCTGCGGGATGAGCCGCCAGCACTTGCGACGATTAAACCTGATACACCCGCGTGGCTCGAACTGAACGTGGGTCGCTGTCTGCGTAAAGATCCCGCGCACCGCTTTCAAAGCATGGCCGAAGTCAAACGGGCACTGACAAGCCCCTCGGCTTCGA
The DNA here is from genome assembly GCA_963771305.1 of uncultured Acidobacteriaceae bacterium. GTDB lineage: Bacteria > Acidobacteriota > Terriglobia > Bryobacterales > Bryobacteraceae > CAJCIT01. The sequence continues at coordinate 122,990 of CAVYTS010000042.1, forward strand.
AGACCCGCTCCGAACCTTCTGCGCCTGGCGGACTTGAGCCGGGAAACCCGCCATCAACGGTTACCCTGGCCGTCCTGCCGTTTGAGAATCTCGGCGCCAGCGCGGAGCACGAATATTTTGCCGACGGCCTAACAGAAGAGGTGATTGCGTCGCTGGGCCAGGTTGAGCCTGACCATTTACGCGTGATCGGGCGGACCTCGATGATGGCCTACAAACGCACAAAGAAATCACTCGCTGAAGTTGGCGGCGAGGTGAGCGCGAGTTTTCTGCTGGAGAGTTCGATCCGAGGCGAGGGCAAGCGGCTGCGGATTACTTCGAGACTGATTCGGGTCAACGACCAGGTGCAGATCTGGTCGGAATCGTACGATCGGGCGCCGGAAAGCATGTTGGAGTTTCAGTGCGAGCTGAGCAGAGCGATCGTTCGCGGCGTGCGCCTTCGGCTCTCTCCAGAGCGCTTAGACGCGTTGGCCATCCGGCAGACGCGGAATGAGGAGGCTTATGACCTCTACCTCAAAGGACGATACTTTTGGCATCAGCTTTCGGCGCAGACGACGCGGCGCGCAGTGGGGTTCTACACCCATGCGACTGAACTCGATCCGGACTACTCTCTTGCGTGGGCTGGGTTGGGGGACGCGTTTGCGTCGGGGCCGATCAGCGGGGATGCGCCCCCCCTTGCTGTGTGGCCGCGGGCCCGCGACGCGGTGCGTCGAGCGTTGGAGCACGGGTCGGGGCTCGCCGAGGCACACCACTCGTTAGGATTCCTGAAGTTCTGGCTGGACTGGGATTGGTCGGCCGCTGAGGCTGCGTTCCGGCGAGCGATCGCTCTCGACCCCAGCTACAGCCTTGCGCACCGCGGGCTGTCAGTGGTTCTTTCGCACATGCGCCGGCCCGAGGAGGCCCGGCGGTCGGCCCGCCGGGCGCGGGAGTTGGACCCTTTGCACCCGGGTCATTACGCATTGTCCGCTCAATGGGAGTTCTCGGCGGGAGATTACCCCGAGGCGGTACGACTGGCGCAGCGCTCTCTCACGCTGGACCCGGAATTCTGGGTTGGACATCTCCAACTCGGGCAAGCCTATGAGCAATTAGGCAAGAGTGAGGTAGCGTTCGAAGCGCTCCAAAAGGCGGGTCAGCTGGGAGGCGGCAATAGCAAGGCTCTGTCGCTGCGAGGCTATCTGCTTGCCAAGCTGGGGCGCGTTGACGAGGCCTTGAGCGTACTGAAGGCGTTTGAAACCGTGCCCAGCGACCGCTACATGCCGCCTTATGCGGCTGCGCTCGTTTACGCTGGGCTGGCCTTGCGGGATAGCACGGCTGCCAGCCGTGATGCAGCGCTCCAATGGCTGGAACGCGCATACGAAGTCCGTGACGTGCACCTTGTGTTCTTACCAGTCGACCCAAAGTGGAATCCGTTCCGCGGCGACACGCGGTTTTCGGCCCTGGTCGAGCGCTGTGGCTTTGGCGCTACATCGCGCTGAACCATGGGTATCATCGAAGAACTGTCATGGCCTTTCGTTCCGGCACACGCTTCGGACCGTACGAAATCCTGGCCCTGCTCGGCGTGGGCGGGATGGGCGAGGTGTACCAAGCCCGTGACGCCCGGCTAAACCGCACTGTGGCGTTGAAGTTCCTGCCGCCGGATAAAGTGGCCGATCCGGATCGCCGCCGCCGCTTCATCAACGAGGCCCAGGCGACATCTGCGCTCAACCATCCCAACATCATCACCATCCATGACATTGCCGAGGCTGACGGCGCGGCCTTCATCGTGATGGAGTTTGTGCGTGGCCGCACCCTGGACGATTTGATCGCTGTCGGTGCGCTGCCGTTGCAAGACGCCACGCGATATGCAACGGAGATTTCCGACGCGCTGGCGGCGGCCCACGCTGCCGGCATTATTCATCGTGATCTGAAACCGGCCAACATCATGATCACCGAGGCGAACCGGGTAAAGGTCCTCGATTTCGGACTGGCCAAGCTGATGGATTCGTTGCCAGCGGCGACCGCCGAAGACCATACGGCAACGATGCATACCGCCATTGGAGCCATTGTTGGCACGGCCGCCTACATGTCACCGGAGCAGGCGGAGGGGCGCCAATTGGATGCGCGATCGGACATCTTCTCGTTCGGCCTGGTGTTCTACGAGATGCTCTCGGGGCGGCGCGCCTTCGAGGGCGAGAGTTGGATCTCCATCATCAGCGCGATCCTGCGCGACGAGCCAAAGCCCTTACGCGATGTGAGAGCGGAAATACCAGCGTGGCTTGAACAGGCCGTGTATCGCTGCCTGCGCAAGGATCCGGTCGAACGGTTCCAGAACATGCTGGACGTGAAGCGCACCCTAGCCGGACCTTCATTTGCTTCAGGGGTTTTCACGAGCGGCGTAACGGCGAGGAAAGAAGAGAAGCCGTCCATCGCGGTGCTTTCCTTCGCCAACCTGAGTACCGACAAAGAGAACGAATACTTCGGAGACGGGCTGGCGGAAGAGATCATCAATGCTCTGACCAAGATTCCGGAACTGCGGGTCATCGCGCGGACGTCGGCTTTTGCTTTCCGAGGGAAAGAGCATGACGTCAGAGCCATCGGCGAGCGCTTGAAAGTGAAGACCGTCCTGGAGGGCAGCGTACGGCGATCGGGTAACCGCATCCGGATCGGGGCGCAGTTGATACAGGTGGCGGACGAGTCGCACCTCTGGTCGGAGCGCTACGACCGCGAGATGACCGATATCTTTGCGATCCAAGACGAGATTTCGCAATCCATTGCGAACGCCCTGCGAGTGAAACTGACCACCGCCCAGGATCGCTCGGAGAACGTGGAGGTCTACCAGCTCTATCTCAAGGGCATGTTCGAGTACAACCACTCTCGCTTCTCGGCAGAGAGTATGGCAGCAGCCAAGGGCCTGTTCGAGCGAGCGATCGCGCTCGATCCGGAATATGCTCCGGCGTACAGCGGGCTGGCGGTAGTGTATTGCGCCATGGCGAGCCTGAGTTTAACGTTGCCCACGGAAGTGGCACAGCTTGCAAAATCAGCGGCCGAAAAAGCACTGTCGCTCGATCCGGGGGACAGCCAGGCGCACAACGCCGGCGGCCAGATTGCCGGCGTGTTCGACTACGATTGGCCGGCCGCGGAGAAACACTTCCAATGCTTCATGGAGCTTGAGAATCAATCGGCGCTGAGCCGCTTTGCCTATGCCCTCAACTATCTGCTGCCCCAGCGACGGTACAAAGAAGCGGCGGAGCAATATCATCGTTCCCTCGATACCGATCCGTTGTCGATGAATGCGCATTTCGGTTTGGCTTTTTCGTACTACCTGGGCCGTGAGTACGAAAAGGCGATTCACTATGGTCAGAAAGCCCTGGATATTGATGCCAGCTTTTGGCTGCTTCATCTGGTGGTGGGAGTAGCGCAACTGCGGCGCGGTGCCCTCGAAGCCGCCATCGACAGCCTGCGCAAGACCTTGGCCGTGGCGCCATTCTATTCGCTTGCCTTAAGCTTGCTGGCGGCAGCTCACGTCCTGGCCAACCAGCGCGAGAAAGCGGAGCAGGTCATAGGCCGCTTGCGAGAGATCGGTAGCAAAGCGTACGTCTCAAAGGTCAGCTTCGCCATCTATCACGCTGCGTTGGGCGACGCCGATGAGGTGTTCCACTACTTAGGTGCGGCTATCGATGACCGCGAGCCGTTCATCACCCGAATGATCGCCGACGAAGGATTCGACCCGTTCCGCGACGATCCACGATTTGCTGTGCTGCTCGACCGGATGAAGCTGGCTTGAGCGAAGTTAGTTTGTCTGCGGGAGCGCTTTCAACTCTTCTTGGACGCTCGGCGCGGCGCAAAGATTTTGGCAACGGGAATTAATACAGGTGGCAGAGACGGCGGGAACGATACTGAATCCGACTCCCGAACCTCGAGTCGCCCCCCAGATGTGTGCACCGCTATCAGTTTTGAGTCTGGGTGGAGAACCCAGACCGCCAGGGCCCCGTTATTGAGATAAATCTCAATCTTTCTTCCAAAAGCCTTCTTGGAGTTAGCAGGAGAGAAAATCTCGATAGCAAAGTTGTGGGACTGGGGGATATATGTCTGCCTCTTCGGCGGCATCCCAACGTGCCTGGTCGATAACGAGAATATCGGGACGAGGCATGCTCCGCGATTCCTTTAGTCGAATGCTGGTATCGAGCCTCACTTCAAAATCAGAGTCTTCAAGCGCCTGTTGGAGCAGATTCGAGAGGCGCATGATCAATGTGGCGTGTCGCGGTTTGGGCGAGGGGGACAAGATGATCTCTCCGTCGATGAGCTCATCCCTCATCTCTTCCGGAGCGTCGTAGGTGAGGTACTGTTCGACCGTGATGGAACCGCTCATTGGTAGTTGTGCGCTCACGCGACCCCTCCTCTCACAAATACTGACGACTACGCTACTGTTTCGGCCACGGCCTCGCGCACACCGTAGGTGCGATCAACGTAACTGTCCAGCATCGTTCGGAATTCCGCCACGATGTGGTCTCCTCGCAATGTGGTAACCAGCTTGCCATCCACGTAGACCGGCGCCACCGGCTCTTCAAACGTGCCGGGCAAGGAGATACCGATGTTGGCGTGTTTCGATTCGCCCGGTCCGTTCACAACGCAGCCCATCACCGCAACCTTCATTTCTTCAACGCCGGTGTATTTCTCACGCCACATGGGCATCTGGTCTCGGAGATAGTTCTGGATCTCGTCGGCCATCTCCTGAAAGAAGGTGCTGGTGGTCCGGCCGCAACCAGGACACGCGGCAACCTGCGGGGTAAAGCTGCGCAGATTCAAGGCCTGCAGCACTTGCTGGCAGACGATCACCTCTTCGGTGCGGTCGCCATTCGGCATCGGCGTCAGTGAAGCACGAATGGTATCGCCGATACCCTGTTGGAGCAGAACCGAAAGGGCAGCGGTAGTGGCAACGATTCCCTTCGAGCCCAGCCCCGCTTCGGTCAAACCGAGGTGTAACGGATAGTCACAACGGCCGGCCAGCATCTCGTAGACGTGGATCAGGTCCTGCACGCTACTGACCTTCGCGCTCAGGATGATCATGTTGTGGGCCAGACCGTGGCGTTCGGCTGCTTCGGCGCTACGCAGCGCGCTCTCGACAATCGCACGCATCGTCACTTCCGTCGCATCAAGCGGTTCGGCAAGCCTCGAATTCGCGTCCATCATGTTGGTGAGCAAGACGGAATCGAGCGATCCCCAATTGACGCCGATACGCACCGGCTTGCCATATTCGACCGCTGCCTCGATCATGGTGCGGAAATTGTCGTCGTGCTTCTTGCCGATGTTGACATTGCCGGGGTTGATGCGGTACTTAGACAGCGCTCGCGCACACGCCGGGTATTTCTTCAGCAGCAAGTGGCCGTTGTAGTGGAAATCGCCGATGATGGGGACCTCGACACCAAAGGAGCGCACCGTCTCGACAATGGCAGGTACTGCTTTGGCCGCATCATCGGTGTTGACGGTAACCCGTACCAGTTCGGAGCCCGCCCGCGCCAACGCCAGCACCTGATTGACGGTGGAAGCGGTGTCAGCGGTATCCGTGTTGGTCATCGACTGGACCACGATCGGGGCACTTCCGCCAACGGTGACGGCACCGACTCGAACGGGAACGGATTTGCGGCGCGGTTTAGCAGGCATGGGTTTTGATAAACTCCGGAACCACTGAGAGGTGGTAGAAGCTTCATTCTACCAGTCAGTTAGGTCCAGCGGCTTCCGCCGGGGCTGGCACGTCGAGGCAGCGCCGCCGCCGGACAACCGTAACAGCGGCGTCGGGAGGTTCGTTTGCGACGTTTAAGGGGGCGCCAACCGTCTAAACAGACATACTGGGCTATACTAACCTAGGAGTATGTTCCTTTGAATCTGCGAGTTTTCTGGCGTCTTTTCACACACATCCAGCTCATGCCGGTACTAGAGAGCGGCGAGGAAACCACCCTCGTCGGCGGCCAAGCGGTCATGGAGGGCGTGATGATGAGGTCGCCTCACAGTTACTGCGTCGCGGTGCGGAAGGCCGATGGCCAGATCGTCACTGAGGAGAGCCCGCTCAGTAAAGTGTCCGACAAGTACCCGATCTTCAAGCTGCCGGTCTTCCGCGGTTTGGGCACGCTGGGTCAAGCCACATGGCTGGGCATGAAGGCACTCCGGTTTTCAGCCAACGCCATGCTTGACGAGACGGGCACCAGGCCGGACGCCGAAGCACCTGCCAAGAAGGCCGAGATGGGTTCCTGGGCGATGGGATTGAACATCGTTTTTTCGCTGGGCTTCTTCATCGTTATGTACAAGTTGGTGCCGCTTTACCTGGCTACGCTGCTGGGCAAAGCCGTTCCCCTCGTAGGTACCCGATTTGGAATCAACATGACCGACGGCGTTATTCGCATCGCGCTGTTCCTCGGTTTCCTCTATCTGATTTCTCGCACCAAGGACATCCGGCGCGTGTTTGAATATCACGGCGCGGAGCACAAAGTTGTCTTCAATTTCGAATCGGGCAAACCCGTGACCGTGGAGAACGCCCAGCAGTTTGTGACGTGGCACCCGCGCTGCGGTACGAGTTTTCTGCTGGTCGTGATGGTCATCTCCATGGTCTTCTACGCTTTCCTGCCATTCGACAGCTTTTGGGTGAAGTTTGTATCACGGTTAGCCCTGCTCCCGCTGGTGGCGGGCGTAAGTTACGAACTGGTTCGCTACGCTGCCAAGCATCAGGCAAGTTTGATGGCTCTACTGACGCGGCCCGGTCTCTGGTTACAACGCATTACCACCCAGCCGCCATCCGATAGCCAGGCCGAAGTGGCGATATACGCCCTGGAACATGCCATGGAGTTAGAGAAGGCGCAAGGCGGAGAACTGGTCATATCCTGAGATGCAATATCAAGAACAACTGGATGACGCCGAGCGGCGTTTTCAGGCCCTAACTGCGCAAATGGCTGATCACAGCGTGATCAGCGATCCCGATCTTTACCGCAAGACGACCAAAGCACAAAGCGAATTGTCCGATCTGGTCGGGAAGTACCGTGAGTGGAAGAAGGCCGATCAGGAACTGACCGACGCTCGCACCATGCTTCAAGAAACCGACCGCGACCTGCGGGCCATGGCTGAAGCGGAGGTGACTCGCCTGGAGCCGGCCCTCGCCGAACTCGAGCAAGAACTGCAGATTCTACTATTGCCGAAGGACCCGCTCGACGAGAAGAACATTATTCTCGAAATCCGCAAAGGTGCCGGTGGCGATGAGGCGTCGCTGTTTGCCGCCGAAGTGTTCCGCATGTATACGCGGTATGCCGAAGAGCAACGCTGGAAAGTGGAAATTACTTCTCTCAGCGAGTCTTCGGTTGGTGGTCTGAGCGAAGTGATCGCCATCATCAGCGGAAACAAGGTCTACAGCCGGCTGAAGTATGAAAGCGGAGTGCATCGCGTGCAGCGCGTCCCCGAGACGGAGACACAAGGCCGCGTCCACACCTCAACCATCACCGTCGTGGCGATGCCGGAAGCGGACGAGGTGGATGTCCAGATCGACGCGAAGGACATTCGCATCGATACGTTCTGTTCATCGGGCCCAGGCGGTCAATCGGTGAACACCACCTATTCGGCGGTTCGCATTACCCACTTGCCGACGAATACCGTAGTTTCCTGCCAGGACGAAAAGTCGCAGATCAAGAATCGTTCCAAAGCGATGCAAGTGCTGCGCACGCGCCTGTACCAGATGGAGCTTGAAAAGCAACAGGCGGCGATCGGCGCCGAGCGAAAGAGCATGGTGGGGACGGGCGATCGCAGTGAAAAGATCCGAACCTACAATTTCCCGCAGAATCGCCTGACCGACCATCGCATTGGGCTAACACTCCACCAGCTCGATCTGATTATCGAAGGACGACTCCAGCCGGTAGTAGATGCACTTTCTAGCTATTACACGGCCGAGAAGCTCAAGGACATGGGCGGCCGCGCCGCATAAGAGTTCTCTCTCGGCGGCGATTCAGATGAAGGCCGGCCTAGGCCCGCGATGCCTTTGACTCTCGAACAAGCACTGCGACAAGGTGCGGAACTGCTCGAAAAAGAAAGCATTCCCGCGCCCCGCCTCACAGCCGAAGTTCTCCTCGCGCATGCCATCCGGCAGGAGCGGGCGTATGTCTACGCGCACTCCAAGGACGAATTGACCGAACTCTGGTGGATCCACTACGGCCGTTATTTGCATGAACGGTTGCAAGGGAAGCCGACCCAGTACATCACGCACCGGCAGGAGTTCTTTGGCCGCGAATTCCGCGTCGGACCCGAGGTCCTAATTCCCCGCCCGGAGACCGAGCATTTGGTGGAAGCTGCCGTCTCGGCCGTTCGCGAACGGGGACACCGGCGGATCCTGGATGTGGGTACCGGCTCTGGCGCCATTGCTATTTCCATCGCACTCGAGACGGGCGTCCCGATTCTCGCGTCGGATATTTCCACCGGGGCCCTCTCCGTCGCGCGACAAAACCGCGAGTCGCTGAACGCCCCGGTGCAGTTCTTCGCCAGCGATCTGCTCGATGCTATAGGCCTCCAAAGCCTTGATCTGCTCGTCTCCAATCCTCCTTATGTGCCGGCCCGTGACAAAGCGAATGTACAGCGCGAGGTCCGTGACTGGGAGCCCGAAGTGGCTCTTTATGGGGGCGAAGACGGTGACGAGATTTACCGCCGGCTAATCGCCCAGGCTGCTGATGTGGTTCGGCCGGCCGGTCAACTCATGATGGAGATGGGCTACCGTTCGTTAGAGCAGGTTCGGCCGATGCTGGCTGCGCACTGGAACAATATCTCGGTCATTGACGATCTGGCCGGCCTGCCGAGGGTTCTTGTGGGGCAACGACGCTGAGACTCTTGGCCGCTCGCGAACGGCGTGCCTGACGTGAATGAACAAGACTATCTCCCTTTTGCTCCCTTACTTTGGACTCGTACTGGCTGTCGGGAGGATATTTTATGCACCATGCGTTTCATTCAATGTTTCCGGGCCTCAGGACGGGACTGCAAAACGTCCCTGCCATTCGCCAAGCTCTACCGAGCCGCGACGGTTACGGAGCGGTTGCTCGGAATCTGTGTCAACATTCCGGCACCAATTTTCTCGCTACGCAGGCCTGACAGACAATGGAGTAGAGGACGGTTCAGAACATGCCTCGCCTTATCTGTCACGTCGACATGGATGCGTTCTTCGTATCCGTCGAGGAACTGTTTGATCCGTCGCTCAAAGGGAAACCCGTGGTGGTCGGCGGAAAAGCTGATCAGCGGGGCGTGGTTTCGGCGGCGTCCTACGCGGCCCGCAAATACGGCGTCCACTCGGCCATGCCGCTGCGCACAGCCGCTCGGCTCTGCCCGCACGCCCTGTTCGTCGATGGACATCCGGAGCGTTACCGCGAGTACTCGAAGAAAGTATTCGCGGTCCTCAACCAGTTTTCGCCTCAGGTTGAAATGGCCTCCATCGATGAGGCGTATCTCGATCTCACCGGCACCGAGCGCCTGCACGGGCCGCCGCTCAAAGCGGCACACCGCCTGCATCGAGCCATCGCACAAGAAACGAAGTTGAACTGTTCGCTCGGTTTGGCATCGTCGAAGCTGGTGGCGAAGGTCTCGTCGGATCAAGCCAAGCCCAACGGTGTTCTCTGGGTGCTGCCGGCCCAGGAAGCCCGGTTCCTGGCGCCTCTCGATGTACGCCGGATTCCCGGCATCGGTAAGGTGATGGAAGCCTCCCTGCACAAACTGGGCATTCACAACGTGGGCGATCTGGCGGCGCTGGATGAAGAGTTCGTTGCCCACCGGTTCGGCAAATGGGGATTAGCGCTCTCCGGCAAAGCGCGCGGCGAAGATGCGGGCGGCTGGTTCGATGGCGACGTCGGCGAACGCGATCAGCCTAAGTCGATCAGCCATGAAACGACCTTCTCCGAAGACACCACCAACCGGCAACAGTTGGAGGCTTCTCTCCTCAAGCTCAGCGAGATGGTGGCGCGGCGCCTTCGCGACCACCGTCTCTATGCCAAGACCATTCACCTTAAACTGCGCAACGCGGATTTCGAGACCATCACGCGCGCGCAAACGTTCGACCACGCGACGCAGCTGGATGGCGAAATCGCCGGCGCGATAACCGGTCTATTTCGGAAAGCCTGGGACGGCAAGACAGAAATCCGGCTGATTGGTGTGCATGCCGGATCACTCGAGCAGAGCGAGGGCCAGATGAGCCTGCTCGAGGAAGAATCAACGGCCCGGGTGCGGCAAGCTTTCCGCGCAGTGGATCACATTCGGGACAAGTATGGCGAAAGCGTCATCTCGCTTGCGAAGAGCATGGATACCAACATTCGCGAACGCGTCCACGAGAGCATGCCGGATCTGCCGGGAAAAGCTCCACGAAAACAGAAGTAGCCCTTAAACCTCTGAAGATAAACGAGCCCGGCCCGACTGAACTTTCACTCGCCCAGTTGCGTAATCATGAAAGTGGAGGCAGTCAGATCCAATATGTATTGCACTTCTTGTGGTATTGAACTTCCGGATTCCCATCGATATTGCAACCAATGCGGCACCCGAACGGCGACGGCAGAACCGTTCACAGCTCAAGCTGGCCAGCCGGTGCGAAGACTAAGCCGGCCACGAGACGACCGCAAAATCGCCGGCGTCTGCTCCGGGCTGGCTCGTTATCTTGGCATCGACGTTACGCTCGTGCGCATCCTCATTGTCGCGCTGGCGATCTGTCCGCCCTCTGGCGGTCTGATCTTCTATCTGATTTGCTGGATCGCGATGCCCAACGATGTTGTGCTGCTGCCACCTGTAGCCCCGAACGCTAACTCGCAGGGCGTCCCCGTCGCGAGCTAACAGTAGACAGCCCGTTGCCGGAAGCTTAGGTGGACTAGCGGCCTCGGCTTGCTACCAGAGCCCGCGGAGAATGCGAAGGCCCACGCGCGACCATCCCCAGGCAATGTGACGGCGATAGCAGACCAGGCAACGAATGGGCCGAGCTGAAAACAGCCAGAACAAGATCTCATACCACCGCCACCTCGAGCTTTGAATTTGTGACGAGAGGCAGCTTGGGCAGCTGTAAGCGGTTCTGTTCCTGAAGTGTTCCATCGCGTGAGAACGCCTATCCAAAAGGTGTCCAAGTACTGGTGGTCATCTCGACCGAAGAACGAGAACCTCGGACGCTCAACACTCGGATCATTCTGAATAAGCTCTTACCGGGACAAGGGAAGAGGCAGTATCTTGGGGCGCTTCTGTCGAATTATAGGGTGAGCCGACCGTAGACCACCTGCGGCGATGGGACTAAAGTGTTCGGAGCCTTGAGCCGATGGTTTGGTCAGACGGCGTCCAAACCGGCGCCGAGGAACAAAACCATGAAACTCACCCTCGCCTCTCTGCTCGCCTGCGCATCTCTCACGGCGGCAACTCTCCCAAACCCCTCGATCCTCATCGATCAATCTGTCGCCCAAGCACACGCTCAGAAAGTAGCGGAACGCTATGCCGCTGCGACTATCCCAAGGCAGCAAGCAGCTGTAGAACCAACCCGCGAAGAGGAGTACCGGAGGATTCAGGAAGACATGCAGAAGTGGTTTCCACGCCGCTGCCCGCTTGAAATCAAAAATCGTGATTTCAAAATGCAGTGGCACGGCGTCTCGGCGCCTCCGTCTCGCTAGGAACTACCGCGTTACTTCGCGGAGTGATGTGTATTTTTGTAAATCTCCATCCCAGCCCCTTCGGGCATCACGGCAGCGGGTTGTCGCTCCAATGCGCTCAACGCGTGATCCAATTGGTGGGTCTTTCTCTAGTCCACCGACGTGACGCAAAACCTAAGGCATTTCTGGTATGCTTCGGTTTTCTCGTTATCACTCGGAGAATACCCATGAAGTTGCGCGTCCCTCTCACCCTTCTCTCGATTCCTGTGTTTGGTAGTTTGGCTTTTGGTCAGGCTACACTAACTGGGTCTCCCAACCCTTTCACGGCCGATGCTAACAGTTTGGGCCAGATCGCTCTCACCTGGTCTGCGCCTGCCTCCAGCAGCGTCGAGATCCATGTCAATTCGGCCAGCGGGATCCTCTTTGCGGGGGGCGGCTCGGCCGGATCTGCGGAAACCGGCCTGTGGGTTACGAACGGGATGCAATTCTTCTTGCAGGACGTGAGTGCTGGTGAGCCTGGAACAACATTGACGACGTTTACAGCGCAAGCGGCAGGATTGCCAGGACTTCCGGCTGGAACAGACATCCTGATTTCGTCCAATAACGGCCAGCAACTCACTTACTCAGTGAGCGGGGCGACCGAGATTGAGATCCATTTGAACACGCCGAATGGAACGCTTTTAGCCCGATCCACCCAACCGCAAGCAACCGTCAACACCGGTCCCTGGGTCACCAACGGCATGCGCTTCTATCTGCAGGATGTTTCTAGCGGACAACCTCTTACAAATCAATTCACCTTGGCTACGGCCGTCGCCACCGTAATTCCAAACTCTCCGGGCACGTCGGGAGTCCTGTTCGGCGGCACGCCGGGAATTGCCCCAGATCCTTCGAACACCGGTGTAAGTACGGCATCCTTATACTGGAATGCTCCTACCGCTACGGACGTTGAGGTGCACATCGGTGCACCGAATGGGCCTTTGTTTGCAGCAGCCAGTGGCAACGGCTTCTACATGACGGGAGACTGGGTCACCGACGGTATGAAGTTTTATCTGCAGAACGCTTCTTCGGGCAATTCGACCTCCCCGGCTAACACGCTAGCCATCACGACCGTCGATGTGCAATCAGCTCTGACGCCGTACATCGCGGCGAGCCAGGGTGAAAACGCGATATCTTTGTTCAACTCTTCCAGTGGACAGCCGATCACGCAAATCTATATGCCGGCCGCCGCCTGGGCCCTCGACATGCACACCAGCCCTGACGGGAGCAAGATCTATGTGCTGGGCACGGATGGGAACTACTACATCGCCGACCCGCTCACGTCATCCATAACGGGCACCATCGACCTGAGCAAGTCGTATAAGGGTGGTCCGGTCCCGGCTCAGCACTTCACTTGGATCCAAAATGCGAAAGCCCAGAACCTGATCCTCGCGACTGATCCCAGCGGCATTATTTCGATCGTCGATCCGATCGCTTCAGCACTGGTCACAACGCTCTCGTGCGAATGCGCGCTTGGCCCAAGTCTGGTCTACAATCCCTACGATCTCAGGACCTATATCCCGGAAGCGCCTACGTCAAAAACGCCCGCCGCCAATTTGATCGTGGTCGTCAATGACAGCCTGGCTCTTGGAACGCCGATAGTCGGGCCGGCCTACGCCACGGCCGGGACGGCGCCCCAGACCGCCTTCGAGAACATAGCCTTGGTGCAATCGGGCTTAGCCGGAGCGCTGGTTCTGCAGTTGGTGAGCCGGGATACCGCCAACCCTTTCGACACCGGTGCTTACGTGCTCTACAGCTACGATGTCTCTTCCAATACCTTCTATAACCCAAACCTGGTCACGCCGGTTTCCACTCTGCTTGGCTTCGGCACGCACCTTTATCTCCAGGTGGCGAACCCAGTGCAGACCTCCTGCTGCTCACCGGTTGTCTTTGAGCCGTTCTACGGCTCCATCTTCAGTTACGAGGTCGTGTACTCCACCTCGCCCGGACCGAAGTTTGAACACGTTGGCACCGGTAACCCACCCATGCCCGGGTCGGAACTTCTCCTCGGACCGGTAGCCTCCGACGCAAGCTCCGTCTACGTAAGCTATGCCCAAGCCACTTTTGGCCAGAGCGGCTATGTTTATCAGAGCCCGGTCTATGTTTACAAGGCGGATCCGATAACGCTGCAGCCCACCACGTCGCTCACGTTTCTGAACGCCGGTGCTGCGCCAGGATTGTCGGGTTGGATTCTCGGTTCATATCAGTATCCTTTCCCAGTCCCGCCGAAGTAGTCTCGGCAGGGAGGCGGACGCCCTTGTCCACGCTGGTCGCCCACGACTGGTTCCGCGCATTTCATCAAGGGGCTGGATGGAATCCATTAATGTGGGTTCGTTCAGCGGGGGGATGATACATTCTTCGCATGCGTGTCTCGTTCCCCTTCACCGTTTCGTTATTCTTAGCTACCGTGCTTTACGCGGCCCCCAAGTCTCTTCAGATCTACTTCGTTGACGTGGAAGGTGGTCAAGCCACGCTCTTTGTCACTCCGGCCGGGCAGTCGTTATTGATCGACACCGGTTGGCCCGGCAACGCCTACCGCGATGCCAACCGCATTGCCGCAGCTGCGAAGTTAGCCAAAATCAAAAAGATTGACTACGTCGTTATCACCCACTACCACGACGATCACGTCGGCGGTGTTCCGCAACTCGTCGACAAGATTCCGGTGGGAACATTTATAGATCATGGCGCTGGTGTGGAAACCGGCAAAGGCGCCGACCGCCTTTGGGCTGGTTATCAGAAAGGGCTCGCCACGGCCAAACGCCTCACCGTGAAGCCAGGTGACACCCTCCCGATCAAGGGCCTGGAGGCCACCATCGTCAGCAGCAACGGCGATGTGATTGCGCAGTCGCTGCCAGGCGCAGGCGCGCCAAACAGCTATTGCAGTTCGGCCGAACAGCGCCCGGTCGATACCAGCGAGAATGCCCGTTCCGTCGGCACTTATTTCACCTTTGGCAAATTCCGAACAGTCGATCTTGGCGACCTGACCTGGAACAAGGAAGCCCTGCTCGCTTGTCCGAACGCCAAACTGACTCCGGTTGACGTCTTGATCGTCAGTCACCACGGATTCAATCAGAGCAGCAATCCGGTGCTGGTAAAGGCCCTGGCACCGCGAGTAGCCATTATGGACAACGGCGCGAAGAAGGGCGGCTCACCTTCCACTTGGGACATCATCAAGAGCAGCCCCGGCCTTGAGGATCTCTGGCAGCTTCATTTCTCCGACGAGGGTGGCAAGGAACACAACTCCTCGGATAACTTGATTGCCAATGTGGACGAAGCCGACACGGGCAACTACATCAAGCTCACCGCCTACGAAGACGGCAGCTTCGAAGTCTATAACGCACGCAACAAGCAGGAAAAGAAGTACGCGGCGAAATAGTCGCCTCTTCTCGGCATGCGGGCAAAACCTCTGCGGCAGAACATATCGTCGGGTGCTAAGTGGGAGTCAATCGTCGGCTACAGCCGCGCTGTGCGGTTCGGCACCCGAGTCTATGTCACCGGCACAACTGCCACGGATGAACGAAGCGAGATCGTCGGCATCGGAGATCCCTACACGCAAACCATACAGTCGCTCCGCAACATCGAACGCGCCCTTCATCAAGCTGGTGCAACCCTTGCCGATGTGGTGCGAATACGCCTCTACGTCACCGATATTTCGATGTGGCAGGAGATTGGCCGCGCTCATGCCGAACTGCTGGGAAACGTTCGCCCAGCCACCACCATGGTCGAGGTGAAAGGGCTCATCGATCCGCGCATGCTGGTCGAAATCGAAGCCGACGCCGAACTCCCCCCGGAGTCTCCTGCCTAGCCCCGCCTGCCACAAAAAAGATCCATGCCTCGCCTTATCCACAGCCCCACGCAAATCCCTGTCCCAGGCGGTAAGCGGATCGACGAATATGTCGGCCATGTCAACTCAGGGACCTCCGGCCTTAGCGTCGCGCACCATGCGAAGTCCGGCCGGTGGACCGGAGCCCGGTCAGCGGCCCACGTTCCAGGAAGTCACGCTCGTCCTCCGCGGTCTGCTCAGGGCGGAGCACGCAGAAGGCGTCCTCGAGGTTCGAGCGGGGCAGGCCATCCTAGCGGAACCGGGTGAATGGGTTCGCTACAGACCACGGAAGGGCCGATATGTCGCGATTTGCTTCCCTGCCTTCACGCTGGACGCCGCCAACAGCGATCCAGAATAATCGTCTTGTCTTGTTAACTAGTACTAAAAACAGTGACTTAGACCACGCCGACCGCCCTGGACATCGGGCCGCGTTTGAAACCGTCACTCGAATCAGGTACACTTGAGGGGTTCAGTTGTCTGTCCAGCCTTTGCTTTGAGACACCCCCAGCTAACTGTGTACGGGTGTAGCGCGCTGGAACTCCCAACTAAATAATAGGCATCAAGCCTCTCAAGGCCCAGCCCAAAAAAGGCAACGAGTTTATGTACGCTGTGATTGAAACGGGCGGTAAGCAGTATCGCGTCGCGCCCGGCCAGATGATCGAAGTTGACACAATCCCTGGTGAAGTCGGCGCGCCCGTTGAGTTCGATCGCGTGCTTGCGATCTCAAACGATTCCAATCAGCTGATTGTCGGCGATGCGGTCCGGTCCGCGAAGGTTCGCGGCAAGATCTCCGAACACGGACGTGGTGACAAGATCCTTGTCTTCAAGTTCAAGCGGAAAAAGCAGTATAAGCGCACCATCGGTCACCGCCAGGACTTCACGCGTGTGGAAGTTCAGGAAATCGTCGGTTAACAGGCTGCAAAGCCGCTTGGATAGAGGATACACGGATGGCACACAAAAAAGGTTTAGGTAGTTCAAAGAACGGGCGCGATTCGAATTCGCAGCGGTTGGGCATCAAGGTCTTCTCCGGCGAGTTCGTCACCGGCGGTTCTATCATCGTCCGGCAGCGCGGCACTCGCTACAAGCCTGGCAAAAACGTGGGCTTGGGCAAAGACGACACGCTGTTTGCGGCCGTCACGGGTGTGGTTGAGTTTCGCGACCGTGGCCGGATGGGCAAGTTCGTCAATATCGTCACCCAGAACTAAGGTTTTGTTTTAAACGCAGTCACCTTGGGGGCGCTCGGTAACGGGCTGCCCCTTTTTTCATGTCTGCAAGGCTTGCCAATACCTGGCGATCCTATCAGAGCCTCGCTGAGTTCCCGAGAGTAGGTTGTTCCCTTGTTTATCGATGAAGTCATTATTAGCGTGAAGGCCGGCGACGGCGGCAATGGCTGTATGGCCTTCCGCCGTGAAAAGTTCGTGCCTCGCGGTGGTCCCAGCGGCGGCGACGGCGGCCGGGGTGGCGACGTCAATATGGTCGCTAGCACCCACCACAACACGTTGCTTCACTTCCGGTTCAACCCCGAGCACAACGCGCAGCGCGGCCGCCACGGTGAAGGAAGCCAGCGCACCGGCCGCGACGGCACTGATGTTGAACTACCGGTTCCAATTGGCACCGTTGTCTACGACGCCGAAACCGGCGAGCAACTCTACGATTTCACCCACCCGGGCGAATGCTACGTTGTCGCCAAAGGCGGAAAGGGCGGAAAGGGTAATGCCCGCTACGCCACCTCCACCCACCAGGCGCCGACCGAGCACGAAGACGGCTTCCCCGGCGAGGCAAAACGCCTCCGCCTGGAGTTAAAGCTGTTGGCAGACGTCGGGCTGGTCGGATTTCCCAATGCGGGCAAGTCAACGCTCATCTCCCGTCTCTCCGCTGCCAAGCCCAAAATTGCGGACTATCCCTTCACCACGCTCGAACCGAATCTGGGCGTCGTGCAAGTCGGTGACGATCACACCTTTGTGATGGCCGACATACCCGGCTTGATTGAAGGCGCCCACGAAGGTCATGGCTTGGGCGATCGGTTCCTACGCCACGTGGAGCGAACCCACCTGCTGATCCATCTGGTCGACGTCTCTGACCTAACAGGCCGCGATCCCGCACACGATTTCGACATCATCCTGAATGAATTGCGGGAATTCAACGAGGAACTCGCGGCCAAGCCCATGCTGGTCGTCGCGACAAAACTCGACGCCTGCCAGGATGAATCGAAAATCGCAGCCGTCAAGGCGCGCGCCGAACAACACGGTATGCCGTTCTATGGAATATCCAGCGTCACCGGCGAAGGGCTGGACAAGCTGAAGTTCGCCATCGGCGAGCGGTTGTTCCCCGATCAGTAGACTCTATTCGGAATCCGCCGGCGATCCCGTGATCTCGTCCGCGTACGTGTTAATCCGTCCGATGATCTCGTAGACGGTTTGCTCATCGAATTGATGTGCCTTCAGCGTGGCTAAGAGGTGATCGAGAAATCGCGACAGGTGCTGTTTGCCGATACCCCGCCCGTAGTGCGTCGTTGCCAGCGGTTGGCCTGAATACTTGATGGGCCCACCCAGTGCCACGGCAAAGAACTCGCGCTGCATAGCCGTCAGTTTCTCAATCGACGTTCGCTCAAAAAAGCCCTTGAGCTCTGGATCGGCCAGTACGCGGCCATAAAACGCATCCACTAACTGGGCGACGCCCGCTTCGCCGCCGACCCGTGTATACAGCGATTGAGCCTGGGTATTCATAACTGCGATCATCGTATGTCATTTGCCCTCGCCGCGTCGATCCCCTGCGCGCATTAGGCCCCGTGCAACGGAAGTTCCGCTTTCAGTCAGCAACCAGGTACGGCTGGCGCTCAAGCTGGGACTTGGCTAGCACGCCCACCCAAGCGCCTTCCGCTGCAATGTCTGCGGTCGCGAGAACCGCGGCGACCCAACTCTCTTCACCCGCGAAACTGGGGTCCGTTCGAAGTGCAAAGCAACGGTGCGTATGCGTGGCGCTGTTTACGCGCTCTCCGTCGGACTGTTCGGGAAGCCTCTCGCGATCCCGGACTTTCCAAGGCCCAGCCAGTTCAGCGGTCTCGGCCTCAGCGACTGGGAAGGCTACGCCAACCGTTTGAAGAATCGGCTTACCTACCGCAACACGTTCCTGCACCGCCGGCCGTTCCCCGACATCACAAACCCTCCAGCGAACCTTGCGGGCAAACAGGACTTCCTGATCTCGATCGACGTCTTCGAACACATTCCGCCGCCGGTCGACCGCGCATTCCAGGGCGCTGCAACGCTTCTGAAGCCAGGCGCCTGCCTGGTACTCTCGGCCCCGTACAAGCTCCACGAAACCACGGTCGAGCACTTCCCGGAGTTGGATCAATTCGAGGTCGTTCAGGCCCTCGGCGGCTTCTGTCTTCTGAACCGCCGCCGTGACGGAAGGCTGGAAGTATTCGACCAGCTGAACTTCCACGGCGGCCCGGGCGACACGCTCGAAATGCGCTTATTCTCGAAGAGCGACGTCATAAGCCACCTCGCCGCCGCAGGCTTCGGCGAAGTGCAGGTCATCAGCGAAGACCTCGCCTGGGGCATCCACTATGACAACGAATGCTCCCACACCATCCTGGCCCGGAAAACTTGACCGGCCTTACAATCCCGCGTTCTTCGCCATCACCCTCGCGATCCCGCACCAATCAATCTCTCCGTTACCCTGCGCCACGCCCGCCAGGAAGTGATCGTGCAGCAGACTGGCCAGCGGCATCGGCGCAGCCACCTCCTGCGCCACCTGCAGCACCAGCCGCATATCCTTCAGCCCAAGCTTCATTGCAAACCCAGCCGGCTCGAAGGTCTCATTCGCCATGGCTGTGCCATAGCCCTTGTACACCGGCGAACCAAACAGCTCATTCATGATGTCGAGAAATAGATGTTGGTCCACCTCTGCCTTCCGCATGGTTGCGAAGGCTTCGCCGAACGCCTCCATCATGCTCGCAATCATGAAATTCCCGCACAGCTTCAGTGCATTCGCCTGCCACGGCTCCGAGCCCACCACGAATGTCCGGCGGCCGATCGCGTCGAACAGCGGGCGGAATCGTTCGACCAACTCGGCCGGACCAGCCGCGGCCACAATCAGGCGCTTGGCCTCAGCCGCATCCGGCCGTCCAAATACCGGAACGCTCAAATAGCCTTGTCCGCGCTTGCCGTGTTCGCTCGCCAGGCGTCGCGCCAGCGCCGTACTGATGGTGCTGTTCGCAACATGCACCGCTCCCGGCTTCAGCCCGGCCGCGATGCCCTTGTCGCCAAACGTCACGTCCTCCGTGGCCTGGTCGTCAGCCAGCATGCTCATGACAACATCGGCATACGCACTGGCCTCCGCGGGTGAATCCGCGACCTTCGCACCCGCTGCCGCCAAAGCAACCATCTTCTCGTGGCTGCGGTTGTAGACCGTCACGCTGAAGCCCGCGCGCAGCAGGTTCGCGGCAATGCCCGCGCCCATTCTTCCAAGCCCGATGTAAGCAATGTTCATGTGTTTACTGTATCCATCGACCGGACCCGCTGGGAAGATGTTATCCTGGCTCCTCGCGCGAGAAAGGGAAAACCCGTCTCGTTCGAAATGCGGAGGCACCGATGAATCGAGTGATGTAAAAGCTTGAGTAAACAGATCTGGGCGAAGAGGGCGTACAGTATTCTTGTACTGCCGCTAGCGCTCCCACTGCTCGCTCAAGTAGTCTTCAACTGGAACGACGAGCCTCACAATGAGCCCGTCGATCCGATGCTGCATGGGCATGGCCTACAACCCGAAAGCCTCCGAGGTATTTCTATTTGGCGGCAACAATACCAGTGTCGGCTTTCCCATCGGGCCTTTTAACGACACGTGGACCTTGGGGCGACGACATGGCAGCAACTGTCCCCTACCAAGTCTCCATCCGCAAGGCAGAGCCCCGGAATGGTCTTCGATGCGACCGAAAATAACATAGCTCTCTTCGGAGGGGTCGACGCCAGCGGAACGTCTGAATGACACCTGGATATACAAAGGATCCGACTGGGTCAAGAAATCCCCAGTCACATCTCCGCCGGCGCGCAAGTGGGGCACTATGGTGTACGACGGCTTTACTGGGAGAGCGCTGATGTTTGGCGGCATTGGCGACGGCCTAACTGCTTTAGGAGACACGTGGTCTTGAGATGGAACCGACTGGATCGAGTATGTCGCCGCATCCCATCCTTCTCCGCGGCGGACCATGCTAGCGTACAACGCATTTCACAAGAGGATCGTCCTGTTCGGCGGCGACGACACCACCACTGTGTACGGTGACACCTGGACGTGGGACGAAACCACGGCCAACTGGAACCAGCAGTTTCCACTCAAGTCGCCGCCGGCCCGGGCAATGGGTTCGATGGCCTATTCTCCGGCGATCAAGCGGGTAGTGCTCACTTCCGGTAATGAGCTCACGGGGGCGAGTTCGAGGAACGATACCTGGGCATGGGACGGGACCAACTGGACCAACCTCCATCCGGCCACCTTGCCGCCGACCCGATATGCCGCCGGCATGGCATACGATCCGAACATTGGCAGTACGCTCTCCATACCAGGCGGTTTGGTGCTCTTCGGAGGGTACAGCCCGGGCAATGCTCGCAACGATACTTGGTTCGGCCTGCAAAATTGATCCTGGCTCGCGCCTGCTTCACCGCTAGCCGCCAGCATTCCGGACCCGTTATCGTAAGGGAGCGGGCGGGCATCAAACTGCGTACGCCCAAGAGAGGGATCGCAGAGACACATGCAACCGCTCGCTCGTACCCCTTCGCTCGAATCAGCCTCATCGGCCGTTGTCTCGCAACCGCTGCGTCTGCATTTCATTGATAACCTGCGCTCGACCATGATCTTCCTGGTGGTCAGCATGCATGCCGCAGTCACGTACAGCCACGTGGGCCGCTGGTATTACATGGAGGGTCCACGGCCGGACCTACACGTCCTGCTCGTCTTCGCCACCTACCAGGCCTTTCTCCAGGCCTTCTTCATGGGCTTCCTGTTCTTCCTCGCCGGATACTTCGTGCCGGGCGCCTACGACAAGAAGGGTCCAGCGAAGTTCCTGCGCGACCGCTTCGTCCGCCTCGGCATCCCAACCCTGCTCTATATGTTCCTCATCGGTCCATTCACCGAGTACTATGTCTCGCGAACTTGGACCAGCACTCGCCCCATGACGTTCGGAGGCGAGATCGTGAAGCACATCCGCAACGGCCAGTTCCTGAGCGGCACCGGACCGCTGTGGTTCTGCGCGGCACTGCTGTTCTTCTGCTTCGTCTATGCCCTGTTCCGCCAGTTCGCCCCAGCTCCGTCCCGCTTCACAATCGCGACGGCCTTGCCTGGCAATCGAGGCATCGTGGCCTTCATTTCCCTTCTCGCGCTAGCCACCTTCCTGGTTCGCATTCCAGAACCGATGGGGAAGGCGTTGTACAACATGCAGCTGTGCTTCTTTGCGCAGTACATTCTCATGTTCTGCGCCGGGATTCTGGCCTACCGCACCGGGTTCCTGACTCGTCTCCCCTACTCATTCGGCATTCGCTGGCTTTGGCTCGGCCTCGCGGGAGGCTTCGTCGTTTGGATGGCCATCCTGGCGCTGGGTGGGGCGTTGAGCGGCAAAATAGACGACTATAGCGGAGGCCTGCACTGGCAAAGCGCCGGGTTCAGCGTTTGGGAGTCACTGGTTTGCGCCGGCGTGTGCCTCGGCTTGACGGTGCTCTACCGCGAGAAATTCAATAACAACGGAACCGTCGCGAAGGTTCTCACCGACAATGCCTTCGCCGTCTACGTGTTGCATCCGCCCGTTCTGATTGCACTCTCTCATGCTCTGCAACCATTCGCCGCGCTCCCTCTGGTGAAGTTTGTGGTGCTCACTCTACTGGCTTTCACCGCAACCCTGGCACTGAGCGCCCTCGTCGTGCGCCGGATTCCGGGGCTGAAGACAGTCCTTTCGTAACGAAGGATTGAGGGGTTCGCAGTTCTCGTGTGGCACATGGCGAGCGATTCGGAATCGAGGTTGAAAATGGGGCCTAGAGGGGCCTAGAGGTTCTTGATGTCCTCGTTTATGTTCTTGATGTCCTCCGCTTTTCTGCTGGCGTAGTACTCTTTGTAGCGCCCGAGCGCATAATCGGGCCACTCGCCCTTCATGGTGCGCGATTTGATGCTGGGATGCAGCATCCATCCACCCTGGCAATCGCGCATAAAGGTGCGCTTGACGGTGGTCTTGCCCTTCAGTGTGCGGTCGAACTCAAGTACTTCATTACATTGGGATTCCGGCAGACAGCTGATCTTATAGAACTGGGTTATCGGATAGTTTGGATCCATTTCTTCGCCGTCGGCGTTGAAGCGCGGCTTCGGTTTCGACTCTTCTTCGAGTATTTCCAGTTCCTTGTCCTGCATTTTCTCGCGAATCTCTTCCTGCTCCTTTTTGTGGTCGGCTAGGAGCTGCTTCAGTTTGTCCAGATGCAGATAGTAGGAACGCTCGCAACGGGTGCGATGCATGCCGACGTTGCCGACACGGCGCAGGAATTTGTCCAGGTCGGTGCGGTCGGACGATTCGGCCAGGAACTCGGCATGATTGCAGCGGCCCAGACGATAGAAGGCCTGAACGTGCAGTTCCAGCATTTGTGCGCTAGGTTCGTCGATGGGCGGATATTGAGTCCGCAGCCGGTCGAGGAGCGCGTCGTATTCCTCCTGGCTTTCGTGCGGCAGGAGGTAGAAGGGCAAGCGCGAGTACATGCCGTGTTTGACGTTGTTGAGGCAGGAGATGGCCTTACCCTCAGGGGTCTTGACCAGGGTCTTGACCCCGCCCACGCCGTCCCGGTTCTTTTTCAAGAGGTTGTGTTCGCGTTCTGGCTTGTTGGGCCGTTCCGCGCGCGGCTGCTTGGGTTTGGGAGGGTCGGTCGCGGGAGGCGCAGGGGCGTCGGGAGTGCCGGAAGGCGGTACGTCTGTAGATCGTGCGTCGCTGGATGGCGGGGCAGGATCGTTTGATTCCGTATCGGCGACCGGCGTACCGGGCGCATCGGGAAGTGCAGCTTCGATGGGCTGATCCACAGGGTCAACTGGGGGATCAGCCGGAGTGTTGTTAGGAGGAGCGGCGTCGTTGAGGCCGTCCGGAGGCACGAGTGGGTCGTCCGCGACCCGGTCGCGACTTTCAGGTAGATGATTTTCCACACCGCCCCGAGTTTAGGATCACCGCGTGCACGATGGCCTCTTCGACAAGGGCTAAGTGATTGAGTGACAGAGAGATTTATCTTTTCTGCGTTCTGTGATTGGCGACTGGCAGAGATGTCGGAAACTAAGCCGCGCGCACTTGCGAGGCGAGGGCGAACCGGAGTGAGCCTTTAGTGAAACAGGCCGACCTGTCGGAGCGCTCTGACATGTTCGCAGGTTTCGCATTTCGAACATGAAGTCGGGAGGCACTAAAGGGGAAGCGGTAGCCGAGCCGCCTTCAAAACAAGTCTGTGTGAAAACTGCGGGACAGAGTGACGAGTCGATTGTGCTGCATTTTGGGACAGGCGCGCATCCTTGCCGCTGGTGCGCTCGCCGCAGCATTCATCCCCGCATGGCGAGCCTCGAACGTGAGTCCCACGGACGCCCTCCGGCTGGAATAGCGCTGATCGCCGCAAGCATCCAGGGAGGATAAGGCTGCCGCTGGCCACCCCTCAGGCTCGCCGAATCCGGGCCACTGAGAACAGTGCCTCGAGTCTTCTCCAACACGGAGGCATCGAGAACGATGACCGAGTGCATGGTGTCCCCGGATAGCGGGTTTGGGGGTTACATGTTCCAACGCGCCTAAGGCTTGGACTCCGCTGAATTCGACGCACCCCTCGGTCCCAATGCGCGTCTCGTGCGCCATATCACCCAGAGAACGCCCCATTCTATCTCAAAGCCGTAAACAAATCAATCACTTGAAAATTGGTGGTCCGGCTGCACAAGGGCTACCCGTACCTGGTGTTATCACCAGCGAACAGGGAGGTTATCCGTGTCCCGTCGAAGACTACTCGACCTTGTGGTTCCTGGTTCCGTGTTGCTTATCCCGCTTTGCGTTTCATTTGTCCCGACAAAGAGCTACGCGATACCTCCGTTCTCGCGCCAGTACGGAACTTCCTGCACAACCTGTCATCTCGACTTTCCGAAGCTGAATGACTTCGGCAAGGCATTCAAGGATGCCGGCTTCAAGTTCCCTAAAGACGATGCTGACTTTCTCAAGATCGCGCCGGTGCTGTTAGGCGCTGAGGCGCAGAAGCAGGTTTTCCCCAACAGCGTCTGGCCGGGCACCATCCCGGGCATGCCACCGATTGGCCTGCGCTACAACCAGTACTTCCAAATCACCGGCGGAAGCCGCAATCACTATTACCCACTGGCTGCACCAGGAACGCTGCCGCAGTACATTCCCGCCACCGACTTTCAGACCGGCTTTTTCAGCATCTTCACGGCGGGGAACTTCGGCAGCGACATCGCTTTTTGGGTGGATGACGATATCAGCATCGGCGGTGACAACGGCAACGGGGGGCTGGGCGACGCCTACCTCAAATTTGTGAACGTCAGCCGGTTTCTCAAGATGCCGACCGACTCTCTAAGCGTGAAGGTGGGCCAGTTCGAACTCGATCTGCCCATTACACAGGCACGCAATTGGAACATCAGCCCCTACGACATTTATTCGGAAGCCAATATCGGCGCCATCAGTTCCATCGCGTCGCAGTCACAGAATGTGAACAACGCTTTTACCTTCGCGGGTGCGGCGAAGGGCGTCGAGGTGAGCGGCGGACATACCTATGGGGGCTATCACTACTCGCTCGCGGTATTCGATCAAAACACCACCGCACCTGGCCAGACGACCAGCGTGTACGTACCTTCGGCGACGGGAGGCGCCAATGGCGGAATCGGGTTTGCGTCGGACTCGAGTTACAAGAACATCTACGCGCGCCTGATGTACCGCTTCAACCTGGAGCGCAATAAGGAGAGCCGTGATTCGATCATGGCCGCCGGGGCCACCGGACCCAGGGACCACACCTACCTCCAATTTGGAAGCTTTTATCTGGAGGGTAACTCGCAGCAGAGCTATGCCGGACTATCACCGACGGGAGCCAACACCATACTGTATGCCCGCGAGCCGTACTACCGGGCGGGCGGGGACATCAACTTCAACTACCGCACCTTCAACGTCTTCGGCGTATACATGTATGGCAAGGACCAGAACCAACTGCCGGTGGATTCCACCGGTGCGCTGATTCCATTGCCGGTGGGCTCGACGCCTGCGGTTCCGTCGGGATTCGTTTCCAGCTTCCCAGCGACCTTCAACGGGGGATTCGTCGAAGCCGATTACCTGGTCCTGCCATGGCTCATGCTGATCCAGCGCTGGGATGGAGTAAACTCCACGGCGGACCGGATCAACGGTCTTATGCTTTCCACAAGCACCCCGTACTTTGGCCCGATTCACTCGGAGCGCAATCGCTTCACGACGGGAGTTCAGTACCTGATTCACCCCAATATCAAGGCTTCGTTTGAGTATCAATACCGGCCACAACAGATCAACACGACATCGGTTGATCCTCTGACTGGTTTGCAGATCGCAGTGAACCCGTTCCGCGTGAACACAGCGGTGTTCGGGTTGGAATTCGTGTATTAAGGACAGTTCGAAAGGGAATATTTCATGAAGAATCAATTCAAGACAATCGCGTTCATCGCGCTAATCAGTTTTGTGTTTGCATTCGTGGCCACCGGCGCCACGCTTTCCGGCAAAGTGACCGGCGCGAAGGGCGCCTCGGTCGTCTATGTCGACACGATTGCCGGCAAGACATTTCCGGCTCCCACCGAAAAGGTGACCATTGATCAAAAGGGTCTGCTGTTTCAACCACACCTGGCGGTTGTCGAAGTCGGCGCCACGGTTGATTTTCTGAACAGCGATAAGGTCGCCCACAACATCTTCTGGCCGGCCATCAGCGGCAACAAGAAGCTCAGCCACAACTTGGGAACCTGGCCTTCCGGGGAGAAACGCGAATTCAAGTTCGATAATCCGGGCATTGTGCCACTGCTCTGCAATGTGCATCCCGAGATGTCCGCTTATATCGTCGTAAGCCCGACGCCATACTTTGCGTTGACCGATGCCGACGGCAATTACAAAATCGCCAACGTGCCCGACGGCCAGTATACGGTGGCAGCGTGGCACGAAGGCAACAAAGCGCCGCAATCGAAACCCGTGAAAATCGCGGGCGACACCACGGCGGACTTCGCACTCACGAAGTAAGCGGCACCCGGCGTAGCCACAGAGGCAACTATGCGAATGCGGTTTCGCGACAAGAAGGTCGATCGCGACTGGCTCAACAGCAACTTTCCGTGCATGATGGCGTGCCCGGCGGGAACCAATGCCGGGCGCTACGTCTCACTGATTGCGGAAGGCCAGTTTGAAGAGGCCTACCGCTATGCTCGCGATCCAAACCCGATGGCCAGCATCTGCGGTCGCGTTTGCGCGCATCCTTGCGAAACCGCTTGCCGCCGCGGCGCCATTGACAAACCCATCGCTATCCGCGCCCTGAAACGTTTCCTCACGGAGCGGCACGGTCCCGAATCGAGACATCCGCTAGAGATGGCGCGCAAGCCCGTCGAGAAGCTACCGTATCGCGTTGCGATCGTAGGTAGCGGGCCCGTGGGCCTTTCCGCCGCGAACGATCTCGCGTTGCTGGGCTATTCGGTGACCATTCTGGAAGCTGCTCCGGCCGCGGGCGGCATGCTCCGGCTGGGTATCCCGGAGTATCGTTTGCCGCGCAGCGTGGTGGATGCGCAGATCCGCGAGATCCTCGACCTCAGCAACGTAACGCTAAAGCTGAACACCGAGGCCGGTCGCGATTTCACTATCGCCGGGCTACGCGAGGAAGGCTTCGACGCGGTTGTGATCGCGGTGGGTGCACACCGCAGCCGCGATCTCTCCATTCCCGGCGTGGAATTGGATGGTGTCCTTCGCGGAATCGACTTCCTGCTCAACGCCAATCTGCGCTACAAATTCACGGTCGGCGAAAAGGTCGTTGTGATCGGCGGGGGCAACGTGGCCATGGACGTGGCTCGTTCGGCTGCCCGCGAAGTTTTGAAACAGCATCCCACAGCGCCCGAAGGTGAAATACCGAGCGACACCAACGTCTCGGCGGTGGCAGCCCACGAAATGGTCGACATTTCGCTATCGGCACTGCGGTTGGGCGCGCGGCAAGTCAGCATTGTTTGCCTGGAAAAGCGAGACGAAATGCCGGCTGCGCTGGAAGAGATCGAGGAGGCCGAAGTCGAAGGCATTCAGATGCGCGACGGTCGCGGCCCGAAGCGCGTGATTGGGTGCAACGGCAAAGTCGCCGGCCTCGAAACGCTCAAAACCAAATGGGTTTTTGATTCCTCGGGAAAATTCAATCCGGCCTTTTACGAGAACAGCGAGTCGGTGATCGAATGCGACACCATCATTATGGCGATCGGACAGGCCACCAAGCTGGATTTCCTGAAGCCGGAAGATGGCGTTCAAGTTTCTCCCCGCGGCCTCATCGTGGCCGATCGCAACACGCTCATGACCAGCGCGCCGGGCGTCTTCGCCGGAGGCGATTGCGTATTCGGGCCGCGGCTCATCATCGATAGCGTAGGCGACGGCCGGCGCATCGCCGCATCGATCGACGAATACCTCACCGGGCGTAAGCGGCCGGAACCCGAAATCGAAGTCGAGGTCCTCGATCGTAGCCGCGTGTTCGCGGATTACATGAATTGGAACCGCCAAGCGATACCCATGGTGCCGCTAGACCGGCGCACGGGCGTCACCGAAGTCGAGATCGGCTTCGACGAGGTCAGCGCGATGCGCGAGGCCCGGCGCTGCCTGCGCTGCTGGGTCAACACTGTATTCGAAGGCAATGAGGCGGATGGGTCGCAATGCGTACTGTGCGGCGGATGTGTCGACATCTGCCCGGAGAGTTGCCTAAGCCTGGTTCCGCTCGAACAAATCGCTTTCACGCCGGAGCTGATTGAACACTTCCAGCAAAACGAGGGCCTTTACCGCGTGGAACTGGACGATGTCGCGGCCGATGAACTCGGCGTAATTACGGGATCGGCCATGCTCAAGGACGAAACCCGCTGCATTCGTTGCGGGCTTTGCGCGGAACGCTGCCCGGTGCAGGTAATAACGATGGAATCGTACAACGTCGTGAATGAGGGTCTGCCCCAGTTAATCCAATTGCAGGCGAGGTGAGTGATGCCGGAAGAACAGAAACCACACGAAGAACCGATGCAAGAGAAACGCTGCAATCGCCGCGACGCCTTCATCAAGATCGGTCTGAGCGGCTTGGGCATAGCCGGCGCAGGCGCGGCGGTGTTTGGCTACGAGTTTCTTTCTCCAAACGTGCTGTATGAGCCGTCGCCGGTGATCGCCCTGGGAAAGCCGGACCATTTCGCTGCAGGCTCCGTGGCATCGGATCCGCAAGCCGGCATCTACGTTGTGCACTCGGCGGAGGGGTTCTACGCTCTTTCTGCGGTTTGTACCCATCTGGGCTGCCTGACCACTTGGTCGCCCGAGCAGGATCTGATTACCTGCCCCTGTCACGGCAGCAAGTTCAACCCGCAGGGAGTGAAGGTGGATGGGCCCGCACCGCAGCCCCTGGCATGGCTCCGAATGTGGATTGGCGATGAGGGCGATTTGATGGTGGATCGGTCCACCACCATTCCTCGCGGACAGTACCTGAGGACTTAGCATGCCGAACGCTCTGGAAACATACGTCAGCGAATTGCGCGAGACTCGCCTCTGGCAGTCGCTGTTCCGCAGTGGAACCGGCGCCAGCAATCTGCACCGGGCACTGGTGGTGCAGCAGAACATATTCCTCCATCTGTTCGCGGTGAAGATGCGCAAGGCGGCGCTGAACTTCAACGTGACCTGGTACCTGGGCACGCTGAGCCTGGCCACCTTCATGATCCTGGTCGGTACCGGCATCCCGCTAATGCTGTACTACCATCCGTCGGTCCCACAGGCCTACGCCGACATGAAAGACCTGCAGTTTGTCGTGTCCGCGGGCGTGTTCCTGCGCAATCTGCATCGCTGGTCGGCGCATGCCATGGTTTTGTTGGTTTTCGCCCACATGTTCAAGGTCTTTTATCGCGGTGCGTACCGGCCGCCGCGTGAGTTCAATTGGGTCATCGGCGTGGTGCTGTTGATCGTGACTCTGTTCCTGAGCTATACCGGATACCTCTTGCCGTGGGATCAACTGGCCTACTGGGCGATCACGGTGGGATCGAACATCATGTCGGCCGTGCCGGTGCTTGGAAAGAAACTACGCTTCCTGATGCTGGGAGGGAACACCGTCAATGCCAATGCGTTGCTGCGCTTCTACGTGCTGCATTGCGTGATCATGCCGCTGGTGGCGTTCCTGTTTATCGCGATTCACTTCTGGCGCATCCGCAAGGATGGCGGGCTCTACGTTGGAAAGGCGAAGTCTGATGAGTGAACCGGTCAAGTTCGAAGCCGCGCTGGATTCCAATAGCCGCAAGACGCCGGTGCGTGTGGCGTTTGTCACCCGGCGCACATCGCCGCACGTCAAGACCAAAGACGATGTTCTGGTGATGACCTGGCCGGGCACCCTGTTCCGGGCCGCGGTTGCAATTGAAGTGCTTGCGCTGGCGCTGGTGCTGCTGGCACTACTGTGGGATGCACCGCTCGAAGAGCTGGCCAACCCGATGCAAACGCCCAACCCGGCCAAAGCGCCATGGTATTTTCTGGGCCTGCAAGAGCTCTTGCACTACTTCCCGCCGGTCATCGCCGGCGTATTGATTCCCACCATGGTGATCCTCGGGCTGGTGGTGATTCCGTACTTCAACATTAACGTCGAGGCGCAAGGCGTTTGGCTCAAGAACAAGCAGAAGCGCCTACGCGTTCTGATTGCCGTTGTCGTTGTGGTCACCATCGTCATGGTGGCGCTGGATGTGTGGGCGATTGTGATCCCGATCCTGCTGGTTGCGGGCATGATGTTTTGGGCGGCTGCCAGCACGCTCGAGTCGCCAAAGCCTTTCCGGCGCTGGTTGGTCTCGAAACCCCTGTCGTTTTGGATCATGACATGGTTCCTGATTGAGGCGTCTGTCCTGACCGTGATTGGAACCTTCTTCCGTGGACCCGGCTGGTCCTGGGTTTGGCCATGGAGAGCATGATGAAAAGCAAAATCGCGGCAGGTTGGCAATTCTTGTTCGGCGACGCAGGCCGCGCGTTTGGAACGCTCGCCATAGTTCTGGTGCTGTGCCTGGCAGTGGTTCCGGCCAAGGATTATTTTCGCCAGTGGAGACGCTACCAGGCCGGATACCAGAAGCTGATCCGCCAGCGCGGTGACGCGGCCACTCTGCAGCGCCGCCTCCAACCCGGCCTGCAGCAGATTTGGCTGCCGGAACTGGGAGTGACCGACCGCTGCACTACCTGTCATGTCGCGATGAAGGAATCCTCGCTGGCCGACGTGACCACGCAGCCCTATAGGCCGCACCCTCTGATTCCTCACTCACTCAGCGAGTTCGGGTGCTCGATGTGCCATCGCGGGCAAGGCGCGGCCACCACGGTGGAAGCTGCTCATAGCAGTACGTTGGCGTGGGAAGAACCCGTTTTGCCGGCACGTTATTTCGAATCATCCTGCGGGCAATGTCATCAGAATTCGCTGATTGGGACGCCGCAACTCAACCTGGGCAGGAAACTACTGGGGCAGTACGGCTGCGTGAGCTGCCACATCGTGAAAGCTCCGGGTGGAGGGCGCTTGATGCCGACCGGCGAGCCGCCGCCCCTGGCACACATTGCGGTTAAGACCTCACGTGAGTGGATCTATGCGTGGCTCAAAGATCCGCAGGCTTACTCCTCGACATCGACGATGCCGAAGTTCAAATTGAGCGATGCGGACGCTGCGGACATCTCCGCGTTTCTCATCGCCCAGAGCACCACACCGGAAGCTTTTGCCGCTACGTCGAACACGCCGTCACCGGCGCCTACGGATGCGACAGAAGGCGCCAGCGTTTATGGCGAATCGTTCTGCGCCTCGTGCCATGCCGTGCAGAATGCCGCAGGATTGATGGTCGGCGGCGACATCGGACCGGAGCTGACGCGTATTGGCTCCAAGGTGAAGCCGGAGTGGATGACGCAGTGGTTACGCGATCCCAAATCGTACGCGCCGCACACCGAGATGCCGCGCTACCGTTACACCGACAAGCAACTCGGGTTGCTGGCCGGTTTCCTCGAAGCGAAGACCGACAGCGACCTGCTCGCCAAGGTGCACCTTGAGACGGCGACCAAAGAACAGACTGCACACGGCAAGGCGCGAGTGAACGAGCTCGGCTGCGCTTCGTGCCACGAGATCAACGGCATCAACCGGCCCGACAATTTTGCGCCGGAACTGAGTGCGGTAGGCAGCGAGTCGCTGGCGAAGGTGGTGTTCGCGCCCGGTGTTCCGCATACGCTTCCCGACTACATCGCGGCCAAGATTCGCCAGCCGAGTGCTTTCGGCGGCCAACTCAAGATGCCGCAATACAACCTCACCCCAACGCAGGTGGATGCATTGACGACTGCGCTATTGGCACAGGACGAGCGGGCGGAAACAGTTCCGGCTTCGCTCCGCGTACCGGGACCGCCGGTCTCTCACTATGAACCAGCGGGCCAAGCCGGCAAGCTGATACAGGACATGCAGTGCTTCAGCTGCCACGTTTTCAACGGACGCGGTGGCGACATGGCGCCGGACCTCACGTGGGAGGGCAGCGCTGTGCAGCGGGCGTGGCTGGTTAGCTTCCTGAAGAATCCGAACACGCTGCGGCCGGCGTTGATCCGCCGAATGCCGCGTTTCAATGTGACCGACGCCGAAGCGGCGGGCATGGCGGATTACATCATGGCCGCCTACCAGACACCAGCCTTCGATGCGGAATCACTCGACGCCTCGAAATTCACTGCCGATCAGCGCGAGCAGGGGCGTCAGCTCTTTTATTCGAAATATGCGTGCCAGTCGTGCCATATCGTCGATTCGAAGAATGACAAGGGCTACATCGGTCCCACGCTCACGCAAGTGGGTACGCGGCTGACGGCTGCCTGGATCTACCACTATCTAAAAGATCCGCAGAAGTTACGGCCGGCCACGATTGAGCCCAATCAACATCTCAGCGATGAGGCCGCGCTGGCGCTTACGGCATTTCTGATGGCGCAGACCAAGGTGCCGGCGCAGGAGGCGAAGAAGTGACGCGGCCGATTTTAGTGCTAGTGATGATTGCGCTGCTGACCGGTTGCGACCGTAAGCCGGCGCAGCCGACCGCGCTGCAGCCCAAGGCGTTTGGCTCCGCATTGGTCGAAGTCAGCGGCGGTAAGCAGGTTGCGCCGGTCGGGACGGCGGTTGACCAACCGTTGGTGGTGCAGGTGAACGACTACAAGGGCGCCGCGGTTCCAGGAGCTTTGGTTTCGTTTCAAGCGAGCGGCGACGGGGTCGTCACGCCACCCGAGGGGCTCACCGGTTCGGATGGACAACTCAGCGCCATCGTAGCGCTGGGCACGGAATCAGGTCATTACCAGGTGGTGGCGGCAATTCGCGATAAGAGCGGAAAAGCGATCAAGCTGAAATCGGATCAGATCGCGCTGGGCTATCAACAGATTCTTGGCCGCCAGTTGAACGATAGGTACTGTTCCCGCTGCCACGATTCCGAGTCCAGCGCGGAGCGGGTCTCGAATCACGACAACCTGAAGGCGGCGCCGCACGCGTTCACCGATGGCGCTTTTCTAAACAAGATGAGTGACGCGGATCTGGAGGCAATCATCGGGCATGGCGGGCCGGCGGTTAACAAATCGCCGGAGATGCCGCCCTATGCCGGCACCCTGCAAAAAGCGGAGATCGAGGCGCTGATGGCCTACATTCGAGCCGTCGCCGATCCACCCTATCACGTGAAAGGTCTAGTGTATGCGAAAGACTAGCGTTTGCATCATCGCTTTGGGTCTGGCCGCGGCCGCCGTGTACGCGCAGGTTGTCTCGCCACCGGAGATCCTGGATCCGCAATTGCGTGAGCTGCAGCAGAAGCACTTCTCGGACTTGAAGAAAGTCGCCGTGGAGATTTCGGGGCACACTTTCCCCTACCAGCTCTACTTCAGCCGTACACTCGACCTCAACGAGAAGCAGCAAAAACACGGCGACCAACGCTCCATCCGCTTTGACAAATTCGACGACCAGACGGTCCTCGAGATTACAGCGAACTATTACGCAGCCTACTCAGCCGATCAAATGGAAGAAGGCCAGCGGGCGAACCGCACGCTTCAAGACGTCGGCGTGCCGATGCTCCAAGCGGCCATACCGGCGCTCCAGAGTGAAGACAAATTGCAATCGTACGCCCTTGAGATCTCGCATCACGTACGCAAGAAAGTGCTGGGAGTGATGACGGAGAATCCGGAGAATGTGGCATTCGTTCTACCGGCGAAGGCTGCCAACCAGTTCATGGCCGCCACCACACCCGGCGAACGCGAAGCGGCGCTGATTCAGGGTCAGCTGTATGTGAACCGGCAGCCGATCGAGGGTTGGGGAGACGTCAACACGCCGGTGGATCGGGATAAAAAGCAGCAGCCGTCTATTGCGAAGGTGAGTTCACCGCTTCCCATGGGCAAAGGGCTACTGAATGACAACGGCCCCTTTGCGCCGGGTTCTACGCTAAGGGGTTCAGCGGTTGCGGCGCCCGATCCTCAGCCCGCCCGTCCCGAGGCTACGCCGGCAACACTGCAAGCGCTGCAGACGTCGCATCAGCCGGAGTTGGATCGGTTGGTGCAAGAACTGGACAAGCAGGCGCACTTCACCTCTTACGCCCCGCCAGCCTTCATCGTGTTCCGGAAGGGCGCCTATTTGCAGCTCTCGATGAAGACAGTGTTGAAGGAGAATGCGGGCTCCCAGTATCAGATGGCAGCGCTCGCTTTTGACGAACACATCGCGCATCTGATTCGTCCGGTACTGGCTGCACTCAAAGGCCAAACGGATTTCGATGGAATCGACTTCAGCACGACAGTCCGGCTGGCCGGCACACCCGATGGAGAAGGAACGGCAATTGAATTCATCTTCCCGGCCAACGGTCTCAGCGGCTACCAGGACTATGACCTGACCGGGCAGCAACTCATCAACATGGGGTACGTGTTGATCAACGGCGAACGCGTCGGCCTAGACCTCCAAAGCGCCCAGTCAACGGCCATGCCGCAACGCTGATAAGTTAGCTCGAATTGCCCGGCCACCATGAGGCGCACTCGCGTGCCGACTCATGTGTATTCAGAGATTTGAGTTGGTCCACACGCGTGAGGAACCAGGAGGTGGCGGCGTGCGCCGGACTAGCCGTTCATCAGAGCGTCATTACGCCGCAGCAGCTCGAGTGGCGGATACCAGTTCGGCCAGCGATTGGACGGCCAGTTTCTCCATCAGGCGGCCGCGGTGTTTTTTCACGGTGGCCTCGGTGATGCCCAGGGTGAAGCAGATCTGTTTATTTGGCTGCCCTTGCACAACCAGCTCACACACATCACGCTCGCGCGGGGTCAGTTGCTGGTACCGGCTGCGTATGGACTGGGTTTCGCTTTGCCCCACGAAAGCGGCCGCTTGCCTTTCGAGCGCGGTCGAGACAGCTGCCAGCAGTTGCTCGGAGTGAACGGGCTTGGTGAGGAAGTCCACGGCGCCGCCTTTAAAAGCGGCCGATGCTGCCGGCACGTCGGCGTGGCCGCTGAGAAAGATCACGGGCAGCGCCAGGAGCGCTCTCGCAAGGCTTTTTGGAACTCAAGGCCGGACATTTCGGGCATCATGAGGTCGAGGATGATGCAGGCGGGCCCGTTGCGCGGCTCCCGTTTCAGAAAGTCGGACGGCGAAACGAACGGCTCTGTGTCGTACCCGGTCAGAGTGAGACGGCGTGATAGCGCCCTTAAGAGCGATTGGTCATCGTCAATGACAAAGACCTTCGCCGCGGGTTTTGCCGTCGGGGCCAGACCTGGCTGAGTGGCACTTGACGTCGTCATACCGCAGCGTGGTCCGCAACTTGGGCGGCGGCCACGGCCGCAACAGGCATCGAAATCTTGAAAATCGCGCCGTGTTGCCAGTTGCCTGCCTCAACCTTGCCGTCGAGAGCCTGCATGATCGACTTGCTGATGGCAAGGCCCACGCCGAGCCCGTCCTGTTTGGAGTGGTCGAACAGATGGGGCAATTGCTCGGAAGAGACACCCGGGCCGGTGTCACGGACCTCAAGAACGACCGAGTTGCCGCGCTCCGCGAAGGTCGACACCGTTATGGTTCTGGCGCCTTCGCGACAATCGCGCGTGGCATCGAATGCGGCGACAGCGGGTCGCGTCGGCTCCATCGGCGAGAGAACGAGGATTTCCCTTCCTCGCAGGCCGGCGTCCTGAGCGGAGGCCGTCGACGCGAGGAGGAAGGCAACGCACAGAACGCACAAGCCTCTCCGGGGCATGGGGGAGTCATTATTCTATGCCATTGCGAATGGCTGATGGCGGCTGCGCCACAAAGGGGTATGAAAGGATCGCGAGCCGCTGGGGTTGTTGTGGGCGGAGGAACGGACCGACGAGGCGTCGGTCGCATGCAAGGGTGCCTACCCTACAAAGCGAATGATTTGAGCGGGTTTCACAGATTTCCGGCCACACCGCCTCAGTGTGCGTTCTTGGCGGCGCCCGCCGCTTTCGCTGCGCCCGCCTGGTCTGTAATCCACTGGCTCACGACCGTGTCCAACACATCCAGCGGCAGGGGTCCGCTGCCCAGCACCGCATCGTGGAAGGTTCGGATGTCGAACTTGGCTCCCAGTTCCTGGCGAGCGCGTTCCCGCAAGCGCAGGATGGTCATCTCGCCCAGCTTGTAGCCAAGCGCCTGTCCGGGCCAGGCGATGTAGCGGTCCACCTCTGTCACGATGTTCTGATCATCCATAGCCGAATGCTGGTGAAAGAAGTCGATCATCTGCTGGCGTGACCAATGCTGCGAGTGAACGCCGGTGTCGACCACCAGGCGGATCGAACGCCACATCAGGTTTTGCAGCCGGCCGTACTCGCTGTACGGATCCTGGTAGAAGCCCATTTCGTGGGACAGGGTTTCGGAGTAGAGAGCCCAGCCTTCGGAGTAAGCGTTGTACTCGGCGAATTTCCGGAACGGCGGGATGTCCGTGAGCTCCTGGGCGATAGAGAATTGCAAGTGATGTCCCGGTATGCCTTCGTGATAAGCGATCGCTTCAACGTTCAGCAGCAGGCGCTTGGTCGGTTCGTATTCATTCACGTTGATGCGGCCCGGGCGGGAACCGTCGCCTGCGCCAATCGAGTAATCGGCGGGGACTCCGGTGGGTGCGCGGTAGGCCTCCATGGGCACCACCACTAACTTGTTCTTCGGTAAGCGCCCGAAGTATTGCGGCAGCTTCGAATACATCTGGTCGGTATAGCGTGCATACAGCGACAGGACCTGTTCGCCCGATGTGCCGTACAGTTTCCGATCCTTAAAGATATGGGCGTTGAATGACTGAAGATCCGTATAGCCCAGCTTGGTGGCTATCTCCATCATCTGTTTCTCGATTTGGGTCACTTGCTCCAGGCCTAGATCATGCAGCGTCGCAGGATCCATATCAGTCGTGGTCATCCTGCGAATGGCCTGCCGATAGCGCGCCTCGCCATCGGGAAGCGACCAGGCGCCGTATTCAACCCGGCCATGCGGCGCGTAATCGGTTTTAACGAACGCGCCGAAAGCGGCATATGCCGGCAAGACCTGTTTGCTCACCACCTGGCTAATGTCGGCCGTAAGCCGCTTACGGTCCGCTTCCGAAAAGTCGTCCGGAAATTTCCGCAAAGGCGAAGCGAAGAGACTCTTATCCAGCGGCGTGTTGGCGATGTCCTGGGCCTCGACCGCGACGATTTCGAGCAGATAGCGCGGCTGCATCAGGCCGTCATGCAAACCCAAGCGCATATCTTCAGTGACTTCCGATATGACACGCGGCAGCTGCTTCAGCCGGCTCAGGTAATTCTCGTAATCGTGAACCGTCTTCAGCGGCACTTCTTTCGCCAGGCCGGCATATTCCAGCGGAGGCCCGCCCATCTGGTTCACCGGCATTTCCCAATTCTTGAAACGCCCATCGTCCACTCGGGTTTGAAGGGTGCGAATCATCAGCATGCGGTTCAGCTGGTCTTCTTTGTTGAGGCCGTTTGCATCGAGCGCTTGAAACTCCGCAAGAGCCTTGCGGTTGTGTTCCAACCGCCCGGCGAATGCGGACGCCGAGTAGTCGCGCAACCGGTCGTTAAACCGGTTATCGCCGATCCGGGTGGCCCGCTCCGGTTCTTGGCCTAACTCGTATTGCCACTGGGCGTCAATCAGCGCATTCAGGCGGGTATGCGCATCGTTCGAAGCGGCGGCTGCGCTCACGACGAGCGACACTGCGATGGCGATTCCCGAAAACAAAGTTCGCATAAAATCTCGCCGTAACTGTTTAACCCACCTGGGCTTTGCCGGTTGACAACGACTCGGCTTTGGCGAACCGTGCCCAGTTGAACCCATAAAAGGCGACGAACGCGAAGCAGAGGGTGGGCACGATGAACCCGCGAGACATATCGTATTGGTCCGCCACGTATCCCATGAGCTTGGGCAGAATGGCGCCGCCCATGATGGCCATGACGATGAACGCGGAGGCCTTCTTTGATCGGGCGCCGAGGCCGAAGATCCCTAGCGCAAAGATGGTTGGAAAAGTGATTGACATGAAGAAGTAGATGAGGAAGACACACGCCGCGGAGAGCCATCCGAACTTGGCAAAAACCACCAGGGTCAGGACAACATTCGTCAGACTATATATTCCGAGGATCTTGTGGGCAGAGTATTTTCTGAGCAATCCCGCCCCGGTAAATCGGCCGGTCAGAAAGAGCAGCAGGCCCAATGACTGCAGGTTGGAGGCGCCCTTGTTGCTCACCGCCAAAGCGCCCGACTTGTTGGCCTCGAACCAGCCCGTGAGCCAGTCATGCAGAAAGCCGGAGTGGGCGGCGAGTTTCGTCAGGGACGCTTCCCAGGAGGCGGGAATGGGCGGCAGCTCGGCGGTCATGTAATTGATGAAGAAGCTGAACACGCCCGCCTGCGCCGCTATGTTGAAAAACTGGGCAGCCACCGCCATCACAAAATGCGGGTGCGTCCAGATGGAGTGCGAAGCGCTCGGCGCGTCGTCGTCCAGGTGATAGTCGTCTTCGGTCTTGATATCGGGAACCCGTGCGAAGGAGAAGATGACAGCCAGCGCGACCACCACGAAGGCGACTCCCACATAAGGAATGTAGAGCGTCTGGCTGCCGGTGTTGTGCCCTTGCGCATCCTTGGCATAGAAATAGACGCTGCCGACAATGGGACCAAGGATCCAGCCCACGCCGTTGCAGGATTGCGCCAGGTTGATACGGGTCGCCGCGTAGCGTTGATCTCCGAGCACGGTGGTGTAGGGATTGGCGATCGTTTCCAAAAACGTGAGGCCGGTCGCAATGACGCAAACACCCGCCAGAAAAGCCACAAAGGCGGTCGTCGATGAGACACGTCCTGCATGGACAAGTTCATTGATATGGGTAGCGGCGATAAACCAAAAGCCGCCCAACGCGACAATCAAGAGACCGGAAACAATGCCGATTTTGTAGCCGAGCCTGCTCGCCAGCCACCCGGCAGGCAGCGACATCAGAAAGTAGCCGAGGTAATGCGCAAACTGCACCCAGGCGGATTGCGACTTCGACAGGCCGAGTTCTTCCTGGAAGTGCTTATCCATGACGTCAATCATCCCGTTGCAGAATCCCCAAAGCAGGAACAGGGAACACACGAGCACAAACGTGAAGGCGAGATTGCTTCCGTCCGTGCCTCTGAACATGCTCCTGCTGCTGGTACTCGTCGCCATGTGTTCTACAGATTCACGCTGCACGGGATCATGTTACATGAGACCAATTACATGACACCACGCCGAGCCGTGGCTCAGACTCAAGTCAAGCCCAGCCGCGTCGCTATGAGCATTCACTTTACGATCACGGCAACAGGAGCGGAAGGGATACCGTTTGCGACAACAACGAGTTCGCTGGCGCCCTTCTCTTGATCGGCCGGCACGTCGAAGTGCGTCGATACGGGACCATTGAATCCAACGGCCATGCTGCTGTGGTGGTGGGTACGGCTGTAGAACACATGTGCCGTTTGGAGCTTGGTGATTCGAACCAGCGGATAATTGGTGGCACATTGCTCTTCATCCCCGAACATGCAAGCCTGCGACATGCCGTTGAATCGAATGCCATCCAATCGATAAGACCCTCCAGCGCTCACGAACATCGGAGAGGAGGTGATGACAGGCTGCCAGGCGGGATCGTAGACCGGGTTAGCGGGCGTGTAGATTTCTGCGTCGTTCGTGCCATCGACCGACAGGATCTGCCCGGTTGGCAGCACCAGCAAGTTAACGGAACCCGATTCATCGTTGGAAGCGTTTGGAATGGTAGGTTCAGCGATGAACTGTTTGCCATCGAATTCAAAAAAGGCCACCGGGGGACCCGAATAACCTGACTGGGCCGGTCCGCCGCTGGCCGCTATCAGCACGTTACCGTTCGGAAGCAGCACTCCTGGTCCATCCTGCACGGTATATTGATAACCCAGAGGACTCACCGGAAGAGTGGGGCCTACCGACCATTTACCAGTCTTGGTGTGGTAGATCGACGTATTCCCGGAACTACCGACGGCAAAGACAGTACCATTCGGTCTCAAGACCGCCGGGCCCATTTCATCCAAAACCGGATCGGTGAGGGAGTTTATGGTGCTTCCGGCGCTCGACCACTGTCCAGTCGCAGGGTCGTACAGCTCAGAGTTGGTTGGGTTGGCGGGATACGTCGGAATCAAGCCAAAATAGAAATCGGTGTAGCAGTCGACGGTCAGCACCTGTCCATCCGGGAGTAGTGTCCACCCTTCCTCATCATTTAGATCGGACTTCGTGGTCGTGCCGGTCTCGGTCCACGTCAAGGTTTTCAAGTCCAGCAGCGCCGCCTGCCGGCTCATCTTGTCAGCCAGCATGAACGTCCCGTCTGGCAATACGATGCTGGCTGAATCGCCAATCGGATTTGGCGCAAACAATGCTCGCGGAGGATACAGATCGACAAAAAAACTCGGCGGGGCTACGGACTCCCAGGCATTTGTTACGGGGTCATAAATCGCGCCCTTATTCGTGAGGGTGAACTTATAGCCATAGCCTGAATACTCTCCGCCTTCGATAAGCACTCGACCGTCGGCCAGCACCGCTTGTGCGGAAGCCGAGCCGACATACGGTTTTGAGGCCAGCTCCGACCAGGTTCCATTGGCGTAACTGCCGTGGATATCCGGCGTCAGTTTGAAGACCTTCTTATCTTCTCCGTACCACCCGGCATCTTGAACCAGCACGCTGCCATCGGTCATCAACAGGGGGGCCGCGGCTCCACCAGGACCATGGTCAGTTCCAGAGGGGTCGATGATTTCCGGAATCGGCGGCTGGTTCGTCAGCGGCTGCCACGATCCAGCCGACCCAGTTGTCAAGACAAAGGCATCTGCAACAGCGGGAGCGGCCGTTGCGTCATTTATAGACGGATGATGCCTTGGCAGGGGCGGCGCCTGTCCCGCGGCAACCCCCGGCCAAGCCAGCAATACGAAGAACACGGCGGCGAATACTCTCTGCGCCGCGATGCGACGGTCTGTCATCATTGTCTCCGAGTTTCCGGGGTTCTTGACTTGGCGCCGCGGCTTAGTGACGCCTGGAACCTCAATACGAGCCCACCTTGATCGCCAGCGGCAGTGTCAACCTCACCCCGCCGGTGGTCACCACCAACGACTGCGGCCCGGCGGAAGTTGTCGGGTTGGTCGTCAATGTCGCGCTGATAGAGGTCGCCGAATTAACCGTCACATTGCTGACAGTCAGCATCCCGCTCGGCACTGTTACTGCGTCCAGCGATGTGAAGTTCGTGTTGACGCCCGTGATGGTCACCGTGAGCTGCGTACCCAGCAGCGAAGCCATGGTGTTGGGGCTCGCCGCGGTTAACTGTGGCGCCGTCGGCAGCAGTGTCGTCGTCTCGTTGAACAGGCCCCGCATGATGAACGACGCCATCTGTCCCCGCGTTACCAACTCGTTGGGACAGTAGATCAGCGGATTGGTTCCACATCCCGCCGTTATATTCTCCTCGTAAGAGCGCTGGATGTACGGAAACGGTACTCCGTTGGGCTGCACGTTGGTGGGCACATCCGCGAAATACGGGACCGTTGCCGTGGGAAACGCAACCCCATGCGACTCCAAACGGGCTCGCACCATGAAGATCGCCATCTCCCAGCGCGGAATGGTGGCCGTCGGACAGTAAATCCCGACTCCGCAGCCGGCGGTGATGCCCAGGTCCACCAGCTTCTGGATGTGCGGAAAAAACAGATTCGACGCCGGCACATCGGAGAAATAGGGAGTGTGGTTGTAGATGGCGGGAGTGAGCGTGCCCGTAATCGCGCGGACAATAAGCGCTGCCATCTCCTCCCGGGTCACGTCATCGTCGGGGCAGTAAAGGCGTGTCAGCGCCGAGTCGGATGCCACGCACCCGGCGGTGATCCCGTCCTCAAACATCAGGTTCGCCGCGTCGAAGTAGGTGGCGCTGGGTGGCACGTCGGCGAACTGGGCAGTGGTTAAGAGATAGGCGTCGGCCGGGCCAATGCCGCCGAACATCACCATCTGTGAGCGGCTAGCGTCGTAGGCCATGGCACGCTGCTCGGCGGGCGCAGGCGAAACCTGGGTGAATGCTCGCGCCCACGAAGTTCCGTCAAACTCCCACGTGTCATTGTTCTCCTGGCCGCTTGTAGCGCCCGGACCGTATCCGCCAAACAGGACGGTCCGTGCCCGTTTCGTGTCAAAAGCCATCACCTGCCCCCATCGGCCCGAGGGTGATGTCTCGGTGTTGAGCTGGGTCCAGTCTGTTCCATCGAATATCCACGTATCCGACCGGGCACCGGCCCCTCCAGCGGACGGCAATCCGCCGAACAGGACCACTTGGCAATGTGTCGCGTCAAAGGCCATTGAAGCCTCCGTGCGGCCCGGAGGTGCCGCCGCCGTCTCGACCTGTGTCCAGTCGGTCCCGTCGTACTCCCACGTCGTGCCTTGGCTGCTGAACAGGACAGTCTTCTGGCGACAGGTGTCGTACGTCATCGACAATCCACTCTGCGCATCCGGGGCGTGGCTCGCAGCGATATTTGTCCAATCAGCGCCATCGAATTCCCAGGTATCGTTGAAGCTCGTGGAGTTATTCTGGCCGCCGAACAAAACCACCTTCTGCCGATGTGCATCGTAGGCCATCCCGGCCCAATACCGGGCGGGCGGGGAATGGAGCGTAGTCACCAGGTCCCACTGGGTGCCGGCGTACTGATACGTTTCGGAGAGAGGGACAAGTGTCGAGGCGTTGCGCCCGCCAAATATCACGGTGACCCCCCGCCCCGAGTCATAGACCATACTCATGCTGGCTCGCGCCAGACTGGGCTGGCTAAAAGCCAGACTCCAGTCCATGAGACCTGTCTGGGCGCTTGCCAAACCAACGCCGGCCCCCAACACCGACGAGAACAAAAACAACCGGATGAAGTTACGCACGGCGAAAATCCCCCTTCTTTAAACGCACTTTTATTGCGATGGAGCCTACGTGGCTCGCCTGAAATCCAGATCCCAAATCTTTCGGATTGCGTTCAGATTATATATCCGAAGGGCGCAACGCCCATAGAAATATGAGGCTTGGCACGCGATAAAAGCCCGAAGCCGGTCGGTGTTTCCCGGACCGAAGGGCGATCGGCAGGGTCACCGGCTGGATTGGAACACCGGAATAGCCGGTCATCAAGAAAGGCAGCCCACCGAGC
This sequence comes from uncultured Acidobacteriaceae bacterium, assembly GCA_963771305.1. Taxonomy (GTDB): domain Bacteria; phylum Acidobacteriota; class Terriglobia; order Bryobacterales; family Bryobacteraceae; genus CAJCIT01. The sequence goes on from CAVYTS010000042.1 coordinate 166,270, forward strand.
GAAGGCGAGGCTCAAGCCCGCGTGAGCGGATTCGGCGTGTCCTCAGCTGCGTTTTGCCTCAGGACCGGTTCCGAGAGTTCGCCTTCTTCGGTTCTGTAACCGCCGCATCGAGCCGCGCGGCCAGGATGGCGAAGGCGGCCATCGGGCCTCGCCATCTCAATTGCTCAACATCGTCGAATAGCTCGATGTCGGCCCGGAGGGTCGCGAGCCTCCGGAAGAGCAGCGCTTGTTCGAATTCGTTAAACAGCGTAGATGCGAGAGCCCCCGCGCTCGCGACATTTGCCCGCCATTCGCGCCAGTCTCCGGGAATGAATTCGAGATGGGAATAACGGGCGAGAATCGCCGACGACGATTTTGCGCCCCAACCCGACAGACCTGGATAGCCATCGGCCGTGTCGCCGACAAGAGCAAGATAGTCGGGAATTGATTCCGGAGCAACCCCAAATTTCTTGCTCACGCCATCTTGATCGAGGATGACTCCGGTCCGACGGTTCAGTTGAACGACGCGCGTATCTCGCACGCACTGGGCAAGGTCCTTATCCGGGGTACAGATGACCACCTGTTCCACCCGCTCATCACGTGCTGCCGCCGCGGCCGCCGAAGCAAGTGCATCGTCTGCCTCGAACTCCACCATCGGCCACACAACAACGCCGGCCGCGGAGAGGACTTCTTCGAGCACAGGAAACTGTGCCAGCAATGCCGGCTCAATGCCCTCACCTGTCTTGTAGCCTGGCCACACTTCATTGCGAAACGACTCGATCACATGATCCGTAGCAACGGCGACATGAGTGGCGCCGTCCTTGATCATGCCCAAGACGGACCTGAGCACACCGCGCACTGCTGCCACTTCGGAACCTTCCTGATCCCTCGCGAAAGGCAGCGCGTAGTAGTGTCGGAACAACTCATAGGTGCCGTCGATCAGATAAACCTTCAGAGTGAGCCTCTCGTTCAGATTACTCTTCTGATGTCGGCTCGTGGAGAAGTGGAGAAACGGAGTTCACTGCGGTTCCAGAAATGCCTCGCGATGCCCACGATAGCTCAAGCGGCTCGTGACCTTTCTCATGCCGTTGCCGAGCAGCCGCTATGGGACCGATCACAACACCCAAAAAGGAATTATCTCATTGCTCTTCAGCTAGTTACCGGAGTCTCTGACCCGCTCGTGACTCCGTACGGCCTCGACGAGGCCGCTCCTCCCAGCAACACGCCAGTTGATCCCACCGATCAGCCAGGACGAACTGCATTTCCCATAGCGCCCGGTACGCCGGACGCTGATGCCGAATCCAACGTTCATGCCTCGCCATCCGGCGACGGCCAGTCCCTGGATCCAAACTCAAATGAGTAAGCGGACCTAGCGCGCCGCGCCGGTGGAAAGAGACCGACTCGGCGGGAGCAGGTCGCGGTAAGCGAGAGTCAACGTTTTCAGAACTGTTTGTTTTCCATGATGCGCGGCTCAACATACAGCTCACATCCATCGCGGTGGGCGTGCTGGGACTTACACTTCCGTTGCTTAGGTTCGATAAATCAGGATGCGCCCGGCCAATTGCGTCGGGAAACTGGGTATTTCCCAGGGGTTCGCTGATCGGTCCGCGGGATATAATGCGAGGAAATGCGCCTCACTGGAGTGGTTGCCCTTGTAAGTTTGGTAAGTGGCTTGACGGGGGCCGCTGCGGAAGATCATCGTTCGGCGATTACGGCGGCAGGTCAGGTGCCGCTCTCGTTTGAGCGTGCCACCAGCGGCAACACCCGCTGGATGGCGCGTGGCAGCGGGTACTCGGTGGCCATCGGTGCTGCCGACGTCACGCTGGCCCTGAAAAACGAACAGTTGCGCGTCGTGTTCGTCGGCGCCGATCCGAAGGCGGTCTCTAGCGGTCTGGATGTCCTGCCCGGAAAAGTTAATTACCTGGTCGGGCGCGATCCGAAAGCTTGGCTCCGCGACATTCCCACCTACGGGCAAGTGCGCTACAGCGCCGTGTATCCAGGCGTCGACACGGTTTGGTACGGCAAACAAGGGCGCTTGGAATACGACCTGGACTTACAACCCGGCGCAGACCCCAACCAAATTTCGATGCGCTTTGAGGGCGCGAAGAAGCTTTCGCTGGAAGCGAACGGCGACTTGCACGTGGATATGGCTGAGGGCTCACTCTCTCTGAAGCTCCCGGAGGTGTACCAGGAAGGCAGCCGTGGACGAATGCGCATCGCCAGCGGGTATGAGCTGCGTGCCGGTAATGAAGTCGGGTTCCATTTGGCCGCCTATGACAAGGCACAACCACTCATAATCGACCCGACGTTGGTGTATGCGACGTATTTCGGCAGCGGCGGGCCGACTGTCCAGGCGGTGGCGGTGGACACATCGGGCAACATTTATATGGGTGGAGACACCAGCGGCAATTTTATACCGTCAGTCAGCGCGGTTCAGCCGGGAATCGCTGGGCAACAGAATGCTTTTGTTGCAAAGTTCGATCCGACGGGGACCACTGTCCTGTACTCCACGTATCTCGGCGGCTCGCAGTTTGACTTCCTGAGAGGGATCGCAGTGGACTCAACGACGGGAGATCTGGTGGGCGCCGGCTATACCCAGTCCGCGGATTTCCCACTGGTCAATGCGGCGCAACCGGCGTTTGGCGGCAGCCAGACTGCGTTCGCCTTCCGACTGAATGCCGCAGGAAACGGGCTCGTATACTCAACTTATCTCGGGGGAACTGGACAGGCCACCGGCACAGCCGCGGCCGTCGATGTTTCCGGCAACGCCTACTTCACTGGCTACGCCACCGCATTCCCAACCACGTCCGGCGCGGTCAATAACTGCTGCACGTTTGTGGAGAAGCTCTCGGCAACAGGCAGCGAATCCTATGGCGCTCAGATCGGGGCTGACCAGGGCCAGGCGATCGCGGTAGATTCACTCGGCGCAGCCTACGTTGCCGGATACAGCACCGCCAGCTCATTTCCGAGCAATCCACCGGGGGCCCGTACGACCAACGCGGGCGGCGGTGACGCCTTCGCGGCGAAACTGAGCCCGGATGCAACAACGGTTACATGGGCTTCGTTCTTGGGAGGGAGCGGGATGGATTCCGCGAACGCAATCGCGCTCGGCACGGGTAACGTGGTTTACTTTGGCGGCCAGACCGCATCGTCCAACATGCCCGTGACGGCGGGTGTGGTTCAGGGGGCCTATGGTGGAGGCACAGATGCCTTCGTGGCGAACCTGAGCGCCGATGGCAGTTCATTTGGATTTGTCACGTACCTGGGAGGCGCTAAGAACGATACACTGGCATCGCTGGCGGTCGGCAGCGGCGGTCTGATCCTGGCCGGCAACACCTTTTCTCGCAACTTCCCGATTGCCAGTGCTATCCAACCGGCGTTTCCGGGGTCACCATACGCCTTCTTCAGGAGCACGAACTCGGGCGCGGCGTTTACCTCTACCGACAGCGGCCTGCCCACCCTCAACGCCGGCGTCATCCTGCCCGACCCATCCACGGCGGGAACCATCGTGCTCGATTCCGGCCAAGGCATCTTTCGCAGTACCGATGACGGCGGCACCTGGACCAATGTTGAACCGAACAGCGGCGGGGGCACGGCTCGCAGCCTCTCCAGTCCATCCACACTCTATTCTGCGAATGGCTGCGCCTTGTACAAATCCACTAATGCAGGGCAGACGTGGAATGCCACGTATACAACATGCACATCGACCACACCGAACGCTTCTATGGTCGCGATCAGCCCAACCAATGCCAGCACCGTGCTGCTATTCAGCGGCCTGACGGAATACCGCTCGACGGACGGAGGCTCGACGTTTCCGACAAGCTTGACGCTATCGTTCTCTCCCACTCAAATTGTGGCAAGCCCGGACGGTTCGCTGTACGCGGCCGCCCCATTCTCCGGCTTGTATAGGAGCACGGATGGCGGTCTGACCTGGCCGCAGCTGGCCAATGGCGCACCAAGCTCTCCCGTCGCGGTAGCCGTGAGCACGAGCAGCCCTTCCACTCTGTACGCGTCAGACGGCAGTAACGTCTACCAGAGCACCAATAGCGGTGCGAACTGGACCACGACGGGACCTGGAATAGCCGTGAATTATCTTGCGGTCGATCCAACCCATCCGCAGACCGTCTATGGGGCTTCCCCTCAAAGCGCATCGATCCTGACTTCCACCAACGGCGGCGTAACGTGGACATCGACGGCTGCGCTGCTGGACACGGATTTTATCCAGGGCTTGGCAGTCAGTCCTTCCAACGCGGCGGAACTCTACGTAAGCAACTATGTGCCGCAGAGCGGGTTCGTAGCGGAACTGAGTACCGACGGCAAAACGCTGACCTGGTCCACTTTCTACGGCCCCTATGACCAATCGTCCATGGCTGGCGCAGCAGTGGCCCCATCGGGTAATGTCTGGGTCGCCGGCAGTGTTCAGTCCGAAAGCCTTCCACTAACCCCGAACGCCCGGAACGCGAACACATTTGCTTCGGGCACGGCATTTCTTGCCGAGATCGCGGCCACCACCGCGTCCTGCACATACGCCATCAACCCCGCAACGCAATACTCCTATTCCGCCGGACGGCTCGCGTTTTCGGTTACCGCCCCGAGTGGCTGCGCGTGGACGGCGGCGACGTCCGATAACTGGGTCCACCTGATCCGGACCTCCGGAACTGGCTCAGGCACGATTCCGCTTGCCGTGGACGCTAACACGGCGACGAGCTCAAGGAACGGGAGCGTCACCGTGGACGGCCAGACGCACACCATTGTGCAGCCGGGCTCGAGCTGCCTCGGCCAGTACCAGTTGTCGCCCGATCCCTCCCTGACCTCGGCGGGAGGCACGGCCACCTTCACCCTGACAGCCCCGGCGGGCTGCCCGTGGGATGTCGAGTTGCAGAACAGCGACCCCGCCACGGTAACCTCTGCGGCGACAGGAACGGGCAACGCTACAGTCACCATTTCGGTTCCACATAACGCTGGCGTGGAGAACCTCTCGTATGGCCTCCAGATTGGGGATTCTGCTGCCAGCATAAGCCAATCCAACGATTGTGTTTATTCGTTCCCGAAAGGAAACCCGGCTTTCGTAGCGGCCGATGCCCTCTCGTATACCGTAGTCAACGCCAATTTAAATGGCTGCCTGTCGAACTTCTACACGGATCAGCCTGGCTGGCTCACGCTGAACAATAACAGCACGGGGGCGCTAGGTGTTACCGTCACCCTGAACAACACCGGCGTGGACCGGACGGCCAACATCTTTTTTGGCAGTCAGCAACTGACGTTCACGCAGGACTTCACCAGCGCCGAGTTTGCCGACGTTCCGCCATCCGCCAACTTCTTCGACGCGGCAAACCTGATGTTCCAAGCCGGCGTTACTGCCGGCTGCGTAGGATCGACCGATCCTTCGACGCGCCTTTACTGCCCAAACGACAGCGTGACCCGCCAGGAGATGGCGGCGTTTATAGTGCGGGGGGTTACCGGCACCTTAACCCCCGCCATTTACAACCCCGTTCCTTATTTCACCGATGTCCCAACGACGAACCTGTTCTTCCCGCATATTCAGAAGATGGAGAGTCTGGGCATTACCAGCGGCTGCGCGACAGGGTTATTCTGCCCCACAGACGCCGTTCCGCGCTGGGAAATGGCAATCTTCATGATCCGCGCCCGGCTATCCCTTTATGGCGCCAGCTTCACCTTTAACCCCACGCCGTATTTCGGGGACGTGCCCACCAACGTGGAGGGCAATGGCGTGCCCTTCCCGTTTATCCAACGCGCCAAAGACGAAGATATAACCGTCGGCTGCGGGACCAATCTGGCGCTGGTTCCCCCGTTGATCTATTGCCCGGACCAGTTAGTAACCCGAGGGCAGATGGCATTGTTCATCATGCGCGGGTTGTTCAACGAGACGACCATTCTGGGCCCCTCCGCGCCGCGAGTGACCAGAGTGAGCCCGAACACGATGGCCTCAACCGTGGGTACTCAACTCTCCGTGACCATCACCGGGACTAACACGGACTTCCAAACCGGCGACACGGTAACCGTGCCGAGCGGGATGCTGGCCGTGAGTAACGTGGTGGTGCACTCGACGACATCGATCACCGCGACGTTGACGGCGAACTCGAACGTGGTGGCCGGACCACAGGCGCTGGTGGTGACCAGCGGCGGCCAGAACCTGACGCTGCCACTGGCTATCAAAGTTGGTACATACTAAATGACATGCCCATACGCAGCTTCGCGATATTTTTTGCAGCGATATTCTGCACGGTAATATTGCATGCCGCGGACGCGGCCAGCACCACCGCGCAGCTGACGGCATGGGACGCTAAGGCTGCCGCGGGCTATATGGATGGCCGGGCCAATTGGTGGCTGGGCTGGCCGCGTGCCGAACGCGATCACGGCACAACCTGCGTCTCGTGTCACACCGCTGTACCGTATCTGCTGGCGCGGCCCAGCTTGCGCGGACCGCTGGCCGAAGCGGGAGTATCGGTCAACGAACGCAAGATGCTGGATTACGTGATCAAGCGGGTCAGGCTCGGCGACGAAGCCGGTACCTTCTACGGCGGCAAACCCGAAGACCCGAAGACCGCTCAATCCCGCGGCACCGAAGCGGTTCTGAATGCGCTGATTCTCACCCGCTACGATGCTGCGGCCAAAGGCGGCCAACTGAGTGACGACACGAAGCTGGCGCTGAAGAACATGTGGGCGCTGCAGCTGACGACCGGCGACAACAAAGGCGCGTGGAATTGGCTGAATTTCGAGCTCGGCCCCTGGGAAGCGGGCGAGTCACCCTACTATGGTGCCGCCTTGGCGGCACTGGCCGTGGGGATGACCCCTGCCGCATATCGATCGAATCCCGAAGTTGCCGGCAACGTCAAGCTGCTCACCGATTACCTGCAGCAAGGAGCTAAGGCGCAGTTACCCATCAATCGGGTGGTGCTGCTCTGGGCTTCGACGAAGTTGCCCGGCCTGCTGACTCCGGAGCAGCAGCGAGCGGTTGAAGACGAGGTGGAGACCAAACAGCAGGCCGATGGCGGCTGGAGCTTGACGTCGTTCGTTGGAAACTGGAAACGCAAGGACGACAGCCCGCTCGAGACAGTGAGCGACGGCTATGCGACTGGTCTCATTACGCTAGCGTTGCTCGATGCGGGCGTCCCACGCACGCAGCAACAGGTGAAGCGTGGCCTGGAATGGTTGTATGCCAATCAGCGGAAAACCGAGGGGTTCTGGCCGGCCTACTCGATCAACAAGCAGCGAGACCAGAAATCGGACATCGGGCGCTTCATGAGCGATGCCGCGACGGCATATGCAGTGCTGGCGCTGACACAAGAGTAGGTCAGAAGAAGGCCTCGGCTATCTGGTCGGCAATCCGTTCGGCAGTGACGGGCGCCAGGAGCAGTCCGTTACGTAGGTGGCCATAAGCCAGATAAAGCGGGCTCTCCTGCCAGCGGCCGATGTGAAGGCGGTCGCTGCCCGGACGAAAGCCAGTCCAGACCTCTGTCGGCGAGGTTTCCGCGAGGTGAGGCAGCACAAACGCCGCGTTGGTTTCCAGCTGCTTCACAACCTGATTCTGGATGCTGCGGTCGAAGCCGGCGTGCTCCATGTTGGATCCTGCAATCAGGAAGCCATTGACACGCTGCAGGATATAGGTGTGGGTGAGGTCGTGCCGGACAATCGTCTGGCAGCACTTGTGCGGCATCTGGTAGCCGATCAAGTGGCCTTTCACAGGCTCGGAGGCTGGAATGGGAGGCATGCCCGAGGTCTCGATGGAGCCGCTCCAGGCGCCCGCTGCGAGCACGGCGGCGCGAAAGTCGTTGCCACCTGCGCCGTTCCAGACGCGAATCTGGCGTGCTGACACCTGCTCGATCCTATGCACCGCGTGGCGCTCCGCGATCGTGACGCCGGCCCGTTCACAGGCGACGCGCAACGCGGCCATCACGCCACGCGGGTCAACCACTGCATCATCCGGATAGAACATGGCTCCAACCATGCCTTCCGAACGGACAAACGGCCAGAAGGCCTTCACCTGGTGAACCGGTATGATTCTCGAGTGGATGCCGAGCGGTATTTGCCGGTTACTTCGTTCCCGGAGTTCCTGCCACTCGGCTGCGGAGTAGGCGAGATCGAGAGCGCCGTTTTCCTGGTAATCGATGCCCAGCCCCGAGGCCATCTCCAATTCGCCAATGTATTCGGGATAGAGGGAACGGCTGCGTTTGGCGAGCGTCAGGAGTTCCGACGCGCGATCGAGCTCTCCACCTGGAGCAAGCATTCCAGCTCCTGCCCAGCTTGCTTCACCACCAAGTTCGCCCTGGTCATAGAGAGTCACCTTCCAGCCGCGCTGCGCCAAGCGCCAGGCAATTGAGGCGCCGATGATCCCGGCGCCGACCACGGCCGCCCGCCTTGCGCGCGCCACGGGAGAAGAAGTGGGTGGTGCCAAAACTGCCTCGACTAAACAGACTCTGGAACATGCGCGATGGCGGGGGTGCGCGGCGTTTCCGTGTCCGACCCCGAACCTCGAACCACCTCGAGAAACGCCTTCGCTGCATGGCTGAGCCCCCGCCGACTCGGATAGACCAGCCGGATCTTGCGCTCCACGTTGAGCTCTTTCACGCGTATTTCCCGGAGCAGTCCCTGCTCTATTTCCTGTTCGACACACATCCGGGGCACAAAGGCCACGCCTTCGTTCCGCTGGACCATGCGCCGGATCGTCTCCACAGTGGGCATTTCCACGTCCATGTTCAGGGGAACCTTATAGCGTTGAAACTCGCGCAGCACGATCTCACGATAAGGCGACAGGACGTTGTGGGCGATGAAGGTCTCCATGTCGAGCTCGAGGATGGAGACGTCGGCTCGGTTGGCGAACCGGTGCTGGGGCGACACGATTAACGCCAAGCGGTCGGTATAGATGATTTGCGAATTAAGATGATCGTCGCCCGGATCGAAGCTGATGACACCCAGTTCGAGCTCCCCGTCGAGCAGATTGGAAGGGATTTTGCTGGAAAGAGATCGCCGGACCTGCACCTTTACTTTCGGATACAGCCGCCGGTAGCGCTCGATGTGTTGGATGAGATAGAGGGAAGTGGATTCGTTCGCGCCGATGGTCAAGCGCCCCGAATAGTTATCGCGGAGCTCCCGAAGCGCATTTTCAAGGTCCGACTCCAGGTTCTGGAAGCGCCGCGCGTACTCCAGAACGACCCGGCCAGCGTCGGTCAGGAGTAATTCCCGGCCCGACCGGTCGATCAGCTTTTCCTTTAAATCACTCTCAAGACGCTGGATCGCAATGGAGATAGCTGGTTGAGTGCGAAGGAGTTTCTCGCCCGCCCGCGAAAAGCTGCGCTCCGTCGCCACGGTCAGAAACACTCTCAAAGGATAGAGTTCCATGTCGGCACTTCTGGGGAATCTTCCACGCCCGTTAGGCGAGATAACAGCCCCTTATGGCATCATTATATCTAATGCAAGAAGGCAATACTATAAATTTGCATAATCGCTGAGGGTTTTTTACGATGGATGAAGCTGCTTTCGGGTGCGAGCCGATCTGATAGAACGGTTTTCGTCCAGCGGATGAACCAATCCGATTCGAGGCCGCTGATTAAATTCTTTTTGGAGGGCCCAAGTTGAGCCGCGTTTACATCTTCGACACAACCCTGCGCGATGGTGAACAATCTCCTGGCTGCAGCATGAGCACAGCTGAAAAGTTGGAAATGGCCGCCCACCTCGTCGAACTCGGGGTTGACATTCTGGAGGCGGGTTTCCCGATCGCTTCAGAAGGTGACTTTGAATCGGTGGACGCGGTGAGCCGCCAGTTCCCCTGGGTGCAGGTGGCTGCTCTGGCCCGATCGACCACGTTGGATGTGCAGCGCGCAGCGGAGGCATTGAGACACGCCAAGCGTCCCCGTATTCACACCTTTCTTGCCACCAGCGATATTCATCTCAAATACAAGTTGAAGAAGAGCCGCCAGGAAGTGTTGGATGCAGCGGTGGCCGCTGTCACGTTGGCCCGCAGTTACACGGACGACGTGGAGTTCTCGGCCGAGGATGCAACGCGCACCGACCCGGACTACCTGGAGCAGGTTTGCCGGGCTGTCGTCGAGGCGGGCGCCCGCACCGTGAATCTGCCGGACACGGTGGGGTTCTCGGTGCCGGATGAATATGCCGCCCTCATTAGCAGAATGGCGACGGTGCTGGGCGATCGGGCCATTATCAGCGTGCATTGCCACGACGACCTGGGATTGGCCGTTGCTAACTCGCTGGCTGCGGTCAAAGCAGGCGCACGGCAGGTGGAGTGCACCGTGAACGGAATCGGCGAACGCGCCGGCAATGCCGCGCTAGAGGAAGTGGTAATGGCTATGAAAACGCGCCATGATCAATTCCCCTACAAGACAGGGATCCGCAGTGAACAGCTCTACCCAGCCAGCCAAGCCCTTACCAGAATGATCTCCTTCGGGCCCCAACCGAACAAGGCGATTGTGGGCGAGAATGCATTTGCTCATGAAGCAGGCATTCACCAGGACGGGTATTTGAAGGAGAAATCGACTTACGAGATTATGGACCCGCAGTCGGTGGGCGTTCCCGAGAGCAGATTGGTCCTCGGTAAGCATAGCGGCCGTCACGCGCTAAAGAACCGGGTTGAGACACTCGGCTTCGAACTCTCGAAGGAAGAGTTGGACGCGCTTTATCATCAGTTCACTCTTCACGCGGACAACAAGAAAGGCGTTCGCAACGATGAGATCGTGCACATGGTCCAGGAAGTGATCGGGCGCCCCGCTGCCGCACGGTAAGGTGCGGAAGAGGCCCAAAAACCGCTGGCGTGACACGCGTGGTTCTGTGAGCAGATTCCGAAACTCGAAAGACTCCGGGATCCGCTTGCTTTGCTCCGGTGCGGAGAGCTACGCGCGCGGCACAGTGCTGGAGTTTCGAGAAAACCAACAACTATGAATCTTAGAGTTTTGCTGTTGCCGGGCGACGGCATCGGCGTGGAAGTGACGCGTGAAGGGGAGCGGGTGTTGAAACGGGTGGCAAGACTGTATGGGCACACGCTGACACTGAGCGAGGGCCTGCTGGGCGGTATCGCCATACGCAGAACCGGAAGCCCATTTCCCGATGAGACCAAGCGCCTGGCGCTGGATGCGGACGCAACGTTAATGGGCGCCGTTGGCCTTCCGGAGTTCGACAACGCACCGCCAGAACGCCGGCCCGAGCGCGGGCTACTGGGGATTCGACAGACATTGCAGGTGTATGCCAACCTACGGCCGGTGCGTTCTTACAAGGCGCTGATCGATTCGTCTCCACTCAAGAATGAACTGGTGGATGGCACCGATATGATCATCGTACGCGAGCTAACCGGCGGGCTTTACTATGGCACGCCCCGCGGCATTTCCGGCTCGGGCGCAGAAGAGCGTGCGGTGAACACGATGGTCTACACGCGGCCTGAGATTGAACGCGTCAGCCACATGGCGTTCCAGTTGGCCCGCAAACGCCGCAAGAAGGTGACCAGCGTCGATAAGAGCAACGTGCTGGAGAATTCGCAATTGTGGCGCAGAGTCGTCATCGAAGTGGCGGCCCAATATCCCGACGTGACGCTCGATCACCTTCTGGTGGACAACTGCGCCATGCAACTCGTGCTGAATCCGAGGCGCTTCGACATTATTCTTACCGAAAACCTGTTCGGCGATATCCTGAGTGATGAAGCGGCGGTATTGGCCGGTTCCATTGGCATGCTGCCGTCAGCATCCATCGGTTACCAGCGGCCTTCCGGAGCATGGGTTGGCCTGTATGAACCAGTGCACGGATCGGCGCCCGACATCGCGGGCCAGAACAAGGCCAATCCGCTGGGCGCTATCGGCTCGGTGGCAGCGCTTCTCGAGTACAGTTTCGGCCTGCTGGACGAAGCCAAGAACGTAAGCCAGGCAATGGAAACGGTGCTCAACAGCGGCCGGGTGACAGCAGACTTGAAGCCGGCAGGAAAGCCGGCCAGCACGAGTGAAGTCGGCGACGCTGTTTGTGCCGCCCTTTCGCCGGCGAGTTAGTTGGTCCGCAAAAGAATTGAAGTAAATCATGCCAAATACGAATTCCGCGGCACGACCGCGCACGATCATTGAGAAGGTTTGGGACAGCCACGTGGTTGCAGAGCAGGACGGCGCTCCGGCACTCCTTTATGTCGACCTGCATCTTGTCCACGAGGTGACTTCTCCGCAGGCATTTTCCGGACTGCGTGAACGGGGCTTGAAGGTGCGGCGACCTGATCTTACGTTTGCAACGACCGATCACAGCATTCCTACTCACGACCGGTCTCTGCCGATTATCGACAAGATTGCGGCAGCACAGATCGACCAACTGAATGAGAATTGTCAGGAGTTCGGCATCCCGCTGTATGGGCCACACAGCGACAAACAAGGAATCGTGCACGTCATCGGCCCGGAGCAGGGCTTGACGCAGCCCGGCATGACGGTGGTCTGTGGCGACAGCCATACCGCAACTCATGGCGCATTCGGAGCACTCGCGTTTGGCATCGGCACCAGCCAAGTAGAGCATGTATTGGCAAGCCAGTGCCTGCTGCAAAGCAGATCCAAGACCTTCGAAGTGCGGGTAGAAGGATCGTTGAAACCCGGCGTGGGTGCGAAGGACATCATCCTGAACCTGATTTCGAGGATCGGGATCGGGGGTGGCACCGGGTCGGTGCTGGAATACCGCGGCTCAACTATACGCTCGCTCTCAATGGAAGAGCGAATGACCATCTGCAACATGTCGATTGAAGGCGGGGCTCGCGCCGGCATGATTGCTCCGGACGACACGACATACGAATACTTGGCGGGCCGTCCCTACTCACCGAAGGGCGGGGACTGGGATCGAGCCGTTGCATTTTGGCGGCAGCTTCCCACGGACGACGGTGCGGATTTTGATAAACACATTTACATTGATGCCGCGGCACTCGAGCCGATGATCACGTTTGGCACCAACCCCGGCATGGGAATTCCAATCACGTCGCCGGTGCCGAATCCAACTTCACTGGCCGATCCTCTAGAGCGGGATTCCTTGGACAAGGCTTTGCGATACATGGATCTGCCGCCGGGCAAATCGCTGCTGGGGCACGCAATCAATGTGGTGTTTATCGGAAGCTGCACCAATTCGCGCATGTCGGATTTGCGGGCGGCCGCGGGCATTCTAAAAGGCCGCAAGGTCAGCCCGAACGTTCGCGTGATGGTGGTTCCCGGTTCACAGGTCATCAAGCGCCAAGCGCAAGCGGAAGGGCTTGACCGGATCTTCCTTGACGCAGGCGCCGAATGGCGTGAAGCCGGATGCTCCATGTGCATTGCGATGAACGGCGATCAATTGAAGCCCGGCGAATACAGCGTGTCGACCAGCAACCGCAACTTCGAGGGCCGGCAGGGCAAAGGGGGACGGACCTTCTTAGCCAGCCCGCTGACAGCGGCGGCAAGCGCCATTACCGGCGTTGTTACGGATGTAAGGACACTGTTTTAGAAGGCAGGATCACTAGCTGAGAGGCCGTGCGGAAAAAACGACCGGAATCCGCTTGCTGACGCGCGCGGTTCAGTGCTGGTACGTTTGGTAGCTCAAGAGACTAAACCATGGAAAAACTTGTTACGTTCACATCTCGCCTGGCACCGCTTGGCATCGATAACATCGATACTGACCAGATCATTCCGGCCCGCTTCCTAAAGACGACCTCCAAGCTGGGTTTGGGTGATCAGCTCTTTTGCGACTGGCGATATGACACGAACGGCAACCCGAACCCAGAGTTCTTGCTCAACAAGCCCGAAGGCAAAGCGGCACAGGTGCTGCTGGCCGGCGACAACTTCGGCTGCGGCAGTTCGCGTGAGCACGCGCCCTGGGCGTTGACGCAGTATGGCTTCCGGGCAGTGATTAGCACTTCGTTTGCGGACATCTTCAAGGGCAACGCGTTAAAAAACTCACTGCTGCCGATTGTCGTCCCGCAGGACGCTCATGGCAAGCTGTTTGACGCTGTGGCAAAGGACCCGGCGGCCACGGTAACGGTGAGCCTTGCCGACCAGACCCTCACTCTACCGGACGGCAGCAAAGTGGAGTTTCCCATCGATCCCTTCTACAAATACTGTTTGTTGGAGGGCGTGGACGAACTCGGCTACATCCTCAACCAGGAGGCGGCCATCAGCGCATATGAAGGGCAACGCCAGCTGAGCTTGAATACGCTGGCGTAGGTTGACAGAGCAGAACCAGGCACCCTATCCGGCCAGGTTCCAGGGCTTTCGCATGGGACGGGACAGCATCTGGCTGGCGGCTTCGTCGCCGATGATCTTCTCTTCTTTGGGATCCCAGCGAATGTCGCGGCCCAGACGGAGGCTGATGTTGCCCAGGTGCGAAATGGTGATGGAGCGATGAGCCTGCTCAATTGGAGCGATCGGTTCGCTCCGGGAAATCACGCAATCGATGAAGTTCCGTTGGTGATTATCGGAACGGTACAAGTGGATTTCCTTTGGTCCAGGCTCATACTCGAGCAAGCTTGATGGACTGGCTTCGATGGCGCCACGATTCACCCAAACCCATCCATCGCTGCCCTCAAACGTAACGCCCGAACGAGCTCGGCTAGAAACGATCAACTTCACGCCGTTTTCGTAGTGAGCCTCGAAGTAGAAATCGGTGGCTGTGTTCCAGAGCTTCTCGTGCGCCCACTCAGCCTGACCATTCTTGATGGCGATGGGGCCCGTGAGTTCGGTACCCATACCCCACTGTGCGATGTCAGGATGGTGGCCGCCCCAATCGGTAATCTGACCGCCCGAGTAGTCAAGAATCCAACGGAAATTGACGAAGCAGCGAGCCGGTGCGAATGGCGCTTCGGGCGCGGGCCCCAGCCAGAAATCGAAATCGAAGCCGGTGGGGACAGGCTCGGGATCCTGCCGGTCGCGATCCCCGCCAAAATCAGGCGTACCGCCCGGAAGACCACACAACACCCTTTGCAATTTGCCGATGCGCTGGTTGCGGACAATTTCGCAGGCTTTGCGGAAGCGGCCGTCGGAACGCTGCTGGCTGCCGCATTGGAACACGCGATTGCTGGCTTTGACGGCGTCGCTCATTGCGCGGCCTTCGGCAATCGTGAGTGAGAGCGGCTTCTCGCCATAGATGTCTTTTCCGGCACGCGCGCTAAGGATGACGGGAATCGAGTGCCAGTGATCGGGAACCGCAATCAGCAATGCGTCGATGTCTTTCCGGGCGATCACTTCCCGGAAGTCTTCATAGGTGGAACAGCCACGAAAAGTGCCGGCGCGTTTTTCGCGCGCATATTGCCACTCCACAAAAGCACGCGCAGGTTCACGGCCCGCGACGGCGCCATCCCAATAACCGGGCGTTTCCTTGTTCACGTCGCAAACGGCGACCACCTGCACGCGCTCGTCGCGCAGAAAGCCTTTCATGTCGCCGGTACCCTGATTACCGGTGCCGATGACGCCCATCGTGATGCGATTGCTGGGCGAAACGTGGCCATCACGGCCCAAAGCCGAAGCGGGAACGAACAGAGGCGCGGACACGGCGGCCGCAGCGGTTTTCAGAAAGTCACGGCGATCCATCGCTTTCGATCTTATACGAGAATCGTGCCGAACCTGTGCAAGACGGACAATTGTTACCTGCCTGGCGCGCCCCGTTCGGCACATGGATGGACGGCCGTGAAGGGTGAGGAAGTTTGCATTTGTCCATGCCGCGATTGATACGCAGGCGTAGAATAAGACTCAGAAATCAGCGGGGCCACAAGCGTCTCTCGTTGTCGACAAGCGTAGAGTTGGAATCGTTGGAGGTGCATGAAACACGAATCGGGCGGTGGGACAAGGCGAACAAGGCGTGCAGCGGGCCTTCAGGCCTTGCTGGACACGCCTCCCTGGGAGTGGCCGGCAGAGGCTGGAAAAACACTTCAAGGCTTTCTGACTAATCGTAAGGCCATCGAATCGGACCGCCTTGTCGCCGCCGAACTCGCAGGCGATCTGGTTGTCCTCGATGACGAATTGGCCGGGACTCTGCTTAGGATCGTCGGCAACGCCGCCGAGCCAGAGCAGTTGCGCGCCACCGCAGCGATCTCCCTGGGGCCGGTACTTGAAGAGGCGTCCTTGGATGACTTCGACGATCCCGATGGCGTGCCGATCACCCAGGAGACATTTCAGACAATTGAGCGAGTTCTTCACGAGCTTTATTTTGACGACGGCACGCCAAAGCTAGTGCGGCGCCGAATTCTGGAAGCGTCGGTGCGATCACCCCAAGACTGGCATCGAGCAGCAATTCGCGATGCGTATTCGAGCGGAGACAAGGACTGGATTTTGACTGCCGTGTTTTCCATGCGATACGTTCGCGGCTTTGACGACGAGATCCTGAAAGCGCTGGATAACCCCCACGCCGCGATTCAGCGCGAGGCAGTCTACGCCGCAGGCCAATGGGAGTTGGCCGCCGCTTGGTCTCACGTTGTCAAGCTCGTCGCTGACCCTCGCACCCCAAAACCATTGCTGCTTGCGGCCATCGACGCAGTCGGCAACATCCGGCCGAAGGAGGCGAGCAGAATCCTCGACGACTTGTCAGACTCTGACGATGAGGAGATCGCCGAAGCGGCCCAAGAAGCGATCTCATTTGCTGAGGGATATTCAGAATTCGGAGAAGACGACGAAGACGACGAGGAGTGGATCAATTGAGCCCAGCTGCCAAGCAATACGCTGAATCCTCAAGCTCCTCAGCAATTACAGGATGAGTAGGAGCGGATTGCCATTTTTGCTTTGGACTGGAGTTTATTTTACGGGAAGGGTCAGAGACCCGAAGGCCTCGGTGTTCTGATCAAGAACAATGATGCGCACCGCCTGTGCAGCATCGTTTGTCGGATGATCCTGCGCGAGCCGTATGCCCTCCTTCAGTATGGCGTCGTGCTGCGCCGGCGTGAAGTCGAGATTAAAGCTCGCCACTATGGGCTCACCCAGCGGGCCGGAAGGGCCACGATCGGAAATCAGGAAATAGATCGCGCCTGAAAACCTGCCCACCTGATCGCGAAGCAAAATGTCGGACGGATTGATGCTGATGTCCATATGCAAGCCGGCTTTTCCTCCTTAAGAGGGACGATTTTGCTACGGATGCCGATGTCAGCGGCGTCATGAGGGCTCTGGAAGGCGTCCATCAGGGCAGCCTTCGTTCGCTCCGCAGGCTGACGCGCATCAGGCAGCGCGAAATAGCGCTCGCGCACCTGCACTTTGGCTCCCTTCCGTTCGCAGGTGATGCGGATTCGATGAAACTTGTTGTCCCAGTTGGCCGCAGAAGGATCGTAGTCGATCTCGTAGAAACCGGAGTCGTTGGCGACTACCTCCTTTAGAACGGATCGAATGTCGGTCTTGAAAAAAATCCTGCCGCCGGTCAAAAGAGCCATCTGCGCAAGGTCCAAGCCTGGATGCGGCTCCTCGGAATGCGGCACGTTGCCCGCAACTTTTGAGCCGCTCGACTTGGATATCCGGCGACTGGCTCATTGCCACCGTTCCTAACCCTCCTAAGTCCACGGCATACACCGGCGGCCGCACGTGCTCCCTTTCAGGATCGACCGCGGTGCTGAGGTCCCCGCTGTATGAAAGCGGATTGACCGTAACATTGGCTTGCGCCAACGTCATCGCGATGTGCGGCACATAAAGAGCACACTCAACCCAATCGCCGTTTCACGGCAGGTTGGGATTGTAGACACTTGGAATGCCACCAGTAACCCATACGATGTCTCTTCGGCCCGCTAACGCGGAGAGTGTCCTGGCGAGCACTTCGATCTGGTGGAAGGTCTTCTTCACCTGGTCTTCTCGGCCCATGTGTACCGGCCGCGCTGGAAGTGCGGCATTCATCATCTGATCAAGGGCCTGGGAGATGTCCTTCCGCTGGCTGGTATCGGCAGCAGCGTTAGTCTCAGCGGCGTGAACCGGAACCAACTCGCCTACCGATTTCATTCCCTGGTGGAACGCTCCAACCGGCTCATTCGCTGCCGGCATCGCTGAGCTATGTGGAGACCCGGCAAGTAACCAACGACTACACGATTCGGTTCGACAACAAGACGTATCAGATTGCGCGGGCCGACATCCGTGCCGGCTTACGCGGAGCCAACGTGAGGGTGGAAGTTCGTCTCGACGGATCGCTGGCGGTGCGCTTTCGGAGCCACTATCTGGCCGTGACCGAGTGTTTGCCGCGGCCCAAAGTTTCGGCTGTGCGCTCGCCTCGCAAACCGGTTACACCACGCACGAAAAGTCAGTGGATGAAGAACGTTCATTTGACCAGCGCGAAAAAGGCCGTTCGCTCCGTCATCCCAGAACCTTCTCCGGCGACACCCGCAAAACCAATACGGTAGGCCCGGCAAGAACGGCCCGGCCATCGTCGCGTTTACTGTATCCGAAGACCGCTGCTCAGAAGCTTCACCAAAGCAGTCTTATTCGGAAAAACCAAAACCCCCAGAACGGGCAACATGGGGTCCGGTTTGACTGGGGGTATGGCGCCGTCTGCTTCGGAGTTAGCCCCGTCACCGCGGTCTTCGGATCTGCTCCAGGGAGCGCGACTTCCCCGAAACATCAGCTTCAACTTAAACCCACTCCCCGAAATCCAACTCCCAAACCGGACATTTCTACTTTGCAGAGATTAGGACATTTCTACTTTGCGTTGACAGGATTAACATTCCGGGAAGGCTGCGCCCGGCCTTGATCGAACCTCCGGTTCCGCTTTCTGTTCCACTTATGCAAAGCGACGGCAACCACAAACCTACGGTTCACTTGAATGTCCAAGTCGAATTCCTCAGTGTGCCATCAAACCCGCGAGTACTTTCTCAATCCCAGCATCAACGGAGTAGAATTAGAGAGTGAAAACCATGCTGGCCAAAACGCTGCACGTATATCGCGCCGATGACGGCCAGTGGACCGTCAAGAAAGCGGGATCACCGTCTAGCAGCTTCCCCAACCAAAGTGAGGCCGTGAGAGCTGCGCGCAGTATTGCGAAGGACCAGCGCGAGGCGCAGGTTGTAATGCACGAGAGCAACGGGCGATTCGTCATGAAGGACGTGCGCGGTCTGCCGATAATAAAGAAGCCACCGAAGAAAAGCTCCCTTGGTGCGCTGCGCATATCGAAAGCCATTTCGGACGCCCTACAGAAGCGGCTCGAAACAGTCTGACCTGTGCCGCCCAGGTCCAATGACGTCTTCCTCAACTGCCCCTTCGATCCTGCCTACAAGTCGATCTTTGAAGCGATTATCTTCGCAGTCTACATCTGGGGTTTGTCGCACGCTGTGCCCTCGAAATCGACGATGCCAGTGAGTATCGACTAGACAAAATACTGGACTTGATTGAGCAGTCCCGATTCGGGATTCATGATATTTCCTCCGTCGAGATTGACCCAAACACCCAGCTGCCGCGCTTCAATATGCCGATGGAGCTCGGGCTATTCCTCGGATGCAAGCGCTTTGGCCCGCCGCTACAACACAAGAAGGCTTGTCTGATCCTCGACAAAGAGAGATACCGGTACCGCAACTTCATCTCCGACGTTGCTGGTCAGGATATCTTAGCGCCGCATCGCCCTCACAAGCCCTGTAAAATCGGCGATTCCTCGTAAGTTATTGAAAAACATATGGTGCTGGAGGTGGGGGTCGAACCCACATGACCAGTGAAGGTCGCGGGATTTTGAGTCCCGTGCGTCTGCCAGTTCCGCCACTCCAGCTTGGAATGAAAGCAAGCGCGGAAATCGCTTGCCAGCGGGACAAACATTGAGTATATCAGCCGATAATCTCCTGCTCCTTCGCGATTCTGCTATTGCTGCGACGGGATGAAGCGCACCGCGAGGCCACCGCCAGGGGCCAGATGCACCTTGAGACGGCCTGCACTGTCGACCACCTTCTTTTGGATGCTGACATTCTTCGGATACTGGGTGGCGTCGTCTGCGTCGGCGTAGATTTCCGCGGTGTATTTCCCCGGGCCGAGAAAGGTCAAGGCCAGGTCCAGGTCGCGCGGCGTCCAATTCGTCATGCTGCCGAGAAACCATTCCTTTCCGTGACGGCGGGCGATGGTGATGTACTCGGCGGGCTCGCCGTTGAGAACCCGGGTTTCATCCGAGGACGCCGGCGCGTTCTTGATGAACTCAAATGATGGCTGGTCCTTGTAGGCCTGTGGCGCGTCGGAAACCATCTGAAACGGGGCCTGGTAGACGGCGTACATTGCGAGCTGGTGGGCACGCGTTCCCACCACCATGGGGCGTATCGCGCGCGGCGTGAAATCGTCGCGGATTACGTTTTCAAAGGCTCCCGGCGTGTAGTCCATGGGGCCGGCGAGCATTCTCGTAAAGGGGAGCGTGAGGTGGCTATCGGGATTATCCCGGCTACCGGCCTTCGACTGCTCCATGCCGAGTACGGCCTCGTAGCCGAGCACGTTCGGATAGGTCCGCTCGAGACCCGTGGGCTTGGTGGCGCCATGGAAGTCGACCATCAGGTGATGCTCCGCGGCTTTCTGCGCCACTCGATAGTAAAAGTTGATGCCTCGCTGGTCATCGCGCTCGATGAAGTCGATCTACATGCCGGCGACGCCCCACTTCTCGTAGAGCGGGAAGGCTTCCTCCATCTGGGCATCGACGCCCCGGTAGGAGAGCCATATCCAGACTTTGACGCTCTTTGAGGCAGCATATTTGACCAGTTCCGGAATGTCTACGCTTCCGTTCATTTTGGTGATGTCATTTCCGGCATACCAGCCGGCATCGACCAGCATGTATTCGAAACCCGATTGCGCGGCGAAATCGACGTAATACTTCATGGTGGCGGTGGTGTAGGCCGGCTTGCCATCGGGACCAATAGAGCCATTCCACCAATCCCAGGAGGCGCGGCCCGGGTGGATCCAGGAAGTATCCTGAATGGCAGATTCCGGGTTGAGGCTGGTGATGACGTTGGACTCGACCAGCCGACCGGGCTCAGTGCCGGCGAGAATGACCCGCCAAGCGGAGTGGTGCGGGAGTGTACCGATGACAGCGAGTTCGGGATCGTCCGAACCGGGGGCGAGCCGTGACTCGAACCAGTGGCCCGTCCAACTGCCGGACGGGTTGACCAGATACATCGAGCTGTAGTCGCGCAGGTCGGCTTCGGTGATGGCCATCCAGGCCACTCCTGGAACGCGCATCAGTAGCGGCAGGCCAATGAGGACACTGCTGGCGACCCCTCCTTGATTGGAGAAGGCACTGATGGGAAGCTTGATGAACTCGCTCTCATACATGGAGCGGTAGTTGGGTAGTTCCAGCGCGTAGGTGGTGGCGTCCTTGCTGATACGGAACTCAGTGGCCTCCTTCGCGAGACGGAACTCGCGGAGTTGATGCTGGTCGGGGACCACGTAGCGGAAAGCGACGGCGTCGTCGTACGCACGCGACTCGATAACGAGCTGGCGCTGGAGGCCTTGATTCTCGGCGACGGAGAGACTCAACGCATTGTAATGATCGCGCACTGTGCTCGCTTTGCCCGTGACGAGGCGATAGGTCGCGTCTACGCTGGATGGCGTGGCGTTGACGATGCGGACGTCGGTGCCAAGCGGCCTGGCACCTTCCAGACCGAGTTGGAGCGCCGAAGGTTCAATGAGCGACTTTCCTTGAACCGTGACCGAATACACCAGCTGCCCGCCGGCCGAGTTCGGCTGCTTATTCTGGCGTGTTTCGAAAGAGATGACGAGGCTGCCATCGGGCGACTGGAGAATCGCCGGCACTGATTGCGCTACGCCCACGGGTACGCCAACCATGAGGGCCCCGACCACTAGCAGGAAGTGCGCGGCGTAGCGCAATACGAATGGTACAGGTGAACGAGACATCAGTGCCAGCATATCGCTGCCAGCGGGCGTGCTGACAGCTCGCAGAACCATCGATGCTGCTGTAACCACCTCAGCGCAGGTCGCTGAAGAGAGTCTTCGTGGGTAGGGCGGCGTGCGATTGCAGGGCTGCCTGTTCGGCTACCGTGGCCTGCTGCATATCGGTGATCTCAGCGGCCGTATGGGCGTCCTCCAATGTGCTCAACTGCTGCTGAAGCTGAACATTTAGATTCGATTGATAGGTGGTTGCATCGGCCACCTGGTTTTGGATATCGCCATAAGTAGCCTGCTGGCCGTCGAGATATGTGGTAGCAGTCGCAATGTTGGTGGCGGCGGCAGCGATCGCCGATGAGCCGCCATTCGTGAGGGCACCGTAGAGGCCAGTGAGCGACTGGAACGCGCTGGTGGAGGGTCCGCCGCTGTCAAAGATCTGTTGCGCGGTCAACGAGACCGCGAAGGTAGAACCGTTGGGGTGTTCGATGGTACGGGTTGCGTTGGAACCCTGATAGGCGCCGACGCCATTGGCCTGGGTCAGATCGACGCCGGCGTAGGGAGGCGTTTGATCGGAATTGCTGCTGAAGACGTAGCGGCCCTCGACCTGGGTGTTGGTCAAGCCCTGCATCTCCGTGATAATGTCCTTCACCTGGCTCGCAAGTTGCGAGTCGGTGGTAGAGCCGGTCAGACTGCTGGCGCCCTCGGTGGCGATCTGGCGGGCCCGGTCCATCAAAGAGACAGCGCTGTTGACCGCCCCTTCTGCCGAGTTGACTTCGGTTGTGACGCGACCGAGGTTGTACTGGAGCTGAGTGTTATGTGCAAGTGCGGCCTTCACCTGAAGCAAGGCCGAGACCTCGTCAGGATTGTCGGAGACCTGCTGCAGGGCCAAACCGCTAGAGACTTGCTGCCGATCCTTGAGGATGCGGGCTTCAACGTTGGAAAGGCTGGAAAGGAAGCTTTCGTTGTTGGAGATGATGCTGACCATGGATGTTCCACCTTCCGCGGGGAGCCGGGCTACTGAATGATTCCAATAAGGGTTTGCGTCATGTCATTGATGACGGTAATTAGTTAGTTAGTTTGCTGGTCGCTTCATAAGCCTGTTGATACTGAACGAGCCGGGTGGCTTCTTCGTCGAGCGAAACCGAGGAAGCATTGGAGCGCAGCGTCTGGGCCTGCGCGAGCAAGGCCTGCCCGGTGGTTTCATTGTTGTTTGCGTCGGAAATGTCACGGCCGACGTTGGCGCTCAAGTTGCCGAAAGCCTGCGTGAAGGTGAATCCGCCGATTGGCGTCGCTCGCGGCGGCGATCTGCTGGGTCGTGATCGCCGAAGAGACGCTCAGCGTCTTGCCAGGCGCGAGAGCGTTGTAGGCGAACAGGGCTGCACCGGGTTGGCCATTTTGATCGACGCCGGCTGCAAGCTGATTGTTAATGCTATCGGCCACACCTTTGGCGAGCGTGTCAAGCTGGGTTTGGTAGCCGGGGATCAACGTGTTGCGCGCGTGTAGATCGGCAGCCAGTGAGCCTTGCTTGATCATGGCTGAAACATCGTTGCCATTCACGACCTGGATTGTGAGCTGAGCGGGGCTGGCACTGATTTTGAGCTTTATCTGGTCCGTTCCAACAAGCAACGCCTCCTGCCCCCCCCAGGAAGACGTTCATGGTTCCGTCGGCCGACTGGACCGTGGTGAAATCGACGTACTTCGAGAGGCTCTCCAGGTTAGTTGTACATCTGCGCATCCAAGCCGGGGTCGGGTGTACCGCCCCCATTTTGCCGGCGCTGCACATTAAGGTTCTGGATATTCGAAACGATGGTGTGGATGTCCTGGATGGCATTCGCGGCATCCTGATCGAGATTGGCTGACGTGCCGACTAAACCCTGGTTCGTGGACTGGAACGCGTTGCTGAGGCCGGTGGCGGCTCCGATGACACTCTGCCCCAATGTTGCGTCGTTCGGCGTTACGCTCAGCTGGGAAAACGCTGAGAACAGTGTCTTCAAGCTTCCAGCGATGACGGTTGTGCTTTGCAAATCGAAAACGGGATTGAGAACGGATAGGTTGTTGTTGAGCGTGGTTGAGAAGGCCAAGGCCGACTGCTGGGATTGAACGTTTTGCTCCGCGTAGAGGTCGCGTGAACTCAATAGGGCGCCAGCGGAGACACCGCCCGCTTCGCCACCGTCGAGAGAGAACGGTTGGGCGTTGAGAACTAGACTAGCGTCTGACGGACATAGCCGGGAGTACTGGCATTCGTCGTGTCGTTCTGGACAACCTCCACGGACTTCTCATAGACGCCCGTCGAGTTTGCGGCCGATGTCAGGGAGGTAAGAATGTTTGCCATATCAGGTTGTTCTGGCTGCTCTTGGTCGGGTTACATACAGTCTAGCTACGCGGGAAAGGATTCCAAAGGCGCGCACGGCCTCCGGGAGTGTAGGTTTGGACGAGTGCGCCAACCCAGCGGATGCGGGCCCATTGAACGCGCTTCGCTCCTTCGAGCAGGCGCGAGACACGGCTCAGCTGCTGTTGGAACTGCACCATTTTGACGGGGTATGGCTGCATGTTCATTGACTTCGATCGCCGATCCAGGATGCGCCGGACGCGCAGGGCCTGCTGGCCGACCTCTTCCACCAGCAGATTTGCTTCACGAATCGCCTCGGCAGGGATTCAGCAATAACTCCTCGGTTCGAGCGAGACGCCAGTGAGCCTGATCGAGCGGCCAAAGAAGCGGGTCTACATCTAGCGGAGGTTCCAGGTCGGCCGCCTGGTTGGAGGCGATGGGCGGGTTAGCCGCCTCTCCTGGCGCGGCGAAGACGCCAGCGAGTCCGACCTCCGGAAAGCTCTGTCCGGATGCTTGTTTGGCGACCAAGCCCGCGGCCAAGTCATTACCGGCCGGGTGGTCCGGCGGGTTTTGAGCGTCAGATGGCATGCTCTGTAACCTTGACAGCAGGAATTCCAGGAACTGGGTCAACTGTTTCTTCACGAAGGCGTCTTTTCCATGGAGAAATCGTTTTCACGAGAAGCTCTGTCCTCTGCGGCTGGAACAATCAGTTGGAGCTGAGGGCATCGTCGATCATTCGTTGGCTGACCTGGAGAGAACGGACCTGCTGAACGAGCGCCGAGAGGGAACTGACGCGTCGCTCCGGCAGCGAGTCCGTTCAGCACCGAACTGAGGCGAGAGAGTTGGACGCCATCAGCGTATTCCTCATTCGAGCCACTGGAACGACCGCCCTGTCCCGTCGAATGGGTGGTGGACGGTGTGGCGGAGGCGGTATAGATGTTCGTCGCGGAATTGGAGTTGATATGCATAAGATCACCAGCGGAACTGCTGCTTCACTACGCATATCGGTCGAAAGGGTAGCGGGGTTTAGACGTTGCTGAAAATGGCCAAAGTCCGCTTGCTCAAGGGCGCCGTTCTGTGCTGGCCCGAGAGTGCTCTGAGGCGACTCTCACCCGCTGCATCGAACGCCACAACGAGTCCATGACGGGCAAATACAAATGGATGCGGAGGTAGCCCAATCCAAGCTTGTATAGTGATCCGGAAGGAGTAGTCTTATGAACAATCCAGACGCTTGCCTTTCGATCGTCGCCTATAAGCCGAAACCCGGGAGAGAAGCGGAATTGTTGGCATTAACCCGCGAACACGTCCCGTACCTCCGCAGTATCGGTCTTGTCACCGAGCGCCCGCACGTCATTGCCACGGCCAGCGACGGGACGATCGTGGAGGTGTTCGAGTGGGTCGCGGGCGGCATCGAAAAAGCGCACCATCACGAAGGTCTGAAAGGGCTTTGGGAGCGATATAACGCGGCATGCGATTACGTGCCGCTAAGAACGCTGGAAGAAGCGGGAATGATGTTCGCCAACTTCACGCCGGTTAACTAAAATACTCAGCTTTCAAAAAAAGAAGACCCGCATCAGCGTGAGCTGCAGCGGGTCTGAGAAAAGACTTTTAAGCCGTCGCCGGCGAAAGGTTTACTCTACTTCTCTTCTTCTTCCACGGCTTCGCAGATCATGGCTTCGGTGGTGAGCATGAGTGATGCGATGGACGCCGCGTTTTGAAGCGCCGTACGAGTCACCTTGGTGGGGTCAATGACGCCCGACTTTACGAGGTCCTCGTATTGGTCGGTATAGGCGTTGTAGCCAAAATTAGCGTTGGTCTGCTCTTTGATTTTCTCGACCACAACCGCGCCCTCAACACCGCTGTTGAGCACGATCTGACGAACCGGCTCCTCGCAGGCCCGGCGAACAATCTTGACACCGAACTGTTCGTCGGCATCCTCGAGTTTGAAGCCATCAAGAGCAAGCGAGCCACGAAGCAGCGCGATGCCGCCGCCCGGGACGATACCTTCTTCAACTGCGGCCCGTGTGGCATGCAGGGCATCTTCGACGCGAGCCTTCTTCTCTTTCATCTCGGTTTCGGTCGCCGCGCCGACTTTAATGATCGCTACGCCGCCGGCGAGCTTTGCCAGCCGTTCCTGCAACTTTTCTTTGTCGTAGTCAGAGGTCGTCTCTTCGATTTGCGTCCGCAGTTGCTTGATACGGCCTTCGATGTTCTTTGCAGCTCCGGCGCCGTCGATGATGGTGGTGTTGTCCTTATCCACCGTTATGCGCCTCGCGCGGCCCAGATCTTCGAGTTTGACGCTGTCGAGCTTGATGCCTGTCTCTTCCATGATGGCCTTGCCGCCAGTCAGGATGGAGATATCGTCGAGCATAGCCTTACGGCGATCGCCGAAGCCCGGCGCCTTTACCGCACAGACATTGATGGTTCCGCGAAGCCTGTTGACAACCAGCGTCGCCAGCGCCTCACCTTCTACTTCTTCGGAAACGATGAGCATGGGCTTGCCCGCCCGGGAGATTTGTTCGAGCACGGGCAGAAGATCTTTCATGCTATTGATCTTCTTTTCGTGGATCAGGACATAGGCCTCTTCGAGAACGCATTCCATGCGATCCTGGTCGGTCACAAAGTATGGCGAAAGATAACCGCGGTCGAACTGCATGCCTTCGACAGTCTGAAGTTCGGTGGTCATGGTCTTTGATTCCTCCACCGTGATTACGCCGTCTTTGCCGACTTTCTTCATTGCCTCGGCGATGACGTCGCCAATGGTAGGGTCGCTGTTAGCGGAAATGCTGGCCACCTGGGCGATCATGTCGCCTGAGACAGGCTTGGACAGCTTCTGAACGCCCGCGACAACCACGTCTACTGCCTTGTCGATTCCACGTTTCACAGCCATCGGGTTCGCGCCCGCCGTGACCGCTTTAACGCCCTCGCGGAAAATCGCCTGGGCCAGGATGGTGGCGGTGGTGGTGCCGTCGCCGGCGATGTCGGAGGTCTTGGAAGCGACTTCCTTCACCATCTGAGCGCCCATATTCTCAAGGTGGTCCTGAAGCTCAATCTCTTTCGCAACCGTGACACCGTCTTTCGTGATGGTGGGGCCGCCGAACTTCTTGTCCAGAACAACGTTGCGCCCCTTTGGGCCAAGCGTGACCTTTACCGCGTCCGCCATTTTGTTAACGCCGCGAAGAATCGCCTGGCGCGTGTTGTCGCCGTAAACAATCTGTTTTGCCATTGATGGGTTCCTTTGTTACTTCTTCGCCGGGCTGGCCGATTTCGCCGTCCCGTTTGTGGTCAGAACTGCTAGAACGTCGTCCTCGCGCATAATGATGTACTCAGTGCCTTCGACCTTGGTCTCACTGCCTGAGTACTTGCCGAAGAGGATGCGGTCTCCGACTTTCACGTCCAGCGGAGCCAGTTGGCCGTCTTCCAGCCGTTTGCCGCGGCCAATTGCGATCACGTCACCTTCCTGCGGCTTCTCCTTGGCGGAATCCGGGATGATGATGCCGTTCCGGACACTTTCCTGTTCTTCGGTTCGCTTCACGATGATGCGGTCATATAGGGGTCTAATCATGTTGTAAATCTCCTTTACCTGTTTCTATCTGCTGAGCAAGCAGAGGCGACTCGACGTCACTTGATAGTCGACGGCGCTCTGTTTTCGCCAGCCGTATTGCTTGATATCTGGGATCTTTTCGAATCAATTGCCGGACTTGGTCGGTCAACTCTTGCCAGTCACGGATGAAATAGCCGGCTTCGCCCTTGGCCAGGACCTCGACACGTTTTTCCCTAAGAATGGCGATGATCGCCCGCGTGTCGGATCGATTTTGTTGGGATTGCTTTCCAGCCACCGCAAGCAGCAGTGCATGTGACACGCGATCGAACTCGGCGCTGACTTGCGGCCGGATCTGTTCCGCCCATTCGATTTGGCTCGGCGTACCGATCAACGTGTTCAGAGTGGCACCTGAGCCTTGGTGGGCATTGCCCGGTTTCGGACTTGTGGTCATTTTTCCGCCCGCGTAGCTCGGTAAGTCTAAGAAAAAAAGGCCGAAACATCCGACTTAGTTCGGAAGCTCCAGGAGTGGGCAGAAATGCTCAGGCAGTACTAGTATGACACGGAACCGGGTCGTGCCGTCCGCTTGTTAATGACTCTGGTCGCCGGTCGTTACAAGGTCCACTGTCTAAACTGTCGCCCGAACAGACCACAGGGCCAACAGTCCGGCTGAGATCTGTGTTGCTCTTGACGGCTTTCGCTACCGCGTATATACTCGGATTACTCACTAAGATGTCTTAGTGAGATCGATCATGGCGAGACAAGATTCTTTACAAGGGTCCCTTCCTCTGCTGGTTCTCAAGATCCTCTCCCGCCGCGGGCCGTTGCACGGCTACGGGCTTACCACCCACATCGAGGAGATGTCGTCCGACATCCTCCGCGTTGAGGAGGGTTCGCTCTATCCCGCGCTCCACCGTATGGAGGAGGCAGGCTGGATCAAAGCGAGCTGGGTAATCACGGAAAACAACCGGCGTGCGCGGCTCTACGAAATCACGGCTGGAGGCCGCAAGCAATTGGAGACGGAGGAAGACCGCTGGCGCGCCGTGACGGATGCCGTCGGCCACATTTTGAAGCACGCCTGAGGAGATACCGATGTCCTGGCTGGCCCGTGTCATACGAGTGTTTCATGAATCCAAGCTCGACCGCGACCTAGCCGACGAGCAGCGATTCCACATTGAGGCGCGCAAGGAGGATTTGATCCGGCGAGGCATGTCCGCCGACGAGGCAGCGCGAGCGGCACGACGCCAGTTCGGCAATCCTCTTCAACTTCGCGAGCACAGCCGGGACGCTCGCTTAGTGCCTTGGCTGGAGTCCGTGCTGCATGACATACAGTTCGGCCTGCGCATGTTGAGCAAGAACCCGGCGGTGACGCTAGCCGCGGTGGTTTCCCTAGCACTCGCAATTGGCTCCTCCACCGCCGCGTTCTCTTTGATCGACGCCCTTATACTCCGGCCCTTGCCCGTTACAGACGCGGCGCGGCTAGTATACGTAAGCTACCCGTCCGAGAGTCCGGACCCCGGGCAACGGCAGGAGGATGTCGACTCATTCAGCTACCCGCTGTTCCGGCAGATGCGCGATGCGGCGCTCCCTCAGGCAGACCTGTTCGCGGTGGGTTATCAAAGTGAGCAATCGGCGATCTTTAACGGAACAGGTGGAAGGGTGGAGAAGGTTATACCGCAGTGGATTTCCGGGAACTCCTTCGAGATTCTCGGCATCAGACCGGCGCTGGGCCGGCTTCTTTCCGCGAGTGACGACTTGCGTCCAGGCGCTCACCCAGTGGCTGTATTGAGCTACGACTTCTGGCAGCGGCGTTTTGGAGGAGACCCGCACGTGCTGGGGCAATGGTTCACGCGAGAAGACAACTCCGTCCAAGGCGAGCCATTTCAGATTGTTGGCGTCGCTCAAGCGGGCTTCACTGGCCTCGAGCCTGGATACCGGACAGATGTATGGATGTCGACCATGATGTTTACCGAGGCAATTGACAAGTCGGGCTGGAGCTGGCTGCGTATCTGGGGACGCCTGAAGCCAGGCATCGAAGCAGACCAGCTACGGTCGAACATTCAAGGACCATTTACGGCGGACCGCCGCGAGCGAGTGGCCAAGTACTTCCCGGCCGACGCGCCTCCCGAGCAGCTGCGCTTGTTCCTCAACTCGCCGGTTCACGTTGCGTCCGCGGCCCACGGCCCTTCCCTGCTGCGCCAGGACCTCGAAAGGCCGCTGTGGATTCTTGCGAGCGTGGCAGGGTTGGTGTTGCTAATTGCCTGCTTCAACGTCGCGAATTTGTACCTGGCGCGGGTTACCGCGCGTGATCATGAGATGGCGCTGCGAATATCCATCGGGGCGGGCCGGCTCCGACTGCTGCAACAACTGCTTGTCGAGAGCGGGCTGATTGCGCTTGCCGCCTGCGTTCTGGGAGCGGTATTCGCAGCCACCACAGCGCCCACCGTCGTGAGCATGTTGTCCACGACGCATAGCCAGATCTTTCTCGACCTCCGCCCGAACGCGAGTGTATTTGGATTCTTGGTGGTAATTTGCACGGTGACCACCATGCTGTTCGGCCTGGCGCCGGCGTTGCGGGCCTCCCGGACATCGCCGAACACGGCATTGAAAGGCTGCTCCTTGAAAGCCTCCACACGCATCGGCCTTTTGCGCCCACTTCTAGCCGTACAAGTAGGATTCAGTTTTGTGGTGCTGTTTGTAGCCGGCCTGCTGCTGTTCACGTTTCAGCGATTGAATCACATCGACCCGGGCTTTGCCAAAGAAGGAGTGATCGTCTGCCGGGTAGAGGGGAAGATCCTTCGTGAAGGCGGAGACAAGGCGCGGAATCTCTGGCAACAATTGGTAGACCACGTGGGGCGACTCAACGGCATTCAGTCTGCGAGCGCTTCCGGTTGGGCGCTCTTCCGAGGCTGGGGTTGGTCCGAGGGCGTTCGCATTCCGGGACGCAAGCCGGACGATTTCGAACCCAGCTATCTGGGTATATCGCCTGGATTCTTAGGGACGATGAAGATTCAGCTGATCGCTGGCCGCGATTTCACTCCCCACGACGCGGAACCCGAGATGCCGACGATGGTCATCGTGAATCAGGCTTTTGTGCGCCGCTATTACCCGCACAAGTACCCGGTGGGGCGGCAGTTTCTGCGACAGGGACCAAACAAGACTTGGATTCCTCAGTTAATTGCCGGAGTCGCCGGAGACGCCAAATACAATGACCTTCGGGAACCCGCGCCGCCGACGGTCTATGTACCGTACCGAGGTCAGGATGGCGGGGCTACGCTCGAAATCCGAACCACGCTCGATCCCGCGAACCTGGCCACTCTGTTGCGAACTGAGATCCCTCGTGTTCACGCCGGCTTTAGCCTCACGGACGTGTATCTTCAATCCGACTTCATCAACAACACGCTGACCCGCGAGCGCCTTATGGCTCTACTTTCCGGCTTTTTCGGGCTAGTCGCCGTAACATTGGTTGGCATTGGGCTTTATGGCGTCTTAAGCTATCTGGTCGTGCAGCGGACCCGGGAGATTGGCATTCGGGTCGCCTTGGGTGCGAAACAAGGTCAAACAGTCCGGCTTGTGTTGTCCAGTATCGGTGCGGTGGTCGCGATGGGATTGGCCGGTGGGGTAGTCATCGCGCTCGGCATGGGCAGAGTCATGACCAGCCTACTCTTCGAGGTCAAACCCTCCGATTTTATGGGGATCGCTCTACCGCTCGGTTTCTTGCTGCTGGCCTCGATGGTCGCAGCGTTACCGGCGGCCATACGCGCGACGCAAGTTGATCCAGCCATTGCCCTGCGCTACGAGTAAGGACAGCGGAATCGAGTTTCTCTCGGACGGTCGTTGAGACGTCGTGCACTAAACCTGAATCGTCGACACATCCACCAGGGAGTGATGACCTTCCAGCACTACGATGCCGCTTTCCGTGACGTGGTACTTCTTGCGGTCTTCGTCCAGGTCGTAGCCAATCATGGCGCCTTCCGGTACCTTGACATTCTTGTCTAGAATCGCCCGCCGTACCTTAGCGTGACGTCCGACATCGACGTTGTCGAAGAGAATGGAATCCTCTACATGGGATCCCGTGTGGATCCTCACACCGCGTCCGATGACCGAGCCCTTCACTAAGCCGCCCGAGACGATCGAGCCGCCGGCCACGATGCTGTCTAGACTTTGGCCGCGCCGTCCGTCGTGGTCAAACACGAATTTGGCTGGAGCGTCCGAATAGCCCGCCGTACGCAAAGGCCACTGGCGGTTGTACAAGTTGAGTTCGGGCGAAACGGCTCGCAGATCCATGCTGGCTTCGTAATAGGCGTCCAGGGTTCCCACATCGCGCCAATAGACAGGGGCCCCGATCGGGTCGCCCGGGATTTTGTTCGTCTGAAAGTCGTAAGCGTACATGTCGGCCCGCCCAATCAGAGAAGGCAGAATGTCCTTGCCGAAATCGTGCGAGCTATTTGGATTTTGGGCGTCGGCATATAGCTCACGAACCAAGAGATCCGTCGAAAACACGTAGTTGCCCATGGAGGCGAAGACGCGCATGGGGTCGCCCGGCATGGTGGGGGCGTCAGGATTCTTCTCGTGGAAGCCGGCGATTGCCCCATCGGCTGTGACTTCGATCACGCCGAACTCACTGGCGAGTTCTTTCTCGACCGGAATGGCCGCGATGGTGGCGCTGGCCTTTTTCTCAACGTGGTATTCGATCATCTGCCGGATATTCATGCGGTAGATATGATCGGCTCCGAAAATCACCACCAGGTGTGGATCCGCTTGTTCAATCAAGTTGACGTTCTGATAGATGGCGTCCGCCGTGCCCCGGTACCAATCTTCGTGGTGGGAACGCATTTGCGCCGGGACGGGGATGATGAAGTTGTTCTTGAGCAATCCACTTACTTCCCAGCCCTCGCGCAAGTGCTGTAGCAGAGACTGGCTCTTGAACTGGATCAGAACGTAGATGGAATAGATCCCCGAATTGAGGAGGTTGCTGAGGACAAAATCGACAATTCGGTACCGGCCTCCGAACGGGACCGCAGGTTTGGCCCGTTCCTTGGTGAGGGGGTACAGCCTCGTCCCTTTCCCCCCGGCCAGAACAAAGGCTAGAACTCGAAGCTGCATACCGTGGTCCCTCCGCCGCTACAGCATACTGAAACCAATTCTAGATTGTATGATTGCACCGCCCCGGCGCTCCACTTTTTTTGGCGGAGGTGCTGGACCGCCCAGGGCTGCTGCTCAACGACAACCATGTTGGGCCACTAGGTCCAATTCAGCGCCAAGTCCACAAACGATCGCACGGCTACGCCGGTGGGACCCTTTGACATCCAACTCTTTCCTTCATCGAGCCACGCGGTCGCGGCAATGTCGAGATGCACCCAGGGTGTTGGGTCGGCAAACTCGCGTAGAAACCAGGCGGCCGTGATGGAGCCAGCTTGCCGCCCGGAGCCGATGTTTGGCAGGTCAGCGAAGGCGCATTTCAGGTATTCTTTGTATTCTTCATCCATCGGCAACTGCCAGGTCTTTTCGCCTGCGCTTGCCGCAGCAGCCATAAACCTGTTCAGCAGATCCTCGTTGTTGGTGAAGGCGCCAATATTGTATTGGCCCAGCGCAACTCCGATTGCACCCGTTAGGGTAGCCGCATCCACAATATGGGTGGCGCCATTCCGGTTGGCATATGTGAGGGCGTCGGCCAAAATCAAGCGGCCTTCAGCGTCCGTGTTCAGGACCTCAATGGTCTTTCCCGACATGGCAGTCACGATGTCGCCGGGCCGCTGGGCTCGGTCGCTGACCATGTTCTCCACAGTCGGCACATAGGCGGTGACGGCCACCGGCGGCTTCAGCTGCGCGATGGTCCGCATCGCGCCCAGCACGGCGGCGGCGCCGGCCATATCGTACTTCATCTTCTCCATCCCCTCAGAGGGCTTGATGGAATTGCCGCCGGTGTCGAATGTGACGCCTTTACCCACCAGCGCCAGCTGATCGGTGGACTTCGGCTGAGCGGGTTTGTATTTCACCACGATCAAGAAGGGCGGCTCCGCGCTGCCGATTGCTACACCCAGAAGGGATCCCATGCCAAGCCGGGTCATCTCCTCGCGGTCCAGGACCTCGCACCCTAGACCCTCTTCTGCTGCCATACGGCGGGCGGCTTCGACCAGGACGGCCGGTGTCAGTTTGTTGGCGGGCTCGTTCACCAGATCGCGGGTGAAGTTCTGTGACTCCGCGATGATGCGGCCCCGCTCCAAAGCTTCCACCAGGGAACTGTTGGCGGTGCCAGGCACAACCACCGTGAACGAATCAATGCTCTGGGGGCCAGCCGGAGTCTTCGGATCGCTCTTGTACTTGTCCGGCTCCCAGCCGCCGACCACGGCACCCTCGGCTGCTGCCAGAACGTGCTCCGCGGAAGCTAGATCCTGCTCCAGCAGCAAGGCGATGCTTCGTGCCCCCTTGCCTTTCAGGCACCGGACCAGTGTTCCGGCGGTCCGCCGCACTTCAACTGTGGAGATCTTCCCGGCTTTGCCGCCTCCAATCACGATTAGCCTTTTCGCCGCCAAACCGGCCGGACGATGCAAGACGGCCGTTTCATAGAGCTTGCCGGTGAATTCGCCACTGGCTCGAAGCTCTGCCAGCCAGCCGTTCTGCTCGGCAACAGGCGAATCGGCCGGCGTTTGTCCAGTCTCTGTTTCAAAAGCAAGGACAGCAAATGCGTCGGCCTCAGTCTGGGCCGCTGGAGAAGTTTGAATGAGAAGTTGCATGGTGTTTTAGGAACTAGTTTATTGGCGTCCGCGTCGACCCAGTGCGGCTTTTGCTTCCGCCTGCATTTCCTTGGCGCGTTCGGACTCTCGTTTGTCGTGAAATTTCTTGCCTTTAGCGACGGCGATTTCCACTTTGATCCGACCGCCTTTCAAGTACAGCTTAACGGGCACAATGGTCAGCCCTTTTTCGCGGGTCTCCACCTGCAGTTTATCGATCTCAGAGCGGTGCAGCAGCAGTTTGCGCTTGCGGGCGGGCTGGTGATTCATGATGTTCCCGTGCGAATACTCGCTAATGTGAGCGTTCACGAGCCAAGCCTCACCGCCGGTAACCTCCGCATAAGCCTCCTTGAGCTGAACCTTGCCGCCCTTGGCCGCTTTGACTTCTGTGCCGGTCAGCACCATTCCCGCCTCAAAACGATCGAGAAGATGGTAATTGTGCCCTGCCGATCGGTTATCGCTCAAGATTTTGATCTCGCTGGATTGTTGCGCCAAGTGTTTCCGCCGACAATGGGCGGACTCCCCCACCATTGTTTCACGCGCGAGGGTGCACGGCCTCCCGGCAGGCGCCGTCATGTCTAGGAGAACCAATGTGCCCACAATGAACCCAACCGGCGTGTCTCGCCCCAAAAGGCCACAGCGATGAGGGAGTCAACTTTCCGGATCGCGGTGCGCGGCTTGCGGCCCTTAATGGAGCTCCTCCGCGCGGCACGCGCTTGGAATAGAACGCAAAACCCGGCGGTGGACTACCATAGGGTTTGTACGGCTAAATCAATGGTTTCTAAACGGTTGCAATCTCTTGGGCTGGTTCTTTGTATGGCCGGTTTGCTGCTCCCGGTGCTGTACGGAAGCAACCACAAAGCTGAGAAGCTGTACAAGGACGGGCTTGCCGCCGAGTCACGCAAAGAGTATGACCATGCAGTTGAGCTTATCGATCAGGCGCTCGCGATCAGCCCCCAAGATCCGGCTTACTTACTCGCTGACCGCCGCGCCCGCAACGAGGCTGCCTTAGCTCATTTCGCCACTGCCAAGAAGCTCCGTGAACAGCAGCAGCTCGACCAGGCGCTGATGGAGTTTCAAAAGGCTTTCGCCATTGATCCGTCGGTCCTCACCGTCACCCAGGAAATCGGCATAACGATGGGGATGATCAAGGAACGGGACAAAAAGGCGGCGGGCGCCGAGATTCTGACACCCGCGGAAGATGCTCGCCGGCAGATGAATGAACGAATTCACTCCCTGCAAGGCGTTCCCGTTCTGCAGCCGATTAATCCCCAAATCACCACGCTGAAGATCAACAATCAATCTGCCAAAGTTCTCTATGAAACTGTGGGCAAGCTGGCGGGAATCAACGTCCTGTTTGACAGCGCCGGTACGCCTGAATTGTCCGGCAAAACATTCAATTTGGATTTGCAGAACGCTTCCTTGGAGGACGCGCTCAACTACGTTGCGATCCTCACCAATACGTTCTGGAAGCCCGTGACCCGGAACGCGATTTTCGTTGCCTCCGACACCCAGCCCAAGCGCCAGGCCTACCAGGACCAGGTCGTTAAGGTTTTCTACGTTCAGAACGTTTCCACGGCCAACGAGTTCAACGAGATCTTCAACGCGATTCGCACAGTGACCAACCTGAGCCGCGGTATATTCCAGGTGGCCAGCCAGAACGCGATTGTGGTGCGCGCCTCGCCGGACACGGTGGACGTGGTCGAAAAGCTGATCCATGATCTGGATAAGCCCAAGGCTGAAGTATTGATCGACGTGGTGGTTCTGGAGGCGAGCAGAAGCAGAACGCAGACGCTCTCGGCAGCCATTGCAGGCGCGACCGGCGGACTTAGCAGCAACATCCTGTTCACCCCTCGACAGCAACTGACCTTGGTCCCGGGCACCGGGACGGGAACCGGCACTGGGACTGGGACAGGGACCGGCACTGGGACGGGGACGGGTATTGGCACTGGCACAGGAACTGGCACGGGCACGGGCACGGGAACCACCGTTTCCACCAACTACATCCCGCTGTCTCAGATCGGCCATCTCAGCAGCTCCGACTGGTCCGTGAATCTGCCGGGAGCGCTAATTCAAGCTCTGATGAACGATACCAGCACCCGCGTATTGCAGCGTCCCCAAATTCGTGCTTCTGATGGCGGCAAGGCCTCGCTCAAGATCGGGCAAAAGATCCCGTACGTTCAAGGCTCGCTGCAATCCGCCGTTGCCACACCGGGTTCCTTGCCGTACGCCACCACGTCGTTCCAGCCAGTCGATGTCGGGGTGCTGGTTGATCTCCAGCCGCACGTGAATGGCCCGGATGAGGTGAGCATGCACATCAAAGTGGAAGTCTCGACCGTCACCGGGAACGTCACCATTGCAGGCGTTCAACAGCCGATTATCGGGCAGCGCATCAACGAAGCCGATATTCGGTTGAAAGACGGCGAAGCGACCATTCTCGGTGGTCTGACCTCCGATTCGGACGCGCGGACTACGGCGGGTATTCCAGGTTTGGTGAACATTCCCGCGCTCAGTTACTTGTTTGGCTCCAAGACCAAGGATCGGGAGCAAGATGAGATTTTGATTGGGTTGGTCCCGCATATCATACGAGCGCCGGATATCGGAGCGATGGGCGAGCGAGCCATCGCCTCGGGCGCGCTCGATTCCATTCATGTCATTCGCGGAGCGCTGGTGGAAAACGTGACCATCCCGGCGCCCGCTACTGTGCCAGCTTCGACTGTTCCGCCGACGGTGAAACCAGCCACGCCAGTCCCGGCCGGACCCCCGTCGCAGGCTGCCTCGGTGCCCCCGAATGTCTTTGGGCCGCCGGTGTCCGCTACGACTACTGCTCAGCCCAATGCCGCTCCGGTGGTGGTAGTCGCGCCATCAGCGACGATAACCCCGGCCACAGGTCTGCCTGCCAACGCTCCACCGGCCGCGGTGCCGGCGCCGGGGACGACCCCGGCTGTGACACCCACTGCGCAACCCGCCGAAACTACGCCTCCTCCTAAGAACCATTAGCGCCATGAACTGTCGGGTCTCCAAAGCCTCGCCACGCCTAAGCCGTCGCC
Organism: uncultured Acidobacteriaceae bacterium; assembly: GCA_963771305.1. Taxonomy (GTDB): domain Bacteria; phylum Acidobacteriota; class Terriglobia; order Bryobacterales; family Bryobacteraceae; genus CAJCIT01. The sequence goes on from CAVYTS010000042.1 coordinate 203,673, forward strand.
GCCGTCAGTCCGGCTTTACGTTGGTTGAGCTGATAGTGGCGTTCACCATCCTCCTGGTCCTCAGTTCTATGGCCGTGCCGATGGCACGCTATCAGGTTCGACGTGAACGAGAAAAAGAACTGCGCTACGCCCTGCGGGAGATGCACACCGCTATCGACAAATACAAGGATCTGTGCGACGCCGGGAAAATACAGGGGAAACAGGATGAATACTGCTATCCGCCGACGCTTGAAATCCTGGTCGAGGGTGTGAAGCTCAACGGCGTCATCACTGGGCTTGGTCAGGGTTCTGGGAAGATCCGGTTTCTTCGTCGGGTACCCAAAGATCCCATGACGGGTACGACCGACTGGGGAAAACGGAGCATGCAGGACGACCCGGATGCCACCAGTTGGGGCGGTCAAAACGTGTTCGACGTCTACACCAAGTCATTCGATAAAGCGGCGGATGGAACTCCCTATGCAGACTGGTAACCGGGCGTTCACCCGTCGCCGTGCGCTGGCCGGCGGTTTTACCTTGATCGAGTTGATGATCGTGATGGCGATCGTATCCATTCTGCTCGCCATCGCCATCCCGATTTATCAAAAATCGATCCTGCGCTCCAAGGAGAGTGTGCTGCGCAATAATTTATTCACCTTGCGCACCATGATCGATGAGTACACCATCGATAAACAGCATGCGCCCTTGACGCTCGACGACCTGGTGACGGAAGGCTATCTGCGGCAGGTTCCGCAGGATCCGATGACCGGCTCAAACACGACCTGGAAGCTGGTCATGGAAGAATCATCCGTTGGCGGCAGCGGCCAGCCACCGGGCATCTTCGATGTTCACAGCGGATCGGACAAAAACGGTTTGGATGGGACGCCGATCGCCGATTGGTAGGGCGCGTCTGGTGGCGCGCAACGATCGGGACTGAAGCGCTTGCATGTTACTCTGGAGGTTCGCGGTGTCCACCGCTACTCCCCGATCGTCTAATGGTAGGACAGCGGCCTTTGGAGCCGTGAATCGTGGTTCGAATCCATGTCGGGGAGCCAAACTTAATAGAATCAATAGATTAGAGGCATTGGAACGGTCCTTGTACATGACGTGGTACACGGACCGGGTAAAATCAAGCCCTGTCCCTAACAATTTGCCGTCGCCACTCTGTGGCGTGCCATGTCCACAAACTGAACCTCGTCCCGTGCAAAGCGCTTTTATCAGGATTGCGATTTTGGAATCTGGCTCACTGGCAACACCGATACGAATATCTATCCACGACAAAGCACCGGGCTGAGTGATTGGAACCGTAGCAGCCGAACTCCGTGGACTGGCTATGGAACACGATCTCGTTTTATGGACCGCTACTCAAACGAATCGGGGCGGCTCTAAATCGGTCGAACTGGAGTTGGAGTACACCGGCGAGTCTTATGCGGTTAACAGCACGGCAGATTTGATCCTCGGGCTGAACTGTGACGAGAATTTGCCAAACACGCGGATCATAAAAATGTTGAAGAACTGGAACGACGGGCTATCAGGCTCCACCAAAGCGGTCGTTGGAGTGGATACAAATCGCCTGAAGCTATACGACTTTAGTGAGGCAGCACAGGTCACGGAGGAGTTGATTGGTATGCATAAAACAAAGCAAAACACTGCCGCGAACAGAGTCAACGCGAGGAGGCCAAAGCACGCGTTAGACGACGAGGAAATAGCTGAAGCTGGATAGCCCGTTGCTGCGCACAGGACGGCCTCCGCTCGATCGGTAAGGGTCAATGGTCCTGGGAGCCTGAACGAATCTGGAGTCCCGCCATACCTGAATCGATACGGCATCAACACTTCTGGCGATCTCGAAGCTGTATAGCCGCCTCCCAGAAAGTGAACAGAATATACAAATCAGACAACCCAGCCCGCTTTCAGAGGTTGTCAAATTTCAGCAGATCGGCCAGTGTGAACTCAGCTTCCGATCGAACATGCCGTCAGCCAGAGCACCAAGAAGACCGCGATATACAAATTCAGATGAGGTTGGCTGGTATCGCTGGAATGACGATCCTGAATGCACACTTCGGGAGACATGCTCTGGTGCGAAACCGTGATGCGACGAGGTGTAATGCGCCGCGGTCGTTGCCCTCGACATTCTCACAATATTCTCCGGCTGGTTTCTCAGATTCCCGGCGGCTGGCCGGCGGGAGAGAACCACAGCGTATCGGGATTGAGATCGAGCAGGCGTGGCGGTTGCGGAGCGGCGTAGCGGAACTGGAAGCGCAGTTCAACAGTGTGGAACTGCGGCGCGGGCCTGGTCAGTAGCAAGTAGCTGTCGCCCACGGCGTGCAGGGCGCTGGAGCCGCGGAAAGCGCTGCCGATTTCGTAACGGCCGATGGATTTGCGCACGTGGTGGACCACGATCAACGCGGCGCGCGAAGCTTCGCGCAGGCGCAGCAGGCTTTGACACAGAACGGCCATGGCACGGGTGTCGTTTTCGTCCTGATCGTGGGTGGAGTAGAGCGGGTCCAGAACGATGATTTCGGCGGCGGCGGAACGAGCGGCGGATAGAAAGTGATTCAGGCCCTGGGGCGCATTGAGCAGATGACCGGTGGCGCGCGTATCCACGAACAGGTTCTGGTCGGCGGCATTTCCCATGATGCGCCGCATGGTGGCCAGGCGGCTGACGAACTGCGGAACGGGCAGTTCGAACTGGCAGACCAGCACACGGCGCGGAGCAGGGATGGGAAAGCCGGGTGCGGTCCGAGCCGGCCGCCAGCGACAGCGCGAGGTTGGCGCCCAGCAGCGATTTGCCTACCTTCGGCTCCCCGCCCACGAACAGGATTCCCTGCGGGGGGCAACAGTCCGGGTTCCACCAGGCAAGGCGGCGCGGTGGGCGGCTGTTGCTCCAGCAGTTGGGCCAGCGACAGGACGCTGGGCTCGGCATCTTTCTGTCGTGCGGTGGCGCTCATAGCAGCGCCTCGGCGGTAGCGTCCAGCAGAATCGCTTCATTCACCACAGCGGCTTTGCGTGCGGCGGCCACGCGCAAGGAGGTCATGGCCAGTTTGTTCACCTTGCGCGGGATGCCTTTGGTGGCCTGATACAGGGCCTGGCGTGCGGTGTCGTCGAACAACGTCTGCGAGACACCGGCGGCTTTGAGCTGATGCGTGAGGTAGGCGGGGGGGAGAGGAGAGGGGGGGAAGAGGAGGTAATGTGAAGAATCCATATCGACGTTCAGCAGCAGCGGGAGCTGTTCGAGGGCGGCATGCGGCAACAGTTGGGTTTCGTCGCAGATGAGAATCGGGTGCTGCTTTTTGCTTTGGTTGAGACGCACGATGGCTTCCGAGATCTGGCGCACCAGGTCGCCCCGGTAGTGCGCCGGGACCAGACTTTGTTGCTGCTCGGCCAACCCCTGCTGCGCCGCACCCTGTCGCTGCAGATGCGCGAACCCTTGCGCCAGCGCATCGCCGTGCAATATCAGGTCCAGTTCCAGCGCGAGTTGCCGCAGCAGGTCGAGAGCCGACCCGCAGGTCCAGTGAAGGTACAGGATTTTATAGAGATTGGGATTGAGGCCGGCGGTGAAGGTGCGCGCTGCGGTGGATTTGCCGGCGCCTACCTCTCCGGTGAGCAGACCGGCGCCGTGATGATCGACCAGGAACTGGAGCCGCGCCTTCACCTGGGTCCAGGACTGGGAAGCAAACAACTGCTTGGCATCGGGGCTGTCGCCGAAAGGAGGTTTCTTGAAGCCGAAGAAGGTCTCTACCATGGCACGGAGTCCTCCTCGCAGTCGTCCTTTTGGTGGTGGAGCAACTCGACGAAGTCAATGCCGGTGGGTTCGGGAGAAGCCGATGGAACTGGTTTCGGTGAAGGGATCTGGCTGTTGACGACGGGATCCACCAGCCGCGCCACGCTCTGCGATTTCCCTTGGAAGAAGATCTCGACGGAAACGGAGTCGAGCGGATCGAAGCGCACTTCGACGGTTTCGCCGACCAGTTGCGGCGGGGCTTCGTAGTAGCGGTTTGCGAGCAGAAAAGTACAGTCGCGGCGCACCAGGCGATTCAAGCGACGAAAAAAGAGGCGGCGCAGATCGGTGGCGGGGGGCAGTTGCCGGATGTGCTCGACGTCGCGCTGCCAGCGCACCAGCGGAGTAGTCCCCAGAGAACTATGTTCGGTGCGGTGATAGGCATTGTCGATCCAGGCCCACAGGCGCTCGTTGAGATCTTCCAGCGAGAGCGTTTGTTTCGGGTCCAGGCTGACCAGAAACTGTTCGCGCACGGAACGGAAGAAGCGTTCGATCTTGCCGCGGCCTTCGGGCTGATAGGGAGGCGTGTGCACGATGAGGACGCCGATTAATCGTCAGGAGTCCGTAATGCGGAGGAAAGTAGCCAAACACATGTATCTTCTGGTATCTGGCGCAACGTAACTCGCGATAATTTGGATACCTGCTCAACTCAGAGCGAGTCGAGCCATTCAAGCAACTCAACATCGCGTTTCCATCGTGGAGGTTTGCATGGTCTTACGGAAGGATCGACCTTCTCCAGGGCCTTGCGTTTGGTCTCCAGAGTGGCTCGCGCGTAGATGTTCGTCGTGTCAAGGCTGGCATGTCCAAGCCAACTTCGAATTACGGTGACGTCGACGCCCGAGGCTAACAGGAAAACTGCAGTCGCGTGGCGAAACTTGTGTGGGGAAACTGGCTTGCTGGCCAGCGAGGGGACCTTCTTGGCGGCTGCCGCTGCATATTCCTTCAACTTGAAGCGGACGCCGGACGCTCCGAGAGGGCCTCCGTAGCGGTTTACGAAGATGTGTTCGTCGTCCTTGCGCGGTTTTCGTTTCAAGAGGGCCTTGAGCAACTCGACTGTTTCGGGCCACAGCGGACAGATTCGCTCTTTTCTGCCTTTGCCGAGTAGTCGCACGTGGCACGGCGCTTCCAGACGAACGGCCTGCGGCGTGAGATTCAAGGCTTCCTGAATGCGGGCGCCGGTATTAAAAAGAAACGCCAACAGGACGTGATCGCGTAGGCCTTCGAGCTTCGAGCGATTCGGTTGTGCCAGAATCGCAGTGATCTCGTCCTCGTCCAAGTCAGGGATTTCGCGTTTTAGGGACTGCTTAAAAGGGATACGCAGCACGCAGCGCATTGTTTAGCCACCAAAGGTTCACGATCGGCCAGGAACCTGAAGAAGCTATGCAGAGCACTTAATCGGCAGTTCCGGGTTCCAATCGAAGACTTGCGGGCCTGTTCGAGATGTTGCAGAAAGGCGAGCACTTCGACTTCCGTAAGATCAATCAGACCCAGCTTGGCCACTGGCTTGCCCGTGTGTGCAGCGACGAATCGGAGAAACAGCCGCCACGTATCCCGGTATGACATTACCGTGTGATGAGAGACATTGCGTTGCTCGCCCAGCCACTGGTGAAAGAAAGCATGCAGCGACTGAGGAAACGGATTGGGTTTCACGTGTTTCGACCTCCTGTCGAAGCTTGCAAGACCTGGGCTGCATGCACTCGGAACCGATCACTGGCATGCTGGAGCAGTTCCTGGGTGATAGTGAGATAGACCAGGGTAGAGTTGATGTCCTTGTGGCCTAGATAAGTGGCCAAGTAGTGGAGACGCGATTGAGGATTGATGCCTTCGCGATACCACGCAAGCATACGGTTCACAACAAAGGCATGACGAAGGTCATGGATGCGGGGGCCCACACGTCCTAGCCGAGGTTTGATTCCCGCACGTCGTAGAACGCCGACCAACAAACTGCTAGCCGTCACCTGCGAGTATCGGCTGACTGCTGCCCTCTCATGCCAGAACAGAGCGGCGTCAAGATACGTGGGCGCTCCCTTCTCTTGGCGGGCACCAAGGTAGGACTGCAGGGCTACGGTGACGCTGTTTGAAAGCGGCAAGCGTCGTGATTTGAAGAATTTGGTGCCGCGAATCTCAATGGTCCGATCCTCTCCATTGAAGTCGCCCACGTTCAATCGCACGATTTCGCTGATACGAAGGCCGGCGCAGTAGCCCAGCACCAACATCATGTAAAGGGTTTGCGGCCGTAAGGGTGACAGCGGAGATGGAAAGCGAAGCGCCGTCTCCAATAGGGCGGAAAACTCTGTTTCGCTGAAGATGTAGGGTCGACGGTGCCGTTGTCGCGCTTGTTGGCTGATTCGCTTGTCCCAAGGAATGTTCTCTACCAGTGGATCGATGCGGGAGAGCGCCCTGGAAAGCGTTCTAGCAGTCTGGTGGCAGTCCAACGCCTGTTGCGGAGTTGATCTCGTGTTGGCCCACTCTCGAATCAGCACCTTCAGGGGCTGGCCCGCCAGACCTGGCCGGCCCTGCAGAAATCGGTCCAAGCGAAGCAGACGCGCCGCCTGCGTGACGTAGCGGTAACCCATGGCCTGCATAAGAGCCACATGCTCACGCATCGTCGGACCGAGAAAACTGCCGAAGCGCGGCACTGGCCGCAGTGCCTTAAGGGCGGACTCAAAGTCCGGATTCAAGAGCGCCCGCACGACAGGTATGATCGCCGATTGTCCCGATTCCTTTTTCCAGTCGGCGAACGGGTTGGTTGCGAGCGCACCCTTGCTCACCATCCATTCCAGAAAGCGGCTGACCAAGAGCGCGCGATCTGACACCAATCGGAATGACCAAGCTTGGCTTCGATCACGGATCCACTTCTGTACGGTGTCTTGAGATATGGCCGCGTCCTCCACCTGCTCAGTGACGAAACGTTGAAATCCGTTAAGAATGCTGAGGTAAACCCTGGCAGCCTCTGGGCTGCGCAAGCGCAGCTGCCGAACGAAGGTTTGCGGTGTTGCTCCTTGCGGGGTAGCCGCCAATTCCGCTTTCATGCCTTCCCCGCCATCGGAATCTCCAGAGCTACCGCACGCAAGTCTTCTGTCGCCAGTTTCAGATACGGCAAGGTGGAATCTGCGGCACGATGGCCAAGCAGATCCCCGATTTCCTTTACTGGTACTGCTGCGCGAAGCATGCTCACAGCGCGCGCATGTCAAAACGTGTGCGGGCCTCGTTTGCTTGCAGCGATCACCCCAGCGGCTTCGAGCCGACGCTCAACCATAGCGTAAAGCCGGTTTCCTCCCCGGAACGACCGGTACGGGGCACGGCACCGAAGGAAGATCTCCCGATGGGATGTTTTGGGTCGCGCCCTTTGCAGGTATGCCAACAGAGCCTCCCCTACTTGGTGAAGCAGCGGGAGACAGGATGTGACGCCGGTCTTGCCGTGGTAAATCCGAATGACTTCCTTGCGCCAATCCACATCGCCTAGACACAGGGCCGTGATCTCTCCAGCCCGCATTCCATAGGTTGACAGCAGCATCAGGATCGCGTAATCGCGGATTCCTTTTGGCGTGTGGTCCTTTTTCGCGATACTTAGAACCTTCTTTACATCCTGATTCTGCAAGGCAGAAGGAATGCTTTCGCAAGCATAGAGCGTGGGCACGATCACAGTTGTCGACAGATCCCTACCCGTTTGCCCACTTGTGTGCAGCCAGCGCAGGAAACTGCGAATGTTGGTAGCCACTGTCGGGATGGAATGCCTGCGTAGTGAAGCTGTCCGCTGCTTCATATACGTATCTACATCGGGGACCGCGAGGCTGGTCAAGCGTACCTCGGTCGGACCATCTCCCAACCAGTCCAAAAAACGGCAGGCCTCTTTACAGCGAGCAGATACCGTTGTTTCAGTGATCCCGCTTAACACGGTCAGCCACCGGGTGTACCCTTCACAGATTTTGCGCGGCGTCTCAGGGGGCATCGCCACCGGCGGCCAGTGGCCCTGAACCAAACGCAGCAGCATGTGGATGCCAGCCGTACGTGAAGACCACCAACCTTTGTAATCCGGTGAATGGCCGTGGCATTGCCTTATAGCGCCACTCAGCTTGCTTTAGATATTGTTCGACGTGGGCCGGTGTGGCGGCACCCACGGCAATGTAATTCTTGGCGAGAAACTCAAGAAAAAGGCGGGAACCAATCACGTACCCTTCAGAAGTCCTCGCGGCGTAGTATTGCTCGGCCAGGTGCTCCTTTAGTTTTGAAAGACACGCCTCATCACTGGAACAACCAAAACATCGATTTGACACATGTGCCTCCAAGCTTGCAGACACAGAGTCGCACCGGTTTGTTAACCAAGCCGTGATTTCGATGTTAATTGTCCTGGAGAGATTTCCTTCGCATTACGGATTCCTGACGATTAATCGGCAAATGGTGAGCTCGCCATTTGCCGATGGACGCGGCGATGCGCGCCAGTTGCTGGCCGCGATAGATCTTGGCGTTATCCATGTAAAGGCGCACCGGTAGACCACGGGCGGCGATGGCTTGGCGCAGACAGTCCAGGCAGGCATCTAGCCCCTGGCTGGTGTAGAACTGGGCGTGCGGGATGAGCCGGCTGGCATCATCGAGAGTGGCGTGCAAGTAGGCCTGTATCTTGCCGCCGCCGGGGCGCTGGACGTAGGGACCGAAGAGCATATCGGACTGCCAGATCTGGTTGCTGTGTTCGGCTTCGAACTTCTTGTGCGCCGGTGGAGCGAGCAGCTGCTTTTCCGAGAGGCCGCGCTGTTTGAGGAAGCGATACAGCGTGGAGGCCGATATCGCGGGTTCGTTTTGTCCGGACGATAGAGCCAGTTCGCGCAACAACGTGGCGCCGGTGCGATGCGGATTTTCGCGTTTGAGGCGCTCGATGAGATCGGCGAGTTGCGGGGTGACGGTGTGCAACTGTCCCCGATCCAGCCGGGCTTGTAGTGCCAGGGCTTCGAAGCCGCCGTTGCGGTAACGGAGCGCCCACTCCAACAGCGTATCGACCGAAACCGAAGTACGCTCGGAGTGCGGGATCTCGTAGTGGCGGGCGGCGATCTCCTGAGCGCGGCGGGTGAGTTCGCCGCGGGGCAGAGATTCCAGCACCAGCGGCGCGATCAGTCCATAGCGGAACAGGGCGATTTTTTCGGCTTTGGCATCCATGAAGAAGAATCTCCTGAGCCAGAAGCATAAGGCCGAGGGCGGCGCCGGCTCCATGCAAAAGCTGTGTGGGGGCACTCAGGCGGGAGCCGCTGCCGGACGGAGCGCGGCACAACGCCCGTCCGGAGCGAGAAACGCGGGCCAGCCCAACAGGTGGAATCGCAGTTCTGCGAACAGGAAGCGGTGAGAGGCGATCCAGCCGATGGACTGGAACATGACCAGAGCGCGGCGGAGGAAACTCGGGGCTGGCGGTGGTGCAGCCAATGCCGCCAGCGCCACGCAGAGAGCGACGGCCTGCCGTTGAAAACGGCGTACCCAGAACTGGCCGCGCTGATACGGCATGGCGGTCTGTGCAGCGGCCACGGCAGCCGCGGCGTTTCTCACCGCCAGGATCGCGCTGTGCGAAGAGGGGTTGCGGCGCTTTCGCACTGACGACGACTTGATGACCGAGAACCGGCGGCGTGCCTTGGCGGAGTCCTACTACGAACTGGGCGAGACGGATAGGGCGGAGACCCTCTATCGCGGCTGGCTGCATCTGGATCCGCGCTGGGGTTGGGGACGGATCGGTTGGTCGGATTGCCGCCGATTCACACGTACGGAGCGGCGCGATGGGAGCCGTTGCGAACAGATCCTACGGGAAGGGCGTTCCATCGCGGACGTCAGGGATCGTGCGGACATCGTCGACCGGCTCGCCGATGCGTGCGAGGAGCAGGGACGTGGCGAGGAAGCGGCGGAGCTTCGGCGGCTGGCGAAACGAAGCGCCGAAACTGTCGAGGTGTCGCAGAGCATCAGTTCGGTCGGTAAAGTTTTACGCCACAAGACCCAGGTCAACATCGGCGGCGCAGGACTGCCGCTTAGCGAGATGTCGAATATGGCGGCTATGCTTCGCCGGACGTCCGAATCCGCTTCCGTTACGAAACAGAAGGTCGGGCGGAACGAGCCATGCCCTTGCGGGAGCGGCAAGAAATTCAAGAAATGCTGCGGAGCCTGAGTGCCTGGCAGGTGAATCCGGCTCGCGTCTCTCACGCTGACGCTCTTACACCGCCACATATCCTTCCGTTCCAAGCTAACTCAATCTGAGAAAAATGGCCCGACGAGAGGGCAACAATCGCGGCAGGTTACAGTGTGACGCAGTGGCTGTCATAGAGTTGCGAGTGCGAGCAGATGCCTTACCGACTATTGATGAAGCCATGTCGAAGCTCCCAATCAGGCCGAGCAGCAGGGGAGCAATTTATCATCTGGGCCGTTGGCTATGCCCTGGCTCAACTGGATACGGTGGACTACGCTGCTTGAGCTTCACAGTGATACCCGGCTTAGGCCCAGGCAGCTATCCTTCACCCTTAGCCCTATGAAAAGCCGCCCAACGCTTCTTCTGTGCAGCGGCAATTCGTTTTCTTGCTGCTGCGGTCAACACCCGTTTCTTTCTAACAGGAGCCGCAGTCACAACCGAAGCTTTTGCCGTCTTCGGTGGCCTGCCTACTCGTTTCCCAAGCATGCTCCTGACCTGCGCAATTTGGTTGTCCAACTTCTGTTTCTGAGCTTCCAGGCCATGCAGTGCGGCTTCTAGGATTTCCCTCGGGATCGATGAATTTGCCATTATTCTTTCATAGCACGCATTGGTCGCTTTAGGCGATAGCTCGACCTGGAAGCAACCTTTTTCTAGAAACGACGACAAGAGCAAATTCTGGAGTCGCTGAAACTAGCAAGCCATCCGATTTCCTGCCCCTCAAGTTCGCTTGCAAATTCCCTACCTTTAGAGGTATCGTCTCACTCGATCGCAGTACTCTGAATATTGTTGGCCGTAATGGTTTCTCAGATATTCTTCTTCACGCAATACCTGACGGTGGAAAAGTCCGATGGCGGCAACCATATAGACCAAAAGAATCCAATTTGGGAGCAGCAGCAATTGGCCCAGCAAGACAATCCCAAACGCAACATAAATGGGATTGCGGCTGAGAGCAAAAATGCCGGTCGTTACAAGGTTGTCTGGCTGATCTTGGTCAATGCCAACACGGAAACTCTTCCCAAATGAAACAAGACTTAGGAATAAAAGGAACAGTCCTGCTAGGCAAAGAAGCGCTCCGAGCCAGGAGACCATTTCGGAGTGAAACAGTTTTTGTTGGGCTACGGTCGGAAGATTAAATGCAGCGGCAAACACCGTATAAAAATAGAAAATGGCAAACGGCGGAATCAAAAAATCCTTTTTGTCTATTGCGCCGAAATGCATCACCTGCATCCCTTTCCTTCTCATCAGCAAGACTCGGATCCATACCATTCCAAGCAGCAGTACAATTGTCAGCGCACCGAAATACGTTTGCATGGACGCTCTCCGCTCAAAATAATGAATCTGGCTTGAAGTCTTCCTCTACATCAAAGGCTTCCTCGTCCGATGACCCTCTAGATAGTTGATCCCACGTCGCCGCAAGCGCATCAGCGGTCACGTCCAACAGGTCAAGGAGAGCATCCATCTGTGTTGCGAACGACCTTACTTCGAACGCCGGATGTTGTTGTGACGGTAGAACCGCCTGGGCTATCGGTTCCAACGATTCGACTTCGTTTACTAGAGCATTGAAAGCGGAAAGACTCGACACTCCTTCGCAAGTGAATTCGCTTTCCCACCCGACTGCCTTGATGATCTGACAAACGATCTGTGCCAGCCACCGTAACGAGTGAGTGCGGTACAAGGAGATCGGATCGGTTATGGATTTCAGAAAGTTGCTGCCCTCACCGACCAAAGCCTTCAGGTGCAGTTCAAGCGATTGTCGGTAGAGGAGGATTACCGGGCACGCATCCCAATCGGTTCTGGAATCCCGTTTCAGTTCCAGGTTCTCCCCGAGCTTCTTTGCAGCTTTCTGGAGCGACCGAGCATACAGATGGATCTCGACATCCGCACCGTTGTTCCAAGTTAGGTCGGCATTCCCGGTCCTTGACTTCGCCTTGGCAAATCGACTAATAGGTTGGTTTTTACTCATCCAGCACTTCTTTACATGATTGTAGTTGGGTGGGACACCTGAGCTTGCTGAAGGTTGCTGCGTGTAACCACAGGGTGCCAACGCGCCACCCAACCCTTTCCGTTAAGGACCTTACGCTGCCATCTGGAACCTCTTTGATTGTCAAATACTTCAGTGAGTGGCAAGCCAAGTGCACATACGAACAGTCAGTTAGCAAGCATTCAAGACGGTGGAACCGATTATGGATAAACAATTCGACGCTGGAAACTTCCCAACCAAGCTGGACCTGAGCAAGTTCGACCCTAACTTAATTGAAGAACTGCAGAGGCTATCCGTTCTCCAGGCGGAGCGAGTGGAGGTTTCTCTAAAACGACCAAACGTGACAGATACGACCATCTGGTTTAGCGATCGTAACGACCAAATCCGCTCGAACTGCTCTTGACAGGCTGCTCTGCCTCACCGGACAGCAGTGACCACACTCGGTCAACTGAGCGCCCAGGGTCATCCTCCGCACGCTCAATCGCTGTTTGAGAGGCACGCTTCTCGCTGATGTCTGAGAGCTGCATCGGCGAGGAACAGACCTTGCAGAGTCACGTTTCTGTAGAATGAAGTCTACACCCGATCCCAAGAGCCGTCGTACCGCAAATGCTCGGGCCTCTCTTTCCCACGGCTGTAGCTGTAAAGGAGAGAGTGATGAGTAAATGTTTTAATTGCGGAGCCGACACTCAGCTATTCGAGAACGGCGTTCCGATATGCATGAAATGCGCCGAAAAAGTCGACGCAAAGCGTGAGGAGAATGAGAAGAAGAGTCGAGAAAGCTGCAACTTGGGCGTCGCTTTTAGGAACCTACGATTAGCAGGAGCGTCAGATCGGTTCAAACTGATATGATCGCCGGGTGGATCTTTTCGAGCGAGAAAACATCCCGCTACTGTGTCAAGGTTGCAGAACCGAGACGCAGAAGAGTCTCGCTTGGATTCAGACAAACACTGAGTTCACCTGTCCCACTTGTGGTGCTGTAACGGCACTGGATATCGAGAATGGTCCTGGGGTCGATAAGCTGCTTCGCCGGCTTCGGGGTTCGCTTCAGGACCGCTAGGGTCTTTCGACAACTTTCAGCTTCGATCTTCACAGTAAGACGGTACATCGGCCAGCCCTCTCGCCCGTCTAACCAAGCACATTAGATGTGGCATCCATCACCCAGGGAACCGGAACCTGGAGCGGCCTCTTTCTGAAACATTTCCTCCACCTTTCAGTGGAGGTCAGATCGGCCGCTGCTTTGTCCAGCGCCGCTTCGTGAAGCTATTTGTAGAATTCGATTCCGGGGAACGCGATCACCATTCCGGGGCTCACCGATTTTTGATCGGCATCAGCCCGGAACAGCGATCGGCATCATCCCGGAATCCTGATCGCCATGGTCCCGGAATCGTGATCGCCATCAGCCCGGAACGGTGATCGGCATCGCCCGGAATACGCAGATGATTCAACGTTCAAACGCCGCGGAAAGCTCGGCGGTATGTAACTCAAATCAACTATTCCATTGGCTCGTGCACGCAGTATGATTCAGTCCCCAGGGTATCTCTATGTTGAACCCCATGTTGACTCTCGCACCCAGCCTTAAGCCAGGAGTTCTCGTGGTGGCGGACAACGAAACGAACGTCGACTCGGGAGATAACGAACTCGATCTCATCACGAGCGCATTAGTCGAGGAGACCGATGAGGTCATCTCGAATCTGGGCTTGGACGTTAGGAAGGCCGAAGACCAACCGCATGGCTCTGACAGGTATATGCGAGTGTTTTCTGCCTATGACCGACTTGTCCAGGCACAAAAGGCGTTCACGATGCCCACGATTGCAGTTTGGAACACCGTGGCAGGAGACAGACGCTCTGGTGATTTTCTAATACAGAAGGTCTTGGAGCTTCTCAAGGAACTGGAGCGTCGCGGCGAAGGACGACCGAGCATAAAAGGCTGTTTGGATGACCAATCACCGACCGACCATATAGCGCCGCCCTGAGTCGTCCAGCAATGGGAGTGCGTTCGTCGTATAAGCCAAACGTGCGTCGTGTGTTCGGCGTCAACTATTTCTTTGCACGTGCCATTGACGACAACTATTTCTCCGTATCGGGCAAGCGGTTTAATTGTTGCCGAACATCCTGCCAGCCTACCCACGTTCCAAAGACGAATCCCAAAATAAAAAGTACAAAAACCTGACCAGGGGAGAGTCTCATACCATTTCCTTGTCCAGATAGGAGCAGTGACTACCGCATACACATGGTTTGAAGCCGTTCAGATTGTCGAGGGAAAGTGCCTGGATGTCTAACAGCATTGATCACCTCCAGTAGCCGCCAAGAATCGATGGAAGCCGGGACGGCTTCAGCGTTATCCGAAGACAAAGGGGGCGCCACCTGTCGGGTTCCATAAGGCGCTCCCATGATGGAGTGGACTCGGGGGGTGCCCAGTCCATCCATAGGTCTGACCCGCTTTACCAACAAAGTAGTTCACTCGTAGTAACCCTAGAAGCCGCTTTGGATCGCGTCGGTGTTGGTAACCGTCAATGAATTATGGGCTTCGAGTCTTCCGCTGACTGGTGAAAATGTATTGCAATCGGTCCCCCTGTTTTGCTCTTCATGATGTGCCACCGATCTCGCCACATCAGAACCACGAACGCCCTTTGCTCTTCAGACGATTTTAGTTGGCTGGTGAAGACTCTAGTCTCAGAACTCCTATAGTAGGGGGTCAGTAGATGGGGTGGTCTGGTTAACGTCGAGGAGTCGGAAGACGAGGATTGGACCGCCGTTCAGTATGCGAGGTTTCTGGTGATTGAGGTCGGTGAGGAGACTGCCGAGTGCATCAGCCAGCTTGGAGGAGTCCGGTCTTTGAAGCAGAACCTCGACGTGATCGGGCCCGGTTGCACGCACGATTCCCGGTAGCTGGAGAAGGCCTCGGAAAATACTGCATGCATCCTTGGGGTTTTGGTAGAACCGATCGAAGTGCACAGCCAGCATTCGCTCTGCGTTGGCAGCGGTCAGTTTCAAGGCGTTAACCAACAGGCGACGATCCTCGCGAAGCAGGGCACGTGTCTTGCCGGCCTGGTGTGCGGATATCCGACTGGGGGTGTGGCGCAGACGGTTTTCTACTCGGGCGAGGACCTGACGTTTTTGCGCGATCTGGGTGCGCAACGCGGCGTGAGCGATTTTGAGGCCGCGAGCCGTAGATCGCTGGCTCTCGTCATTGTCTTCCAACGCCCGACCCAGTTGTGCCTGAAGAGATTCGATCTGCTGGGCTAGTCGGCGCGCCTGCTCCTTGAGGGCCTTGCGTTTGGGATTGGCGATGAGACGGTCTGGAGTCTCCGGATCGGCCCCGTACTGGATGATCTGGTCGATGGCGTAGTTGTCGGAAAGGAACTTGAAGCTGTTTTCCTGCCGCCATCGCAAGCGCAGGCAATGCACCACCTTGGCCGGCTTGGCGGTTGCTGCCAGGTTGGTCAATACGGGGATCTGCTGGCCATCGTCGCCCACGAACAGGACCGTGCGAATCAAGCCCACTCCTCGCACGCGCGTCTTCTTCTCCAACAGTTGGTAGGTGTGCCGCTTACCTTCCAAAGCGAACCAGCCGGCTTGGAACTGGTGTGCGGGGTAACGCCGCTTGGCGCCACGGCCTTTCAGGTAAGTAATAAAGCCGATGCCTTCGGCCTGGAGGAAGCGAAACGTTTCCCCGCTATAGCCTCCCCGGTCGAACACCAACGTGAAGGGCTCGTTGCCATGGACGCGGCGGATCTCCGCGATGGCGGCTGGGATCGCGCGCCCCAACGAGTCGTTGAGGGGTTGGGAAAAGAAGAACAGGGCCCGGCCTTTGGCGTCGTGGAGATACACGTCGTTGTGCCCCTGGACCGCCAATCCCCGCTTGGCATCCCAGCCTCGCGGCGTCGGGTGCGCGCCGTAGTAAGGGCAGAAATGACCATCCACGTAGTACAGGCCTTCCCAGACCGGCTCCAATGCCAGATAGCGCTCGAACATCGCCCGCGAGAAGGCGACCGGATCCACGCTCTCGGTCAAGGCCCTGATCTTGGTTCGCAGGCTCAACACCGACGGAGCGCCGGGTTCCCCGATCAGCACACCCAAATCCCGGCGGTGGCCGTTCTTCCAGTCCTCGATCGAGCGGAAGCGCAAGGTGAAGCAGAAGATAATGGCTGCGACGGTCTGCGCCCAACCAATCCGTCGCGCCGGGCCAGTGGTGGCGCCCAGACCCTGAAAGACGCTCCACAGGTCGAGGCGCGCCAAAGCGGCAAACAGTAGCATCGCGCCGGCATAACGAGTGGAGCGGCTCTCCCCAAAATGGGCCGCTGGCGCGGGAGCGATCACGGGTGGAGCCTCGGCTTCGAGCGGGAGGGCCTGTGGCGACGGTGGTGCGGAAGCGCCCCGGAACAAGTTAGCCACGGTGACGTAAGAGATTCTCTGGGCGGCGGTAGAAACCTGCTTGGCGATGGATCGGAACGAAGCTCCGCCGGCACGCAGAGACCGGCAGCGGGCCTCCAGTTTGGGAGTCATCTTGGATGGTCCCTTGGGGCCGGGCTTCAACGGGAGCAAGGCGGCCGCCCCACCCTGGCGAACCAATCCCAGCAAACGGCTAACCGTGACCGGATGTAAGTTGAAAGCGGCGGCAATTTGACGGTCGGGCAGAGAGAGTACTTCGGCTAATTGAGTGACCAGTACGCGCTCGGTCCCCTGGTCGTCACACGGGTAGCGACCGGCCAGGTGCCCGTTGAGAAAGATGCTGCGTTGATCGTCCGCATCCACCACCTCAAGACGCGGGAACTGCGGAGTGAAATCGAAGAGGCTGGGAGCGGAAGCAGACATGAACAAGTATAACCGGCTGGATGAAAATTAGCAATCATTATTTAACAGTCTGTGTTCGCTCAACTCTCCGCCAATGTGAGCATTTCAAACACGAGTCAATCTACTATAGGAGTTCTGAGGCTAGTTCCGATCACCCTGGAAGCCGGGATCGAGAGCGGCCCTCATCCGAAAGGCTGTAGGAGATGTAAACTTCCCCGTCTCCCGCTCCGATGTCGCCGCTTTCTAGGTAACCAGAGTTTAGAAGTTCGTTAACTACATGGCGCGGAACCGACACTGGTGCGGTCCCGGCAATCAGCTTGAACGGAGCATCGGCTTCTCGTGCGCCAAATAGAATGGCATCGGGAACCCGGTAAAGGTCAGACAGGACTCGCTGCGCTGGATCGCTCAAAGTCACTAAACCAAGTCTATCTGCATCTGTCTGAAATAGGGACTGTACTTAGGCAGCATCAGGAGAGGCCTCCAAGTCCTGAACAATGAATCAAGCCGAAAACGGAGTCATCCAGTCTATAAACACGAGGACGGGGTGGAACGGTTCCCGAGTCTCTTCACTACGGACTGCCTCAGCGGAGACTTCCGGTGAACCTTGCGCCTCAAATAGTCCTTGCGGCTCGGCCTGAGTTCGGGAACCCCCTCTGAAACGCTCAGTTCCGTTAAAGGATCTTTGGGCCTCCACTCGCGGGCAAGAAGGTTGGCCTCCGCGGATTTAAACTGCCGACATCTTAGCAACGATTGCCTCACACTTTTCGATTGCGTCCGTTAGGCCGTTTGAAGCAGCCAAGTTGAACCACTTGTGCGCCTGAACATAATCTTGGCCGACTCCCTTACCTTCGAGATAGAGCTTGCCAAGCATCCACTGAGCGTACCCGTTTCCCTGTTCCGCAGACAAACGATACCAACGAACGGCCTCTTTATAGTCTTGCGAAACACCAATGCCTTTTTCATAAATCGAGGCGAGCATCCACTGAGCGTACCCGTTTCCCTGTTCCGCAGACAAACGATACCAACGAACGGCCTCTTTATAGTCCTGCGGAACACCGTTGCCTTCTTCATAGAGCGAGGCGAGTTTCCACTGAGCAGACGCGTCACCCTGTTCCGCCGACAAACGAAACCAACCTGCAGCCTCCATGTAGTCTTGCGGAACACCCTTGCCGTTGTAATAAATGAAGCCGAGCATCCATTGTGCGTCCGCGTCGCCTTGTTCCGCCGACAAACGAAACCAACCCGCAGCCTCCTTGTAGTCCTGCGGAACACCCTTGCCGTTGTAATAAATGAAGCCGAGCATCCGTTGCGCCCATACGTTTCCTTGTTTTGCAGACAAACGATACCAACGGGCTGCTTCGGCGTAGTCTTGAGAAACACCGCTGCCGTAATAGTACGCATCAGCAAGCTCGTTTTGGCTGTACGCGTTTCCCTGATCTGCCGACAAACGATACCAGCGAGCCGCTTCCGTTTTGTCTTCGGGAACACCTTTCCCGTTCGAATACAGGAAGCCAAGCATACACCGCGCTGAAGCGTTTCCTTGGTCGGCTGACAAGTGATACCAACGTGCGGCTTCTACGAGGCCCTGGAGAACACCTCTGCCGTAGTAGTAAGCGTCACCAAGTTTGTTTTGGGCGTCGTGATCTCCTTGGTTCGCCGAGAGACGAAACCATCGTGCGGCTTCGTTGTGATCCTGAGCAACACCCTTGCCCTGATCGTACAGGAAGCCGAGATTGCACTGCGCTGAGGCATGTCCCTGGTCTGCCAACAAACGGTACCAACGTGCGGCCTCTGAGTAGTCCTGAGCAACACCTCTGCCGTTGTAATACTGCGAGGCGAGATGGTACTGCGCCCAGGCGTTTCCTTGATCTGCCGACAAGCGGTACAAACGTGCCGCCTCTGAGTAGTCCTGGAGAACACCTCTTCCGTAGTAGTATGCATCACCAACCGCGCTTTGGGCTTCCGAATCACCCTGCTCGGCTGCTTTTCGAAACGACTCGACGGCAGCGAGATCTTGTGGTACACCGTGTCCCTCGCGGTAGGCCAACGTAGCCTTGCTGGAGGCGAGTTCCTCACGTTTTCGGAGGATTTCCTCTTCCTCTGGCTTCAGTTTTCGGATTACGTCGGTGGACATCTAAATCTACTTCGTAGGTTACCTGACGCCGATACTCGTTTATCAGTACAGCATGAGGTTAGAATCTGAAATATGTTCCATGATCCAAAAACACATTGTCTGCCAAAGCCAACTTTCGCATCAGACGCCTGCGTCTACTGATGGGTTCGCATGATCCAGGGCAGTCTTGCCAGCGCCGGATCAGCGGTCAAGCAAGCATTGTCGAGCGATCCTGGTTCGTCCGTGAGCCACTGGTGGTGTTCAGTTCGTCGCGGTGGATAACAAGACCTCACCCAACGAATGGATCGACGATGCGCACGCCGGCGTTCACGAAATCAGCACGGTTTCGCGTGGCGACCGCCAGACCGTGGAGAATCCGTCGCCGCGATGAGGCTGTCCTTGATGGGCATGGCTTTCCCGGATGTGCGAAGACGCGCCAGCAGTTCCGCCCATTTCAGCCCCGTGTCCATGTCCCATGGAAGGCAATGGAGACGCCCGACCCCCGCGTCGAACCACCGTTCCAGGGCGGTCCGCTTCCTTCCCTTAGGGAGGATCAGAATGCCGAATCGGAGTTCGCCGAGAATGACGGGATCGACGGCGATATCTGGCTCATGCGCGCGAAGCCATGCCACTACCTGCGAATCGGGCGTTGGTTTCGTCGGCTCGCTCAGAACATTGGCGTCGACCAGGTACTTCACAGCGCATCCGTCGACTCAGAGTCGATCGGGACGAAGAAGTCCTTCTGCGGACAGGTGAGTAGCCAGTCGATGGCGCCCTCATTAGGCGGAGCCACACGCCGGACGAGGCGATAGTCGCCGCGATCAACACGCTCGACGTCGAACTCCTGTCCCGGTTCGATGCGATCCAACTGCCGGAACTCTGCCGGCAGCACGATTTGGCCCTTCGAGGAGACGGTGCTCTTCATGTAGGTAAGATACTGTCTTACCCGACAACGTGTCAAGCAACATGGCGGACCTTATTTCAAGAAGCCCGGCGCTTTGGGGTGCGGTGTCCATTCGAGCCCGCGGCGGGCTACGGTTTCAAAATAGACCGAGTTGCTCGGCCCTCGACGGACGACAGTTCGACCTCAACACACTTGCTTCCTCCACGCGATCCCAATGCTCGCAGATCCAGGTCAGTTCGCGAGCGCAACTGTCCGGATCGACTACCGCGTCGAGCAGCCGGTACAGCAGTTCGTATGCCTCGGCGCATCGCCGTTCGGCGACCAGACGCCGGGCGTATACCAGAGTTTCGGGTGTCTCCAAAAACCTGACTGGGTCGTGCGTAATTACTGTGGACGTGCGTCCACTCGCGATTAGCTCCTGAAGAATCTCAGGCCCCGGAGCATCCAATACGACCAGGCACCGGCGCTCGGCCAGGAACATGCGGAGGCGCATGCAATTCTCCTTCTTCGGACCATCGAGTGCTAGGCCTAGCGGGTGGCCCAGTTCTCCCGCGGCTTGTGCCAGGGTGCGGCCCCGGCACGGCACCCACAATAGCGCCTCGAACTCTTCCACCGCCCCCGTTGCGAACCGCGCCGCAACTTCGCCGCTGACGTGCAGCGTGCCAGCGCGATCGGCCAGACCCACATACAAATCCTCCAGGTCGCCCGAGAACTCGGAGTTCGGGGCCGAGCCCGGTTCTCGCTCCCGCAGCCTGAACCATCGCTTCAACAGCCGCCAGGCAGTCAGCCAGCTTGTGGTAGCGTCAATGAAATTCCGCCGCCGTAAACGGGGGGAATGAACATTCCTCCAACAGCATCGTCACTACTTCTACGTTGGCTTGTCTTGCTTGTTCGAACAGCACCGGCTCCCAGCGTTCCCGAACCCAGCGCGTTGGGGACGATGACGGAGACAGCAAAAGCAACAGAACATCAGCGCTGAGGCCTTCTTCCGCTTTCGCGATCAGGTCCTGGTTCTCGCCGATCTGCCCGTCGTCGACATAGCAGGTAAGATCACAGCCGAACTCCAGGAACCCGGCAAGGCGAGTTGCGACGTCATGGTCCGGTCGAGCATGCGCGAAAAATGCGGTCGTCAAGCGCCGAGTATAACTCCGACATGTGACGAGGCGGGAGCTGTCCTTTCTGGAACTGGGATTTACACCAGACGCGGCCAAACACCTACAGGTTACGTCCTGCACACAGACGATACGCGCCTATTGCCGCAGCAACTGATGGAAAGTCTGGATTGCGAAACATCCCTTAATACGGGCCGTGGCCGCCGACTCTTGTGCGGATGGGCCGCTCGAATCAGTTACATCGCAACGGTGGAATTGACGAAAATCAACTTTCGTACCCGGTTTGGATTTCGCTTAGCATGCTTCAAATCAGCAGTAGGGAATGAGTGCTCGGCCGCGCGCCGCTCTTCAACTTCGTTGCGGGATCAATCACGGGCCGTGTCGCTCGCGCCTCCCAAAGCGGCCGCACCAGTCTTAGTCAAACAGTGAGCTTGAGGCGTCGCGGTGGTAACGATGCCCCCAAGTATGAAGAGTGAGCCGTCGGATCTCTCAGGCCAAAGGATTGCGCCAGCGAAGGCCCGGGAACCGTGCAAAGTCGCTGTCCGTTGAGCAGAGTTCCGCCCCGTGCTCGATCGCTAGCGCGGCAAGGTGAGCATCCGAAGTGAGATTCCCAGCCGTCCCGAGAGGTGTCACCAAATCCCGCAGGATTCGCGGATGCTTCGCAGTGGCTTCGATGGTCGTGACAACGGGTTGGTCGAGCCAAGCCTCCACCAAGTCGAACGCGCGTTCCACACGCAGGGGCGTGTGAAAGAGTCCAGCCCGGGTCGTCAGCCGTAAGAACGCGAGGAGAACCGTCCAGGGCAGGGCTACGGTTTCGGTTCCAGAAATGGCGCTTTCCAGCCACGATTTTGCTTTGCGGTGTAGAGGAGCGTCTTCATTAACGGCGTAAATTAACAGGTTGACGTCGAGCAGAATCATTTTTGAAGTGAAAGCTTCCGGGACAGCTCCTCTTCTTCGATGGCGTCCGCTATCGCCAACGCTTTGTCCCAGCGGAAATTTTGCTCCAATCCAAGTGAGAACGACTGCTGTACGAATGGTCGTTTTTTGTGCTTTGGCTGCATAAGGCCGGCCCGAAGCGCGGAGTTGAGAGCTTCCTTGAACGACATGCCACGCTCCTTCATGACAGCCCGGATGAGGGCTTGGACGTCGGGCTCCAGTGTGATGGTTGTCCTCATGATGTCATCATAGCATCACCGATCTTGCTGTCATGATGCAAGAATGTCGTGTCTAGACCTTTTCTCCCGCGTGACCTCTTCGCGGCTTCGCCGTCTATGGCTTGATGCGCATCAAAGCACGGCGATAATCCTTATTTCCCACTATCATGTGTGAGTGTGCTGCTTAAATCGGACCTAATACTGACATTCTGATGATCAATGCTCGAGTCATCGTCGCTATACCCACCCTGGTTGCTGACCAAGCGCTGGATGATTGCTTCGCCGCGCTCGACCAGCAGTCCTTCCGCGACTTCGCGGTGATTCTAGTCGACAACAGCGCGCGAGGGCACACGCGCCGCTTCGCCCACCGGCAGGCGTCCCCTCCGTCGGGGGCATTCCCGCTGCTCATCATCGAAAACCCTCAGAACGTGGGCTTTGGCTCCGCCATCAATCAAGCCATTGCCGCGTCCCAAGGCGACTATGTTGCCACGCTGAACGACGATTGCGTGCCCAGCCCTGAATGGCTCGCGGAACTGGTTGCCGTGATTGAACGCGAGTACGAGATCGGCATGTGCGCTTCCCAAGTGCGCATGACCGGCCTCGATCCAGTTCGGCTGGACTCCGCCGGTATGGTCATTTCCCGCGACGCCGCCAGCAAACAACGGGGCTTTCTGGAATCGCCGGCGAACTTTTCAAAGGACGAAGAGGTGCTGTGCCCCAGCGCCTCTGCCGCGCTTTATCGCCGCGAGATGTTGGGGGATATCGGCGGCTTCGACGAATCGTATTTTCTTTATTGCGAAGACACAGACTTGGGCCTACGCGCACGTTGGGCCGGATGGCAAGCCCGCTACGCCGCAAAAGCTGTCGTGACGCACCGCTACTCTCATTCGGCCGGACGTGTCTCCTCGCTGAAGGCCTATCTGGTGGAGCGAAACCGTCTGGTAACCGCCGTCAAGAACCTACCCGCGCGCGACTTGTGGCTGCTTCCGTTCGCCGGACTGATACGCTACTGCTGGCATGTCGCCGGTTTGCTGAGCGGACGCGGTGCCACCGCTCAGTACCATAAGCAGGAGGGAGGCGGTCTTCGTTTGTTATGGTATGTGGCCAAAGCGCACGGTTACCTGCTGGCCGCGCTGCCGCGGGTCTTGCGACGCCGCCGTCACATGAAGCGCCGCATGCAGCCACGTCAAATATCCATGATTCTTCGCCGGCATCGCATCTCGCTTCGCCAGGTTGCCCTCCTCTAGCCTCTTTCATGAAGCTCGATTCCACCAAGTCGCCGCTGATGATCCTTGTTCCTGCGCTCAACGAGGAAGGCGCTATCGCCGGCGTGATCCGCGAGATCCACGATCAGCTTCCCGACACGCCGATCCTGGTCGTGGACGATTGCTCGATTGATGGCACCCGACCGGTGGCCGAGCAGTGCGGCGCTGTGGTTATCTCCGTGCCGGCCCACTTGGGACTCGGGGGCTGCGTTCAAGCCGGCTACAAGTTGGCTTTTGAATCCGGCTTCTCCTACGTCATCCGGGTGGATGGTGACGGCCAACACAACCCTGCTGACATCCCCCGTCTGTATGACGCGCTTGTTAAGTCGGGCGTCGAAATGGTGATCGGTTCTCGCTACAAGGGCGGGAACACCGGCTATACAAGTTGGACCCGCAGATTGGGTATTGAGATTTTCCGCCTCGTGTTGTGGCCGATCCTCGGCCAGTCGGTTCGGGATCCTACTTCCGGCTTCGTCGGTGTCAACCATCGGGCGCTCGCCGTCTTCGCACGTAGCTTCCCGCTCGAATACCCGGAAATTGAGACGCTGGTGGTGCTGCAACGTAAGCGTTTCCGGTTCTTAGAGGTACCGTGTGAAATGCGACCGCGGCAGTCGGGCCGCACTAGCATCACGCCGATGAAGTCGCTTTATTACTTGACGCACGTCCTGCTCGGCGTCTTTGTCAACGTCCTCAAGTTCGATGGGCGTCGCCGGGCCTAATTTTCAATAGCGCCTCCGAAACTTTGCATGTCACGTCTCATAAGACTTCTTTTTCTACTTCCAATGCTCGTCGCCGGCCAAAACAACAGCGCGACCCGCGCCCGCTGGAACCAACCCATGGAACCCTTTTGCATTGCCGGCAACATCTACTACGTGGGCACGGCGAATCTGGCATCGTACCTCATCACCACGCCGCAGGGCGACTTCCTGCTGGACGGCGGTCTTCCTGAATCCGCGCCTCTGATTGAAAAAAGCATTGCCAAGCTGGGCTTCCATCTCACAGATGTTAAGATTCTCATCAACAGCCACGCGCACTTCGATCACGCGGGCGGCCTCGCGGCGCTGAAACCCGACACGGGCGCGCAACTGATCGCGAGCCGGCCTGACGGCGAGTTGATCAGCCAGGGACGGCAGGTGTACTTCGACCTTGGTCCGGATACTAAATTCCCAGCGGCCAAAGTCGATCGCTTCATTGAGGACGGGGGCACTCTCCAATTGGGTGGCACTACGCTAACCGCCCATCTGACGCCCGGGCACAGTCTCGGTTGCACCTCGTGGACGATGCCGGTTGTGGACGCCGGAAAAACGTACAACGTCGTTTTTCTCTGCAGCATCGCGTTTTCCGGCTTCCACTTCCTAAACAACCCGAAGAACACACACCTGATCGAGGACTTCAACAGCACGTTTGCAAAGCTCCATCAACTGCCTTGCGACATTTTCCTGGCTCCCCATAGCGAGTCCTTCCACCTAAGCGAAAAACGAGCTCGGATGCAGACAGGCGGCCCGAATCCGTTCATCGACCCCGGTGAATTCGCGGCTTTTGTGAATGCGTCGGAGCAGGATTTCCGCCGGGAAGTCGCGCGCCAGCAATCCGCGGCGTCGGCCCACAAATGAACATCGCCAACACAGAACCGCCCGCGTCAGTGTGGGTGAAAACTCCAGCACTGAACGGACCCACGACAAGGCCGAACGGGACAGGAGCCTCTGTCCCAAGGCGATCACGAAATCCTCTCTTGTCAACTCAAGCCCACTCGCCGCGTGGACAGAGCGAGCCTTCCATGAGACGGCCCCACGAGTCAACCGAAAAGTTGAGTGGGTTTTGTTCTTTTTTGCCTTTTTCATATGAACCCTGCTTCCATACGCATTCAATGAAGAGCCGCCTGAGCCCGATGCAAAAGGGGTTCCTGATTCGAGGCCTGGTGCTGCTATCTGTCCCGCGGGCTCAAAGGCCCAAGACTCGCGTCGCAGTCACCAGAAGAACAAAACGGTTTTTGTTTTCGTTTCAACAGAAAGTTTTTTGGTTTTGCGTTTGGCTCTCCTTTATCTCGCTACGGCCACCTCCGCCGCTGTTTTCCCAAAGAACGGCTGATAGATCGTTTTGCTTACCTAGAGAGTCGGTGCAATAACACCGCCAGCTTGCGTGCCACCGCCACAATCACCCGCTTCTTCGCATTCTTGCCACCACGTCCAGCCAACGCTAAGCCCCATTCTCTGAGCTCTGACTCTTTGCCAAAATGCCCCAGGATGTGATTCGAACATTGCACCAGGAGCTTGCGCAGATAACCATTGCCCGCTTTGCTGATACCCAGTTGTGGATCGCGCTCTCCCGATTGATTTTGTCTTGGCCGTAATCCCAGGTACGGGCCCACGTCGCGGCTATGGGCGCATCGCTGCGCGTCCGACAGTGTCAACACATACCTCAACCAGGTCAGTATCCCCACCCCGGGCACCGAGCACAGCACTTTGGTCTCTTCCTGATAACGTTGGCCGGCGATTAGTCCCAGCATCGCGTCGTAGGCCGCAATCTGTAGACCGAGCTGATCGACCTGCTCCAGCAGCGGCTTGAGCGCGGCTTGCATGTCGCCTTTCAGCACTTCCAAGGCCCGTGCTCCCAACGTCGGAGTGATGGCAGCTGGCAGGCGCGTGCCTTTTGTTTTGGCCAGGCCGCGTGCGTTGTTGACCAGCAGCGCCCGCGCTCGCACCAGGGCATCCCGTGCCCGAATGGCGCACAGATCGGTTTGCTGCTGTTCGGTGCGGTGCTCAATCGGATTGAGAAGCTTCGGGTCCAGGCACGCGTAGCGAGCGAGCTTCTCGGCGTCGTTGCGGTCATTCTTGCGGTCACTGCGGCCGATGCCCTGCAGATCACGCGCTTGCGCTACCAGCACTTCGTGCCCATAGCTTTTCAGGAAACGGCTGATCCAGCCCGATTGCGTTCCGGTTTCCATCGCGATACGCGTTCGCATCAGCGACCCGAAATGCTTCTTGAGGGACGACTCGGTGTTGTGGAAACTGCCTCGCTCGATTACTTCGCCTTCGGCGTTATGCAATAGCTACTGGTCTTGTCCCCCAGGTCGATCCCGATGGTTTCTCCGCTCTTGGTCTGCCCTCGAGCTTTCTTCACAAGCTTCGGTTTGTTACTCTTCTTCATGAGGCTGGTCCTCTTTCTGGCACCTCATCGAGTGCGCTCTGGTTAGCTTATCGCTCTCCGGCTGATGGCCAGCCGTCTCATCCTATCTGTCCCAAGATGCAGCACGGTCGACTCGTCACTCTGTCCTAGAGTTTTCACACAGACTCGTCAGGGAGCGGTGGGATCAGGTCCAACCTGGCCCACGCCGCCTAGTTTGCGTCAACGCCCAGACGGCCCCCGGGCGACCCACTAGAATAAGTGAGGTAACGGATACCATGGAACATCTGCTGAACCTGATGGCCGTGTTTAGCGCGGTCCTCATTGTGCTAGTGCTTGTGAGCTTGCGCCGGGCGCATATCCGCGTCGAATACTCGGTGAGCTGGCTTCTGGCTGGAGTCGCCCTGTTCATTCTTTCCCAGTCGCGGTGGCTGCTGAACGGCATTGCGTCTGTTCTGCGGATCTCCGATCCCTTGCTCGCCCTGCTCATGGTCGTTTTCGTGACGTTCTTAGTCGTCTTCTTTCGTTATTGCGTCGTACTTTCTCAGTTGAAAGACGCTAACGTGGCGATCATGCAGCGCGTCGCTATCCTTGAATATCAGTTGCGGTCTCTGCATGAAGAAGAACAAGTCACCCCGGCCGCCCGTTAAGCTGGCCGCGAAGCCGAACGTTGCGGTGGCTTCGCCCGGCGCAGCATCCCCGAAAAAGAAAACGCAGGGCGGAACGCCGGCGATTCCGGCCTGGATTCAGATTCTGGTTGGCGTAGCAGTCGCCGTGGCGGCTTCGTTCGCCGTTTTCGGATCCAGCCTCCGTGGCCCGTTCCTCTACGACGATGTATACCTGCCCTTCGTGGCGCGACATCTTCAAAGCGCTCCACTGAAATACTGGGTCACCGGGGACCGACCGTTTCTCATGTTCACGTTCTGGATCAATAACCAGATGAGTGGACTCGATACATGGTCCTATCACGCCACCAATATTCTGCTCCATGCGCTAAACACCGTACTTGTGTTCTTCATTCTTCGCTGGCTGGTCGAACGTGTCAAAATGCCAAGCCGGGCCACCAGAAACCTCGCGCTTTTTGGCGCTGCCGTTTTCTTGGCTCACCCGCTGCAGGCCGAGTCGGTGGCATACATTGCAAGCCGATCGGAAACATTAGCTGTATTTTTTCTGTTCAGTTCGTACGCCCTTTTTCTCTATTACCGAAAAAAGGGTCTTGCGTGGCTGCCGGCGGCTGGGGTGTTGTTGTTGTTCGCGCTTGCGCAGCTGACCAAGGAGTACGCCGTAGCGCTGATCGGCTTGCTGTTATTGACCGATCTAATGTTCCCCATTCAACTTCCGGACCAGCTAGTCTCCGGCCCCGGTTCCATTAAGCGGGATTGGCGGCTGTATTTGCTCATGGCTCTGGCCGGGGCGGCGGGAGTGGCATTTGTCCTCCGGACTCTATCATTAGCCACGACGGCCGGTTTCCACGTGAAAGAGGCGACCCCGGTTGAGTATCTCTTAACTCAGTTTCGTGCCTGGTGGGCTTACGTGCGATTGTTCGTCTTCCCATTCAGCTTGAATGTCGACCACGACTTCCCGTTTACGCGGTCCTTGGCCGACCCCTGGTCCTGGGTAGGGCTCTTATGCGCCGCGTTGAGCATCGCCGCCGCGCTACGCTTCCGCAAGCAGTTTCCCCTTGCAGCCTTTGGCTGTCTGACCTACTTTTTGCTTCTTGCGCCGACCTCCTCGTTCATTCCTATTGCGGATCCTTTCGTTGAGCGCCGCATGTACCTCCCGATGCTTGGCCTGATCCTGATTGCGATCGACCTTGTCCGGCGCATGCAGCTCGAAACGAAAATGCCGCTCGCTCTGGCGGGAATCGTCGCCCTGCTCGCAGTCTTCACGTTCCAGCGCAGCGCGCTGTGGGGGAGCGAGGTTGCTCTGTGGTCGGACGCTGCTATAGGCAGTCCGAATAAAGTGCGCCCGCAGTTCCAGCTGGCATTCGCGCATTACACGGCAGGCCAGTGTGCGCAAGCCGTGAGCGGTTTCGAGAGAACGGCGCAGCTGGAAACGCCCAGCCGCCAATTGCTGGCGGATTGGGCTCTTGCTCTGGATTGCATGGGGAAGCCGGACCAGGCGCGGGCGAAGTTTGAAGAGTTAGCGAAGAAACATCCCAGCGCCTACATCTATTCCCAGATCGCGATGATTTACGGGAAACAGAATCGGTTGGCCGATGCCCTGCAGGCGCTCGATCGTGCGGCCGCGCTCGATCCGAACTTTGACCCGATCTATTCTTATCGCGGCGTCGTGTACTACAAGCAGGCTGAGTTTGAGAAATCCAAGGCTGCCTTCGAGCGCGCCCTCCAGCTCAACCAAGATAATGAAGCAGCGCGCAACGGTCTCGCGCTCGTCAATGAGCATCTGGCGCAGTTGCCGCGCTAGGGCGCGCAGCCGACCTTCATGACCCCGCTCCGCATTGGCGTCAACGCTCTCTACCTCTTGCCCGGGGGTGTTGGCGGTACAGAGATCTATCTCCGTCAGCTGCTTCGCGCGTTGGCCGGGATTGACAGCCCGCATCACTACCTCGTCTTCACAAACCGTGAGACTGGTTCCGACCTGGTCCCGAGTTCCCGTCAGTTTGAATACTGTCCGCAGCTCGTGCACGCGGCCAAGCGCCCGTCGCGGATTCTATACGAGCAGTTGCGCCTGCCTGGAGTCCTCCACTCGCAGAAGATCGATGTTCTGCTGAATCCCGGGTTTACGGCGCCTTTTGCGGCCCACGTACCTTCCGTGACCGTGTTCCACGACTTGCAACACATCCGCCACCCTGAACACTTTCGGCGATTCGACTTACCCTTCTGGCGTTTCCTGTTGTGGCAGTCCGCCAGGAAGTCCGCGCATTTGATCGCTGTTTCCGAGGCCACGCGCCGCGACCTTTTGGCGCATTATCGGCTCTCTTCTGATGCCGTGTCAGTGATCACGCACGGCGTGGAACCGGAGTTTTTCTCCTTGGGTCGGCGGCGCGACGACGAACGGCTTTCTATCCTGTGCGTTTCGACGCTGCATCCGCACAAGAATCTCGAGCGCCTGGTGCGGGTGTTCGCAAGGTTGCGACAGCGGCACCCCCAGTTGCGGCTTGTCTTGGCAGGTATGCGTGGTTTCCACGCTGCCCAGATCGAAAAGCAAATTGTTGACTCCGGCGTAGCCGGCTCGGTAGAGGTCACTGGCTGGATCGCCCGCGAAAACCTCTACGATCTCTATCGTCGCGCCACCATCTTCGTTTACCCCTCGACGTTTGAGGGCTTCGGGATGCCAGTGCTGGAAGCGTTGGCAGCCGGCGTACCGGTCGCCTGTTCGGACATTCCGCCACTGCATGAAGCTGCCGGAGAGGCGGCTCTCTACTTTCATCCCGAGCACGACGACGAAATGATCGCAGTCCTCGATCAGTTGCTAGACGACTCGGCTGTCGCCGCCCGCCTGTCAATTGAAGGACCAGCGCGCGCCCGGCTCTTCACTTGGCAGCAAGCGGCTCGGGCCACGCTCAGATGTCTGGAAGCCGCTTACCGCAGCCAATCCTCCAATTGAATCTTGGTGTCCGTGGTTGCATCCCGGTACTTCACAATGACCGGTGTGTACAGCGACACGCCCCACTCTTTGCCCGGGCCGTGCTGAACAGCACGTGAGCCCGCCACCACCACGGCCTCCGAAGGAATCACCAAGGGCTGATTGCTGGTGGCGCGGTGAATTGTTCCATTGACGAGGTCGTAAACCGGCGTTGAGCGGTTCAGGATGGTCCCGCTGCCCAGCACCGCACGCCGTTTGACCACGGTTCCTTCGTAGACGCCGCAGTTACCCCCGACCAGAACATCGTCCTCGATAACCACTGGCAAAGCACCCACTGGCTCCAACACGCCACCGATTTGTGACGCAGCTGAAATGTGGCAGTTCATCCCGACCTGCGCGCAGCTTCCGATCAGCGCATGAGAGTCGACCATGGTGCCATCCCCCACCCAGGCGCCGGCATTGATGTACATCGGCGGCATGCAGGTCACTCCGCGGCCCACGAAGCAGCCATCGCGAATGCTGGAGCCGCCGGGAACGATGCGCACGCCGCTCTTTTCAGTGAACTGTTTTAGGGGATAAGTTGATTTGTCAAAGAACTGCCAGCTGGGCGTTCCGCTCGATACTTCGATGACGCCGCCGATACGGAATCCCAGCAGGATTCCTTTCTTGACCCACGCGTTGACGCGCCAGCCGGTCGGCGCCTCGTGATCCGGTTCCGCTGCGCGAACTGTTCCCCGGTTCAAAAGGTCACGAAAAGCCAGGAACAGCTCCATGTCTGCCGCTGAGTACCGTTCGGGTTTGGCATCGAAGAGTTGCTCAATCTGCTGCTGTACGGACGGCAAGACACCGAGCCCCTCGCTCACGCTTGCACTCCCCGCAAGAGACCTGCTGCTTCCAGCACATCGTGCATCTTTCTTTGTGTGGCCGGTTCGGGAGCCACCATTGGCAGCCGCCAGATCGGTTCGAGCAATCCCATCGCCGCCATCGCAAACTTGACCGGCCCGGGGTTTGATTCGTAGAAATTCGCTTCCATCAGCGACTGGTATTTCCGCTGCAACTCGCGAGCCGTCCCGAAGTCGCCCTTCAGCGCGGCCTGCGTCAGCCGCGTAAACGGTCCGGGAATCTCATTCGACACGACGGAAATGATGCCTCTCCCGCCCAATGCAATCAATGGCAGTGCGATGGCATCGTCGCCCGACAGCACGTGAAAACTTTCCGGAACGCGCGCCAGGATGTTCGCCATCTGGCTGATATTTCCCGAAGCTTCTTTCACGGCGACAATGTTCTTGATCGCGGCCAGTCGTACCAGCGTGGCGGGTTCGACATTGACGGCGGTTCGTCCTTGCACGCTGTAGACGACAATCGGCAGCGATGTGGAATTCGCGATTGCCTGGTAGTGCTGATACAGGCCTTCCTGTGTCGGCTTGTTGTAATACGGGGTGACCGATAAGATGCCGTTGACCCCGAGTTTCTCGATATCTTGGATCAGCTCAATCACTTCGTGGGTGTTGTATCCACCGGCGCCCGCCACCACCGGAACTCGACCGGCCGATTCCTCCACCGTGATCTCGACAACGCGCAGATGTTCTGCGTGCGTCAGGGTCGGGCTTTCGCCCGTGGTCCCACACGGCACTAGGAAGTTTATGCCTTCATCAATCTGTCGACGGACCAGCTTTCGCAAGGTCGGTTCGTCAAGTGATAAATCGTGGCGAAACGGTGTCACTAGCGCCGTACCGCAGCCGGTGAACATAGAGCACTCTCCTAGCTTGATTAGCCCGCGAGCTTCTCGCCGAACAAGACTTCTTCAAATGTGTGGACGCCGCGGCGTCCGATAATCCATCGTGCCGATTTCAGGGCACCCAAAGCAAATCCTTCACGGCTCCGTGCCGTATGCCGCAGCGTAATCGTATCTGCGGCCGAGTCGAAACCAATCTCATGCGTTCCGGGATGTGTTCCAGCACGCGACGAACTCACGTCGATGTTTCGGGTGTAGCCGGCTCGCTTCATGGCCTCCACCAGGTGCAGTAACGTCCCCGAGGGCGCGTCTTTCTTCGCGTCGTGGTGAATTTCCCAGGCCCAAGCCCCGTAAGACGGCTCGTCCTTCAATAGGCCAGCCGCCAACTCGGTGACCTTGCGAAACACCGCTACGCCGATGGAGAAGTTCGGACTCCACACCAGACCACTGCCTGCCTTCTCCACGCCGGCGGTCACTTCCCCGAGCCGCGCTAACCAGCCCGTTGTGCCGGTGACCGCTGCCACTCCAAGTTCCGCCAACTTCAACAGGTTTCGGGGCGCGGCCTCCGGCGTTGAAAACTCAATCGCCACGTCGACGCCCGCAAACGCCGCGGGGCTGATTCCCTCACTATTGACATTGTTGAACTCGTCGAGCCTCAACACCACTTCAAAGCCCTGCTCACCGGCGAGGCGCTCGATGATGTGGCCCATTTTGCCGTAGCCGACCAGGGCCAGTTTCTTGGGTGTGCCTGTGTGGTCCATAAGAGTCAATCGAAAACCGACGGATCCAGTACCAAAAAGAACTCGTCGTGTAGTGCCCGCACGACCTCCACCAAGTCGGCATCCGCGACAACGAAACCGAGGTTCAGCCGCGAGGCGCCTTGGGAGATCATCCGAACATTCTTCTCTCGCAGTCGTTCGAAGGCCCGTCCAGCGATGCCAGGCGTATGGCGGATGTTTTCGCCCACCAGACAAACGATACTCAGATTCTCCTCTACGCTTACCTGCGAGAATTGCCTCAGTTCCGCGCATAGCGGCTCCAGGAGGTCCGTGGGTTCGATGCTCAGCGACACGCTTACCTCCGATGTCGAGATCATATCGACACTGATGCGGTAACGGTCGAAGAGTTCAAAGATCCGGCGCAGAAATCCGTGGGCCATCAACATGCGCGTCGAATGAATGTTGACGATCGTCACGCCCCGTTTGGATGATATGGACTTCACCGGGTTCGAACAAGGCGCCGGCTGGGACGTGATGCGCGTGCCCTCCACGTCCGGCCGCCGCGAGTTCAGAATCAGCACCGGGATGTCATGTTCCACAGCGGGGGCAACGGTCGCGGGGTGCAGGACTTTCGCTCCGAAATACGCCAACTCGGCGGCCTCGGCGAACGAAATCGATTTCACCCGGTGAGCGTCAGTCACGATGCGCGGGTCCGTGGTCAGCATGCCATCCACATCGGTCCAGATCTGGATTTCCTCCGCGCCGACGCCGGCGCCGATAAGGGATGCCGAGAAGTCGGATCCGCCTCGTCCCAGCGTCGTCGTCTGGTCGTCCAGAGTCGATCCGATAAACCCTCCCATGACGACTACGGCCGATTCAGCCGCTGGGGCCACCCTATCGCGGCATCGCTGGTAAGTCTCCTCAAGATTGGGTTGAGCCTGGGTGAACCGGTCATCCGTGATCACCACCTTGCGTGAATCGACGTGTTCCGTTCGCAAACCGGCTGCGCGCAAAGCAAAGCTGACCACCAGGCTCGACAACCGTTCTCCGGCGCTCGCTATGGCGTCCTTTGAGCGCAAGGAGAGTTCACCGACAATCGACAAGCCCTTGACCAGTTCTTCCAGCCATTCGAAGTGTGCACGAATGTAGCGGTCGAGATCCGCCGCGGCTGCGCCCGCCAGCGCCAGCCCCTCCGCGAGATGCAGTCCGCGCAGCTCGTCGACCAGCGTCAAAGCCTGGTCGCGCCTTCCGGCTGCTGCCTCTTCCGCCGCCGCCAAGAGCTTGTTGGTCGTTTTTCCCATGGCGGAAACAACCACAATCGGCCGGCGGTGCTGCTCGCGCCGAACGATGTGGATCAGCCGTTCGATTGCTTCTCGCGATTCGACGGACGTGCCGCCGAACTTCATGACGATCATTCGCCTGTTGCCTTGTTAACCAAGAACCCTTCGGAAACCATTAATTCCGCGTTTAGGACCGCGGCGCCAGCTGCGCCGCGAATGGTGTTGTGCCCGCATGCGACGAATTTGAGATCCAGCACGGGGCATTCGCGCAGCCTTCCCACGAAGACCGTCATGCCGTTCTCGCGTCCGGCATCGCGCCGCGGTTGCGGCCGGTCCTGCTGCGGCATATAGACCAGCGGCCGCACAGGCGCGCTCGGAAGCTGCCGTTCTTGTGGCAGCCCCCGAAAATTCCGGATCGCCTCTTGCGCCTCGGCGATGGTTAGCTTCCTGTGCAGTTCCACCGAAACCGCCACGGTGTGCCCATCCACGACCGGCACGCGGTGACAATGGGCACTGACCTTGGCCGTCAATGGCACCGCTTGTCCATCCTCGACTGCCCCCAGGATCTTCTGGGTCTCCTGCTGCATTTTCTCTTCCTCGCCGCCGATGAAGGGGATCACGTTGGCCAGAATGTCCATCGACGCAACGCCTGGATAGCCCGCGCCGGAGACCGCTTGCAGCGTGGCGGCCATCAGCCGCTCGATTCCAAACACCGACGAAGGGCGCCAGCGCCATCGTTAGCACCGACCGTGGAGCAGTTAGGGTTGGTGACAATCATGCCGCTCCAGCCGCGATTCTTTTGCTGCGCCTTGATAAGCGAAAGGTGGCCAGGATTCACTTCCGGCACTAACAGCGGCACATCCGCGTCCATCCGATGATTGCGCGAATTGGAAACCACGACATGCCCGGCCTGCGCAAACGCCTGTTCAATCTCCGTCGCTACCGAAGCGTCCATCGCCGAAAACAAGAGGCGCGGCGCATTTCCTGGCCTCGAATCCGAAACCAGAAGATCCGCCGCTGTCGCCGGCATCTCACCGTCCAGCCGCCAGGAAGTTGCTTCGCTCAACTTCTTTCCAGACGAACGATCGCTCGCGCCCAGCCATGTCAGTTTGAACCAGGGATGACCCTGTAAAAAGCGGATGAAATGCTGGCCCACCATGCCCGTTCCACCCAAAATGCCGACTTCGATTGGTTTCATGAATCTGTTATTCCGTCAGTTGCCGTACCATGCGCTCGTAGATGTTCGCCGCCTCAATCAGTTGTGACTTTGGAACGTGCTCATCATCCGTGTGAGCCACTCGAATCGTTCCTGGTCCGATCAGATAGGGCTCGCCCCACTTCCCATCAAAAGCCGGTATATCCGTGGTGTAAGCCACCACGGTTGTCTCGAAACCCGCCAGCGAGCCCAACCGGAGCGAGGGAATGAACAGCACCTCGTTCGCTTCGGCATCCGGCGAGGCCGCAATCTCCATGGCGTTCCGCAGAGCTGTCACATCTCCCACCACGCGGACAAAAATCTCTGCCCGCGCTTCGTCTGGAATCACGTTGGGGGCACGGCCGCCGCTGATTAGGCCGATATTCATCGTGCTCGGTCCCAGCAACTCGTCCACCGGCATTCGCATTTCCCGGATGCGCTCCAGCGCATTCAACAGCTTCAGGATGGCCGACTCGCCTAATGCCGGATAGGCGGAATGTGCCATCTTGCCGCGCGCCACAATCTCATATCGCAGTGCGCCTTTGGAACCCACCGCCAGTTTGTTCTCAGTTGGCTCTCCGTTAATCAGAAAGCGGCTGCCGCAGGGGGTCTGCGCGGCCAGATATGCGCCAACGCTGTTTCGCTCCTCCCCCACCACGAACAGCAGACCGAAATTGCGCTGGCCCGCCTTTAGAAGACTATGCGCAGCGAAGATCATGGAGGCGATAATCCCCTTGGTGTCGCATGCCCCCCGGCCCCAGATGTTCTCTCCGTCGTCACGCGAAGGGATGAACGGAGGAACCGTATCCATGTGCGTCGAGAGCGTCACTACAGGATCCCCGAAGTGAACGAAGATATTCGCCCGGCCCGGCTCCGCTTCCATTCGCTCGATTGTCCCCCGGTACTGCTCGGCCATCTGGGACAAGTAGCCAAATAGGAATTCGCCGACTTCGCGTTCATTCGGCGTGATCGACTTGATATCGATCAGTTTGCGTGTGAGGTCGAACAAATTCACGGGCCACCAGCTTCTTCTGACAATCGATCGTAGAAGGGCGCGCGAAGGGGCAGGGAGACTGCACCGATAGCGCTCCACCGGCCGGCCCAGTCAGTCAGGAACCTGGAAAGCCGAGTGACAGTGGATGGGTGTTATCCCAAACCCACCAACCACCGCTCAGGTAGGTCTGTCGCGGCGATTTCGGCGAACCCCGGCATGACCCGGGTAGGAAGCCCCTTTCGCGGCAGTCTTGGAACCCACTCCACACTGCGCCACCGCTACTGATGACCCTCGCGCCTCTACCGAAACTGACAGGATACCAGAACTAGCTACACAGTTGGATCCTTGCCGCTTCTGGCCGCTGTTGTTCCACGCCACGCACTCCATCCAATGTTTTCAGGCCTCAGGTCGGAGTTCCAACAGCCCCTACTTTCGCAAAGGCTACCTAGGCGCGACGGTAGTTCTGTGTCTGGGAGCCAGCAAGACTGTGGTCGTGATGTGGCCTCCGCTCCGCTGCTTTTCTCTAGATTTCTCGCCCAAACGAGACGAGTATCCATAGGAGCTCGTTTCGGCGAGCTTTTATATCGTCAGGCGATTGGGAGCGCTGGTTTCCCGGACGCGGTACCTGAGCCGCAAAGAGAAAAGCCGGGATACTAGACCCGGCCTTTCAATCCCACCTTTCGGTAGGAGGTGATTCTTTATGCACCTTCGAATACGGATTGTACTTGCGTTTCGGTACAGTGCAGATCGAACTCCGCCTTGATCGGGGTGCTAGATCTGATGGGCAGCAGCGAGGGCAATCGCTGCCGTCCCACGTATTCATCCTAACGCAACCGATCCTCAACCGGCCCAAGAAGCTTGGTCTTTGGGGAGCGCGCGAAATAGCCCGGTTGCAAACGATAGCCCCTTACTCACCACACATCCTACCGAGGCGCGACGGCAGTTCTCCGTCCCAGAGCGGTTGCCCGGAATCGCAGATCAAATTTGGTTCCTGCTTTGCCCCGTGCGGGGGAACCAGTCTTTCCTTCTGTTTGGCACCTCACTCTGCCGGACGACCCCGCTTCCCGCTATGATGGGGCGTAGCAAACCGCTGTTATGGCTGACGTTGCCCAAAACCCGGGGCAGTCACAACCCGCTGCAACCAGCGATCACACGGCAGTGGTCGTCGAGCCCGGCTGGTTTGGCCGGACGTTCTGGCTCTTGCGGCGTTCATTCGTCGTGGCCATGGAGGATAACCTCTACGGCATCGCAAAGGGCGCGGCGTATTCGGGTCTCCTGTCGCTGTTTCCCGGTTCTCACCACGTTCGTGGCTATTCTGATCCAGATTCGTGCCGACTCGGTTGTCCACCTGATCTCTCGAGTAACACTGGCCGTTGTACCGCCCGGCACCGAAGAACTGATCCGTTCCCGCTTTGAGGATGAGGGCAACCGGCCAATCGGACTCCTCATCGGCGCCACCGTACTCGCTCTCTGGGCCGCGTCGGGCGCGATGATGAGCCTGATC
This sequence comes from uncultured Acidobacteriaceae bacterium, assembly GCA_963771305.1. Classification (GTDB taxonomy): domain Bacteria; phylum Acidobacteriota; class Terriglobia; order Bryobacterales; family Bryobacteraceae; genus CAJCIT01. Next base: position 241,006 of record CAVYTS010000042.1, read on the forward strand.
GAAGGGTTCCAAGCTGCCTATCGCATTCCAACCGAGCGATCAATGCTGAAGCAGCGCGCCATGGCGGTGTTTCTCGTGCTGATTGTTGCAATTCCGGCCGTCGGCGCGTCGGTGCTGGTACTGTTCGGCAATCGTTGGGAGACGGATGTGACCCACTTCCTCCGGCTCTCTTCGACGGACGAAGTGGCCCAAATGCCCATTCTCATATCTGGGGCGCATCCTGCGCTACCTTGTGGCCTTTGCAACCACGGTCCTGGTTACCGGACTCCTCTATTACTTTGGCCCCAACCACCGCCCGGAACAACGCCTCACTAAATCCGCGACCCGTTCGCGATTCCTGAGGGTCTGGCCCGGCGCATTTGTCGCCAGCATCATGTGGTTTCTCGCTACGGCCGCGTTCGCCTGGTACGTCAAGAACCTCGGAAGATATAACGTCGTCTACGGAGCTCTAGGGGCGGGAATTATCCTGCTTGTCTGGATGTATCTGCTCGCCGTCATAACGCTGGTGGGCTGCGAATTCAATGCCGAGCGCGAGCGTTCCCAGTCGTTGTTGTCTTTATACTGAGGATCGTGCCCTACAAAATCGGTGTTGACTACCAGCCCCGTGGAGATCAGGCCAGCGCAATCGAGCAGTTGGTTCGTGGTCTGAGGGACGGCGAAAAGCATCAGGTTCTACTGGGAGTCACCGGCTCCGGCAAGACCTTCACCATGGCCAAGATCATTGAGATCCTTGACCGGCCCGCACTGATTCTGGCGCACAACAAAACCCTGGCTGCCCAGCTTTATCACGAGTTCAAAACCTTCTTCCCGCAGAATGCCGTCGAGTACTTCGTCAGCTACTACGACTACTATCAGCCGGAAGCCTACATTCCTTCGGGCGACATCTACATCGAGAAGGAAGCGACGATCAACGACGAGTTGGACAAGCTTCGTCTCTCGGCGACCCGTTCACTCTTTGAGCGCCGCGATTGCGTCATCGTCGCCAGCGTCAGTTGCATCTACGGGCTCGGATCGCCCGAAGCCTACTACGGCATGCTCCTGATGCTGGAAAAAGGCCAACACATCAGCCGAAAAGAAATTGTGCAGCGCCTGGTTGAGATTCTCTACGAGCGCAACGACCACGACTTCCGCCGCGGGACCTTCCGCGTCCGGGGTGATGTGATCGAGCTGTGTCCCACCTACGACGACAATGCCTATCGTATAGAACTTTTTGGGGATGAGATCGAATCGCTCAGCCAGATTGACCCGATCCTCGGCCAGGTCAAACAGACTTACCTACGGCTGCCCATCTATCCGAAAACCCACTACGTCATGGATGCGCCAACCCGCGAGCAGGCCATGAAGAGCATCGTGAACGAATTGCAGTGGTGGCACAAAGAACTGGAATTGCAGGGTAAGCTCATCGAAGCGCAAAGGCTTTACCAGCGCACCATGTTCGATCTCGAGATGATCAAGCAGATCGGTTACTGCCACGGCATCGAAAACTACTCCAGGCATTTCTCCGGCCGGTTGCCCGGTGAAGCGCCTCCGACCCTGCTCGACTATTTGCCCAACGATGCGCTGATGTTCATTGATGAGAGCCATCAAACCGTCCCTCAGTTGCAGGGTATGTACCACGGCGACCGTTCGCGCAAGAATGTTCTGGTCGATTACGGATTTCGTCTGCCGAGCGCCCGGGATAACCGCCCTCTCACGTTCGAGGAATTCGAAAACCGGGTCAACCAGCTGACCTACGTTTCGGCGACGCCGGGTCCGTACGAGCTCACCAAATCGGCGGGGGTTGTTGTGGAACAGATTATCCGCCCCACTGGCCTGATCGATCCCGAGGTGGAAATTCGCCCCATCAAGGGGCAGGTCGACGATCTGCTGAATGAGATCCGCCTTCGCACCGAGAGGAATGAGCGGGTACTGGTTACTACTCTCACCAAGCGGATGTCTGAAGATTTGGCCGAGTACTACGCGGAAGTCGGCGTCAAATGCGCTTATCTCCATTCGGAAGTCAGTACGCTCGATCGCATTAAGATCCTCCGCGATCTGCGCCGCGGCACTTTTGATGCGCTCATCGGTGTGAACCTGCTCCGTGAAGGGCTCGACTTGCCCGAAGTCTCCCTGGTGGCGATCCTCGACGCGGACAAAGAAGGCTTCCTTCGATCGGCCGGATCGCTCATCCAGACCATCGGGCGTGCTGCTCGCAACGTATATGGCCGCGCCATTCTTTATGCCGACGTTCTTACCACCAGCATGCGGAACGCCATCAACGAGACGGATCGCCGCCGTGCCGTTCAGAGGGCGTACAACGAGGCCAACGGCATTACGCCGCAATCTATCATCAAGCCGATCGATATGAGCTTGGTCGCCATTGCCGAGGCCGATTACGTCACGGTGCCGCTCGAGCCTGAATCGGGTGACGATCTTGCTGTTACCGAAGAACAGCGGAACAATTTAATCGCCGAGCTTGAAATGAAGATGCGCGAATCCGCTAAAGTATTTGAATTCGAGAAGGCGGCGCAGTTTCGGGATCGGATCAAGGCTCTGAAAGCGAGCATCATCTATGAAGAGACCCCTGCGGGTCGGCTTAGTGGTGGAGGGTAATTCAACCAGGTCTGCTATTCTCCGGCTGCCCAAGTTGCCGGAATTGATTGGTCCAGTCAAGGCTACATCACCGCGAGTCGCGCGGCGGCTTTCCAACTTCCTCCGCGCCGGCTACGTCGCGCACGATTACGAGGAACTCGCTGCCGCCAGCATGGTGCTGATGCGTATTCCGGATGAATCAGTTCCTCGCACGGTTGCGGAACTGGCCTTGTCCGACTTGCCTTTCAAGCATTTTTCGTTTGTCCTCTGCGAAAGCTGGCTCAGTGTCGATTCGCTCTCGCCTCTCTCGCAGCGTGGTGCTGCCGTCGCCACCCTGACGTCCCTTCCCGGACGCCGCAACTGGTTTCTTATCGAAGGTGACCTTCCCGCCGTGCGGCCTGTTCGAAGCCTGCTTGAGCAAAGCGGTTCGCGGGCCATCGAAATTCGCCCCGAAACAAAGTCGCTCTGCTTTGCTGCCGGCATCCTTGCTGCGGCGCTACCGATGCCGCTCTACCTTGCCGCTCAGGACGCGCTTCGCCACGCGGGCGTCTCGGGCAACAACCTCAACACAATCCTCGAGGAGATGTCCCAAGCTCTGTTCCGTGAGTTCGCAAAAGGCGCCCGGGCTGCCTGGGGCGGTCCGCTGACCGAGGCCAACAGTTCAATCAGCGCCGATCATCTCCTCCGGCTTGAAACCCTCAATCCTGAACTGGCCATCACGCTGGACGCCTACCTGAAGCTGGCTAAACAGACATTCGCACGGCAACGTTCTCCGCGGAGAGTCCGGGCCTGACCGTCTAGCAGGATGCTGAAAAAAGGCTAATAGGGTGTTACGGGCCAGAACAGATTGACGTCTTAATGTTTTAAGATATGCGCGGCCAAGACACCCAGCAAAGCACAGCATTCAGTTATCTTTCACCAGAGGAACGAGTGCCGATGGACCATCCGTTGCGACGAATTCGACCGATGGTTGACAGCGCCTTGAAGGCGCTCTCCCCCTGCTTTGATGAGATGTACTCGGCGGTAGGACGTCCGTCCATCCCGCCAGAGAAATTGCTGAAGGCGCTGCTGATCCAAGTCCTGTATACGATTCGCAGCGAGCGGCTGCTGATGGAGCAGTTGAGCTACAACTTGCTGTTCCGCTGGTTCGTCGGTCTGAGCATGGATGAGTCGGTTTGGGTGCCGACGGTGTACAGCAAGAACCGCGACCGGCTGCTGGAAGGCGAGATTGCCGAGAAGTTCTTCGCCCAGGTGCTGGGCCAGGCGCGGGCAGCCGACCTGCTCTCCGATGAGCACTTCAGTGTGGATGGGACATTGATCGAGGCTTGGGCCAGTCAAAAGAGTTTTCAAAGAAAAGATGGCGGCGACTCAAGGCCGAAGGACGATCCCGGCAATCCAAGCGTGGATTTTCATGGCGAGAAGCGCCGTAATGAGACTCACGAATCGACCACCGACGCCGACTCACGGTTGGCGCGGAAGAGCGGCGGGCATGAGGCGAAGTTGGCCTACTGCGGCAACGTGATTATCGAGAACCGGCATGGACTGGTGGTAGACACCGAACTGCTGCAATGCAACGGGACGGCGGAGCGGGACGCAGCCCTGCTGATGGTGGAGCGGTTGGAAGGCACGCAGCGGGTCACGGTAGCCGCCGACAAAGGATACGACACCCAAGACTTCGTGCGGGAGATGCGCGGCATGAAGGCCACTCCGCACGTGTCGCAGAATCACAAGCGAGCCGGCGGCAGCGCGATCGACGGCCGCACAACCCGGCATGCCGGCTACCAGGTCAGTCTACGGAAACGGAAGCGGATTGAGGAAGTGTTTGGCTGGATGAAGACAGTAGGGATGTTGCGCAAGACACGGCACCGGGGCGTCTTCAAGGTTGGATGGGTGTTCACCTTTGCGGCCGCCGCTTACAACCTTGTGCGCATGGGGAATCTGCTGTCGCCGACAGTTCAATCCGTATAAGCCGGGGGAGAAGTGTGTCCGGAGTCCCTAAAATCAGACTTTGGGCACATACTCCCCCACAGCGGAACTTACAATCAGCCTTAAATAGCGTCAAGAAGCGAAAAATGAGAAGGCCGACCGCTTTGACTGCCCCTTTTTCAGCAGCCTGCTAGAACGCCACTTCCCACTTGAGCGAGCACTTTCCATGTTTGGCCGTTTCCGTTCAAGCGGGCTATCTACCGGATCAAAGACGATAACAGGACATATCAGGACTTATCGGGCGGAATCGTTCCAATGTATTGTACTGGCTGGGCTTACGGCTGCCAAGAGCACTTTCAGTGCACTTTCTAGGCATTGCCGAGTACGACAAGCCAGTCTGAGTTCGGTCAGTATGAACACCGGCCGCAGCATGAACATCAAGACAGTTTTTCACATTAACATTGGCGGAACTCGCTCAATTTTGCCGTTAGCCTCGCTTCGGCCCAGACCTCCACCGTGGTGCCACAACTACTCGACGGGCCCAACTATCGGACCATCATTTATATTCAGAACTCAGCCCGACGACAGCGGAATCCTATCTGTTGAACATGATGAACGAGGACGGCACAGCGGCACTCTTTCACGTCGCCGAGCAAGCGGCGTGACTGGGTCGCTGAGCGGCACCCCTCAACCGCTGGCCGTCGCCATCTTCCGTCACGAATGGCGGCCCAGCGCTCCCCCCAGGGCCAGGTGGGCTGGGCAAAACTCGACCCTTTCAACACCGGCTTGGACGTTTCGGTCTGGGTTATCATCAAGAGCTCGGACCCGAGGACGCTGAACTGGACCACGCAGAGCCGAATCGCGAGCATCCCGATGGTCATCAGCAACTCAATACCTATCGAGATTCCGTTCGATCAGACTAATGGCATTGTCTGTGGCGTCGCCGATGTGAACCTGTTTCCGACGCCGGCGTATCTTAGTGTTGATGTCCTCGACGTAAATGGCTTGGTTATCGATTCGTTTTCTGGCTACCTCCTGCCTTTTAGCCACTACCAGCGCCTTTTAGCCGACATTTCGGCGAAGACCATTGGAATCGCCGGAACCTTGCGCTTCCATCCTACGAATTCCGGGGACGCTCTAACGATGGCCATGATGGGCATCAAGGCAACCAACTATACTGTGGGCTGGACTCAGACCTCGTTGGCCTATCTGCGCCGGCCTTGCCGCATCCTGAACATCAACGCGCTAGGGCGTGCTGAAATCGCCGTGTTTGCCGAACATTCACGCGCCGCCCTCACGAGAGCGACGCTAGTGCTCAGAATCCACTTCAAGTACTTTCAGCGCGACGGTATTACGACGTACACGTCCACTGATCGTGTTCAGAAAGTGGCCCCCAGCTTTGTGATCAGTTTTCGTGAATGCCGGCGTGGGTTTCGGCCAAAAACAGCCGGTTTTCGCTATGCCGCAGCCGGTCGGGCTCGCGCGCGAGCGTGCAGATTCCGCGATTCCGATTTATGGATACCTGTCGCTATCAAGTCGTAAATCTAGGGGGTACCCCGTGTGTGTGAGCTGAGATGCAGCAAATTACCGCCGCATCCAACCACCCTCAGGAAAAGTTGCGGAGCCGGCGCCAATCCTGCTGGATCGGAGCCTCGAGCACGCAGAACGTGACCGGTGCGCCTTGCTCCAAACCTTGCACGCCATACGGTACCGTCAGGTGCCCCACGAGAGTCGCGGATGAGCACATCCAAGCGACGTCCGAGGGCTGGTAG
>CAVYTS010000043.1:0-75978 GCA_963771305.1 uncultured Acidobacteriaceae bacterium
CGCCATAGAGGAGCCGGGTCTTGGGCGTAATGGCTCTACGGAAATTCTCCGGATCGTCGGGCTCGACGAAGGTGAAGTCATAGCCGAGCCGGCGCATGGTCACATCGAATTGAGTGAAAGTACCGCCGTACAGAGTGCTCGACGTCACAATATGGTCGCCTGGCGCGGCGATGGTGGTGATCGCAAGAAACTGTGCAGCCTGGCCGCTGGAAAGACCCAACGCAGCGACGCCATTCTCAAGTGATGCCACGCGCGCTTCCAGAACCGCTGTGGTGGGGTTCATGATGCGGGTATAGATGTTGCCGAACTTTTGCAGTGCAAAGAGTTGAGCTGCATCTTCGGTGTCTGCGAAGGTGAAGGAAGTTGATTGATAGATAGGGACCGCGCGAGCATGCGTGGTGGGATCGGGGTCATACCCGGCGTGAAGGGCGCGAGTGTTGAACCCAAGCTGGCGGTCGATGTTGGAGGTCGGCATAGTGTTCAGTATAAATCGCGATATGAGGATCGGCTGGCTCACGCGCCGGGACAAAAGTTACGACTCGTGAAATTCAACTCCCGGACTCAAGCCCACTCCATAATGAGAGACAGCGCACAAACTGGTTTTCATCCCGTCAACATCCCGACCTTCCCATCGGCAAACACGATGAGGACTTGCTTAAAGTCAGTCGCCATGCGCAGCTGCGAGTAGATGTAGCGATACGCCTCTAAACATGAAATCGCTCCAGCGCTTATCACGACGAGCCATCGATCGCCGGCAAGTCCCGGCGCCTGCTTGCCAGCCTCGACGCTGATCAGTTCAAGCAATTCATTGGTCATGTTTAAAAGCAGAAGTGGGTCGGAATCGGGGTTGTGCACGAACCCAATGAATTTTGGCGCGCGCTCGGATTGGTCTCTCAAGAGCCGAATCTGAACACGGTTCCCGTGAATCATGTCTTTCTCATCTCGGCCCGGCGATCCCCGCCCGAGAAGAGTTTGTATTTTGTCTTCCAGCGAGGCAGCGGTTTTCGATGGTAAACGGATGGGAGCGGTGATGGTCAGGACCACTGTCGTGCCACCCGGCACAGTTTCGCCGAAGGTGGCTTTCAGACGTCCAGCGAGCCTGGTCACAACCTTATCGAACCGCAACCCTGGTTTGGCGGTTTTGTTTTGGCTAGTGCCGCGCCGCTTGAGGGTTATGACATCGACGGCAACCCGTTTCCCAGCGACCACGATATAGGCGTCGTGCGAGTCACTACTGTTTTCCCACGTTGCCGAGAACTCTCCGGCGACGGCTTCGATGGCGGCTCGCTCCTGCTTCTTTAAATCCCTCATGCGTCCTCTACCTCCGTGTGTTTCGCCTCGGAGACCGGTCTCAGCTGGTGTGATCCAGCACGATCTGCCACGTTCCGCCGATGCGGTGGAGGACCAGGCTGAACACACCGCTTGCATCGCCACCACCCTCCGCGGTCCGGGCCAAATGGAAGTGGCCAATTACTAAAGCGACCTGAGAGTCCACCTCATGGACTTCCAAATCCGTGAACTGGAGCTTGCCCATCGCAGCGGCATTGGAATAGCTCTTTTGATAGCGCGCCAGCACAGCCGGCCGGCCCCGCACGACTTGCTGGCCGACGAACAGGCAGTCGTTCGCATACGTTGTCACAAAAGTTGATAAATCTCCCTTATTCCATGCGTCTACTTGGGTGTTCAGGACGGCGCGGATGGATGACTCGGCCGAGGCTGCTGTTAAAGCCCGGAAGGCGAACAGCACGCAGAGCAGAATAACGATGCGAATGTTCTTCATGGGCGTAGGATACAGCGAGCCGGCGGCGGGCGATCGGGTGTGCGTCGGATCGGCGTATCTTTTGCCTCCATCTGGTGGTTTCTGATATCGTCGTGTGCTGACGCCGGTGACGTTCACGAGAAGTGAAACCGAGCGGCAAAAACTTTGGAGGAACGATGAGCTTTGCTAGTGATTTGAAGGCGTTTGTCCTGCGCGGGAACGTCGTGGATTTGGCGGTTGGTGTCATCATCGGTGGCGCGTTTGGAGCGATCGTCAGTTCGTTGGTGAACGACATCATCATGCCGCCGATTGGCCAATTGACGAAGGGCATCGACTTTAAAGAGCTGAATTGGGCTTTTGATGGAAAGAGCTACCCAACCGTGGCAGCAGCAAAAGCGGCCGGGGTTGCCACCGTCAACTACGGCAACTTCATCAACTTTACGATCAACTTCATTATCATCGCGTTCGTCATCTTTCTGATCGTTCGCTACATGGCGAGATTCATTCCAGCGCCTCCGCCACCTCCGCCACCGGGCCCGACACCGACCGAACAACTGCTAACCGAGATTCGGGATCTGCTCAAGAAGGACGGCGCGGGGTTGGCGAAGTAAGGGAGTTCCTGTGGGGTTTGGCAGGGATCCGTCTGTCGGCCCAGATGCACCTCTCGACAGAACGAGGACCACGGGCTTGGGTGATCACTAGCGTGTGCGGTTCTTAATCCGGCGAAACTTCCCAGAATGGGACAGCTGACCGTGCCATTCTAAGTTGCCTCGATCCCGATCCAACGGTGCGACTGGCGCCTGCATTGGGCCTAACTTCTTTGTTACATGGTGGTGATCCGCTGGCTGCCGCTTTGGCCGCTGGCGAGACGCCGTCACCGGAAACGGTAGCGGCGGTGGGTCCCCCACAGTCCAGATGGTCGCCCAACTTCCGTTGCAGCACTCCCCGGAGTTTCTCGAAGAGAATGCACGCGAGATCGATATAGCGGAGGACCGTCCAGACCGTATCACTATGCAAGCCTCGGCCCTCAGTTCTATTCGCCGCTGCGTACTACGACGAACAGCGCCATTCGCTCCAGTACTTGTCGAGGCGCCACCGGAACTGCTTCGCCGATTGCCACCCGGACAATCAGGTGCGCGCCCAGATTACCTTTTTTCGTCTTGACGAGAGGACCAAACGCGGTCATGGGCTGTACCAATAAGCATGTTCACTTTGTAGGATCGACTGCGCACCGCCGGGGATCGGACACGTCTTGCCATGAATCGACAGCTGTCAGGCTGATACCGGTGGCGTTCTACGCTGGCCCGAACTACTCAGGGTCTAGGGCCCCGTTCGAAGCAGGGCGAGTACCATCTGGCCCGGTGCGGCAGGCGATTGTCAAGGTGACCAAACGTGCCGCACACTCAATTTCGGCGCGGCTTGGTACAGCCATAACCACTCTCCATTCAGAGTATCTACTTAGTTGGCTTTACGTGATACCACTTAGTCAAAATAAGTGCTTCACCGGATTGAATGATTTTCTCAGCGGTTTATGCTCAGGCTGTCGATCAGAAACGCATCCTATCTGACGAAGCATCTAAACCCAACAGGAGGAGAATTCCTGTGAAACTGACTCGCGCACTCGGTATCGCCGCAATCGCTGCTCTCTCAGCCATTCACGTATTTGCGGATGGCCTCACCCAAGTACAAGCAACCGACTTGAACCTCGGCACCGCTACCAATTATGGCGTCGTCTTCTTGGGAAGCGGTACGCTTCAAGTCAATAGCGGGCCAATCAACGGAAATGTTTTGGCTGGTCAGGGCGAAACAGTCACATCGTCTGGCCGCAACAACGGCGGCATTGGGTCTTATACCTACAGCTACGACAATGTCTCGGAAGCGAATGGCTTAAATGGTCTTCAAAATCCGCCGGCAAATAAGGCTTTGGTTTCAACTTTCGGACTAGCGCGGTCGAGAACAGCGTCCAAAACGTATCGACATATGCGTCCGGCCTGTCAGCAACGCAGCCCTTCTCCTCGAGTTTGACCGGGAACGGGGGGCTCAATGTGATTGACGTGAGCAATTTCAACAATTTGGCGCTCTCGATCATCGGGACCGCCAACGATTTCTTCGTGTTAAACGTTACCGGGGGCCTCCACGAGAACAATCCAATCACGCTCTCAGGTGGCATCACCGCTGCGGACATTCTTTGGAATATCGAAGGCGGCACATTCCAGACCTCAGGCGGAAATGCATCCTCGACAATCCTACTGGCAGACTCAATTGAGCGAACTTAACTTGAATGGTGAGTTCATTCAATTAGACGGGAACGGCGTAGGCGCGCAGTGGGTCTCGGGCGCCGAGCTGAACACCGATGTACAGCTCACCCCGCTCTGCACTGCTTGCACGAGCAGCGCCACGCCGGAGCCTCTGACTTCCGCGCTCTGTGGCGGCGCCCTCCTGGTCTTCGGCCTAGGGTTGGCGGCCTTCCGGAAGCGCTCAGCGAACAAGTAGTGGCGCGTACTGAGTAACTATTAGCATGCGAGCAGGTGCGCATACTTAGGTATGGCCCGCTTAGCCCTGAAGATCGACGTCGCGACGAAGGACCAGGAGGAGTTACAGAAGGTGTTGAGTGGTGGTGTGCAACAAGTGCGGGTCGTCCTACGGGCGATCGCGCTTTTGCAGCTGGCAAAAGGTGTGAGTGCGCCCCGGGTTGCCGCCGTTGTTCCCTGACGCCACAGGCTATTCGCAAAGTTGGCCATCGCTATGAGTCGGGAGGACTCGTAAGGGCGCGTGGTTCCGTTTATTTTGAGGTGAATCATGCGCAGTTCTCCTTATCGATGAAAGTTATGGCTCACCTTGGACAACGCTGCCCAGACACCTTAAACGCGCCGTGTTCCCCAGCGTAGCGAAGCAAAACGGCCGGAGGACGCCTCGTCAAGGGCTCACTTGTTTTTGTTCAGGGCGAACTCACGACTCGCGGGCACGACCGCACGATTAAAGTCACGGTCGGCAAAGAGCTGGTCGATCACGTGACTCGGCAGCTCGTTGTCGAACTGAAGGCCGACGCGGTCCGCGTCCTCGACTGCAGCGGTAACTCTCAAAGCGAGGCGGCCGAGCCACTCCACGATGAAGCGGAGCCCCTCTGAGGGGCCCCGCTTCCTGCCCACGAACCTACGCCGGGTCGCTTCAAAGCATCTCAGCTATTCCTGCTTCGCGTCCAGTTACAACATCATGTGCATGGCCTTGGGAGCCGTAACTATCGTTGCCAGGCCGGAAACGGCGATGGAGGAAGTTTGAACGAATTACTCCCTTTGAGTCCGTTACCGCGGTAACCCTTGGATCAGCAGCTTGGTCAAGAAACGGCGCACTAACCACACGGCACGGCGGCAGAACTGCCGCCCAGCGAACTCAGCTCACCTGCGTCTGCTTCCTCTCCTCGCGATGACTCAGCAGCGGCGCCGCTAACCCGATCGCCAGGCAACCCCACGCGAACCAGTCTCCATGGCGGGTATAGACCGTGGTTTCAGAAACTCGCGAGTACGGCATCATCGTAGCGACCTGGGTGTAAGCAGGCAATCGCTTGAGCACTCGTCCGGCCGGATCAATGGCGGCCGTGATGCCGTCATTGGTCGATCGCACGATGAAACGACGGTTCTCAACCGCTCGCATGCGAACCAGGCTGAGATGTTGTTCGCGTGCGGCGCTATGCCCAAAGTAGCCATCGTTGGAGAGGTTCAGCAGTACATCCGCGCCATGCAATGGAAACTGGCGGACCAGGTGCGGGAATGCTGATTCGTAGCAGATGAAAACACCCAGGTGATCCGGCCCGGCGACGAGGACGTTGCTGGTGTGACCAGGGACGAAGTCGCCGATTTCCTGAGTGATGCGGTTGACCCATGAAAACGCCGGCGGAATGAACTCGCCGAATGGAACGAGGAACATTTTGTCGTAGCGCCCGATGAGATTGCCATCCGGACCCAACAGGAGAGACGAGTTGAGCGGCTCATGGTGGTCTGTGTAGGCGACGGTGCCAAAAAGGAAGAAGTGCTGGTGGCGAGCGAGCTGGCCGGCGGCATCGTGGAAATCGCGGTCTTCGTAGTAATAGAGGGGCGCGGGCAACTCCGGCCAGACCACGAGGTGCGCAGGCAGGGAGTCCGAGAGGGCGAAGAGACTCTTTTCCAGATCAAGGCGTGAGGCCTCAGTCCATTCGGTCTTCGGATCCACATTCGGCTGCACAACGAGCGCGCGCTCCTGGGCCGGAATTCCCAGGGGAACGGCGGGCAGTAACAGCAACAGCGGCAAGCTCAGCAAAGGTAATAGGTGGCGGCGAGGCTGCCGCAACGCGACCAAGGCCAGCGCGACAGAGAGCATGACGAACACGAACGACACGCCGTAGACACCGACGATCGGCGCGAGGCGCAAGGGAATCGACATGTCGATTCCGGCATTGCCTAAGGCGAGCCAGGCGAAACCGAACGTCCCGTGCGTCCGCTCCAGGCCGACCCACAGCGCCGCGACGGCGGGCAGCGCATACCAGCGGACCATTAATGGGCCCGCCAGCATGCTGAAGACGCCCAGATGCAACGCTTTCAGCACGCAGAACAGAAGAAACGTACCCCAAGCGGCCCACTTCTCCATGCCGCCGTGGAACTCCAGAACAAATTGGATCCAGTTGCAGATGCCAAACCAGTAGACGACCCCCGCAACCCAACCGAAAGCGAAACGTGACGGCGCACCCTCGGCTTGAGCCGAAACTACCAGCAGAGGAGCAAGTGCGAATGGTGCGAGGAAGCGAAGATCGTACTTCGGAAAGACCAGAACCAGCAGCAGGCCGGCGAGCAGGGCCAAGGCCAGGTGAAGCAAGTCCCACGAATCGGGGCGGGGGAAGGAGAGCCGTTTCACTCCACCGACGCCCCGGCCTGTCCGTCGACTTGGTCTGCCATATAGGAGCTGCGTACGAACGGACCGCTGAAGACCATCTTGAAGCCGATTGACTGGCCGAAGTCGCGGTAGGCGTCGAATTTCGCAGGGGTTACATATTCGGCGACTTGAAGATTTCGACGCGTCGGCTGAAGGTACTGGCCGATGGTTGCGACATCGACGTCGGAGGCACGAATATCGCGGAGCAATTGATGAACCTCGTCGACCGTCTCGCCGAGTCCCACCATGAGTCCGGATTTTGTCAATGCTTGCGGCCGGTACCGCTTGGCGAATTTCAAGACGCTGAGTGACTGCCGGTAATTCGCTTGCGGGCGAACCCGGCGGTAGAGCCTTGAGACCGTTTCCATGTTGTGGTTGAAGACGTGCGGCCCGGCATCGAGGACTCGAGCGACGGCATCCAGGTCGCCGCAGAAGTCCGGCGTTAACACTTCGATACGCGCTTTGGGCAGCGCCGCCCTGACGTGGCGCACGGTCTCGGCGAAATGCTCGGACCCGCCATCCGGCAAATCATCGCGGTTCACGGCTGTAATCACGACATAACGCAGCTTCATGGCGGCCGCCATCTCGGCCACGTGACGCGGCTCAGACGGGTCTAAGCTGAACTCTCGCTTCGCCGCCGAGCCCTTGGGCACCGAACAGAAGCCACAGCCTCGCGTGCACAGATTACCCAGAATCATGAAGGTCGCCGCGCCGCGATGAAAGCACTCGTGGATATTAGGGCAGCGCGCCGATTCACAGACTGTGTGCAGGTTCAGGCGCCGCAAACTGGTCTTCAGTTCATGGACGGATTCAAAGTGCGTGTGGCCTTTTCGCAGCCACTCGGGGAGCCGCGGCCGTGGGAGCGCGGCAATCTGTACCAGGGACTCAGGAATCACTGAATCCCAATTTTCGCAGATGATCCCTGACCTGCGGAGGACACGGGCTAGTAAGTCCGGACAATGACCTTCAGAAAGCCTTTCGCCTTGAGGGCGTCGCGGGTGGCGGCCAAATCATTCTTGTCCTTCACCGGACCGACCAACACGCGAAAGAGCTTGCCGTTCGGCGCCAGGGCGACATGCGCGTTGAATCCCGCCTTGTTTAAGACCGAAGCAGCAGAAGCGGCGGAGTCATGCAGTTCTGCCGCTACCTGCAAGAAGGTCTGACCGGGCTGTGGGGCAAACTCATCGGTTCCAGATCGGGACTTCGGCGCCGGTTCTTCAATGGGCGCCTTCTTGGAGGGTTTGGGTACATCCTCGGTGGTTTTTTCAGCCTTCGGCGGACTGGCGGGGCTAGGCACGGGCTCCGGTGTTGCAGTCGATTCCGTGGTGGTTGCCGCCGGAACCGCCGGCTCAACGACGGCCGTCCTCGGGCCGGCATCTGAAGAAGGCGTTACAGGAGCAGCTGTCGCAACGGCCTCGGCTTTCTTGCCGAATGAGCCGTGGCCCAGCATGAAGCCCGCCGTGAAGGCCACGCCTAACAGGACGGCTAGAAGAAAGAAGATGCCGATCAGCTGGGTGTTCCCCAGCAGTATTTCCGATTCGCTGTTTGCGTTCCGCAACATTATCTCGCTAACTCGCGCACAACGGACTCGCCCGCTGCGGCTAAGCCCGCTGAGTTCTCCTTAGTTTGGGACCGCCCCGTGCGGCCTGTGCGCTTCCAACTGAAATTGTACTTTAGATGGACAGTGCTTAAGGCAGCATTCAGCGGCAGTAGGGCTCAACAGTCAAAATATTCCCCGTCCCGATCACGCAAACCCGATCGCCGGCAGCGATGGGAGCGGTACCGCGCGCGGGATAGGTCTGACATCGCACCGTAACAAAGCCGGTCGGCGCAAGAGACATCTGCGCCTGGCCGATTTCTCCAATTAACGACTCCCGAAGCAAAGACTTCTTCTGCCTGCCGAGCCGTATGACAAGCAAGAGAAGGAGCAGCAACGAGCAGCCAAGAATACTCGTTCCGACAAATAAGGGCGTCATAGTCTAGTGGCGTTAGTGTTTCCCAGGGCTGACCGGCGTCTCAACGTTGGCAGCGCGGGACGGGTACAGGCGCAGCGGCAACTCAAACCAGAATGTGGATCCAGGGGCGGAGGGATTGTTATACGTGCCGATGCGGCCGCCCATCAGTTCCACCAATTGCTTGCTGATGGTCAGGCCTAAGCCGGTCCCTCCGAAGCGCCGCCGCGTTGTGCCATCGGCTTGGACGAAGGCGTCGAAAATGCGGTCGCGTGCGGAATCGGAGACGCCGATGCCGGTGTCTTCCACTTCGCAGCGGAACTGCTCTTCGCCGGGAAGGGCAGACAGACGCACATGAACGGTGCCGGCCGAGGTGAACTTAATGGCATTGGCGATCAGGTTCGTCAGGACTTGCCGGATGCGAACACTGTCGCCGGAAATCTGCTGTGGAAGCCGCGGGTCAATCTCATAGGTCAAGGAAAGGCCCTTCGCTGTGGCACGCAACTTGAGCAACTTGATCACCGTGCGCAAGCTTTCGGCGATGTCGTATGCGCCCTCTTCGATAGCCATCCGGCCCGATTCAATCTGCGAGACATCCAGAATGTCGTTGATGATGGTCAACAGATCGTTCGCGCATTGATTGACTGACTGCGCATACTCGCGCTGGTCGTCGGTCAATTCGGTTCCCAGCAGCAAATGAACCATGCCCAGAATGCCGTTCATCGGCGTTCGCAGTTCGTGCGAGGTATTCGCCAGGAACTGCTCCTTGAGTTGCGTCGCTTCACGCGCAAGCTTCAAGGCGGTGCTCAGTTCCTCATTCTTGCGCTGCAGTTCGCGGGCCGATTCCTCCAGTCTTTGTTGCGCTTGCTTGCGGTCGGTGATGTCGCGGCCAATACCCTGAACCGCAACCGGCTGCCCACGGCGATACAGAATCCGCGTGCTGACTTCGAGAAACCGCCGGTTCCCATACTTGGAAACGATGGGCAATTCAAAATGTTGAGTCGGGCTCCCGCCAAGGTGGGCTCGGATACTGTCATGCGTCTGGTGGCGCGCCTCGGGGGCTACCAGCTGGTCAAAACTGTGGCCGAGCACCTCCGCCCGCGCATAGCCCGTCAAGTATTCGGCGGCGCGATTAATGGCGAGAAGTTTGCCCTTCAGGTCGTGAAGAAAGATGACATCGTTGGCGTTCTCAAACAGCTCCCGGAAGCGTTCTTCACTGGCCTTTAGTGCTTCTTCTGCCAACTGGCGCACGGTCTCGTCCTGAATCATGACAATGCGCGTGTCTACGCCCTCGTAGTTGTAAGCAAATGAAATCATGCTTACGACCAGATCCTGCCCGCGGGCGCTGCGTTGGACGAAGGGTCCAATGGTGTTGATGGGCCGCCGCAGTTCCAGGATCAGTTCGGCGCTCTGCCGCCGTTCGTCGGGCGCAAACAAATCTAACAGGCCCATCGAACATATCTGCGCGTGCGTGTAGCCGTACAGCGCTAACGCGCTGTCATTGGCGTCGAGAATGCGCAATGAAGCAGTCTCATAAATGATGGCCGGCATGGGATTGCCGACAAAGACCTGTCGATGGTCAGACAGCGTACGATTCAGCCGTTCGATTTCGGTGCGCTGGCTCGCCAGTATGGTGCGGAGGCGTTCCAGATCGCTATCTTGCTCAGACGGCCCGATGACTTGGCCAAAAGCCATAGTTACCGACAAAGGTAGCAATTCTACTGATGCCGCGTCTATCACCCTGTCAGACATTAGTTTAGGCCCCGGCATGCAGTACTGAAGGGCGCTGAAAAACCTCGGCTAGACTGGAGCTTCGGCGACCCGCATGCACACCAACGCTCTGATCCGCGAGAAGAGCCCCTATCTCTTGCAACATGCCCACAATCCAGTCAACTGGCTACCGTGGGGAGAAGCTGCGTTTGAGCAGGCCCGGAAGCAGGATAAGCCGATTTTCCTTTCGGTCGGATATTCCACCTGCCATTGGTGCCACGTGATGGAGCGCGAGTCTTTTGAGAGCGATGCGATTGCCGACCTCCTGAATCGCGAGTTCATTTCCATCAAAGTGGATCGCGAGGAGCGACCGGACGTGGACCGGGTCTACATGTATTTCGTGCAGGCCTTTTCAGGCAGTGGCGGTTGGCCGATGTCGGTTTGGCTGACGCCGGAGTTGAGGCCGTTTTTCGGCGGCACCTATTTCCCTCCCGATTCGCGCTACGGGCGGCCTGGGTTCGCGTCGATTCTGCAGCAGATTGTTGGAGCGTGGAATCAGAATCGCCAGAAGATTGAATCCTCCAGCGTCGATATTCTCGAACAACTCCGCCGCGCGGCCGGCGAAAGCGGAAGCGACGGCGAATCTCTTGGGCAGGGAACACTGGACCTCGCCTTCCAGCAGTTTCGGCGGTCGTTCGATTCTCGCTGGGGCGGATTCGGCGGGGCGCCTAAGTTTCCCCGGCCGGTGACCCTCGGATTCCTGCTTCGCTACCACGCGCTGACCGGCAATCAGGAAGCACTTGAAATGGTCACGCAAACCCTTCTGGCCATGGCGCGCGGGGGAATGCACGATCATCTCGGTGGCGGCTTCCACCGCTACTCGGTGGACCAGCGCTGGTTTGTGCCCCACTTCGAGAAGATGCTCTATGATCAGGGGCAACTCGCGGCGTCGTATTTGGAAGGCTATCAGGTGACGCGCGAGCCGCAGCTGGCTGAAACGGCGCGCCGGCTGTTTGAGTATGTGCTTCGCGACATGACGGATGCCGGAGGCGGGTTCTGTTCCGCCGAGGATGCAGACAGCCTGGAGCTTGGCAAGGAAGGCCACAAAGTCGAAGGCGCTTTCTACGTCTGGTCCGCTCAGGAAATTGAACGGCGATTGGACCGGCGCTCTGCCGCGCTGTTCTCTCATCGCTACGGCGTGCAGCCCGAAGGCAACGTCCTGGAGGATCCGCACGGCGAATTCGGCGGGAAGAACATCCTCTCAGAAGCCTTCAGCATCGAGAGCACCGCGCAGGAGTATGGCTTGCCGGAAGCGGAAGTTCGAGAATCGCTGCGGAAGGCCGGCCAGATTCTGTTTGAAGCGCGCGGCCAGCGGCCCCGCCCGCATCTAGACGACAAGATTCTGGTCGCCTGGAACAGTCTCATGATCTCGGCCTTCGTGAAGGGCTACGCCGTGCTCGGTGAAGCGCAATATTTGAAGGCCGCCAAACGAGCCGAATCGTTCATTGCCACGCGCTTGTATTCCCGCGAATCCGGACAGCTGCTGCGGCGCTTTCGTGATGGCGATGCCGATATTCCGGCCTTTCTGGATGACTACAGCCTCTACCTGCACGCCTTGCTCGATCTGTTTGAGGTGGAAGCGGTGCCGGAGTATCTCGAGCGGGCTCTCGACATCGCCAAACGCGGACTGAGCCAGTTTGAAGATTCCGTGCATGGCGGGTTCTTCAGCACGGCGGCGGAAGACCCGGCCATCGTACTTCGAATCAAGGACGAATACGATGGCGCCGAACCGTCCGGCAATGCGGCCGCAGCAGACGCCTTATTGCGGCTGGCGAAGATTACGGGGGACGCCGAATACTCGCGGCGCGCCAGCAACGTTTTTGTATGCCTGGCGAAGAAGGTCAGCCAGCAACCCACGACCGCCCCGTTTTTGCTCGCGGCTGTCGGCCGGCATCTCGCGGTCCCTGAACAGACGGTCCTGCGCTATGCAGCCAGCACGCCGGCTATCGAGCAGGTCGTGCTTCGTTATCGCCAGGAGTTCAAGCCTTTCGGTATTGTCTTAGCGCTTTCGGATGCAGCAGCCGAGAGCCTCGCGCCGCTGCTTCCATTTCTTACCGGCCTGCCCCGCCAGGGTGAACTGACGCTCTACCGCTGCCGCAACTATGCTTGCGACTTGCCGGAGGTGCTGGCGTGAGGCGTTATTGAAGAACCTTAGCCCGCTCCCCCCAACTCAGGCGTGCGCCGGATCCAGCCGTTCCGGATCAATACCCAGTTCCGCGATGGCGGCCTGCGCGCGCGCCACATCGTACCGGCCCCAACGGGCGAGGCGGGAGAGAGCCGCGGCCGCGATGGCGGCCGAGTCGATTTCGAAGTGATGTCGCAAGTGTTCGCGATTATCGCTGCGCCCAAAGCCATCAGTACCCAGCGATGTGAGCCGTCCCGGCAACCACGGCGCGATCTGGTCGGGGACGACTTTCATGTAATCGGTCGCAGCGATGATCGGCATGTCGATGTTACCCAGCACCTGGTTGATATAGGACTTGCGTTCGGGTTCGGCCGGGTGCAGCCGGTTCCAGCGTTCGGTTGAGAGCGCCTCGCGGCGCAACTCGTTGTAGCTGGTGACGCTCCAAACATCCGCGCCGACGCCGAATTTTTCGGCCAGCAAGCGCTGCGCCTTCAATGTCTCGTTCAGAATGGGGCCGCTGCCGAACAAGGTGACTTGAGCCGGCACCGGCTCCGCTCGCTTCAGAAGATACAGACCCTTGAGGATGCCATCGCGAACGTCACCGGAAGGCATCGGGGGCTGCACATAGTTTTCGTTGCAGACCGTGAGGTAGTAGAACAGATCCTCGCCATTCTCGTACATGCGGCGGATGCCATCCTGAATAATGACGGCGATCTCGTAGGCATAGGCGGGATCGTAGCTGGCGCAGGTTGGGACGGTGCTCGACAGCACCAGGCTGTGGCCATCCTGGTGTTGCAGGCCCTCACCCAGCAGCGTCGTACGGCCCGCTGTGCCGCCAACCAAGAAACCCTTACCGCGAGCGTCGGCGAACGCCCAAATGAAATCACCGATGCGCTGGAAGCCGAACATCGAGTAATAAATGAAGAACGGAATCATCGGCACGCCGAGATTCGCGTAAGCAGTCCCGGCGGCCGTGAACGACGCCATGCCGCCCGCCTCCGTGATGCCTTCTTCGAGGATCTGGCCGTCGGTGGATTCCTTGTAATACATCAGGACATCGCTGTCCACTGGCTTATACAACTGGCCGCCGCTGGCATAAATGCCCCGTTCACGGAACATAGACTCCATGCCGAACGTGCGGGCTTCGTCCGGGATGATCGGGACGATGTACTTGGAAAGCTCCGGAACCTTCAACAGGCTCTTGAGAACAGCCACAAACGCCGCGGTGGTGGAAGCTTCGCGGCCGCGTGAACCTTCGAGTGAGTCGTGGAAGGTCTCCAGTGGCGGGGCTTTAATCTCAATCTTCTTCACCTTACGATTTGGTAGGTAGCCGCCGAGCGCTTCCCGCCGCGCCTTCAGGTATTGGATTTCCGGGCTGTTGGGACCGGGATTTACGAAATCGATGTGCTCAACCGTTTCCTTAGGCAGATTGAGATCGAAACGCTTGGCGAGGTAGAGCAGTTCCTCTTCATTCAGTTTTTTCTGCTGGTGGGTAATGTTCTTCCCTTCGCCGGCCTCGCCGAGACCATACCCCTTCACCGTTTTGGCGAGGATCACCGTGGGCTGGCCCTTGTGCCGGAGCGCGCGATAGAAAGCGTTGTAGACCTTCACCGGGTCGTGTCCGCCACGGCGTAGCCGCGCCAGTTGGTCATCGGTTTTGTCTTCCACCAGTTTCAGGAGTTCCGGGTATTTCCCGAAGAATTCCTGGCGGACATACGCGCCTCCGCGAGCCTTGAAGTTCTGGAATTCGCCGTCCACGCACTCTTCGATACGCTTCAGCAATAGTCCGCTGTGATCACGGGCAAACAGTTCGTCATAATCGCCGCCCCACACCACTTTGATGACGTTCCAGCCGGCGCCGCGGAAGGTCCCTTCCAGTTCCTGAATAATGTTGCCGTTGCCGCGTACCGGCCCGTCCAGCCGCTGCAGGTTGCAATTCACGACGAAGATCAGGTTGTCGAGGTGTTCGCGCGAAGCCAGGCCCAATGCGCCCAACGACTCCGGCTCGTCGGTTTCACCGTCGCCGAGGAACGCGTAGATCTTGCGATCGGTCCGCCGGATGATCTCGCGGTTTTCCACGTAGCGCAGGAAGCGAGCGTGGTAAATGGCGTTGAGCGGCCCCAGCCCCATCGACACGGTGGGGAACTGCCAGAAATCGGGCATGAGCCATGGGTGCGGGTAGGAGGAGAGCCCAGGCGTATCGCGGAGTTCGTGCCGGAAATTCAACAGTTGTTGTTCCGTCAGGCGGCCTTCGAGGAAGGCGCGGCTGTACATGCCCGGGGAAGCATGACCTTGGTAATAGATAAAGTCGCCCGGTTCTCCATCATAGGAGCCTCGGAAGATATGGTTGAAAGCGACCTCCGTGACGGCGGCGAGCGACGCATACGTCGAGATATGTCCACCGATGTTGGGGTCGTACTTATTGGCCCGGACCACCATGGCGGCTGCGTTCCACCGGATCAGGCTCTTAATCTTTCGCTCCAGCAGGCGATCGCCAGGGTAGGGCACTTCCTCATGAACGGGGATCGTATTGAGGTAAGGAGTGGTGAATCTGCCGGGAACCGTGACGCCGGCCTGTGCCGCCCGGTCGAGGAGGATGTCAAGCAGATAGGAGGCGCGGCCCGGACCAGCCTGATCCAAAACCTGCTCCAGCGCTTCGACCCACTCGGACGTTTCCTGGGGATTCAGATCGGGGTGGCGTTCTTCTTTCGTTTTTAACATGATTTTGCGAGCGTATCTTTCACAATAACTTTCTTTTGCGAAGCTGTGCAACGCGAGTCTGACGGCGAGGCTTATCTAACGCGGTTGCTCCCAGAAGTGGGGCGTACGCCCCTTCCGGCTCTTCCAATTACAAAAAAAGCCGCACCCCCGACTTCAAAAAAACTAATTTCGGC
Source organism: uncultured Acidobacteriaceae bacterium (assembly GCA_963771305.1). Lineage (GTDB taxonomy): Bacteria > Acidobacteriota > Terriglobia > Bryobacterales > Bryobacteraceae > CAJCIT01. The sequence continues at coordinate 15,403 of CAVYTS010000043.1, forward strand.
AATTTTTCGCCAAAAGCTTGCAATTCCAGGTTAGCTGAGGCAAGCTAAAAGGTTTTCGGAGAACAAAGTTCCCTTCATGCGCGCCCGAGTCCTCTATCACGACCACTGCTTTGATGGCGCGGCTTCATCGGCATTCGTCACGCGTTTCTTACAAGAGAAATTCTACCGTGAAGCGGAATTCCGGTATATGGGCCTCGCTCACCGGGCCGACCAGTTGTTCGAGGACGGTTATTTTGACGGCGACGTGAACATCATCGTCGACTTCAAGTACTCCACGAACCCGAAATTGACCTGGTGGTTCGACCATCACCAGAGCGCATTCCTCAGCCCCGAAGATGCCGAGCATTTTCGTCACGACGCCAGCGGTCGAAAGATGTTCGATCCGAGCTACCGGTCGTGCACCAAGTTCATCGCAAGCGTTGCCCGCGACCGGTTCGGATTCGAAGCGCCTGACTTAGAAGAACTTGTGACCTGGGCCGATATCGTAGACGGCGCCCTGTACGAAAGTGCGCAATCGGCGGTGGAAATGAACGCGCCGGCGATGAAACTGACGTTGGTCATCGAAGGCGCTAAGGAATCGGACGTCGTCCAGAAAATCATTCTGGCGATGCAGCGCCGGCCACTCGCAGAGATTGTGTGCGAGCCGGAAATTCAAGCGCTCTATCAGAAACTGCATCAGAATCACCTGCGCACCATGGACGTGATCCGCAAGGAAAGTTCATGCGATGACGGTGTGATTTTCTTCGACTTGGTCGACTACGGAATTGAGGGCTACAACAAGTTCATTCCGTACTACCTGTTTCCCGATTCCGCCTATACTGTGTCGGTATCCACATCCAGTTTTCGAACCAAGGTCTCCGTGGGCTCGAATCCCTGGGTACGCGAGCCGTTGCGGCACAATCTGGCGACGATTTGTGAACGCTACGGCGGCGGCGGCCACGCGAAGGTAGGAGCCATTAGCTTCCCAACCGGAGCGGTGGCACAGGCGCGACAGGCCGCAGCGGAGATCCGGGAAGAGCTTAAACAGTAAGTCGAGCGGAAAAGCGCTTGGTTTGAATCCCGGGCTCACCGTGATGGCAATACGACTTTCCCCCTAAATCTCGCCGTCGGGAGCTGGTTGCTTGATGCGAGTCATAGAAGCGGTGATCCGTTTTCAAAAGGCGCAAGCAGCTCCGTCGCGCAGGCAGATCGCATGGGCTTGGTGGCCTGCGTAACACAGAGCTCTTTTGGAACTCGCGGGGCGACCTGTGCATGCCCAGTACGAAGGCGCCGCGATACGCCACGGCACTGCGGTTCATCAAAGAGAAAGCGGCTATCGGCGAAGCCGTACTGTCCGTTCCCGAAGACGCCGGCCTGTATTTCTTAGCCGGCGTAGGGTGTCCAACACGTGTCTATGCCTTGACCCCCGGCTGGATTGCCGAACAAACCATAGCCGAGATTGAACGTAAGCGCGTCGATTACTTGATGTGGTCTAACCGCCGCTTTCCCGAGCACGGTGTTCCCGAGTTTGGCCAGGATTTTCGACCAGGTGCTGGGTAGCGATCTCAGGTCGCACTACCGGCCAATTGGTCAGCTCGCCCGGAGACCGCCCGGACTGGAACGCTGTGATCTGGCAGCGCATAGATAGAGCGAATTGACTCATCGGAGTGCGGCCGGCCCGTCGTTCCACTTGCGCTCCGCCGGGCCCTGCGCGCTCAGTTTACGCACGATGGAGGAAAGCCGGTTCTCGATTTCTGTCGAGTCCTCCTGTCGCGACAGGATGAGAATGCATGCATTCAGCGTTTCTCGCACGCTCTTATCGCCTCCGGGCAGGTAGACGTGCAATCGATAGAGCCTGTGTTCGGCAAACCCTGGCGCGGTCATCAGGGGCGACCGGGCAGGCTGGTAAAAATCGTCTTCCCAAACCACGATGCCAACCCTCCGCTCGGTCGCGGCGACTGTTCCCGAATGCAGAGGATCAGTGCTGGTCATGGGCCGGTACCAGTCACCATAAAAAGGTGGAATCCACATTCGGTCTTGGGTCACCGGGTCATAGAAAGCGCCCGTACGAAACATCCACACGCCGTCAATCGAATTAGCTCGCATGAGGTCCGAAGCCTCACGCCAGGCCTCTTTCGTCGGAACCCTGTCTCGGATGATTGCGAGCGAAAGCAGCAGTATTGCCATTAGCAACGGGGCTGCGATTTGAACCGTTCTGGCCTGTGGCAGGGCCTTGATCAGCGTTTCGGTCCCAAAGCCGGCCAGAACCGCCAGGGGAAATAGGACGTACAGCAAGTACCTCGGAAATAGAGGCCACGTCACTAACTCCAGCCAATACGTGCACTGCATCACGACTGTGACAACTGAAACCACAAGCAGCGCCACGACCATGTTCGGGCGCTCAGCGCGCAGCTTTAAAACGTGAATGGCCCCGAGAACCACCAGCGGAAGCACCAACCATGCTGCCGGACTTGCGAGGTCGATAACGTCCGCCAGGAACATCCCGGCGTTGCCTGCGTAAGGATGCCCCAAATAGTGGGAAGAACGGCGAACAAGCGGCACAAAGAAGGGTAGGTAGAGGGTAGCTGCGAGCGCTAAAGCCGCGATGCCGCGCCAGATTCGCAGGACGGCGAAAGTCAGCCCGAGCGCGCCCAGCGCGAACAAGGGCAGATCGCCCCGTGCCAACAAGAACAACGTCGCCGCCGCGGCAAACAGCGCCCAGTGTCGGGTTGTTCTACAGCTATACGCCCGCCACGCTGCGGCCAGCACCAACATCCATAGCAAGAGAGCAATCGTGTAAGGCCGGGCCGTTCGTGACAATTCCAGGTGCACCGGCGAGATGGCCATCAGAAACGCAGCGAAGAAGCCCACGCGCGGGCCACCGATCTTCCAGCCCAGCAATCCAGTCATCAAGATGCTTAAGCATCCAAACAAACAGGCGGCGGCGCGCTGGGAGGCTTCGCCACCCGAAAACTGATTCGGTAATCGCTGTATGGCGTAATCGAGCGGCGGCTGCTGCTGATATGCGGCGTCGCCTATCAAGGATTTCCAGGCCCTCAAGCTCCAGACGGATGCAGGCTTCTCGTAGCTTCTGCCGCCTCGCGCGATTTCCGCCTGTTGGATTTCGTCCATGAACAGGCTCTCGCGCTCCAGCGCGGACGCACGCCAGGCTCCCGCGGCAATGGTCAGGGCGATTAACCCGGCGAGCCATGCCTTGCCTGCCCGTCCCGTAGCGTCCAACACCATTCAATAGAAGCTTAGCGTTCTAACGGGAGGTCTTCGGCGCGGGCATGGCCGCCGTGGCCGCCGGCTCGTCTTTCTTCTTCTCGACGAACAGCTTGCTCACGTCCATGTCCTTCGGAAACGCCACATCGAAGAAGCCGATCATCATCTCGTCCCAGCTTTGGTCGCCCCATTTCACCTCTTTGGAAGGATCGGGATTGTATGGATTGTTGGCCGAGTTGTCGAAGTGCGCGACACATTTCACCTTGGTGCCTTTCGGCGCTGTGATGTCCGTCACCGGATGGTAATCCAACTGCCAGCTAAAGCTGTAATTCGGTACCCTCAACAGTTCCTGCGTTTCACCCGTCGGGTACACGGCGGTGAATTGGAAGTCTTTGCCGCGCAGGTGCATGTGCGGGAACAGGTCGACGATCTTTGCTTCCGTGCCGAACTCAAACTCCGACTCCACCTTGTAATTAGGGCTGCCCGGCGGAATCGCAAAGTCGTCATTCGTCGCAGCCAGCGTCAGCACCCGCTCCTTCACGGGAGCTTTGGTCAGCATCAGCCCGATCTTGCTCTTATCCAGAGCGGGTTTGCCGTTGGTCGTGTAGTGAACCTGGAAGATAATGTCAGAACCCGCCGGTATCAATTTGGCGCGCCCTTCGGGCAAAACTGCGGGCATCGCCCCGGGAGCAAAGCCGACCAGGAACTGGGCGCCGCCCATGTCGCTTTCTTCCTTCGTCGGGACGTAGGGAACACCTGGCTTGATGCTGGTCAGCCACTTGGACCCTGGCTCGCGGACGAACGCAATAATGTGGTGGACAACCGCGCGGGAGTCCGGCCGAACTTCCGCCATCTGCACCCACGTGTCCTTCTCGAAGTGCCCCGGTATCAAGATGTATTGGTATTCCACCGTGCCGGTTGCTGGAACCGCAAACGCCGCCGGCATTTCTAGAACCATGTCGGGCTTACCGATATTCCACCCCTCGACAAATGCCTTTGACTCGGGAAGGTCCTTCGCATCTCCTTCGGGGGCGCCGTTCTTCGCCCAAACGACCAGTGTGTCGATGTCGTGTTGCGAAAGCGAACGGTCATTGGAGAATTTCCCGTAGTGCGGATCGGCAAACCACGGAGGCATCTTCCGCAGCGTGACCGCTTCCTTGATAGCGGCTGCGAACGGTCGCACTTCTTTAAAGCTGGTCAAGGACATAGGCGCTGCTTCGCCCGCCCGATGACAGCCCTGACAGTTGTTTGCCAGAATCGGCGCAACGTCCCGGTTGTAGGTGGGGATGGTGCTGTTTGCCGCCAAGGCCGGCAACACGGATAGCAAAGCTAGAGCGTAACGTGCTCGCATGGACGCTCCAGAGAGGATTGGCATGGACAATTCTAGGCAATTCGCCCGCCAAATTGCAATCCGGCTCACACTCAGCTGTCGGCAAAGTAGAAATGTCCTATTCCAGCAAAGTAGAAATGTCCTAATGACCAGCATTTGCTGACGCCCCCTTTCCCTCATCCCAGGAGCGCGTTCAGAACGGCGCGGAGCGGTCAAGGGCGCGTGCTTGTTGCGCGGCGAATGCGAACCCTTGACGGCGAGCACCGTTCTCGACAATGGACACAGAGGGAAAGGGGAGCTTTCCTCCAGCGTGTCGACCTTTCCAAAATAGGACATTTCTACTTTGCTACGACATCCGGCTCACACTCAGCCAAAGGACGTTGGCGTCCCCGCGAGTCTGAAGCGGACCCCGCAACATGCCGCCGCTCAGTCGGTCAACACATGTAGACCGACGATCGCCAGGATGCCGCACGCCGCAACCGTGGTTCCAGCGACCAGAAGCATCGCTAAATGCGCCCGGATCAACGCGAGCGTTTGCCTGGTGGCCTGCCGCAACTCAACGTCACCCCTCCACCTGTGCAAGAGCGTGGCACCGCCGGTTATCAAGACCCCCAATGGTAGAGCGATGAGCATGACCCAGAGTCCCAGACCAGGTCGCCCCGCATACCAGGTGACGATCTGCTGGGCGGTGTGCGCCGGCTCGTACTGCTGAGGCTGCAGGTTGCGCACGAACAGCGCGGTCATGAACAGGACTGCCGGAAAAATGAGCAACAGCTCGGTGGTAGCGATGGTGTACTTGGGTAGTCTCATATTCACTTTATACAATAAAGTACAATGCCCCGCAATACCTATTTGAGCTCTATGAAAGTCCGGTTGAGTCGACGTAAAACTGTGCACGATTGCCGGCAAGCGCCCTAGTAAATTCGCCTAGGCGATGCGGAGCCTCCCTGGAGATACCTCTAGTAACGGAGAACAGATCCTACCGCTATCATCGTTGTCAGTTGCTACTCACATTGGCGGCTGAGGTGTCGCCGTCCGAAGGAACTCTGATAGTGTGTCCGAGCGCGGGGAGCGAATCGTCGCTGCCATAGGGTTTGATCAAAGGGTGAACGTGAGTACTCAGAGCTTTGCGTCCAGTTTCTTGCCAAAAACAGGGGATACAGGTGGCCTGTTAAGGTCGTTCGACTGGGAGCAGACCGCCCTGGGAACTCCTGAAACTTGGCCGCAAAGCCTGCGCACCGCTACCAACATTCTTCTGACATCCCGGTACGCCATGTGGATGGGTTGGGGCGAGTCGCTTACATTTCTGTATAACGACGCTTATCGTCCGACCTTGGGCATTAAGCATCCGTGGGCCCTTGGCCGTCCCGCGAAAGAAGTATGGAAAGAAATCTGGCACGAGATTGGGCCGAGAATCCACACCGTTGTCTCAACCGGAGAAGCCACCTACGACGAAGGGCTATTGCTGTTTCTTGAACGCAGCGGCTTTCCAGAGGAGACTTACCATACCTTTTCATACAGCCCTCTGGCCGGCGACAGTGGTCAGGTGTGCGGCATGTTGTGCGTGGTGACGGAAGAGACGGAGCGAATTCTTAGCGAGCGCCGGATGACGACACTTCGGGAACTGGCGGCCGCACTCTCTTCGTCGAACGCCGAGCGCGAAGTGTTGACGGCCGTCGAGCAGCAGTTGGGCGGAAATCCAAAGGATCTGCCTTTTGCGCTGCTCTATCTTTACGAAGGTAATGGCGGTGCCAGGCTCGCTGCCTCTACTGGAATGCCGACCGGACACGCGGCTGCTCCGCCCCTCATCGGGCCAGGTGACAACTGGCCTTGGCCGGCTGATGAGATGCTCAATCGCCCTCGATCTCATGTGGTGGACAGACTCGGTGATCGATGGAGCAATGAGCCATTACCGAGTGGGGCATGGGATTGTCCGCCCGAGCAAGCCGCGGTAGTTTCCATTCGCCAGCAAGGTCACGATCGGCCGGCGGGGTTCCTGATCGTCGGGATCAATCCATATCGCCAGTACGATCAAGCCTACGGCGGATTCCTAGAGCTGATTGCCGGCCAGTTGGCGGGTGGACTCTCAAATGTCCGTGCCTATGAAGAGGAGCGCCGCCGTGCCGAGGCTCTGGCCGAATTGGATCGTGCGAAGACCGTTTTTTTCTCGAACGTCAGCCACGAGTTTCGAACGCCGCTCACCCTACTCCTGGGCCCGGTCGAGGATCTGCTGGCAGATCCAGACAGCAGCGCCAAGCTGGAACACCGCCATATGTTGCAGGTGGTTCATCGCAGTGGCCTACGCCTCCAGCGTCTCGTTAATACTCTGCTCGATTTTTCGCGAATCGAGGCAGGTCGAATGCAGGCGAGTTATGTAGCCACTGACTTGGCCGCGTTTACAGCCGACCTGGCTTCGACCTTTCGGTCGGCGATGGAGCGCGCGGGGTTGCAGTTCATCGTAGATTGCGAGCCTCTTACTCAACCCGTTTATGTTGACCGCGACATGTGGGAAAAGGTTGTCCTCAACCTTCTCTCAAATGCCTTTAAGTACACCCTCGATGGTTCCGTCTCGGTAAAGCTAGAAGAGCACGACAAGAAAGTCGAGCTTTCGGTGACCGACACGGGCGCGGGTATTCCAGACCATGAATTGCCGAGACTCTTTGAGCGCTTTCACCGGGTGGAGCACACGAGAGGACGCACTCACGAAGGAACCGGCATCGGACTCGCACTTGTAAATGAGTTGGCGAAACTCCATCGAGGTGAGGTCTCGGTACGAAGTTCTTTAGGACACGGAACCACGTTCACGGTTTCTCTTGATTTTGGAACCGCTCATCTACCAGCAAACCGAATCGAAACCAGAAAGGATCTCGGCTCAGCCTCCGAGGATACGAATGCCTACGTCGAAGAAGCTCTTCGTTGGCTGCCGGAAACGATCTCAACTCCACGGGACGCCGGCGAAATCGAAGGTAGAAATGCCAGCCAGGCGCGCAGCCGGGTGCTGCTCGCAGACGACAATACCGACATGCGCGATTACATTCGACGGCTATTGGAGAAGCGCTATGAGGTAGTTGCCGTGTCGAACGGAAGTGAAGCCCTGTCCGCCGCTCTTGCCAATCCGCCCGACCTTATCTTGTCGGACGTAATGATGCCCGAACTCGATGGGTTTGGGCTGCTGAAGAGTCTTCGGGCTGACGAACGTACCAAAACTCTTCCCATCATTCTGCTTTCCGCAAAGGCAGGCGAAGAATCGTATGTCGAAGGCCTCGACGCCGGCGCCGATGATTACCTGTTTAAGCCGTTCACCGCCCGCGAACTGTTGGCGCGTGTGGATGCCCACCTTTCGCTGGTGCGCATGAGAAGGCAGGCAGATCAAGCACGCCGTCTCAGTGAGGTTAGGCTCGGGTTGGCGCTCGAAGCCACACGCATGGTTGCCTGGCAATGGGACCCGGTAAGCGACACGGTCGTCTCAACGGGCGATCTCATGTCTATTTTTGGAGCAGCCGTCCGCAGCTCCGCAGAGGGTTTCGCGCTAGTCCATCCACACGATCTGCCTAGGCATCGATCCATCGTGGAACGAATTGCGCGCGAGGGCGGCTCATACGCCTCCGAATTCCGCATCAATCGTGCTGATACCAATGCTGAGGCCTGGTTGGAGGACCGCGCCACAAGCATTATGAGCGAGTCAGGCGAGGTCGAGTGCGTGGTTGGCGTGCTCATGGACATTACCGAACGAAAAGCCGCCGAACGGGAGATGCAGAATCGAAACGAGGAACTGGCACGAGTAAACGGCGAGTTGGAAGAGTTCGCCTATGTGGCGAGCCATGACCTCAAGGAACCCCTGCGCTCAATCAACATATTCTCCGAATTATTGCTGGAACGTGTTGGACTGCAAGATGACGAGCAGGCGAGTCGGTTTGCGGCCTTCATACGTGAAGGGGTGGCACGCATGGAACTGCTGATTAGGGACCTTTTGGACTATGCGCGCGTCGTTCATCCGGAACAGGAACTGGCCGCTCCCACGGATCTGAATCGGTCGCTGGTAGAGGCAACGACAGCTCTCCGAGGTCTTATTCGGGAGACACGTGCGGCGATCAGTTGCGAAACGTTACCGGTGGTCAACGGTGATGAGCAGCAACTAGGACAGGTACTCCAGAATCTTCTGTCAAACGCGCTGAAGTACCGCCGCGATCACGTACTTCCGGAAGTGAAAATCGGGGCAGAGCGAAGCGATGGCAGCTGGATCCTAAGCGTTGCCGATAACGGCATCGGTTTTGACCCGCAGTACGCTCAACAAATATTCGGCCTGTTTAAGCGCCTTCACAAAGACAACTACTCGGGCAGCGGCCTTGGGCTGGCTATCTGTAAAAGGGTGGTCGAGCGCTATGGCGGGCGCATCTGGGCGACGAGCGAGGGCGAAGGGCGGGGAGCCACCGTTTATTTCACGCTACGAGCTCACGATGGCTAGGGAGGCCCACTAGTCCCATTGTTGCCGGTCATCCTTCATTCATTCTTCTCATTCGGCGCAGCACTCACAAGGGCCAGCAGTGCCTTGATCCGTTTTATGAAGGCGGTCTGCCTTCCACAGCTTCTCATCCGAATCCTACAGTCCATTGGCAAACATGCCGGTGCGACGCACACCGTGCTTTGCTATCCAAGAAACTTGTGCTTCGGTATACTGCGTGCCGGCCGTGGGCAAATGCGGTACCGGCGGGAAAAGAACTCCCTGGCGATGCTGACCGGCTCTCCCGGCGCAAAGAAACCGGATACTTCTCAGGCTCTCCCGGCGTGCCATGGCAACCCGAGCATTCGTTCAAATAGATGTTCCTGCCGGCGTTCGCCATCGCGAGCGTTGCCCGAGGGATTTCACAATTCTTGCTGGGTTGGTTTACTCTCGTGTTGGCAGTAATCTCCGAGCAAATGCTGCTATGGCCCGTGATGAGCAGCAGCGGCGCCGCAGTGGTCTCTGAAGCCCTCGACAACTCCATCGTCGTGGCGTTGGTGCCCGCTGCGGGCATCACCGTCACCAATACGCCGTGCGTCGCACAAATTTAGCGCAGCTGGCCTTAACCACGACCGTTTTTGTTTTTCCCCTCGTTTAGGTTGCGCCGCCGCTCCTTCATCTGAGTCACGCGGCTCCGCAGCGTCCCCACTTGCCAGAAAGACCCGATATTCACTTGGCTTATGACCTCAGTCGGAGCGTCTCATCTTCGACCTATTCAAGTCAGCCGCAAGGTTCAGTACTCGTGCGAATTCCGCTGACCGTGTCGGGCCTTCCGCCCAAAACACTACGTGGAGCGGCCCACTCACGATCGAAACGGGAGGAAAGGCCTGGCACGAGCCCGACGTTGGCTATGCCGGTCTTGTAGAGAGAATTGGCGGCGACTATTTCCAAAGCATGAATTTGCCACGCACCCTGATCGAAGTCCTCAAAGGGCAGCCGACGAATATCCAAACTGCCTTTAAGTTTGAGATTGTGACGGACGAGGTGGAGAGAATCGAACCCGTTTACCCCGCATTCTTTTATGGTGTCTAGCCTGGGGCTCTGCCGCGTCATGACAGATATTCCGCGGTAGCTTTGGGCCACACTCCACTCCCTGGGGCCTGAGCCCTACGACTGACCTCGGTGTCTCAAAACTTCGGTGAACACCAGCCCTGCGCCGCCCACAGCCCGGCTACCGAGGTGCACAAAATGCCAGTCGTTGGCGAACCCGTCCTCGCTGGAGTATTCGCACATGGGCGAGACTCCAATGCGGTTCGGCAACGTGACACTGCGGAAAGAGATCGGCGCGAAGAGGTGAGCAGTCATGCGAAAGGAGGGCCTCCGAGCCTTGCTTCTATTGTATCCACGGGCCTCTGAAAAAGGCCAAGCTACAAGGCTAAAGAACCCACGATTCTATATGTGCTTCGAAACCCATTCCACGTGGCGCTGCATGATGTCCAGGACGAATTTCGGTTCCTCCGGTCCGTGCTTGGTTCTTGGATAGACCACCATCACCGTCTCCACGCCGCGCCGCTTGAGCGCGTTGTACATCTCGTAACCTTGCCCGGTGGGGACGCGCGGATCGATTTCGCCATGCAGAATCAGCGTTGGTGTTGTGACGTTCTTTACATAGTAAAGTGGCGACATCTTCACGTAGCCATCCGCGTGCTCCGCCGGCGTTCCCGAGAAATAGTCATCCATCGTCGACGGAATGTCATTTGTTCCCCACATGCTGATCAGATTGCTGAGCCCGGCGCCGGTCGCCGCTGCTTTGAACCGCGTCGTCTGCCCGATCACCCAGTTGGTCATGTACCCGCCATAGCTCCAGCCCATCACCGCCATATGGTTCGGATCAGCTATGCCCATCTCGATGACGTGATCGACACCAGTCATTAAGTCTTTGTAGTCGCCGTCGCCCCAATCATTCACGTTCGCAGCTCGAAACTTGATGCCGTAGCCCGTCGATCCACGTGGGTTCACCCGCAGCACCGCCCACCCGTGCGCGGCGAAGCTGGCAATAGGATACAAACCAGCGGCGCCAATAAATGTCTGAACGAAGGCTCCTGAAGGACCGCCGTGGATATTCAGAATAAGCGGAATCTTATTGCCTTTCTCGTAGCCAGGAGGCAGGGTCAGCAAGCCTTCCAGCTCCTCGCTGCCATTTTTCCATCGGATGGTCTCCGTTTCCCCCAATGGCAGTTTCGGCAGGTTGGTATTCGCCGCGCTCACTTGCACGGGCTTCATCGAACTGAGGGCCATGGCATAGGCCTCCACCGGTTCCGAGGCCGATTGCAGCGCCAGTCCGGCGTGTGTACCGTGCGCGTTCAAACGCACCCCAATCCCGAGCGTGCCCTGAGGCACAAAGGCCGCTTTCGGCGGACCGTCCACGGGCATCGCATAAAGAACAACGCGCGTGCCCTTAAACTCGACGAAGTAAAGTTCTTTCGAATCCGCGGCCCAACCGGTAAGGTTCGGTTGCTCATCGAATGTGGCAGGCAATTCTCGCTCCTTCGCATCGGTTCGGTTGTGCAGCACGATACGGCCAGGCTCCGTGGACCCTCCGGGAGAACGCACGAAGGCTAAATAACGTCCGTTGGGTGAGTACTTTGGTTGGGCTTCCGTAGCGGGCGTGTTGGCGACGGGATGCATTGCGTCGGATTCAACGTCTACTTCAGAAATGTCACTTTTCCGGGCGACGTCGGCATCGGGGGCCGGCCGCGTTTCAAATGCGATCGTGCGGGAGTCCGGCGACCACGTGAACGCGCCCACTGTGAATGGTCCGCCCGCAATCTTTCTTGCCGGATGCTTTTTGGCAGCATCTTCTTCCGCCGCCACGAGGTACAGCGACTGGTCTGCCGGGTCTTCGTCGACGACGCGGAAGTCCGTCTTCAGCTTCTTAGCCGTCTCCAATTCGGGCCGATCCGGAGGCGCCGTAAACGCGATCCATTTTCCGTTCGGCGAGAGGTGATATTCGCCGATGTCGGTCTTTGAGTCGGTCACTTGCTCGGATTCGCCGCCATCGACCGCGATGCGAAACACGTTGCGCTTTCCTCCCCGGGCTGAAGCAAAGTAGACGAACGCCCCATCCGGCGCGAACTCCGCTGCATTGGCGCTCTTGTCCCCGCGGGTTAGCTGCACGCGATGCGATCCGTCGATGTGCGCGAGGAAGAGCTGCGTGTTGATCTCGCTCTTCTCCGGTGTCATCACCGCGGCCGACTCCGTCCACACCACGGCACTCCCGTCAGGCGAGGGCAACACATCGGTGATGTTCCGAACTTTCATGGACACTTCCGGCGTCCATTGCTGCGGCGTTTCAGTGACCGAGGCAGCAGGCGCCAAGAGGGCGGCGAACAAAGACGTCAAGACAAATCCGTTGAATCGCATCATCTACCTCGCGTACTTTTCGACCCAGTCCATATTCCGTTGCGCGATATCGAGTATGAATTTCGGTTCGCGAGGTCCATGCGGCGTGCGCGGATACACCACCATCTTCGTGGGCACACCCAGCTGCTTCAGCGCATGATAGAACTCGTAGCCCTGGCTGGTTGGCACGCGAACATCAGCTTCGCCGTGGAGTATCAGCGTCGGCGTCTGGACGTTCCTTACGAATGTGATGGGCGAATGCGCCGCAAAGCGATCGAATTTCTCCCAAGGCTCGCCTTCGAAATAATCCGGCAGAAATCCCGGTATGTCTGAAGTCCCGGTGAAGCTCCACAGGTTGGTGACGCCCGCGCCCACCACGGCCGCTTTGAAACGGTTGGTATGGGTGATCACCCAGCTGGTCATGAAGCCGCCATAGCTCCATCCCAACACCGCCATATGATCGGGATCGGCGATGCCCATCGAGATCACCAGATCCACTCCGGCCATGTCGTCGTCGAAATCCTTGCCGCCCCAATCGGCGACGTTCGCATAGCGGAACTGCTTGCCGTAGCCGCCCGACCCGCGAGGATTGGGCCGCAGCACTGCGTATCCGCGCGACGCAAACGCGGCGATCGGGTAGATGCTGAATCGTCCGATGAAGGTCTCTGCGAAGGCGCCGGCCGGGCCGCCATGAATATTGAGGATCAGCGGATACTTTTTCCCCGCCTGATAGCCGACCGGCAAAGTGAGCAATCCTTCCACCTCCAGGCCGTCCTTCGATTTCCATCGGATCACTTTGGTCTCGCCCAGCGGCGGCTTGGGAAGATCCTCGTTGGCGCTACTGACGCGCACCGGCTGTCCGCCTTGCACCGCAAGAAAGTATGCTTCCGGCGCCTCACTGGAGGTCTCATGGCTGAACCCGACGTACGTTCCGGTCACATTCAACCCGGCGCTGTTTCCGACCACGCCTCGTTCAGGAAGATACAGGCTCTTCGGAGGACCGTCAACCGGCATCGTACACAGTTCGCTGCGCGTGCCTTTCGCTTCGAGAAACACCAGGCTTTTCGAATCGGCCGACCATCCCAGCACATTGGGCCGCGCGTCGGCTGTATCGGGCAGCAGGCGCACTTCACCACTGGACCGGTTCATCAGCGCGATGCGCGCATCGCCTGGCCAGTGCACTGGTTCGGATGATTTGTCGAACGCGAGATAGCGGCCGTCTGGTGAATAGTGAGGTGCACTCTCGGCTGCGGGAGTCTTGGCAAGTTCCGTGACCTTGCCCGTTGCCACTTCGGCCTCTGCGATATCTGCCTTGGTCCAATCATCGGCCAAGGGCGAAGGCCAGTGTTCGAAAGCGATGTTCTTCCCATCCGGCGACCAGTCGAAATTCGCGACATGGTATTTAGCTTCGAAGACCCTTTTGGGATCACGCTTGCCTTCGTCATTGGCTTCGGCCGGGATCACAAACAGCGCGAGGTCCTCCGGGTCGGCGTCTACCACGTGAAAGTCCCGCTTCTCTTTGCGCGCCTTCTCGAGATCCGCCGGCGGTTCATATCCCGTGTAGGCGATGGATTTCCCATCTGGAGCCACCTTGAACTCACCCAGCGTGCCCTTTAGGTCCGTCAGCATTTCAGCCTCGCCGCCTTCAATCAGTACCCGATACAGGTTTGATTTGCCGGAACGGTCGGAGAGGAAATAGACGTAGCGCCCATCCGGTGAGAACGCCGGTGCGCTCGAACTCTTCTCACCCCGCGTCAACTGCAATCGCCGCGATCCGTCCGCGCGCGCCAGGAAGATCTGTGTGACTTGCTCGCTGCGTTCGCCCTCGGCAACCGGTTTGACTTCGGTATAAGCGATCCAACGGGCGTCCGGCGAAGGTACCACAGATCCGATGGTTCGCACCTGCATCGAAAACTCCAGCGTCCAAGAGTTGCTCGCATCCGGGTACAGAAAAAAGCAAAAGCCTAGCAGCAGTACGAATGCTTTCATTGGGCTATGGTTGCACACTTGGGCCACCATCGGACCACATGTTACGCTCCGGTTGATGCGATCGCTTCCATTGCTGCTCTTCCTTATCTCTGCGCTGACAACCTTTCCTCTCCAGGCGCAGAACCCGGTTGAAGCCGCGCGCCAGTTCCGCATTCAGCATCAGGCCGATATTCTGGAGCACTTCACGGCGCTCCTCAGCATCCCCAACGTGGCGGCCGATCCCGCCAATCTGAGCCGTAACGCAGATGTCCTTGTCGCCTTGTTGCAGCAGCGCCACTTTAAAGCCCGCCTGCTGACGCTGCCGGGCGCTCCTTCCGTGGTGTTCGGTGAACGCCAGACGCCTGGCGCGATCCACACAATCGTGTTCTACGCCCACTACGATGGTCAGCCCGTGACCCCTTCCGAATGGCAGGGCCCACCGTTCGTCCCGGTCTTGCGTGACGTAGACGGTGAGCAGCGCATCTACGCCCGCTCGGCCGGCGATGACAAGGCCGCCATCTACGCCCAATTGGTCGCGCTCGACGCTCTTGCGGCGGCAAACATCCCCCTGCGCGCCAACATCCGCTTTGTCTGGGAGGGCGAAGAAGAGGCCGGTTCACCGCATTTGGAGCAGATTCTGAGCGTCAACCGCGATCTGGTTCATGGGGATGTTTGGCTGGTTTGCGACGGCCCGGTTGATCAGAGCCGCAAGCAAACGCTGGTCTTCGGCGCACGTGGAGACGCGCATGTAGAGATCACAGTCTTCGGCCCCACTCGCGGTTTGCATAGCGGTCACTATGGCAACTGGGCTCCCAACCCCGCGATGATGTTGGTCCAGCTTCTTGCGGGCATGAAGGACGACCAGGGCCATGTTCTCATCCCGCATTTCTACGACGGCATCAGGCCGCTCGGGACGCTGGAAAAGAAGGCGCTGGCACGGGCGCCGGTCAATGATGACGCGCTGCGTCAGGAACTCTCACTCGGTCATGTCGATGGCGGCGGCGCTCATCTTCTCGATCTTCTGAACTTGCCTAGCTTGAACATCAACGGCATCTCCTCCGGGCAAACGGGCCCGCGCGCCAACAACGTCATCCCGTCCACAGCTACTGCCGATCTCGATCTCCGCCTCGTCGTCGGTATCGATTGGCAGCAGCAGCAAGACCGGGTCATCGATTACGTTCGATCCCAGGGTTACTTCGTTGTAGACGCCACTCCCACCCACGAGATTCTCTTGCAACACCCCAAAGTGGCGATGGTCAGGAAGGACTCGACCGGCTATAACGCGGTGCGTACGCCCATGGATCTCCCGATCGTCGAAGAGGTTCTCACTGCTGTTGAGCAGGCGCGCGGCACGGTCATCGAATGGCCAACCATGGGCGGCAGCGTTCCCCTCGGTGCCATGGAGCGAGCAGCCGGAACACGCACTATCACCGTTCCTATTGCCAACCACGACGACAATCAGCACAGCGCCAACGAAAACCTCCGGCTGCAAAATCTGTGGGACGGCATCGAAACCATGGCCTCACTGCTCTATATGCCCTGAACAAACGGCGCCGCGGCTGCAAGAAGCGCTGGATATTGCCGCGGCAGGTCTACCGTTTATACTTGTTCGCAACACCAATGCGGAGCGAAATTCTAAGGCCCGATAGCGAATGATGGGCAGAGCCTGGCAAGCGGCGCGGCGCTCGGCCATCGGAATTGTTCTGATCTTCGTGACTTCGGCCGTGCTCTTGGTGTCGGACTTAGGTCAGCGAAGATCCGCGGCCTCAACCACTCCGCAGGCCGCAGGCGGCCGCCACTTTAAAGCTGGTGTCGTGTACTTTGCGCGATGTCGGCACTGACCTGTGCATCCAAGGCATGGTTGGACTCCGCGCCAGCGGAATGGTTGAGGGTCAAAACCTGGAGATCCGCCGCTCGGATGCTCAAGGCGAGATGTCGAACATCCCGGCGATGTTGCAGAATTTCGACAACTCCGACGTCGACATTATCCTAACGGTCACCACACCAAGCCTGACAGCCGCTTGCAATCTCGTTAAACACAAGCCGGTTGTCTTCAGGTGCGTATCCGACCCGATCGCGGCGGGCGCAGGCAAAAGCCGTACAGATCATCTACCTTTCGTGACCCGGGCCGGGAGCTTCCCGCCGGTCGAGCACGTGCTGGACATCATGCAGAAGCTGGTTCCGTCCGTTCGAGCCGTAGGCGTTTTTTATGATCCAGCGGAAGCAAACTCGGTCAAGGAGTTGGCGGTACTGCGCGAGGTGTATAAGCGACGCGGAATCCGCCTCGAAGAGGTTGCCATTACCAGTTCTAGAGGAACTACAGGCCGTGCAGATCCTGGCCGGACGAAACATCCAGGTCGTGCTGGCGCCTTCAGACAACACCGCCATCCAAGGTATGGAAGCTGCCGCTAAGGGCGCTCAGGACGCCAGGCAGCCACTATTCACCGAAGATTGAGATTCGCTCGACCGGGGACCCGTTGGTTGTGTCGGGTTAGGCGCGCATCCCGCTGGCGTGGCATCGGGGCGGCTGGCCGGGCGCATCCTGGCCGGATCGGATCCCAAGGATCTGCCCATGGAGGAAGTGGCTGTTCTGGAAGTGGGGATTAGCAAAAAGCGGGCCGCGCAATTCGAAGTCATCGTCCCTTCGGAGTTAGCCTCAGCCGTTCGAGCGGATCAATGAGACCGGCTCACAATTCGATCGGCGGCCTTGCTTAATGAGCCTGCTCATCGGCGCTTTTACCATTGGCCTGATTCTTTCGCTGCTGGCCTTGGGAGTCTTCATCAGCTTCCGGATCTTCGCGTTTCCTGACATCACCGCCGACGGTCGGTCACTCTGGGTGCGGCCGTGGCGGCCACTCTCCTGGTACACGGGGTCAGTCCACCGCTGGCATCACTCGCGGGGTTCTTCGCCGGCGCGCTGGCCGGAGCCTGCACCGGAACGTTGCATACGAAGTTCAAAATCAACCCGCTCCTTTCGGGGATTCTGACGATGACCTCGCTCTACTCCATCAATCTACACATTATGGGCAGGAGTAACGTTCCGCTGCTCAACGTCGGCACCTTAGTCACACAGGCCGAGCACGCCGGCGTCAGCTTGACCGGCACGCGGACGTTCGGCCTCGTTGGCTGGGAGGTGAGTGTCGGCGACGCCGAGGCACTTTGCGCGATCGCCATAGCCATCGCCGCGCTGGGGGCGATCCTGTACTGGTTCTTCGGGACCAATCTGGGCACGGCGATGCGGGCCACCGGTGACAATGTGCAGATGATCCGTGCGCTGGGAGGGAATGATGGCAACATGATCATCCTGGGCGTGGCTCTGTCGAACGGTTTAGTAGCGCTTTCCGGTGCGCTGCTGGCGCAGTATGAGGGGTTCGCGGACGTGGGCATGGGGATCGGAATGGTGGTGTGGGGTCTAGCCAGCGTCATCATCGGCGAGGTTCTGGTTGGAACTACGCAGCTCGGTATGACGATTATCGGAGCGGTGATGGGCTCGGTGCTCATCCGGTTGCTTGTGGCGGTGGCACTGCGCTGGGGTCTGAATCCCAACGACCTGAAACTAATCATGGCTGTCTTCGTGTTTCTGGCGCTCGTGGTGCCCACCCTTCTCCGCCGTGGCACACTCTTCAGGCTGTGGAAACCGTCTTCTCCACCTTCTTCGACCGGCTCCTAAGCAAACAATCCGGATGCACCCCGGATACAATCTGAACGATGAATTTTCAAGGCAAGAAGGCTGTTGTGACTGGCGGCGCAAACGGGATTGGGCTGGCCATTTCGAAGAGCATCACCGGCGCTGGCGGCGCCGTTTGGGTATTCGATCTGGCGTCGGCTAACCCCGCTGAAGCTGCGCGTTCCATCGGGGCCCAAGCCTGCGTAGCGGACGTCACCAATCGCCAATCCCTACAGAGTGCGTTCGACGAGCTGCCGGTCCCTGATGTCGTCATCGTTAACGCAGGAATCGGTCCAAACGCTTCATTGCCCGACACAACGGCGGACATTTGGAGTCGAACCCTGGCCGTGAATCTGACTGGCGCCTTCGACACGGTGCAAATCGCGGCCGAACGGATGAAGCCTGCGCGGAAGGGATCCATTGTCATAACGGCGTCCACAAATTCCTTCGACGGTGAAGCGGACCTCATCGCCTACAATGCCAGCAAAGCCGGCCTGATGGGGATTCTGCACACTGCCGCGAATGAACTGGGGCCCTATGGAATTCGCATCAACGCGGTCTGTCCGGGCCTGATACGGACCAGGCTGACCGAATCCAGCTTTTCGAATCCCGCCATCATTTCCGATTACTTCAAGCACATCGCGCTCGGGCGCGGCGGCGAGCCGGAAGAGGTGGCCCAGGCTGTCCTGTTTCTGGCATCGGACCTCGCGTCATACATCACAGGAACTACGCTGGTTGTGGACGGCGGGCAGATGGCGTCGAAGTTCGGAACCTGGGGCAAGGACAGAGACCGTTTCGATGGCCAGCGATGGATCAGGGGTGCTTAATGCGGATCGCCAGTATTCACGCTCATCCGGATGATGCCGAGATTCTTGCAGGGGGCACGCTAGCGCTGCTCGCCGAGCTGGGGCATGACATCACGATCATTACCTTAAGCGCCGGAGATTGCGGGTCCACGGTTCATAGCCGGGATGAGATCGCCGCCATCCGGAGAGCCGAAGCGGCGGAGTCCGCGGCCCTGATTGGCGCCCAGTATCGCTGGGGCGGCTTCCGTGACTTGGCGATCTTTAGCGATGATCCCTCGCGACGCGCGGTGACGGGCCTGCTCCGGGATCTTCGTCCGCAGATCGTTCTGACGGCTGCGCCCAGCGACTATCATGCCGATCACGAAGCGACCAGCCAACTGGTGCGCGATGCCTGTTTCGCAGCGTCCGTGCCAAACTATGCGACGCCATCGGAGCGGCCGGCTCTGCCGGCGACTCCGCATCTATACTTCATGGATCCGATTGATCGGCGGGACCGCAGCGGGGCTCTGGCCGTTCCGGAATTCACGATCAACGTCGCGTCCACGTTTGAGGCCAAGACTGCGATGCTTGCCAAGCACCGCAGTCAACGGTTGTGGCTTCAACAGAAACACGGGATGGACGATTATCTCCGGCAGATGGAAGATTGGACGCGGGCGTGCGGCACGCTGGCAGGCGTTGCGTTTGGCGAAGGGCTCCGGCAGTACAAGGTCCATCCGTATCCGCACGAGCCGATCCTGCAGCAACTGCTTTCACCCTATCTATGCGGTGCAGAGACTTAGCAACTCAGTATTGCGGGGCAGGTTCCCACTTGGGGGACGACTGCAGATGAAACTGAACCTGGCGTTCGTTGTTCAGGCGCTCAGAGAGTTTCACGTCCACCTCCGAGAGCGGCACTTGCTTCTGCTGGCGCGCGGGCGTGATGTACTTCAGTTCATTCCGGTCGGTCCAATAAGCAATTGCAGTGACAATATTCTGATCCTTCAGCGCAATTAGAAACAAGCCTTCGTTTGCCGGTCTGCCGGCATTGGATGCGCTTCGCCCGTTGGCCAGAGCGTTTGCGGCTTCCATGCTTTGACTCAGCGCGTTCAAGGCTGCCGCGTTTTGACTGGCGACAGCGGGCGAAGGCTGGGGAGGAGGCGAATAGTCGGTCTGCGGATTCGCCGGATAACTATACACACTAACTACCGGCGCGTCGGGAACAGGAGCGGCTATCATGGCAGGCGGTTGCAACACAACCGCGGGCGCATTGACCTGCTCCATAAGGGCCGGAGGCTGAGGCGGCGGGGTGAAGTAACCCCCTCCATAAAAGCCTCCCCATGGTGCGAAGCCGCCGACGTAGGGGCCGCCGTAATACCGACCGGGCCGCATGTTCAAAGTACCCTGGACCGAGTTGGCAAGGGCGCCCGCAAAGCCTGGATCCGTGATCACGCCCGTGGGCGCAACTGGCCGGGGCGCTGGTCCGCCTTGCCCAGCCAAAACGACTAGCGGCGCCAGGACCAGGAACGCAACAGCTGCTCTGTGGGCTTGCATCACTCTAATTAGACGATTTCACGTTTTGGCAAGTTGCGCAAGTTGATCATTAACCTTAGTACCCACCGTCGCAGCGCGATACGATGCGGGTTTCGTTCCATGCGGGTTCTAGCGTTTCTTCTCTCGAGCGCCTCCATTTCAGTGTTGCCGTGCTGCCGGTGCCCAGACGCTTCCGGTCCTTCCGCTCCATCGGCCCCGTCACTGCAGCTAAATAGCGAAGAGGGTCGCGCCGGGCTCCTCCATCTTGGACGTAGCGTGTGGAGGGTAAGAGTGGCCCCATTGTAAAGACGAGTATTCTGTCGCAATGGCTAGGTCCGGCGGGTCCAGGCCGCTGCCATTCTGAAGTGTGCGCTCCTGACAGCGGACAACTTGGCCAGGCTTAAACTCCATTGCGGGTCTGCGATTTGAAAGAGGTCCTCCGACAAGCGTCCCGCCATAACCGGGCGTCAGCAATCCGTCCCCTCGTTGAGTAAGGTAACGTAGATTGTCATCGGTTCATTCTCCACTCATCAAACTCCGTTTCCTCGCATCGCAGCGCTGACACACTGAGATTTTAGGCTTCGATGTCGAAGATCTTTTCCACTGCTACCGCGAATTGGGTCAGCTCTTTCGGTATCGGAACGTGCTCGCCCATGCGATATTCCGTCTCGTCGGTATCGGTGAAGACCACGACCGTCTGCTTGAGTGGATAGACAACCCAGACAGCGAATGAACCGTTTCTCAGGTACAGCTCGATCTTCGTCCTCAGCCGAGGGCGCGTATCGGATGGTGACTGGATCTCGATCGCGAGCTGCGGGCTTCCTGCCGGATACTGGTTGCGAGCTTTCGCATCATTCCAGCGCATCTTGTCCATGATGAAGACATCTGGCGACGGCATGCTGGCCTCTTCTTGGAGAAGCATGTTCATCCGCTGCCGGACGAGAAACGAACTTCCCTGAACGGCTCCTGTCAGGATCGCCTCCAACTGCTTTGCTACATCTGCGTGAAGCGGCTTAGCGTTTGGCGACAGTACGATTTCTCTTTCGATCAGCTCATCCCGAAAACCGGGCGGGGCTTGATAGGACAGGCATTCGTCGATACTGAGCCGCGCCGTGACGCCCATTGCCTACATTGTCACCCGCCGAGCCGCCGCGCTAGTCATCTGCCATTCCTTCTGTCACGAATACAATACAGAGTTAGGCCTACATGAGAGACTCGGCATTCTCAGGCGCATCGATGGAAAACAACCTGGCCTCTCTGCGGCGGAAACGTGGGATCTCCGCGGCTCGACTCGCTGCGATGACCGGCGTCGCTCGGCAATCGGTTTATGCCATGGAAGCCGGTAGCTTTGTTCCCAATACAGAAGTTGCCCTGAAACTCGCGCGCGCCCTGGAATGCCGCTTCGAAGACCTGTTTTGCTTAAAAGAAGATGCCGTTGAGCCCGCGTCTCGACTCGAAAAGGCTTCGCTTCTGCCTGGGTCGGAAGGGCTGTTGCCCGGACAGCCGGTACAGCTCTGCCGCGTCGGTCAGCAACTCGTAGCAAGTCCGCCGGCCTCCATCTCGTGGTTCTTTGCATCGAGTGATGCCACAGTTGCCCGGCCCTCGGCAAAGTCAGGCTTAACCAGTGTTAGCCTGACCGAAGCCGATCGCGACTTGGGCAAGCGTGTGCTTGTGGCAGGTTGCGACCCGGGTATCTCGGTCCTTGCCAGGAACGCTCAACTGGCCGGAGTGGAGCTGGTGCTCGCACACCGCAACAGCTCGCAGGCTCTCCAGTTGCTCAAGAAGGGTTCGATTCACATTGCCGGTACGCACTTGCGGGACGAGGCGACCGGCGCTTCCAACATGCCCGCGATCGGCGCCCTTTTCCCCAAAGACTCGGTTGCCGTGATCTCGTTTGCCGTCTGGGAAGAAGGTATCGTCGCGGCTAACGGCAACCCGAAAGGAATCCGCGGAGTGGAAGACTTGGCGAGAAAAGATGTCTCGATCGTCAACCGCGAGACGGGCGCTGGTAGCCGCAAGCTGCTCGACACCCAACTGAAGCGCCTCGGTATCGCTGCAAGCTCTGTTCGCGGCTACCAGAAGCTCGCGAACGGTCATCTTGATGCGGCTTGGCAGGTTCGAAACGGCGCGGCCGACTGCTGCATCGCCCCGGGCGCGGTAGCTCGCTCACTCGGACTGTGTTTCGTCCCGTTAGTGACGGAGCGATACGATCTGGCGCTGCGCCGGCGGGACCTGGAGAACCCGGGAGTTCGAGTGTTGATCGAAACGCTCAATCGCTCCAGCTTCAGACGCGAGCTGGAGAGCTTCGGTGGCTACGATGCTAGAGACGCGGGACGGCGTCTCTTATAGGCCGCCTTTCTCACTTCTTCTCGAGTTCGCCAAGCGCTGCCAGGACTTCGGCGCTATGGCCGGCCGGCTTAACCCCGATCCACTCCTTGGCGATCTTTCCTTCCGGGTCCACCAGGAACGTGTTGCGCGACGCGAGCTTCATGCCCATCATTTCTTTCAGCGAGCCGTATTCCTCAACGACCTTCTTGTCGGTGTCGGCGGCAAGCTTGAACGTCAGACCTTGCTTGGCACAGAAGTCCTTATGGCTGTCGCTCGAATCCACGCTGACGCCAACGATGACGGCGTTCAGCGCGTCATACTTCGGCAAATCCTGCTGGAAGCTGTGCGCCTCAACCGTGCAGCCGGGCGTATTGTCTTTCGGGTAGAAGTACAGCACTACCCACTTCCCGCGAAACTCCTTGAGGCTGACGGGGGTGCCATCCTGCGAAGGCAGTGAGAAATCCGGTGCGGCCTGACCCACTTGCGGAACGGCGTCGGCAGCCTTCACGTATGGCACGGCGGCAAAGGGGACTGCGAGCAGGGCGGCAAGCGCCGTGAGGTGAAACTTGTTCATAGTCTGGTAACTCCTTCAACTAGTTCTAGCAAGAATTTTTCGACGGGCCGGCTCAGCTAGCGCAACTCATGAATGGATGTAGAAAAGGCTTAGACGCGGCAGGTCCGAGCGCTGCAAAACGGCCGTGTCCAGGTATCGCCGCTCGAGCATCGAGATCTGATCGGCGGTCATCTTCCCGCGGAACGGGTTCAGCTCCGAATCCAGGTTCCGGCGAATCGCCAGCAAGTCGTCGTCAGGCAGCGTGCTGCGGGCGGCCGCCACCAACTTCTCTTCCAGCGAAGTCAGCCGGCGCTCCAGATCTTCCAGGTCGCCGCTCAGTGCTTCCATGCCCGCCGCAATGGCCTCCAGACTCTCGGCAACGGACACGAAGGGCGCCGCAGTATGCACCCGCACTTTGGCAGCCGCGTCGGTTACGTACTGGCGCAATTCTTCTACCGCAAAGGGAGACTCCGCCTTCTTCAGCGCCCGGCTGCTTCCCATGCCGGCCATTTGCTTCGCGGCTTCCAGTACTGCTTGGGTACAGTAGGCTAGCGAGTTCACCATCCGGGTCTTCCGCTTCCGCGATCGCCATTTGTCAAAGGCATCATCAATGCCGCGCAACACGGCTTCGAGCGGCACATCGGCGTTCTTCCAACTCTCAATCAGTGCCCAATCGAGTGGTGAAAGCAGGAACAGGCTGGTTCCCCGAGCCCGCTGGAAGTGCTCTTCGATCTCGGTGAAGTAGTTAAAGTAGTTCGCAGGCCAGGACGACTCGTCCGAGGCGGACTCAAGGTCATCACTCATGCAGCATGTCTCACAGCACGGTATCGGGCCGCACGCCGCCGGTGTAGACCGTGCACAGTTGGCCCGCGTCGTCCTGAACTAACAGGAACCCGTTCGCATCCAGGCCGGCTGTGGTGCCGCGTTCCGGGCCGGTCTCGCCCTCATAGACGATGCGCCGATTGAGGATGTAGCTGGAGGATGCGGCAAAGGCCTTCAAAATCGCTGCCGCTCCTTGCCCGATTAAGATCGTACAGAATTCCTCGACCTGGTTGACCAGAGCAGCGACGATTGGCTCGCGGGCGAAGATGCGTCCGCCGGCCGCGAGGCGTAGCGAGGTTGCCGGCGTCCGAAGCCTCTCGGGTAGCGAAGGCTGGTTGACATTAATGCCGACACCGGCAACGATGCGGCTATCGAGTAACTGCGCCAGTATTCCGGCCACCTTGTCATCCCCCACCAGTACGTCGTTGGGCCACCGCAGATCGCAGGCCAAACCGGTCGTTTGCTGGACGGCTTCTTTGGTAGCCAGCCCGAGCGCGAGCGTCGCGACAGCCACCGCGCTGGCAGGGAGGGGAAGCCGCAAGACCAGGCTGCAGTAGATGCCATCGTTCGCTTCGGAATGCCAAGTTCTTCCAAAACGGCCAACCCCGGCGGTCTGCTCGTCGGCGATCACCAACGTTCCGTGCGGCGCGCCTTCGGCTGCCAGGCGCGTTGCCTCGATCATGGTGCTATCGATGGTTGGGAAATAGTGGATCGGCGTCTGGGGAAGCCGTTCTCTGAGCTGTCGAAGATCGAGGGGCATTAGCGCGGCAGAGTAAGTATCTAGTCGAGTCCTTCGAGCAGTTTCTTGTTCTTGGCGAGCTGGGCCTGGTAATCGGCCAACTTGGCGCGAACCGTTTCCACCACCTTCGCCGGCGCCTTGCCCAGGAAGGTCTCGTCGCTGAGCTGCCGATTGGAGTTCTCGATCACCTTTTCGAGATTCGCAATCTCCTTCTCGATGCGGGCCCGAGACTCGGAGCCGCCGGAGCCATTCGATGCCGCTGCAGGTTGGGCGTCAATCCGGAGGTCGAAATCCGGCGTCGATCGGAGCAACCCTGTGGTGCCAGAAGACCCGGATTGAATCCGAAGCTTCGTCAGCACCTCGATCACGTGAGTCTCCGATGCTGCAAGCGGAATGTCGTGGCACTGAAGCCTCACATCATAGATGACCTTCGGATCAAGCTTGTTGTCGTGTCTCAATTCGCGGGCAGCCGTCACAATGCGCTGCAGTAGTGCGAACTGGCGTTCCGCGTCGGGAGCTAGCGCCGATGCGGCCGCCAGCGGCTGCGGATAGCTCGTGATCGAGATCGATGCTGGACGCCCGCCTGCCTGCGCATCTTGACCCAGCCGCTGCCAAAGCTCTTCCGTGATGAAGGGCATGAACGGATGGAGCAGCCGCAGGATGGCTTCGTAAACTTGCAGGGTTACAGCCCAATCCGCCGTCAGGCCGGAGGCTTCTTCGAACCGAAGTTTCTTTACCTCCAGGTACCAGTCGCAGAACTCATGCCAGACGAAGTCCCAGAGCGATTGCGCGGCCTCGTGGTAGCGGTGTTGCGCGAGCGCCCCCTTCACGACGTCGGTGGTCGAATCGAGCCGGCTGAATATCCAGAGGTCTTCAATGCGCGCAGAGTCCAGCTTCAGAACGTGGGCTTGCGAGGCGGCATCCCCACAAGCCTTCACGTCGCTCCGCTCCATATTCATAAAGAGCAAGCGTGAGGCATTCCACAGCTTGTTGGCAAACCCGCGTGCCGCGACGAGACGCTCTTCCTGGAGTGCAATATCTGCGCCTGGCGCCGCCGAAATCAGCAGTCCCACACGGCAGGCGTCAGTGCCGAACCTGTCAATGAGATCCAGTGGATCCACGACATTGCCTTTGGTCTTCGACATTTTCTGCTTCTCGGCGTCGCGAACCAGGCCGTGCATGTGCACTTCGCGGAACGGCACATCGCCGGTGCACCAGATGCCGAGCATGATCATGCGGGCCACCCAGAAGAACAAGATGTCGAATCCCGTAATCAAGAGCGAGGTTGGATAAAAAGTACGCAGATCTTCCGTGTCGTCCGGCCAGCCCAGGGTCGAGAACGGCCAGAGGCCCGAGCTGAACCAAGTGTCGAGGACGTCGGTGTCCTGCACGATTTCTGTCGAATGGCATTTCGGGCAGACCGCCGGCGTCTCGCGCGCCACGGTGATGGTGGCGCACTGCCGGCAATGCCAGGCTGGGATGCGATGCCCCCACCAGAGTTGCCGCGAAACGCACCAGTCTCGGATATTACGCATCCAGTGGAAGAAAACCGCCTCGCGGTCGTCGGGCACGAACCGGATGCGCCCGGATTCTACGGCCTCCATGGCCTTGTCCGCCAGCGGCCTCATCTTCACGAACCACTGGGTCGAGACAAGCGGCTCGATAATCGTCTTGCTGCGATCGCACTTGCTGATGTTGACCGCATAGGGCTCAGTCTTGATCAGTTCGCCGGAGCGTTGCAGCGCGGCGACAATGCGCCGGCGTGCTTCGAAGCGATCGAGTCCGCTATACGGCCCGGCAGCGGCGGTCATGCGCGCATCTTCGCCGATCACCTTCACGAGCGGAAGATTGTGGCGCTTGCCGGCTTCGAAATCGTTTGGATCGTGAGCCGGCGTGATCTTCACCACGCCGGTGCCGAATTTCGGATCGGCCATCGCATCCGCAATGATCGGAATCTCGCGATTCATCAGCGGAAGAAGAACATGCTGGCCGATCAGGTGCTTATAGCGGGCATCCTCCGGGTTCACGGCGACGGCTGTGTCGCCGAGCATGGTCTCCGGACGCGTCGTCGCCACCACCAGGCCTTCGCCGCTGCCCACCACGGGGTAGCGGATGTGCCACAGGTGTCCCTCGACAGTTTCGTGAATCGTCTCCACGTCGGAGATCGCCGTTTGGCAGCCGGGGCACCAGTTGACCAGGTACTCGCCCCGGTAGATAAGCCCGGCTTCCCAGAGGCGGACGAAGGTCTCGCGCACCGCGTGCGATAAGCCGTCGTCCATGGTGAAGCGTTCGCGGGACCAGTCGACGCTCGCGCCTTCGCGCTGGATCTGCTGCTTGATCCGGCCGCCGTACTGTTCTTTCCACTGCCAGACGCGGCGCTCAAACTCTTCCCGGCCGAGCTGCCGTCGGTTCAGGCCTTCTTCGGCGAGCTTTCGCTCCACGACCATTTGGGTGGCGATGCCCGCGTGATCCATCCCCGGCAGCCATAACGTGGTGTCGCCGAGCATCCGATGCCAGCGAACGGCGACATCCATGACGGTATGGTCGAGCATGTGCCCGATGTGCAGCGAGCCTGTGACGTTGGGCGGTGGAATGACGATGGAGAAGACCGGTTTGCCCGGTTTGATCTCAGCCTTATAGAGGCCGGATTCGATCCACCACTGTGCCCAATGCGGCTCAAAACGTTGCGGTTCATACACCTTGTCGAGTTGCATTGGAAACCTTCAGCGTACCATCCGCCGCCAGCCTCCCGGGGCAATGCGATTCAACAAGTTGACATACCGCGAACCCAGTATGCTTTAATGAGATCGTACCGACAGCGAGCACTGCCAAACGCACGTGGCAACGCCCGCGACACATGCTCCTCAGTAGCTCAACGGTAGAGCATTCGGCTGTTAACCGAAGGGTTGTAGGTTCGAATCCTACCTGAGGAGCCAGAATATCTCCTTTATTTTCAACGCAACCATTTGAGGACGCGCCGTTTGCGGCATTGCGGCCGGACTCTGTCTATCGAAATCGAATTACCCATATTTACCCGAATTTCCTATTCCATGGACACTGGAGTACCCCCAGTTTTCCCCCAGTGCGTCGCAAACGTCCGCCAAAGAATTGACGCACGCTGCGACGAGACCTCAGCCTCCTTGGCATGGCGTGCTACTTGACCAGGGGTGCGCGAAAAGCGCGAAAAGCGCGGTAAGTGCCGGCAGTCGCACTCTTGCAGCCATCGTGTTAGTGATGGACTGGGAACACAACGGCGTCAAACGCGTCCGCCTCGATGCCATGAAATACCTGACGGACCGACGCGATGGGAAAGCACCTCAAGCGGTCATCGGCTTGGAAGCGCGGAGCGCTCCCGAGGCGAGCGCCCTTGGGGGCCCGAGGGGTTTCTACTTTGGGCTAATGCCAGCTGATCTGGCTAGTGCTTTTACGCCGCCATCTAAGTGATATTTCTTGATCGGGAATGGTACGATTCTAGGATGGAGTGTAACGAACGCGAGCGTCTCTGGGATGAATATCATCGATCGAAAAACGCCCTGTCTGCCTCGATCTACGCCTTCCTCGGGACTTACGTGGACGCTCGGTTCGCCACGGAGTCTGCGGGAGCGGAAGAGGCCAGCGCATCCTACATCTTGGCCCGTCGCGCGTGGATAATTCACATCGCAGAACATGGATGCTGCCGGTCATTTTGATCAACGCCCCGGTTTGATCGGTGAAATGAGGAGGGCTTCATGAGCAATATCCTTTTCGCCGCAACCCTAAGGCTAGTCGGCTACTACGAAGCCGGGGACCTCGGCGCGAAGCAGTACTTCGTCACGGACATTCCGGGCGATCGGTTGAGCCATGTGATTTACGCCTTCGCCGACGTGACTTCGAGGGGCGACTGCGTCTCCGTGCGCAAACGTCCGCCAAAGGACGCACGCTGCGAAGAGACCCCAGCCTCCTTGGCATGGTGTGCCACATGGCCAGGGGGTGCGCGAAAAGCGCGGTAAGCGCGATAAGGTGCGGCACGTTGCAAGTCCTGAATCAGCGGTCGGAAAACACCTGCGCGAAGAGTGATTAGGTCGTAAAATCAAAGTCAGGCTCCGTTCGGCAGGCCAGACTGGCTGGAAGGCGGCTCAAAGACGGCAAGCTACGGAGACGGGGCGTTGAATCGAGAGGCGCCACGAATGATGATGCTGCCAAATTCGGACGAGTATGCGGAGGCTCTGGATCTCTGTAAGAAGCTAGCCGGAGACGACCTGCCTTCAGCTTTTGGAGATCAGATAGCATTGATGGCCGCCCTAGCGGTAAAGGTCCCCGCCGCGCTCGACACCATCGACGAGTTAGTGCGTGTGAACGCCGGCTTGCGAAGCGGACTGAAGCTTGCGTGCGCGACGGTTAACGAGACACGGGCGTTGCTCGGGCACGAGGCCACTTGATGAAGTTCCCGGAAAAACGCCGCCTGCCAAATCTGTTCACCGGAGCCGGAAGCCGACTCACCCTTCATCGCTACTTCGCCCTGCGTCTCAACCGTGTTCGCCGATTCCCACGCTCGCGCCACAATATACGCCTGGAATTATCGGAAGGCAACCGGTCTCGCCCAAGCCGCCATTTCTTCTGTTCTCGGTTTCGGACGGCTTATGACGCCGCGACGGCCTGAGGAGAGGCAGGTAGCTTTGCCCGGCGGCCGCGACCTCCAATCTGACCCATCGGAAGGTGACGTGTGCCCACGCAGCAAACGGCGGCCCATCAAGTTCAGATCCTTCGACGCTTCGTCGAAGGGAATGCCCGACCTCTTGCCTATTTCCGGGTTGGCCGATGTTGGCGCTTTAGATTGAGTTCTTTGAAGGAAGACCGGGAACTCAACAGCTATGGGACTTGAACTCCAGCTACTTGGCTCATTCCTTATGGCGGGAAAGCCTCTCCCCCTCGAACTGTTCCTCTAGCGGATGCCGATTACCATCGAGTCCGGACCCGCCAGGTGCTCGACGCGCGTTTCGCGGAAGCCGGCTTCCTTCATCCAGCCCTGGCAGTCGGCGCCCGTATAGTCGAATCCGGCAGACGATTCGATTAGCATATTGAGGCTCATCATCAGGCCGAACGCATTCTTTGAGCGGTCGTCGTCAATGAGACTTTCATAGACGATCAGCGCGCCGCCTTCGGGTACGGCATCGTGAGCTTTGCGAATCAGCATCCGCTTGTGATCGATTCCCCAATCATGCAGGATGTGGCCCATCAGAATCACGTCGGCCTGGGGCAGCGGCTGCTCGAAAAAACTCCCGGCAACGAAGCGCACGCGGCCGGCGGCGCCGTTCGTCTCGACATACTCTTCAAAGATCGGTCCGACCTCGGCCAAATCAAACCCGATCCCCGACAGGTGGGGATTGGCCAGCGCGATCTGCACCGCCAGGTCGCCCTGCGCCGATCCAACGTCGGCGAAAGTCTTGTAGCCGGCCCAAGGAAATCTAGACGCAATCGTCATGTTCGCTCCGTGGCTGATACCGGTCATCGCTGCCAGGAACGACTTCAGACGCGCAGGGTCGGCATAAAGCGCCTCAAACAGCGGTACGCCGCCCCCGGTTGCTTCGTTCTGCGGCAGGCCGGTCCGGAGGGCTTCTGTGAGATGGTTCCAGTAACCATAGAGACGTTGGTTCGCCATCTCGAGGACGCCGCCGATGTAGGAAGACTTGTGCTTGTCGAGGAACGTATCGGTGGCTGGCGTGTTGGAGTATTGGGCGCCCGCGCGCAGCAGAAATCCCAGCGCGACCAGGGCGTCCAGAAAATCGCGCGCGGAACGTGGGTGCAAGCCGTGACTCCCCTGAATGCTTTCCAGCGATCGCGAGCCTTTGGCCAAGTCGGTGAACAATTCCATCTCCACCGCGCTCAACAGGACCTTCGAGGGCCAAAATCCCAAGCCCACTTGCAAAATTGATTCCGGCGTCGGATGCTCGTCCATGCGTTTTCCCCTAGTGTGTGACTTTCATAATCAGGTTTTGTAGAAGGAAGAGTGTACCTCAAAGCTTCGTTTGCACTTTCGGGTCGCATAGTCGGCTGTCGGATAGTCGGCCATCGGCAACCATCAAGGTGTGGCGGTTGCCGCCAACCCGTTCGATATAACCCGTCCACTTCAAACTCCCTGGGAAACGGCGTTGGGGAGATTGCCCCCGTGATGTCGCGTTCGCAGCAACTTGACGAAAACGGCTGGAGCAGCGAAGTGGATGTTCCACCGGTCATTATTGCAGCAAGCCGAAAACCTACTCGTGTAGGGCTTAACCGTTTTGGGGGCGGCTGGTGGCGACCACTGCTGCCCACATTGGTGTCTCGATGCCGCGACCACCGGCCAACCGAATTCGTTGTGAAGGGTAACGATGGCGTCCGTTTTTCAGCGGGGTGTGCGAGGAGCACGGCGAGCCGGTTGAGAGTTCCCCCTTCGTCAAGCTTCGTCCGTGCGACCGCTGCCTGCAATAACGCAGATTCTCTTTCGCCAACTCACCGCTCGGATCCATCGAGACCGCCCGCTCCAGGGCTTCCCTAGCCTGCGGGAGGCGGCCGGCCTGTAAGAGAGTCTAGCCGAGGTCGTTGACCAACTTCTGATTCTCCGGTTCGAGTTCCAGTGCCCGCCGGTTCGCGGACACCGCTTCCTCGTGCAAACCTGCCTTGCTGGCGCAGTAGCCGAGCCTTGGAATAACGCGGGATCGTCAGGGTATCTCTTCACCGCTGTTCGGTAGAGCGCCATTCCATCCTGGTACGCCCCGAACCTGGTGAGAAACGTACCGGCCTCATCGATGATTTGGCGGATGTAGTTTGGACGATTGCGCCGTTTTTAGCTTCACTCTGCGATTCTAAAAGTATAGTCCAGGCCTTGTGCTTCGGTCGTGCCTCGGGTTCGATAAAACATTTCAGATTGGGCTTGTTCTATCTGGATTCTGATTGTATTATTACTATCAGATGGCAGTTCCAGACTCACCCGTAGGGCCAGAGGCCGGCGCCTTGAAGCGCCGCAAACGCCGACTCTTGGCGCGACTCCGCATTCCCGCTGACGCTCTCCCCGGCTCCCTGGTACTGTCCCATCGGCGGTGCGGAAAACCGGGCTGCCATTGTGCCGAAGGGGCCGCTCATCCGTTCTACACACTCACCTTCATGGCCGACGGCAAGAAGCACGTCGAATCCATTCCTGCGGAGTGGAGCGACATGGTCCGCCCCGGTGTCGAGGCGGGCCGTGGATTCAAGGACTCTGTCGCCGAGTTATTTGTCATTAACGCTCAACTACTGGTGCTCGCACGCCAACAACGGCGTCGACATGCTCCGGCCGACACATCGTCGGAGTGAAAGGAGATAGCCATGGCGCAGCGGCGCCGGTCTCAACCGGAACCGGTGGAACCACCGCTCCGGCCTCGGCTCGCCGATCAGCCGTCGCGCTTCGTTCTACTGGAACGTGAGGTGGAGTTGGAGTACAGGCCGCAGATGTTGGAGGCATTGCAGCGTAAGGTCAACACGGTCGCCGAACAGGCCTGCGCCACGGTGCCGGAGTGTCCCCGATGCGGCCGACCCATGAGTTATCACGATGCTCGTCCGGTTTCCTGGCTGGCGCACTGGGGGCGGCTGCATGCCTCTCCGGCGCGGTACCGTTGCTCGTCGTGCAAGCAGGAACGGCGGCCCTTGCTGGATCTGCTGGGCGTAGAACCAGGGCGCATTTGTGGCTCGTTGGCCCGCCGGTTGGGACTGCTGGCCGCTGTGGCGCCCTACGAACTGGCGGCGCGCTTAGCGCAGTTGCTGTTGGGAGTGACCATCAGCGCCATGGGTGTGTGGCGGGTGGCACAGCGATTGGGGCAGGCGGCGGCTGACTACAGTGAAGCCTTGAGCCAGTACCACGCTGACAGCCGGAGTGAAGGTAGTTTGGCAGCAGAGACTCCGCCGGCGGTGGTTTTGGGAGTCGACGGTTGCACATTGGGAATGCAGGTCCGCACGCACCGCCGCCGACGGATGGGCACGGAACCACTGCCCGCCTTGCCGCTGGTCGAAGAGGGCCATTTCCGCGAAGTGAAAACCGGCGTTCTGCTGTTGCCGAGGGAACGGGTCGAAACCTCGCCCGGGCGCCGATCGGTGGTCCGGCGATTTCTGGTCACCTGTCTGGGGGAAGCCGACGAGATCTTTCGACGCTTGTACGCTCAGTTGCGAGAATTGGGTTGGGTGGGCACTCACACCGTTGTGGTGATAGTCGGCGACGGCGCCGAATGGATCTGGAACCGCGCCACGATGTTTGTGAACCGCTGCGAAATCCTCGATTTTTGGCATGCCCTGGAACACGCCTGGACCTTTGCCCGCCTGCGTTACGGAGATGATTCCGCACAAGCCGACCGCTGGGTGCATCAGATTGCCGAAGATCTGCGTGCAGGCAAGGTGCAAGACGTAATCGCGGCTTTGAAACGCCTGCGGCCTAAAACCGAGGAACTGCGCGCCAGTCTGCAATCGCTGGTCGGCTATTACAGTGAGAATGCTGGGCGCATGCGCTATGACGAGTATTTACGCTTGGGCTATGGCATTGGTAGCGGCGCTGTGGAGAGCGCCCATAAACAGGTGGTCCACGCCCGTCTGCGGCAAGCCGGAATGCGCTGGAGCGAGGCTGGGGCGCGGCGTCTTCTCGCGTTGCGTCTGTTGTTGTTGAATGATGACTGGGCGCTGTTGGATCGCATGAAAATGGTTTCCTTGTAATCCTCAACCCGTTGACCTCGGCTATGCGATGCGCCATGCTCGGGCTATGGCTCGCCGTTCCACGGCGGAAATCCCGGTCGACCTCCGAGCGCGCTTGGAGCAAGCCCGGCTCGATCTGTTGGCTCTATTCCGTGCCCTAGATCGGATGTCGCCCGCAGAAATCCCCCAACGCCTGATAGGCCAGTTGTTTGAACTGGATGCCGATTATGTGGAGGCTCTCTGGGCCTTGGACCAACCTCCCACCAGCCTGGATCTCCACGCCATGCTCCGCGATACTCTGGCAGCGCTCGATCAACTGCCGGAAGCTTGTGCTAGGCTCCGCTCTCATCTACCCCGCCGCGCCCATCCCATCCTGACCCAACTAGAAATCACCGTGCGCAGTAGTTTGGACCCAGCAGAGGCTTACAGTATGGTGCCTGGTCGCAGTCCCCAAAACGGTTAAGCACCCTCCGAGGCGGGTCCGGTAGACATCTCTTCCGAATCGGCGCGATAATGAATCGGGGCTCGGTTCGCCAGGCCAGCGCAAAGCGCACCCTCCGAAAGGCACCTCCAATCTGACTCATCGGAAGGTGACGTGGTGCTTACGCAGCAAACGGCGGCTCAAAGCCACCAGATCCACATCTGGCCGATCGACCGCCTGCTCTCCTACGCACGCAACCCGCGCAAGAACGATACAGTCGTGGATCGCATGTGCAGCAGCATCCGGGAGTTCGGTTTCAAAATCCCAGTGCCCGCCCGAAGCGACGGTGAAGTGGTCGATGGGCACCTGCGCCTCAAAGCGGCACAGAAGCTACGAATCAATGAAGTGCCAGTTATTCTCTGCGACGAGTGGTCCGCGGCGCAGGTTAAGGCATTTCGGCTGATGGTGAATCGGTCGGTAACGTGGGCTCAGTGGGATGACGAGTTACTTGCCCTCGAGTTATTAGATCTGAAAGAATCGGACTTTGATCTGAGCCTTACGGGCTTCGAGGACGACGAACTCGCCCGTCTCTTGGCACAGCAGGATGCAGTCGACGGGCTCACAGACGAGGACGATGTTCCGGAACTTCAGGAAGCGCTTGTCTCGAAGACGGGCGACCTTTGGATTCTGGACGATCATCGCGTTCTTTGCGGCGACGCCACCAGCACGGCTGATGTGAAGCGTCTAATGGCCGGCGATGCCGCGGATCTCGTATTCACCGATCCCCCCTACAACGTCGATTACGAGGGCTACACCGAGGACAGGCTAACTATCCAGGGCGACCGGATGTCGCCCGAACAGTTCCAACAATTCCTGTTGGCCACGTTCGCGAGCTATCGCCAGGCAGTGAAGCCGGGCGCTTCGATGTACGTCTGCCATTCTTCTTCCTGGCGGCGCGAGTTTCAGAACGCGATGGAGTCAGCTGGCTTCGAAATGCGGTGTCAGATTATTTGGGCGAAGAACACGTTCGCGTGGGGGTTCGGCCGTTACAAATTTCAGCACGAGCCGATCTTCTATGCGCATAACGAGAAGCAGAAGGATCCTTGGTATGGCGACAAATCTCAATCGACGCTGTGGGAAGAAAAGAAGCCGGCGGCCAATCGCATTCACCCTACGGCCAAGCCGGTCGAACTCGTCGAGCGGGCGCTAGTCAACAGCAGCAAAGCCGGCGACATCGTCATGGATCTGTTCGGCGGCTCGGGCTCGACGCTGGTCGGGTGTGAACGCAGAAGCAGAAAAGCGCGCTTGATGGAGATCGACCCGAAATATGTCGATTGCATCGTACGCCGCTGGGAGCAATACACCGGCCAGGAGGCGACGCTCGACGGCGATGGACGACCGTTTGAAGCGCTGGCCGCAGAGCGCCTGAAGGGAGCCGCATGAATCGCTCGTTGCCGCCGGGAGATTGCGGCTGTCGAAACACTCCTGCGAAATGGCCAGCCCGACCTACAAGGATTGTGCCTTGCGCTCGCGGACTGGTCACAGGAACTACGGCTGCTCCTGAACGCAGAAAAGCCCGCCGCGGCCGGAGCCGGGCGGGCCAGAATGTATCGCTGAGGCTATTGGCTGATTCGATATGTGCGCTCTCCTCCCTCGGGCTTGAAGGACTCGACTTGGTGGCCAGCCTTCTTCATCGAACCGGCCATGAACCCGCGCACGGTGTGCCGCTGCCATTGCATCGAGGCCATAATCTCAGAAAGCGTTGCGCCTTGCTGGCGCTGGAGCATCGCGACCACCTGGGCAGTTTTGCTGCTTTCTCGCGGCGCCTTGGCGACCTTTGCGGCCTTGTTCGCCCCTTTGCGCGTGGTGGTCTTCTTCGCCGCGGGTGCCTCTTCAGGCGCGACGTCGGGCGTTTGTGGCGCAGCGGGCGTAGCCGTCGCGGGTTCCGGCTCCTGCGGAATAGCGGCAGCCGGCTCAGTCGTTTCGTTGGCTTCGTGGATCGGAGCAGCCTCCGCCGCTGGCTCATTTTCGTCTGCTTTCGGGGCGGTCTGGCCGAGTCCCTGAAGCGCTTTCCAGATTCGGCTGACCGCCGTCTGGCGGTCCGTGAACTTCTTGACTGGAATCGAGCCCGGCAGGCTGTTCCAGATTTCTACCAAGCGTGCCGCCCGCCATTCAGCGGCCAGTTTATTGAGTCCGGATTCGTTACGGAAGCGCTCCGCGTTCGCCACGGCTTCGGCGTCCTGAGTCGTAGCGTGAACCGTGATGTTGTTCGTCTCGTTTTCAATCGTGAAGGTTTTCATGTTGGATCTCTTTCTGCGGGCTCTGCCGCAGTGACATCCATCACTCGGGTGGCGCGACACAATCAACCGAATTCTGAAAGAAATCGACCCTGGCGATGGACAGGCGATGATGGCGGACTGCACCCGGCGCTGTCATCATTCGTCATCTAATGGCAGCCCGCGGCTCATCTTTGGTACGCAAACAGGAAGAAGCCATCGCCGCGCTGCTGACCCAGCGGAACATCGACGAGGCAGCTCGGACGGCGGGCATTAGCACGCGAACATTGCTGCGCTGGCTCCAGCTACCGGAGTTCCAGAAGGCTTACCGGCAGGGCCGCCGGGACGCCTACTCACAGGCGGTTGCACGGCTCCAGCAAGGAACGTCTGCAGCCGCCACCATTCTGCTGAAAACGATGGTTGACCCGGGCACGCCGGCTTCGGTCCGGGTACGGGCGGCGGAAGCGATCTTTAGTCACGCCTTCAAGGCGATTGAAGTCGAAGATATTGAAGCCCGAGTCTCGGAGTTGGAGCAGGCTACAGCGTTAGCGGGGGAATAACGATGAACATCCGAAAAAGGCTGGAAGCACTCGAAAGAGGGATTCTCCGCGACCCCATCACGTTGACGATGCCGAATGGCCGGACGGAGACCATGCTCGCCCACGGCGACTCTCTGCTTCGCTTGTTCTTGGCCGCGACCAGCAAAGAAGCCCTCAGCCCTAAGCAGGCGACGAACTTGGAATTGATTCGTCGATCGACGGGCGGCAATCCCATGATCCAGATGATCCGTTGTTTCCTGGAAGGTCCGGTTGGCGCCCTTGAGGCGGCTGCGGACCAGCAGAGGTGACTACCGATATGTACGCATAACGCCCGACCTTCGGTGATGAGGAAATGAAAGCAATCACGAGACGGCTCAACCGGATTGAGCATCAATTAAACCCACCGCCTCCCAAGCCGCGGACGTGGTTTCGTGTCGTGGTTCGCATGGGCGACGTCGATGCGCCCGCCGTGCGCAGGCGGGAACGTGAACCCAGCGTCGAGAACGCAACGTGCAAAAGGACGCTTTGTCCGGACGGCACTCTTTGGGAGGTCGTGCGGCTCGACAAGATCGGCGAGCAACCGACCGATGCAGAGCTGAACACGTGGATTGCCGGTTTTCCGATCGAGCCGTTGCGGCCGTGGCAAGGCTTCACGCAATGACGAACAAGACTCTGGAGCGGCGACTCGAACGACTTGAGGCGCGATTGCTGCCGGCCACCGAGGAGCGGCTTCTTATTCTGAACCTCGTCTCGGCGGACGGCGAGATCGTTGGCACTAAGGAGTTTAAAATCCAGGCAGGTCCACCGCCCGTGCGGAAAAGGAGGCGCTGGCGGTGAAAGCAATCGGCAGACGTCTTCGACGGCTCGAAGAACAAGCCAAACCACTGGCGGCGTTTGGAGGAAGCCGGATTGCCGTGCGAAGAACGGCCTCGGGAGTTCTTCCCCTGGCGCTCGGTCACTAAGCGAGATCATGCGGCTGACTCGAAGACCAAACTAGACGTCCTACACTTCGACGGTTCGCCCGTGACGATGCCTCAGCCTTGAGGCGGAGCAGGATCCCGACACAATTAGACCGCCCCGCGAAGTTCGGCCGCTGCTGCGCACCCTATTTACAAACAATTCACGCTGTAAGAACAACTCCCCGCGGGACCTTGGAACAAGCTTGAGATGCGCAGAAACTGCGCAGTGACCGAACAAAAGAGGACATCAATGAAAGACAACGACACACGCGACAAAAATCGCCGTTCCTTCTTGCGGGGCGGTATTGCAACGGGAGCGGCAGTGGCCGGCGCCGCGGTCCTGGGCAAACGCAACTTGTTTGCCGCCGAGGGTAAGCTCAGCGCAGGTGATACCGCCATCCTCAAATTCCTAGCCGCGGCGGAACTCATCGAGACCGATCTGTGGCAGCAATACGCGGAGCTTGGAGGGGTCACAGAATCCAAGAAGTTGAATAAATATCAGCTTGCCTTTCAACAGCTCGATGGCGACGGCCTCCAGTACATCTCAAGCAATACACTCGACGAGGCGAGCCATGCTGCATTTCTGAACGCGTACCTGATCTCGAGAGGCGAAGAACCGGTGGACCTCGACCGGTTCCGCACTCTGCCGAGCAGCCAGGCGGCCGGTGCGCAGCAGATCGGTCGTCTGACAAACCTGATGCAACTAACGGTGGATACGAGTTGGTTTACGCGCTATCGCAGCACAACAAATCCCGATTTTGGCGCCACATTCCCCCAGGCGCTTCCGGATTTGTTTGCGGGGCAGTTTCCGGGCATTCCCAGAACCAACGCCGACTTTGGTCCCCCGGCCCATATCCAGGCGATCGCTAACACCGCGGCCTTCCACTTTGCGATGATTGAGCAGGGCGGCTCGAGCCTCTACGATACGCTTGCCCGCAAAGTCAGCAGCGAACAAGTCTTGCGAATCGTTACGAGTATTGGCGGAGACGAAGTGGCGCACTTCCTCGAGTGGATGGATTTCGCGGGCAACGCTGTACAGCCACCGGTTGCCCCGCTAACAGATCCCGATACCGGGCTGACATTCCCGGACTTCAATGCCACCGGCAATCCACTGCTGCAGACGAATCTCATCTTCCCGGTCCCGTGTGAGTTCATAAGCCCGAATCTACCCCGCTGCGCGGTCATTCGGCCTACTTCGCAGGGACAAATC
Organism: uncultured Acidobacteriaceae bacterium; assembly: GCA_963771305.1. Taxonomy (GTDB): domain Bacteria; phylum Acidobacteriota; class Terriglobia; order Bryobacterales; family Bryobacteraceae; genus CAJCIT01. Next base: position 54,247 of record CAVYTS010000043.1, read on the forward strand.
GATGCTATGGGCGCTGCCAACGCTCTCATTGCGAATGGGCTGTTCATCGGCCAGCCTCCGGTGTTTAGTGAGCTGTTGCTCAACATGGCACAGCAGGCCGACGCGGCTAAGCGAGACCAATAGGCGTACTGGCACATTTTGGGAAGTGCCTCGCATACGATCTCTCGCAGATGGCGTTTTAACGCAGATCATCCATTGCCGCGGTTGTCGTGATGAGGATGACCGCCGGGAACTCAGACCGTTTCGTCGAGAAGCTTCCGATCGACTTGGCTACCGATAACACCAGATAACACCCTTGTTGCGGCTTCGGGACCACCAAGCGCCTCGGCGACGAGAGTCAATACGTACCCACCTTGATCGCCAGCGGCAGCGTCAGGTTCTGCCCTCCGGTCGTCACCACTAGCGCTTGCGGTCCATCCACCACATTTGCGTTTGCCGTCAGCACCACCGAGATGGATGTCGCCGAATTAACCACCACGTTGCTAACCGCGAGCATCCCGCTTGGCACCGCCACGGTATCCCCGCTCTGGAAGTTGGTATTGACTCCGGTAATCGTCACCGTCATTTGAGCCCCCACCATCGCAGCCATTGTATTCGGACTGACTCCCGTCAACAGTGGCGCCGTCGGGCCGACCGCCATTGTCTCATTGAAGAGACCCCTCATGATGAACGACGCCATCTCTCCCCGCGTCACCAGATCGTCCGGACAATAGTTCAGCGGATTACCGCCGCAACCGGCGGTTATATTTTCCTCATAAGAGCGCTGGATGAATGGAAATGGAATTCCATTGCCCTCCACGTTGGTGGGCACGTCCGCGAAATACGGCGTCGTAGCCGTCGTGAACGCCGCCCCGTACAACGCCAGCCTGGCCCGAACCATGAAGATCGCCATTTGCCACCGTGGAACGTTGTCTTCCGGACAGAACAGCCCCGTTGCGCAGCCGGCTGTAATGCCCAACTCCTCCATCTTTTGGATATGCGGAAAGAACAGATTCGTCGTCGGAACATCGGTGAAATACGGAACCGGGTTATAGATGGCCGGTGTCGTCGTGCCGGTAACCGCACGCACAATAAACGCCGCCATCTCTTCGCGAGTGACGTTGTCGTTCGGGCAGTAGCTGCGGGTTTGGGGCGTGCTGCCCGCTACGCAGCCGGTGGTAACCCCAGCTAGAAACATCAGGTTCGCCGCGTCGAAATAAGTGGCCGACGGCGGAACGTCGGCAAACTCGGCGCTGGTGAAGCGCTGAGTAACGGTGAACTGTTGGGCGCCGACGACGATGTGCCCCGTTCGGTCCGATCCCGTGTTGTTCAGGAACGCCCCGTAATCGACTGAGTTGCCGTAAGTTGGGCCCACTAGGAGCCAGCCTTGGTCACCAGAGGGGTCAACTTGGCAGGCGTTCAGGCTGGCGTTGACCTGGACGGAGGATTGAAAGATATCTGCCGGTATGGTGATGGCCGCTCCGTTCGGGAACGAAAAGGCGCAGCCGCTTGCCTGGCTGATGATCGACAGCGAACCGCCGATCTGAACATCGTATAAGGGGCTATTCACGCCAGCGTTGGGCGGAATGGAGATTGTCACCATCCCGTTGCCCGTTCCGGTGGAGGGCGACGTCAGTGCGGCGGGATCGCTGTTCTGCAACTCAACGTCCCAAGGGCAGCCCGCGGGAGCGGTCACAGTAATGCTCGCCGTACCTCCTGCGGAAGTCAGCGCGGGACTCTTGACCTGGTACGAGCAAACGCCGGACGGCTGCACGATGGTGTAGATCTGGTCATTCACAGTGACCGTGCCGTTCCGCGTGCTCGCCGTCGTGTTTGCGTCCACTGCCAACGGAATCGTGCCTGAGCCCGTGCCGGAGGTCCGGATCAAATGAATCCAGCCATCGGAGGGCGTGGCCGTCCACGGGCAGCCGCTGGGAGCCGTAACGGAGAAGGCAAGGCGACCGGCTGAATACGAGTACTGCGTGGCCGGGCTGATGGTGTAACCGCAGGTTGCGGTAGCGTCGGAAATTCGGGCTAGAAACGCCGGGGCTAGAGCATTGGTGTTCCCGTTGCGAGCATCAGGGGTCAGGGGAAGGCTTCCGGCCCAAACGTAGCCCGCCATCCAGACAGCGCCCGCTGGGGACGGCACAGCGCCGCCCAAGTACGTTACACCATAGGGTCCATAGTATGTGGACCACAGCAGCGTTTTGCCGTCAGTACTCAGTTTCGTTACGAATCCGCTGTTGCTCACGTAGTTGCTCACATAGAGCTCCGCGGAGTTGGAGGGGTTCACCGAGAAGCCCGTAATATTGGACAAATCGAGCGGCCCGCTAGTGGGTGTCCAGGTTGCGCCGCCGTCGGTGGAAGCGAGGACGGCGTCATTTGCGGCGGAAGTCCCGTATACCGTCTGTGGATTCGACGGGTCGACAGCCAGATGGATCACCGTTGTCCCGGTTGCAACTGTGCTCCAGGACGTTCCAGCATTCGTACTCTTATAAACGTGGCTGCCGTCGGAACCGTAAAGAACGGAAGGGTTGCTTAGACTGAGCGCGAATCCTGGGAGGTACGAGGGCAGCACGCCAGTGCCCAGCATGTTCCAGATCACCCCCCCGTCCAAGCTCTTCCACAAGCCTTCGTAGCCGCTGACCGCGTACATCGATCCGTCCGGGCTGGCAACGATTTCACTCTCGCCGTTGTATATAGAAAAAGGCACACCAGAGTACGAATAGGTTTGTCCGCCATTGGTGGAGCGGTATTGGGAGCCATACTCGAACAAGAGCACGATGCTGGGATCAGTTGGACTGATAGCAACGGCGTTGGCCCAGGGTGGTAACACACCAGGTGTGCTCCAGGTCTGTCCCCCGTCGGTAGACTTTGACACGTTGCCGTAGGAAACGGAATAGAGCACCGACGGATTGGAGAGGCTGCGAGCCGTGCTTCCTACTCCGGTGGTGTTTGGCTGAACGCTCACCCAAGTGGCGCCATCGTCGGTGCTTCGAAACACGCCTTGTTCCGTGTCCAAAACGAGCGTCCCCGCATTCGATGGATCGGGCAAGATGGCGCCGCAGATGCTATTAGGAAAGGTAAGGTTCAGGCCTGTATCCGCCGGGGTGAACGACGCGCCCGAGTTCGTGCTCTTGAGGAGACAGTACGGCGAATCTGGAAAAGCAGGTTGGACGGCATTGGCAATCGGGAAGTCCCGCGAACTCGTGTTGCCGGCGACGATCAGCCCGCCAGAGCCGACCGACAGCGAAACGAGGCTATCGGGCTTACCGCCTCCCAGATAGGTGACGAATCCGAATGAACTGCCATCGGCGCTCAAACTCGCCACGAAGGCATCTGTGCCTCCTCCGTATGTCCCCTGAACCACGCCTGTAGTAACTGGCAGATCGGCGGACGCAGCTTGGCCGCCGACATACACCACGTTACCCGTGCCGAGTGCGATCGCAGTCGCGGAGTCGCTGCCGCTGCCGCCCAGGAACGTTGCCCAGACCAGCGACGTTGCATCCGGGCTGAGTTTTGCGATGAAGGCGTCGCCGCCGCCGGCGTTTGTGGTGTGCGCGCCCGGCGGGTTATTGGGGAATGAACTCGCGGTGCTGGTGCCGGCAACGTATGCCGCTCCTGTGGTATCCACCGCGATCGCATTGCCCACGTCGGCGCCGATGCGAGCGAGATACACTTGTCCGCCGGTCGGCGAGAGCTTTTCGACCAACGTACAGCAGTTGTTCAAAGCGCCGGATGAGGTTACGGCGCTATTTGCATGGCCCGTGAAGTACGCGTTGCCGGTGGCGTCCAGGCCGATGGCACTGCTGTAGTTAAACGAAGTACCGCCCAGATAGGTCGAGTACACGAGCTGGTTTCCCGCTGCCGTTAGCCTGAACGCAAAGATACCCTGATCACCGGGAGGGAGCGTGCACAGCACAGCATTGACCAGCGGGAAGTCCGGGGATGACGTTTGGCCGACGCCGACCAGCTCGCCCGTCGTCGGGTCGACCGCGATCCCTTGCAGGTATTCTGACTGCGACCCGCCCAGATAAGTGGAATACAGGAGCGTTGTTCCGGTCGGATCGAACTTTGCGATGAAGGCATCCGAAAGCCCAACGTTTCCCGCCTGGACGGCGTTCAAAGCCGGAATAAAGCTACTGGTCGTGTATCCACCGATATAGATGTTCCCGGATGCGTCGACTGCCACTGCATCGACAACCGGCGGGCCGCCGCCGTTCGTTGAACCGCTGGCAAAGAATGTGGCATATACGAGCGTCGGGTCGATTACCAGCGCTCGTGTTTTGTCATACGCCGCTAGACGGAAGCCGACTTCATTGCTGGCTCGCAGTTCATATCCGCTCTCGATGCGCTTCCGCCCGCCGCTGCCTTCCTGGTAAACTTCCGGCAGTTTCAGCGACAGTGACCCGCTTGCCATTTCCACCCGCAAGTCGCCGTTCGCGTCCACGGTCAGCTTTCGTGCTCCTTCGAATCGCATGGCGATCTTGTTGGGGTCTGCGCCCGGCTGAAGGTCCAGGTCGTATTCCAACCGCCCCTGCTTGCCGTACCAGACCACATCGACGCCCGGATACACGCCCTTGTAACGAACCCGGCCATACGTGGGGACGTCACGCAGCCAGGCGTTTGGATCGCGTCCGACAAAGTAGTTGACCTTGCCCGGCAGGGCGTCCAGCCCGGTCGACTGTGCCTTTGCATCCCCGCCGGCAAACCGGATATGTAACTGTTCGTTCTTCAACCCGACCTCGACGTCGGTCGCGTCCAAAGCTAGCTGGTAGCCGTTCCCGCGCGCCATCCAGTGCGCGTTGCCGCTTGTCGTTCGTTCAAATGAGAGAGGAACCTGCCCTGTCGCTGCGATGGCGGAACGATGATCGCCAGCTGCGGCGCCCGCCAGACTACCAGCCAGGCTCGCGAGAGCAAGAAACCCTGTAATGATGCGCATATCGTCCTTCTGCCGGCTCGGGAGCTCCGAGCAAATCGAAGTGCGACACGCCAAGCGGCGAGACCCAAAACCGGCATCCCTGAATCTTGCGGATCAGAATACCAGACACGCCTCGCCTCCCTCGTTCTCTCGTCCCTTAAAAAGGCCCTCCGCCAGAAGATTCAATCGTGGTCGGACGTCCGTCTCGCCAACTCCGCCATCACGATTTTGCGATTCCACCTCGCCACGGCGCGAAGCGAATCCAGTTCCTCGCTTGTGGGTGGCGGGAAACAAAGTCGAGTGCTTCATCCAAAGCAGATATACACTCAGCGAAGCTGATTTCGTAGTCGAGAAAGAGCCTGATCACGTACAGGCTCTCTTGCCGATATGCTTCCATGGCCCAGCTTGAAGTATGCTTCTCAGGTTCGAGATTCCTCGATGATTCTGCTTGCTTGATCCCCGATACTCCGAGAGTTAGCTAGCGATATTACCTCATAACGTCCCGGTTGGGGCTCTGAACATAGGAATCACCTCCGGAAACAGTTGGCGGGAGCGGCGCGATTGAACTCATCGCTTTATTTCGTTCGCCTCGCGGCCTGGCGAAGATCGAATCGAGTGTCGCCGCTGAACGAAAATCGGGCCCGACGATTACAAGATGATCAGGTGGTACCCTCCGTTCTACCGGAAGTTGTCAACGATCATCACATCGCTGCCGGACTGATTGACACTGGTAACGAGCAGTTTCTTCTTGTCGGGGGAGACCGCTGATATGCCGCCAGGCATTTCGTTGATCTGCACGATCTCCGTATCTTCTCCGGTTGCGAAGCGATGGAATCGGACCGAGATGCCTGGGCCCGTCGGGGGGGCCGGAGTGTAGTAAAAACCATCGCTTGTCACGGCAAATGCGCCATTCCAGACAGATTTCACCAATTGTCGCTCCTCCCCACCCTCAATTGGAAGTACCCATAGTCCCGACCGCGGATCGTTCTTGGTGTAGTAAAGCGACTGGCCATCGTAAGATTCGGACGGATCCGCTCCGCCGTTATGGGTCACTTGGGATCCGTAGCCTCCCTGTGCAGGCGCTTTCCATATCTCGTAACGACCGGTGCGATTGCAGCCATAGTAGATCCATTTGCCGTCACGTGACCAGCTCGGTCTGGTTTCGCTGGCGTCACCTGAAGTGACGCGGCGGATTTGCCCTCCGTCGGAGGACATCACAAAGACGCGGTACCCTTCAGCTAAGTGGCGGTCGAACACGATCCAGCGTCCGTCTGGCGACCAACGCGGCGAACCGGCGGCGGTGCCTTCGAAGTGGGTCAACTGCCGTGCTTCCCCGCCATCTTCTTGGCAGATCCATATCTGTTGCAGACCCGAACGGCTCGAGGAAAACACTACCTGCTTGCCGTCCGGCGAAAAACGGGGGGAGAGCTCAGCCCGGGTCGATGCAGCGAACGGCTTTGTCGATTTGCCGGGCTCGATTTGCCAAATGCGTAGCTGTGACCTGATTTCCGTATACGCGAGCCGGTCGCCGTGCGGTGCAACTGCTGGAAACACAGCGTGGTCTCCGGCGAACACGAGGGGCTGAGGTTCTGCGCCTGCCTTCGCCTCGATCTTCATTAAGTGCTGTTCTCGGGGCTTCCTCGCGGAATATATGACAGCTTTTCCGTCTGCCGTCCATGCCGACCCGGCGAAACTGATGGATTCGTCCATTTTCTTGCCCACGGGACTTGGACCTCCGGAGGCCCGGTATTCCTGCGTAAGAGGCAGCAGATAAAGGCCACAGCGTGTATCGCCTGAGCATCTGGTAAACAAGAGACGGGTTCCGTCCACCGAAAAGACGGGAAAGAGATCCGCCCCTTCGGCATCTGGGGGCGTAGTTAAACGGATTCTTACCCCGTTCTCGACGCGTACCAAAAATAATGACTTCTGATGAAACTCCGCGTCCGTACCGATCGGAATGACTAGGAACTGGTTGTCCGGAGACCATGACGGAGGGGATAGGTCGAGATGCGAAGACTTGCCGGGATGGCATAGAAAGTCCTCGGTCACCTTGGTCTCCGGACCGCCCAGCGCAGGAACGACGTCTAGTTCGCAAGATGAGTTGTGATAGCGCATAAACGCAATACTCCGTCCGTCCGGTGACCAGGAAGGAGAAACATCTTGCGTTGGGCCCGTCGTCAGGTGAATGGGTTTGCCGAGGCCGAACGGCTTCACATAAACGTGGGAGAACCCCTGGTCGTTCCCGCCGTCCCATGAATAGGCCAAATCGTTCCCGTCGGGAGAGAAACTGGCGCCAAATTCGTTGCCTTGCGCTGCGGTGAGCGGCACGGGAGTCAACTGGATGGCATTCAGGGCCCTCCGTTCCCACACCCACCAAGCAGCGGCGGCCGTAAGGATGGTAACAAGAGCACCCGTCGCGAAGACGAGGGTCTTTGCAGATTTCTTAGCGTGGGCTGCGGTGGGTACGTTTGTGGGAAGAAGCGTATGCGCGTCCGGTGTGGGCAAGGCTCCGATGTTGCCGATAAACCGGTACCCGCGCCGCGCCATCGTCTCGATGAACCGCGGGTCTCCCGAGTCATCACCTAGCGCCTCACGCAGCTTTCGCATCGCGCTGTTGATAGCGTTGTCGAAATCGACGAAGGTGTCAGAAGCCCAAAGCTTTTTCTGGATCTGCTCGCGGGTCACCAACTCGCCGGCGTGCTCCAGCAGGAGAAGCAGAATCTGCAGGGGCTGATCCTGCAGCCGAATGCGTGTTCCATTCTGACGGAGCTCTCTCGACCTTGTATCCAGCTCAAAGCTTCCGAACCGGTAGCTCGATGGCTTGGTCTCCCTGTCGTGCACGTTGGAGGGAGTCTACCACGAAATGTTCCCGCTATCGCCGTGAAATCAGGCGTCTGTCCAGGCCCCGGATGGCAAGCGATCTAGCCCCGAGAAAGCTGGACAGATGTCCAATATTTCCTTTTGTTTCATTCGCTTCCGCCGACAGATGCTTTCCATGATGAGACCAGTTGCGGACTATGGAGACCCCCGCTGACCTGATCGACCTTCGGGGTGGCCCAAGGAGGCCACCCCATGAAACGGTCTTTGAAAATGCGGTTGGCGCTGGGAATTCTCTCCGCAGCGAGCGTTCCGTTGTACGCGGCGGGCCGGCAGTCCAATGGAGCCGAGCGGCATTCGGTCGCCATCCATGTTTATGACTTGGCCGGCGTCTCGGCGAGAGATCTACACGAGGCCACGGAAGAGGCGGGCCGGATTCTGGCGACGGCTGGGGTGGAAGCGGCCTGGCAATTCGGCGATGCCGATGCGCCGGAAGCACATGAGGTCGATTCCCACGCCGCCACACCCAACCTCCGGAACCAGCCACGCGACGCCCGCGACTACCTGGTTCTTCGGATGGTGCGCGACTTCCCGGAGCGAGCGTTGCCAGGTGCTTTGGGGATCTCGTTCCCCAACGCGCAGTCCGGTGTGCATGCCACGGTTTTCTACGACCGCATTGAACGGGTCAGCAAGACCGGCGACATCGCCTTGGCGACGATGCTTGGCAACGCCATGGCACACGAACTCGGGCACGTGCTGCTTGGAAACACCGATCACTCTCCGGCCGGAATCATGAAAGCGCGCTGGGGCAAGGCGGATTATCAGCGAGCAAGTATGGGTCTGATGACGTTCAATTCACTCGAGCGCGAAGGGATACAGAAGCGCGCGGCGGTGAGGTTCTCCGCACAGACCCAGTAATAGGTATGCGTCGTGCACCATTGCCTTCCGATAATACAAATTAACGCCCGCTTTACGGAGTGATTCGACGCCTGCCTTAAGAAACTCCGTCCATTCCATTCGCGGCGCGCCATCTCGCGCTGCGGATTCCGGTCGAGTGCACTGGCCTATCTCCTCTTCACTTGCCTCCGGCACGGCCCGCTCTGCAACACTGGCGCCGCGTGCCATTGGTTAAGCTGAAAGGGACGATGGGGAGAATAATTGCGCTCCGCTCTCTGTTCGCGAGTTTCGCGCTCCCAGCGCACGCCGACGCCGCAGCCTTCACGAGAGCCCTCTACCTTTCGCGATCTAAGTAACACGACAATACGGGTCGGTCGGCTAGAGCAAACGGGCAGGCTATGAAGGTCGTTCACTATCCGAAGATCGATCCAGCGATGGCGATAAAAGCACTTTGTTCCCCAGCGGTGGACCTCAGTGGAAAGACCGACACCTGGACGCTTCGCAAGACTGACGTGACATGTCCACAATGCAAGGCGTTGATCACGTTAGCGGAAGGACATCCAACGGAAGAGGTGCTCGACTGACTAGCGCCCGCTCAGACCCACTGCCCTGCCTGGTGAAGCGTCACATCCAGAGAGCAGGTACCAGAACACCTACCGATAACACGTCATATCGTTCCGATTCGGCCGTGTAAGGAACTGCGATCACAGCGGTGAGATCCACGATCCACCGGATGATTCACCAAGGGCTTGCCTCTCCACCTCTGGCCGCAATCACTCGTGTCTCAGGGCTATGAGTGGATACACTCGGACCGCTTTCCCGGCCGGTATCCAGGCCGACAGTAAAGCGACAGCCACAAGAATCCCCGAAGCAGCAAAGAACGTAAGAGGGTCTGACGGCTTAACCTCGAAAAGGAACTTGGCCAGAACGCGGGTTACCGCTAACGCGCCAATCGTGCCAATGAGCAGGCCTCTCGCCACCAGATCCAGCGTGCGGCCAAACACCATCCAGAGAACATCCGTCGCGTCGGCGCCCAACGCCATCCGGATTCCAATCTCGTGCGTACGCTCCTCTACCGAGCATGCGAGTACCCCATAGATACCGATCGCCGCCAGCAACACCGCCATGATCGAAAATAGTCCGAGCAGGCGAGTCTGGGATCGATGCTCCGTCATAGTCTCCGCGATGATGGCATCGAGCGTTGTCGCTGATTCAGTCGGAAGTTGTTGATCCACTGCGTGGATTACGGAGCGGACGCCTGACGCCATTGTCAGGGGGGCCGCACTCGTCTTCACCACAAAACTTACGTGACTGAGAAAGAAGGGTTGATCTACCTGACGGTACGGCTGGTAGATCGCCGCATTGGGCTTTTCGGTCAGGTTTTGCTGTCGCACATCGCCAACAATCCCAACAATCGTCAGCCAGTCCCCGGGTTTCGGATGGTCTTCCATCGAGATTCGTCTACCTACCGCGTTCCCGCCCGGCCAGAGTTGGCGGGCGACTGACTCGCTGATGATTGCCACCGGCGCCCTTGAGCTGTCCAGTTCGGTGAACCCGCGGCCACGGACGAGCCGAATGCCCATAGTGCGAAAGTAGCTTTCGCTGACGACTGGCTTGTCCACCAGAAAACCGACTGGCAGTTTACGTCCATCTTCGAGTTGAAAGTCCCCGCGCACATACTCCGGCCGAAACGGTATCCAGTTCACTGCGGCAACAGATTTGGCTCCTGGAAGAAGGGAAAGCGCCGACAGAACGCGCTCATCGAAGTCTCGCATCTGCGCTGCAGTCTGATATCGCGAGCCCGGTAAATCGACGGTCACAGCCAGAACATTCTTCGGCCGAAAGCCCGGATTTACGGAACGCATTTCGAGAAAGCTCCTGATAAGCAAACCGGCCCCAGTCAGCAAAACCAAAGCCAGCGCAATTTCCGCCGTCACCAAGATGCCACGCAGGTTCTGATGGGGCGTGACGGATCGACCACCCTCGTTGGCCGCTTCCCGCAACTCGCGCCGTGTAGCGCTGATGGCTGGCGCGAGGCCGAATATGAGGCCCGTTACCACAGAAAGGCAGAAGGCAAATGCGAGCATCCAGCCGTCCAGATGAATGTCCCGATCGAACGGAACCTTCCCCGCGGGCATGAGCGCCAACAACGCTCGCGTTCCACCGATCGAGAGCAAAACCCCCAGAAGTCCGCCCACCAAGGAAAGCACCGTGCTTTCCGCGAGCAGTTGACGCACCAATCGACCTCGGCCGGCTCCTAGAACTGCGCGAACAGTAATCTCCTGTCGACGTGCGGCCCCACGGATGAGCAGTAAATTGGCGAAGTTTGCACAGGCGATGAGGAGAACGAAGGCGACCGCGCCGGCGAATACCAGCAGTTGCTTTCGCACATCGGCAACGAACAGCTCTCTGAGGGGAATGATGCGTGCAATAAAATCATCGCGGCTCTCTCCCTGGCCGAGTGGCTGCCTGTCTGCATAGGCCTGCAGTTCAGCCTGAGCTTGTTGCGTCGGAACACCGCGTTTCAACCTGCCGATCACCGGACGGATGAATGAGTTGTGAGAGTCGGCCCGGACTTCCATTCGCATCAGCAGGTCAGTGTTCTGGAATGTGAAACCTGGCCGCATAACGCCGCCAACCAGATAACCAATGCCATTGAGCGTTATCGACTTCCCGATTATGCTAGGGTCGCCGCCAAAACGGCCTCGCCAAAGCCCATCGCCCAGCAACACAACATTCGGGTCCGGCTCGTCTTCGGGAAGAAACCCATGTCCCATGCCCGGCTCGTCACCCAGAACCTTCAGGAAGTCCGGCGTGACATGCAAGACGCTTACAAGCGCGGGATCCCCGGCGCCAGTCAACGTAACAGGTTCCCGGCTGAAGGTTGCCATGCTTTCGAAGACCCGGTCCTGACGACGGAACTCGAGGTAATCGCGGTCTGACATATTAGGGCCGGGAAGCACAAACGGATTGTTCTTCGGCATGTAGGAAATCAGGTACAAACGTCCTGGGTTGCTAAACGGCAGGGGCCGAAGCAGAACGCTATCGACAATGGTGAAAACTGAGGTGTTCGCGCTGATTCCAAGCGCCAGAACGAGTGCTGCGACTGCCGTGAATGCCGGCGTCTTGGCTAAGATGCGACATCCGTGACGTACATCCTGCACTAGATCTTCGAGCCACGAAACCTGGCGCGCATCGCGGCATTCCTCCTTCCGTTGTTCAATCCCTTCCATCGCCTTCAACGCTTCGTAGCGGGCCTCGTTCGGCGTCTTGCCCATTGCCACCGCTTGTTCGATTCGTTGAGCGAGGTGAAACTGAAGTTCCTCTTCCAGTTCCTGTTCTGCCCGATCTCGGCGGAACAGCGAGCGCAAGCGAAGCGGAATTGTGTACCACCAGTGTTCCAGGCGCATGTTTAGGCCTTAGTCAGGGCTACCACGGCACTAATCGCCCTGGAGAGCCGCGTCCAGTTGGCCGCCTCTTGTTCCAGATGGCGGCGTCCAAGCCGCGTCAGCGAGTAGAACTTCGCCCGGCGCCCTAGCTCACTTGTCTTCCACTCGGCCGTAATCCATCCCTCTTGCTCCAGTTTGTGGAGCGCGGGATAAAGCGAACCATCGCTGAAGCGCAACACGTCGTCCGAGACCTGATTTAAGCGCTGACTGATCGCCCAGCCATGCATCGGCCCGAGCGCCAGTATTTTGAGCAGAAGCAGGTCCAGCGTGCCTTGGACGAGATCAGTCGGTTTGCTCACGCCAGCATGTCCTCGATTACCGATAACAATATACAATCGCAGGTCCTCGCTAAGCAAGAACAATTTCTTGACCGCGGTAATCTAAACCGTGCGGTTTCGGCGGATCCCAAAGCTGCCGAGTCCAGAGTCGCCCAAGAAGCTGCGATCTGGGAAGTTGGCACTTGGATGAAAAACGGCTAAACCGCTGATGTGACCGCCAACGTAGGTTCATGGATAGCTGGCGATCTATCCTAATCACCAGCAAGGCAGCCGAGAAGTTCGCCGGCTAGCTACCGATAAGGGACGTTAACGCCGTCAAGCCGTGGGGGGGGCTGCGGCACTCCATTTAACGGGATGCAGCTTCTCACCTGATGTGGTTTCTGTGGACGGCGTTCCCGGTCCCTATCGTCGGGGGGCCAGGGCTCGGTCCAGAGGAAACGGCAAGGTGGTCCACTCTTCGTGTGGATGGGTCCTTTCTATTTGTTGGGACTACAATTGAGTCGTGTTGAAGGCCCACGTTTCAATTCTTAGCATACTGATCACTTTCCTCGCCTCTGATTCCGGGAACGCGCAGGATGCACAACCGCCTTAGCCAACGCGAGCCGTGATTCGGACATCGACCCTGGAAGTCGCGCTGGATCTGGTGGTATGCGACGGCAAGGGCAGGTTGATAAAGAATTTACAGCAAAGCAACGTTCAGATATTGGGGACGGGTAAAGCAAAGTATCTTGAGTTTCCGTCTCGTGCAAGGACGAGATGTCTTACAGTCTGAAAAGAACCGGCTGTCGAGAGTGGCCACCTGAACCCTCGCTAAGCAAACGAGGCCAAATGTTTTCATCTGGTCGCCACTTGCCCTGTTAATGGCGTTGGCCACGAACTCCGCTGGATTCCCCGAGGATAGTCTGCATGCCTGAACAAAACCCCATTGAGAAGCGGGCTTCCGCAATTGGTGAGGAAGCGCTGTGCTTCGAGGGAGTTGCGAGGGATGCTTTCATAGAGATCGCGTGCCGGGGAGACAGAGAACTGGCCAAGGCCATCCAACGGCACATTGCAAATCCGAAACAAGCATTCCGTTCGACTTTGTCCACTGTCGTTGCCGCGGCGGGTCTCCGAGGGAGGGTCCAAGGGTTCCGGGCCCGAGTTTTGCAAAACCGCTATGAGCTTCGACGACGTATCGGCGCCGGTGGGATGGGCCAGGTTTTCAAGGCAATCGACCGACGAACAGGAAGGCCGGTCGCTATCAAGCTGATTCATCCGGGGCATGCACTGGGCCAGGATCAGCGGATGAGGTTCGTAAGAGAAGCGCGCAGTGCTGGCGGACTTCATCATCCCAATATCGTTGAGGTCTACGACATTGGTCAGGTCGAGGCCAACTTATTCATGGTGATGGAGTACCTGGAGGGCCTCAGCTTGCGCGCACTTATCGTCAAGCGCCAGCATGTACCTGTTCGGTCAATGTTGCGAATCATGAGCCAAGTCTCGAATGCTGCGGGATTCGCTCACTCGAAGGGCGTGTTCCACGGTGACATCAAGCCGGACAACATCATGATCTTGTGCGACGGGTCGGCGAAGCTAGTCGACTTCGGGCTAGCGCATCTGATCGGTTTGCCTGGTTCGTTGGTTAAAGGTGGCGGAACGCCCTCTTATATGGCCCCGGAGCGGCACCAACCGCCGTACGAGGGACCGGATGAACGCTCTGATATCTGGTCGCTTGGTATTACCCTCTTTGAGTGCCTCACGGGTAAGCCGCCGTTTGGAACAAGAGCAGAAATCATTTCTTCTCCCACTCCAGTCCTCACACCGCATTCACCTCTGGCGGAGCGGTTGAACCTGCTACTAACTCGCGCACTGGCAAAACGCCCCGAAGATCGCGCTTTCAAGGCACAATCGGTTGCTAACGATCTTGAAGGTCTCTCTAGTGAGCTTGACTTGCGGCACGACGGACCATCAGGAACGAATGCTTTCCAAAATAGTGAGGCGGCAATCGTTCCGGTCGCCGGTCCTCTGAGAGTTGCCACGGATAGCCCCAGCTTTCTGCCTAATCTGGGTTTTAGCAAGGCGCCGGAGGGAGAGATTCAGGGGAAGATCAGGACGCTGATTTGGCTGAAGGGCCGTGGAACTGTGGAGTAATGCTGGCGGCAGTCTCTTCATTGTGGCCGACGAAGAGGATGCCGACCGTCTGGGTGAGCCCAGAGGCACCGTGTACACGTCGGCGGAACTACAACGAGTGGTCCAGATCCTCGACCCCGCCATTGTGCGGGAGATTCACGAATGGAAGCGGACGTTTAACGGTCGCGTGCGCGAGTACCGCGGGAAGGTATGAGCAGTCTTCCCCAGCCAGTCGATCTGACGAAGGTGCCTGCGGTTCCTTGGGCCTGGGTCGACGAGCACGTTTACACCGCCATCCGCGGGTGCAGCGTGAAAGTGCTTCAAAGGGAACGTCGGATGGACATCGGCTGCCCGTTCCGCCGGATCAACGGAACGACGATCAGATACAAACTCGGGGACATTACCGCCTTTCTGGAGTCGCAGCCGCAGGGCGGTGGCTCCGCTAATCCGAGTAATCCGGTCAGGCGAGGACGTGGCCGACCGTCCCGCAGATCAACTTGACTCTTTTTCAACGTCATTACATGAATGGAGTCCGGACACGGTTCACCGCCTGAGCGTTTTCAAAAACGGCAAGCTCTATCACTACGAGTTCAGGCTGGACGGACGCCGGCATCGGGGTTCCACCGGCACCGCGAATAAGCAACTCGCTATCAACGAGGAGCGCCGGCAGCGTGAGCGATTAGAGAAAAGCTATAGCCAGGTTCTCGAAGCGGAAGGCCGCGAGCAGCAGCGGAAAACGATCCAGCAAGCGGCGGACGAATTCCTCAAGGATTATCGACCCAAACACCAGTCGGCCACTTATGCGGAGTATGCTCTCGGACATGTGAGCAGGCTACTCGGCGGCAGTCTGGTGGTTGAAATTACGCCAAATGCCGTGAAGCGATATCAGGCCGATCGTCTGAATGAGAAGGCCAGCCCGAAGACCATCAACGACGAAGTGCAATTGCTGATCCGGCTGTGCGGCGAGCAGGGCGCCCTGATTCGGGCGACGCTACGGCGCGACAAGGCCTTAAGGCTGGCGCTGCCTCCATCACCCGGACGGCCTTACAGTAGCGATGAAAAGGCGCGCATGCTGGAAGAAGCGCAAAAGCTACGCACGCCGCAGATGTACGCGGCGCTCGCTTTAGATCTGAACACCGGACTCCGAGATAAGGAATTGCGTGACATCAAGTGGCAGCAGATCGACTTAATCCATAAGAAGGCGCTCACGGTGGGCAAGTCGAAAACCGACGCCGGCACCGGGCGCGTGATCCCGCTGAACGTCACGGCCATCGCTGCGCTCGAAGCGCATGCCGCTTGGTACACTCGCCGGTTCGGGGAGTGTCGGCCCGAGTGGTTCGTCTTCGCTTTTGGGAAGCCTCTCCCTAACGACCCGACACGTCCAATCACGTCGTTCAAGACCGCGTGGACAAGAGTCCGGCAGAAGGCTGGCGTAACGGGCCGGTGGCACGATAACCGCCACACGCTGATCACGGAACTCGCGGAGTCTGGAGCGGGCGACGAGGTGATCATGAGCATCGCCGGGCACGTCTCTCGGGCCATGCTGTCGCGCTACTCTCACGTTCGGATGGAAGCAAAGCGCAGGGCTCTCGACGAAATCGCCGCACGACAGAACGCAGCTGACGAGAAACGTCAGAACGAAATCCGGCAGCAAGCTGCAGTGATCTCTCAAACCCCATCCGCGGTGGTTCAGTAATCCGCTGCAGCGCTCCAAGCGGTTCCGAAGGGCTGCTGGCAACGGAACGTGACCCTCTCGCGCTTTGGGGGCACGTCTATCGTACGGCCGTCATGCTTCGTGGGATAACTTCGGGATGCTCCGTTATCCAGAACCTATCTCTTTCTGATCGGCTAAACTAGGCCCTGTCATCCAGATGCCGCTCTCTTCCGGCGAAAAACTAGGTCCGTACGAAATCCTTGCGCCCATCGGCGCGGGCGGCATGGGCGAGGTTTTCCGGGCGAAGGATACGCGGCTTCATCGCAGTGTGGCGATCAAGATTCTGCCACGCGACAAGATCGCCGACTTTGAGCGCAAGGGGCGATTTCTACAAGAAGCTCGCGCCGCATCGGCGCTGAATCATCCGAATATCGTCACGCTGCATGATATTGCGAGCGACACCGGCGTGGACTACTTGGTGATGGAGTTCGTGTCGGGCAGATCGCTTGATAAGATCATCACGCCCAAGGGAATCCCGCTCTCTGAGGCGATCGATTACACCCGGCAGATCGCCAGCGCCTTGGCGGCCGCCCACGCCGCGGGAATCGTGCACCGGGATATCAAACCCGCCAACGTGATGGTTACCTCCGAGTCTCAGGTTAAGGTTCTGGACTTCGGATTGGCAAAATTGGTCGAGCGTGTTCCCGGCCCAGAGGGTGAAACGCAGACGCGAGAACCTGCTTTGACTGAAACAGGGACTGTGATCGGTACGTTGGCCTACATGTCGCCAGAGCAAGCCAGGGCGCAGCCGCTCGATCACCGCACCGACGTGTTCTCTCTCGGAGTGATGCTGTATGAAATGCTCGCCGGGCAGCGTCCTTTTCAGGGCAAATCGCAGGTTGAGACGATGCACGCCATCATCAACGCTCCCACCCCTCCTCTCCCCGCGCAACCACCGGAGATCGAGGAAATTCTGTCTAAGGCTCTCGCAAAAGACCCTAGGGACCGCTACCAGCATGCTGGCGATCTCGAGCTCGACTTGCGGCGGTTCCAACAAAGACCCGCAGGGACACGGTATCCGGCGCCAGGCCTCGGGCATGCCCGTCTATTATCGATCGCGACTGCCGCTCTCCTATTGACTTTGCCCATGGCTTGGTGGGCGGGCCACCGGAGAGCCTCGGCGCCCCTCGACAACCCGCTGGCCGGCGCTCAGTTCACGCGCCTTACTGATTTCCTCGGCGACGAAACAAGCGCCTCGATCTCGCCCGACGGCAACTTTGTGACCTTCGTGTCGGATCGCGACGGACGTGCCGACCTTTGGCTCGGCCGTGTAGGTACCGGACGATTCCAGAACCTTACGATGGGTAGTTTCTCTCCAAGCAACCGGAATTTACTTCAAGGAGGCTTCACGGGCGACGCGTCTGAGATATGGCTCCGCGGACCACCTTTGAATCGGATGCGCTTGCTGCCTCTGATGGGCGGGCCATCGCGTCCTTTCCTAGGCGAAAACGTGGTGAACGTTGGCTGGTCGCACAACGGTATGCGCATCGCCTATCATACGAATGATCCGGGCGATCCCCTCTTCGTCGCGGATCGAGACGGCGAAAATGCCCGGCAGATTTTTGTGGATCGCCCCGGGATGCACAACCATTTCCCGACCTGGTCGCCGGATGGTAGATGGGTGTATTTTGTGCACGGCAACCAGAGGACCTTGGAACTGGATCTGTGGCGCATTGAAGCCACGGGGGGTCAGCCGGAACGCCTAACGCGAAGTAACAAGTACATTGGTTTCCCCACGCCCTTGGACTCCCGAATCGTGATCTATGTTGCCGAAGACCGGGATGGTTCGGGACCCTGGTTGTGGGCGTTGGACGTTGAGAGTAAGGTCGCGCGCCGCATTAGCTTCGGTTTGGAGACATACACGTCGGTCGCCGCCAGTGCGGACGCGCGCCGCCTGGTTGCCGCGGTAGCAAACCCGGTTGCTAACTTGTGGAGCATTCCCATCCTAGAGCGCGTCGCTGAAGAGCACGACGCCAAGCCCTACGACCTGCCGAATGTGCGGGCGCTCATGCCGCGCTTCGGCGGAGGGTCCTTATTTTATCTGTCTTCCCAGGGCGGTGGGGATGGTTTGTGGCGCTTGCAAGACGGTCAAGCGACGGAGATATGGAAAGGATCCGAAGGGGCTTTACTAGAACCGCCAGCCATTTCCGGAGGTGGCGGACGGGCGGCTATTGTTCTCAGGCGCAATGGAAAACAGAGCCTTTGGGCTCTCCAAGTGGATGGCTCACAGGCGCGGGTTTTGAGTGATGCGATCGACGTTCGGGGAGGGGCATCCTGGTCCCCAGACGGAAAATGGATTGTCAGCGGAGGCAACGATGCGAAGGGCGACGGCCTATTCAAGATTCCGGTGGAAGGCGGCGCTCCAGTCCGCCTTGCTGGCACGGGTCTCAACCCTGTGTGGTCGCCCAATGGGGACATCATCGTTTATTCTGGGCTAGATGTCGGCGGCAAAGAGCAGCTTCGCGCCGTGACACCGGATGGTAGTCCCATCGATCTGCCTCCGATCCAGACTAGTACGAACGGCGAACGCTTCCGTTTTACACCCGACGGCGGGGGACTTGTCTACATGCAGGGAGGATTCGGAACGCAGGATTTTAGGCTGCTGAATCTTGCGACCCGGCAAACGCGTCAGCTGACGCATTTAACGAACCCTGCCACCATGCGCACCTTTGACATTACCGCCGACGGCAAGCAGATCGTGTTCGACCGACTGCGAAACAATTCGGATATCGTGCTGATTGATTTGCCGAAGAAGCCTTGAGATGCCCCTGTAGTCAGTCCTTGCAGCCCCCAGGTTCGCGAAGTTCAATTGGATGTCTGGGAGACTACCCCCAAAGTCCCCCCAAATTCGGCTAAAATCAGCTTCTTGCCGTTTTAAGTCTTGTGTTTGCAACGCGAGGCGACTATAAGTATTTCGGCTGTTAACCGAAGGGTTGTAGGTTCGAATCCTACCTGAGGAGCCAAAATAACTCCTTTATTTTCAACGCAACCATTTGACGACACGCGGTTTACGGCAGTGCGGCCGACTAGCGGGCGTCCTCATCGAATTACCCATATTTACCCGAATTTCCTATTCCATGGACGCGAGGGTACCCCCAGTTTTCCCCCAGTAAGTCTTTGAATACACCGAAGCGACTGAGCACCCGTTGCGCTGAGACCCGGAAGCCTGGTAGCTCGATTCTATACAGGCGTAGGGGCGCGAAAAGCGCGGTAAGTCGCCATCACATCGGGGCAGGCTGCCATGCTGCCCTTCGCAACGCCTTTGTCAGGAGCGACAGCTAACCAGACACGAGGCTCGTCCCGGTCCCACAAGTTTCAATTCATGTTCCGCCGCACGTCTACGAGTATCTTGTCTGCGGCATCAATCCGTATCAGGCCCCTCCGTGGAAATTCCAGGTCAACGATGACGTACAGCGCGGCCGTCATAAGCAGCGCGAACCCGAGCACGTGCATCAAGCTGCGGTCATTGCTTTCCGCCATCGCATAGCCCGCGAAGAGCGCCGCCGCCAGGACCAGCCCCACCAGCATGATGTATATCGTCAGCGGGGGATGAGTTTGCAGGGCCTCGGAGCGAACCGCAGTCATGTCGATCATTTCGTTCAGCGCAGTCAGCACCAACGTCATTACCGCCGGATTGCCTGCCTGCTGGCTTGCGGCAACCGCGTTCTTCCAGATGATCCGCTGGAGTTCGGTCGCCTCGGCAAACTCCCGCTCGGCACCGGCCGGATCCGACAGTTTATGGTAATAAGCCAAGCGCGCATCTATGTAGCGGCGGAAGTCTTCCTTCAGCCCGGGCTGCGCGGCGGCGGGAAGCACGTCCAGGCGCATGTATGCTTTGCCGATTGCGTTGGCCTCGTGGACGATCAATTCCTGGCGGTGATTGAACCGGTCCGCTGCTCCGGAGAAAGTGAACGCGATCAGCAGACCCAGCAGCGCGAAAACAGCTCCTTCCAGGGAGCCGAGACCCTTCGTTGCGCCTTCGGGGTCTTTGGCTCGCTTTCGGATTCCAAGATGCCGGCCCAGCTCCAGTAGCGCAACCACCGCCGCAAACAAGCAGACCAAACTAATGAGAAAAAAGATGATATCTAGCAACGCGAGCTCCAGTATCCTTCCATACTCTACCTGGATCCGCTCTCGGGCTCGTAGGCAGCTTAGGTTCGCCAGTATCTGTGCCGTATACGAAGTCGATGAACACGACAGCATTCCCTTCCCGGCGATGGAGTTGCCTCGAAGGCGCCACATGGCAGTGCGAATTCACCTCGCACCAAGCGGGGTTTCACCAAATGTTTCAGGAGAAGCCGGCGACGGTGATCGAGTGGCAGACTCTTCCGACGAAACGACTGCCGCGCATCCCAAGGACACGGCTGACTGTCCTGAGCTTGCGCTGGGCTTCGCTCGCAGGCCGAGGCCTCGGAGAAGCATCATTGGTTCCAACGCGCCGATTCGCTCGGACGTAGTGATCCGGTCGTATTGCTTGAACGGCGCAGTGTCGCTTAGTTAGGATCACCTTGTCGCCGGGCGCCAGTCCGCTTCGAATTTCGATTGTGCCAGCAAATGCCCGGCCAAATTCAACCTTAGCTCGTACCGCTTGCTCCCCGTTCTGTTCCAGCTTGAACAGATTGCCGGTGCTGTTGGGCTGGCACTCGACGGGGCGGCCCACCCAGAGCACGTCGTTCAAGCGACCCACCTGGATGGTCCCATCTACTTCAATGCCCTGCTGCACGCCGGGAGGAAGGGCACTGGTGATCTCCACGGCGACCGTCCCTTCCGTTACGCCAAGACTGGTTCCGGCCACTTTCCCGGTAGCCATCTCGCTGCGATTGGTGAACTGGATAGAAACAGTCTGACCCGGCTTCACCTCCTTCAGCATCGACAGCGGTAGTCGCAGGTCGGCGGTGGTGTTCGTGGTGAGCGCTCCAAGCCCGCGTACTGCCAGCGGCATGTTGCCGCGCTTGACCGTGTCTACCCAAATGCTGTTGCGCTCGATCACTCCGACAGACCGGGCTGAGGTCTGAGCACCCCTTACTATCGCCACACCGTGACGGAAAGCACGATCAGAGTGGCTGCGAAGGCTGCCACTGGCCCCAGGGCCGTATGAGACGCCGGCTGCGGTTGTTCCACCAGCCGGCGAATGCGAGTTAAGAGCGAGCCACCATTGGCTGCGACCGCTGTATGAGCATGGACGGGACGGGAGAGTTCCAGGTCGGCGAGCGCATGCGCATACGAAAGGGCGTCGCCACTGGCAGCTACCGCCAAATCGTCACAACACAACTCACGTTCCTGGCGGATCTGATTTGACACCCACCACACCGCGGGATGATAGAACAATACTGCCTCAACGACTCGCTGTAGCACGTTCGCCAGATAGTCGTGTCTCCAGATATGGGCAAGCTCGTGCGCCAGCAACGCCTCGATGTGCTCCGGCGCCATTCCAGTAAGTGCTGCAGCCGGCATGAGCACCAGGGGCCGGAACCAGCCGATCACAACCGGCACGTCCACTACCGAGGAAATCACCAAGCGGACGGTGCGGACCAGGCCGAGCTGTGCCCCGATCCGCTGGAACGCCTC